>JBBDQN010000029.1:0-123090 GCA_040905905.1 Acidimicrobiia bacterium
ACTCCGGCGGGCGAGTCGTCAGGCGAGTCAGGGCTATCGGGCGAATCCGTCCCGGCAACTCCGGCGGGCGAGTCGTCAGGCGAGTCAGGGCTATCGGGCGAATCCGTCCCGGTAACTCCGGCGGGCGAGTCGAGGTCGCTCAGCCCACCTCCCGGGTCGACCGTGACCACATCGGGCGAGTCGAACGTGTCAAGCGTCTGGAGATCCTGAAGCGTGATCCCCTCGGCCGGAAGGCTGTCGTCTTCGGAATCGGCCAGGGCGAGCCCCGTGACTCCCAGGGCAGTCAAAGCAGCCGCACCACCGACAACCCGCCACTTGTTACGGGTCCACATTTCTCTTGTCTGCATGATTTTTCTCCTTGTTTGCAGAACTGAAGACATCATCGTGTTCCCCTGTGAGATCTCCATGAGGGGACCATGAAAAGGCTCTCATAAGAGATCCTCGGCAAACTCTCAGGAAGTTCTGGTTGAACCGTGAGGATCACAGGGATAATTAGGTCTCAAATGACCGATCCGATGCGACTACTCGTGGTCGACGATGAAGACTCTCTTGCCGATCTTGTGGCTAGTGCCCTGCGCTTTTCGGGGTATCAAGTCCGTACCGAACAGACCGGTTTTGACGCCCTCAGGGCCGTGAAGTCGGAACCACCCGATCTGGTGGTACTCGACGTCAACCTTCCCGACATCGACGGTTTTGAGGTCTGTCGGCGTCTGCGCCGGGACGGCCACCAGATGCCGGTTGTTTTCCTCACCGCCCGCGATGGGCTGGACGACCTCCGCACTGGCTTCCGGCAAGGGGGCGATGACTACATCAGGAAGCCTTTCAGCCTGGAGGAGTTGACGCTCCGGGTCGAGGCTCTGCTTCGCCGGACAGCCGGCGACCAGACGGCGCCCCGCCGTTTCACCGTTGGGGAGATTGTCCTCGACGAGGATGCCCATCAGGTGTTGGTGAATGAGAAAGAGGTTCAACTCTCCCCCACCGAGTTCCGACTACTCAGATACCTGATGCTCAATCGGGATCATGTCCTCTCCAAAGATCAGATCCTCGACTACGTGTGGGAGTACGACTTCGGTGGGAACTCGGGGATCGTCGAGACCTACATCGGATATCTACGCCGCAAGCTCGGGGAAGGGGCCGGGGTCAGAGTCCAGACGGTGCGCGGAGTCGGTTACGTCCTCCGTTCACCCACCCGACCGTGACCCTTCGGGCCAAGTTGATCCTGGCCTTCACGGCGCTGGTCCTCGTGGTGGTCGCTCTGTTGGGAGTGGTCGCCGTCCGATCAACCAGGCTGGTTCTGCTCAACCAGATCGAGGATCGACTCCGCACGGCTTCGGCTGCCGATGTGTTCCCCGCCCTCGGGGGCGATCAGCAACCGGTCGGCCGCACCCTGGCGGTAGTGATTCTGGATCAGAACGGTGAGGTCCAACGATCATTCCCGTCCGGTTTTCCGGGGCGGTTCGACCCGCTGCCCGACACCTCCGGCCTCGCTGACGTGCCACTTCGCCGCGGTCGCCTGTTCACAGTGCCATCGGTAAGCGGCGACGAGCAATATCGGGCGCTCGCCGCCGAAGCACCCGACGGCCGGGTTTTTGTTCTTGCCCATACGCTTCGGGATGTGTCCGCAGCTGAGGCGGCGCTCACCCGCCGGCTTTTGACTGGCGGTGGCCTGGTTCTGCTGCTGGGGATCGGGGGGGTTTGGTTGACCGTTCGCCGGGGTCTGCAGCCAGTGGAGAGGATGATCGATACCGCCGCCGCTATCGCCGCGGGCGATCTCACCAAGCGGGTTCCGGAGGCTGACCCGGACTCCGAGTTGGGGCGGTTGGGAACCTCTCTCAACGAGATGTTGACGAGCGTCGAGGAGGCGTTCACGGCCGAAAACAGGGCCAATGAGCGTCTCAAGCAGTTCGTGGCAGATGCTTCCCACGAACTCCGCACCCCCCTGGCTGCGATTTCGGGATATGCCGAACTCGAGCGACGAGGCGGCCTGGCAGATCCCAACGAGAGGGAACGGGTCATGCGTCGGATCGAGGCCGAGACCAAACGCATGGGCCGTCTAGTCGAGGACCTGATGTTGTTGGCCAGGTTCGACCTGGGCGATCAGGCCGAAGCCGGTGCTTCGCTGAACTATCGGCCGGTCGACCTGGCCGTGATCGCACGCGATGCCATCGCCGACCACGAGGCAATCGACCCGGGTCGTCCGGTGCGCAGGGTTGGGATGGATCGAGTGATGGTCAAAGGCGATGACGAGCGGCTCACCCAGGTGCTCGCCAACCTCCTGGCAAATCTCCGGATTCATACCCCACCGGGGACGGCGGCCAGTCTCAGTTTCGCCATTGAGAACGGGTGGGTCGTGGCGAGCATCGCCGATGACGGGCCTGGCTTCCCACCCGAAGCCCTGCCTTTGGTCTTCGACCGCTTCTATCGAGCCGATCCCTCCCGTAGCCGTCGCAGCGGAGGCTCCGGATTGGGCCTGGCCATCGTCGCCGCCATCATCGAAGGTCACGGTGGCAGCGTGGCGGCAGCCAACGTCCCAGATGGTGGAGCCATGATCAGCTTCCGGGTTCCGGCGGCTGGGAGTGTCTGAACTCTCGGTCAACTCTCAGGTCGTACCAGGACCGCTCTCAGGTCCGTAGCTCATGCTTGGTAGGTGATGGCAGACCAGGAACGAAAGGAGCCCATCATGGAACTCAAGAAGGTGTTACCACTGGCCGGAGTCGCAGTTGCTCTCGGGTTGATACTCGGGACGACCGTGTTCGGGCCTCGCTCTGCGACCGCCCAGGAGTCGACCACCGAGACACTCGCGGACAGTGATGACCGTTCGGACCGCTGGCGGGGGGTGCTTGACCCGCTCGTCGAGGACGGCACCTTGACGGAAGCGCAGGCGGACACGGTGGCCGACTACCTTGCCACCAACCTGGGGGGACAACGTGGTCACTTCCTTGGCCGGGGCCCGGGTCTGGCCTCCTTCGAGGCGGCGGCCGACATCATCGGGATCGAGAACGCCGATCTCCGAGAGGCGCTGGCTGATGGCGCCACCCTTGCGGAAGTGGCAGAAGACAACGGTGTGGACGTCGAGACTCTGGTCGACGGACTGGTGGCGGCCCTCAATGAGAAGGTCGACGAGCTGGTGGCCGACGGCCGCATAACCGAGGAACGGGCCGCCGAGATCAAGGAGAACGCTCCCCAGCGGATCGAGAACTTCGTGAACGCACAGGTTCGAGTCCGCCGCGGCTTCTGGCTGACTCCTCCAGTCAACGAAGATCCCGACGCCTGAGACGGTCCGACTCAATCACGAGCCCATCCGCCGCACTTCCTCCCCGGCGGATGGGCTTCGATCAGTTTTCAGGCCACCATCGATCAACCCAGAACGGCAGTTGCCAATCTCAAGGCCTCGTCGGTGGCTGGCAGCTCCACCGTCTCGACTTTGACTGGATGGGCCACCACATAGCTCTCCAGACCATCGGCGGCCGCGTCGATCAGTGGGATCACGACCGCAAGCATCTCCCGACGGGCTCGTGGAGCCACCGGCTCCACTACCCGCATGCGCATCGTGACCTTCGAGCCTTCCCCGAAGGGCTCAACCGAGTCAGTCATCATTCCCACCATGGCTCCAGGCACCTCGAACTGCACCGTCCAGTACTCAGGCGGCCGCCAATCGAGCACCTCCTCAAGCACCATCCCATCTCCGTGGACACAATGGTTGACCGTCCCCACTCCCCGCCGTGATGTCCCGGCGTGCTCTTCGATCGTCATCGGGTCGGCGGCCCATGCCGGACGGTGCCGAGGCGATGTGATCAGCTCGAAAACGAGGGCAGGCGGGGCCGGTATCTCCACAGTGCGGGTGTACATCGCGCCCTCTTGGTCGACCTGGACCCGTTGCTGGTCATGGTGGCGTTGCCAGGCTCGCTGGAGGTCGTGGGCCCAACCACAGACCTCACCAAGGTCGTAAGACTCGCAATACCGTTCCATGTCGAGCAGTTGCGGTTCTAGGCTCGTGGCCTCGATACAAGAATCAGTGATTAACGCGTATGCCTTTATTCCCAGGGTCTCCTTGACCTGGTTCTTGAGTAGTCGGTGTATGACGATCACGTCGCTCCCCAGCAACTCCTGACGACCAGCGACTTCATGGCGCAAAATGGTCCCGTGATGAGCGACGATCTTGAGATCGAGAGCTGGCATCAGCCGGCACGCATTGCACTCACAGGCTGAGGCGCGGTTGATCGAATCGAGCCGACGCTGAAACGAGAAATAGGTCGACTCGATGACATCCAGAAGAACCGAGCCGTCGACCTCGGATGTGGGTGAATAGACGAAGACAGCATCGCCCTCGAGACCGGCCAGCCTGAACTGTGGTTGGAGGCTTTTTACGATCGTGCCGACGAGATCGGCCAGGATGTCATGGGCATGGTCAAGCTCGACACCGGCTAGATATTTGGTGTACCCGGAGATGTCGGCGATTAGTAGACAGGCGGGTTCGGCGGCGGGCATCCGTTGGATCCTACGTTTGGCCTTGGCAAACCGAGGTTCCCCGAGGTCTCCACAGACCCATTTTGCACCAGATAACGTGACCACCCCATGAGCAATGCCGGCCCTGACCAACTCCGACTAATCCCGCTATTCACCGATCTTCCCAGCGAGACCCTCGCCGCCATCGCGTCACTGGCCACGCCATTTACTGTCCGGGCTGGTCACGTGCTGGTCGAGCGGGGCCAGGCCGGCTCTGGGATTTTCTTGATCGAGGCCGGCCGCGTCGAGGTCGACCTAGACGGCGGCCGCAAGATCGAGCTGGGACCCGGCGCATTCTTCGGCGAACTCTCCCTGCTTACCGATCGCCACCGTACTGCGAGGGTCCACGCGGTCACCGAGGTAGAAGGCTTGGCAATAGGCCGCCGCGATTTCGAGGAGCTGGTGGAGACCCAACCCCGGTTGGCATCGGCGATGCTGAAGGTTCTGGCAGCCCGCCTGGCCGAGGCCCAGGAGCACGTGGTGTGATCGACAAGAGGTTTGCCTCGGTGTTGGGGCAAAGAATGGCCTACGTCGAGGTTGGTGAGGGGAACCCGATCGTCTTTCTCCACGGCAACCCGACTTCGTCGTTCCTGTGGAGAAAGGTGATCCCATCACTGAGCAGCCTCGGAAGATGTATTGCTCCGGATCTCATCGGCATGGGCGACTCGGACAAACTGGCCGAAAGTGGTCCCGGCAGCTACCGCTTCGTCGAACACCGGCGATACCTCGATGCCTTGTTGGAGGCTCTCGAGGTCACCGACTCTGTCACGCTGGTGATCCATGATTGGGGGTCCGCTCTCGGCTTCGACTGGGCCTATCGCCATCCGGAGGCCGTCAAAGGGATCGCCTATATGGAGGCACTGATAGGTCCGTTGGGATGGGAACAATGGCCCGAGCAGGCCCGCTCCATCTTCCGTGGCTTTCGCTCGGAGGCCGGTGAGGAACTCGTGCTCCAGAAGAACTACTTTGTCGAGCGAGTGTTGCCGGCATCGGTGCTGGAGCCGATGACCCCGAAAGTGCTCGCCGAGTACCGGCGGCCTTACCTCGAACCCGGGGAGGCACGACGACCCACGCTCACCTGGCCTCGCGAGATCCCCTTCGACGGAGAGCCGACCGATGTTCACGAAATCGTGTCCGACTACAACCGCTGGTTGCGTTCGAGCCAGATTCCCAAGCTCTACGTCCATGCCGAGCCGGGTTTCTTCAGTTCAGGCATTGCCCCAGCGACCGCCGGATGGCCCCACCAGGAGACAGTTAAGGTGCCGGGGCACCATTTTCTGCAGGAAGACTCAGGTGAGGAGATCGGGGCCGCTACCGCCGCCTGGTATCGGACCATTTAGCCGTTTAACTCGCCTTTTGCTGGCTTTTGACTCCATGATTGGCCACGACAGTTTGGAGTTTGGGGGGCGCTACCTCAGTCGATCGCTTCTTCAAACCACGAACGCGTCGGATCGACAGAGCCTCGTTCAACCGCTCCTGTTGGATCAACTTCGCCATTCGACTGGTTCGGGATGGAACTCACGGAAGGTGACACGGTCACGATACGAGTTACTTCCTCCAGCACCGACGCCGGCATCGCAGTCGACTATTTCGGCAACACGGAAGAGGAGTTCGTCGCCTCCGACTCAGATTCAGCAGGCGGAGTCCTCGGTCTTGACGCCGAGGTCAGTTTTAGGGCTCCAGTGACCGGCAACTACGTGATCTCTGTGATCGACGAAAGTGGCTCCGGGCCGGGCGGTTACATCATCACCGTGAAAGCAGATTGATCGGGGTGGGTTAACAACCGCCGCGAGCACAGATCGAGCTCAAACGGGCTGCAATCTCGGGCGCCAAGGCCCAACTTCTCGCCTGGTCAACAGATAAAACCTGAACGGTTGCACCCATGACCCCGAGGGTGTCGGCGGTTCGTCCCGCCGAGGCCGACAGCACCGGCAACGACGAACCCGACGCGGAGCGAATCATGTGACCGTTGCGACGGTCGACCCACGTAGGGACCGCCACCATCTCGTCGAGCGCCCAGGTTCCATCGCTCTCGACTACCCGAACCATCAGCATCACGCCGTCCTGTGTATTGGCATCGGTCTGGTTGGAGAGGAAGTTGCCGAGGCCAAATGCGACCGGTTTGCCATTGATCCACAACAGTGGTTGGACAACGTGGGCATGGTGACCAACGATGAGATCGATATCGTCGGATGACGCCAGCCTTGCGGCCAATTCTGTCTGAAAGGCAATCGGGTTGGAGTTGTACTCGGCCCCCCAATGCAACGACACGACCACAAACTCGGCTCCAACCCTTCGCAAACGGGCGGCGTCGATGACAATCCGGTCGGGATCGATCAGGTTCGCCAGCCAGGGTTGCTCGCCCGGCACCGAGAAACCGTTGAAGCCGTAGCTATAAGAAGCGTGGCCAACCACCAGGCCATCGACCGCATAGAGAATCCCGTTGACAGTTCCGGGATCCATGGCGGTGCCGGTATGGGCAAGTCCCACGTAGTCGAGGGCGGCAATCGTGGAGTGGACTCCCTCCACCCCGAAGTCGAGGGAATGGTTGGAAGCGGTCGAGCAGGCATCAAAGCCCGCTGCCGCCAGACCGAGCGCGACTGCGGCCGGTGCGGCGACAAGTGGAAAGGGCGACGACACCACCCCGGGCACGCCGATCGCCACTTCGAGATGACAGACGGCCCAGTCGACGGCGGCGATGGCTGGTGCCACCTCAGAAAAGATCGGCGCGAAGTCGTATGTAGTCCCGCTTGCCTGGCCATAACGGGCGGCGCTACCGGTGACCGGCGTATGCGGGAGGACATCACCGGTGAACAGGAGTGTCGCCTCCGCTGCCAGGGCAGGAACGTCGGAATCAAGCGCCGCCACCGGAATGGTCATGAAAGCGGCCACAACGCCAAGACAGGCCATAACCGAACCACTCTCTTGGCGACGGAACCGCATGGGGTCAAATTCTGGCCGATAAGAAAGCCTGGCCAAGGGAAAGATGACGATATCAGTGAGACTGCTGTGATCGACCGTCTACTGATGGCCCTCCCGTAACCTCGTTGGGCGATGAGTGGACGACGCACCAACCTCGCCCTTGGTTCGTTGTTGGTCCTGGCCGTCTTATCTGGACTCGCCTCCAACACAATCGGGGTGGACTGGCCGCTCGATCTGGCCACCGTTCACGGCGTGCTCGCGCTGGGCATCCTCCTCCTGGGGCCCTGGAAATCGCTGGTGATCCAGCGGGGTCTGCGACACCGGCGAAAGGGAAACTGGACCTCGCTGGTTCTCCTTGGTCTCACCCTGACCGCATTGCTCAGTGGTGTCGTCCACTCGACCGGTCTGACAACTCACATCGGGCCCTTGACGGTGATGCAGGTCCATGTTGGAGCCGCCGTGATCGCCCTGGTCATGGCGATCCAACACTTTCTGCGCCACCCGGTCCCTCCACGCGCCACCGACCTTGATCGCCGCGCCCTGCTTCGAGGCACCGTTCTGATTTCAGGAGGCGCTATAACGTGGCTCGGCTGGCAGCAGGCTTTGGTTGCGTTGGGTTGGCCGGGCGCCAACCGACGTTTCACCGGTTCGCACGAACGGGGATCGGGTGATCCGCAAGCCCTCCCGGTTACCTCGTGGTTCGACGACCGGGTGCCCACCATCGATGAAGTCGCCTGGCGGGTGGACATCGCCGGTGCGGAGATCGACCTGAGGACCATCAACCGCCAGCCTCATCAAGAATTCGATGCGCTGCTCGACTGCACCGGAGGTTGGTATTCGAGGCAGACCTGGGAAGGGGTGAGGCTCGATCACCTCCTGTCGGCCGAGGAATGGCGCAGCTTCGAAGTGCGGTCAGCGACGGGTTATGCCCGCCGTTTTCCGATGCATGACCTTGCTGAGGTTTATCTGGTGACGGCCGTGGGTGGGGAGCCGCTGAGTCACGGTCATGGATACCCGGTCCGGATCGTCGCACCGGGCAGACGTGGCTTCTGGTGGGTCAAGTGGGTGGTGTCGATCCAACCTTCGATGCGCCCCTGGTGGGTGCAATCGCCCTTCCCCCTCACCTGACCCTCAGCGGCTGGCTGCCTTCTTATACCTATTCACCGCCAACGGGATGAAGACAGCCAGGATGATGGCAATCCAGATGAGAGAGGCGAGCACCGGGTATCGCAGCGGCAAAGCCTCGGACGTGGGCATCAGGGGGCTGATGTTGCCAAAGAGTTGCCTAACCGCCTGGGTCACCGCCGACACCGGGTTCCACTCCGCGACCCTCCTGAGAAAGTTGGGAAGACCAGCGCTGTCCACAAAAGTATTGGCGATAAAGGTCAGCGGAAAGATCACGATGAACGAAGCGTTGTTGACCACCTCAACGCTGCTCACCCACAAACCCACCGTGGCCATCACCCACGAGATGGCATAAGCGAAGAGCAACAACAAGCCGAAGCCGCCCACTGCCTCCAAGAAGGAGGAGCGAATCCGCCACCCAACTACCAGGCCGGTCAGAGCCATGATCGCAACCACGAGGGTGTTGTTGAGAAGGTCGCTGGTCGTGCGTCCGATCAGTACGGCCGACCGGGCCATGGGCAACGATCGGAAGCGGTCGATGATCCCCTTCTTCATATCGTCGGCGAGGCCCGATCCGGTAATCGTGGCTCCGAAGATACAGGTCTGGACGAAGATCCCGCCCATCAAGAATTCCCGGTACGGAACACCCGGGACGTCGATGGCGCTACCGAAGACGTAGGCGAAGAGGAGGACAAACATGATCGGCTGGATCGTGGAAAAGACCAGCAGGTCGGGCACACGCGTGATCTTCAAGAGATTGCGCTTGGCTACCACCGCGCCATCGGAAAGGGCCATGGCTATCGACTTCACGTGTTGGCCTCCTCCTCGGCAGCGTGACCGGTCAGTGTCATAAAGACATCGTCGAGGGTGGGTCGGCGCAGGGTTAGGTCGAGCACCTTGAGTCCCTGAAGGTCGAGAGCGCGTATGGTCTCGATCAGGGTCTGACCCTCACTGGAGACCGGCACGGTGAGGTGTCGGGCGTGTTCGTTGATCGAAACCTCGCCTACTCCCACCGCCTTCAGCACGCTGGCCGCGGGGGCGATCTGATCGTGAGAAGACACGGTCAACTCCAGGCGCTCACCGCCCACCTGTGCCTTGAGCTCGTCGGCAGTGCCCAACGCGATGACACGGCCGTGATCGATAACACCGATCTTGTCGGCCAACCGATCGGCTTCATCGAGAAAGTGGGTGGTGAGCAGCAAAGACGCACCTTCGGCCACTAGATCCGCGATCACGTCCCACAGGGCGATGCGGCTGCGGGGATCTAGACCTGTGGTGGGTTCATCCAAAAAGATGACGCTCGGGCGGGCTACGAGGGCTGCAGCCAGGTCCAGGCGGCGGCGCATACCACCCGAATATCCTTTCACCTGACGATCGCCGGCTTCATCAAGATCGAACTGGTCGAGCAGCTCCCGAGCCCGGGCCCGGCTGGTGCTCTTTCCCAGGTGGTAGAGACGCCCGACCATGTCGAGGTTCTCATAACCCGTGAGGTTTTCGTCGACGGCCGCGTACTGGCCGGACAACCCGATGACGCTGCGTACCTCGTCGGCGTGGGTAGTGACGTCGATCCCGTTGACCCTGGCCCAACCGGCATCGGGTTTCAACAAGGTTGTGAAGATCCGCACCGAAGTTGTCTTTCCGGCCCCGTTGGGACCCAACAGACCCATAACGGTTCCTTCCGGGACCGACAGGTCAAGACCTTCGAGGGCGGTTACCGACCCGTAGTGCTTGGTAAGGCCCTCGGCCTCAATGGCTAGAGACATCGCACTTCCTGATAGGCGGCCGAGACCTTGGCGTTTACCAGACGGGCTGTCAATTCAATAAGCACCTTCGACTCAACCCGGAAGAGGGGAACCCGATTCCCGGTACCATCCTTTGCAATGTCGGAGAGATCCGGTGCACCGCCTGCGGTCGTGGCCGAAACCGCCTGGACCAGGATTCGCGACCTCGACCTGAGGATCATTCGTTTTCTCGGTCGACGAAGTGTTCCACTCCTCCGGGTATCACTCGGGGTGGTCTTTGTCTGGTTTGGCGCCCTGAAGGTGGCCGGGGTGACCCCGGTGGCCGATCTGGTGGCTTCCGTGGTTTATTGGGTCGACCCGAGTTGGTTCGTTCCGGTCCTGGGAGGATTCGAGATCCTGGTCGGGTTCGGGCTCATATCGCGCAGGATGATGCGCTTGGTCCTTCTCCTGTTCGCCCTACAGATGATCGGCACTTTTCTGGTGCTGATCCTGCGCCCCGACATCGCTTTCCAGGACGGCAACCCGCTGTTCTTGACAGTCGAAGGTGAGTTCATCATCAAGAACCTCGTCCTCCTATCGGCCGGGCTGGTCGTTGGGGCCGGTGTGAGGGCATTGCCCCACTGGGACAGCCGTCACTCCCCGGAGGCCTGAACCGGGTCCGTCTTTTGGGGTCGCTTATCCCGCTGGCGCAGCCACCCGAAGATGACCAGACCCAAAACGAGCGCGCCAAATCCGATCTGCCACCAACCAACCGGGTTTGAGGGTTCGGCCACAGCGGCCAGATAGATCGAGTCTTCAGGAGCCACCAGGACACCGGATCGCCCCGGGTCATTCGAGTCGTATTTCACTTTGGGGTGGCCGGCCTCGGTGGTGTAGTGAGG
The DNA here is from genome assembly GCA_040905905.1 of Acidimicrobiia bacterium. GTDB lineage: Bacteria > Actinomycetota > Acidimicrobiia > Spongiisociales > ZC4RG35 > JAICND01. Next base: position 11,177 of record JBBDQN010000029.1, read on the forward strand.
CCAGGGGAGGTTTTCGTTGAACACGATTTCAGCTCCATTCACCGCGACCGTCACAGTCCACAGAGCTGATGCTGGATAACGCACCGTTGCTAGGAATACACCTCCATGTCCAGGCGCGAGTTGTACCGACGCCATTGGCTCGGACGAGTCCGAGGTGAAGCTCAGCGACACCCCGGACCCGTCAGGCTGATCTCCCGTCGCCACCGCATACGACACCAGCAGCGGGTCGTCGGCCTCGGCTACGAACGCCTCAACCACGAGTTCCGGAGCGGTTCCCGAACCCGATAAGAAGATGGCCACGAGGCTTAAGGCAACTGATCCCACGCGGAGTTAGCGATGGCGGGCCGCGGTCAGGCCACGGTCAGTTCGCAACCCACCACAGCCACGGCGCCATCGGCAAAGAGCCCGGGCGAGTCGATGGTCTCGTCCGGCGGGAAGAACTCGTAGACACCGTTCCCATTCATGTCGATGTGGACCATCGGGAACACCATGTCAGTGGCCGTCAGCGGCAGGTCGAGAGTGACCACCACATCCGTTGAAGTGCCCGCAGGGAGCAACTCCGAATGGCCGATCACCGGGCCTGGAGCTCCGTCGGCGTTGCCGTGGATCGCAATAAACCCTGGCGATGGCAGAGTCACCGATGCCACCGTCACGGTGGTGCCGTCTGAACTCTGATCTTCGGCGACGATGTCAGACGGTGAGGTGGCTGGTGCCGCCGCCCCATCGGTTGTGGTCGTGTCACCTGCTGCGGTGGTGGTCGTGTCCCCGGTATCGCCTCCACAGGCGGCCATGAGCGTCAGCGCGGCCAAAATGGCCAGTAGTCGTTTCATTTTCAGTCTCCTCTGTCTCTTTGACGGTCCCCCGATAGGACCGTTTAGGACAATACGACTGATCCCGAGCTATGGGTTCACAGGGGGCACGGCGAGGCCGCCAACGGCATTAAGGGGGTGCGTCCTAGCCGGTCACCGTCACCGAGCCTGTCATGGTCGGGTGAATCTCGCAGAAAAACGGGTATTCACCGGCAGCGTCAAAGGTGTGGGTGTAGTCGTCGCCGGGGCTGATGTTGGAGGAGTTGAAGGAGAAGTCCACGGCCGTCCAGGTGTGAGAGACCGTGTCGGCGTTGCGAATTGTGAGCGCCTCCCCCACCGCCACCGAGACTGGCGCACCAAAACTCAACCCTTCGATGGTGATAGTGGCGGTGGGCGCCCGATCCTCGCCAGCACAACCGACCAGCAGGGCCGCAAGGACCACCAACATCAGATAAGTCTTTCGCATTTGGAACCTTTCTTGTTTTCGACAGAATCGTTTACGGGAGGAGTCGCGCCCTTGGTTCGCCGTTGGGGTCATTTCAGGGTCATCACCGATTGTCATAGGTAGGCCGTCCGCGTAGGTTGGGTCAGTGATCGAAGCGGCCGTCGAATTCCTTGAGAGCCTTGCTGCTACACCATGGTTTATGGTGGTCGTTTTCGCGATCGCCCTGCTCGATTCGGTCATCCCGGTGGTCCCCAGCGAGACCGCACTGATCACCGGCGGCGTCGCAGCCGGGTTTGGTGACCTTCCCCTGGTCGGGGTGATTGCCGCCGGAGCCTGCGGCGCCATCCTCGGAGACCTTCTTGCCTATCAAGTCGGGATTACCTTCGGCTCCGTGCTCGAGCGGAAGGCGCCGGAACGCTGGCTGGACCGCATCGCCTGGGCTCGCAAAGCTCTGAGCCGTCGGGCCGGAATTTTCCTCGTCTTCGGACGATTCATTCCCCTGGGCAGGACCGCTATCACCATGACGAGCGGCATCACCCGGTTGCCCCGGACCCGTTTTCTCGGATACATCGCCATCGCCGGGGTCATCTGGGCGACGTATGCCACCGGTCTTGGCTTCCTCTTTGGCCGGCGATTCCAGGACAACCACGCCGTCGCTTTCACGTGGGCGTTTGTAACCGCGGTGGGAATCCTGGTCGCGGTCGAATTGACCCGTCGAGCGCTAGGTCGGCGCAAGGCGCGGGTCTGAGCATCTTGCGGCGGATGACTACGGACGAGCGCCGGGCCCGGCTCGGTCTCAGCCATCGACTGGCGAAAGAAGCCCGCACGGGGACCGTGGCAGAGATCGCCAGTGATCTCGTTGGTCTCCATTCATCCGATCCCGCCACTGTCCACCTGTCGATCCGGGCCCGAAGCCGGCCTCTGTCGGTGCCCGAAATAGAACATGCCCTGTATGAGGAGCGATCGGTCATCCGGGTGCTGGGAATGCGGCGCACCATCTTCGTCGTCCCCCTTGACCTGGCTCCCCTTGTGGTGGCCGGTTGTTCCGAGCCGATGGCGCCGGCCGAGACCCGCCGGTTGGCAAGGATGCTTTCGGAGTCAGGGATCACGAACGAACCCGGTCCCTGGCTGAAGCAGGTGATCGATGAGACCCTCGCCGCCATCCGCGCGCGTGGCCAGGCACCGGCAACCGAGCTGTCGAAGGCCGTGCCTGCACTCGCCAATCAGCTGAGCTTTGGCGAAGGGAGGAAGTGGGCCGGGAAGGTGGGTGTTTCCACCCGGGTCCTGTTCTTGCTCGCCACTGACGCCCGGATCGTTCGCACCCGGCCCCGGGGAAGCTGGATCTCGGGTCAATACCGCTGGTCTGTCACCGAAGACTGGTTGGGTCAGTCGCTCCCCCGGATCGATCTTGAAGAGGCCCGGGCGGAGGTCGCCAGAAGGTGGCTGCATGCATACGGGCCCGGGACCATCACCGATCTCAAGTGGTGGACCGGGTGGCCCGTCACCGCAGTTAGGAAAGCTGTCGAAAAGATCGGCGCGACTCAGGTCCAGCTGTCAGAAGCACTCGGATACGTGTTGCCGAACGACGACGAGCCGATCGCCGAACCTGAGCCCTGGGCAGCATTTCTGCCAGGCCTGGATTCCACAGTCATGGGTTGGAAGGAACGCAGCTGGTACCTCGGTGATCACGGTCATCGGTTGTTTGATACCAGTGGCAATGCCGGACCAACGGTGTGGTGGCAGGGACGAGTGGTAGGTGGATGGGGCCAGCGGGTCACCGGCGAGATTGTTTATCGGTTTCTGGAGGACGTCGGAGAGGATGGGAAGAGCCAGATTGAAACCGAGGCAGCAGCGTTGCAGGATTGGATGGGGAAAACGACAGTCACTCCCCGGTTTCGCACGCCCCTGGAGATTGAAATCGGCAGCTGATCTCTCGCCGGTAGATTCGCTCGATGCAAACCGGTCGGCGCTCCGCTCTCGTCATACTGCTGGTTGTCGCATGTGGCCGGGGGGCAACGACCACCACGGTTACAACCGCTCCCTCCACCACCTCCACGGCCCAACCCTCGACAACGTCAACCACTTCATCACCGAGTACGACAACGACCGCGCTGCCCGAAGGTACTTATGTGCTGCCTGTGGCCGCGGTGGCGATGCCCAATATTTGGTCGGAGGTTTTCTTGATTCCCTATGGCGAGACCCCTGACACCCTCGGCACCTCAATGGCGGGCGACGGGGAGGGGTTCTTACTCGGTCCCGACTACGGAGCTCAAGGTCCAGACGGGACCTGGTGGTTCCTCGATGGCGCTAAACAACGGATAGCCCACTTCGGTGGTGACGGCGACTACATCGACGCCGTGGAGGTGCCAATGGAGCTCCTGGTAGACGAGCTCTATTTCCAGTTTCAACTTCCCCGAGTTCTCGACGACGGAACCCTGGTCGCCAACCGGCTTGGTGCTGGCACCACGATCCTTCAGCTCAAGGACGGTGAGTTCGAAACGACCCTCCTCGACCGGCAGTTCATCCCCCGCACCGATGACGGTGTGTTGCTCTACGGGTTCGATATTGCCGACACCTCGACTCCCCTCGAAGTCGACCCCTCTGCAGGTATCGCATCCGAAACGGAGTGGTTCAAGGCAAGGAACGGCAACCGCTTTCACATTGCGGCGGCTCCCGGCCAGCTGACCATCTCCCTGCCTGACGCGTCTCCCCAGGTCGAACACATCCTCACTTTCGAAGCGGACGAGGTGGGTGGTAGCGCCTTCCTCGCCCTAGAGGTGGCGTCGGGTGAGGACGGAACGCTCCATCTGTTTATTCTGGGCTTTCCGGAGAGAGACGAATCGCTCCAGCTCGCCGGCTACATGACCATCGCCAGCGACGGCGCCCTGGGAGCCCTGGAACCCATGCGCGACCCGTTCACCACGGCCGATCCTGGCAGCCCTTCCCACCTGGGAGTCCGCCCGGGGGCCAGCGACCCTTGGGTCATGTTCATCGACGAAGACGGTGTGCGGGTGTTTGGTCGGTCCTGATCCACACGAGGCGTCAAGGACCCCCTCTTGACAGCCGAAATCATCAGGGAATGGACACCGTGGCTGCCACCCGTGAAAGGGTCCTTGCCGCCCAGTCGGAAGAGGACCGGCTTGAGGGGCTGATTCAACTGGCCTCGGCGTTGTACGAGTTCGACGCCAGCGAGGCCGTCAGCATCGCCGACGAGGCCATCTCCCTGGCGGAGGTTCGGTCGGACCGGTTGTCCATTGCGTGGGCCCGCCATCATCGGGCCTGGGCCCTCAGTTCGCTCGGCCGGTTGGACGAGGCCCTGACCGAGCAGATGGAAGTCCTCGCCGAGTTCGAACGGCACTCCGATGGGAGGGGGGTGGGTCATGCGCTGATGGCCATCGGCGACCTCCATGGAGACGCCGGCGATACCTCGACGGCCCTCGACTATCTGGAACGTGCCTTCGGGCCTATGGAGGCGGCGGGGGACGAAGTAGGGCGGGGAGTCGTGTTGAACCTGACAGGAATCGCCCTGAGCCACGAGCAACGCCATAGCGAGGCTGCCTTCGTGTTCGAACAGGCAGAACAGGTATTTGAGCGGTTGGACGACCCGGTTCGGGTTCCGATGACAAAGATCAACCGCGGTTTTGAGCTGTTGGCCATGGCCGCATCTACCAACGATGCGACCCACCTGGTGTCCGAGGCCGAGAAACTGGCGGCCGAGGCCATTGCGTGCGGCTTGGACCTGGGAGACGACGGCCGCAACACCGTGGCGTACGGTCGCTCGCTACTGGCACGGGCCTATGCATCCTCCGAGCGACGCGATCAAGCCCTGATCGAAGCCGAAGTGGCGCAGGAGGTGGCGCTGGCCGGGGGTTTTGATTGGCTGGCGATCGAGATTGGGCTCGACCGCACAGCCTGGCTGACGCAGGACGGTCGCCTCGAAGAATCTCGCGATCTACTCGAGAAAATGGCGGCGGTGAGTTTGGAGAGCGACAACCGCCGGGCGACCGCCAGGGTCGCCGAGCTCAGAGCTGACATCCTGCAGGAGTTGGGCGACCACGTAGGCGCACTGGCCGCCTATCGCGAGTTCCATCGCCTCGATGGCACATTGCACACCGATGCTGCCGACGGCAGGGCCCGACTCACATCCGCCCGTCTGCAATTAGAAGGGGCCCATCGCGAAACCGAGCTCGCCCAGCTCCGGGTGGCCCAGTTAGAAGCATTGGACAACGACAAACGGGACTTCCTGGCGAGCGTGAGTCACGAGTTGCGGACCCCGTTGGCAGCGGTTCTGGGTTTTGCGACCGAACTGGCCGATGCCTGGGATCGATTCGATGAGACAGAGGCGCGGGCAATCGTCGGACTGATCGCCAGGCAATCGGCCGACATTTCCAGCATCGTCGACGATCTCTTGACGATCACCCGGGTCGAAGCCGGCACCATGTTCGTATACCCGGCGTCGATCGACGCGGTAGAGAACCTGACGGGAACGGTATACACACTGGGTCTGGAGGCAGGGCGCGAGGTTCCTCTCAACGGAAATGCAATGGTGTGGGCCGATCCCACCCGCCTCCGCCAGATCGTCCGCAATCTCGTTACTAATGCCTTCAGATACGGGGGAGCCCGGATCCACATAGAGGTCGTTGACGAATCGGAGAAGGTGGCGATCGAGATCCGCGACTCTGGAGGTCCGATTCTCCCGTCAAGGGTGGCAACCATGTTCGAACCCTTTGACCATGCCAACGATGGCGGGCGCACGCCCAACTCGGTGGGTTTGGGCCTGGCCGTTGCCCGCAGCCTTGCCCGGATGATGGGCGGCGACCTTGTCTACGCCTACGAAGACTCGGAGTCGGTCTTCCGACTCATCCTGAACAAGCCCCCGGGACCGTTCTTGTGAACGGTCACATGAACGCTCGGTCGGTCGGTCAAAAACGCCACTAGCCGGCCAGCTCCCGCAACCGGCGTTGGAGATACCGTCGTTCAGCTTCGTTCTGGGGGAGTTGGAGGGCTTCCAGGTAGGCGGTGATCGCCTCTTCGCGACGATCAAGTCGCCGCAGAAGATCGGCTCTGACTGAGTGCAGCAGGTGGTGATGGCTCAACCGGGAATCCTCCGACAACCGCTCAACCTCCTCGAGCCCGCGCAGGGGTCCGTCTCGCATTGCTAACGCCACTGCCCGGTTGAGGGCGACGACCGGCGACGGAGTCACTCTCAGCAAGAGATCGAACCACCCAATCGCCACATCCCAATCGGTCTCCGCAAACGAAACCCCTTCGGCGTGAGTTGCAGCAATCGCTGCCTGAATGACATACGGCCCCAACAACGACTGTTGCAACGCCGCCCGGACGTGACGGACGCCCTCGGAGATGGCGCCCGCGTCCCACAACGTCCGATCCTGATCCTCCAGCAAGATCAGATCGCCGACGGCGTCGACCCGGGCAGCCCGCCGTGAGTTGTGCAACAACATGAGTGCCAGAAGACCTCGCGGCTCTGCCTCGTCGGGCATGAGTTCGACTACCACTCGACCCAGCCGGATCGCCTCGGTGCAGAGCTCCATCCGGATCAACGCCTCTCCAGAGGAGGCCGCATAGCCCTCGGTGAAGATGAGATAGATGATCGCCAGTATCGAATTGAGGCGATCGGTGAGGGCGTGGTCCGGGGGCACGTCGAATGGGATCCCGGCGATCTTGATCTTCCGTTTGGCCCTCACCAGCCGTTGCGCCATGGTCGCCTCGGGCACCAGGAAAGCGGCGGCGATCTCCGGGGTGGTCAGCCCGCCCAGCGTCCTCAGCGTCAACGCCACCCGCGCCTCTGTGGCCAGGGCAGGATGACAGCAGGCGAACATCAAACGGAGCCTGTCGTCGGTCAGGGCCGAGTCGGGCAACTGTTCGAAGGGATCGGGACTCATGGTGGGGTCGAACAAAAGATGCTGCTTAGCCTCGAACGTCCGCTGACGCCGCATACGGTCGATGGCCTTGTTACGGGCAGCGGTGAGAAGCCAGGCCAGCGGATCGCGGGGAAACCCGTCGGTCCGCCAGCGAGCGAGGGCAATGAGCCAGGCCTCCTGCAAGGCGTCCTCGACAGCATCGAGGTCACGAAGCTGGCGGACCAACGAGGCAACGGCCCGGCCCCAGATCTCGCGGTAGAGCCGGGCCGCCTCGTCGTCGAAGGTGTCGGTGTCTAGCGGCGTTTCAGGTTCCGGCGAGCCCGGCACGCTCCAACACCGCCTGCTGGTATTCCTCCCCCAGGGCCAGGATCGGCCGCAACTCGATGGAACCGGTCTTAGACGCCGGGCAGGCAGCGGCAATGGCAATCGCCTCATCGAGGTCCTTGACCTTGAGGACGTAGTAGCCGCCCAGGACCTCTGCGGTCTCGGCGAATGGTCCGTCCGTCGTCAGAACCTCACCCCCACGAAGGCGAACCGTCGTGGCGGTCTCGGTTCCCTCGAGGGCTTCGCCCGCCTCCATAACACCGCGTTTTAGGAGGTCGGCGGTGTATTCGGTCCACTCAGCCATCGACGCCGCGCGAGCCTCCTCGCTCACCTGGGAGGGGTCGATTTCCTCCGTGTAGATCAACAACAGATAACGCATGTCACTCCTTCTTTCTGATCCTCCCCGAACGGATCATGTCGGGGAACCCTTCGTCAACAAGGACGAACCATGACATGAGAATTCGACATAGTCCAACAGGCACCGGTCGGTATGGTGGGGGTGGCGTGGAACCATCGGTTTTCGTCACGGGAGGGTCCGGCTTCGTCGGAGGAGCCGTCATCCGATCGCTCATCGATGATCACTCGGTCAAAGCAATGGCACGCTCGCCGGCGGCAGCCGAAAAGGTGTCCAGTTTGGGAGCCGAGCCGGTGCTTTGTTCCCTCGCCAACGTGGGCCCGGAGCATGTCGGGGGTTGTGAAACGGTTGTTCACTGTGCTGCCGAAACCGGAGAGTGGGCGCCACCGGGCCAGTTTTTCGAGACCAACGTCTTGGGTACCGCCAGGATGCTGGAGGCGGCCCGCGGCGGCGGAGTCCACAAATTCGTACACATCAGCACCGACTCCGTGCTTCTTGAGGGCCACCCCTTACGGGCGGTCGACGAATCGTCCCCGCTGCCCGGTCGCACCCCCCATGCCTACGCCGCCACCAAAGCCGCCGGAGAATCAGCCGTGATCGCCGCCAACGACCCCCCTTCCTTTAGTACTGTCGCCGTCCGGCCCTGCCTGGTTTGGGGACCTGGTGACACGACGGTCCTGCCCGAGATCAGAACCATGGTCAACAAAGGCCAATTCCTGTGGTTGAGCGGTGGGCACCAGACCATCAGCACCACCAATGTCCAAAATCTGGCCCTGGGGGTCAGGCTGGTGATGACCCACGAATGCCCTGGCGAGGTGTTCTACATAACCGACGAAGACCCCTTGGAGATGCGGACCTTCCTCACCGGATACGTCGGCGCCAGCGGCATCGAGCTTCCCGACCGGTCGGTACCGGCTCCATTGGCCGCGCTGGCTGCCGGTGTGGTCGAGGCCGTGTGGCGGGTCTTTCGTCCTCGACACAAGCCGCCCCTCACTCGATTCGCGGTTGAGTTGCTTTCGAAAGATCATTACATCCACACCGACAAGGCCCGGCGCCTGCTTGGCTACCGACCGGCAGTGAGCATCGCGGCCGGAATCGAGGCGATCAGGTCAGGAGCTGCCTGAGGGGGACTTACCTTGATGGGCCCGTTCACCGCGAGCAGCCATGGTGGCGGTCTCATTCACTCGACGGGATCGGGTCTCCTCCTTCTTCGCCCGAACGATCCATTCCAAGATCGACCTCTTGACCGACCTCGGAAAAGCCTCCCAATACGCGGAGGAACCGGGATTGGCGGCAAAGGCAGCCATTAGATCATCAGGGATGATGAGATCCTCCACCGCATCGAGGAGTTGCCAGGTGCCGTCCGCCTTGGCCGCTTCGACCACCCTGCGGCCGGCGGGAGCCATCCGACCTTCCCTTTCAAGCATGTCGATTCGCACTTTGTTGGGCCGTGCCCAGCCACTACCCCGACGACGCGGCGAGAACCACAACATCGAGCGGTCATCGTCCAGCCGACTCCCCTTGCTGTCGACCCACCCAAAGCGGAGGGCCTCGATGACCGCATCCTCGTAGCCGATTGAGGGCTTGCCGGTGGTCCGCTTCCAATAGACCAGCCAGATACCGCTGTCGCGGTCATGATTGGCTTCGAGCCAGTCGGCCCATTGGTCAACAGTCTCGATCAGGACCCGCTCCCCCTTGGGTCCGGCACCATCCGCCGATGAACTCATAATGTAGGTCCGAACCTAACTGTCAGCCGCGATCAGGGCCGTCAGTAGGTTCGACGCCGATCTCGGTTGCCTTGATCGACACCCAGACAGGTGTTTCTGGAACCAAGCCCATCGTTCGGGCTGCGTCGCTGGTTATCTCAGCGGTGAGCGCCAGCGGCGGGCCCAACTGCACCCGCGATCTGTCGCCCAGATTCTCGACCAACCCGATCACCGTCTGCCAGGAGTTGCGCGGACTTCCCTCCGGCCTAGCGTTGTGAAGGGCGATGGCCCGCGGGTGAATCGTTACCAAAACCTTTCCCTCCAACCCGCGATCGGCAATTTGAATGGTGGCCCCGTCCACCTCTACCGACCCCCTCGAAGCTAGGCCCTGCAGAAGATTGGCACCTGCCAGATCGGCAACGTAAGGGGTGCGAGGCCGGAGCCGAATCTGATCTGCGGTGCCGACCTGGCTAACCACACCGTTCTCAATGACGTGGATGACGTCAGCCAAAAGAAACGCTTCGGTCGCGTCGTGGGTGATCAGCAATCGGGGACCGGCAAAGTCGCCAAGATGGCCGGCCAGCAGGCGCCGGGTTTGCCCTCGCGCCGTCACGTCCAATGCTGACAGCGGCTCGTCGAGAAGCAACAAGCGTGGCTTTGAAGCCAGCGCCCGGGCCATCGCCACTCGCTGGGCCTGCCCACCCGACAGACCAGGGGGGCGGAGATCGGCTACCGCCTCCAACCCCAGCCGTTCGATCCATTCGTCTGCCAGCGCTCTTGAACGTATCCGGCCCTCTCCTACAGCCCGGGCGGAGAACGCGACGTTTTCGAAAACGGTGAGGTGCGGGAACAGGACATATTCTTGAAAGACCACCCCCACTCTCCGGTCCTCTACCGGCACATGCACGGCCCGCATCGGGTCATCGAGCACCCTGCCATCGAGGACGATCCGCCCCTCGTGGATTGGGACTAGACCGGCCAGTGCAGCTACCGCGGTTGACTTGCCGGCACCATTGGGCCCCAACAAGGCAACAGTCTGGGCAGGTTCGATTTCGAGGTCGACGTCGAGCGTGAACCCTCCCCGCCGCACCACGATCCGGGCCTGGAGGCCGGTATCTGCCATTTGATCAGAGTGCCTTCCACCATCGGTCGCGAAGAAGGACGAGCACCACCAACGCGATCACGACCATCAACAGGCTGATCGCAACCGCCGCATCCCGATTGCTTTCCAGTGCGACAAACACCGCCAGCGGGAGCGTCTGAGTTCTCCCCTGCAAATTGCCGGCAAAGGTGATGGTTGCCCCGAACTCGCCAAAGGCGCGAGCCCAGGTCAGAACCATTCCGGCGGCTAGAGAAGGGGCGATAAGGGGAAGGGTGACCCGCCGGAGAACTGTCCAGCGGCCCGCTCCCAAGGTGGCGGCGGCACCTTCGAAACGTGGGTCGAGATTGCGAAGTGCCCCCTCGACGGTGATGACGAGGAATGGCATCGCCACAAAGGTGTTGGCGACAACCACCCCCCACAGTGAGAACGGGAGGAGGAACCCGGAGGCTTCATAAATGGGCTCTCCCAGCAAGCCGCGGCGACCGAGCGCAAACAAGAGAGCGGCTCCGCCAACCACGGGTGGGAGTACGAGCGGTAGCGTCACCAGCCCGCGGATTATGGATCGACCGGGAAACTCCGCACGGGCGAGCAACCATGCCAGCGGGACCCCGAGAATGGCTGCGATCGCCGATGCAGCCAGGGAGGTGATCAACGAAAGCCGGAGGGCGTCACCCACGACCGGACTCGTCAGCAATTCCCCCATCCTGTTCCACGGGGTCCGGGCTACCAATCCGAGCAGCGGCACCACAAACAGCGCCATGCCTAGAACCCCCAACACCACCAACAGGATCGGCGGCCGTCGTTTCCGGGAGATCAAGGCGACTGAAAACCAAAGTCTACGAACACGGCCTTACCCGGAGCCGAGATGACGAAAGCTACAAACGCGGCCGTCGCCTCCGGGTTGGTTCCTCCCCTCAGAGCCACAATCGGATATTCGGCGACCACGTTCAAGTCTTCAGGGATGTCGATGCCCTCGATGCCTGCACCGGCGGCGAGGACATCGGTGACGTACACGATCCCGGCATCCAACTCACCCGCTTCAATCTTGGTAAGGAGGGCGCGTGCGTCAGGCTCGTTGGTGTCGAGTGATGCCGTCACGGCGGCGTTAGCCAAAGCCTGTCGGCCAAATGAACCACAGGGAACCTCCTCTGCGCACAAGCCGATCAGCAGGTCCGGATTGGCGAAATCCGCCAAACCCGTGATCCCGGCAAGATTGCCGGCCGGCACTGCAACTTGTAACAGGTTGTGGACGAAGATCGTGGGAACGCCCACAACACCGCCTGCCTCTACCACCTGATCCATGCTGGCGGTGTTGGCGGAAGCGAATACATCAGCCGGGGCGCCCTCGAGGATCTGTTCTCGGAGTGATGAACTGCTGGCCAGGTGGAGCACGACATCGACCTCCGGGTATTCAACTTCGAAGGTCGCCTCGATCTGGCCAAAGGCGTCCCTCAACGAGGCGGCTGCAAACACCAGCAACTCTCCTCTATGTCCGGAGGGATTGACCGAGCAGGCTGTGACCATGGCAATAAGCGCGACCGGAATTGCAATTCTCCTCGGCCGTGCCATGGCCCGAGATTATCTCTCCCTCGATCAGGCGGTGATTCGCGTTCTTGGACGGCTGACGCCTACACCACCCTGGGTGTCTGCCCCGTACTTTTCGATTTCGGCATCGAGGTCGAGGCGACGGGAGGTTGGAGTCGTGTCTGATCCGAGAAGGTCTGCCGGGACCAGCCAACTGATCTCGAATTCGATCCCGTCGGGATCCTTGCCATAGAGGGCCTTGGTACTGCCATGGTCGGTAGCGCCCACCAGAGCACCCGCCTCCGACAACACTCCGAGAAAACGGACGAGATCAGCGAGGGTGTCAACCTCCCAGGCCAGGTGATAGAGACCTACCGCCGTCCGGCCTGCGGGCGAAGCCGTGGCACCCGCCCCGATGGAGAACAAACCGAGGTCGTGGTCATTGGTCGAACCCTCCGCCTGCAGAAACACAGCACCCGGGATAGGCATGGGGAGGGGGCGAAACCCAAGGATCTTGGTATAGAACTCGGCTGACTGGTTGGCGTCGCGGACGTACAGCACTGCATGGTTGAGTCGGTTGATAGGCATAAGAGATCCTTTTGTGTGGTTGCTACCCCCAACCGACAGAGCGGACGTGGAATTCCGGCTTGATTGCGAAGACGGAAGGCGGAGGGCGGAAGCCCCGATGCCAGTGTCACCTAGCTCGCGGCCGTAGGATCTCGCCGATGGAGTCAACACAAAGGGGCGCAGGAGGAACGAGTGGCGGAGTCGGGACGTTTCTGCTCGGCGCCGCAATGACCGTCGCCGGCGGCTACCTGCTGCTCACGTCCCTCCATGTCGTCAACGGGTTCGGTGGAGGCCTCTTCGGCCTCGGCGGCTTCAGGGTGACAGGAGGGATGATCCTGATTCTCTTCATCATCGGAATCGGGATCGTCTTCTACGACTCCAGTAAGTGGTATGGATGGGCCCTGGCGGCGGGCTCACTCCTCGCCCTGATCGTGGGCGCCATCGCCAGCGTCCGTTTTGCTTTCGATGGCATGTCCGCTTTCGACCTGATAGTCGTCCTGATCCTCTTGTTTGGAGGAATCGGGTTGGTGATGCGGTCGGTGAGGGAGAGCCCCTCGTAGCTCCCGAGACGATCAACCGGCGAGCGCTCAACCGCGCCACCCTTGAGCGGCAATGGCTGCTCCGTCGCCATTCGAGGACTGCAGTCGAGACGATCGAGCATCTGGTCGGGATGCAGGCGCAAAACCCGCTCGATCCTTATTACGGCCTGGCGGCCCGGCTCGCGAGTTTCCAACCTGAGGAGCTGGCGCGCCTTCTAGTCGAACGGCGGGTAGTTCGCGGCCAGCTCTTGCGAGGGACGATTCACCTCGCCACTTCCGATGACTGGCTCGGGCTACGGCCGATAATGCAACCAGTCCTCGCCCGGACCTTTGGATCAACCCAGTTCGCAAAAGACGCCGCAGGTGTGCCAATCGAGGATCTACTCGCCTTCGGCCGGACGCTTCTCGAAGAGGAACCGCGCACCCGGGCAGAGCTTCATCCGCTCCTCTCTCAGAGATGGCCCAAGAGCGTGGGACCATCGCTCGCTCAAGCGGTTACGTACCACTTGGCTGTGGTCCAGGTGACGCCCCGTGGAGTATGGGGAGAGACCGGTCCTGCCAGGTGGACCACCACTGAGGCTTGGCTAGGTCACAGTCCCGCTCAGAGGGGCACAGTCGAAACGCTAATTCTCCGATACCTCGCAGCCTTTGGTCCGGCCTCGGTTCCAGACATGCGGGTGTGGTCCGGTTTAGCCGGCCTTCGAGAGGTGGTCGAGGAGCTCCGGCCCCGGCTCAAGGTCTTCAAGGCTGAATCGGGAACCGAGCTATTCGATCTGCCCGATGCCCCCCGCCCCGACCCAGACACGCCAGCACCCCCCCGCCTACTGCCCGAGTATGACAATCTCTTACTGTCACATCAGGACCGCTCGCGCTTTTTCTTAGATGATGTGGTCCCCCCCGGTTGGGCGGGAAACGTGATGGTCGATGGCTTCTACGCGGGTCATTGGAGGCCGCCCCACCGTCAACACGGTAAGACAAGGCTGGCGGTATCGGTGAGAGAACTCCCGAGACAACAGCTCGTCGATCTGAACTTCGAAGTGCAGGCCATGTTGAAACTCGTCGCCCCCGACTCTGGCGACGACGATATCCGACTGATCAACCCCTAGGCCTTCCTAGGCTCGGACCGGTGAGTTTCACACGGGCACAGCTCGAGGCGGTCCGCGGTCGGAGCGTGCCAGACCTGCTCGGCGACGACCTGCGGTTGTTATTCGTGGGCATCAACCCTGGATTGTGGACCGCGGCCGCCCAGGCTCATTTTGCGAAACGCGGAAACCGTTTCTATCCGGCTCTCTTCTTGGCCGGTCTGAGCAAGCGCCTGATCGATGCATCTGCAGGGATGGGTGTCGAAGACGCTGCTGACCTGCGGAGGCGAGGGGTTGGCATCACCAACCTCGTCAACAAAGCCACCGCCCGCGCCGACGAGTTAACCGCAGAAGAACTCGAACTTGGAGCTGTGGATCTCGCGGCGAAGGTGGGAACGTTGAAACCGCGGGTAATAGTCATGTTGGGAGTAACCGCCTATCGCATCGCCTTCCGACGGCCCCGGGCGACGACGGGGTGGCAGACTGATGGCATGGCCGGCGCCGAGCTTCTCATTGAAGGCAATCCCAGCGGTCTCAACGCCCACGAGACCATTCCGACCCTCGCCGCGGCCTTCGCCGAGGCAGCCGAACGGGCCGGTGTCATCGTGCTTAGGAAATCGGAATCTTCTTCTCAGGGTCGACGAAGGGCATCGGAGTGACGACTCCGTTGCGGTCGCCCCACTCGGTTTCGATGGTTAGCGGCTGACCGATCACGGACCGGGGAGATGGAAGCCAGGCATAACCGATGTTCTGGCCGAGCCGCGGCGAGAAGATCGCCGAGGTGACCTGGCCGACCCGCTCCCCCTCGATGAGAACCGGCCACTTGGTGTTGTTGAGGTCGGGAAAGGCGTTGCCGTCGACCACAACACCATTGATCTTCTTGGTCACCCCGGTTTCTCGTATATGGCGATATGCGGCCAGCGAAATCGAAGCCGAGTCGAGGAGATCAAAGTCCACCAACCGCTCCAGACCAAGTTCGAAGGCGTTGTTCTCGTAGGTCATGTCGGCGCCCCAGTTGAAGATTGCACCTTCGATCCGGCGAATGTCAGATGGGCCAGTGAGCCGTACTCCGAACGCCTCGCCGGCCTCCATGATCGCCTCAAAGACCTCGCTCCCCTTGCTGATGTCGGTCAGATACACCTCGTAGCCCACCTCCGAGGACCAACCCGTACGGGTCACAACGACCTCAGCGCCGGCGATCTCAGCTCTGGTCCAGTAGTAGTACTTGAGATCCTTGATGGTCGCACCCAACAGTGTGGTCATCAGTTCTTTACTTCTGGGTCCCTGGATCTGGAGCGGTGCAACGTCGGCCTCCCGAATGGTCACTTCGAGATCGGGGTAAGCGTTTTTGAGGCCACGAGCAAACAACAGGGCATCGGAAGAGGCAAGAGCGAACCAGAACGTGTTGTTGTCCATCCTCGTCAGCACGGGATCGTTGATGATCCCCCCGTCTGCGTCGCAGATGAGAACATATTTCGCCTGGCCCACCGCGCATTTGCTGAGGTTGCGGGGAGTGAGCAATTGGGAAAATGTGAACCCGTCACGCCCAGAGATCTCGAGACAACGCTCAACCGCCACATCCCAGACGGTGACACCGTTGAGAAGCGCATCGAACTCGTCTTCGAAAGAGGCGAAACGGATCGGGAAGTACATGTGGTTGTAGACCGTGAAGCCCTGGGGCCCGTACTGCTGGGTAGCTTCGTAGTAGGGCGTGCGCCGGTTGCGGGCTCCCCGCTGGACCAGGTTCATATCGAACGGTTGGGTCAAGTGTTACCTCCGCCGGCATCGTAAGCCCGAGACGTCGGCCCCGTTGCGTTCTCACAACCCCGCTTGTCATTGCAACAAAACGGGTCGGTAGGGTGTTCATCTCACCATGACCTCCCCCGGCGTCACTGCCACTCGTTCCGACAGGGAACCGTTCGGGCCTTCCGAGTGGGCGCTGTTCACCGCCGTCGGGCTGATCTGGGGATCGTCTTTCCTTCTCATCAAGATCGGCCTCGAGGTCTTTCACCCGGGCCTCATCACCTGGCTGCGGGTCGGACTTGGCGCCCTCGCACTGATCGTGCTTCCGGCCGGCCGTACCCGGATCGCCAAGGAGGATCGGGGGACGCTGGTGCTGCTTTCGCTTGTGTGGGTCGGGATCCCTTTCACGCTGTTCCCGCTCGCCGAAGAGCACATCAACTCTGCGGTCACAGGTCTGCTCAACGGTGCCACCCCTCTCTTCACCGGGCTGGTGGCTGCGTTGTTCTTCAACCGGACCCCGCGCGGGCCCCAACGGTTGGGAATCGCGGTTGGTTTCGCCGGCATCATCCTCGTCAGCGTCGGCTCAAGCTCCCAAGGCGGAACCGCCATCGTCGGGGTGTTGATGGTCCTGGCCGCGACCGTGTGTTACGGGTTCGCCTCCAATCTGGCCAGTTCGATACAGCAGAAGTATGGGTCAGTGACCGTCATGGCGCAGATGCTGGCGCTCGGCACCCTGTGGACCACGCCCTTTGGGCTCTTTGGGTTGGCCCGCTCCGAGTTTGCCTGGGGCCCGGCTGTGGCCGTCAGCGGATTGGGGTTGATTGGAACCGGATTGGCCTTCGCCTTCATGGCCTCCCTGATCGGTCGCGTGGGAGGCCCCCGCGCCTCTTTTATCACGTATCTGATTCCGGTGGTCTCACTCGTCCTGGGAGCGGTGTTCCTGTCAGAAACGGTCGCCTCGATCGCCTTGGCCGGCGTCGTTCTTGTGGTCGGTGGAGCGGTCCTCGCCTCCCGCAGGGAACACTAAGAGTTAATGACGATCAGGGGCGACGCCTTTCGTCGGTTGCATGAGGAGGGAATATTCACAATGCCCAATCCGTGGGACGTTGGCTCTGCCCGTTATCTGGAGTCGCTCGGATTCCCGGCTTTGGCTACGACCAGCTCTGGTCATGCCGCCACCCTTGGTCGCGTCGACCAGCATGTAACCCGCGACGAACTGCTGATCCACGCCGAAGCTCTAAGCGCGGCGGTATCGGTCCCCCTCAACGTCGATGCCGAATACTGCTTTGCCGACAACGTCGCCGGGGTAGCCGAGACCGTCCGGTTGATAGGCGCAACCGGAGCTGCCGGGTGCTCGATCGAGGACTTCAACCCGACCTCCCTCGCCATCGACCCGATTGATCTCGCGACCGACAGGGTCGCCGTGGCGGCGAACGCTGCTCGCCAGGCCGGTCTGGTGCTGACCGCCCGGGCCGAGAACTACCTCCACGGCGTCCACGATCTCGACAACACGATCGCCCGATTGTGTGCCTACCGCGATGCGGGAGCCGAGGTGGTCTATGCCCCCGAACTCTCCGATTTGAGTGAAATCGGCAGAGTCGTCACGGAGCTTGGGATCCCTCTCAACGTGCTTTTGCGAGCCGATGGTCCGTCGGTGTCTGCGCTGGGATCGGTGGGCGTGCGTCGGGTTTCCACTGGTGGCAGCCTGAGCCGGGCGTCGTTTGGCGCTCTCAAGGCCGCTGCCCTAGAGCTCCTCCAATTCGGAACTTCGACCTTCGCCCGCGACGCCATCCCCACCTCGGAACTCGAGGTGGTGTTCGGTCAAGAGGCAGGCCGATCGGACTGAGGCCGTTCCTTATGGCCTGTCTTGAGAAGAGCGATCATCACGTCGATCCGCGCCCTGCGCCCATCTGGTCGACGTAGCGAACGAAGTGAGCCGTTGGGAGGTGGCCCGGAGGGCCGGAGGGGGTTGCTCAGACCACATCGAATTCGTTGCCCTCGGGGTCGCGCATCGCCACGAAATAGTGGTCGACCTGCGGCGCCTCGACTGCTTTGATCATCGTCGCCCCCGCCGCAAGCAGTCGCTCCACGGCCTCGTCCACCCGGTGGCGGCGCTCGGAGATGGGCAGAGATCTCCCTCCTCCAACCAATACGTCGAAGTGAAGGCGGTTCTTGATCGACTTCCTCTCCGGGACCTTCTGAAACCAGATCCTGATGCCATCACCGGAAGGATCGACGATCGAGTCGTAGCCGTCTTCGATTTCGTTCTCCGGGACCCCCACACTCAACCAGTAGTCCCGCCAGGTGGCATGGCCCTCGGGAGCAGGTTGGAGAACATAACCAAGGGCGGGCGCCCAAAACCGGGCCAGTCGATCAGGGTTCGAGCAGTCGACAGTGATCTGGAACTTCGCAGCCATCCCTCGAGAATACGCCGCCAGGCTCCAGCGACGATGCGATAGGACACACCGATCGCGTCGTCGATCAATCCGGTGCCCAAACGCTTCATTGTTGACGAGGGCAAGCTGCCTTTCGCTTATGCAATGAGGGGTGTGCTGCTCGCGGCTCTCGCTCTGGCGACTTTCGGGCCGATATCGGGGCGGGCCTCACGGTGGGCATCGTTGCCCTGCCGCTTTCCATCGCTCTGGCGATTGCTTCCGGGGCTCTGAAAATGTTGCTCAATAGATTTTGACTCACTATTGTCTGAGCTATGGAGTCGGAGCAGCGTGCCAGAGTCCACGCGGCGCTTGGTGACCCTGAGCGTTTGAGAATCGTCGACGACCTGACCCTGACCGATCGTTCGGTCAACGAACTCGGCGATCTCGTGCACATGCCCGGCAATCTGCTCGCTCACCATCTCGAGGTCCTCGAGAACGCAGGGTTGATCCGCCGGCACATGTCCGAGGGCGATCATCGACGCCGCTATGTCTCGCTCCAGCGCGACATGATGGCAATGCTGATTGCGAGAGACTCACGGCCCGTTCAGAGTGTGTTGTTCGTCTGCACCCACAACTCCGCACGGTCGCAGTTCGCGGCTGCTTTATGGCGCCGGCGGAGCGGTGGGCCCGCTCGTAGCGCAGGGACCCAACCCGCTCGCACAGTGCACCCGCTGGCGATCAAGGTTGCAGCCGAGTTTGGGATCGACCTCTCGCGGGCCAAGCCAAAGGGCTACGACTCCATTGGCCCAGCTCCCGCTCTCGTGGTCAGCGTGTGTGATCGGGCTCGCGAAGCCGGATTGCCGCCCGCCGGAAGTCACCTCCATTGGTCGGTACCCGATCCATTGGCGAAATCGACACTTTCCGCCTTCCGCGCAGCATTCACCGAAATAACCGAACGGGTCGAAGTGCTGGCGACAACCAGCCCGAGACCATTATCAAGGAGGAGCGTCAGCACATGACGGTGACACTGACCGTCGCTCAACAGCTTCAGATCCGGCAAGGAGCCGTGCGTCTGCAACGTCGGTTTGAAGGACAACTCAACGCCGAGACCATCGAACGATTCGTGAATCAGTCTCTCGAACTTTTGATAGCGCGAGCGACCACCTCCACCTGGGTGCCCGTCCTGGCAGAGCGGTTCGCCAAGGACCGGTTACGAGCCTTGGTGCGCCTTGAGTCAGACCCTTCCACCCTGAAATCGAGTGTGCTGTTTTTGTGCGTCCACAACGCCGGCCGTTCTCAGATGGCAGCAGGTTGGATGCGTCATCTAGCCGGCGACCGAGTCGATGTGTTCTCGGGAGGGTCGGAGCCCGCCGATGAGCTCAACAAGGTTGCGATAGCCGCGATGGCCGAAAAGGGCATCGATATAAGCAATGAGATCCCGCAGCCGTGGGCCGACGAAATCATCCGCGCCTCCGACGTCGTAGTCACGATGGGTTGTGGGGATGCCTGCCCGGTCTTCCCCGGGAAACGGTACGTCGACTGGGAGCTCGAAGATCCTGCCGGCAAACCGATCGAGGCGGTCAGGGCCATCCGCGAGGACATCGAGCAGCGGGTCCGCACCCTGCTGGCCGAGATGCGGGTGGATGCGACAACGAGCTGGACGGAATTACTTCGAGGAGATCAAATCCACACATGATTGATCTGGGTAGCCTCGAGCCGTGGCTCTTCCCATCGATGTCAAGGGGCCGGTGTTGGCCGAGGTCTTCTCGGTCGCTTTGGACGAGCGGGGAATCGTGTTGACGGGACCGTGCGGAGCGGCGCCATGGTACATCGAGGTGCATGACGGCGAGGAACCATTGGATGTCGTACGGCGGACAGTCCAAGGCGAACTGACGAAGGTTTTGCTCATCCACTCGACATCTTGGCACTGGGAACGGAGCGCGGTAACACTCTCGTTTGTCGTCGTGATGGCCGCAGAGGGAATCGGATCCATGGAGGCCATACCAGTTGCTCGCACCGATTTGGCCCGAGGCTCGGCTACCGAAGCCCCTTCCACAATTCAATTCCAACAGGTTTTGGAACACGGTTTGCGTCATCTTGCTTGGTTGGCCAAAGAAGACGAAGTTGTCCGGACCAAGTTGTCGAAAGGGTGGCATCAAGTATTGAATGGCTATGTGCCTGAACCCTTCCGGCAGTTGCAGAATGTTGGATGAGGATGCAACTGAGATTGACTTGCGGGTGCGGTTGGGAAACGGAGGGCGAAGAAGATGCAGTCGTCCTCGCCGCCCAGGAGCACGGGCGCCGGTTTCACAACATGGAAGTCACCCGGGAGGACGCGCTGGCGATGTCGGAACCGATCGACGGATAGGGAGCTAGCGTGGCCCAGAGTCCTTGGAGTCGTAGCGACCGCCCTTAACGACCTTTCGCCGCCAGCTTTCTATCTGATTCAGTGAGATACCGCTTGCGCACCCTGATGGTCCTCGGTGTCACCTCCACCAATTCATCCGAGGCGATCCACTCGATGGCGGTTTCGAGAGTCAACTGGCGATTCGGTCGGAGTTTGATCGCCTCGTCAGCGTTGACCGTTCGGATATTGGTCAGCTGCTTTGGTCGGGTCGGGTTAGCCGGCAACTCCTCGGCACGGGAGCTTTCGCCGATGATCATCCCCTCATAGACCTGTTCGCCCGAGCCGACGAACAGCTCGCCGCGTTTCTGAAGGTTGTCGAGGGCATAAGCCGTAGTGGCTCCGGCACGGTCGGAGATCATGGCTCCACCCTGACGATGGGGTAACTCGCCCGCCCAAGGCACCCATCCTTCGTGATGCTGGTGGATCAAGGCCGTACCGCGGGTGGCGGTCAACAACAGGGAACGAAACCCGAGGAGACCGCGCGCCGGGGCAGTGAGGGTGACGATGGTCCGCCCCCGGTCACCGGGCCTGAGATCCAACACCGACCCCTTTCGAGGAGCGGCTGCCTGGGTAACGGTGCCCACATGTTCGTCCGGGACATCAACCACGGCGCGCTCGAGAGGTTCGTGAGGTCGGCCCCCAATCTCGCGCAGGATCACCTCCGGCCGGCTCACCTGAATTTCGAATCCCTCGCGGCGCATCGTCTCGATCAGCACGGCGAGCTGGAGTTCACCTCTTCCTGCCACTTCGGTGATCTCCGAGGAGGAGGTCGCCCCGATCCTGATCGAGACGTTGCCAAGCACCTCTCTCTCCAGACGCTCCCTGATCTGGCGGGAAGTCAGGAACCTCCCTTCCCTGCCGGCCAGGGGCGAGGTGTTGACGCCAAAGGTCATCCGCAGAACCGGTTCATCAACCTCAAGCCGGGGAAGCGCCACCGGGTGGTCGGGGTCGGCGAGAGTGTCTCCGATTTCCACTTCGGGAAAGCCGGCGATGACGAAGAGATCGCCAGCCGTCCGAGCGTCGACTTCAACCCGCCGCAAGCCCTCAAATCCCATGAGCTGGGTGAGGCGGCGGCGCAACGGCGGTTCATCAGGGTCGGCGTGGCAAAGCGCTACGGTGACGCCGGCACGGAGGGTTCCCTGTATGACGCGTCCGATCGCCAACCGCCCGAGATAGTCGGAAGCGTCGAGATTGGTAACCAGGGCCTGCAACGGTGCCCCGCTGTCACCGGCAGGACCGGGTATGTGCTCGACGATGGCGTCGAGGAGTGGGGCAAGATCATCGCTCTCCTGAGGGACCCCGATGCCATGAATCGCCTTGCCCTGGCGAGCGATGGTGGACACGATTGGAAAATCGATGTGGGATGCGCTCGCTTCCAGGTCGAAGAAGAGTTGATAGATCTCGTCAATCACCTCGGTCGGCCGCGCGTCGGGCCGGTCGACCTTGTTGAGTACCAACACTGCCGGCAGGTGGAGATCGAGGGCCTTGGAAAGGACGTAACGGGTCTGCGGGAGCGGACCCTCGGCGGCGTCCACCAGCAAGAGGATCCCATCGACCATGGCCAACGCCCTTTCTACCTCTCCCCCGAAGTCGGCGTGTCCGGGGGTGTCGACCAGGTTGATCCGGGTCCCCTTCCACATGACCGAGGCTGCCTTGGCGAGGATGGTGATGCCGCGTTCGCGTTCCTGATCGGATGAGTCCATGACCCGATCAACTCTCGCCTCGTGGGAAGCAAACACGCCAGTAGCGCCGAGCATGGCATCGACCAGGGTGGTCTTGCCATGATCAACGTGCGCGACCAACGCCAGGTTGCGAAACGGGGAACCCGCCATGGGTTGGTAAATGGTACCTGGACGTTCTTGTGACGGTTGCCTGAGGTTTGACCTGCTCCCCTATCGGGTAAACCGCAAATTAGGGCAATTAGGGAGGCTTCAAGCGGCGTTCCGATTCAACCCAGGCATGGGATGGGACGCCTGCGAAGGCTCCTGCCAATTCGAAGCGAAGACGAACCTGACTGGAAAACGAGGTTTGGTCTCAGAATTCAGGAGGAATCGGATATGAGGACACGATACGCATTGGCTATCACCACATTCGCGTTGGCCGTGGTCATGATTGCGGCACCTGCTTTTGCCTGGGAGCCGGTCATAAGCGGCGATTGCGAAGGCTGGCACGTCAACAATCCAGACAAGAAATGGAACACACCCGATCACGAGATGGTCGTCGACGGCTCGATCGTGGTTGCCTACGACGCCACCGTGGACATCGCCGATAACTCGGTCGCCACCGAGCGGACCTTCCATGTGTTCTGGCGATTGATCGGTGATACCGAAGAGATCGAGGCCCAGAACGTCGTCGCTACCCGCGAAGAGTGCGAGGCGACCACCACCACCGCGGAAGTTGCCGGCGAGACCGCTGAAGCCACGACCACCACGGCGGTGGAACCTCCGACTACCGCGGCTGCACAGGAGACCACTCCGGCCCGGGTCCTCGGCATCCAGGTGGAAGCGGGCGGCGTTGCTGCTCAACAGGAGACACTGCCGTTCACCGGAATCTCACTCCCGGCGGGCCTGGCCATTGCAACCGGGTTACTGGCAGCCGGAACTTCCTGCTTGGTCTTTGCCCAGCGGAATCGAGTAGAGCAAAACAGCTAGCTCTTCCCTCGGCGAACATGTCGGCTCGGGATTGGATCTAAGGATCTGATCCGGGCCGATGTGGTTTATGTCGATAACAGGCTTCCGGAGCTAGCGGATCTTCTCCAGTGCGCTGACCAGAGTCTCGAGCCGGGATGCCTGGTAGGGAGGGCCCATTCCCCAGATAACCATGTCGAGGCCTCCTTCACCGAAGCGGGCCGCTTCGTCGGCCAGTTGATTGACGTCGGCGTTACTTGGCCACCGAATATGAGTCATGCAGGTGATCTCTTCGGGGTCGCGGCCGATTTCCGCACAGTGGCCCAGGAGGATCTCCTTCAACTCTTGCCACTCGTGCAGAGGGGTGAACATGCAATCCCACCCTGAGGCGTATTTGGCCACCATACGCAGAGTCCGCTTCTTGCCCTTCCCTCCGATCACCACCGGAGGAAGACCCTGGGGACCCTTGGGCTCACAGCGGGCATTCTCCAATTGATAGAAACGGCCGGAGAAAGTCGTTTCCTCGTTGGCCAACAGCGAGGAAATGACCGCCAAACCCTCCTCCAGCCGGTCGAGGCGATCCTTGATCGACCCGAGTTGAAGGCCATAAGCCCGGTCCTCCATCTCATTCCATCCAGCTCCCAAGCCGAGGTCGAAGCGGCCGCGACTGATGATGTCGATAGTCGCCGTCATGTTGGCGGTGACCGCCGGGTGGCGATGGTGCATGGCGCTCACCATGCAGCCGATGCGGATGCGTTTGGTCGCCTGCGCCAGGGCCGCCAGCATCGTCCAGCCTTCCAGGCACGGTCCGGTATAGGGCTCGACTAGCGGATAAAAGTGGTCGAAGTTCCAAGCGGCTTCGAACACCTCCATCTCGTCGGCCGCTCTCCAGACGTCGAGGAAGTCGGCCCAGGGGCCGTGCTGGGGTGCGGTCTTGACGGCGAAGCGAAGCGACATTTCCTTACCTCCTGGCCGACCGGGCTTCCTCCTCCGAGTATCGCAGACCGTTGCTGAGAGTCTTGTCGGTGTCGTTGGATACGTGAACGGGAAAGCAGCGGCGATGAGTTTCGAGTTCCTACAACGTCTAACTAGGACCATCATGACGACAACAAGCAAGGAGGCGGCATGAACCTCAACAGCATCTTGATCGGGTCCGAGAACCCACGGGGCCTGGCGGTCTACTACACCAGACTTTTCGGTGAACCGGGTTGGGACAGCGACGACTTTGTCGGGTGGCAAATCGGCTCCGGTTGGTTAACGGTGGGGCCGCACGACCAGGTCAAGGGCAAGAACAACCATCCCGGCAGAGTCATCTGGAACATCGAAGCCCCTGACGTACAAGGCGAATTCGAACGGCTCAAGACTGCCGGAGCAATGGTGGTCCAAGAGCCGTATCAGATAGGTGACTCACCCGTGGGGTGGATCGCCACCTTCTCGGATCCAGACGACAACTACTTTCAATTGATGAGCCCGATGCAGGACTGAGAGCGCCCCCCACCCAGGAAGCAGGAGGCTGACATGACTCGCAAACTGGTCGAATCGACGTTTGTCACTTTGGATGGCGTGATCAACGAACCTCAGAGGTGGAGCCCGCCCTATTGGGACGACCAACACAACGCCTATGCCGTCAAGCTGATGGGACCAGCTGAGGCCTTGCTCCTTGGCCGCGCCACCTACGAGGGATTCGCCTCGGCCTGGCCGCAACGCAGCGGTGACCCCTATACCGACAAGATCAACAGCATGCCCAAGTACGTGGCTTCCCGCACGCTGACTGACGCCACCTGGAACGCCTCCATCATCAAGGGTGACGTAGCCACGAAGGTCGCCAAACTCAAGCAGGAATCGGGAGGTGACCTCCTCAAGTTTGGAACCGGTGAGCTCGACCGAACCCTGCTTGAAAATAGACTCGTTGACGAATACCACTTTTGGCTGTTCCCGGTGATCGCCGGTCAGGGCCAGCGGCTGTTCGACCAGTTCGACCTCACTCACCTGCAACTCGTCGAGACCACACCTTTCGACTCCGGCATCGTGGTCCTTACCTACACGACCAAGGCCCCTTGAAGCCTCGATGAACGACACGCCCAACCTGATCAGCTACCTCCAAAACACGATCACGGGTGGCGTGATCACACCTCAAGACAGCAGCTATGAACAGGCGCGAAGGGTCTTCTACGGCCTTTACGATCGACGACCAGCGGTCATCGTCCGGCCCTGCGATGCCGGCGACGTAGCCACCGTGGTCTCGGTCGCGGCCGAGACCGGAATGGAGTTGGCAGTGCGGAGCGGTGGTCACAGCCCTGCCGGTCACGGAACCACCGAGGGCGGAATCCTGCTGGACCTCTCCGAAATGACGGCAATGGAGATTGACCAGTCAGAACGTGTCGCCTGGGCGGAACCCGGGCTCACCGCCGGCCAGTACACCGGCACCGCCGGATCATTCGGCTTGGCCACCGGTTTCGGTGACACCGGCTCGGTCGGGATCGGAGGGATCACCCTTGGTGGAGGTGTGGGCTACCTGGTGCGCAAGCACGGTTTGACCATCGACAGCCTGCTCGCAGCCGACCTGGTCACCGCGGACGGCTCCCTCTTACGGCTTGATGAGAACCACGACCCGGATCTCTTCTGGGCGATCCGTGGCGGTGGCGGCAACTTTGGAGTCGCCACCCGTTTCCTGTTCAGGCTGCAGCCCGTCGACATGATCGTTGGGGGGATGCTGGTGCTTCCCGCCACTCCCGACCTCATCATCAAGGTCACAGATGAAGCAGAAGTTGCATCCGACGAGCTCTCCACCATCGCCAACATCATGCTGGCACCGCCGATGCCGGACCTACCCGACGAACAAGTAGGCCGACCCGTCGTCATGCTGCTGATGGCTTATGCCGGCGAGGTCGAAGCCGGTCAGCGGGCTGTCGCCCCTTTCCGCGCGCTCGCCACCCCCATCATCGATATGGTCAGGCCGATGCCGTATCGGACCTATACCAGTTCACCGAAGGTGGCCCCCCAATCAATGAAGAGGCCGCCCGCTCGTTCTTCGTCGACGTCGTCGACGTGAACGGCGCCGAGACAGTCATAGACCAGCTCCACCAGACCACCGCCCCCATCGCAGTGACCCAGTTCCGGGTGCTCGGCGGTGCTCTTGGCCGGGTCGCCTCCGACGCCACCGCCTTCGCCCATAGACAGCGGCGGATGCTGGTTGCTGTCGGCACCGTATTTGACGACCCCAAGGAGAGCGAATTGCATCAAGATTGGGTCGAGCGGGTAGCGTCCGCTCTGCGGCGCGGGGACCCTGGCGCATACGTGGGCTTCCTGGGAGACGAAGGTGAACTGCGCGTGCGTGAGGCCTATCCGGGCTCGACCTGGGACCGACTGGCAGCCGTAAAGGCGAAATACGACCCGACCAATCTCTTCCACCGCAACCAGAATGTGGTGCCGAAGGGGCGGCCGTAGCCCTCGCCGGGGTACCCTGCGCACACAGTGACCACGCCGGGTTGGCCCATTGAACCTGTTTCTCCCAACGCGAGAGCGGTGACCAACCGCGGTTTCGACAATTGCCAGGATCGGATCGGGCGACCTTGTCGGGGAGCTGGCCACTCTCGACCCCGTCGTGTCGGCCGAGCCAAGGATGGCGCTCAGGATTCTCGAAGTTTTGGCTCGCCGGCTGCAAACGACGACGCGCAGCTCAATTGACACCAAGCCCGGGCAGATGGACATAGTCGACCGACACTTCGCCGCCGAGAACGCCCATGATGTGCAGGCCACTCTCGATACGTACACGGATGACATTGTCTGGGACGATGTCACCCACCCCGAGGCGCCCTTCCATGGCAAGGCTGAGGTTGGGAATGTCTACTCGTCGATTATTGATGCCATTCCCGACGTTGTGCTCACATCGGTCAAGCGCTTCACGGGAGAAAACGGAAGGTATGTAGTCGACGAGTCGATCCTTTCGGGCCACGTCCATGGGCAGTGGTCGGGCATGGACGGTGGCGGAGCACCAGTAGCGGTGCGAATTCTTCACATCTTTGAGCTTCGCGATGGGCTGATCTGTTACGAGAACGCCTGGTTCGACGCCAGCGACGTTCAGCGTCAGATTGTCTCCTGGCAGACATAACCGGTCGTCCGTTAGATGGGCGTGGCTCTCCCATCAGCGTCACGGCCCACCACGAACCAGATGGCACGAACCGGTTCGTCGCCCTTGTTGAAAAGGCGATGGGGACGGGTTGAGTCAAACGCGATTGAATCGCCGGGGTTCAACTCGTATTTCTGAAACCCAATCTGAATGCCGAGGGTGCCCGATATCACGTAGCCGTATTCGCGTCCGTGATGGCGCATGAGCGACTCGTCCGGCGTGGAAGCACCGCCTACCTCATAGGTCGCAAACAGAAAGTCGACTCCGTCTTCAGAGGTGGCGCTGAGTTCCTCCCATCTCACTCCCGACGCCAGATCAATCGATTCTCGGTCTTCGGGATGCAAGAGCGGGCTGAGGGCGTCAGGGGGAGGTGAACCTTGATCTCCATCCAGGTAATCATCTCCTCGAAGCACCCTGTCGAGTGAGAGGTTGAGCTCGGTGACAACGGCGTAGAGAGTGCCCACGGAGGGTTTAGAGAGACCGCTCTCCAACTGCGAGATCATGCTTGGTGACAGTCCAAGCCGGCGGGCGAGTTCGCGTTGGCTTATCCCGGCCTTGGTGCGCTCCTGGCGAAGCCGATCCCCGATCCCCTGGAGATTGTCATCGGACACCGCAGCTCTTTGCCGGTCGCTCACATCAACATCCAGCCGCCGTCGACATACAAGTTGACTCCATTGACCGCCGGATTCTCCAGCAAGAAGACAGTTGCCCCCACTACATCGGCCATCGTTGGCAGTCGGCCTGTTGGAGTTCGGTTGACCACCGCGTCCAACGACTTACCTTTCCAAAACGGGCTGTCACCCACGATTCCGGGATGGATAGCGTTGAAGCGAATCGGCGCTAGTTCGATGGCCAGAGTTCGAATCAGACTGCTGACGCCGCCGTTGACAGTAGTAATTGTCGTCGAACCGGGGTAGGGGCGGTCCTTGGCGCGGCCGCCAAAGAACACCACCGAGCTGTCCTCGGAAAACCTGTCGATGAGAGTGTGGACTGTCTCCGTATAACCAACCAGCTTCATCGTTGTCAGATTGACGGCTTCTGCGATCGTGTAGTCGCGGACCGGGTTGTTGTCCCGGGCGATGGCTGCAAGAACAAGACGTGAGATGGGGCCAACATCGCTGAGGGAGTCGGCAATGGATGCCGGCTCGCTGAGGTCGACCGCGCGACTGGCCACATCCTGGCCCAATCCGGCGGCAATCTCGGCCGAACGCTCGGGTTCACGACCTGTGATGATCACAGATGACCCGGCGGCCTGATAATGGCGGGCTATCTCCCGCCCCAACCCACCGGTGCCGCCAACAACGAGTACAGATCCCTTAGCCATTAGTGAGTGCTCCTTGTGTGGCGAGGATATACAGCTTAAGCCGCCGTGTGCAGTGCGGCTGAACGTATCCCTGGTCAACAACCACTTGGCCCGGCTTGACCAGGTCTATCTGTGTAGTGTCACTTATCAGTGAGCGACCCGAACCCAGTCGTGGCGGTAATCGGTCTCGGCCGGATGGGAAGCGCCATGGCCCGGCGCTTTCATGACGCTGGACATGACCTGATCTTGTGGAATCGAGACCGCTCCAAAGCCGAAGCCGTTGCCGCTGACACAGCTGCCACCGTCTCGGAAACCGCCGGATCGGCAGCCCACAAGGCAGAAATCGTCGTGACCAGCCTGGCCGCCGATGAAGCGCTTCGTGCCGTGTATCTGGACCCCGGAGGAATCGTCGAAGGCATCCGGTCCGGCTCGATCGCCGTCGATACCAGCACTGTCAATCCAGACGCGATCCTCGAAGTCGGAGCGCGGATTGACGCCCGGGGCGCGGAGTTTCTCGACTGCCCGGTTTCTGGCAGTGTCTCGACGGTAGAGGCCGGTGCCTTGACTGTGATGGCGGGAGGGGACCCGGACTTGATCGCCCGGGTGGAGCCACTGCTCGCCTCGATCTCGAAACGGGTGGTTCGGGTCGGTCCGCGAGGTGCCGGGGCTGCCTGCAAACTTGCTGTCAACAGCCTCGTGCATGGGCTCAATGTCGCCTTGTCAGAAGCCCTGGTTCTGGCGGAAAAGGCCGGAGTGGATCGGGAAATGGCCTACGAGGTGTTCGTCAGCGGGGCTGGTGGAGCGCCGTTCGTCGAGTACAAGCGGGAGGCGTATCTGCATCCAGAATCAGCAGTCGTCGCTTTCACCCTCGATCTCGTGGTCAAAGACCTTGAATTGATCACCGGGCTCGGGGCGTCGGTTGGGGCACGTATGCACCAGGCCGAGACGGGTCTCGGGATCGTGAGGCAGGCGATCGAGGCCGGGATGGGGAGTCACGACCTCAGTGCCATCGCCGTCTTCCTCAGAAGAGGTGAGACCTGATGGCAAGTCACATCGTTAAGAGAGCAACAGAGCTGATTTACTCGACTCCACCAGAGTTCTCCGACCGGAGCCTTGGATACACCGGCGACTCGGTAGTTGACGAGTCGGGGGGGGCAGTGCAGATGGGTTTCCGCCTCGCCAGGCTCGAGCCCGATGGCCAGGTCGACAGTCACGTCCACTCTTTCGAGGAGTCGATCTATGTGCTCGACGGTCAGTTGATGGTCGACACACCGGAAGGCAGCTTCCAGCTGACCGATGGCGACTACGGGTTGTTACCGGTGGGACTCACCCACGCGTTCAGAAACTCCTCGGCAGAAGTCGTCAAATTCGCCGAGATGAAGGCGCCCTTGCCAAGGGAGCGGTTCGCCTTCGACACCCAATTCCCCACCGCCCTCCTAGTCGGCGCGGCCCAAGAGATCGACGTGCGCGATCCCCGCAACCGGCAGTTCGGACACATCGATGCCCAGTCGATGGACCCCGCCTTGCAGACTCAAGATCGTTTGGCGGTCAGTGCCAGCATGCGGTCGGCGTTGCTGGTCTACAGCGGCATCAGTGTGAAGATGATGGTCGACTCCGATCTCGGTGCGGACCTCTCGACGATGTTCATGGTCCAATACGAGCTTGGAGGATTTGCGGGAGCGCACGACCACCCACTCGAGGAGGCCTACCTGATACTCGATGGGAAGGTCGCGGCCATCTTCGACGGCGTCAACTACGAGCTCGGACCCGGGGATGTGGCATGGGCCGGCGTGGGCTGCGTCCACCAGTTCCGCAACATCGGTGCAGGCCGGGTGAGATGGTTGGAGACCCAGGCGCCACAGCCGCCGCCGCGACACTCATACAGGTTCGCACGCGATTGGGAGTATCTCGAGACCGCCCTGGCAGAGACCCGATCAGCCAGATCACAGAAATGAGGAGCAAGCCCATGAAGGAATTCCCCGTAGCCACCACCCCGGCTCCTGGAGTCATGGGTGTCGACTGGGAGATCAGGGTCGACTTCGAACGCCTGCGCCAGTATCGGCTCGGCCGCGTCAGAAGAATGCTCGAGGAGTTCGACCTTGGGGCCGTGCTCCTTTTCGAGACCTCCAACATTCGCTACGCGACCGCTACCCAGATCGGGTACTGGGCGTTCAACAAAGGCGAGCGGTGGGCCCTGGTGACTCGTGAGGGCACGCCGCGGATCTGGGATTTCGGCTCGGCAGCCAAGGCCCACCGTCTCCAGCTTCCCCACCTGTACGACAACAAGAACTCAATCGGCGGCAACACTGGCCTGCAAGGCGCGATCGGTCCCGAGACCGGTTTGCACACCCGCGCAGTCCGCGAGATCAAGGGGGCGCTAGAAGATGCGGGGGTGGCCGGGGAGAAACTCGGGGTCGACATGGCCGAGACCGGAGTTTTCCTGGCGCTGCAAAAGGCGGACCTCAAAGTCGTCGACGGCCAGCAAGCGATGATGCGTGCTCGCGAGATCAAAAGCAACGACGAGATCATCCTGCTAACCCAGGCCTGCGCGATGGTCGACGGTGTCTATCACGACATCTTCGAGATGCTCAAACCCGGAGTCCGCGAGTCCGACGTCGTGGGGTTGGCCCACGCCCGATTGTTCGAAATGGGATCCGAGTTCGTCGAAGCTGTCAACTCCATAGCTGGTGAGCGCTGCAGCCCTCACCCGCACGTTTTCACTGATCGTCTTATCAGACCAGGCGATCAGGCGTACTTCGACATCATCCATGTTTTCAACGGCTACCGCACTTGCTACTACCGCACCTTTGTCGTCGGTCGCGCCACTCAGGCACAACGAGACGCCTTCAAGCAGTCGCGGGAGTGGATGGACGCTGGCATCGATCTGGTAAGGCCGGGAGCGACCACCGATCAAATCGCCAAGGTGTGGCCGCGGGCCGAGGAGTTCGGCTTCGAGGACGAGATGGACGCCTTCGGGCTCCAGTTCGGTCATGGAGTTGGAGTGGGCCTTCATGAGCGACCGATCATCAGCCGTCTCAACTCTCTGGAGACCCCAGTCGAGATCAAAGAGGGCATGGTGTTCGCCCTCGAAACCTATGCCCCTGCCGCCGACGGCCGCTCGGCAGCCCGGATCGAAGAGGAGTTGGTGGTGACCGCCGATGGGTGCAAGGTCATCACCCTGTTCCCCTGCGAGGAGCTGATGGTGGCAAATGCCTACTGATCCGCGCTACGACTATGCATTGAGGGAGCCCCGTCTCCCCAATCCGGTGGACCGCTCCCTCGAGAGCGTCAACATCGACCTGGACACTCGTCTGAGCATGTACCGCAAGCTCCACGAGCTGAGGCAATTCGGTAAGAGAGCGCACGACCTTTTTCTCCAGAACCTGGTCAAGGGAACCACCCATCTCTCGCTAGGGATGGAGGCGATCGCCACCGGCTTTGGTGCCGCCATGAAGCCGGGCGACTACTCCTTCGCCACTTATCGGGGTCATGCCCATTCGCTGGCCCGGGGAATGGATCTGGGAGCGGCGATGGCTGAGTTGTTGGGCAGAGAGAACGGAATCCTTGGTGGCAAGGGCGGGTCGATGCACCTCACCGATGTCTCGAAGGGGATGATGGGGTCCTACGCCATCATCGGAGCCCATCTTTGTGTTGCCAATGGTGCGGCCTGGTCGGCTCAGATGCGGGGCACCGATCAGGTGGCGGTGGCGTTCTTCGGTGACGGAACCACCAACATCGGGGCCTTTCACGAGGCTCTCAACCTGGCCAAGATCTGGAACCTCCCGGTGGTCTTCGTTTGTGAGAACAACCTCTACATGGAGTACACACCGATCGACGTGGTGACGGCCGTAGCCCACCCCGCCGCCGACCGGGCCGGCTCCTATGGTCTCGAGTCGACCGTCATTGATGGCAACGACCCCGATGACGTTTACCTGGCCGCCAGGAAGGCGATAACCCGAGCACGTTCGGGTGGTGGGCCGGCATTGATCGAAGCCGTCACCTATCGATCTGGCGGTCACTCTCGAGCCGACCCTGGCAAATACCGCCCGGAACTGGAAGTCCAGGCGTGGGCGGCCCGTGACCCGATCCCGATGTATCACGACAGGCTGCTGTCGCTGGGGACCCTGGAGGTTCGACTCAGCTCGATCGAGCGGCAGGTGGCAGATGCCATCGACGCCGCTACCGAGTTCGCCAAGTCGGGGAGGGAGCCAGGCGAGGAATCCCTGCTGACGGAGGTCTATGCCGACGGGGGTTCACAATGGCGGAACTGACCTATCGCGAGGCGGTGGCAAGGGGAATCGCCCAGGAGATGCGTCGTGACCCGGCCCTGGTGATGCTGGGCGAGGACATCGCTTCCGCCGGCGGCGTGTTCAAGACCACGGTGGGCCTGCTCGACGAATTCGGCCCGGAAAGGGTCCGGGACACCCCGATCTCTGAGCAGGCGATCATCGGGGCGGCCATGGGTGCGGCGATGACGGGCATACCGGTCATCGCCGAGATCATGTTCTCGGACTTCCTCGCCGTGTGTTGGGACATGATCGCCAACGAGATCGCCAAGAGCCGGTACATGACGGATGGTCAGGTGAGTTTTCCCCTCGTCATCCGGACCGCCAACGGCGGGGGGGCCAGGTTCGGAGCCCAACACTCCCAAAGCGTCGAGAACTGGGCGATGATGATCCCCGGTCTCAAAGTTGTCGCTCCCTCCACGCCGGTCGATGTCGTCGGGCTGATGGCTGCCTCGATCCGTGATCCTGACCCGGTCATTTTCTTCGAGCACAAAGCTCTAATGGCCAGCAAGGCTGACGTCCCCGATAGCGAGATCGTCGATCAGTTGGGCACTGCCCGGGTGATTCGTCAGGGCACTGACCTGACGATCGCCGCCTTGGCGCTGATGGTGCCCCGGGCGCTGGAGGCGGCCGTAGCGCTCGCTGCCGATGGAGTTTCTGCCGAGGTGATCGATATCCGTTCGTTGGTGCCGCTCGACACCAGGACCCTGCTCGCGTCGGTCACCAAGACCGGACGTTTCTTCACCGTCGAGGAAAACCCGCGTCTCTGTGGATGGGGGGCCGAATTGGTATCGATCGTCTCCGAGGAGGCGTTCTGGGATCTCGATGGGCCCAGTATCCGCATTACGACACCGCACATCCCCTTGCCCGCTGCCGCGGCCCTGGAAGACTTGGCCCTCCCCTCGGCCGAGCGCATCTACCAAACGGTGTCGAAGGCCGTCGACTCCGGAAGTGGATTGTGAGTTCGAAGACTCTCATTCGCGGTGGTTGTGTTCTCACCTTGGGGACCAAGACTCCCAACTTCGCCAATGCCGATGTTCTGATCGAAGAGAGCAGGGTGGTCGAGGTGGCCCCCGGGATCCGAGCCCGTGACGCCGAAGTCGTCGACGCTACCGACACGATCGTCATGCCCGGCTTTGTCGATACTCATCGGCACGTCTGGAAATCGCTGTTTCGCAACTTCGGCGATGGAGGAGATGAAGCTGGCGGGCCCGGCAACTGGGCCCATCACTATCAACCGGAGGACGTCTTCGCAGCAACTCTGATTGGTCTTCTGGGCGCCATTGAGGCCGGAATAACCACCGTGGTCGATTGGTCGGACATCCAATTCGACGATCGATACACCGATGCAACCCTCCAGGCTCATGCCGACGCCGGACTTCGTACCGTGTTCGTTCACGCCTCGCCTCAGGGAAACTCCCGTGACGGTGAACTCAAGGCGACGCTGCGCAGGCTCAAGTCGAATTCATCTATGGCAGTTGCGTACGGCTCGTCCGATCCCTTGACCCCTGAAGCGGTCGACGGCAACTGGGGACAAGCCCGGGAACTGGGCCTCCGGATCCACACCCACTCCGGTCCCAGGCCGGGGATGGTCTTCGCTCTGGCCGGTCTGCTCGGCGCTGATGTCACCCTGATCCACTGTTCGAACTTTGACGACAGCGACCTCAATGCAGTGTCGTCCCGCGGCGCCTCGGTGTCGCTCACTCCGTCCAGCGAAATGGCGTCAGGATCGGGACCCCCACCGATCCAGAAGCTACTCGACCGCAACATACGACCAGGGCTCGGGATTGACAACGAGCAGATCGCCCCCGGCGACATGTTCGCCCAGATGCGAACGGCGATCTCGCTGCAACATGCCAGCTACTTCGAGTTGAAGCTTGCTGGCAAGGCTGGCCTCCCCAACCTCCTTACCACCAGAGACGTGATCCGCTATGCCACCGTCGACGGTGCCAGAGTCGCCGGGCTGGGCAAAGTCACCGGTTCGCTCGAACCGGGCAAACAGGCTGACCTGGTGATCCTCCGTGCCGACCGCCCGAATATTGCCCCGCTCAACGACGCCATTGGAGCGGTCGTATGGGGTATGGACACCTCCAACGTCGACTGGGTCTTCGTAGACGGAAAACCGCTGATGCGAAATGGTGCTTTGGAGGCGGACGTGAGGGCGGCCAGCGAGGCGGCCGTCAAGGCCCAGAGGCGAGTGGCAGGAGCGGCGGGAGCCCTGGCGGTAACAACAGGACTCTCCGGATGACGACATTGCGTGCTCCTTCGGCGGCCGTGACCTCATTCGTGGTGGCCTCGCGGTATCTCCCTGTGTACATCGCCATCGTCGTCCTCGTCGTCGTGGCGGCCATCTGGGTCCCAGCCACATTGGGGAGCGTGGCGCTGAGCGCGATCGCACCGTATGGCGCGCTGCTCGGCATCGCGGCCCTGGGTCAAATGCTGGTCGTCATGACCGGTGGCATTGATCTCAGCGTCCCCGGCACTTTCACGCTGGCCGCTGCCCTGATGGTTGGCGTCGGCCAGCAGTCGGACGAAC
The DNA here is from genome assembly GCA_040905905.1 of Acidimicrobiia bacterium. Lineage (GTDB taxonomy): Bacteria > Actinomycetota > Acidimicrobiia > Spongiisociales > ZC4RG35 > JAICND01. Next base: position 46,918 of record JBBDQN010000029.1, read on the forward strand.
GAATCGGGATTGCCATCCTGGTATCGGTTGGTGCTGCCGCCCTTGTCGGGCTCGTCAATGGGATCCTCATCGGTGGGCTCCAGCTCAACGCGCTGATCGTGACGCTGGCAGTCGGTCAGGTCGTGTTCGGGGTCGTAAATCGTTACTCCCGAAGGTCTCCCGTTCAGAGCCCCGTGCCAACGGGATGGTCGGAGTGGGTATCCACGAGAATCTTCGGCGTCAGCCCCATCTTCTGGCTTGGCGCGGTAGTCACCGTCCTCCTCATAGTGGCGTTCCGATACACAACCGTTGGACGCCGCTTTCAGGTAGTGGGGGCCAACCCGGTCGCTTCTCAAGTGCTGGGCGTCCGCGTCACCGTCAACCAGATCCTGGCCTATGTGATGGCGGCGGTCCTGTATGCCCTGGCCGGCGTGGCCCTGGCCGGCCTCCTCCGCAGCCCGGGCGTAGCAGCCGGCACGGCCTATCTACTGGGACCGATCGCGGCCGTGGTCATCGGTGGCGCTTCCCTGACCGGCGGTTTGGCCAGCCCCCTTTCAACCTTTGCTGCCGCTCTCTTCCTCACCGGCCTCAATCAGATGATGAGGACCATCGGGCTTCCGACGGCCCTTCAGTTCGTCGTGTTTGGCCTGGTGATCATCAGCGGCATGTTGATTTCGGGCGATCGGATCATCAAAGGTGTGGAGCAGGTGTTCCGCGAACGAAGACGACCGAAACGCATCGAAAACGAAACGGTCACGAGTCCTATCGAGTGAACCGGTTGAGAAAGGAGACACGTATTCCGGCGAGTCTCACACCAAAAGGAAGGACCAGAGCCATGCGCTCTTTCGGAGGAGGATCATGAAACGAGAAACCACCATTGTCACCATCGTGCTCGCAGTCGTGATTGCGGCATGCGGTGGCACCGCCGCGACCACGACAGCCGCCCCAACGACTACGGCCACCACCGAGGCCCCAACCACAACGGGCGGGGAAACCACAACAACTGCGAGTAGCGATCCCCTGGCGGAGTTCGGTGAGAGCATTGACGCCGACCCCGCCCTGGTGATGGAGGCACTCGGACCGGTGGAGCCGTCGGACGAGGCGAGCTGGAACATTGTTCTGGCGTCGATCACCCGTGCCCACCAGGATCTGGCTGCTGCCGGTATCGACGTCAACAAGGCGATCGAGTGCTGGAGCCAACAGGAATGCGACACAGGAAGCGGTGGCGACCTGGTGATGGGCTTTGCCGACGGTGGCGGGAACGACGTGAACGTTTGGCGCTCGGTGAGTCATATGGAGGCCGTACTCCAAGCGCTCACCTATCCGGAGATTGGCACGATCGTCTCCACGGCCGCCAACTTCGATGCGGATCCAGCCGTCCATGTCAACCAGTTCCGATTCCTGATCCAACGAGGAGTCGACTTCATCGTGGGTTATCCCGATGTGGGCGTGGCGCTAGCGGAAGCGGTGAAGGAAGCAACTGCAGCGGGGATCCTCTACGTCCCGTTCTCGGCGGGCTACGTCGGACTCCCTGACCAGGAAGGCGCCGCCATCCCTGGCGTGGACTACCTGACCGTCGTTGGGGAGGATCTGTGCGCACTCGGTGAGAGCTTCGCCGACGTGCTAAACACAGGTGTCGGTGCAGGCAAGGTCGCCATGCTCGGCGGCACCCCCGGGAACGCGCTGTCCCTTGGTTGGCAGCGGTGCTCCATCGGTGCCCTCGGGTCGGACCTCACTCTGGTGAACCCTCCGGCCAACGAGAACAGCACCACCGGTGACACCTTCTGGTTCCCACCGGCCATCCCGGACGTGTTCCGGGGGTTGTTGACGACTAACCCGGACATCAACGGCTACGCATACGAGTACGCCGACGGGATCTGGTTTGGCCTGCCGGTCTACGAGGAGCTGGGAATCCCAGTGGAGAATCTGACGCTGGCGCTTCGCACCGACGAGCAGAACCTGTTCTGCGACTGGGCACAGCGCAACGAGCCGACGTACAAGATCTTCTACTCGGCGGGTGGCAACTTCCAGTCACGGATCGGTGTGACGGCGGCGATGATGGCGCTCCAGGGTGCCGAAATACCCGCCACGGTGGTAGTCCCCCATGTGATGCGCGAGGTCACGGCGGCAGACTGCAACACCGCCCGCCCGAACGAAGCCGTTTCGGGTACGTCCCTCGTGCCTCCAGACGTCTTGGCGACGATGTTCGGCGGATGAACAACCGCAATCCCGCAGGAGAGCCGACAGTCCGGGACCTGGTCCTCGAACTGAAGGGCGTGTCCCGTCAGTTCGGAGCGGTGCGAGCGCTGACCGATGTCAGCTTCGACTGCTTGGCCGGCGAGGTCCACGCTTTGGTCGGCGAGAACGGCTCCGGCAAGTCGACTCTCCTTGGGATTGCTAGTGGCTTCGTCGAGCCCGATCGGGGAACCGTCCTCATCGGCGGGATGCCGCTACGTCGTGATTCGCCTGCGCTGGCGAGGAAGCTCGGGTTGGCCATGGCCTACCAGGACACCTCGCTGGTGCAGGCGGAGCCGGTGAAGAACAACCTCTTCCTGGCTGCGCCTCGAGGGCTGCGCCCTCCCTTCAGACGTCGTAAGCGATGGGCACGCAAACTCTTGGCCGACCTGGACCTCGACCTGGAACTGTTTCCCGATGCTCCGGCCGGAATGTTGACCCTGGCAGAGCGACAGCTGTTCGAGGTCGCCAAAGCGATGGTCAACGATCCCAAGGTCTTGCTCCTCGACGAGCCGACCACGGCTCTTGGCCCCGACGAGATCGAAGCGCTGCATCGCTCCGTGGTCGCCTGTCGCCGCCGGGGGATGGGCGTGGTGTACGTGAGTCATCGCCTTCCCGAGGTGCTCGAGATCGCTGACCGTATAACGGTTCTTAGAGACGGGCGCAACCAGGGCACGTTCGACGCACGGACGACATCGGAGGCGGAGTTGGTCGAGCTGATCGTCGGCCGACCCTTTGAGGCCGCCTTTCCCCCATCCACCCCAAGGAGCAATGAGCGGCGTGAGGTGCTCGTGGTGGATGGACTCCAGGGCCAGTCGTTCGGTCCCGTCAGCTTTACCCTTCAGTCCGGCGAGGTGGTCGGAGTAGCGGGCGCGGAAGGCAACGGGCAGCCTCAGCTTTTTGACTGCCTGGCCGGCAGAGTTCCGCCCCGCGCCGGGCGGGTCGTTTGTGACGGCAAGGAGCTGAATCTGATCTCCACCCACGAAGCGGTGAGTTCTGGCCTGATGCTGCTCCCGGGCGATCGCAAGCGAGAGGCACTGGCCACGGTGTTGGGGGTGAGAGTCAACTCGACCATCCAGTCACTGAGGAAGTTCGCCCTGTTTGGCTTCCTGCGACGGCGGGCCGAGAGGAGTGCGGTGAGGAACCTGGTCGAGCAACTCGAAGTCCGGACCCCGTCCCTGGAACAACCGGTTGAGTTCCTTTCAGGCGGAAACCAGCAGAAGGTTTCGGTAGCCCGTTCCTTCCTCAGAAACCCTTCAGTGATCCTCGCTTACGAGCCTACCCAGGGGGTTGATGTCGGCTCCAGGTTCGATATCTATCGGGCGCTTCGCGCCAGGACGGACTCCGGTGCGGCGCTGCTCGTCAAGTCCAGCGACCCCATCGAACTCTCCGGCCTCTGTGATCGCGTCCTCGTCATGTCCCGCGGCACGATCGTCGAAGAGATCCCGGGTGACGAGCTCGACGAACGTCGTATCACCGAAGCCATCGTTCGCGGTCCCGGACTCTCCAGATCTGGTCGTTCCCCTCTGGGGGTAGCTATGCCAAGGGCACCCTCGCCAGAGGCAGGCACGTCATGACAGCCAGGATGGATGCGGCCAGGCAAGTTTTCCGCAGGGTCGTGCGCGACGCCCGGGACAAGAACAAGTGGCGCAAGATCGTCAGGGTCCGGCTTTGGATGCCTGTGGCGCTTCAGGTTCTCCTGCTTGGAGGCCTCCTGTTGTTCACGAACAACCGATTCCCTGGCTTCATCAACTCCACGAATGTCAATCAAATCCTGATCCTGGCGCTGCCACTCATCGTCGCCACGTTCGCCCAGACGAATGCCCTCCTGGTGGGCTACATCGATCTCTCGGTTGGGGCGATGATCAGCCTGGGGGTAGTGACCGCCTCCTTCCTCATCGGCGCCAATGCGACCATGGGCGGCATCCTCATTGGTGCTGGCATCATCCTTGTCTGCGGGGTGGCCCTGGGCTTGATCAATGCCGGACTGATCCGGGGGATCAGGATCCCGTCGATCATCGCCACCCTGGCAACCATGAGCATCCTCGATGGCGTCGCCCTCACCCTTCGACCCACCGCCCAAGGGGTAATCAACAGTGGGTTCGTATCAATGCTCACCACTTCGGTCGGCCCGATTCCGATCGCCTTCATCGTGATCGTCCTGTCCGCGGCCTTGTTGGACCTGTGGCTTCACGGCTCCGGGTCCGGACTCGAGTTGCGTGCGGTCGGCTTCGACGATCGATCCGCCAAACGAGGCGGCGTCAGGACCAACTGGATTCGAGTCCGCGCTCTCCTTCTCACGGCGGTGTTGGCCGCGGTGGCCTCCTTCTTCGTCATGGCCCGATCACCCATCGGGAACGCCCAGGTCGGGTCCACCTTCGCCCTCAACAGCATCACTGCTTCGGTGCTGGGAGGTGCATCGCTGGCCGGGGGACGAGCCACCTTCCTCGGCGGAACTGTGGCTGCGCTCTTGCTTGCCCTCATCCTGACCGTCCTGCCCTATCTCGGTCTATCTCCCAGTGACGGGACCATGATCATTGGCCTTCTGATCCTTCTCGGTCTGCTTCTCTTTCAGTTCGGCGACCTCAAAGAGTTGGTCAAGAGGAACTTCCGACGAGCCCGTCGCCTCGCGATTGGTAGCCGGACGCAACAGACCACGCAGGTGCCTGCGTTTTATCCCGCCGGCACCGACTTCAGAGTGACTCCCACTGGAAGGAAGCTCATCCAGGGAGGGACGGTGCTGAGCCTTGATCCCCACGTCGGCGACATGAGCATCGGCGATGTGCTCATCGAGGGAGACCGCATCGTCAAGGTTGGGCCCAACCTCGCCAACGGCGAAGCCGAGTTGATCGACGCCACCGGGATGATCGTCATGCCCGGGTTCGTAGACTCCCATCGTCACATCTGGGAGGGCCTCCTCCGCAACATCGGGACCGACGTTCCGCTCGAGGGACGGACCAGCTACATCTCCTTCGTCCTCCACAAGCTGGCTCCCGCTTTCCGGCCCGAGGACGCCTACATCGGCAACCTGGTCTCGGCCCTGGGCGCCATCGACGCCGGCATCACCACCCTCCTCGACTGGTCACACATCCAGGGTTCACCCGCACATACCGACGCCGTCATCCAGGCCCTCAACGACTCTGGTCTGCGCGGCGTATTCGCCTACGGCTTCCCCTGGTGGGGGAAATGGGAGGAGCGCCAGCCGAGCTGGTTCGTCCGCGCCGCTACCGAACATTTCTCCACCAAGGACCAGATGCTCACTCTGGCTCTGGCCGCCCCCGGGCCTGAGTTCACCGACTTCGAGGTGTCGCGCGACCACTGGAAGCTGGCCCGGGAGACCGGGGCCCGGATCACGACCCATGTCGGAGTGGGTACCTATGGCCAGGACGCCAAGGTCCAGGAGATGGGAACGGCCGGACTGCTCGGTCCTGACACCACCTACATCCACTGCACGACTCTCAACGACACCGAGATCCAGATGATCGTCGACACCGGCGGCACGGTCTCTTTGGCGTCACCAGTGGAGATGATGATGGGTCACGGCATGCCCCCGATCCAGAAGTTCCTGGACCGCGGACTGCAGCCCAGCCTGAGCGTCGACGTAGAGACCAACGTCCCCGCCGACATGTTCAACCAGATGAGATCGGTCCTCACCTTGCAGCGTGGTCTTGCCAAGGCGGAGGGCAAGTCGCCGATCTCGCCCCGCGAGGTTCTCTCCTACGCCACGATCGAAGGAGCTCGGGCCAACGGTCTGGATTCCAAAGTCGGAACTCTCACCCCCGGCAAGCAGGCAGACCTCATCATGCTTCGCACCGACCGTCTCAACGTGACTCCCCTCAACGATCCGACGACAGCCGTGGTGGTCGGGATGGACACAGGCAACGTGGACACCGTTCTCATCGCCGGGCGCGTGATGAAGCGCGGCGGCAAGCTCCTCCACGTCGACTGGGGCGCGGTCAAGCGGATGACCAATGCCTCTCGCGACTACGTCATCGAGAAGTCCGGATTCAAACTTCCCAAGATCTAGGACCCCTCTTCTTGCGTACATTCCCGCCGAAAAACGGCGGGAATGTACGCCAGAAGAGGGGTTTGTCGCGATCCCAGGCATACGACGCGCTCCACGAATGGATTCATCAACCCGACCACGACGAGGGACACGGACCTTGGGAGTCATACGTTGACGACCCAAGAGAGATTGCCGACCAGGCCAAGTTACGAACCGAGATCCATTGGCCCTTAACCACCTTCGCGCCCTAGCGAAGCGGTTGCTTTAGTAGGCGCGTAAGTCGGTGACCTGTCTTGGCAAACCGGGCATCAAAGGTTGATGACAACTTTTCCTTGGGCGTGTCTTGCCTCCAGGTACCGGATCGCCTCAGGGACCTCACCCAAGGGGTAACGCCTGTCTATGACCGGGGTTACTTTTCCGGCTTCGATGAGTTCTTTCAGAAGAACCAGGTCTTCTTTGCTTCGTTTCGAGAGAAACGGGACCAGCTTCTGGCTGACAAAGGGTGACATCAAGAGCGCTTTGAGCGCCCGAAGGAGTGGTCGGTCGAATGCACCCACCACTACGAGAATCCCCCTGGGCTTTAAGACGCGCCTGCAAGCTGAGAACGAATGGTTCCCTACACAATCGAAGATAAGGTCGTAAGGTTGCCCGCCTCGTGTGAAGTCGGCCTGGGTGTAGTCAATAACGCGGTCAGCGCCAATCGATCGGACCATCTCCACATTCCTTGTGCTGCACACGCCGGTCACTTCCGCTCCGAACGACTTGGCGATCTGCACCGCGAAGGTGCCGACCCCTCCGGCCGCACCGTTGATGAGGACTTTGTGCCCGGGCTGAATCTCTCCTTTGTCTCGGAGACCCTGGAGGGCGGTGATTGCTCCCACAGGCACGGCTGCTGCTTGCTCCATGGTCAGGTTGGCCGGTTTCAGGACCAACCCTTCTTCGGAAACGCAGGCATACTCGGCCAGGGTTCTGACGCTCATGCCGAATACCTCATCGCCTGGTTGAAACTGCGATACGTTTTTACCGACCGCTTCCACCCGGCCGGCCATGTCGGCTCCTAGGCCATCGTTCTTTGGTTTGGTCAGACCCTCGCCCGCGCGCATTATGTATGGCCGGCCTCTCATGCGGTGCCAGTCGAGTGGGTTGACAGAAGCCGCCTGGACTTTCACCAGCACCTGATTGTCCTCAGGAGTGGGGGTTTCGATATCCCGTAGTTGGAGGACATCTGGCGATCCGTACCTGTCATAGACGATGGCCCTCATTACGTGCTCCTAACATTCGTACGCTGTAAGATGACTTCTGTCAAGATAGCCATACACCGTAAGGCTGTCAACCCATCCGAGAGATATACAGATGGCTACTCAAACTGATGCAAGCCCCGAGCCCCGTATCCCATTGAGCAAAGAGCGGGTTCTGCGGGCAGCCATCAGCCTCGCTGATGAGGGTGGAATCGAGGCACTCACGATGCGCAAGCTCGCTCAGGAACTCGGGGTCGAGGCGATGTCGCTCTACTACCACGTCAACAACAAGGACGACATCCTGGATGGCATCGTCGATACCGTGGTTAGCGAGATCGACTTGCCTTCCAAGAAAGCCGACTGGAAGACGGCCATACGCCAAAGCGCAATTTCAGCCCACGACGTTCTCTTACGCCATCCATGGGCATGCAGACTCATGTTGTCCCACACCAGGGTCCTGCTCGGGCGGTTGCGCTACATGGACTCTTTGCTCGCCGCTCTTCGGGAGGGGGGCTTCTCGCCGGAGATGACCCACCACGCCTATCACGCCCTGGACAGCCACATCATGGGTTTCACGTTATGGGAGGCGAGCTTTACGTTCACCGCCGAGGATCTTCCAAAGCTCGGGGCAACCTTCCTCCAGGAGCTACCAACCGGCGAGTACCCCTACTTAGTCGAACACGTCGAGCAGCACCTCAAGGAGTCCAGCCAGGAGGAGGAAGGCGAGTTCGAGTTCGGGCTCGATCTGATCCTTGACGGCCTCGAGAGGCTCCTGGCAACGACTTGAGAGAGGCCGAACGTTGCTTCAGATAGTTGGCTTCATACGGGTTTCAGATCGAGGCGTCGCAATAGTTGGGCGTTGATGGCGACGATCACTGTGGAGGCGCTCATCAGCACCGCCGCCGCGGCTGGGGCAAGGACGATCCCGGCCCAAGCCAGGGCCCCGGCGGCAAGGGGGATGGCGACCACGTTATATCCTGTGGCCCAAACAAGATTTTGGATCATCTTGCGGTATCCGGCCTGGGAGAGCCGGCGGATCCCGACTACTCCTCTTGGGTCGTCGGAGGCGAGAACGATCCCGGCCGATTCGATGGCCACATCGGTGCCGGCGCCGATAGCGATGCCGACGTCGGCCTGGGCCAAGGCGGGGGCATCATTTACTCCGTCACCAACCATCGCCACTCGCAACCCTCCTCGTTGTAGTTCAGCAACCCTGGAGTGCTTGTCCTCAGGTAGAACTTCGGCAAGAATTTCGTCGATTTCGAGCTCGTCTCCTACCGCCTGGGCGACCTGGTGGGCATCACCCGTGATCAGTGCCACCCGCACTCCAAGCTGGTGGAGCTGGCTCACCGCCTGGCGGGATTCGGGTCGGATTTCGTCTTCCAGGGAAAGCGCACCGTATACCTTTCCGTCCTTGATCACGTAGAGGATGGCGGCCCCTCGCTCTTTCCAACCGTCGGCTGAAGCCCTCACGGGATCAGGCACCTCGAGACTCCGCTCCCGGATAAGGGCCGGCCCCCCGACCGCAACCTCCGAATTCCCGATATTCGCTTCCACCCCGCGGCCACTCATCGATCGGAAACCGGACGCCACCGGGACCTCACTTTCCCGGGCCGCGGTGACTATGGCTCGCGCCAACGGATGCTCCGAGTCGGCCTCGACGGCAGCGGCGAGGGCTAATAGTCCGGCTTCGTCCCCGTCGATGGCCGTGACGGCAGTAACACGATGACTCCCCTTGGTCAGGGTGCCGGTCTTGTCAAACAGGACCACGTCAACGCTTCGCATCCGTTCCAGGGCGAGCCGGTCCTTGACCAGGATCCCGTTGCGGGCGGCGAGACCAGTGGAGATGGCGATCACCAGCGGTATCGCCAGACCGAGGGCGTGGGGACAGGCGATCACGAGTACCGCGACCGTCCGTACCACCGCCTGATCCGGCATTCCGGCAACCAGCCATGCCACCGCGGTTGTAGCCGCGGCGGCAATCGCGATATAGAACAGGAGAGCTGCCGCCCGGTCGGCGAGCACCTGGGCCCTGGAGCGAGACTGTTGGGCCTGGGCGACCAGCCGTTGGATCCCGGCCAGGGCGGTGTCATCGCCGACCGCCTCGACCTTGACACGCATCGACGTGTCGGTGGCCACGGTGCCCGCTATCACCCTGTCGCCCGGACGCTTGGCGACCGGCTTCGATTCGCCGGTCACCATCGACTCGTCGATTTCGACCTCACCCTCGAAGATCGCTCCGTCGGCGGGGACCCGACCACCGGGTCTGACCAGCACCAGATCACCCACCCGAAGCGCTCCCACCGGCACTGTTTCGATCCCACTACCGGTGATCCGTTCGGCCTCGTCGGGCAACAGTTCTGCCAAAGCGGCCAAGGCTCCCCGGGCCTGGCCGATGGCGCGCATTTCCATCCAATGCCCGAGGAGCATGATCGTGATCAGGGCGGCCAGCTCCCACCAGAATTCGAGATCGAACCAGCCCAATGTGGTGGCCAGTGAGGCGGAGAAAGCGACGGCGATCGCCATCCCGATCAGCAGCATCATCCCCGGCCGGCGGTCCCGAACCTCCTCAACGGCCCCTTTCAGGAACGGCGCACCGCCATAGATAAAGATCACCGTCCCCAGCACCGGTGCTACCAACTCAGAGCCCGGGAAATCAGGAGTGCGGTAGCCCAACCACTCCTGGATCATCTCGCTGAAGAGGATGACTGGCAGGGTCAGCACAAACGAGAGCCAGAATCGATCCCGGAACATGGCCACGCTGTGGCCGGCATGTTTGTCATGTCCGCCCGCGTGGCCGTCATGGTCGGGCCCGGTGTGACCTGCGGTAGTGTGCCGGTGAGACGCTGACGGGTCGTTGCTCACAGCCGCGGCAGGCTCGTGGGCCTTTTGACCCTTGTCGTGATCCTGATAGTCATGACCTGTCATTGTGGCTTCTCCGGAAGATGAGCTGACCATTCAGTGACCGATGGCGCGTCGCCGGCCTCTGCGAGCCGTCTTCCGGAGGCCAACACCGCTTGGGCACGGCTCGATAGGATCCGGCCGTGAATCCCCGACGGCGCTTGACCGCCACTCTGTTTTCGGGCGCCGGCCTTGGTATGACCGGCTATATCGGCGCGGTGACCGTCTCCACCCTGGCGGTGCAGGACATCACCGGTTCGCCATTACAGGCCGGGCTGGCAACGGCCACGGCAGTGGTCGGCAGCGCAATCGGTACAAACGTGATGGCATGGTCGGTGCCTCGGCTGGGAAGACGGCCAGGAATGGTGGCTGCGTCGTTGGTGGCGGCCATTGGTGGGGTCGTAGGTGTAGTGGCTATCGATCGGGCCCAACTTTCGCTTTTGCTCGGGTCGATGTTCTTGATCGGCTTTGGCCAGGCGGCGGTCCATCTCTCCCGCTACGCCGCGGGAGACATGTACCCGACTCAGAGCCGGGCAGGGGCAATCAGCCTTGTCGTGTGGGCGGGAACCATAGGCTCAGTAGCCGGGCCGGCCTTGCTGGAAGGCTCCGCCAACGTCGCCACGGCCTTGCGACTCCCGGAACTGGCCGGTGGATACCTGGCGGCGGCGGTCTTCATGGGATTGGCCACGCTCCTCTATGCCGTGGCACTCCGCCCCGATCCTGCCCAGCTCACTGTCCTCGATGCCCCTGATACCGCGATCGGTTCGCGTCTCGGGCTGGGGGCGGGTCTGGCTCGACCCAACGTGCGCCTCGCATTGGTCGGGCTGGTTGTGGGGCAGTTGGTGATGGTGCTCATAATGACCGGAACCCCAATCCATGTCCGCGACCACGGACACGGACTGAGTCTGGTCGGACTCGTCATTAGCGGCCATACCTTCGGGATGTTCGCCTTCTCACCACTCACAGGAAAGCTGGCCAATCGCTTCGGCAGGGTCCCGGTGATGATGGCGGGCCAGGCCCTTTTGTTCATAGCCGCGCTCTTGGCGGCCCTGGCTCCTGTTACCTCAACCCCTCTCCTCGTGACTGCCCTGTTCCTGCTGGGCGTCGGTTGGAACCTTGGGTTCGTAGCCGGCAGCGCCCTGGTGGGTGAGGGCTTGCAGCCGGCCGTACGGGCTCGTCTACAGGGAGTGGTCGACGGATTGACCTGGACGTCCTCGGCCGTCGCCGCGGTCTCCTCGGGTGCGCTGCTGCAGGTAGCGGGCTTTCAGTCGCTGGCGATCCTGGGTGCCAGCCTGGTTTTCATCCCCGCGGTGGTCCTGTTGCGCCTCCGACGGCGGCTAGACCCGGCAGTGGCTACGGCACCGGGCTGATTCTCAGCGATGCCCAGGTAGGGCCCTAGCGTCTCAAGGCGTCATCGATCGATGGCGTCGGCTCGGGCCGCCTTGGAGAAACAAGAGCGACCCCGGGCCATTTCATCATGTGTCACCCAACCGGGGGCGGCCATCCGTCTGTAGTGGAGAAATCTCAACATCTCACTGTGACGATGGATGAAGAACCCAATGAACCGGCCCGAGCTGATGACTGAGACCAAGCAGTCGCCAAATCAGGAACGATCCGAGCGCCTGATCGAAGAGATGCGGGTGCTCATCGTCGCCGGAATTCCCGTCGGTATGCTCGTCGCTGGCGTCGGAAGCCGGCTTGCGATGCTGCTGCTTCGAGTGACATCTCCCGACTTTGTGGTTGGCCTCACCAGCGATGACGGGTTCACCATCGGCCAAGTCACGGTGGCAGGCACTTACAACCTATTGCTGCTCGGCGCCGCGGTCGGCATCATCGGTGCTGGCGCCTACAAGATGGTCGCACCCTGGCTTATCGGACCGACCTGGTTCCGCCGCCTTACGACTGGTCTGGGGTCGGCTGCGGTCGTCGGTTCGATGCTCGTGCACGCCGGCGGCATCGACTTCACAGTACTCAAGCCCACCTGGCTGGCGATCGGGCTCTTCGTCGCCCTCCCCGGTGTGTTCGGCACCGTCATAGGCTCGGCCGTTGATGCCGTCGGCGAGCCAGACTCGTGGACCGCACAAGGTCGACGACGCTGGTTGCTCCCCCTCATCGCCGTAGGCTGCTTCCCTTTCACAGTGCTGTTTCTCTTCTTCGCACTCGTCATAGTGGGATTCTGGGTAGTCGTTGAGCCCTCGCCAACTCAGCGTTTGCGCAGGATCCCCGTATTCAGACATGCAGCCCGGTCCGTCTGGCTGCTCATCGCGATTGCTGGACTCGTCGCACTCGTGAGGGACATTGAGGAACTCATGTGAGATGAAATCGAAACCAGAGCCGACCCGGGCCCTACAAGTCAGTTGACAACAGCAGGGTTGGCCTTGCCCGATTCGGCGACCGCCACAAGGTTGTCAAGAAATCGAATCCACGCAGGCGTGATGACCTGGATGATCGGGTCGTCGGGGTCAAACCCTCTGTGTGTGAACAACAATCGCGTCTTGTCACCTTCGGAACCGGAGAGTTCAAATCGGATCGTCGTACCTTGCCACCAGGGCGGGCTCTGAGGGATGTGCCACTCCACTGCGGTATCAGATACGGCAATAACCTCGAGATCAAATACAACCGGCGATGTCGGAAACGTCACATGGAAGGTGTCACCGACTGTGCCGGCGGCACCGTCGACCTTGTCGGACCACCACCCCGCAATTCCCTGTGGGTTGTCGAGCCATCGCTTCATCGCCAATGGCGGGCAGCCCGCTTCGAATTGAGCCTTGATCGAATAGTCACCCATTACGGTCCTCTCTTTGGTCATAATCTATTTCACTCAAGACTATATCTGCCTCCCTAATCTATTTCAACTTCGACTAAAGTACGCCGGGCCAATGGATCCGATTCAGGTAATCGCTGAGCCCCGCAGAAGGGAGATTCTTGCCCTGGTATGGGATAGCGAAATGGCGGCCGGTGACATAGCTGCCCAGTTCAACGTCACGTTCGGAGCAGTGTCTCAACACTTATCAATTCTCCGCAATTCAGGGTTCGTGACGGTACGTAGGGACGGGAACCGACGGCTGTACCGAGTCGATAAAGACCGCCTTGGACCACTCCGCGGGATTCTCGAAGCGATGTGGGCGAGAACCCTGGATCGCTTAGCCTTGGCGATCGAAGACGACCTTGCCCAGCCGGAGGATCGTGACTAAGCCAATAGTCGTGGAGAAGCGAATCGCCGCTCCCCCGTCAATGGTCTACACCTATCTGACGGAGTCAGACAAATGGGCCCGCTGGCAGGGGGAAAGCGCAACCATCGAGACGAAGCGAGGAGGCGTTTTTGCTTTCTCAATGGCAAACGGCATGAAAGCTCGCGGGCAGTTCATCGAACTCGTTCCGGATCAGCGAGTCGTGTTCACGTGGGGGTGGATCGACCATCCCGACATTCCACCTGGATCAACCACGGTTGAAATCGACCTCGTCTCGGATGGAGATGACACGCTGCTCAGGCTCACCCACCACGGGGTACCACCTGATGAAATAGCAAAACATTCCGCAGGGTGGACCCATTACCTTCAACGCCTCGCGTTGGTCGCAAGCGGGGGCGACCCTGGAGCCGACCTGGGCCCGTCGTAGCCCTTAAGTTTCTGTCTTGGTCGACTTCGAGTGACAACTGCGGTCTGAGGCCAATTGCGGCATCCGATCCTCGAGTCGAGCTAGCCCCCAGATTCGAGGAGGCGTGCAAAGCGCTCCCAGGTGAAGCTGACCGGTGACTTTTTGTTGGCGGGCCACCAGTCGACTGCCCCCTTGCTGATGTGAAGTTCGCCGAGCTTGGCGCCATCGCTTTTAATCGTGAATCGGACATCCTTGTGGAGCACGACCTTGGCGGGAAGTTCCACTTCGATGACATGCGTTGACATGCCGCTGGCCCTCCTTCGATCAGTATCACCGCGAGCAGGTTCGACAAACCTAGCTAACGAACAGGTGACCCGTGATCTCCCGACGTCTATACGGAGGCGATGGTCCAGACGTCCAAGGCAATGGCAACGCTGAGCAGTGCCAAGACCACGCCCATGAAGGCCGTATATGACCAGCGCGCACGGTGGTCTGCGATCCAGAAGCGACGGATACCGGCGACACCCATCACCATGGCTGCGACACACAGGGCGATACTTATGGGAGCACTGAGGGTGTCGAGCAAACCGACCGTGGGTGCGAGGATCGGGATCAACAGATAGGTGATGGTGCACCGAATGCCCGACACGACGATTGCGGCGGTGGTCGACCGGCGTGCCCCGAAGATGGCATCCTTGTCGACGACGTCGCCGACGCGCAACAGCCCCCGCATGAAACGTTCTATCAGCGGGCGCTCCGCGTGAAGCCGCTGGGCGCTGCTAATGCCTTCCCCCAAGCCGCACCGGGTGCGGGTCCAGCCGAAAGTCGCCGGTCCGGGTAAGGGCAGAAAACACCGCAACCGCCGCCCGCCGACCCGATTCGACACATTCATTGAGGCCGATGCCGTGAAAGGCTGCTCCAGCCAGAGCCAGCCCTGGATAAGGGGCCAAAGCCGATTCAGCGCGGGCCACACGGTCAAGATGGCCCAGGGTGTACTGATGGAGGCCACCTTCCCATGATTGGGTTCTCGTCAGCACCGGTTGGGAGGTGACGCCGATCAATTCCGCCAGCTCCTCTCTCACGACTGCCAGTAGCTGCTCCTCGCCGGCCAGGGCCAGCTCTTGGTAGTTCGCTCCTCCAACGAAAGCGCGCAGCAGCGCAAATTGCTGATTGGGAACCCTCCCCTGCCACTTCTGGGAGAGATACGACACTCCCATGATCCGTCGGCCCTCCACGGATGGGACGACGAATCCCGAGCCCAACAATTCGGGAATCTCATCAAATCGATACGCCAGCGTGACCGTAGCGGTGGCCACCTGGTGGATTCCGGCTATCGCCTCGGCCGCCTTTGGCGCTAGCTCGGATAGCAGTCGAGCGGTCTCGCGGGCTGGAGTGGCGAGAATCACACCCTGGAACTTGATCTCGGTTCCGTCCTCGAAGACCAGGCGGTAGCCGCCGCCTTCGGCAGCGGTTAGGCGGGTCACTGCCATGCCCAATCGGATGGCAACGTCCTTGAGTGCCCCGATCAAGGCGCTGGGCAGCTCTCCCATACCCCCTTTGAAGCTGGCGAAATAGCTGTGGCCGTTTCCTGGTGCCGCCTTCGATGCGGCCGACCTGGCAGCCAGGATCAGGCTGCGGTGTTCACGCTCCATCTGCAAGAAGCGAGGGAAGCTTGCCATCAGGCTCATCGTCGAGGGCTCGGCGGCGTGGATGCCTGCAATCAACGGCTCGGCTATTCGCTCGAGTACTTCACGGCCCAACCGGCGCACCACAAATGATTCGAGGCTTTCGTCTGCCTCTCGGCGTTGCCTCGGCACGACCAAGTCGGCCAGAACACGGAGCTTCCCCTTCCAGCTGAGAAGCGATGACTGGAACAACGGCAGTATTCGGGAGGGCGCCATTAGCAGCAGTCCCTCGGGGAGCGGGTGCATGTGCCCTCGCCACCAGACGTACGAACCCCGGTGCTCGGGCTGGCTCGAGATGATCCGATTGGTGAGGCCGAGCTCGTCGGCGAGCTGGATCACAGATCCCTTACCGGCAACGAAGCTGTCAGGGCCGCCCTCGAGAAGGAACCCATCCACAAGCTCGGTTACGACTTTCCCGCCAAGGTGGGGCGCCTTGTCGACGACCGTCACCCTCACTCCGGCCTTGTTGAGTTGGTAGGCGGCTACCAGACCGGATAGCCCACCTCCGACCACGGCAACCGTCGGTGCCGCTCCCAAATCAACCATGATCAGAGGTGGCGGTAACCAGATCGGCAAGGGTGTTGATCAACCCTGGGTGTTCGTTGAGACATCGACATCGGTAGAAGGCCAATCCCAGTTCGTTGGCATGCGCACGATGTTCGATGTCGTTGTCGTACAGGGTCTCGACGTGGTCGGAAATGAACCCGATCGGATCGACCACCACCGAGTCGGCACCATCTGCTGCCAGGCGTTCCATGACCTCTTCCACCGATGGCCCCAGCCAGGGTTCCCGAGCCGCGGCGCTGACGCTCTGATAGCCAAGATGCCAATCCTCCAGTCCGAGGCGTTCGGCCACCTTCCCGGCGGTGGCCAGGAGCTGACTTTTGTATGGATCACCTTGCTCGATCATTCGCTCGGGAAGGCTGTGAGCAGTGAATACGACGGGTGTGTGCGGAGGGGCATGTTCGAGCGCCCTTGCCAGCATCTCCGCCAGCGCATCCAGGTAGCCGGGAACCATATTCCAATCAGGGCCGAAGTGGAGCCGAGGACCCTTCCCGTCGACGGCTTGTGCAACCGCAGCCTCATAGGCGTCGGTCGACACTTCGCACCGATAAGGAGCGAGGCTGATCACGGTGAGGTCCTCGACGCCCTCGGCCCCGATCTGGGCTACCGCCTCGTCAATGGTTGGGCGGGCATGCATCATGCCGACATGCACGCTCGCTTCGAGCCCGCGCCGCTTCAGCTCCCCGGCGACGAGGACGGATTGACGCCGCGTGGTGGCAGGCAACGGCGAGCCACCCCCAATGGCCCGGTAACGGCCCATGGCAGAGACGACAACGTGGTCAGGGGGTTTCCGGCCGAGGACACTCTCCACGAAGGCCGGAACCTCGTCCATGGTTTCCGGACCACCGAAACCAACGAGCAGCACCGTCAAACGATTGTCCTCACTCACCTATGCACCTGCCCAAGCCTGTGGGGAGGAGCCGCTGGCCCACATAGAACGGCCCGAATTCGGCAAAGCGCGCACTCACCTCGTCGAAACGCATCTCGTAGACCAGCTTCTTGAACTCAAGAGGGTCATCCGAGAACAGGGTGACTCCCCATTCCCAGTCGTCGAGGCCCATCGAGCCGGTGACAATCTGGGTTACCCTCCCCGCATAGCCGCGGCCTGTCCTCCCGTGGGCGCGCATGAGTTCGCCTCGCTCGGAGGCCGCCAAGGTGTACCAGTTGTCCGTTCCCTCCCGCTTCTTGCTCATTGGGTAGAAACAGATGTACGCGCTATGGGTTGGCAGCTCCGGGTAGAGACGGGCTTGCACGTAGGGGCTGTCCTCGATGTTTCCGGCGGTACCTTCGGGGGCTCCATGCCGACTCATCTCGATCACCGAGAGGTATGAGTAGGGACGGGTGGTGTAGGAGGCCAGCGTTGTGGCGTCGAAGGCTCGTTCGAGTTCGTGTAGCTGGCCGACTTCGGGCCGGAGATGAAGCATCAGTAAGTCGGCCTTGTGCCCGATTATGCAATAGGTCACGCTGCGGCCCTCCGGGGCGTCTTCCACTGTTTGGAAGGAAGCAAGGAGATCGGTGGCCTCGGCCAGTGCCTTTTCTCGTTCCGCGGCCGGCAGCGAATTCCATGCCATCCGATCGAAACTACGGAGATCGTGGAGGGCAAACCAACCTTCGAGAGTCTCGGGCGCACTCATACGGTGGGTAGCGCTTCCGCCAAGTCACCGGTGGTGCTCTGACCGTCCCAGCCGACGACGGTCCTCACCATTGTTTCAACGTTAGTGAGAGGGGTCTCAGGCAGAATCCCATGGCCAAGGTTGAAGATGTGACCGGGGCGGTTAGCCGCCGCCTCCATCACCCCGACCGTCCCAGCACGCACTGCCTCGGGATCGGAGAGAAGTAATGCCGGATCCAGGTTGCCTTGGATGGGAAGTCTGGCCCCGATCCGGCGCCACGCCTCCCCGAGCTGGAGCCGCCAGTCGACTCCGTAGGCGGTCGCCCCGACCAGGTGGAACAGATCGAGCAGGTGGGTCGCCCCTGGAGCAAAGTAAATGGTTGGCACCCCCAGGCCGTCCAACGCTGCACGAGCCGCGGGCAGCGCCCAACGCTCGAACTGGTCGGTCGAGAGCAGGCCCACCCACGTGTCGAAGAGCTGCACGACCTCGGCGCCCGCTTCTATCTGTGCTCGCAGGTAGGTGCGCATGGCTCGAGCCAAAACGGCCAAAGCCTCGGCCGGTGGGTCGTTGTGAAACGCCCGGCGGAAATTGACGAACTGCTGGGACCCTCTCCCCTCAAGCAGGTAGGCAAGCAGGGTGGCGGGACCACCGGCGAAGCCGATCGTCGTTGTCTCTGGGCCAAGGGTGGCCCGCACCGTTGAGATGGTCTCGATGACGAACTCAACCCTGGCCGGGTCCAGATCGCCGAGCCGGGCGACGTCAGCGACGCTGAGTGGCGTCAGCTGCGGTCCTGGAGAGAATTCGATCTCGACACCCATGGCGGTGAGCGGCGTCATGATGTCCGAGAAGACGATGGCGGCGTCAAGGGGGAATCGGCGCACCGGCTGCAGCGTGATCTCGGCCGCGACCGAGGGAGTGCGCATGGCTTGATCGAAGGTGTACTTGCGCCGCAACTCCCGGTACTCGGGTAGATAGCGACCGGCCTGGCGCATGAACCAGATGGGGGGTCGGTCGAGCGGTTCTCGTCGAAGCGCCTGGAGCAACCTCATTGGGCTGCCTCCTCGATTGCCTCGACGAGCGCGTCGAGCGCGGTTTCGAGAGTTCCGTCAAGATGCGCTTCCATCAGGAACCAGGTCTCGAAAGGGGAAGGTGGAAGCAGGACTCCCCGGGTAAGAGCGGCATGGAAGAAGCGCTTGAACAGCGCCTGGTCGAGACTGGCGACATCGTCCCAATTCTGGGCGCGCTCGATTCCGATGAAAAGCCCGACCATCCCTCCGACCTGATTGACCACTCCGGGCAGGCCGACCCCCTTCATGGCCGCTCCCAGCCGTGAGGAGATCCTTTCGCCGGCGTCATCAAACTGCTGATAGAGATCGGAATGGGCAACGAGATACCGCAGAGTGGCCAGCCCCGCCGCGGTCACGATGGGGTTACCGGCCAAGGTTCCGGCCTGGTAAACCGGCCCATCGGGGGAGATCATCCGCATCAGCTCGGCCCGCCCTCCGTAAGCAGCGGCCGGCGTCCCTCCCGCCACCACCTTTCCCAAAGCGGTGAGATCGGGCGTCACTCGATAGCGCTCCTGCGCCCCACCCAACCCCACTCGAAACCCGGTCATCACCTCATCGAAGATCAGAAGCGACCCGTGGGCATCGCACAGGCGCCGCAACCCGGAAAGGAAACCTGGGACAGGGAGAACACAACCCATGTTTCCAGCCACTGGCTCCACAATCACCGCGGCCACCCGTCCATCGGCTATCAGCTCGGCCACCGAGTCGAGATCGTTGTAACGGGCTACCCGAGTATCGGAGGCGGTACCCAACGGCACCCCGGGGCTCGATGGCTCCCCAAATGTGGCGAGACCCGACCCGGCCTTGACCAAGAAGGCGTCCGTATGGCCGTGATAGCAGCCTTCGAACTTGATAACTGCAGGCGATCCCGTGGCCGCACGAGCGAGACGCAGTGTGGAGGCCGTTGCCTCCGTCCCCGAGTTGACCATCCGCACCACGTCGACCGAGGGGACCAGGGAGCAGATGAGCTCGGCCAGCTCCACCTCAGTTGTGGTCGGCATTCCGAAGGAAGTGCCATTGCCCACTGCCCTGTTGATTGCCTCGACCACCTCGGGATGGGCATGGCCAATGACCAATGCTCCCCACGAGGCGATGAAGTCGATCAGTTCGGCGCCGGCAATCGTCCGAAGACGGGCGCCACGACCCGACTCGATAAAAGGCGGTGCGCCACCCACCCCCCGAAAGGCTCGCACCGGTGAATTGACTCCACCGGGCATGACATCGGTGGCTCGCCGGTACCACTGCTCGGAGGTCTGCCGGGCGCCAAGCGCCATGAGGTCTGAGGTCATTGCACCTCCTGGAGGGTCCGAGCGGCGTCCAACGCGAAGTAGGTGAAGACAATTCCCGCCCCCGCCCGCACGATGCCTGTGAGCGACTCCATCATGACTCGGTCTCGGTCGATCCATCCGTTAGCGGCGGCCGCCTCGATCATGGCGAATTCGCCCGAAACCTGATAGGCGACCACCGGCACCTCAACCTGTTCCCGCACCGCCCGCACGATGTCGAGGTAGGGACCAGCCGGTTTGACCATCACCATGTCAGCACCTTCTTCCACATCCAGGCGCGCCTCTCGGATCGCTTCTCGTGAGTTGGGCGGGTCCATCTGATGAGAACGACGGTCGCCAAATGCTGGTGCCGACCCGGCGGCGTCCCGGAACGGCCCGTAATAGCCCGAGGCATATTTGATCGCGTAGGAACAGATCACAAGATCGGTGTGGCCCGCATCATCGAGTGCAGCTCTGATCGCTGCGACCCGACCGTCCATCATGTCGGAGGGAGCCACCACATCAGCCCCGGCATTCGCATAGACAGCCGACGCCTTGGCAAGGAGAGGGAGAGTCGAGTCGTTGTCAACGATCCCCTCCCGCAGCGGCCCGCAGTGCCCGTGGCTGGTGTATTCGCACAGGCATACGTCGGCCCAGCGAACCAGTTCAGGAGCGACGGTGGCGACCGCCTCGATCGCCCGTGGTACCGGCCCGGTCCGATCCCAAGCCGCTGAGCCCATTTCGTCCTTGTGCTCGGGGATCCCGAAAAAGATCATCCCGCCGATCCCAGCTGCCTCGGCCTCCTTGGCCAGGAGAGCCACTTGGTCGACCGATAGCTGGGCATGGCCGGGCATTGACTCGATCGGTTTCCTCACCCCTTCCCCCGGGACCACAAAGACAGGAAGCACGAACTGGGCGGGATGAAGGCGAGTTTCGGCCACTACTCGACGCAACGCGCTCTTCATCCGTAGTCGGCGGGGACGAACGGTCGGAAAACTGCTCACACTGCTACCTCCAGGTACGACGCCAGGGCGTGGGCCAGGGACTCGTGAGATGGGCGGGGAGCCAGGACCTCGGGCGGCCGGTGTTGAGCCACCGCCTCCAGCGTCCTGGCACCTATCACACCAACCACCAAGCCATCGAAGTCGCGGGATAGAAGCCATCCTTCCACGGCCGATGGGGAACCGAACGCGGCGGCTCGCACCCGGGTGGAATCAGGGGCCACGGGAACTGTCCGATAGACCTCGAAGTCCCGAAGATCGATGGCCTCTCGTCGGAGGTTCTCCAGAGTCACAGGATCCGATCCGGCGGCACGCGGAAAGACAACCCGGGCCGACGCCAGCCGGTCTCCGATTTGGGCAGTCAGATCGGCCAACCCCGATCGTCCTGACACCACCACCCGACCACCCCTGGCCACTACAGCGGCGGCAGTCTTTTCGCCCACCGCCGCTACCTCGGTGGTCGGCATGGAGCCACCGGGCCAGAGAAGGTCGACGGTCCGGACTGAGCTGATAAGAACCAGGTCGGCTTCCGAAGCGGCTTGTCGAGCTTGGACGAGAACAGAAGCCTTAGCGGATTCGACCCGGATGCACGGGATCCAGACAGGATCGAGCCCAAGCTGGCGATATACCGGAGCTATTCCTTCGAAACGATCGGTGGTTATCGCCACGCGGCTCAAAGCTTGAGCTCCTTCCGCGCCTCCGCCACCACTGCTTCCGAGGTCTCGCCTAATACGACGGTACGACGTCGGCCCTGCTTATCGGCCACGAAGCATTCCAGTCTGATCCTGTCTCCCTGCCAGGTGGCATACGCACCAAGCGCCGACCGGCAACCAGCACCCGTCTCGGCCAATAAGAGGCGTTCAGTTGAGACAAGGGTTCGAAGCGAACCATCGTCAATACACCGAGCAAGTTCTGCGAATTCACTCGAAGCACGCGTTTCGACCGCCAAGGCGCCCTGGCCCGGTGCTGGCACCATCTGGTCAAGGTCGAGATGTTGACTGATCAAATCAGACTTTCCCAACCGATCGAGCCCTGCCTCTGCCAGCACAGCCGCATCGACCTCGCCGCTGGCCACCTTGCTGAGCCGCGTATCGACATTGCCTCGCAACTCCACTGTCCGCAGATCGGGCCTCAGGTCCAATAGCTGTGCAACCCGGCGGGGACTACCGGTCCCCACCACCGCTCCGGGAACAAGCTCATCGAGAGTCGCCCCAACCAGCACGTCAAAGGGAGAGGCTCGCTCGGGGAAGGCAGCGAGCACCAACTCCTCTGGCCCCCAAACCGGCAGGTCCTTCAAGGAGTGCACCGCCAGGTCGGCCCTGCCATCGACCACTGCCTCCTGCACAGAACGGACAAAGGCCCCAACCTGGCTGAGTTCGGCAATCGCACCTTCCTGGTCGCGGTCCCCAGAGGTGGAAATCTCGACCAAACGCACCACCAGGTCCGGAGTGGCGGCACAAAGTAGATTGGCTACCCGATTCGCTTGGGCGAGTGCCAGCACCGACCGGCGGGTGGCGATTCGTACCTCAGTCATCATCGATTCCAAATGCTTCGGCCAGCATGTCCACTGCTTGCGTCCCACGTTCGGTGGAACCGATGAAAGAGATTGGTGGATGGAGAACCCGGCGAGCGACAGTGTGAGCAAGCTGCCTCAATATCTGTTCAGGATCCTCGGCCCCTGCCAGCCGATGCGCGAAACGCGATACCTCCTCAGATACCGCTGTCTCTGCCTGCTTGACCATCGCCGAAATCACCTCACCCACACGATCCGGAGCTGAGAGGCGGCGCCAAGTTTCGGCCACAGCCCTGGCCACGACCGCTTCCGCCTCAACGGATGGTCGGGCGGGTACCGATGAGGCAACCTCATCCACTCCCAGGTATCGGACCGAACCATGGGTCTGAGGTCGTGGAAACCCCGGCGGCATGCCGAGGTCTATCAACAGCAAAGGCTCACCGCGTGAGCGGAGGGCGCGAGCAAGGACATCGTCGGCGAATAGTGGAACCTTGCCAGGCACCGTTGATATCACCACCGGATAGGTGGCAAGCGCCTCCGCTGCTCCTTCCCAACCGAGTGTCTGGCGACCAGCAACAAGCCCCGGCCTACGGGCAAAGATCGTGATCTCGGCGCCATCGAGGCGCTCGGCCGCCGCCCGGGCCATCGCGCCGCCGCCGAGAATCGCCACTCGCTCCGAAGGCGCCGCCGCGCTCGCAGCCAAAGCCGCTAAGGAGCCTCGAGGCGCATCGCCCAGCAGCCGCCGGGCGCTCCGGCCAATTCCGATCGCTGCTTCGAGCACTCTTCCCAAGCTTGCCGGAGACGAGGCGGTCTCTTGAAACACAGAAAACGCATGCCGGAACTGGCCGAGAACCTCGGGTTCTCCAATCAACGGCGAATCCAGCCCGGCCGCAACCCGGCAAAGATGCTCAAAGGCGGCCTTGTCTGATCGAATCGCTCCCAGACCCAGGGCTGACCCGTCGCCATATAGGCAGGCCATCACGTCTGACGCCGACTCCGCAGCGGTGGCCCAAGCGATCTCCACCCGCAGACACGTGGACAGCAGGAAGGCTTGGTGGCCACTTCTATGAAGACGGCCATGAGCCTGACGAAGCACGGCCCCCGGCAAGGACAACGGGGCGCGGTGGTCGGATAAAACCGCGGGATGGGCAAACGACAAGCTGGTCAAGCGCAGCACGCGGACGCGGTCCTCCAAACGACGCCAGGACGATGGGCAAGATAAGGCCAGGCGTTGCTAGACA
The DNA here is from genome assembly GCA_040905905.1 of Acidimicrobiia bacterium. Classification (GTDB taxonomy): domain Bacteria; phylum Actinomycetota; class Acidimicrobiia; order Spongiisociales; family ZC4RG35; genus JAICND01. The sequence goes on from JBBDQN010000029.1 coordinate 70,823, forward strand.
GCGAGTCGGAAACAATCCGACGGTCCGTCGGCAGATGCCGTCGCAAACAGGGCTTCCCTGACTCCCAGTCGATCAGTCAGCATCCTCTGTCTGCGACACCTGCCAGGCTACGCCGAATGGATGTCATCAAGTGGCTGCTTGACTCGGATCCGTCGATCCGTTGGCAGGTGATGAGTGATCTCACCGACGAACCCAACGACTCGGTGGCTGCTGAGCGATCCCGGATTGCCTTCGAGGGTTGGGGGGCTCGGCTGCTCGCACTCCAGGACCCGGACGGTCAATGGGGCAGGGACGTACTTCCAGTCTCAAACGAGACTTCGGGGGCGGGTCTTCCCGACGTTGCCACCCGAAGGTTTCTCCGTGACTTGCATCGGATCTCCCTCGACGATCTCGCCGGCTTCCTCGAAATCGACAGTGCGACCCTGTCCAAGTGGGAGAACGAACCAGACCCGGCAGACGAGCGGATCGGCAAGTACCGGGGTGCTCTGGATTGGATGAGGAACTCAATCGGCACCCTGAAGCCCGAGTGGACCTCTACGACCTGGACCCTGTTGCTGTTACGTGACATGGGCCTCGACCCTGGGAGTGACCAGGCTCGCCGAGCGGTCGATCTGGTTCGGGACAATATCAAGTGGGACCATGACGGTCAGGACTACTTCGATGGAGAAGTAGAGCCATGTATCAACGGGAAGGCGGTCGCCCTCGGGGCTTACTTCGGCCAGAACGTCGACGGCATCGTCGAGCGACTTCTCGGCGAACAGCTCGCCGATGGTGGGTGGAACTGTGAGGCGGAGAGGGGGTCGATCCGGTCATCGTTCAACACGACGATGGCGGTGCTCGATGGCCTATTGGAGTACGAGCGGGCTAAAGGAGCCTCCCCGGAGGTGACCTCCGCCCGTCGCAAGGGTCAGGAATATCTGCTGGAGCGACGGCTGCTCCGCCGCTTGTCGACCGGCGAGGTCATCGATCCCGCCTGGACCATGTTCTCGTTCCCCACGCGCTACTACTACGACGTTTTGCGAGGACTCGATTACCTCCGAAGCACCGGCGTCGAGCCTGATGAGAGATCCGCCGAGGCGATCGACCTCGTGGAGAGCAAGCGGGACCCCGACGGGCGATGGCCTCTGGAGAACACCCATCCCGGTCGGGTTCACTTCGACATGGAGGAAGGCGACGGCAAGCCGAGCCGCTGGAACACCCTGCGAGCGCTCCGCGTTCTGCGGTGGTACCGCGGATCGGGCTCCGAAGGGTAATAGCCTCCAAGGATGCGGAAGCTGTTCCTGGTTTTGGCGGTGGCGTTGATCGTCCTTCTCGCCGTGGTGGTCATCGGACCATCGCTCCCCGAGGAGAACGTCATCCGTGGCCTGAGTGAGGATATCCGTGACTTCTTTGCCGGGATGGGTAGGGGCTTTGGCGGCGGGTACCAGCCGATCGGCCCCACGACCTGAGACTCGAAGGAAGGAACCATGGCCGGGATCATCGATCTGCACGTCCACTACTACACGAACTCCTACCTAGCCGCGGTCGAGAATGCCCCAACAACCACGGTGTATCGCCGTCAAACCGATGGGAGGTACGTTTGCAGCTGGCGAGGAGGTGTCGCCCTCACTGTGCCTCAGCCCCACCCTGAAGTTGCCGAACGCCTCGAGATGATGGACCAGACAGGTATCAGCCTGCAGGTCCTGTCGCTTCCCTCCCCCAGCACCTACTTCCTCCCACCAGGCGCGGCCGAGGATCTGTCCCGACGGGTCAACGAGGACTTCGCCGAGATCTGCCGTGACCATCCTGGGCGTTTCAAGGCATTGGCCGCCCTCCCCTTGCACGACACCGGACGAGCCTTGGCTGTCCTTAGAGAGGCTCTCGACGATCTCAGGATGTCCGGCGTAATGATCCTGACCAATGTGGTCGGGGCCCCACTCGACGACCCCGGACTCGAGGCGTTCTGGGAGGAGGCCGATGGACGAAGGCTCCTGGTTTATGTGCACCCCACCGTGCCGGAGGCATCACACTTAGACGAGTACGCCCTAGCCATTGGTGTGGGATTCCTCCAGGACTCCACTCTGACCCTGGCGCGGCTCACATACGCCGGCATCTTCGAGCGTTATCCACAAATCCGATGGGTGTTCTCACACTTGGGCGGGACCGTGCCGTTCATGCTCCCCCGCCTCGACAACTATCACCGGCAATTCCCCGAGTGTCGGGAGAAGGCCCCTCGTCTGCCTAGCGACTATATCCGCAGTCTGACATTCGACACCGCCACGACCCACCGGCCTGCCATCCGTTGCGCCGTCGAGACAATCGGTCTCGATCGGCTGGTGTTTGGCAGCGACTATCCCCACATACCCGGTGGCGTTCAGCCCTTTGTGGCCGCCCTCGATGAGACCGGAGCAACCGGGGAGGCGATGGACGCCCTCGTCGCGGGAAGGGCGATGCGTCTCCTCGTTGGCGAGGCGGTGTAGCTGACTGTACGGCGGGCCGAGGTTGGGGCGTCTGGACCGATAGCGCTCTAGGTGATCCCGGTCGTGCTGGTCGACACCGATCGCGGGTCTCGCGTGCCCCACGATCCTTCAGACACCTGAGTGATGAACGATTCGAGTGTGGAGTTGAACATGTCGGGCTCCTCAAGGTTGAGGGTATGTCCGGTCCGGGGAAACATCACCAGTCCGGCAGTCGGTACCAGTCGCTTTAACGCCACTGAAGGCTCGATGGCGCCTTCGTCCTCGTCGCCGACCATGACGAGGAGTGGAATCGCCATCCGACTCAGCTCCGTGGCATAGTCGTAGAGGGAGGGGCGCTCCTTCTGGAAGCCACGCATTGTCAGGGCCGATCCCTGGCTGGAATGTCCGGCCAGGGCCACCGTAAACTCGCTGTGTCCTCTGGGGTCCTTGTTCTGGAACTGGACCCGGGCAGGCCCCACTGCATAGCGCACTGCCACTGAGGCCGCTCCTTCCTCCTCGAATGCGCGGGCAATCGCCTCGCACTCCACCCGGAACGACTCCCGCTGATCGGGGCTGGCCCCGTAACCGACCCCGCCGATGGCCGCCGATCGCACCCTTTGCGGGGCCTGGAGGGCCATGTGCAAGGCACAGAACCCACCCATGGAAAGGCCGACCACGTGGGCATCGGTGGCCTCGAGCCCTGCCAGGACGTCGAGGGCGTCCCGCACCGCGTGTTGCTGCGAGTACGCATCGAGTCGGCCGGGGACCGACGACGGGACATAGCCGCGAGCGGCATAGGTGATACATCGGAAGCGGTCGGAAAAGTGTCGCACCTGCCCCGCCCAGCTCCTGTGGTCGCCGGCAAACTCGTGTATGAAGAGAAGTGGTGGGCCGGAGCCGGCTTCCTCGACATGAAGGGTCACGTCCTCGTCGACCGATGACGTCACGAGATGCGTGGCCACCGGGGACACGGTACACAGCGCCGACTGAGCAGCCGGTGACGAGGTGGAGGTGGATCCGCCCACCGGTGCGGTGGTGGAGATGAGCGGCAGCCGTCCAATAGTGTATGCGTCGCCGAACATGCCCAAGAAGGGACAGGGTCGAGTCATGACGGTGGTGGTATCCGAGCCGATGCCGGAGGTCCGGCAGGTGCTGTTAAACCGGCCTGATCGCCGCAATGCGATCAACCTCGAGATGGTCTCAGAGCTGGCTCGGGCCATCGCCGGGCCCGGCGCCCGAATGGTCATCCTTGGGTCAACCAGTGAGGAGGCGCTCTCGGCGGGTGTCGATCTCGATCTCCCGGACGAGGAGCGTGCCCAAGTAAGCCGGGCTCTCTATCGCCTATATGAGTCGATGAGATCCAGCGACGCCATCGTGGTGACTGCGGTCACCGGCCACGCAGTTGGTGGTGGGGCGCAGCTGGTAATCGCCTCGGACGTCAGAGTCGGGAATCCGAGCACCTCGATCAGGTTCGTCGGGCCCGGGCACGGGTTGGCCGTCGGTGCATGGGGCCTGCCGGGCTTGATCGGACGAGGCCGGGCCTTGGACTTGACACTCGGCATGAGCACGGTGGACGCCGAGAGTGCACTGGCCATCGGTCTCATCGATCGGATCGAGGACCGACCACTTGACTGGGCTCTGGCCTTCGCCCGCCATCTCACCGCTTTGCCCCCGGGAGTCGCGGCCGCCATCAAGCGGATCGTTGCCATACCGGATCCAATCCAGGCACTCCGTGCCGAGCGGGCGCATAACGATCGGTGGGACGGCCACATGCCCCCCGCAGACGGCCACGACGGTGTCTGACCTCGACCTCCTCGACGCTGACCCTGCCCCCGACACCCTGAACCAGTGGGCCAGGCACCTGGGACATAGGGTCATCGACCCGGGCGGGCTGCGTGCAGGGCTCTCGTCGGGCCCGACGCTGTCTGCTGCCTTCGCTAAGACCGCCCGACGCCACCCACGCCGTGAGGCGTTAACGATCAACGGCCTCACCCTCAGTCATCAAGAAGTCGACGTTGAGGCGGCCCGGGCCGGAGCAGCGCTTCGAGGGTGGGGAATCGGGGCCGGGGATCATGTCACCGTGGTGGCCGACACTGATCTGTCGGTGGTGATCGCCTATCTCGGGGCACTGCAGGTCGGGGCGATTGTCACCTTCGCCGACCCCACCTACACCGTTGCCGAGCTGGGCAGGGTGCTCGCTGCCAGCCATGCCGACATGGCGCTGGCGACCGGACCCTCGCTCGCGCTAATCGCCGAGGCAGGTGACGGGAGGCCCACTCTCGGCCTAAACGAATCCGACCGTTACCTGGTCGCCCACGTACTCCACGACCGGCTTGCGGAGAACGTTTTCCCCGCACCTACTGACCCCGAAGCCACCGCCATCCTGGCCTTCACGTCGGGGTCGACCGGTGCGCCCAAGCCGGTGCCTCTCACCCACCGCAACCTGCTGTCCTCGATGCGAGGAGCACTCATCGCCTGGCACTGGAGCGAAAACGACCGGCTGGTGCACGCCCTGCCGGTCGGCCACCAGCACGGGCTGGGCGGAGTGCACGCTTCCCTTCTGACCGGAAGCCACTCGGTCATTCTGCCCCGGTTCGACGCAGAGGAGCTATTGGCCACCATCGGTCACCACGACGCCACCATCCTCTTTGCCGTGCCCGCCATCTACCAGCGGCTCGTCCTCTGCAAGGACAGCAAGGTCGAGGTTCTGGGCCGGCTCCGCCTGATGGTTTCGGGCTCGGCGCCGTTGCCGGTTCCATTGGCAGATCGGGTCCAAGGGCTCACGGGTCAGCTTCCGATCGAACGCTACGGCTCTACGGAGGCCGGTCTCGACGTCTCCAATCCCTATCGAGGGACCCGGATCCCGGGCACTGTAGGGCTAGCGTTGCCCGGTCTCGAGGTCGCCCTGGTCGGTGAGGATGATCGACCAGTGGACAGGGGGGAGAGTGGAGAGGTGGTGCTTCGAGGACCGCAGGTGTTCAGCGGCTATCTCGGGGCCGACGACGGTCAAGCCTTCCTCCATGGCTGGTTCCGCACCGGCGATGTCGGGACCGTCGATGAGGAGTCGGGTCATCTTCGCCTGGTGGGCAGGGCGAAGGAGATGATCATTACCGGTGGCGCCAATGTCTCTCCCAGAGAGGTGGAGAACGTGTTGCGATCCGTTCCCGGCGTCCTTGATGCCGCGGTGATAGGCGCCCCGTCCCCCCGATGGGGAGAGGAGGTCACGGCCTTCGTGGTCCTCGAGGGCTCGCCGCTCGAACGGATCACAGACGTGGTTGTGCGCAGCCTGGCCCCGTTCAAACGCCCCAAGCGAATCATCGAGGTCGCCGAGATCCCCAGGACCGAGACGGGGAAGGTGCGACAAGAAGCGTTAGCTCTCATGCTTGAGACCGACACTTCGGATTGACACTTGGTATACCCTCGCCATTCACCAGGACAAGAGGACGGAGTAGCGAGTGGATCTGCGGTTGGCAGGCAGCAACGTGTTGATCACCGGCGGCAGTATGGGCATCGGGCGGGCATGTGCCAGTTTGTTTGCCGAGGAAGGCTGCAACATTGCTATCAACGCCCGCCGGCCCGGGCCCCTGGAACAGGCGGCAGCCGAGATAGCGGGAAAGACCGGTGCCCGTGCCATCGCACTGCCGGGCGACATGAGCGTGCTGAGCGACGTGCAGCGGGTCACCGCTCAGGCGATCGAGGGCCTGGGAAGCATCGACGTCCTGGTGACCTGCGCAGGTAGTTCGCCCGGTGGGTTGATGGAGGACCTCACCGACGAGCAGTGGTACTCCTCTCTGGGTCTAAAGTTCATGGGATACGTGCGCTCGATGCGCGCGGTGCTCCCCCACATGAGACAACGAGGGTCGGGCTCGATCGTCCTCGTGATCGGAAATGACGGCCTCAAGCCGAGCTATTGGGAGACGACTGCGGGGGCAGCCAACGCCGCCGGCATAAACGTGGCCGCCTCGATGGCCGAGCAGTACGGCCCGCTAGGGATCCGTGTGAACTCGGTGAACCCGGGCCCCGTGAATACCGGGCGCTGGGACGGTCTGGAGAAAGCGTTCGCCCGGGACAAGGGAATCACCCAGGAACATGCCCACGAGCTGACCGTTGCCAGCATCCCATTGGGGCGGATCGCCGAGCCCACGGAGGTCGCCGATCTAGTGGTTTTTCTGGCATCGGATCGTGCGAGCTTCATAAACGGCGCCCACATCCTCGTCGATGGCTCCCAGCGCAAGGGGATCATGGACACCTGACCGTCAAGCTTCGGGCGGAGCGTACTGGCTGAAGGCTTCGAGGACGTGGCTGTTGGTGGCATCTCTGGCTACCGAGCAGTCCCCGGCCGCCAAGGCTTCGATGATCTCGTCGTGCTCGGTGATCCAATCCTTCATGTCCCCAACAGACTGTGTGCTCTCTCCCATGCTTCGACGCAACAGGTTGAGCTGGGTGAGAAGGACCGGGGAGCCGGAGATCTCACAGACCCTGAAATGGAATTGGCGGTCGAGTGCCGACCCTTCGGCAAGCGTGGTCGCTGATGCCAGCTTCCGGTTGAGGTCGACCAAGTCGGAGATGTCCTCTCTGGTGATCTTTTTGGCAGCCAACTCGGCCCCGAGTGCCTCCAAGGTGCCGAGAATGACCGCGCTCTCGTACAACTCGGCGTTATCCGGTCTAACCACCACTGCAGGTTGGTGGGGCTCGATCGAGATGAAGCCTTCGGCCTCCAGTCGACGCATCGCCTCCCTCACCGGAGTTGGACTGACCCCCAGCAGGTCGGCCACCTCACGCTGGTGTAGCTCGGTGCCCGGTTCGAGCTCGCCGCCCTCGATCATCGATCTGATAGCGTCGGCCACCAGGTCGGTCTTACTGCGATAACTGACTTTGCTTGTCATCAACATTCCTCGATGTCCAAACCCGATCCGGGAAGGTCTTGGTGCGTTGGTGCCCACCGGGACCTGGGGAACGTGACGGCCCGCGCCGGAGCCGGGTCAACCCGGCTCGTTGCCGGGCTTCCAGGAGATGGCGCATCCGAGGCTGGGACGCTGCTCGGCAGATGGCACTTCTCCAGCCAAGGCCGCGGCGATGGCGGCACGGAGGTCGTCTCCGGTGACCGGCTCCTCGTTCTTGGGCCGACTGCTGTCGAACTGGCCCCTGTAGACCAGGTTCTGATCTGGGTCGAAGAGGAAGAAGTCAGGGGTACAGGCGGCCCGATATGCCAGAGCAACCTCCTGGGTCGCATCGATGAGATAGGGAAAGCCGAACCCGGCGCGCTCGACCTGTTCCGCCAGGCCGTCGGGGGTGTCCTCCGGTTCCTGCTCGACATCGTTGCTGCAGATCCCTACGGCAACCAGACCTTCCTTCTGAAAATCGGACACGAGGCTGCTCAGGGCCTTCTCCACATGCTTGACATAAGGGCAGTGATTGCAGATGAACATAACGAGAAGAGCCTTAGCCCCGGCGAGCTCACCGAGACTCACCGTTTCTCCGGACAACGATGGAAGCTCGAAGGGCGGGGCCTTGGTCCCCAATGCCAGCATGGTTGATTCGACTGCCACCTGCTCCTCCTACGTCTTAAGCGTCACAACGCAAGGGTCTGTCCCGATCAGTTGCAGGACCCCTAGAAATGTAGTATATCTCGATGAAACCGCTGTTTCAACCAGTGGCAATCGGCAGGAGGAGACACATGAGGCCAAACGGAATGAGAGCGCGAACCCTGGGAGCACTCATAGCAGTGCTCGTGGTGGCCGCCGCCTGCGGGAACGGCGGAGGTTCAAATACCACAGGGGGCGGGACCGATACCACCGGTTCCGAACCCGTGGTCATCAATGCGATTCACGGAAGCGGCCTCGACTTCATCCACCTAGTGGGTCTCGCCGCATTCGAGATCCTCGAAGAGCAGGGCTATGTCGTCGAGAACGTGTTCGCCCAGGAAGCAGAGACTGCGGTGCAAGCCCTGGTCCAGGGTGATGCGCAGGTTGCAGTGAACCTGGGGGTCAACGTGGGTGTTCCTGCGGTCGATGCCGGAGCCAACATCGTCGATGTGGTGGCGACCCAGCGTCCTACTTGGGCTCTGGCAGCCCGACCCGAGTTCGCGACGATGGAGGACCTGGAGGGAGCGCGCATCGGTGTACACGGCGAGGCGTCATTCACCCGGGCGGTGTCGATCTTCTTCGCCGAGGAATACGGGTACACCTACGAGGAGCTGATCATCCCGGGAAGTGATGTCCGCGCCGAGGCACTCGCCCAGGGCGAACTCGATGCATCGGTCATCGACCTCCCCGACGTGGTTCTTCTCGAGGCAACCTACCCGGAGTCCTTCCACATCCTCCAGACCATTGGCGAGCGTTTCCCCGAGTTGATCGAGGCCGACGTCTGGATCGACGCCACATGGGCCGAAGCCAACCCGGAGGTAGCCATAGACGTGGTTGGTGCCTTTGTCCAGGCAGCAAGGAAGATGACCGAAGACACCGCTTACTCGCTCGCGCTAGCCATGGAGCACCTGAGCGAGATGGGTGAGGATGTCCTCAGTCGTCTGGTCGAGGAGTACTCCTCGAGGGGCATCTGGCCCCAGGACGGGCTCATCAATGAGGAGCGCGCCCTCATTACCCTCGAGTTCTTCCAGGAGGTCGGGGAGATAGACATCGAAACCCCAATCACCGGCGAAACTGTTACGCGGTACTTCGACTTCTCCTACTTGGAAGCGGCTCTACAAGAGCTGGATGGCTGAGAGGATGACGGCTGTCGACGGCTGGGGCGAACCCACGGGTTCGCCCCGGCCCGGCCTTCGGTCGCTGCTCGATCCCCGGTTCCTGGTGGGGTCGGCAGCCATCGTGGCAGGCTTCCTCGCCTGGGAGATCTACGCTCGCTCGCTCGACAACAACATCTTCTTTCCGACGTTTCTCTCGATGTTGGCGGCGTTGGGAGACCTCGTGCAGGACCCCGAGTTCTGGGGTGCCTACCGTCTAACGCTGATTCCCTTCGTCTGGGGCTTGCTGGCATCCATAGTCCTCGGTGTCGTGATCGGGCTGGTCGCCGGTCTCAGCAGAACCACCTGGAAGCTCGTCTCGCCCTATGTGGCCTTCCTTCACGCTCTTCCGGTCTCGGTCCTGATCCCAGTTGTAGTGGTGGGCCTCGGGATCGGCCTCGTGGCCAGATCTACCGTGGTCTTCCTCTTCGGTTTCTTTGAGGTGATGCTCAGCACCGCGGCCGGAGTCGCCTACATCAGCAACGACATCAGGGATATGGCGCGATCCTTTGGGATGGGACCAGTCCGTTTCTTTCGCCGCGTGGTACTTCCCGGGGCTATGCCCGCCATCATGGCCGGGATACGGATCGGCACCGGCCGTGCCGTTGTCGGCATGGTGGTGATGGAGTTGCTACTGGTGACGGTGGGAGTCGGGCGCTTGGTGGCTCGTTATCGCGCCGACTTCGACAGCCCCCGCCTCTATGCGGTTGTATTCACCCTCGCCGCCTTCGGTCTTCTCGCGCTGGCAGTCATGAGGAGGATCGAGGTCTACGCGCTTCGTTGGCGCAGAGACGCTCCGGGGGCCCAGTGATCCTGGTCAAGGAGGTCTCCAAAGTGTTCACTCGCGACGGGAAGTCGTTCGAAGCCCTTCGCGATGTCACATTTGAAGTGGCTACCGGCCGTTTCACCTCTCTGATCGGTCCTAGCGGATGTGGGAAGACCACCCTGCTCAAGATGATGGCGGGTCTCACTCGACCCACCAGCGGGACCATCAAGATCGACGACAAAGAGGTAAGCGGGTCAGGCCCGGACCGGGCGCTGGTGTTCCAGAACTTCGTGCTACTCCCTTGGGCCGACGTCCTGACCAACGCCGCTTTCGGGCTTGAGGCAAGGAGGGTTCCCAAGAAGACGCGGGAGGAGATGGCCCGCTGGCAGTTGGAGCGTGTCGGTCTTGCTGGGTTCGAGCACCACTACCCGCACGAGTTGTCGGGTGGCATGCAACAGCGTGTCGGAATTGCCAGGGCCCTGGCTGTCGACCCTGACACCCTCCTCATGGACGAGCCCTTCGGGTCCCTCGACACCATCACCCGCCACGTCATGCAACTCGACCTGCTCCGCCTCTGGCAGGAGACCGCCAGCAAGACAACGGTGTTCGTCACACACAGCATGGAGGAGGCAGCACTCCTCTCAGACCATGTGATCATCATGGACACCCGTCCGGGCCGGGTGGCCGAGGTGGTCGAAGTTCCATTCCCTCGCCCTCGAGACGTGGGCCTCACCACCTCACCCGAGTATCAAGCGTTCACCGCAGAGCTGTCCCATCAGCTTGAGCAGATGCAGCGAGTCGACATGGCCCGCTCCGCCCAGCTCACCGAAGAAAATGACTGACACCGCTCAGCAGGCGACCGCCCCGGACCCCGTCTCCTGGCAGAAGGCACCAACGCCCGGGTTGCTGAAGCGAGTCGGCCGGTGGCTTAGCAGATACCGGCTCCAGACCCTTGGTCTGGTCGTCGGTGCCGTCCTCTGGGAGATCGTGGGACGAGCCGGGGTTTCTCCCGCCCTCCCACCGGTCAGCGCGGTGCTCACCGCCGGGCTCGACCTGTGGTCATCCGAACGTTTCCTGGAAGCAACCAGGACCAGCGCCAGCGCCATCCTCATCGCCCTCCCGCCCTCGGTCGTGGTGGGTGTGATGCTCGGTCTGCTGATGGGCCTGTTCCGTCCGGTGGAGTGGGTGTGCAGTCCATACATCAATCTGGCCCTCTCGCTCCCCCTGGTTGCCATCATCCCCATCATCCTCCTCATCTTTGGGCTGTCACGTACCACGATCGTGGTTGTAATCGTGCTTTACGTGCTCCCAGTCGTGATCGTCAACACCTTCATTGGTGTTCGCAGCGCCGAACCGGACCTGCTCGAGATGGCCTCCTCCTTCAATTCCGGTCGATGGCTCACCGTCAAGCGAATCGTCTTGCCCTCGGCGCGGCCGCTCACCTTGGCCGGAGTCAGGATCGGGGTGGGTCGATCAATCTCGGGCGGGATCGTCGCCGAGCAGGTGGTGGGCGCGTTTGGGGTAGGGGGGCTGGTGCAGCGGCTGGGCGGTGCCTTCGCCGTCGAATCGCTCTACGCCGTGATCATCTTCATCGGTGCAGTCGGAGTCGCCAGCCTGGCCTTGATAAACCGCGTGGAACAGCGTTACCAGATCGAGAGAGCGTGATACCTGTGACCAAGGACGAGGATATGAAGATCGACTCGTTTTGCCACATCCTCCCCCGACCGTTCTTCGATCGGGTGATGGAGCTGCCCGAGACGGCAGAGTCGGCGGGACTACGCCGCCGGATTAGCAACATACCTGCGTTGTACGACCTCGAGGTCCGGCTCGGCCAGCTCGAGGAGTTCGGAGCAGGCTATCGCCAACTCCTGTCCATGGCTGCACCGCCAGTAGAGGATCTGGGGCCACCAGAAGTGTCGGTGGAGTTAGCCCGGATCGCCAACGAGAGCCAGGCGGCACTGGTACGGGACCACCCTGAGCGGTTCGTCGGCTTCGTGGCGTGCGTCCCGGTCAACGACGTCGACGCCTCGCTGGCCGAGATCGACCACGCCCTCGGAGAACTTGGGGCCTCCGGCATCCAGATCTACACCCACGTGAATGGCGAACCCTATGACCGAGCCCGCTTCATGCCCCTGTTCGAGAAGATGGCCGACCTCGACAAGATGATTTGGGTCCATCCCAGCCGCAACGCCAACTGGCCCGACTATCCCAGCGAGGACCGCTCGCTCTACGAGATCTGGTGGGCCCTGGGATGGCCCTACGACACTGCCACCCTGATGGCACGACTCGTCTTCTCCGGCGTACTGGAACGCCATCCCGATCTCAGGATCCTGGTCCATCACGGTGGGAGCATGATCCCCCACTTCTCAGGGCGAATCGGGGCCGGCTGGGACCAGCTGGGGGCGCGGACCCCACCGGACAAGCGCCACGAGGTGGAGCACACCTTGACACAGCGGCCGTATGACTACTTCAAGAAGTTCTATGCAGACACGGCTTTGATGGGAGCCCAACACGCCATCGCCTGCTCGCTCGAGTTCTTCGGCGCCGACCAAATGCTCTTCGCCTCCGACTCGCCATACGATCCGGAGAAGGGGCCCGGGTTCATCCGGGAGACGATCCGCAACCTCGATGGCCTCGCTATCTCCGACGAGGACCGACAGAAGATCTATTCGGGCAATGCGATCCGGCTTTTCAACCTGGAATTGTGAATGAGCGCGTCCCCTCACCCCGTCGGTTACCGCAGGGGCAACGACCTGGTCGACGCTCCCTATCTGGTTCCCGAATTCAAGAGCACCCGGCTCCGTGCTCCCAGGCAGCCGTTGATCTCTCTCAAGCACACACTATCGGAAGTCACTGGCCCGATCTTCAGCCATCGGTCGGTGTCTCCGGATGAACACGACCTCACCACACGACATGGGGCCAACCCCATCGGGCAGCGGATCATCCTCGGGGGGAGGGTCCTCGACAACGACGGCCGGCCGGTCCGCAACACCCTTGTCGAAATGTGGCAGGCGAACTCCGCCGGCCGCTACATACACAAGTGGGACCGTTACCAGGCACCTCTGGACCCCAACTTCGATGGTGTGGGGCGATGTATCACCGACGACAACGGCGCTTACCAGTTCACCACCATCAAACCCGGGCCCTACCCGTTCGGAAACCACTACAACGCGTGGCGCCCCTCGCATATCCACCTCTCGGTATTCGGGCCTGCCTTCGTGACCAGGCTTGTGACTCAGATGTACTTCCCCGGCGACCCGCTGCTCGCCCAGGACCCGGTGTTCAACTCAGTGCCCGGCCCGCGGGCGCGCGATCGTCTCATATGCCGGTTCGACCTCGAGACCACCGTCCCGGATTTCGCCAACTCCTACCGCTTCGACATCGTCCTCCGGGGGCGCGACGCGACCCCCGTCGAGTCGTGAGCAGAGAACTGACCCCATCTCAGACCGTCGGCCCCTATTTCGGGGTGTCGATGACACCCGAGGAGCTGACTCGTCTCGTCCCCGAAGGAACTCCGGACGCCGTCGTCCTCACCGGGGTGGTCACCGACGGTGAGGGGAAGCCTGTTCCGGAGGGGATGATCGAGATCTGGCAGGCCGATCGCGAAGGGAGTTACGACCGGGCGCCGCAGGGAGAGGGTGAGGCCTTCACAGGCTTCGGGCGCTGTCACACCGACGATGACGGGCTTTACCGATTCCTCACCTTGAAGCCAGGGCCCGTGCCCGCATCAAGGGGTGGGATGCAGGCCCCTCATGTCAACATGGCGATTTTCGGGGCCGGCCTCGTAAAGCCGCTGCGAACCCGGGTCTATTTTTCTGACGAGACGGAGGCCAATCGGACCGATCCGGTCTTGGCGCTTGTCGACGAGTCGCGCCGCCACCTGCTGGTGGCAGACGTCGATGGTTCGGTTGCCAGCCTCGACATCCGTCTTCAGGGTGATGGTGAGACCCCCTTCTTCGAGCTATGACCGACCGCGGCACAACCACCGCTCGGTCCCCAACCGATGGCCCGGCTGCAGGCTCCGGTAAGGTGGCCCACCGGCCATCGACCCCAAGGGAACAAGTGCGCGGAGCCCAAAGACTCTTCGTCATCGTCGAACAGCTCAGCGCCCGGCCGATGACGCTCACCGAGGTGGCGAAGTCGGCCGACTTGCCCAAGTCGACCGCGCTGAGGTTCCTCCGCACGCTCGAGGAGGCAGGCTGGGTTTTCCGGGACCGGCTCGGGACCTACTCGCTGGGGGCGGCCATCGCCGGGCTGGCCGCCCAGTATCTGGCGGGGAACCCGCTGGTGGCTATGACGACACCGCCGATGCGGGCTCTCCACGCCAAATTGGACGAGACCATCTCGCTCAGCCGCCGGGTTGGCCTGGCCCGAGTTTGTGTCCAAGAGTTCCCCTCCACCCAGAGCCTGCGATTGGTTCTCGGCCTCGGCGAGCTGGGCCCGCTCCATGCCGGCGCCAGCGGAATCCTCCTCTTCGCCTACATGCCCGAAGAGGAGAGGGGTCGTCTCGCCGAACGGGGCTTCGAGCGGTATACCTCGAAAACCATCGTTGATCTGAAGGAGCTAGAAGCCGAAGCTGAGAAGGTGAGACAACAGGGCTGGGCGATCACCAAAGGCCAGAAGACCGAGGGAGGAGTAGCCATCGCCGTCCCCATCTCCGAGCCGGGATCGAGGAGCGAGATAGCGGCTCTCGGTGTCTTCGGTCCGGCGATCAGGTGCAGCACCAAGCGCGAACAGGACATCTGGCTCGAGGCGCTGGTCGAGACCGCTGCGGAGGTAAACGAGGCGACGGCGAGAGTGGCCTCGCCTGCCGCCGACCGTATTCGACCGGCCGGGGCCTAGCTGCAGTGCTCACAGAACAGCAGAGGCGGGAGTCGAGCCGGCTCCTGCTCGAGGCCGAGGCAAACCGGGTCCAGATTCCCGGGCCATCGCGAAGCTGGCCCGAGATGACCCTCGACGACTCGTATGCCATCGCCGCCATAGGTATCGAGACCAAGGTCTCGAGAGGCGCACTTTTCCGGGGCCGGAAGGTTGGTTTGACATCGAGGGCGATGCAACGCTCATCTCGCATCGACGAGCCCGACTTCGGAGTGCTCCTCGACAACATGTTCTTTGAGGACGGCGCCGTCCTCTCTCGGGCCGATTACACGGTCCCCCGGGTCGAAGCCGAGCTGGCGTTCATCATGGGCGACCGTCTCGCCGGGCCGGACGTGACCTTAGAAGACGTCTTAGTAGCTATCGACCATATCTTCCCCTCCATCGAGTTGATCGATGCTCGGGCCGAGGACCCCCGCACCATCTTCGACACCGTCGCCGACAATGGCGCCGCCGCCGGGGTCATCCTGGGCAGGGAGAGGATCGAGCCGGGCGATCTAGACCTGCGTTGGGTGGGAGCGATCCTCCTCTGCAACGGCGAGGTCGAGGAGACGGGGTTGGGGGCCGGAGTGCTAGGACATCCCGCCAACGCAGTGGTGTGGCTGGCCAACAAGCTGGCCGGGTTCGGGCTGGCCATTGAGCCTGGCGAGGTGGTGCTTACCGGATCCTTTGTCCGACCAGTGTGGGCCGAGTCAGGTGATGTGGTAGTCGCCGATTTTGGAGATCTCGGAACGATCAACCTGGAGTTCGCCTAGATGCCTCCCAACCTCCTCCGCAACGTTCTGGGAAGAGGAGATCCCCAAATCGGCCTCCTCTGCAATCTGGCGTCGAGTTATGCAATCGAGGTGGCGGCAGGAGCCGGGTTCGACTGGATGCTGATCGACGCCGAGCACTCCCCTGCCGACCTGGAGAACGTGCTCCGCCAGCTTCAGGCCCTTGCCGCATATCCGACCGCCCCCGTGGTTCGAGTCCCGTGGAACGAGATGGTGGCGATCAAGCGATATCTCGACATCGGCGTCCAGTCGCTCCTCATCCCATATGTGGAGACCCCGGATCAGGCCGGTCTCGCGGTGCGCTCGACCCGGTACCCGCCGTCAGGAATCCGGGGTGTGGCACTGGCCACCAGGGCCAGCGGATTCGGCCGAGTTCCCGACTATGCACCGAAAGCTCACGAGGACATCGTGGTCATCGCCCAACTCGAGAATCAGGCCGGCATGGACAACCTCGAGGCGATCGCCGCGGTTGACGGTATCGATGCGCTTCTCATCGGGCCCTCTGATCTCCACGCGGCGTTCGGTCACGTTGGCGAGACCACCCACCCCGACGTGGTTGCCCTCATCGACGCTGCCATCGAGCGCATCGTTGCCACCGGCAAGATCGCCGGGGTGTTCGCCCCTATCGAAGATCTCGCTCGGCGCTGGATCGACCTGGGAGCACGCCTGGTGCTTGTGGGTACCGACATCGGAATCCTGGCGAGGGGCACTGACATCCTGGCCGAAAGGTTTAAGCGAGCCAGTGGCCATGGCTAGGCCCCGGGTCTGGGACATCCACGCCCACTACCTCCCTGCCTCGGCTCTCGACCTGATGGGCCAGGGCCTGGTCCAAGTCCACCTAGACACCGTCGACGGGACTCCCGACGCAATTACCGTCAACGGGATGCCGGTCGGTGCCACCATCCACCAGCTGGCCAACGTGTCGGGGATCATCGCTGCCACCGATCGGGCCGGTATCGACAGCCGGGTGCTCTCCCCCCCGCCCTTCACCTACCGGTACTGGGACGACCCGGCCCGCACCGTCCGCCTCGACCGGCTCATCAACGAGGCCACCGCTGCGGTCGTGGCCGACCACCCCGATCGGTTCGTCGGGCTGGCCACCGTCCCCCTCCAGGACACCGAAGCGGCGATCGCCGAGGCTATGAGAGCGCGGGACGAGCTGGGGCTGGTGGGAGTCACCCTGGGGACCAATGTTGCCGGTGGCAATGTCGACGACCACGATCGCCGCCCTTTCCTCGCCGCGGTAGCCGAAGCCGGGATGCCAGTGCTGATCCACCCCGACTTCGTCCCCAACCCGCGGACCGCCGACTACTACCTCATCAATCTGATCGGGTTGCCAGTCGAATCGACGGTGACCATGGCCAACATGGTGTTCTCCGGGATCTTCGAGGAGATCCCTGAGCTCAGGGTCTGCTTCATGCACGGAGGCGGAGCCGCCCCTTATCTTCTCGGTCGGTGGGACCACGGCTGGCGGGTCCGGCCCGAGGCCAGGCTCGATAGGACCAGCCCGCCTTCCCAGGGCTTGGCCAACGTGTTCTGCGACACTCTGACCCACTCGCCGCTCGCGCTCGCCTTCCTCGTCGAGCTGCTCGGCGAGGCCAACGTTGTGATCGGCACCGACCTTCCATTCGATGTCGAAGACGCCGATCCCCGTGGTCATCTGCGCCAGGCCCCTCGACTTACCGACCGCCAGATCGAGGTTATCGAGACGGAGAGCCCGTTGCGCTGGCTGACCGGGGAGGCCACCCCATGATCATCCGCCGCTTCGAAGACCTTGAGAAGTACTCACCCCCTGGTCATCAGGGTGTGGTCAACCGACTTCTGGCCGGGAGGTCCCTTGGCGACGGCGACTCGGTGAGCGTGTGGCACGGCCGGCTCCAGCCGGGCGGGCGATCCGACCTCCACACCCACGAAGGGAGTCTCCAGATCTATTTCGCGATCTCGGGTGAAATGGTGGTCGGCGACGGGAACGTCGAGTCGGTGCTCACACCGCTGGGGACCGTGGTCGTCCCGGTGGGGTCGCAGCACTTCATCGAGAACCGCAGCAGCCGGCTTGCCGAAATTCTCGTGATCTCGGTTCCCGCCCTCCGCTGAGCTAACCGAGCAAGGGAAGGGCCAGAGGCCGAATCGGGCCGGCGGTGGCCCCTCGCAGTTTGAGGGCGGCTCCCAGGTAACAGAACTCGTAGAGCTCCGCTTCGGCAATTGCCTCGAGATCGACCACCTCGATGATGGGGACCCCGGCCTCGGCCAGTAAGTAGGTGTGGACCGGCAGCCAATTCTCCGGGTCGGCCGAGGGGAGCTGCTCTAAGGCGACATTGTCCGCCCCGATCATGGCCGCTCCTCTCTCCGCCAGCCAGGTTGCACCCGCCCGGTCCAGACCGGGCTCACGTAGGAGATATGCGCCCGGGTCGGGCCAGGTGGAACCCCGTCCGGTGCGGATCATCACCACGTCACCGGGTAGGACCTCGGTTCCCTGCCGGGATGCCGTGGCCTCCAGCTCGTGGGGCCCAATGGGGAACGAGTCGGGAAGAAGGTCCACGTCGTGGGCGGTGGCCACGTCAAGGAGGATCCCGCGGGCGATCACCGGTGGGTGTGTGTCGGGACCGGCAACCGTCCACCCGGTGCTTCCCAGGTGCTCACCGGTGGTGAAGCCATTCCAAATGGCGTCGCCATACCCGAAGTGGTTGAGCGTGTCCACATGGGTGCCGCAATGGGTGAACATGGATAGCGAGTCGGCCGACCATCCGACGAGCCGGTTCTGTTCGGCGCCCACCCCCACCGGATCGTCGACCACGCTGCCTTGGGGTGTGTGGTTCATCCAGATCTGGAACGGGGGCTCACCCCCCTGGGTCCAAGTTGGCATTCCGGCGAACAGGTCGACCGAAAGGTCGAAAATCCTGGTGGCGTCCGCCCGGCCCAACATAGATGCCGAAATCTCGGGAGTGACCAGATTCAGCATCCCGATCTGATCGTCCACCCCGAACGGGCTGAGGGTCACCTTATGGCGGACCGCCGACCAGGCAGCGATCCTGGAGCGGGTGTGGTCGTCAAGGTAGGAGGGCCCGCACATCGCTAGTTAGCTCCGGCCGGCGGGGTTGAACGGACCCATTCCCTAATTTGGCTTTCATGCTCTCCTAGTTGAGGCGGCGGCATCGGGTCCTCATGAGCCCCGTCGTAATTGATCGGGCTCTTCACCAATCTCAGCGGCCCCCGCAAGGGATCCAGGAGAGAGGTCACCATCGCCGCCCCTTCGGGTGAGTCGAAGACTTGGTCGATACTCCTGGTCGGTGCCGCGGGCACCCCCGCCTTGGCGAGGGCATTCACCCAGTGGGCGACGTCCGCGGTCTCGAAAATTGCCGACATCTCGGCGACCAGGCTCACCCGGTTGCTCACGCGGTTTGAGTTGGTTGCATAACGGGGGTCTCCCGCCAAATCGGCACGCCCCAAGGCGGAACAGGTCGCCCGGAAAAGCTTATCGTTGGCTGCGGCGAGAACGACACGCCCGTCAAGGGCGTCGAACGCCTGGTAAGGAACGATGTTGGGGTGGGCGTCGCCGAAGGCGGTTGGGACCACACCACCCATCAGATAATTGGCGGCCTGGTTGACCAGGCTGGCCACACTGGCCTCGAAGAGACCGACCTCGACCCGCCTCCCCGCACCGTCCTGGTCTCGCTGTCGGAGCGCAGCGAGAATGCCGGTGGCGGCGTACAGCCCAGCGATCACATCGAGGACGGCTACTCCAATCTTCACTCCTCCCCGACCCGGTTCACCGGTTATCGACATAAACCCCGATATCGCCTGCATCATCAAGTCGTAACCCGGAAAGTTGCGCTGCCTGGGATGGGCAAAGGCCGGGATCGAGCAGTAAACCAGACGAGGGTTGATAGTTCTCAGGTCGTCATACCCCAGACCGTGGCGGTCCATGACGTCGGAGCGGAAGTTCTCAACGAGGACATCGGAGCGGGCTGCGATCTCACGAGCAAGAGCCAGATCGTCCGGAGCCTCCAAGTCGAGCGCGATCGATCTCTTATTTCGATTGATCGAGAGGAAATAGGCGGCGTCCCCGGCGATAAAGGGAGGGCCCCAGGTCCGCGTGTCGTCGCCGGTGCCGGGTCGTTCGATCTTGATCACGTCGGCGCCAAGATCGCCGAGGACCATGGTGCACAACGGCCCGGCCAGGACCCTGGTGAAGTCAGCGATCACCACACCATCCAGCGGCAGCGCTGATCGATCAGGAGTGGCTGTGTTTGCCATTGCCGGGCACGATACAAGAACACTCCGGGTTGTCCCACTGACTAAAACCGGCGTGCCGCTTGCCAGAATCCCTTCGACCCGATCGTCGACCTGGATGGGTCCGGATTAAGCCTGGCAGTAGGGGGTTTTGCTCAAGCCCGTCGTCTTCCCCCAACATCCCTTGACCTTCCCGAGAAGTTGTGGTTTGAACCACTGTTGCCCCATAGGTTCAAGTTGGGGAATAGCAGCTGGACAGTTCGGCGAACCTCACACGAAGATGATCTGTGCTCCCTCGGAGATTTCGATGAAGTCGGCGGCGCTGATGATCCCTTCAACCCTGGAGTAGAGCTGATCTTCGCCAATGTGCATCATGTCGGCGGACATCCGACACGCCCAGAGGTGACCGCCGGCGTCAGTGATCATCTCCAAGAACTCAGGAACGTCCGGCACGTCGATGCCCTCGATCTGCTTCTTCATCATGTGGGTTGCGAACGAGGTCATACCCGGCAAACCCATGAGCGACGGCGGCATGTGCGTGGCTGGATTGCCGACCGGCGTGAACTTGAGATGCGCCATCGTGTCCTTGTTGATGATGTCGAAACCCCAGAACGTGAAGAACAGGTGAGTCTCAATCCCCTCACCAAGGGCGGCGTTGGCGAGCACCAGGCCCGGGTAGGCCATGTCAAGCGATCCCTTCGAGCAGATGATGCACAACTTGCGAGTCGTGGCACCTTCTTCGTCAAAAGCCGGAATCGGAGCGGCTGCAAGTGTTGTAGTCATGATCTCTCCTTAAACGCAACCAACCGGCTTGGGAAGACCGGCCACATAGGCCATCTTCTTCGCCGGCTTCTTGGGGAACAGTGCAAACATGTCCTTGGTCGGAACGCCCCCGGCAGTCGCCATCCGGCGCAAGGTCGGGGTTTCGCTTGTCGCCTCGAAATCCGAACGAGCGAAACGAATGGCCGACCAGTGCCGATCGGTTAGATCGATTCCGATATTGGCGGCCAATACTTCGGCCAGAGCCTCATCCCACTCGGAGGGGTCAGTGAGAAAGCCCTCGACATCGACGTGGATGTCGCGACCTTCAATCGTTGCAACCGTCATAGGGTCACTTCCTCTCGTTCGACTTGGAGTGTGGGCGCGTTCTTGCCGGCCATCGACATCGCGGTCGGAACCGGAAGCCTGCGGCCGGGCAGCAACATGTGCCAGTAGATTGGCCTAAAGGCCAATTTCCCGAAGTGGTTGAGCCTCGTTTCCTTGAGAAGGCTGAGCGGCCCAATCCCCGGCAGGGGGTACATGCCTGGCAAAGGCTCGGTGTCGTAGTTGAAGTCAATCAGTAGCGCCTTTCCTGCCCCCGATTCAACAAAGCAGTTGGCATGGCCATCAAACTTGCGGTCCATCGGACGCCCGGCGATGTGGTCCAAGAAATTCTCAACGAACACATCCACCGCGAAATGGGCTACGGAACCAGCCTTTGAGATGGGGAGGGCGGCAGCATCACCGAGAGCGAACACGTTCTGGCAACCGGTCGCAAGGAACGTAAAGGGATCCACCTTGACGTGGTTCAACTCATCACCGAGTCCTGATCGCCCTACATAGTCGGCTCCCATATTGAGGGGCACAGTCACCAAGAGGTCGAACGGAATGGACCGCTCGTCGTACGAGACGATCGCGCCCTCGTCGATGCGTTCAATGGTGAAATCTGCCTCGACCCGGATATCTCGCTGTTCGAGCATGCTTCCAAGGCGCGCGGACGCAATCGGTTTGGTAAAGGCGCCCGACAGTGGTGTCGCAAAAGTCAAATCCACGCGATCTCGAATTCCGCGTTGCTTCAAGTAGTCGTCGGCCAAAAACGCGAACTCGAGTGGAGCAACCGGGCACTTGATCGGAAGCTCGGTGATATGAACAACCAGCCGTCCGCCATTCCAATCCTCCAGCGCTCGCCGAAGCGCTAGCGCACCGTCAAGCGTGTAGAACTCATGAACGGTCTTGCCGTACTGGTAGCCGACCATTCCGGGGGTCATGTCGGGACGCGGATGGGTCCCGGTTGCGATAACTAGCTGGTCATATGAGATTGCCTTACCGCTGACGAGCTCGACGAAGCTGCCCTCCGAATCGACCCTCTGCACTTCTTCAGTGATCAAGTCGACGCCGGCGGGCAAAAGTGGTTGGGTCGGCTTCTCCAGGTCGGCCGCCTGGTATCGCCCGAACGGAATAAAAAGAAGCCCGGGCTGGTAGATGTGGAGCTTGGCGGGCTCCACAACTGTTATCTCCCACTCCCTCGGGGAGAGGAGAGGGCGTAGTTTGTTGACGACCATCGTGCCGGCCGTGCCGGCTCCAAGCACTAACAAACGTTTCATCAAACCTCGTTTAGATACACCACCAAGCTACGGCTGGGGCCTCAGGCTCAGGTAGGGCCGAATGGCCCCAGCTGAGCTGCATTGGACTCAAGGTCCTGAGCGATTGGAGGCATATGAATCATCTGGCGATCGTCGGGCGGGCAGTGTGACTCACCATCGTGGATCCGCAGGCTCCGACCTGAAGCATGAAGTCAGTTTCACTCTGTGCGGACCGGATGACGCCCACGCAGCTGCAGTGCGGGGCATGGCTTGTCAAGCATCGGTCAATCGCGTGGATCCTCATTCGGCCGGATCAACGCCACGGGTCCCCAGGCTTCCTTGACCACGTCGGTAGCGACGCTGCCGAGCAGGACCCGCTTCAAGCCCCGCCGGCCGTGAGTGGCCATTACGACCATCGTTGCCGCATCTTCTCCAAACCCTTCGATGATGGACCGCGCCGGATTGAGGGAATGCAGCACATCCCAATCGACCTTGATGCCGAACCCCTCTAGCTCTCTCGAAAGATTGTGAACGTAAGTGCTCTCAAAGGCGGTGACGAACGGAGGCAGATTGGGTGGCACCACCTGAATCACCCACAGGTGAGCCTGCAGAGCCACAGCCCATCTGGCTCCTTCGGATATGCTGAGTTCCGAGAACTCAGATCCATCAACGCAAGCAACGATTCGTTCGATCGCCATCGGCGCTCCGGCACCCGGACCATATGCCATGATCGGCCGATCCGGCTGGCCCACCAAGTCAACCGCGGTGGAACCAAGAAGTGTCGTTCCCATCCCACCCCGTCCATGGGTGCCAATTGCTACAACAGCGTTTCCGACCTCCGTCGCGTACGAGCCGATCTCATTGACCGCTGACCCGCCGGAGGGGACATCTCGGATGATCAATTTGTACGGCTTGTCTTTAAGAAGGTCGGCCGCCTGCCTGATCGCCACTGCCTTGCCAGCAGTGTCCGAAGCCGCATGAAAGACATGCAACTCCGCCTGAGTGCGCGCTGCCAGAGTCGCACCACCAGCCAAGGCAATCCCGGCAAGCTTTGAACCGTCGGTGGCGATAATCACATGCAAAAATGGCGCCTTCAGCTGAAACGAATCGGTCACGATCTCCTCTTTGTTCGGACAGTTCCAATCTGCCTTTGGTGACAATGGGTTTTTAGAGGCAAACGGCACTTAATCGCTGACAAACAGCGGGTTCCAAAGACTGCGTCCGCGGCCGGACCCGGCGGTCTTGTCGGGCAACCACCATGACTCCTTGTTCGACTACGGCCCATGCGTACCGAAGAGCCAGCTCCCCCACCAGAGCAGAACGCCCTCAGCCTCGCTGCGTCCACTGATGCGCCAAGATGTCAGAGGATCCGCCGGCCAGTGATCTCCGACGGGCGTATGCGAACCCACGTCGTGGGACGCAAATCGGGAACCCATGATGCCAGCCCGACTCTTTCCAGCTCGGCGATCTCCGACTCGTCGTAAACGGTCTCAGCCCGTCCCCGGACCAATACGCTCCAACCTGTTCGGGCCGACAGGTCCCAGTCGTCGATCTCGAAAGCGGCCGTCGCGTTAGCCCAGACCATGTCAAGTTTCTCACCCGGTGCAGTCCGAAAGACAATGGCACCCTTCGTATAGGCGAATAACAACGGAAGTATCAACGGCTCACCGGCATACAGCACGCTTATTCGGCCGATCAAGGTGCGCGAAAGCAACTCCTCGCACTCGGCCAGACTCATTACTTGAAGACCTCGCCGATCGGTCGGGACGGAGTCGGTCACAATCCACCTGCCTTTCCCTCTTGCCTTCTCACGGGGTCGAATGTTTGGAGCTCGCAGGATGGGCGTTGTAAACCACCCTTTCGATCGGGGTCATACTCACAGGTCAGCGGCTTCCACTTCGGCTGCCATGGCATCGAGATCACCGGCTACCGGACGATGGTTCCACACCTTCAGTCCGCTGACCAGATGCGCATATTTCGTCGCCTGACCTGACCGAACCGCCATCCGGATGGGGAGATCACTACGCAAGGAGTCTTTGTAATGAGCAAGGATGTCTCGATGTTGGTCCTGGTCGAGATCAAACTCGAACACAATTCCGTGGGCCCCTTCGGCCAACTCGCAACCCCCGCCCGTGAGGAGTGGGCACTGCGAGTTAGGTCTGGGGCCGTGGCACACCATGACCTGGTGGCCCAACTGTTCGAGAAATTCCCGATCGACCACGTCGCTCCCCTCTGGGATATCGAAAAGGATGTAACTCTCATCCATGACCTCAACTCCTTTTGCTTCCAGCCTGGCCTCAGTACCCCATAGTCCGAAAGAGGAGAAAGTCATGTTCCCGTGGGACCTTGGTTTGGAGTCATCTGGTCTCGGCCCGTCAGGACCCATGCGAAACCGATACCGTGAAGAGCCAAAGGTCACCCGGCTAAAGCCTGTTCGGCCCTATTCGGCCACTTTGCGCACAGGAAGACTGGGACCTGGACCGATCACCGGCCTGGTGATCGAGTTTCATCAACAGAAAGGGCACAAGTGAGAAAAACCGCCTCCGTCTTTTCGATCGTGATCGGACTGCTGCTGATCCTCGGAGGGACGGCAACTTGGATCGTCGTCAGCAGCACTCTCGGCGAACAGAAGATCACGGTCGCCGATGATGCCTCATGTCTAGCCGGTGACGAGGTCAACGGACCGTTTAGCGCCTATTGTGAGGCGAAGATCATCGACCAGCACGCTCTCGACGCCACAGGTGGCTTGCATTACTCGGAGCTTGATCGGGATGATCCTCTACGCCAGGTTGCACAAAGCGCGGCGTTCCTCCAAGCCTCCCTGTTCACGTCGGTCGTGGCTTTTGGCGTGGCCGGCATGGCGATACTGATCGGGGTGCTTTTCATCCTGATCGGCTTGGGCATCAGGGATGTAGCCGTCCGTAGCATGCCAAGCGCTTAACAACCTCAGTCACTCACTGGGTAAGACCCGAAAGCGACGTTGCCTAAGGTTCTTCCTGCTCCATCTCGCCCTGTTCGTCCTCTCTCTTTTTGGGGTGGGGACCTGGGCGAGCAAGTCAGACATCCGGTCCACTCGCCCACGCCATTCTCTCTCGAGATGGTCGAGAGCTTGCTGGGGCACGGCGGACCGCGTCGTGAGTTGCTGGAAGCCTTTTAATCGTCACGTTGCTTATCGGCGGCGCCCGTACCACGCGAGCACGCGCATGGCGCGAAGGGTGTTCCAGCGGCTCGGCTTGCCGTCGCCTTCCTCCATGTCGAAGTGAACCCGACCGGGATGGGTGTTATCCAGAGGCCATCGCCCGTCCGGGTCCCGCTTGCTCTCCACGAGGTCGATCGCCTCAGCAGATCTCTCATCAGTCCAGGCTGGGAGTTGAGGCCTGCCCCATTGACCCTCTGGGTCCTGGAGTGCGAGCAGCCGAGCCCCCCAACCCTCGGTGGCAATCCGGGATCGCTCAGCTGCCACCGCGTCGTTGGGTTCGTCGGTGAGATCCCTCATCACCTGCCAACGGATCGACGGATCCGAGTCAAGTAGCCACTCCGTGACAGTCATGGACCCGCTTTTCGTCACGTGACCTCCTCCCTTGATCTGAAAAACCTGCAATCAACAGTGAGTCGAACTTACCGTCGCACGGCGCTCGGCGATATTTCGACCGCAGATTTCATATCCACGCTCTTCGCACTTCGATTCACCACCGGCGCTAGGGTACGTAATGAAGCGTCACCGTCACCAGTAAGAGGCGGATAGGTATTCTCGATCGATGGGCGAGAGGATCCACATCGATGCGGCGCCTGGAGACACCGATGCCTACCTCGCACCGGCGCGCCCGCCGCCCGGGGCGCCCATCCTGCTGCTCCATGCCTGGTGGGGCCTCAACGAAACGATCCGCGATCTCGCCGACCGGCTCGCCGGCGACGGGTTCACGGTCATGGCGCCGGATCTGTTCAACGCCGTCCTGACCACGATCGAGGATGCCGAGGCGCACACCACGGCGATCGAGCAGGGCGGTGGCCAGTCCGGAGGGCTGAATCCGGACCGCATCATGGGACGTGTCCGGGCGGCCCTCGACCATCTTCTGGCGGACTCGGGCGCGCGCGGAGACCGGGCCGGGATCATCGCCCTGAGCTTCGGCGGTTGGTACGGGAGCCAGGTCGCGGCTTCTCGACCCGATGTCGCCGCCTTCGTGTCTATCTACAGCGATGTTTTCGAGGCGCCTGGCGGAGCCGCATACCTGGGCCACTTTGCCGAGCAGGACCCGTACGTCGACGCCACCCAGGTGGCAGACGGCAGCACCGTGCACGTCTACCCGGGGACGAAGCATTGGTTCATGGAATCGGACCGACCCGAGTTCGACGCCGCGGCGACCGAGCTCGCCTACGCGCGGACCGTCGCGTTCCTGCGCGAGCAGCTCGATTAGCTAGGAATAGACGCGAACCCGGCCAGCTTGCCGTCCCGCCAGGTGTCAGCCACAGTCTCCAAGGTTCGCATGGCCTGACAGGGTGCGGCCTAAAGGACTCCTCGTGTTCGCACTGCGTACACACCTCGTAGACTGGAAGGGATGGAGCGCAAAGCCGACCATGTCCGGGCGTTGGAACGCGGGCTGGCGGTAATCAACGCATTTTCCGCCGAGCACCAGCGGCTCACATTGAGCGAAGTCGCTCGTCGCACCGGTCTGACCCGAGCGACCGCCCGGCGGCTACTTCACACTCTGGTCAACCTTGGCTACGTCGAGCAGCAGAACACATCTTTCGTCCTCCTCCCCAAGGTCCTCGATCTCGGTTATTCGTATCTGTCGGCGTTGAGGCTCCCCGATCTCGCCCTCCCTGTCATGGAAGAACTGGTAGTGAGTATCAGGGAGTCCTCGTCGATGGCAGTGCTCGATGGTCACGAGATCGTCTATGTAGCACGGGTGCCGACGACGAGAATCATGACTATCGCCCTGGCTTTGGGCTCTCGTCTTCCCGCCTTTGCCACGTCCATGGGCAGGGTGCTGCTGGCCGGCCTGCCCCGCCCGGACTTCGATCGCTATCTGAGCGAGGTCGTATTGAAGCCGCTCACCTCTCGCACCGTGAACAGCAGAAGCCAGCTACGAGAGATCATCGACCAAACCCGTGGAAAGGGCTGGTGCCTGGTCGATCAGGAGCTCGAGGACGGGGTGCGGTCGATCGCCGCACCAATCGCCAATAGTCATGGGCGGGTCCTGGCTGCCCTCAACGTCTCCTGCCATGCCTCCCGATCGACAGTTGACCAGATGATCGACGATTACCTGCCCAAGCTGCTGGAAGCAACTGCTGTTATCACCAAGCGGGCCGGCTCCTTGGTTCGAACCTAGCCGGAAGCCGGTTTCCAGCTCGAGTGCGCTTCGCGGGTGCGGCGCCGCAGCTCTCGCAAGGTCGCAAGCTCCATGTCGGTCGGCGGTGGGGTAACCGACAGATCATCGGCGACCTTCAGGTTCCAGCCGGTCTCTTCCAACACCTTCGACACCTCTACTCGTGGGTGAATCGAGCTAAGGATGAGCTCTTTGGTTTGTTGGTCGGGTCGAAGCACTCCCAGGTTGGTGATGACCGCGGCTGGGCCGGCGCCGCCCAGCCATGACCGTCCGCCGCCGTTACGGCCAAACCCGACCGAGGTCAGAAAGTCGACCCGTTCCACAAAGGCGCGGCGTTGATGGCGCATCATCACCAACACCTCACCGACGGCACCTGCTATTTCCGGTGCTCCTCCCGCCCCCGGCAAACGCACCTGCGGACTCTCGTACGGACCAATGACAGTGCTGTTGAGATTGGCGTACTTGTCAATCTGTGCAGCCGACAGGAATCCGACGTCGATCCTTCCCCCCTGCAACCAGTATGAGAAGATCTCGGGGACGCTCACGACGGACACCGCCGTCTCGGCGAGCTCACCATCGCCGATAGAAAGGGGCAACACCCTGGGACTGGTCCCGATCGTCCCCGATTCGTAGATCAGGACCAGGTTGGGTGCGTGGGTGAGATGGGCCAGGTTGGCCGCCTCGCTCGGCGGCCCAATCCCAACAAAGCAGACGGCCCCGTCACGTAGCTGGCGAGCAGCAGTGACGGTCATCATCTCGTCAGATGAGTAGGCCTCAGTAGAACTCATGGTTTAGTCACGGCCCTTCCGCGTTTGTGCCGTGGCCTCACTCAGGAGCTCGATGTACTCGGCATGATCCGACGTTTCCAAAACAAAGTGGCGCAGCCACTCTTCGAATAATTCCCGATCGGCGGAGATCCGGTCCCACTCCAGATAGAACCGGTTTCCGCGGGATGAATAGCCCATGGCGTAGGAGGGGTGACATCCTTGCGGAACCGGCACCACCGCGCTCACCACAAAAGATGGCAGGACCACGTGGTTGGGCCCGTGAGGCGCGAGCTGGTCGACCACCTCTTCGACGGTGACGATCGACGTGCGGGCGGCCAGCACCGCTTCTTTCTGCACTCCGGTTATGCCCCAAAAGGCGACGTTGCCTTGCCAATCCGCCTGCTGGGCGTGAATGACGGTGACGTCCGGGCGGAGGGCGGCCACTGCTGCTAACTCCTCACCGGTGAAAGGGCAGGTAATAGTGGTGATGCTCCTGGTTTGGGCCGGGAGATCGGTCCCGGCATATGCCCGCAGCACTCCCAGGGGCAAGCCGGCAGCGCCGGCGACGTAACGAGCTGCCATCCCGGCATGGCTGTGCTCTTCTATTTCCAGTGAGCGGGGGTATCCGTTTTCAACCGCGTCACGGAAACGGTGCAGCGAACCCACTCCCGGATTACCTCCCCAGGAGAAGATCAGCTTGCGGACGCAGCCGGCCCCGATCAGCTGGTCGTAAATCAGATCGGGGGTAAGTCGGCAAAGGGTGAGATCCCGCCTCCCCTGCCTGATCACCTCGTGGCCGGCGGCGAAAGGGATCAGATGGGTGAAACCCTCCATGGCGATAACGTCGCCATCGTGGATGAGCTCACTTACCGCCTCCGCCAGGGTCGTGATCTCCGTCACCGGTCACCTGCTTCCTGTACGCAGAGCGTCCATTCGTGCGACTAGCGTACAGGACCGGCACAAGGGTCGCCGGCGCAGCATGAGCCAGATCCCAAAACGCACGCAGGTAACCATTGTCGGAGGGGGCCCAGCCGGCTCGCTGCTCGCACACCTCCTCCATCTCGCGGGCATCGAGAGTGTGATCCTCGAGCTGCGGACCCGCCAACATGTGCTCGAACGGGTCCGCGCCGGGGTTATCGAGCACGGCAGCGCCGGGGTTCTGAGGGATGCTGGCCTTGGCAACAGGATGGATCAGGAAGGCTTCATTCACGAAGGTGTGAACCTTGCCTTCGGTGGGCGTTTGACCCGCATCGACTTCATGGGGCTCGTCGGCAAGTACGTCATCATCTATGGGCAGACCGAACTGCAAAAGGACCTATATCAAGCCATCGACGCAGGCGACATCTCCCTCGTCGACGAAGCGGAAGGAGTTGAGCTCCACGACATTTCCGGCGCTCGCCCCACAGTCACCTTCCTCCGGCAAGGAAAGCGGCAAGAGCTGGAGTGTGACTTTGTGGTGGGCTGTGACGGTGCTCATGGCGTCACTCGCGAGTACATACCCAAGCCCCTCCTCCGGAGCTTCGAGCGAACATATCCGTTCGTATGGGTGGGGGTACTAAGCCCCACCCCCCCGGTTGCAGACGAGCTGATCTATGCAAATCACGAGACCGGGTTCGCCCTCTGCTCGATGAGGAACAGGCAGCTGAGCCGGTACTACGTGCAGGGCTCCGCAGACGACCAGATCGAAGACTGGCCCGATGACCGGTTCTGGGAGGTGCTCAAGAACCGCTTGCCGTCGGGCGTCTCCGAACGCCTGGTGACCGGACCTACCATCGAAAAGCTTGTGACCCCCCTCCGCAGTTGGGTAGTAGAGCCGATGAGCTTCGGGCGCCTGTACTTGGCCGGTGACGCCGCCCATGTCGTTCCCCCGACCGGCGCCAAGGGACTCAATCTCGCCATCTCCGACGTGGTCTATTTGGCCGAGGCTTTCGCCGATCGCTACCGAACAGGTTCGATGACGGGGCTCGACGGTTATTCGATAACCGCTCTCTCCCGGGTGTGGAGGGCGGTGCGATTCTCCTGGTGGATGACAACCATGATGCACCACTTCCCGGGGATCGCCCACGACTTCGAGCGGAGGCTGCAACTGTCCGAACTCGAATATCTTGCTGCGTCCGAGAACGCCCGGCGGACGATGGCCGAAGGCTATGTGGGGCCTTCCCCATGACGAACACCAAGGAGGCAGGTAATGGGCTCGATTGAGGAAGGGATGGAGGTACGGCGCCAGGTCCTGGGGTCGGAACACGTCGACCGGGTGACGGCGGCAACCAGCGAACTCGATCGCGACTTTCAAGATTGGATCACCGAGAACGTCTGGGGCGGGATCTGGACCCGACCAGGTCTCGACCTGAAGACGAGGAGCATGCTCACGATCGCGATACTGGGCGCCCTCAACCACGAAGAGCTCGAGCTGCATCTAAGAGCGACGCGTAATACCGGAGTGACGCCGCCCGAGGTGGCCGAGGTTCTCCTCCACGTCGCCGCCTATGCCGGCGTCCCCGCCGCCAACCGGGCTTTCAAGCTCGCCAAGTCGATTTACGAGCAGGAGACGCTGTGACCGAACCTCCCGTTCGCCATTACGGGCCCCGGGCCTATGCCGACCATCCTCCGTTCCGCTATCCCGACTACAAGTCGACGATCAAGCGAAGTCCGACTCATGACCTGGTGAGCATCGTGGCGACTCTTACTGAGACCACTGGTCCCGGCCCGGTCTGGTCGGAGATCGCCGAAGAGGACGCCGATCTCACCACCAACGCCGGCACTGGAGGCGAGGCCATCGGAGAGCGGATCATCGTCTACGGCCAGGTCCTCGATGAGAACGGGCGCGGAGTCCCGGGGACGATCCTCGAGATCTGGCAGGCCAATGCCTCCGGACGATACGCCCACTGGCGAGAAACCGCCTTTCCGGCCCCTCTCGACCCCAACTTCATCGGGGTTGGCCAATGCCTAACAAATGAACGGGGAGAGTACCGGTTCACCACGATCAAACCGGGACCCTATCCGTGGGGCAACCATCCCAACGCCTGGCGACCGGCCCACATCCACTTCTCGGTCTTGGGTCCCGCCCTCGGCAGCCGCCTGGTCACCCAGATGTACTTCGAGGGCGATCCGCTCCTGGCCCTCGACCCGATCTTCAACTCCGCCCCCGAGCATTCTCGGCACCGGATGATCAGCCACTACGACCATGACCTCACCGTCGAGAACTGGGCACTTGGATACCGCTTCGACATCGTCCTCCGGGGCGAGCTGAGCGCCCTGAGAGAGGAAACCGAGGAGTGAGCCCCCAACTCGGCCAGACTCCTTCGCAGACCGTCGGACCATTTTTCTCGATGCGCCTCGGCGGGAAGGGCCAGAACGTGATTGCTACCCCGGGCGGTGAACGGATCACGGTTACCGGCCGGGTTCTAGACGGCGCCCGCCTCCCGATCGAAGACGCCCTCCTCGAGTTCTGGCAGGCCAACCCTGGTGGCCGCTACCGCCATCCCGACGACAACCGGCCCGACGACAACCGGCCCGACGACAACCCGGAGCCGGCAATCGCTCCTAGCTTCACCGGCTTCGCCCGGGCTATGACCGATTTCGAGTCTGGCGTGTGGCGTTTGGAAACGGTCAAGCCGGGGAGGTTGCCCGACTCTGAAGGCGCCCTCCAGGCCCCCCATGTCTCGGTGATCGTGCAAGCTCGTGGGACACTCAATCCCGTCTTCACCCGCATCTATCTCTCCGACGAGGACGAGGCGAATCGCGATGACCTGATCCTCCGTCAGGCTCCCCGAGAGCGGAGCCATACCCTCATTGCCAAGCTCATCCCCGGCTCGACCCCCAAGCTGTACGAATTCGACATCAAGTTCCAGGGGGACGATGAGACTGTGTTCTTCGACTTCTAGTTTGGCCCCTTTCCCATGACCTCATTGCCCACTTTCGATCCCGGTTTCAGCACGGTTGCCATGTCAGAGGTATGGACAGCCACCAGTCGAGCCAACGCCATCCTCGAGTTCGAAGCCGCCCTGGCCCTGGCCCTGGCCGAGACAGGGTTGGCGCCGGCAGAGGAGGCGGAGGCGGTGGCGGAGGCTTGCCGCCAGCCGCTAGCCGACCCTGAAGCGGTCTTGGCCTCCGCCTGGGAACAGGGCACCCCGCTGCTTGTCATTGTTGACGAGGTGAAGGCCCGCCTCGGCAACGAGGCTCAAACCCGTTGGGTGCATTACGGCGCCACCAGCCAAGATGCTCTCGATACCGCCCAGATCCTCCAGTCCCGGCAGGGCCTCACCCTCCTCGAGTCGTCTCTCATTCGCATCGCCTACACCATGCGGGGACTGGTGCTGGCTCATCGAGAGCAACCGCAGATCGGTCGCACCTTCCTCCAACATGCCACGCCAACCACGTTCGGTATGAGGGTGGCGATGTGGTTGGTGCCGACGTTGCGTCACCTGGAGGCGATGCGGGAGGTTCGTTCCGGCCTCGCCGTCCAGCTCGGAGGCCCGGTCGGCACCCGGGCCGATTATGGAGACGTATCGGAAGAGGTGGCCGAGGCTTTGGGTCGGAAACTGGGCCTCGCTAGCCCTTCCCACGCCTGGCACACCGACCGCTCTCGGATCGTGGACGTTATCAAAGCCATCGAGGGGCCGGTGGGCTGGCTGGCCAAGGTGGCCATGGACATCGCCCTCCTCGCCCAAAGCGACACCGCCGAGGTCACCGTCCGAACCGGGGGGTCATCGAGTATGGCCGGCAAGCGCAACCCGATTGACCCGATCCGGGCCCTGGCCGCGGCCGACGCCTGCCGGGGGGCGGCAGCGATGATCACCCAGGCAAGGCCGCATGAGCTCGACCGTGCCCTCGGCTCGTGGCAGGTCGAATGGCTGGCCGTGCCGCTGGTGTTCCAAACCGCCGCCGCCGCCTGCGAAGCGATGGAGCAGGCGCTGGCGACCCTCGAGGTCGATGGTGGGCGCATGGCGTCCCGAGTTCCCCCCGAGCAGACTGCGGGCTCGGTGGGTCGCCAGATCGACCAAGTGCTCTCTTTGTTCGACCAGGTGGTGGGGACGGCTTGACCCGGTCGAGACTGCGGACGGGGACCCTCAAGTGGACCGAGCAGGGACCTATCGACCAGCGAGGTCTGGTTCTTCTCCACTCGCTCGGCAGCGACAGCCAGCTGTGGGCGCCCCAACTCAAGGCCTTCGCCACGCTGAGGCGGGTGGTTGCCATCGACCTCCCTGGCCATGGCCGGTCTATGGCCCATCCCGGCGAGTACGGCTTGGATGACCTTGGCGCCGACGTGCTCGCCATCGCCGACCAGACCGGTCTCGCTCGGTTCGACGTTTGCGGGATCTCCCTCGGCGGTCTCCTCGGTCTGTGGCTGGCGATCAACGCTCCCGAGCGGCTGCTGACCTTGGTAGCGAGCAACACGGCGGCGCGGGTGGGAAGCCGGGAGCTGTGGGCGGACCGCATCCAGGCCGTTATCGACCAGGGCATGGCGGGGATTCGCCCCAGTGTCGTTGCCCGATTCTTCACTCCCGATTTCGGCCGGCGTCGGCCGGAGGTACTCCGCCAGATCGAGGAGACATTCACCTCGGTGGACCCGGTGGGCTATATCGGGTGCTGCGCTGCTCTCCGCGATGGCGACCTCTCGGCCGCAATACCGAGCATCCGCTGCCCCACCCTGATCATGGCTGGGGAAAAAGACCAGTCCACTCCCCCGGACCAGGCGGAGTGGCTTCAAAGACAGATACCCCACAGCCGGCTGAAGGTGATTCCCCAAGCGGCCCACCTGGCCAACCTCGAGCAGCCGGAGATTTTCACCCGT
The DNA here is from genome assembly GCA_040905905.1 of Acidimicrobiia bacterium. Taxonomy (GTDB): domain Bacteria; phylum Actinomycetota; class Acidimicrobiia; order Spongiisociales; family ZC4RG35; genus JAICND01. The sequence goes on from JBBDQN010000029.1 coordinate 104,874, forward strand.
CTGGCGATGGACTTCCTGGAGTCGAGCTGAGAGACACCGGGTCCCGCCTGACCCATTGGTCAGTACCTGACGGCGGACACGGTACCCTCCGATCCGTGACCTCGAAGACTCTTGCCGAGCGGAGCCCTCGGGAGATGGAGATCATCCGCTCGGCCTACCAGATGATGGCGGACCGCGGCTCCCACCGCCTCACTCTCCTCGACATTGCCGAGGAGGCCGGCGTATCCAAGGCTCTTCTCCTCTATCACTTCGGCACGAAAGACGCCCTCCTCCATGCCGCCATGCAGTGGGCCCTGCAAAGGACAGCCGAGCGCATCCTGCGACGGCTTGAGCCGGCGACGACCGGAGCCGAGGCGATCAGCCTTCTAATCGACGCGGTGTTCATCGACCCCCAAGCCAACCGGGACTTCTACCTCTTTTACCTCGACCTGGTCGAGCACGCTGCCCGGGTGCCCCGCTTCGGAGAACTTCCCATGATGCTCACCGAGATCATCAACGGCCTTTACGCCGAGGTAATCGAAGCCGGAATGAGGGACGGCTCTTTTCAAGTCACCGACGCCCATCTGGCTGCCCGCAACATGCGGGCTCTGATCGAGGGAACATTTCTGCAGTGGATGCAGACCGACAACTGGCGGACTACCCACAGCCAATGGCGGGATGCTTGCCAGCAAGCAATTCTCAGGCTCCTGGGCGTTGGCTGATGGGCGTATCGATCACTATTCGCCGGCGGGTCCAGTGGATGGACACCGACGCGGCCGGACACTGGCACCACTCGACGGCCATCCGCTGGACCGAGGATGCCGAAGCTGAACTCCATCGACGGTTGGGCATCATCAACGAGACCTTCGGGCTCACCCCCCGGGTTCATATCGAGTATGACTTCGGGAGTCTGCTCTTCTTCGACGACGAAGTCGAGATAACCCTGGCGATCACCACAGTGGGAGAGAGCTCGCTTGGCTACGAGGTGCGGGTGAACCGAGATGGAGAAACCGCAGTGAGCGGACGCCTCGTCATCGTTCTGATCGATCGGGAGACCGGAAAAACGGTCCCTTGGCCGACCCACATCCGCAACCTGCTCGCCGGAGCTGATCCGGCTGACTAGGCCCGGCGAGACTCGCGGAGAGAAAAGCTCTCAGGGCAACTTGACGTATTCATAGTCGGTCGGCCTTTGGTCTATACCTTTGGTCGGTGGGGCGATCCAAGGAGCGACGTCGCCGGGCTCGAAGTGAGGCCGCATCAGGCTTTCGATGAACTCCTGATCGTCGGTGTTGGGCAGCCAATGGTCCCGGGACGCTTCGAATTCCTTCTTGCTCACCACATGGCCCTCGGGCGTCACCGAGATCGTGGAGAACTCCCCGATCTTGCGGTTGAAGGCGCCATGGGGAAGTCTGATCTCAAAGTCGATCCCCTGGCTCTGAGTCTCCCGGTTCCAGCGGCTGATGCCGCCCATGCAGTCCTCGATGAAGTCGTCACGGAGTCGGGCGTTGAGGGCGTTGAGGGCGGGGACTTCGACCTGTCGTAGCTTGCCTTCAACCAGCTTCATCACCGGGTAGGTGGCCTGGCGAAGCTGGTGGTCGTCGTCGATCTCCTCTTCGTGATAGCGGGCCTTCACTCCGGAGTTGAAGAAGTTGGCGGCGTTGGTCGACTCCTCCGAGCCGAACAGGTCGAGGGTCAGTGAGTAGTGAAGATTGACCTTGCGTTGGATGAGGGGGAGGTCGATGACCCCGAGCTGGCGGACCACCTCTACGTCATAGGGATCCTCGATCCCGGCGGCGGCCATGGCATTGGCCGTGGCCTCGACGATGCGCTTGACCCCCGTGTAACCCACGAACATGTGATGGGCTTCCTCCGCCAGCATGAACCGGCACGTCCGGGACAGGGGATCGAATCCGGACCGGGCCAGGGCCTCCAACTGCATCTTTCCGTCCCGGTCGGTGAAATAGGTGAACATGAAGAAAGAGAGCCAATCGGGGGTCGCCTCGTTGAAGGCACCCAACATGCGCGGCTTCTCGGACGAGCCCGACTGGCGGGCGAGGAGGTCTTGGGCCTCTTGGCGCCCGTCCCGTCCGAAATACTTGAGGAGCAGGTAGACCATGGCCCAGAGGTGACGGCCTTCCTCAACGTTGACCTGAAAGAGGTTGCGCATGTCGTAGAGCGAGGGAGCGGTGTTTCCCAGGTGGCGCTGCTGTTCGACAGAAGCCGGCTCGGTGTCACCCTGGATGACGATCAGCCTTCGAAGCATCGACCGATATTCTCCCGGCACCTCTTGCCAGGCCGGCTGGCCGTAATGTTCGCCGCAAGGGATGCGCCGGTCTTCCTCGGGTGGAGCCAGCAGTACCCCCCAACGGTATTGAGGCATCTTCACGTAGCCGAATTTGGCCCACCCTTCCTTCTCCACGCTGATAGCTGTCCGCAGGTAGACATCTGTCATCTGAAAACCTTCCGGGCCCATCGCCATCCACCAGTCGATGTAGCCCGGATGCCAGGTCTCCAGCGCCCGCTTGAGCTTGGGGTCGTCGGCCAACCCCACGTTGTTGGGGATCAGAGCGTCGTAGTCGACCTGTTCCCAGCTCATCACACTCTCCTCCAATCGAAATCGGGTCGGATCCCGCTCTTATATCGCCGCAGGGCACCGTTCTCGCCGGAAGCGTTGGGGCGAGAGAACACCCAGTTCTGCCAGGCACTGAGCCGTCCGAAAATCTTGGTTTCCATGGTCTCCGGGCCGGGGAAACGGAGATTGGCCTCTAGGGCCGTCAGTCCGTCGTCAGAGAAGGAAGCGCGCTCTTCCAGCATGACTCGCAGCTCGTCGTCCCAGTCGAGGTCGTCCATCGCGTCGGTGACCACCCCCACTGCCACAGCTCCATGAGCGTCCAGCATCTCCCCGATCGTCTTCTGGGCGGATTGGAGGCCGTCGGGATCCCCAAAGAATCGTGTCTCCAGACGGGAGAGTCCGTTGAACATCGGGTAGGCGATGCGGTTGGCCTCGGTGAGAGCGAGATATGCGATCGCGCCGCCCTCCCCCGACCAGGAACCGGCGAGCATGTAAGAGCGATCGGCGGCCAAGGCAAGTTCGGCCATCAGCCCGCCGAAGCAGCTCTCGGGCTCGATTAAGGCCATGAACGAGCGGGAAGTGAGATCGACCCGCCGCAGCACTCTCCCCCAATAGAGAAGGACTTCTCGGACGAGCCAGTGGTCAGTGTGAGTGAGGAGCAACTGGTCGTAGGCGAGGACCAAACCGAGGTCGCCCTTGGTCTTGATGATGAGCGTGCCGATCTCGAGTTCGTTGAGGCGGAGGTGAAGGAGGGCGTCGTCGAGTTCGCGGCTCAGCCGAAGCGGCCAGAACGCGGCTCCGGCAGCGGCGGCTCCCTCACCATCCGCCGGCGGGGATTCGTCCGGCCCGGCCAGGGTGACGGTGGCGACGCGCTCCTCGCGGTTGATTTCGACCACGACCAACGAGTAGACGACGCCCTGGTCGGTGATGCGCCGCTCGAGCGGAGTCAACTCCACTCCTCTTGTCTTCGGTGGACGATCGCTTCGGCCAGCGAATTCGGCCGCCCGGGCTGCCACAGTCTCCGCGAAGGAGGAAGCCGGCACCAACTCGTCGACCAGACCCCACTCCCAAGCTTTGCGACCCTTCATGCCTTCGGCCAAGGTGCAGAACACATCTGCCCGATCCCGACGCACGTGTCGCTTGTCAGTGAGCCGAGTGAGCCCACCGGTACCGGGGAGGACCCCGAGCAACGGCACCTCGGGGAGGGACACGGCAGCGTTGCGGTCGTCGACCAGCATGATGTGATCGGTGGCCAGCGCCAGCTCGTAGCCACCCCCGGCCGCGTTGCCTGCCACCGCCGCCAGGTAACGCTGGCCGGAATGGGTGGAGGCATTCTCCATGGCCAGGCGGGTCTCATTGGTGAACTTGCAGAAGTTGACCTTGAGGGGATGTGAGGCCGTTGCGAGCATTCCGATGTTGGCCCCGGCACAGAACATGCGCTCAAGCGCCGAACTGATCACCACCGCCCCGACCTCTGGGTGCTCAAAGCGGAGCCGCTGAACGGCATCGGCCAGTTCGATATCCACCCCGAGGTCATAGGAGTTGAGCTTCAACTCGTAGCCGGGCTGGATGCCGCCGTTGGGATCGACCTTCATATCCAGGTAGGCGACCCGGCCCTCGATCCTCATTCCCCAGTGGCGATAAGAATCGGGGTGGGTTTGGAAGTCGATCACAACCCAACCATACGTGGCGCAATCATATACTGACCCGCCGGTCAGGACCAAAGGAGCAGCGAATGGCCACCGGTCGAGGTAACAGGTGGAGCTGATTGACGGCTTCATCGAGGTGGCCGGGCATCGGCTCCAGTACCGATTGTTCGAGCCACACCTTGCAGCCACCCCGCTCGTGTTTCTCCATGAGGGACTGGGCAGCATCGATCTGTGGCGCGACTTCCCGGGACAGATTGTGGGGCGAAGCGGTCATCCGGCCCTGGTCTTTTCCCGCTACGGCTACGGCTGGTCCGATCCGCTCACGGAGCCGCGGGCCGTCAACTACATGCATGTCGAAGCAATCGAGGTGTTGCCGATCCTGGTTGACCGGCTGCTGGACCGGCCGCCGATTCTGATCGGGCACTCCGAGGGGGCATCAATCGCGATCATCTACGCGGGTAGCGGCCATTCGACTGCCGGCCTGGTTCTCCTTGCCCCCCACGTCTTTGCCGAAGAGGAGGGTCTCAACAGCATCGAGGTTGTGCATGCCTCGTTTCCCGAATCAGAGATGAGCGAGAAGATGTCCAAGTACCACGCCGACCCGGAGGCAACGTTTTATAGCTGGGCCGACGTCTGGCTGAGCCCCGAGTTCCGGACCTGGAACCTGGAGGAGTATCTGGCGGAAATCGGGTGCCCGGTGCTGCTTATTCAATGTGAAGAAGACGAATACGGAAGCCTGCGTCAGCTGGATGCGATCGCGAGCCAGGTGGGTGGTCCGATCGAACGGCTGATGGTCTCCGGATCGGGACACTCTCCTCATCTGATCGATCCCGAGGCGGTCACGGCGGCTACCGCTCGCTTTGTCGCCAGCGTCGAGAAATCGGCTACCGGGAGGCTTCCCTTAACTTGAAACGCTGGATCTTCCCGGTGGGGGTGCGGGGAAAGTCGTCGACGAACTCGATCAGGTGGGGGTACTGGTATCGAAGGAGGCTCTGCTTGCACCAGTCCTGCAGCTCGGCCACCAATGAGTCGTCTCCGCGTCGCTCGCCGGCCAGAATGACCCCCGCCTTGATTCGGGAGGCGTTGTCGATCTGGACCCCGACCACCGCCGCCTCCCGAACCGCCGGATGTTCCATCAACCGGTTCTCGATCTCGATCGGGCTCACCCACAGCCCGCCGATCTTCATCATGTCATCTACCCGGCCTTCATACACGTAGTAATTGTCCTCGTCGCGGTGATAGCGGTCGCCCGAAGCGAACCAGCCGCCCGCCAGCTTCTCCCGGGTCCGCTCGATCTGATGCCAGTATGCGGCGAGCGCGCTGGGACCGCGCACCCACAACTCGCCGGGTTCGCTGGATTCGATAACCTTGCCCGCCTCGTCTCGGATCTGCAGCTCGTAGCCGTCGACCGGGATGCCGGAAGTGCCGGGTTTGACGCTCCCCGCCCGGTTTGAGCAGTAGATGTGCAACATCTCGGTCGAGCCGAGTCCGTCAAGGATCTCAATCTTCGTCCTCTCGTGAAACCGCCGCCAGATCTCGGGCGCCAGCGGTTCGGCGGCCGACACTCCCAGCCGCACCGATGACCAGTCGGTCTGGTCGAGGGCGGGATGGGCGAGGATGGCGTTGTAGAGGGCCGGAACCGAGAAGTAGAGAGTTGGCCGGTGACTCTGGACCCGCTCCAACAGCCTTTCCGGGGTGGGCCTCCCGGTCAGGTAGACAGAGGTGGCCCCGACCGACATGGGAAAGGTCAGGTTGTTGCCCAACCCGTAAGCGTGGAACATCTTGGTACTGGAGAACACGACGTCTTCCGGTCCGATCCCCAACACCGGCCAGGCGTAGTGACGACAGGTAGCGGCGACGTCGGCGTGGCGGTGGACCACCGCCTTGGGCGCACCGGTGGAGCCTGAGCTGTAGAGCCAGAAGGCGGGGTCATCCTGGTGGGTGGGGACCGGGTCGAGCTCGACAGGACCTTCTTTCATCCAGTCGTCGAGCGACTCGTAACCGTCGGCCTCGCCGTTGGCCACGATCCTCCGCACAGCTTCCCGTTTTTCCAGCTGCGGGCCCACCACTGGTAAGAAAGCGGCGTCGACGATGGCGGCGACGGCGTAGGAGTCATCGAGGAAGTAGCCGAAGTCCTCGGGGCGAGCCAGGAAGTTGACCGGGATAGGCACCGCCCCAATCCGCATCGCTCCCAGGAAGGAAGCCGGGAAAGCGGGGGTGTCGTCGAGGACGAGAAGGATTCGCTCCTCCCGCCTGACCCCGATCACCTTGAGGTGAGCAGCCACCCGGCACATGGCGGCGTGAAGTTCGGCGAAGGTCCAGCGCTCGTCGATGGCGGTGATCGCCGCCGTCGAGGAGGCCCGACCCGCCTCCAGGTTGGCGTCCAGCAGGGTGCTGACGTTCTCGGTGGTCTGCATTGGCTCGCTCGTCCTTTCGTCACTCACACTAAGCAGGTGCGGGCAGCCAGTGTTGAGCCGAATCGCCGCGTCGAAAGGTAGTCGCGTGCTTTTCGCGTTCGATGTCGCGTGAAGGACGCAACACCAGAAAACGCACCGATTGCCGGTTCTCGCGTGGGTGAATCGGCTCTATTCGATGTTCGCGTGCGCGCTTTATGCGTGGTGCCGCTCCGCCTCAATATCCGTCGACGAAGGACGGCGGAGCAAGGGGGCCGCAAGGCAGGCCTTCTAACTAGTCGGCTGCGTCGGGGACGTCCAGCGGCACACGGTCTCTCCGTTCCTGCATCTCCTGTACCTGATCACGGTATGGCTGTCGTGCCGCGACCCATCTGCGCATCCACCGGTTGTAAGGAGGCGGGAGATCGGGGGATGGATCCGACGCCGTGAGTTTGACCACTTCGAGAGCCAGATCGATAGCTTCTCTTGCACTCACGGCATTGAAGATCTCGTGCTCGGCACCCGAGTTAAGACCAGCGGGGTGAGGTCGCGCGGGGAGCGTCTCGGGGTAGGCGTGAACTGCATCGCCGCGCCTTTCAAGCAGCTCCCCGATCCGATTCACCAGGGTTGACGCGTACTTCTCATCGAGTGCCCAGCCGGTTCGTAGCCCGTAACCGATTCGTTGAAGTTGCGTGGGGGTTTTCCTCCATCCCTTCGGAGGTATGCGGTACCCGAAGTCGTTTTGGATTGCTTCGATCGCGAAGGCCGCGGAGCAAACAGCAATTACGGCGTTATGGAACTCAAGGAGCAGACTGTCGGTGTTGGGCTGTCTGGCAACCAACTGCTGGAATCCTTCTCGGGCGTCCAGTTCATGGTCGATCCCGACTTGAAGCCATCGCCTCCACCAGATGGTCGTAACCGCCACCATCCCCGCCCGCTTGCCGGTCTGCTCTCCTCGGATTCGATACGCGCGTCGGGTTTCACTCAGCGCCCGTCTGAGTTCCTCAGTGAGTGTGCCTGCCAGCTTGGCTGCGGAGAAGTCCTCCTCGAGGTCCTTCAGCCGCTCTCCTTCTTCAAGCCACTCCCGACGCTCACGCTCACGATTCGATTCGCTGTCGCCGGACATGAACTGATTCTCGCGGTAGTCGGATCAGGGTTCGAACGTAGCGCAGATCGACTATGGGCCGATAGCAACGAGCACCTCCAGATGTGCGCGAGATTGGCGCCTTGAGGATGGTCTCGCAGACAACGATCACGACCCTCTGTGACCTTCAGATCACCCCGAGCTGCCGGTCACCGTTGGGGATAACCGGGAGAATTGACTCGTACTATCCAGTGGGTGCCACCCTTCGGCTTCCGTCTGCGTGCTCTCGTTCTGAGAGATCGGCTGCCGGCAACGGAGACGGACGGGGCGATCGAGGTCCCCTACCGCAAGCGCCACACCGCTTTGGTAATTGAGAGGGGAACAAGCCGACGTCCGGATCATCTGATCCTGAGGCAGACCGGGTTTGCCAGTGAGCAGGAAGCTTGGGAGGCGGGTCAGGCAGCCAAGGCAGCTCTTCGGGCCACCGGCGTGGCGACTGACGTATCAATGGATCTGGGGCCTGATCTGGCTTCCACGGGGATAGGTCAGATCGTGAAGGACAAGATCCGAGAGGAACTCGGTGTTGAGCTCAGAGGAGACGTGCACGGGGTCGACGTCTTCGACGAAGAGGGTCCGGAAGTCAGATACATGCGGATGGAAGCCGAGGGGTCGGTCAGCGCGAGCCTCGACGACTTCGTGGACACCCTCGGCAGATTCTTGGAGAGCACGTCGAATACCGAGTCGGACGATCGGGTGCAACTCGCCTCTGAGGTCTACATGGCCGCTGCGTTCGAGTCCTCGGATCGGGCACGATTCGTGACCTACATAACCGTTCTTGAGATCCTTGCGAACCGAGAGCGCAGAATCCAACCCGCGCTCGACATGATTCAGACGGCAGTCGATCAGCTTGACAGTTGTGAGGACCTCGACCCAAGTGCAAAGCAGTCGTTGCGTTCGGGATTGCTAGATCTTCAATCGGAGTCAATCGGCGCCAGTATTCGATCGCTAGCCGAGTCAATGGATACGTCGAAGCTGGACTTGGGCGATTGCCCCATTCGGCGATTCATCAACGATTGTTACGTAGCCAGGTCGAACCTTGTGCACGACGGTCATCCCGGCAGTGGCTTCGACCTACGCGCAGACACGCCGCGGCTAGGTCGAGTCGCCCGGGAGGCGCTCCTCTCCAGGCTGGTGTATGACTGACGACACCCCACAAGTCACTTTGCTCTGAGTCACGCTTGGCGACCAGCGCAGATCAACAGATCCCACGCAATAACACTCGCATCGCCTACCCGCTCGCGAACGGCACGTCCCGCGTGCTCTGCGAACTCTCACAAGACGGGTGCTCGAAATGCCCCGTACGATTTGGCTCATGAGCGTGGCAGACCGTAAGCACTGGGACGAAAGGTATGCCGCTGGTGGGCTGGCACCGGTGCTCAATGACCCACCTCTCACTCCATTTCTTGCCGCGATTGAACACCTCATGCCTACGACCGGGCATGCCCTCGAACTGGCCAGCGGCAGAGGCCGAGGCGCCGTCTGGCTCGCCAAGCGAGGCATGGACTATTGGGGTGTGGACGTGTCTCCCGTCGCCATAGAGCTGGCACGAGAACTGGCCCGCCGCTCGGGCGTAAGAGATCGGTGCCGGTTCGATGTGTTCGACCTCGACAACGGACTTCCACCGGGCCCACCAGTCGATCTCCTCTTCTGCCACCTTTTCGTTGACCGCCGTCTTGACGACGCAATGATGGAACAGGTGGCCTCGGGAGGAATCCTGGTGGTTGTGTCGCTGAGCGAAATCGGCCACGGCCCGGGAGACTTCCGAATCAAACCGAGCGAGCTTATGGATGCCTTCGGCTCCTTCGAGGTGCTCGACCATGCAGAGATTGAAGGTGTAGCGCGGATAGTCGCTCGCCAACCCGCCTGAACTCCAGATCACCAGATCCCGGCGGACATGCCCTTATCTGAGACCGCAACAAGGTGAAGGAGACGCGCGTTATGCGCTGATTGACCCTCTCGGAGACCCGCGGACGAGCCTGGATACGAACTGAATCAGCTTCCAGACCGACCATGTAAAGGCGACGCCCACCGCTCCATTGAGGGCTCCGAAGAAGAAGCCACCAATCCAGATCTGAGCCAACGACATCGCGGGTTCACCGCTGATAGTGAGGGTGATCGACCAGATGACTCCGATGACTGGTATCGCCCACCACCGATACTTCGGGATAAGCCCTCCGATCAGTCCGTAAAGTATGGCCGCTGGGATCATGCGTGCCTATTCAGGATAAAGAAGTGCCCAACTATCACAACTCTGGGCGGGTAACGAGCACTTCCGGAGGTGCGCGATATCGGCACTTCGGCGCTCGTTATCGCAGGTTCTCCGGCTTCCGGAGTAACGACTTCGTGGACCCAACAGTCCAACCGATGTGCGCTATCGGCTACCCGCCTGGGATGTGCAGATGCCAGAACCGCTCGTGTTCTATTGGACGGCGTGGAACGAAAGGGACTTGGCGCTCGTGCCGCAGTATCTCGCCCGTGCAGTCACACCGGACGTTGAATGGAATGATCCCCGCGACTCCTTCGTCGGTGTCTTGGAGTTGGAAGCCGCCATCCGGAGCCTGCGAACCAGCAAACCGCACTATCGGTTTGTGATCGCATCAGAGGTGGATCATCACCACGGTCGATTCAGGTATCGCTGGGACATGATCGGTCGAGGTCGGACCCTGATGGAGGGACTCGACATTGTCACCATCAGCCCTTCGGTGGGATTGATCTGTCGAGTCGACGGGTTCTTTGGCCATCCCACTCCCATCAAACCTGATGAGTCCGGTGTGCCAGCGGAGCTACTACGTGAAGCCGGGAGTGAAACCGGCTAGCGCAGATCAACAATTATCGAGCGGGACCGCTCGTATCAGATGCAGCCGAGCAGATCGGCACATCCGCGCTCGCTTTGGACCCAAGGTCCTCTGCGTCCGAGTGCTGCACTCAAGTCAGTAGGCGGCGCGAAGCGCCGGGTCGAAAGGGTAACCGGCGTGCTTGTTGCCATAAAAGCTCGCTGTTGCCTGAGGTCCTGTCTCGCCGGCGAGGGTTTGTTGCTATGCCATGTGGGATAAGGGCGGGTAACCCGACCAGCCATGTGCTGTGCCTGGTGTCTGATGGCCGAGGTCGAAAGGCGATTCACGCCCTCGCCACCCAAGGCTGGAACTTCTGAGACGTCGGGTTTCGTCGCCTAGTGGAGCGACGCGAAAGTGCGCTGACTGGCCTTAGCAGCCGACCCACTCGACTCAACGGTGACCTTGAGAGCAACCAGAAGCCAGTACAAGCAAGCCCCCATCGCGATCCAAGAAGCGAGCCAGAAGATACCTCCCGTGCCTAAGACGTTGATGCCGGTCAGGGCCATCACACCAAAAGCGATCCCTAGCACTACAGAGACTCGACTCCACTTTCTGTCTTCGGCATCGACTGACAGGATGAGGAGTCCGATCCCCATCAGGATTATCCCTGCAGCCCACGTGTACATCGAGGTCGGATCGGTCGAGAATCCAAAAACGCGGCCAGCAGTGAACTCGGCGACCAACGCATCGGGAGTCAGGCCGCGGCCCGCATCGGGGCTGGAAAGGTTGGATAGGTCGATCAGATCCCCAACCACCGCTATCGCAGCACCAGCCACAACGATGTGACCGGCCCGTCTGGTTCCGGGCAGAAATGGGGTGACGATCAACAAGGCTGCGAACAGGAGAAGCGTGGCGAGGTCGGCCCACCGCCCCCACCGGAAATAGCTAACGATGGTTTGGCCGATCGTTGGCTCACCACCCACGTTTAAGCCCGTGTTCCACAATCGCTCACCCACGCCCAAACCGATGTTCCACAACACGGTGAGCACCATCGTGGCCACTAAGGCAAGGAGGGCGACCTGCAGAGTTCGTCGCACCAGCATCACACCAAGCCTACATGGAGGCTACTGATGTGACCGCCGGTGGTCGGCACGACTGTCTGACATGTCCGCTCCGAGCACCAGTTCTCGAGCGGTTTCGCCATATCTGATACCGCCCGGTATCGGCACCTCGGCGTGCGGTTCAGAACTGCCGGATCCCCACTGACACCCCACGCGTCTGTGGGCACGCCACAGAGTCACGTGAACTGTCCGGAATGAAGAAAGCATCGGCAGGGGGGATGCTCCTTCCTCTTGCGTTACATGAGGTAGTCCCACAGAGAACTCGAGATCAGAGCAGCAACCGGTACCAGCAGGGGCTCAGCAAAACACGTGCACGACCGGAGAGCCCATTTGCGAACCGCTCATACCAGGTGCATTGGCCAGGACCGAGTATTCGGCACCAATGGCGATGAACCGGGTCCTCAGTGCCCGACCGACCCCGGAGCGATGGGGGTCGCGGACTCGGACCCGCCGACGTGAGCCGTGTCGCGGAGCGGGATCTCGGGGAGGAATATCACCAGGGCCAATGCCAGGACCAGGAACGGGATGGCGGCGGCGAATGCCGTGGTGATGGCATGAGAGAACGCCGCGACCACGTCACCCCTGACGTCGATTGGGAGTTGTGAGATCAACTCGGGGCTTCCCGTGAGGTTCTGGAGGTCGCCTGCCGACCCGGCGGGGAGTCGGGGGGCGAGCCGGGTGATCAGCTGACTGGTCAGGATGGCCCCGAACAGTGCCGTGCCGAACGACCCTCCCAGCGAGCGAAAGAAAGTGGCCGAGGATGTGGCCACACCCAGGTCGCGCGCCTCGACTGCGTTTTGCACCGCGATGACCAGCACCTGGAGCACACCTCCCATCCCGATCCCGAAGGCGAGCATGTAGATCGAGACCCGGAACAAGGTGGTGTCGGGGCTCATGGTTGAGAGCAGCCACAGACCAACCGCCATGAGGGCGGTCCCGACGATCGGGTAGATCCGGTATCGGCCGGTTCGGGTAATGAGCCGGCCGGTGACGATCGATGAGGTGACCACCCCGCCCATTAGGGGGAGGAGGAGCAGCCCGGAGTTGGTGGCTGAGGCACCCATCACCACTTGGAGGAAGAGGGGCAGGAACACGATCGCTCCGAACATCCCCACACCCACGATGAACGCAGCACCCGATGTGATGGCGAAGGTGCGATCCCGGAACAGGCGCAGGGGAAGGATCGGCTCGGCCACCCGACGCTCCTGGAGGATGAACAAGGTGAGCAGGGTCACCGAAAGCACCGAGAGCCCGATGATGACCGATGAGCCCCAGGCGTACTCGGAGCCCGCCCACACCGTGACCAGGAGAAGCGAGCTGACCCCACCGACCAGGAGACCCGCCCCTAGGTAGTCGACGGGATGATCGACGCGGCGGAAGGGCAAGTCGAGGACGGTGGCGGTCACGAAGAGGGCGGCGAGCCCAATGGGCAGGTTGATGTAGAACACCCACCGCCACGAGAGGTTGTCGACGAAGAACCCGCCCAGCAGCGGCCCCGCGATCGAGGAGAGAGCGAACACGGCCCCGATGTAGCCCTGATACCTACCCCGCTCCCGCGGCGAGACCACGTCGCCGACGATGGTCATGGTCATCACGATCAATCCGCCGGCTCCGAGTCCCTGGATCGCCCGAAAGCCGATGAGCTGCACCATCGACTGGGAGAGCCCGGCCACCACCGAACCGGCGAGGAAGGTAACGATGGCGAATTGGAAGACGATCTTCCGCCCGTACATGTCGGACACCTTCCCGTAGAGCGGCGCCGAGGCGGTGGAGGTGAGCAGATAGGCGGTAACCACCCAGGAGAGCTGTTCCAGCCCACCAAGCTCCCCGGCGATGGTGGGGAGGGCGGTGGCCACGATCGTCTGGTCGAGAGCGGCGAGGAAGAGCCCGAGCATCAGCCCGCTTAGGACCAGCAGGATCTGGCGATGGGTCATCTGAGGCGCAGAGGGAGTTGTGGTTTCCAACGGTTGGGTCCTGTGACAGGTTGGGCGTCAGGTCAAGTGACTCTGGACGTGATCGGTGAGGTCGGCAGCGAAACGCTCGGTCAGGTTGAAGAGGGCATCACGATCCGCCGGGTCCCACCCGTCGAGGACCGAGGCCAGGAGGCGGCGGCGCTCGGTCTCCAAACGGGCCACCACCCGTTCCCCGCTCTTGGTGGCCGTCACCAGGGCAGCCCGTCGATCGCCCGGATCGGCAACCCGGCGCACCCAGCCACGAACCTCGACGGCACGGAGATGGCGGCTGATGGTCGAGGGATCGAGACCCAGGTCGCGCGCGAGGTCGGTGACCCGGATCGGGCCCTCGGACACGACCCTTCGCATGACCAGGAAGCCAGCTCGCTCGCAGTCGATGCCTGCCCGCGAAGCCACATGCTCGTGGAGCCGCTGCAGGGTGCCGTGCCGAAAAAGACCTGCCATCGCCTGCTGGAACCGCTGCAAGCCCTGATCGGTGGTAGTCAGCATCGAGGCCAGCATAATGGTTGTATTCACCAACCAAGTACGGGGGGCCGCCGTTATTCGGAGTCTCGTCCTGCTTTCACCGGATCATCTTCTCGGCCCCGTCTTCCGCCTCCCGCAGCATCCGACACGTCGCTCGAATAAGCCTCACTTCCGCGCCGGTGCGACGACGAAAGAGAGCCCTGTGCTCCTCCTGCAGCCCACCACCCTGCAACTGAGCCGAACAATTCGCGACTGCCCGAGAACGGCAGGTATGACGCAGCTTTTCGCTCCTGCCCCATGGGTGTGCGCAACCGGTCGGTGCCTCACCTCGGGGCTGCATGTCAGCCGGTCGCTGGCCGTTGGGCGATAAGAAGGAGGTGTGCGCTGAGCCCAAGGAGTGTCGGGTCGCCCTCGATGGCTCGAGCCGAATAGACGATCGCTTCCCGGCTAGGTGGGTCTGTCCAGCGAGCGGCGAGCTGGGGAAGCCAGCCGGCAAGGCCTTCGACCCCAACGACTTCGATGACGTCGAATTCGGCGGCCTCAGCTTCGTGTCTGAGTTCGTCAGGGTGGTGGAAGTATCCGGTCGTGAACCAGTGGGGCCGTCGTTCGGGGTTGCGATGTTGACCATCCGAGAGGTCGCGCTCGACGATCCGCCGGAAGTCCGGGTCAAAGAGAAACCCGCGGCTGAGACCGTAGAAGAGGGAAGCGAAGCGGGAGACAGCGGCGACGAAGACCAGCCCAGCCGGACGAACGACTCGCCGCGCCTCACGGAGCGCTCTTAACCGTTCCTCTCGGTTGGTGAGGTGGTACAAGGGTCCCAAGACCACAGCGGCGTCGAACGTCTCGTCATCAGCTCGCAACTGTCGAGCGTCGCCAACCTCTGCGGTGATGCGCCCATCCCCGCTGCTCAGGGCACGGGCCTGCTCGACGTGGCGGGGTATGGGATCGATCAGGTGGACGGCGTGCCCATCCTCGGCCAGCCACGCCGCGTGCACCCCCGGTCCGCCACCGATGTCGATGATCGAGAGCGGGCCGCCGGACAGATGACGGCGGATCACCTCCTGGGTCCGTACAAGCTCAAGCTGCCCGAGCCCTTCGGTGATGCGGACCCCCTCGTCGATATCTTCCGTGTAGTGCCGCAGGATTTCTTCTGGAAGCTGTTCCACAAGGCTCGACGGTACGGCGCCGACATGTGCTGAGCCGAGTATTTCTTAGGACCGGCTGCCGCTCTTGGCCAAGAGGAGTCGCTTGTCGAGGAAAGGACGGGAGCGGTTAACCGATCTGAACCAACGATATCGGCGCGTAACGCCCCGATCGGCGAGTGTCCGAGAACGGCACCTCGGTGCTCGGTTTTCGACCGCCTCTGCCTGGCACTCTCTCCGAAGCCGTCAGTGGTAGGTGAACGGCGACAATGGCCCGCGATGGCACATGATGGACTGCTTATCAGGAACGCGATGCCCAGCCTGGCGCATCTCTCGGGCGATCGCCTCGCCTCAAGGATGGTCGATGCTCTCACTGGTGACCGGGACCGGACCTTCCCCGACCGTGCGCTGATTACGAATCTCACACGTCGTGGATCGTGGTCTCGTCCACTATCGAGAGGCGGGGACTACTTCAGCGAGTGGATCGCGACGCGGCATCAAGGAAACGAGTCTGCACGCTTCCGTGCGGTGAGCGCGATCGAAGAGTCCATCACACTGACTCACCGGGCGGTGCTCCATACACGCCGGCTCGAGGATCGCCTCGTGGATCCGAGGCTCATGCCGAACCACGCAGATTGCCAGGCCATCAAAGACATGCGGGATGCGATCCAACACACAGAGCAACGACTCCTAGGCGTGCGGAAACCTCCGATCAGCAAGGGTCAACCGATTTTCCCGTCGTTCGGCGAAAGTGAGCTTGCACTCGGGCCACAGACGCTCTCTTACGACACCCTCGCCCGAGTCCTCGAAGCGCTCCACTCAGCTCTCGGTTCCCCTATCGATTGACCGAGATCATCAGGTATGGGCGATATCGCCCCTGAGACGAGTACGTACGGATCGGCACGTATGGCTCGGGAGACGCAAACGCGATTGTGCTAGTCGAGCAGGGTCATCAGATACGCTGCCCACGTGTCTGAGAAGCTGCGATACGAGATCGACATATCGAACTTGGTCCCGACCCCACCGTCAGACGGGTTCCACATCAGGACCGTTGTCCCGGCCGATCTCGCCGGTCTCGCCAGGCTCATGCTCGATGCATACGTCGGCACCATCGATTATGAGGGCGAAAACCTCGATGACGCCATGGAAGAGGTCCAGTCGTTCCTCGATGACGACGATTCGTTGCTCGACAGGTCCTACATCGTGGAAGACGAAGGGGAGATCGTCTCCGCAGTCCTCGTTTCGATGTCGCAGGGCCGGCCGTTCATCGGCTATGTGATGACTCTTCCCTCGCACAAGAAACAGGGGCTGGCACGGCTCGTGATCACTCATGCCATAACGCGCCTCGCCGATGATGGCCACGAACGGGTCGTCCTCTACATAACCGACGGAAACACCACCTCCGAGCACCTCTTTCGCTCTGTCGATGCGGTCCACGTCCGGTCCTGACGAACGCTAGATATCAACAGTCCCGGGTGGATAATGCGCATGCACGGAAGAGCGCTGGATCGGCACCTCGGCGCTCGGTTCAGAGCTGCCAGTCATCGGCCCGGTCCGATGTAATGGAACGTAGTGGGGGTGTCGTCCGTCTGATTATTGATGGACGTGACGGTGTCGCATTCACAGCCGATCGGTAGGTCTCGTTCTGACTTTGAAATCTTTTATGCAGCGGAATCGCCCACATTTGAGACCGATCGAGAACGGCACCTCATGCTCGGGTTGAACGACGGCCCGGTTCGGTCGCCGCTGTCGATGCCCCAGTGGGGACTGGGACAGCGGTCTTCCGGCAGTCCTCTTAGCACGGGCGTCATGTCGGTCCCGCCCGGAACCTTCGCATGGCGGATGGCCATTTCGCCCAGTTCGATGTATCGGGTTTCGAAGTCGCCCTGGCCGAGGCTTCAGCGCCGAGCAGCGGCTCGTCCGGCCACGGCCCTCCAATGGTGGTCGTCGCCGTCTCCTTGTTCGCCCGCCTGGGCGACTGCTCTGGATTCTTCGGGTGTGAGGACGCTGACCAGGCAAAACTCGTTGCCGAACGGGTCCTGCATGACCGCCCAGTCGATCGAAGGTGGCTCTCCCTCATAGGAGTGAGGACGCGGGTAGATGCTCGGTTGCCTCTTGACCGTGCCACCGATCGCCTCGATCTCGGAGATGGCGGTATCGACATTTCGGACCCCGATATCGACATGTGAACGGTTCGTTTCAGGGCCCTTGGGCGCGGTGACCAGGTGAAGTATCACCTCGTGTCGCCAAGGATCAGCTTGGCCGAGATATGAGAAGCGCCCGGGGAATGCGGACCGGATCACCGGGAGACCGGTGACTTGCGACCAGAACGCCTCGGCTACCTCGAGGTCGTTGACGTCGATCACGTGACACCGCAGCCGTCCGATTCCCATTGCACGTCCCCTTTAGGTACCTCAAGGCTCTCGGTCATTCAGCCTACACGGATTCTACTCGCAATGCGAGTAGAATCCGCCGTCACATGGCTACACCATCTCCAGCCACCTTCGGCCTGCTGGGCATGCTCGCGATACGGTCGTGGACTGGGTACGAACTCACCCAGCAGGTCCGCCGGAGCTTGCGATTCGTGTGGCGGTCCTCTGAAGGGCACCTTTACCGCGAGCAAAAGCGGCTGGTAGACCTTGGATGGGCGTCGGTCGTGGAGGAAACCGCCGGGGAGCGCACCCGCAACCGCTACACCATCACCGATGTCGGGCGAGCGGCCCTCGTTGAGTGGTTGGACACCAACCCGGAGGAGCCGCATTTCCAAATTGACGGCGTGCTGCGCACGTTCTTCGGCGACCAGGGAACTTCCGAACAGTTGGTGTCCTCGATGCAGACCACGGCCGAAACGGCGCGTTCGATGCTCAACGAGATGCTCGGCTTCGTTGACGAGTACCTCGTGGAAGGTGGCCCGTTGTGGATGCTGGAGCAGGGAGTGAGCGAGCCGGATGGCGATCGGCTCGAGTTCCACGGCCGACCGATGTATCCCGAACGTCTCCACGTGG
>JBBDQN010000030.1:0-121111 GCA_040905905.1 Acidimicrobiia bacterium
CTCGTTGCGCTCACCCCTTGACGCCGCCCGTCGCTTCGGAGCTTCTTTGGCGCCTGACCAACCGATTTCGAAGCTGACGCGCCAAAGAACGACTGGGCCGACGCTGGGACGCCAAAGAATGTTCCCGAGCGCGGGTGATATCGCTCTCCGCTGAAATACAACCCTCGACCTCACACCCTCGCATGCCACCTGAGCAAGCCATTAGGCCAAACTGACCCACTACCGAAGACCAGGTATCGGGTTCCCGCAGCTACCGTAACGGCACACCCTTTCGCCCTCTTTGCAGGTGCCATGAATCAAACCACACCGCGTCCAAACCAAACGCGTCGTCGCCGATTTACCCGCGGCCAACGTTGGGTGATTCGCCTACTTCTATTGGCAGTGATCGCCGTTTTCGGACTCTTGGTTATGGCCCTGTTAACGGGCTCTCGAATGGGCGATGCCGGGAATCTGGCCGCCCTCGCCCCGGGGGACGGGGTCTACCTGATTGTCGGAAGCGACAGCCGGGAGAACCTGCCCGACGAGCTGGGAGACGTCTTTGGTGACTTCTCAGGAGCCCGGGCCGACGTCATCATCCTGGCCCAGGTCGCCGACGGGCGCCGACAGTTCCTTTCGATTCCTCGCGACCTCAAGGTCGAGATACCCGGCAACGGCACCAACAGGATCAACGCCGCCTATGCATTTGGCGGACCCGAGCTACTGGCGGAAACATTGGCGCTCGCTACCGGTATTCGCGCCAACCACTACCTGGAGGTCGAGTTCGGTGGGTTCGCTGGCATCGTCGACGCCCTCGGAGGGATCGAGATCGAGTTTCCCTACGCCGCCCGTGACTCCAAGTCGGGCTTGGCCGTCGAGGCGGGAATCCACAACGTCGACGGCGCAACTGCCCTCGCTTATGCGCGCTCTCGTTCTCTCGAAGAGTTTCGGGACGGGGAGTGGGTGCAGGCGGGGGGCGGGGATGTCGCCCGCACCGGTCGTCAACGCGAGGTCTTGCTGAAGATTATGAACAAGGCGTCTTCCCTTTCGGGTCTGGCCCGGAGCCCGCTGGTCATGAACGCCGTCGGCTCACACCTCACGGCTGACTCCGGGACCAGCATGTTCGCGTTGCTTCGTACCGGTTGGTCCATGCGGACAGCATCAGAAACCGATTCCGTCACCCTGCCAGTTTCGGGATTGGAAGAAGGCGGAGTGTCCTACCTGGTGCGAGACGAGCCGGCCGCCACGGCGATGCTCGACGCGTTCAACGCCCGACAACCTCTTTCCTCGGAGTGATTCCCCGCCGATCGCTTTGAACAAAGGCGCGGTCAGGTGACGTCTAAGGAGATATGGCGGCCTTCCTCTTCACAGACGTGGAGGGATCGATCAAGAGGTGGAACGCCGACCCCGAGATGATGCACCGGGATCTGGTCGACCACGATCTGCTGATCCGCCTGGCTGTGGAGGCGCAAGGTGGCGAGATCTTCGCCGTGACCGGGGATGGCTTCGGAGCGGCATTTCCAACGGTGACAGCCGCGGTCGAGTCGGCAGTCGACATTCAAATCCGGTTGGAGGCGGCGCCTTTCATGCCCCGGCTCCGAGTGCGGATCGGCATCCATACCGGGCCCGCCTTCATTCGTGACGCCAACTATTACGGGCCCTCCGTAAACCTATGCGCCCGTCTCACTGCCGTGGCCTGGGGTAGTCAGGTGCTGATTTCGGGCGAGTCGAAATCGTTGCTCGCCCACGCGATCGAGCTGTTCGATTTGGGCGCCTATTACCTGAAGGACCTCCCCCGACCGCTGCAGATCCTTCAGATCATCCATCCCCGGCTCTCCCGGAGCTTCCCGCCGCTCGTTATCCGGGACAACCCCCATCGACCGCGCCGGCGGGTCCACTCGGTAGCTTTGAATCACCATGACTCTCGACGACTTGTTGGCCTACTGCCTGTCTAAACCAGGCGCCTGGGAGGACATGCCCTGGGAAGGTGACGTGGTCGTCAAGGTCGCCGACAAGATCTTTGCCTTCCTGGGAGACGGACGGGCAGTTGGGTTGAAATGTGGCGCCAACCGCGACGAGGCCGACGAATGGTTGTTGCGATATCCAGAGGACGCCTCGGTAATGGCCTATATCGGCGGCTCGGGCTGGAACACCCTCAAACTCAACGGTGCTATCCCTGACGATGAGTTGCTGGAGGCAATCGACAACTCCTATTCGACAATCGTGGGCAAGCTGCCAAAGAGACGACGACCTAGTTGATCCATTCAGACAGGGGCCCGAAACCGTTTCGTAGAAGGAACTGGTGGCCACCGGTCGGGACGACCGTGATCTGAGCGTTTGGCAGGAGTTGACGCCATCTCTCCAACGCTGCGTCACCGACGTGGCGGTCGTCGGCGGCAGTGAGGAGCAAGCTGCGCACAGACTGGGGCAGATTGGTCATTCCGGTCAGCTCTTCCAACACCGCGAGG
Organism: Acidimicrobiia bacterium; assembly: GCA_040905905.1. Taxonomy (GTDB): domain Bacteria; phylum Actinomycetota; class Acidimicrobiia; order Spongiisociales; family ZC4RG35; genus JAICND01. The sequence continues at coordinate 2,445 of JBBDQN010000030.1, forward strand.
TCACCGAGAAGAGTCCACATGGTGTCGGCCCGGGCTCCAATCGATTGGCGACCGAAGTCGCTGACCACCCCCGCCGGGAACCTTTTGGTGGCGCGGGCGGCCAGATGAACGACAGGCCAAACCGTTCGGAAGATCCCGATCGCGATGCTGCCACCGCGGTCGTCGGGAGGGCTTTGGGCGATTCGCAAGGCCGGGGGAGGGACGATTCCGGCGCGGGGCCATGGAGGGCTTACCAGGGCGAGGCCTGCCGTCCTCTCAGGGTGGCGGGCGGCCCAAAGTGCACCGAGCACTCCTCCTACAGAGTGACCCACCAACACCACCGGAGAATACGAATCGAGGGAATCAATCAACGCGTCGAGATTGGCCAGGTGGAACTCACGGTCGTACCGAAGCGTGGGCTTGTCGGACTGCCCAAACCCGGCGAGGTCAGGAGCAACAAGGGTACGACCGGGACTGAGAAGTGCAGCCAGTCCACTCCAGTAACGACCTGATCCGCCCAGGCCGTGCAAGGCAACGATGGGCGGTCCCTCCCCGGCTCGCCACACATTGAGCCGACCCCATGGGAGCGGGAGCCAAGATCGCTCGAGAGGCGGGGTGTCCACGGACCGACTTTATGTCTCCCGTTTCTCCGCCCAGCGACTGAAGTGAGTGGCAGCCGGAGGGGGAGGACCTCGCCTACGAGATCGCTCTCTTCATGAAGCCTTTGACTCCGATGATGGTGAAGATCGTCCCTCCCACCACCAGACCGACCAGGCAGATCCAGGGAGCGATGTGGGGAACGTCTGGCACCACAGCCGCGCGCACCGCCTCGGAGAGATAGGTCAGCGGATTGAAGGCTGTCACCACCTGGAACCATCGGAGGGATTCGAGCGACATCCACGGGTATTGCACAGCCCCGGTGAACATCAATGGGGTGAGGATCACCGCAAACATGATGCTGATCCGATTGGGGGGCACCAGAGTGCCCACCGCAAGACCAATGGCTCCGCCCACCCAGGTCCCGAGGAACAGGGCCACTATTAGCAGCCCTACGCCGCTCGGATTCCACGGGGCCGAGCCCAACACCAGCGCCCCGATCGGGAACATAAGGACGGCGGCGACCATCGCTCGGGTGACGGCAAGCACCAACTTCTCGAAGGCGACCATCGCCGTCGGTAGTGGTGCCAGGAGGCGGTCCTCGATCTCCTTGGTGAAGCTGAACTCCATGATCAAGGGGAACGCCACCGTCTGGAGGGCGGTGAGGAACGCGGTGAGTGCAACGATCCCGGGCAGCAGGAGGTGGGCGTAGTCCTCGGTCACGTAGCCGCCAGCACCTAGGACCCGGGCGAAGACGAAGAGCATGAACAGGGGCTGTAGTGCGACCTGAACGAGAAAGACCCAGAACTCTTTACCGGTGACGAACAGATCTCGCCACAAGATGGCCCGAAAGGCTCGCCAGACGGAAGGGGCCGGCATTTCGGTAGTTGTCATCGCAGGCTCCTCCCGGTCAGATCGATGAAGACGTCCTCGAGGCTCGGTTCACCAATGTGGACATTCGAAAGCTCGGCCCCCCGGCCGGTGAGGACGCTCACCGCGGGGCTCAACAATCCGGCCGCCCTTCCCTCCACGTAGAGGCGGAGGGTCACCGGCCCGGCGTCATCAGCAGCAGGTGCCATCGGTGGACCGCCGTTGACCGACCCGCCGCCGCTGGCGACAGCTTCCGCCCGTTCGATGCCGGGAATGGCTACCAGCGCCGCAATGACCCCATCAGTGGTGTCGGTGGCCGCTTTGGCGATGGTCATCTCCAGCACCGACTTTCCTCTCAGGGTGCTGGTCAGGGCGGTTGGGCTGTCCATGGCGAGCAACCGGCCATGGTCAACTATTCCGACCCGGTCCGACATCTCGGCGGCCTCATCCATGTCGTGGGTGGTGAGGACCACGGTCATCCCCTGCTCGCGGAGTTCGCGAACCCGCTCCCACATGAATAGCCGCGATTGGGGATCGAGTCCACTGGTGGGCTCGTCCAGAAAGAGGACCCGGGGACTGTGCATCAACGATCTTGCGATCATCAGTCGCTGGGCCATTCCGCCCGAATACCAGTCAACCTTCACGTCCGCCTGGGAGTCGAGACCGAATTCTTCAAGCAGTTTTGCGGCTCGGGAGTTGCGTTCGCCGGGGTCGAATCCGTGATAGGCGGCATGGAAGGTCAGGTTTTGTCGCGGTGTGAGCGAACGGTCAAGGTTGCTCCCTTGGGGCACGACCGCCAGCATCCGCCGGGCTCCCACCGGATCGGACACGACGTCGATCCCGGCGACAATGGCCGATCCCGAAGTCGCTTTGACTCGGGTGGTCAAGACTCCGATGGTGGTCGACTTACCGGCACCGTTGGGTCCGAGGAGGCCAAAAGTCTCGCCTGGCGCGACAGTGAAAGAGAGCCCGTCGACGGCATTCACGTCCCTCTTGGCATATCTCTTGACGAGTTCCTGCACTTCTACTTCGGGGTTCATTCCTGTTCCTCTGCTTCTGATAGGCGCACGATCAGTTCGATCAAAAAGCGCCGGATGACCGCTTCATGCTCGGGGTTGGCATCCACTGAGGTGAGTGCCCTAATGGCTCGTTCTGAGCCACGGGGCCCTTCTCCGGCCACCCGCCGATGGACCTTGGTGGCGACCGCGACCCCTTTCCTGGTCAGGGTGACCCACACCGTGCGACGGTCGGAATCGTCGTCTCGTCGTTCAACATGACCCGATCGCACCAGGGTGTCGACCACCCCGGTGAGAGTGGCAGGACGTACGAGACACCTGTCGGCCAGGTCCTTGTGAGTCATCTTTCGTTCACCACTCAAAGACAACAGAACCGAGGCACCGGCCGGGGAGAGCCCGTATGACTCAGATACGTACCGGGACCAGCGCTGCCCGGCAAGATGACCGGCCATTGCCACCAGCCTTCCGAGGGGCGCTTTCTCGTAGTGCTCGGCCGATGGCATCCGAACATGTTAGGCACCTAACTATCAGGCACCAAACCGATCTACTGCCACCCGTCCAGCAGCGTTTCGACCAATCGGATCGGCGTGTCCTCAGGGCTTTGGTCAAGTTCTCCGAGAATCTTGCGAAGGATGATCGGCCCCATCAGGGTGTCGGCTAGGAGTGTCACTTCCAGGTCGGATCGCAACTCCCCGGACTCGATGGCCGCGGCCAGCACCTCGCGCAACATTGCCCGCCGCGGACCGATCACCGTCTCGACGTAGCGAAGGCCCAGGGGCGTCCTTCCCGCTACCTCTCCCGCCATCCGGGGAAAGATGACACCCGCCTCCGCCGTCTTCATGAACCGGATTGCTCCAGCTATCAGCCCGATGAGATCGTTGCGGAGGTTCCCTGTGGTGGGCACCGCGATAGCGGTTGTCACCTCTTGGATCGCCGCAATGATGAGGTCGTCTTTCGAAGACCATCTCCGGTAGATGGTTGCCTTCCCCACTCCGGCCCGCGCTGCCACGGCCTCCACCGACATCCCGTCGTAGCCCAACTCGGCGAAAAGGTCGCAGGTCGCCCTGAGGATGGCAGCGTCGGTCTCAGGCCTGCGAGGTCTGCCGGTTTTCGGTCCGGCGGCCCCGACATCGTTGGTCGAACCGGCGGTTGTCATCCGGTCCCGAGGCTAACTCCCGTGCTGGCCCCCGGCTGGACTGGGACATCGGCGCCTCTCGCAGGTAAGAACAATGCAGCCACCACCGCTCCCACCAGGGCGACCCCCGCGGCGACCCACACAGCCTTGCCCATTCCATCTACAAACGCCGACCCCGCTGCCCGCAGGAGGGCCGCCCCCGCTTCACCGAGTTGGCCAGCCACCCGGGCAGCACCGCCCACTGAGTCGAGTGCCAGTTCTGCGGCGGGAGCCGGCAGCCCGGCAACGGCACCGCTCATCGAAGTTGCATAGGTCGAGGCCAGGACACTTCCCAACACCGCCACCCCGAGAGCGCCACCAACCTGACGGGTGGTGTCGTTCATCGCCGAGCCGACGCCGGCTTTGGCCAGCGGGAGCGAGCCCATGATCGACTCGGTGGCTGGCGCCATGGTCATGCCCATGCCAAAGCCCATCACCGAAAGCGCCAGGGCGACTCGGCCGTATCCCTCGTCAGGTTCGACCATGGCCAGGATGGTCAGCGCCGTGGCGACGATAACCAGGCCGGTGGTCACGACCACTTTGGTTCCGATCTTCTCGGTCAGGTGGGCCGACAGGGGTGCGGCAATGATCAGGGTTGCCACCGGCATCACTCGAATCCCGGCCTCAAGGGGGGTGAATCCCAGCACGAATTGGAGGTATTGGGCGATCAGGAACACGGTGCCGAAGAGAGCGAAGAACACGAGAGTGATCGAGGCGCTGGCGGCGGAAAAACGCGGGTTCTTGAAGAAGGTCATCTGCAACATTGGATGAGGGGTTCGCAGCTCCCACCACACCAAGGCACCGAGCAGCGCCGCGGCCAGGCCAAAGCTGCCGAGAATCACAGGGTCAGTCCAACCGTTGGCGGGGGCTTCGATGATGGCGTACACGAGGGCCGACAACCCTGCGATCGAGAGACCAGCGCCGGCCGGGTCGAGCGGGGTGGCGCTGGGGTCTTTTGACTCGGGGACCAGGAAGCGGCCCGCGACCACGGCGAGTATCACGATGGGGACGTTGACGAGGAACACCGATCCCCACCAGAAGTGTTCGAGCAACCATCCGCCGAGGACCGGACCGCCGATGATCCCAAGACCGGAGATCGCCGCCCAGGCGGCGATGGCTCGTCCCCGCTCCTCGCCTGAGAAGACATTGGTGATGATGGAGAGGGTCGAAGGCATGATGAGCGCCCCTCCAATGCCCATGGCCGCCCTGGTGGCGATCAGCATGTTGGCCGATTGCGCCAGGGCCGCGCCCAGAGATCCCAACCCGAAGAGGATCAACCCGATGGTGAGGGCCCGTCTGCGGCCAAAGCGATCGCCGAGGGCGCCCATGGTCAACAAGAGGCCGGCGAAAACCAGGATGTAGGCGTCGACCATCCATTGCAGTTGGCTAGACGTCGCACCGAGGTCGCGGACCAGCGTGGGGAGAGCGACGTTGAGGATCGTATTGTCGAGACCGATCACCAAGAGGCTCAAAGCCATGACGCCCAGGGTCCACCAGCGCCGCCGGTGGATCAGTTCCGCCTCCACTGTTCCTCCTTAGATAGCGATACGGAACCGTATCGTATCGTTACTATGGAGGTTGTCAACCTTTCTGGTCAGGTAATGATCGCCGGCCCGATCCATCGAGGCCAAAAAGCACCCGGAATCGTTGGTCGCGAGGTGTGGTGGCGGCTGGCAATTCGACCGCCGGACCCCCTGCTTTCATCGCATCCGGCAACAGGTGGTTGAAGACGATCAGGACCCGCTTGGCCCAATCGGCCACCCGCCAGATCACCTGTTGAGGATTCTCGATGAACAGGTAGAGACCGAGGAACGGCAGCAGCAGCAAGGCCGGAATGATGAACAGGCTGCCGGCGACCATTCCCAAATAACACCGTCCCACCGCCCGCCAGCGAGAAGTGGGAGTAGTGATCAAGGTCGCTATTCCTGGCCACGACAGGGCCGCCCCGAGGCCGCCCGCCATGAGCGCCCATCCGCTCATGAAAGCCGACAGGATCAACGTCGTCAGGATCGTGCCAACAATCGCCAGCCAGCCACCCAGCTTGTTTCTGACGAGATGGCCGATCATCGTCGGCCAGGTGACTGCCCCTGCCATCAGCAGCCGGCGGAGCCAGGGAACCCCCAAAGCACCCATGGCTTCCTCGAAGAGTTCGTCGGCGACGAAACGGTCGAAGTTCTGGTCCCGGCACCGTTTGTCGTGGATCACGGCCGCTTTGGTGTAGTGGCCGTTACGGGGGATCAGCCAGGTCATGATGAGCGGCACCGATGCCAGGTCGGTGGTGAAGCCCTTCTCGGCTTGGTGGGTTGACGAGTCGTCGGCTGTGTAGGTCAGCTCTTGCGCCACTTTCCAGTGGAATGGATTGGCGGTACCAAGTTCTGCGATGGTCAATGACGTCGGTTTGAAGACACTCATCGGCACCTCCTCTGCGTCGAGGCTACCCACAACCCGGTGACCGCGTAGATTGCTTCGATGTCAAAGGCCGCTGACTCTCCCGATCCGGTCACGTCCCCACGTGCCTACCAGCAACACCTCCTCGACCAGCTTGGCAACGACGATCCCGCCGAAGTCCAGGGGGAGACTCCCGCCTACCTGCGTTCCCTGGCAGACGAGGCTGGATCCGACCTGAGGGTTTTTCCCGAACCGGGGGAGTGGTCCGTCTTAGGATGCATCGCCCACATCGCCGATGCCGAGCTCGTGATGAGTGGCCGCTATCGATGGGTTCTCGCTCACGACCAACCGCCAATCATTGGCTACGACCAGGACCTCTGGGTCGATCGAATCCATCTGCCCGACGAGCCGGTCGATGATCTATTCGCCCTCTTCGAACCGCTCCGCAAAGCCAACCTCGACCTCTGGCGGCGCAGTGGGGCCGAGGATCGGGAGCGAGTAGGCATACACAGCGAACGGGGACCGGAGAGCTACGACCTTTCCTTCCGGATGCTCGCCGGTCACGACCGCTTCCACCTCATCCAGGCCCGGCGAGCCCTAGCCATGGTTCGCGGGCTAACCAGATGAACGCACTGGTCTGTGTCACCGGTGCCTCGGGATTTGTGGGTTCGGCCATTGTCAAGGAACTCTTGGACCATGGTTACCGCGTCCGGGGAACCGCCCGGTCTCCCGCAGGAGCGCTTGAGCATCTGCGGCCCTTGCCGGGGGCTCACGATCGACTCGAGGTGGTGGCAGCCGACCTCGAACAACCCGGGTCCCTTGATCGGGCCGTGGCGGGATGTGACTACGTCGTACACGCTGCCAGTCCTTACGTTCTGACCGTGGCCGACACTCAGCGGGATTTGATAGACCCCGCAGTCAGAGGAACGCTGCAAGTGCTCATGTCCTCCCTGGCAGCGACCACGGTTCGCCGAGTAATTGTCACATCCTCGTTTGCCGCGATGACCGACGAGCCCGACGGTACCTACGACGAGAGTCACTGGAATACATCCTCATCGGTTACACGGAACCCGTACTACTTCTCAAAGGTCTCTGCTGAGAATGCGGCCTGGGAGTTCGCGAGCCGCAACGCTCTCGACCTGGTAACCATCAACCCTTCCCTCGTGATCGGCCCATCTCTGGTTCCTTCCCTGAATGTGTCGAACCAGGTGTTGGCCGACTTCACCACGCGGCGGTATCCGGGGATTCTCGACCTCCGTTGGGGGATCGTCGATATTCGTGACGTGGCGGCCGCGCACCGGCTTGCCCTGGAGGTGCCATCGGCCAGCGGGAGGTATCTATGTGCCGCTGACGTATGGACGATGCGCCAGATCGTCGAGTCTGTCAGGAACTCAGACCTGGGGTTGGCTCGTTTGCCGACCCTGCCCTTGGACAACGCGTGGGGAAGAGCACTTGTCCGACTGGCCGCTACCTTCCAGCCTTCCGGCAGCCGGGACTTCCTGCGCACCAACCTCGGTCGGCGATTCAGAATTGATACCACCCGGATTCGCTCCGGTCTGGGTATGAAGTTCCGATCGGTGGAGGGCTCGATCCTTGACGCTTATCGGGACCTGCAACGGTGGGGTCACATTTAGGGGCACTGTCAAAGTTCGGTTCGGTCTTCAATCTCCCAGGCGTGGTCGAGGGCGTGCCAGGCGATGCGTCGGGCGGCATATCGGAGTGGCCATTTTCGTCCCGCCAGCGGCGAGCCGTCTGAGGGATTGTTGAGAACCTCGAGGATGGATCTTCGGAGGGCGGCGACAACATCGAGGTCGCCCGGCTCGGGCGGTTTGTTCTTGATACCGATCTCACGGGCGTAGGCGCTGTCGGCTTCCACCACATGACCGATCATCTTGGCAGTGTCGCGGCCGCCTCCCCGCGGTCCCTTGCGGAGCTCGGCCGGTGCTTGGGATGCCACCCGGTTGAACGTGGTCCAGGCAGCTTCAACGAGGGCAGCTAGGCGCTTAGCCTCCGTGACCGAGACTGGCCGCCGGTCGTCATCCACGATCGCAGAGGGAACACCGAAGTCGGTGCCACTGCTTCCTGTCACTGACTCCACCACCTCCAGATCGGCCACCGTCAGGGCCGGCAACCTGTCACCGGCCGCACTGGCCACCGTCGCGTAACGCGGCCTGACCGCTACCAGATGCTCGCGGGCAGCCTCGGTGGTGCGTCCGCTGCGACACCAACCGGGCCACTCAATTGCCCAGACGAATGACTTCTTGGCACCGAGCTCCTCGCCGATCTCAAGCATCGGGTAAAGCTAGGTACATCGGAACCACCGTTGGCATCACTTCCAACAGAGCGCTATCGACGGAGCGCCCGCCATACCCCCAAGGCTGGTAACCCCTCCTTAGGGTGATGCAAAGAACGACGATGGCCAAAGACACGAGTCGGGCCAGCAAGACGTAATCGCGGATAGTGATCCGTTGTCGATCATTGGAGACGGATCGAGGCGCCCGGTAGGCGATTCCCGCGGCCCACCCTTGCCCGCCAACGCGAATGGAGAGGAGGCTCTCGGTCAGCACCAATTCGGCACCGGTCGGATCGACAACACGGGTCTGGTTGGTCTCGTTTCCTATCGAGATCACATGACCTCCTTGCGGGGATTTAGTCGCTCCTTCCAGAGAGCGAGGCTGACGATCAAGACCACCACTGCCATGAGCACATCTGCCCGGATCCCGCCTGCGAGGAACGCTAAGACGACCATCGCTACTGCCGCGACCATCCGCTCGTAGGGAACCTGGTGGGTCGCTCGGTAGGCGGCGGCGACGATCCCGAGAAGAACGAGTCCCACGCCGACCACGAGAGCAAACCGAATCTCGGGGGAGAGGGACTGATCGGGATGGGCAACCACCTCCTCAGCGGCGACGGCGAACAAGACGATCCCGATCACGATTGGAAGATGCAGGATCGTGTAGGCGTCACGTGCAAATCGACCTCGCTCCTGGCCCTCGGCGTGCTTGAGATACTCCTCGGCCGCTCTAGCGGCACGATCGAAGTACGACCACCAAAGGACCGCGGCGCCGGCGAAAGCCAGGATCAAGGACGCGATCAGTTGGGGTCGGCGCTCCGTGAGGGTGGCTCCGATCCCGATGGCGACGATCGACTCGCCAAGGGCGATTATCACAAACAGCCCGTTGCGCTCGGCGAAATGACCCGGATCGATCTCCCACGTTGCTCGACCGGCATTGGCGGCGCTCAACATGTCGATCACGATCGCCAGGATCCAGATCACCAGACGTTTGGTGCCGTCGAAGTAGGCACCAGCGAGAACGACAAACGGCGCCAACAACGAGAGCGGGAGGAAGGTCATGAGAGCGGCCCGCTGGGCGATGCTGCGCCGGGAGCCGATCCAGTACATGGCGGCCACGAAAATTCGAACAACCAAGTAGCTGAAGGCGAACCAGATCCCGCCTGTAGTGAAGGCATCGGCGACTGCCGCCGACATGACAAGGGCAGCCGCCATCGCTCCGATCAACGAGAGGCGGATGCCGAGGCTGTCGGTGCCGGTCCAGTTCGTGGTCCAGGTGTAAAGGGACCATGACCACCACAGCATCAGGAGCAACAAACTCCCGCGGCCCAGACCCCCAAACGTCGGGTCGTCCCGGACGAGTGCCGACACCTGGGTGACGGCAAACACGAAGACGAGGTCGAAAAAAAGCTCGAGATAAGATGTGCTTTTCTCCTCGAGAAGAGACTCGGTGGGCTCGAGGGTCATGGACCCACGAGCGTATCCGTTTCCAACTCAAGACCCCCCCGGCTTAGCCGGCTCTCCCTAACGCTCACTCCATTCGCTTGGGGGAGAAACAGTTCGATCGAGCGGCAACTTGACAGCGTTAACTGACCGGTGATAAGTTCAGGGTGATAACCCAGAAGGAGCGTCGTGGGAAGGTTTTCGAATTTTGTTGTTCGGTGGCGGGTGCCAGTCCTGATTGGCACCTTGTTGGTGATGGGAGCGGCCGGTTTTTTTGGGAGTGGGGTGGCGGCTCGCCTCTCGACCGGCGGCTTCCAGAACGAAAACGCCGAGTCATTCATCGCCGGGGAGGTTCTGGTCGATCAGTTCGATGTCGGCGTGCCCAGCATCGTGATAGTCGCAACTGCGCCGGGGGGATCTGTAGATGATCCGGCGGTCATCGCTGCCGGCATGGCTCTCACCCAACAACTGGCTGCCGAGGAGCACGTCAGCGATGCCAGCTCCTACTGGTCGCTCGGGTCTCCGCCATCGCTGAGGAGTGAGGGGGGCAACAGGGCCATGGTGTTTGTGTCCCTGGACGTCGCCCAAGACGAATTGCTCGAGCTATCCGGCGCGATCGCTGAAAAGTACCGCGGCAACTTTGAAGGTCTTGAGATCGCGGTCGGTGGACAAGGCCCGCTTTTTGCCGAGGTGACCGAAACCATCGAAGCCGACCTCATTAAGTCCGAGTCGATCGCATTTCCGATCACCTTCATTCTTCTCATCATCGTATTTGGCTCGGTGGTGGCGGCCCTGTTGCCGTTGGGGGTGGGAGCCTTTGCCATCGTCGGCACTTTCCTGGCTCTCGACATCATTGCCCGACTCACCGAGGTGTCGATCTTCTCGCTCAACCTCACCACCGCCCTCGGCCTCGGTTTAGGGATCGACTATGCCCTGTTCACAGCCAGCCGTTTCCGGGAGGAGCTCGCGGCGGGTCACGATGGCCACGAGGCTGCGCGCCGAACGATTAGAACTGCCGGACGCACTGTTGCCTTCTCGGCGGGAACGGTGATGGTTTCGCTGGCAGCGATGATGGTTTTTCCGCTTCCGTTCCTGCGGTCGTTCGCCTATGCCGGAATAGCAGTTGTGGCCCTGGCGGCCCTGGGTGCGGTAGTCGCCCTACCAGCGCTCCTAGCCGTACTTGGCAAAAGGGTCGACAAACTTTCGGTTCGGAAGCAAAAACCAGCCGACAGCAACGGTGTCTGGCACCGAATTGCTATGGCCGTGATGCGTCGCCCTCTTCCAATCGCCACAGCCGCGGTCCTGCTGCTCGTTGCACTAGGCCTGCCATTTCTGCGCGTCAATCTCGTTCAGTCCGATGACCGCGTGTTACCGGCCAGCTCGGAGGCCCGCCAAGTCGGTGATCTACTGCGGGCAGAGTTCGACTCGTTCGAGTCAGCCGCGATTCAGGTGGTGGCTCCGGCGATCTCCGGAGAGGAGACCGTGCATCAATACAGCGTCGGTCTTTCTTCCCTCGACGGCGTGGCCCGGGTCGACAGTTCGACCGGCAGTTACATCGACGGGGGGGTGGTGGCGCCCCCGGGGCTCGGCCACGCTCGCTTCAGCGCAGAGGGCGGCACCTACTGGTCGGTGATCCCGGCCGTGAATCCCGGCTCGGAGGCAGCCGAAGACCTGGTTACGTCGGTGCGTGCCCTCCAGGCTCCGGGTGAGGTCCTGGTCGGCGGCGTGACCGCCGATCTGGTCGACACCAAACAGGCCCTGTTCGCCAAGCTTCCTCTGGCATTCGGGATTATCGGCCTGGTGACCTTCGTGGTTCTGTTCCTTATGTTCGGGTCGGTCCTGGTGCCCATCAAGGCGGTGGTCCTCAACCTCCTTTCGTTGTCCGCCACGTTTGGTGCTTTGGTCTGGATCTTCCAGGACGGCAATCTTTCCGGTCTACTCGGCTTCACTTCGACCGGCGGGCTCGACCTGACGATGCCGATCCTGATGTTCGCCATCGCCTTCGGACTATCGATGGACTACGAAGTCTTCCTGCTGTCTCGTATCAAGGAAGAACATGACAATGGCGCCGACGATGTGGCTGCCGTCGCCGTGGGCCTCGAACGCACTGGACGCATAGTCACTGCTGCCGCGGTCCTTATCGCCGTCGTGTTCATTGCCTTCGCCACTTCACAGGTGATGTTCATGAAGATGTTCGGCATCGGCATGACTCTGGCGGTCTTGGTCGACGCTTTCATCGTTCGGGCTGCGTTGGTGCCGGCCTTCATGCGGCTGGCAGGGCGAGCCAACTGGTGGGCTCCCCGATGGATGCAGCCGATCTACCGGAGGTTTGGGATCAGTGAATCGGAGCAGCCACGCTCCAACCTTCCCCCGGTGGAGGAGACGGTATGACCAGTCGAGCAAAGACTCGTCGGGCCACCGGTCATCGCGCCCGCAAAGGGGAAGGGCCGCTTCTCAAAGAGGAGATCCTCGACACCACCGAAAAACTGCTTCTCCGCCACGGCACCATCGATGCCGTTTCGATCCGTGCCATCGCTGATGCTGTTGGCGTTACTCCCCCGGCGATCTATATGCATTTCGCCGACAAGGACCTGTTGTTCTACGCCGTTTGCCGGCGTGGCTTCGACACGTTTGCCAACCAGCTCGGCCCGGTGCTCGCCTCGGGGGGCCGGCCGATTGAACGGATTCGTCGCCTTGGCGAGGAGTACGTCCGCTTCGGGATGGAGAACTGGCAGCAGTACCCAATCTTGTTCGGGGTCCACAAGGACTTCACGATTCCCGCCGACGAATTGGCTGACGATCCGGGCCTGCGGATACTGGCCGGACTCGTGGCATTGGTGGAAGAAGCCCAGGCGGCTGGTGAGATCCGAAGCGACATCTCTGCCCCACTCGTAGCCGGAATCCTGTGGGCCTCGGTCCATGGCATGGTGGAACTGCTGCTCGGCCGCAAGGACAAACCCGAGATCGTACGCATCCCCCCCGCCGAGGAATTGGTGCCGGCGATGCACGACGTTCTCCTGGCCGGGCTCAAACCCTGACCCTCCCCCGTTTTGGCGCGTAGCTCTGCTCCTCTGGTGTCGATCGTCCGAACCAAAACGGGGGTTTCCGGTTGGCTATCCCGGCTGGCTCAGGATACGAGTGGCGATCTCCTCACCGATGGCCAGTGACGCGGTTGCTGCGGGGGAAGGTGCGTTGAGCACCGACAGAACCCCCTCCCCTTCGGCGAAGGCGAAGTCGTCGACGAGGCTTCCGTCTGGAGATAGTGCCTGGGCGCGCACACCGGCACCGGCCCTCACCAGATCACCGCGCCTGATCGCTGGCACGAGTTGGCGGGCCGCCCGGATCTGCAAGGCAGGAATCAACGAGCGGGCGATCTCGCCGGCTCCGGTCCTCCAGTAGCGGCGGGCCAGCTTCGCCAGTCCCGGGGTGGCCAGGATCTCCCTCACCTCGCGGGGAACGATCCGGCTCCACGAGTAACCCTCCCGGGCAAAGGCCAGGACAGCGTTGGGCCCCACTTCCACCGCTCCGTCGATTCCTTTCGTGAAATGGACTCCCAGAAACGGGAATTGGGGGTCGGGTACCGGATAGATGAGGCCATTGACCAGGTCGGGACGTCGCAGGTGCCAGTACTCCCCCCTAAAGGGCACGATCCTGACCTGGGGGTTCAAACCGAGCAGCCGCGCTACCCGGTCGGACTGGAGCCCGGCGCAGGCGACCACCAGGGGAGCCGTGACAACTCCTGTCCCATCGAGGGTGAGTGTCCACAGCGAGCCGGTCCTCGATGCGCTCTTCACCTCCACCCCAGTTTGAACCTGCCCGCCTGCTGTGAGGAGACGCCGTTGCATGGCTGCGGCTACCTGGCGGAAATCCACCGTGCCGGCCCCGGGGACATGAAGGGCCACCACCCCGCTGGCGTTCGGTTCGAGCGCTCTCAACTGGGTCGGATCGATCCGCCTGACCGCTTCTACCCCGTTGGCCTCGGCCCGCCGGTGGAGTTCGTCAAGCGCGGGAATCTGTGAGTCGCTGGTCGCAACCACCACCTTGCCGGGGGTCTTGGTAGGGATTCCCTCCTGCTGGCAGAACTGCAACAGCCGGGCGCGTCCGTCAACACACAGCTTCGCCTTGTGCGAGCCGGGCTTGTAATAGATGCCGGTGTGAATGACGCCCGAGTTGTGTCCTGTCTGATGGGCTGCGACCTGGTTCTCTTTGTCGACCACCGTGACCCGAGCGCCCCGCTCAGTCAAGGCCAGGGCCGTGGCCAGACCGACGATGCCTGCCCCGATCACAACTACATCTGGCTGGGTCGCTTCCACAGTGGTTCATTGTGGCAAAGCCAGCAGCCCCCAAACCGCATCGCGGGCGAGTCCATACTCCGGCTCCTGTTCGTAGCCCCCATGACTGTTGTCGACGTCTTCGATCGGGCCCTCGCCGGGGACTTCGTCGATGGAGCCGCCGATCGGATCGGTCCGGCGGTAGAGGTTGCGCCAGCGAAGGCCGTTCGGTCCGTTCAGTTCGGACCGCAGACCGGCGACCCAATCGGGTGTTAGGTGGGCAGGGAACAACCACCCGTACAGCCGCTGCAGCGGACTTCCATAGGTGAGGAATCCCAGTCGGCTCCGACCGTCGCCGGATAGCTGGCGGACCACCACGGCCGCGAGCACCGAACCCTGACTGTGGGCCGCGAGGACCAGTTTGCCGCCGTCGGACAACCGTCCCTCCACCTCGGTTCGAAGGTCGACAACCACTTTGGGCCCATACGGTGGTGGGGCGAACGGGTGATACCAGCGTGGCCACAATCCCGCCAGGTCCCAGATGATGCCGACTGCCCGCCGCTTCGACTCGTTGCGGAGTCCACCGACGATTCGGGTCACGATCAAAGAGGCAGGCAACAGGATCGCTGCTGCCGCGGCCACCGACGGGAACGTCCCCAGATCGAGGGGGATGCCGAACACACTGGTCCCGGGGACACCAAACCGCGCAATGACCAAAGTCAATGCCCCGGCGCCGAGTGCCGCGATAGCCAGGCCCCTCTGTTGCATGATCACGAATGCCCCCACAACCAAACCGACTATCAATACGAAGACGCCGGTCGCGACATAACCCAGCCAGGGTGTGAACGGAGGCTGATCGATTGAGGGCAGTGCCCGCTCGAACACATCCGGCCATCGGTAGGCGACTATCAAGACCACTATCCCGGTCAGAGCCACCACCAAGACGTTGAAGGCCGTCTCCATCGCCGGCACCGTGTCTCGGAGGGCCTGCGTTGGCAGACTTCGCCGAGCCACCCAGGCAAAACGGATCGTGAGGATCAGGGTGATGAGAAGGAAGGCGAAGAGGCTGGAGGCCGCAAACCATCCAAACCCGTTGGGAAGCGCCCCTTCGATTTGCAGCCCTCTCTCAACAGCCAGGGCCAAGCCAGCTCCGAGTCCGCCGCCCGCGATGCCGGCGATCACCAACAGGGCGGCGGGTCTTGAGCTGAATCCGACGAGGAAGGCCAGGAGGACAAGTCCTCCCAGGACGACAACGACGGTGAAGGCTAAGTCGTGCAGGCCGGGCAGATGGCGGGCCGGTCGCAAGTCGCTGAGAAGAAAACTGGCTACCCCACCAATGAAGGCCAATATCGAGAAGATGGGCAACCAGGCGATGAGCCGGTCCACGATGCCTGACCCCGTCGCGGTTTGCGCCAGCGCCGTGGCGAGGATGATGAGTGCCAACACCCCAAGGTTCGCCAAACCCGTGTAGGTCCCCGGTAGATGTTGGACTCCTCCGACCGCGGCGGTTGCAGCGACAGTTCCGATCAAGGTGATGCCGAATGAGACGTGCAGCCTTGCCAACCGATTGGTCGTGGCCGGTTGGCCCCACATCGCTGGGTCGCTTGGTGAGGTCGGCTCGACCGTGCGATCTTGGGGAACCTCACCCTTGGCCAACAGGGCCGAACGTGAAGGGCTCCAGATCCTGCGGGCGGGGCTCATGCGCTCCTCGAAGTGGGACCTGCCTGACACCAACGTCAGCACCACGATGATCAGCAGGGAAGCGACCATCAGTCCGGCACCGATCCAACGCGGATCAATCGTGAGTGTCAGACCTTCCAAGCGATGCCAGGGAAGATCGACGGTCACCGTGACCGCCTCCAACACAAAAATGCCGGTCAACATGAGACATGCCAGCCTGACCACCGCTACGTACGGCGTCCGCCAGGCCCGGGGGGCAGCCATCCAGCCGGCGGTGTTGGCGAGGGCGAAGGGAAGCAATAACAACCAGAAGGCGGTAGCCGCTGACCCCGAGGTCATCCCGCCCCAACGGAACGCCTCCACCGAACCCCTATGGTCGGGGCGAAGAAAGACCCTGGTCCAGCCCTCTGGATCCCGGGGGATCGGGTCGGTGTC
The DNA here is from genome assembly GCA_040905905.1 of Acidimicrobiia bacterium. Taxonomy (GTDB): domain Bacteria; phylum Actinomycetota; class Acidimicrobiia; order Spongiisociales; family ZC4RG35; genus JAICND01. The sequence continues at coordinate 18,591 of JBBDQN010000030.1, forward strand.
GAGCATGTCTCTCGGCAGGGTTCCGGAGACCCCGTGGATGCGAAGTTCGGGAATGAGAACCACCGCCGCGGAGGCTACCGGGCCCCACTTTGCGAATCGCGGCGCGATCAACTTGCCTTCCTGGTCACATGACGAAACGATCATTCACCCTTCTGGGCGTCCTATTTCTGACCTTGACTGCTTGCGCCGGTTCCGGCGAAACCGCAACCACCGCCCCTACCGGGCCTGCCGTATACGTGCGCAACCTCGTGTACGAACCGGCCGGCATCACCGTTGAAGTCGACCAGTCCCTCACCTGGGTCTGGGACGACGACGGCACGGCCCACGACGTGGTGGGAGACGGATTCCGGAGTGAGTTGCAGACCACGGGCACGTTCGTACACACCTTCGACGCTGCCGGCGTTTACTCGTACGTGTGCAGCATCCATCCGACCATGATCGGCACTGTCACCGTCGAAGCGGGCGGTTGAAGACCAAGAAAAGGCCTCTCATTGAGGCCGCGCCCAGGCCACAATCGTGAGATCGTGTCCCTGGATGTAGACGCTCGCGGCCTGGTCAAGGCCTTCAAAGGTGCGGTGGCCGTCGATCACCTCGATCTGGCTGTTGCTGCCGGGAGCAGGGTCGGGCTGTTGGGTCCGAACGGAGCCGGGAAAACCACCACCCTTCTCATGCTGTTGGGGGTGATCGCACCCGACGCCGGCATTATCGAAGTTGCCGGTCAACAGCTTCCGCACGGTCGATCCCGGGCGATGGAAAAGGTCGGATTCGTGGCCGGGTACCTGCCGCTCCCGGAAAACCTCACGGTGCGGGAAGCTCTGTCACTCTTTGCCGGGTTTGCCGGGCTCCGCCGTCCGGGACCGGTGGTAGAGCAGGCGATCGAGGCGTTTGGTCTGACCGATTTGGCGGACCAGCGCAACCAGGAACTGTCCTCCGGCCAGCGGACCCTCGTCAGCATCACCAAGGCGGTATTGCACCGTCCGGTGCTGTTGGTGCTCGACGAGCCGACTGCGAGCCTCGACCCCGACATCGCCATCAGGGTCCGCCAGGCTCTGCTCGACCTGCACGGTCGCGATGGCACCACCCTTCTCGTCACCAGTCACAACATGCGTGAGGTGGAGAAGTTGTGTGAGCGGGTCATCCTCATGTCACGCGGCAAGATCGTCGCCGACGGGACCCCCGCCGCCATCGCCACTCAGTTCGCGGTCGACGACCTCGAGGGAGCCTTTCTGGCGGTGGCAGCCGAGTTGCGGGGAGGACCGGCTCGATGAACCGGACCCGAATCGCGGCCGTGATCCGACGTCATTGGTTGGTGCTGTGGCGGTCGCCGCATCGATGGTTCGAGATCGCTTTCTGGCCGGTCATGGACGTGGTCCTCTGGGGCTCACTGGGTCTGTTCGTCGCGCAGGAGAACGAGGCCAGCCGGGCGGGGGTGCCCTACCTCTTGGCAGGCCTTGTCTTGTTCTGGACGCTGACCTCGGTGCAGATGACCGGCTCGGTCAGCGTCATGGAAGAGACCTGGACTCGTAACCTTCTCAACGTTCTCACCACTTCCGTCAAACCCTTCGAGTACATCCTCGGAGTGTCGGTGTTCGGTCTGGCCAAGCTGGCACTGACTCTGGGCAGCTTGACCATCACCACCATCTTCCTGTTCGGCTTTGACATGTCAGCGATCGGCTGGTCCGTCATACCGATCGTCACGCTCTTGATCCTCAATGGCTGGGCAGTGGCCTTCATCGTCATCGGCCTCATCCTGCGCTTTGGCCAGAGCGCCGAGATCCTGACCTGGGGGCTCAACTACGTAGTCCTGGCTATTTCGGGAGTCTTCTTTCCGGTCGAGGCCCTCCCGCCCGGACTGCGCGACTTCGCCAGGTTTCTCCCGACCACCCATGCTTTTGCTGCTGCCCGCGCTGTCCTCGACGGCGACGGAGTGCCATGGCGGCGCCTGGGTCTTTCGACGATCGGAACCGCCGGCGCTCTGGCTGTCAGCGTGTGGTTCGGTGCCAGGATGTTGGGCGTCTTCCGGTCCCGCGGTTTCGTGACCAGGTACTCCTGAAGTTCGAGGTCACCCGGTTGCCGCCACGGCCGTCTTCCTGCCCGGTAACGGGACCAGGATCAGCACCGCCGTCGCGATCCAGAACACAGTTCCGACCTCGGTGGCGGTTATGCGGTTGATGGCAAAGGCCACCTCGGGGATGAGCAACCCGATCACGAAGCTTCCCCACCCCGGACCGGGCGCGGCCCGGCGCAAAGCGATGACAACGACCAGCGTCACGACCGCCGCTGCTAACCAAAGCGGCCACCCAGCCTGCAAGCCGTCGGGAACGTTCACGCCACTGTCCATCCCGGACAAGGCCAACACGATCAGACCGAGCCAAAGTGCAATCGAAACAACCGCACCGGCGAAGCGCAGCAAAACACTTCTCATGTATCCGCTAGCCAGTGGCTTCCTCCCGCTATTTCTCCTGAGAGTATGAATCGGGGACCTTCGTTGTCGCCCAAACTCGCGTACTTTTAGCGTCGAATGGATCAACCAACTCCCAATGCCACCGCCCGACGGCTCTTTGCGCCTATCGGGTCAAGCTACGAGCGGTGGGCATCGCTCCTCAGCCTGGGACAGGATCGGCGCTGGCGACAGGCCATGACCGCCGGCCTCGACCTGCCGTCCGGCTCTCTTGTGCTTGACGTAGCGGCGGGCACTGGTTCGATCTCGCGGGCCCTGCAACAGTCGGGCCATCAGGTGATCGCCGTTGACCTATCTCGTTCGATGCTGGCTCAACACCCGGGCCCATTCCGGGCTCTGGCAAGAGGAGAACGGCTTCCTTTTCGTTCCAGACATTTTGATGCAGTTACGTTTGGCTATCTGCTTCGCTACGTCCACGATCCGGTCGTCTGTCTGCGTGAACTGGGTCGGGTGCTAAAGCCGGGAGGTCTGGTGGGGATGGTTGAATTCGGCCTGCCCGGGGGCTGGTACCTGCCGTGGCGCCTTTACACCGGCGGTTTGCTGCCATTGGCGGGACGGCTCATCGATCCCGGCTGGCATGAGGTGGGCAGGTTTCTGAGAGTCTCGATCGAGGACTTCCACCGACGTCATCCTGATCTCCAGGCGGTCTTCCGAGAGGCAGGTTTCGTCTATATCCGCGGTAAGCGCCTATCGCTGGGCGGTGGCTTGGTCATGTGGGCCCGGACGCCGTGAAGAACCCTGCTTTCTATGCGAAGCCGGGGACGGTGGCGGGCGACTTGCTGGCCATTCTCCATCCCCCGTACACGGCATGGCACCTCTCGTATGTGGCGATGGGGGCGGCACTGGCGCCGACTCTCGACTGGCAACGACTCCTGGGAACTTTGATCGCGTTCTTCTTCGGGACCGGCGTCGCTGCCCACACTTTCGACGAACTCAAGGGACGACCCCTGCGGACCAGGTTGAGCAATGAGGTTCTGTGGGCCCTGGGCGCAACGGGACTTGCGGCTGCCCTGGTGGTAGCTGCCATCGGGGCGTCCGTCATCTCCCCTTGGGTGTGGTTGTGGGCGGGAATCGGATCCCTCCTTGCTTCGGGCTACGCCTTGGAACGTCCTGGCTGGCTTCACACCACCACCGGGTTCGCCCTGGCTTGGGGTGGATTCCCAGCGCTCGTCGGCTTTTGGGCTCAGACCGAGACGATTTCGGTCGGGGCCGTGCTCCTCGCCGTTGCCGCTTCCCTGGTTTCAGCGGCCCAGCGAGTGCTGAGTACTCCTGCCCGTCATGTCCGTCGACAGGTTGATCGGGCCGAACTGCATCTCGAAAGGACCGATGCCGTCGAGGTGTGGGATGAGTCGAGGGTCCTCGAGACCTGGGAGCGGCCACTGCGGTTGTTGGCCTGGTCGATGGTTGCCCTGGCTGCTGGCCTGGTCTTGGCGCGAGCGTTATGAGCAGCTCGGAGATGAGACGGGTGTCGGTCGTGGGCACCACGGGGTCTGGCAAGAGCACGTTTGCAGCCGCGCTGGCTGAGCGACTCGGAGCACCTCATGTCGAACTTGATTCGATCTATCACCAGCCCAATTGGACACCGTTGTCTGACGATGAATTTCGGCGACGGATAGCCGAAATAGCAAAGGGCGACGCCTGGGTGGTCGACGGCAACTACTCAACGGTGCGCGACATCGTCTGGGGAGCGGCAGACACCATTGTGGCCCTGGCTTATGCGCGCGGCCTAGTTATGCGCCGAGTCGTTTCCCGCACCTTCGGGAGGATGTGGCGACGTCAGGAGTTGTGGAATGGCAACCGCGAGCGATGGACGAACCTCCTCTCACTCGATCCCGAGCAAAACATCATCCTTTGGTCATGGCACACCTACGACAAGAATCATGGGCGCTACCTCGATGCCCTGTCTGACCCTCAATGGGCGCATTTGAAGTTCTACCGGTTCGTTCACCCCGCAGAGGCCGCCGACTTTCTGGCGAAGCTGTAGCGACTCGGTAAGTGTTTACTCCCAGGTCATCCTTGCTGCACGATCCGGCCCCAGATAGGGAAGTCGCGAATCGGATAAAGCAGCTCGCGGCTGCCATCGATGTCGTAGGCATAGAGCCCGGGTTCGGGATCCGAGGAGCCACAACCGGCCTGGTGCCACGTCCACACCAAGGCTTTGCCGTCTGGAAGCCACCCGTAGGCGAAAGAGTTTGGAACCGGAGCGTCATCCCAGAATCCCTCGCCGCTGAGGTGCCTGGCGACACCGTCGACAATGAACATCGCATGCGGAATCTCACATTCGCCCGAGAATTGGGCCAAGAGGACGCCATCCCCCCGATCGAACACTTCACGCCAGTGTCCGATGGTCATGCCTCCAACTGGGGGAGAAGCCATTCGCCCAGTGACCTCAACGGTGCCGTCCACGCTCAGGACTCCGATGGTTGGGTCCGGATCGCCGGTCAACTCGCGACAGAAAACCCTCCACTTCGAGGCTGGTTCGAGGACGGCGTCGACTTGACACCCGTCCTGGATCTCGACAAGGGCCCGCGCCTCGTCTGTCAGCCGTCTCTGCCGGGACTGATAGAACTCGGGGCCGACGAGCGGGGGTTGGAGATGACCTATCAGCTCGCCGTCGAAGCTGAGGATCAGCGTTGCGTCGTTGAGGCCCACCTGGATATGGGGTTCACTAGGTGGCGCACCGAGCAAAGGACCGACAGCGACCGTGGTGGTGGTGGTGGTGGTGGCCACGGCAGTTGTCGTTTCTTGAGTCAACGATGTCGTCGTGGTCTCGGGATTCGTAACGGTGGAGGGGGCGGGTTGATCGCGGATCGATAGCCCGACGGCGGTGGCCACGATCACTACGCTCGCAATGGCTGCGGCGGGGGCCAGACCGGCGTGTCGCCGGTTCATTTTTGGTGCCAACCGGAGGTTCTTTCAGCAAGGACCCGGGTGACCTCTGCTCCGAAGAGATATGCCTGGGCGAGTCCGGCAACCAGGAAGAGGGCGATGACCGCGCCGCCGGTTAGGGCTCCGGCGGTCAACTCCTCGCGAGTGCCGATGTACCAGCCGATGCCGAGTCCAGCCACTACGAGCATGGCAGCGGTGATCGTCCCCCCCCAAAAGGCGGCTCGCCACGGAATGGTCCTGATGGTGAACCACTGAAACTGAAGAGCGAGGACCACCGCCAATATCGCCAAAGACCCGAACGGGACCAGGAAGATCATCACCCCGGCAAACACGGGGAGGCGTTCGTCCACGTAGCGACCCGCGGCGGTGACAGCGAGATTGACGCCAACCATCACCAAGACCAAAACGCCTGCGGCTAATACGGCAGCGAGTCCTGAAACTCTGGTCCAAATGAAGCTCCGCAACCCACCCGGGGGGTCGTCCGGTGAGCGAAAGATGTCGTTCAACGATTGGCGGATTTCGATGAAGAGTCCCGAGCCGGTCCACAACAGAAGCACCAGGCCGATGATCCCGGTGGCTGTAGCGTTTTCGGCCGTGGCCGTCAGGACATCTTCGAAGACCCTGACCCCAGTTTGTCCCAGGAAACCGCTCACATTCCCAATCAGCGCGCTGAGTGTCTCCTCACGTCGAAACACGAAGCCCGCGATCGAGGTTGAAATGAGCAGCAAAGGAGCGAGGGCGAAGAGCGTCCGATAGGCAATGGCAAGGGCCATACGGCCGGCTCTGTCCGCACCAAAGTAGGCGGCTGCTTGTCGGACAACAGCCACCATCCGTGGTAGATAAGAACCAGACGTAGTCATTGTTGGCCCCTCGACACCCGGGGAATACGTTTGTGTCCCCGGTAGTTGCCAGGAACAACCAAACACTAAGGATTCCGAATGCCCGCCGTAACCGTCGAAAATACCCTCACCCTTCCCCGGGTGGCTGAACCAACCGCCGATCCGTCGACTGAACGGAAGGTGAAGTCGGTCACAACTGCCCCGCGAGGCTATGAAGGGGAGGGGTTTCCGGTCCGGCGCGCCTTTGCCGGTGTCGACCTCGGCGACCTCGATCCTTTTGTCCACCTCGACCAGATGGGTGAGGTCGAGTACGCCCCGGGCGAGCCCAAGGGCACTCCCTGGCATCCGCACCGCGGGTTTGAAACCGTCACCTACATGATCGACGGGGTGATGCAGCATCAGGACTCCCACGGTGGTGGCGGGATCATCAGCAATGGCGACACCCAATGGATGACGGCCGGGTCGGGGATTCTCCATATCGAGACACCGCCTGAATGGCTGGTCGTCTCCGGGGGTCTGTTCCACGGTTTCCAGCTGTGGGTCAACCTCCCTGCGGCCGAGAAGTTCTTGCCGCCCCGATACCAGGACCTCCGTGGTGGCGATGTCGCGCTACTGACCACACCGGATGGAGGGGCACTGTTGCGGCTCATCGCAGGTGACCTCGATGGCCACGCCGGTCCCGGGTCGACCCACACCCCGATAACCCTGATCCATGCCACGATCGCCCCCGGAGCTCAGGTGCGGCTTCCCTGGCGTTCTGACTTCAACGGCCTTGCCTACGTCCTTTCCGGTCGTGGTGAGTTTGGGAGCGAGAGGCGGGGCGCCGGTGCCGGCCAATTGGTGGTCTATGGCCCGGGAGAGAGCCTCACAGTGGCGGCCGACCCAAACCAGGACAGCCGCACTCCCAACCTCGATGTCCTCATCCTTGGAGGAAAACCGATCCGCGAAGAAGTGGCGTGGTACGGGCCCTTCGTGATGAACACCGAAGCCGAAATCCGCCAGGCGCTGGAGGACTTCCAGCACGGCAAGTTAGGAACCATCCCCGCCGACGGCATCCAGCCGTACCGACCGGCCTGATGCAAAACCCCGCTTTTATCACCCGGACCCACCGAAAAACGGTGGGTCCAGGTCGCAAGAGTGGGTAGGGCGGTATTCCTGACCTCTAACCGCCGTAACGAATAACGATCAACGCGTCGGACGCGGATTCGGCTCCCCAAACCTCGCCAGGTCTACCCAACAGTTGGCGTACGTTGCCGCCAGGCGAAGGGAGAGGAAAAGACTCAAAGCCTTCAGTGGCGGGGTCGAACCGAACCACGGCGCCGGCGCCGCTGAAATCGGTCAACCACACCCGGTCGGTTTCGTCCACGTAGACCGAGTAGGCCTGGGGGCCGTCACCGGGAAGCGGCCACTCCCGCCAGGTGCCGGTGGCTGGGTCGTAGGCGCCGACCTGTCCGGCGTTGAATTCGCTCACCCAGACGATGCCATTGCTGTCCGACCACACCCGGCGTGACCCCTGCCCGGGCGTCGGCGGATCAATCTGGTCTGCATTGCCAGTCGCCTTGTCGATGCGAGCGATGTGGTTGCCGGCCAGCGAGGCGTAGAAAACCTCATTGCTGGGAGTGACGGTGATGCCATAAGGGCCGCGTCCCCCCGGTGCGTCAAAGACCTCGGGCACGGGATTGGCGGGGTCCAGTCTGCCGAATGCCCCACCCTGGCCCGTGAACCACAGGATCCCATCGTGATCGAAGACCGCTGTGTTGAGGTTGACTGCCCCACCGGGAAGAGGGAAGACCGCTACCGCCGACGTTGCAGGGTCGACCCGCGCGATGGCATTGAGACCGGTGTCGGTCACCCAAGCGGCGCCGTCGGGTCCGACAATTACGCCATGGGGAGCGGAGCCGCTGCCGAGGGGGATCTCCTCGACGTGGCCGCTGACGGGATCGAGTCGACCGAGGACGCCGATGTTCTGACCGGTGTACCAGACAGTCCCGTCAGGAGCCGGCGCCACGTCATGAGGCCCGCTGCCGGCCGGGACCGGGTACTCCTCGATTGCGGTGACCAGCGGAAGCCCGGTAGTAGTGGTTGTTCCGTCGACGGTAGTGCCCGTGGTGGTCGCCGTCGCCGGGGATGTGGCCGATGATGTGGAAGAGACGGCGTCCGTCGGACCGGGTGCCGTCGTCGCTTCCTCTCCGGCGCGGCACCCTGCAATCAATAACAACAACACGACCCCGAACCTGCGCGTCACCCGACAACCCTAGGTCCAACGTCGCTTTTATCACCCAGACCCGTCGTATAACGACGGGTCTGGGTGATAAAACGGGGTAATGGCAGTTGATGCGCTCTTTCACCGTGACGGCGAACTCTTCATTCCGACGGAACTCACCAGGGGAGGGTGGTCGGACGACTCCCAACATGGGAGCCCACCTTCGGGGCTTTTGGCCCGGGCCATAGAGCAGGTGCCAACGGCGGTTCCGATGCAAGTGGTCCGCTTCACCATCGACCTCTTTCGGGCGGTGCCGCTGTCGCCATTGACGGTGCAGACCACGGTTCGTCGCGATGGCAAGCGAATCCAGGTGGTCGACGCGTTCCTCTACGCCGGAGAGCTTGAGGTTGGCAGGGTGTCTTCACTCAAGATCCGCCTGGCGGATCTCGACCTCGATGACCGTGACGAAGCCCCCTGGGTGCAGCCGGGCGATCCGGAAGCGGCCGAACCTATGGCCTGGGCCGATGTCTTCGGAACCCGATCGGGAACCACGCGTTTCCACTACGACGCGGTCGAGATCCGCACCTTCGACAACAGTTTCCTGGAAATGGGGCCAGGTGTGTCGTGGTTTCGGTTGCTGTTTCCGGTGGTGGCCGGGGAGGAACCGAGTTCTTTTGTCCGTTTGGCGACTATCGCCGACATGTCAAACGGCAATTCCCAGGCCCTTGATCCCCGGCGGTGGATCTACGTGAATCCCGACATCACTCTCTACGCTCACCGTCTCCCGGTGGACGAATGGATCGGGATGCGCTCGGCGGCCTTCCAGCACCACACCGGCATCGGGTTAGCGGATACCCGTGTGTTCGATCGACAGGGTCCCCTGGGGCGGATCAATCAGGCCCAGCTGCTCGATCACCGCTAGTCCGGAAGCCTTCTACCTCGACCGTGGTCCGTCGTCGTCGCACCTGGAGGAGGGTTCCTGCAACCACCGCAGCGACGAGTGCCGGCCATGTCCAAACCGGAATCCCGCTCTGAACGTCGGGAGCAACGGTCATGGGTGGCGAGCCCGGTCCGCCTGCCAGTTTCGCCAGCGCTTCTTCAAGGTCGAGGGTTAGTTCCTGGGTCAGGGTGCAACTGTTGTCCATATAGGGATCAGACGAAGAGGTTGGAAAGAAGACGTATCTGACACCGTTCAGAAAGGACCGGTCCAAGGACGAGGTTGTCATAAAGCCACCCCGAGGGAAGGGATCGCCAGTGCCCCATATGCTTGCATCAACAGATACGCCGGAGCCCTTCCACACCGTGTCGACCTCGAGAAGGGCCACCCGATTCGAAGAAGAGGTCGAGACAACCGTGCCGGTGAAGACCAGCGGTGCCGCCGCGAAGCCTTGAGCGAAGCCGGGCGGATCGGCACAAAGTGCTGTTGCCGGCACTGAAAGGGCGAGAGTCGCCAAGCCGAGGCAGATCGCTGCACCCCATTTCACACCCTCAGCGTAATCCAGAAGAGTTGACCAACGAACGATCGTTCGTTAACCTCGAAGGATGAACGGAGACGAAAAGTTTCAGGCTTTGCTCGACGCCGAGGACAAGATCGAACCCACCGATTGGATGCCCGAGGCCTATCGCCAGACTCTGATCCGCCAGATCGCTCAACACGCCCATTCCGAAGTCATTGGCATGCAGCCCGAAGGCAATTGGATCTCGCGCGCTCCCTCTCTGCGCCGCAAGGCGATCCTCATCGCCAAAGTCCAGGACGAAGCCGGCCACGGCCTCTACCTCTACTCGGCTGCCGAGACTCTCGGCGTCACCCGTGACGAGCTCTACGACCTTCTCCACACGGGCAAGCAAAAGTACTCCTCGATCTTCAACTACCCCACCCTGTCGTGGGCGGACATGGGCGCGATCGGATGGCTCGTCGATGGTGCCGCTATCACCAATCAGGTGATGTTGAAACGCTGCTCCTATGGCCCCTACGCCCGAGCGATGGTTCGCATCTGTCTCGAGGAGTCATTCCATCAAAGACAGGGCTACGAGATCTTGATCGCCCTCTGTAATGGGACGACCGAACAGAAGGCGCTTGCCCAAGATGCGCTCAATCGCTTTTGGTGGCCGTCGTTGATGATGTTCGGGCCCCACGACTCTGAGTCGGCTCACAGCGAGCAGTCGATGAAGTGGAAGATCAAGCGGGTCTCCAACGATGACCTCCGCCAGCAGTTCGTCGACATGACCGTGCCCCAGGCCGACTACCTCGGCCTCACCATCCCTGACCCCGAGCTCAAGTGGAACCCCGAGCGCGGTCATTACGACTTCGGCCCCATCGACTGGGACGAGTTCTGGGCCGTGGTCAAAGGCAACGGACCCATGAACCGGGAGCGGCTTGCACACAAACGTCTGGCCTGGGAGGAGGGCGCCTGGGTACGAGAAGCCGCGGTCGCCCACTCTGCCAAGTCATCCACCAAGGAAGTGGCTTGAGATGACTTATTCGGTACCAAAGGTGGCGGGCGAGGCCGAAATCGAAGTCGGACGCGACCAGGGCGCCGCCCAATGGCCCCTGTGGGAGGTCTTCATCCGTCAGAAGCGAGGTCTCTCCCATGTCCATGTCGGATCGCTGCACGCCCCCGACTCCGAAACCGCTCTGCTCTCGGCCCGGGATGTCTACACCCGCCGGGTGGAAGGTGTCAGCATCTGGGTGGTCGCCTCCACCGACATCACCGCCTCTGACCCCGATGACGCCGCTTCCTTCTTCGAGTCGATCGAGAAGCCTTACCGGCACGCCACCCACTACGAGATCCCCGATGAAGTGGGGCAGATGTGATGGCCGCCCTGAATCATGGCGATGACAATCTCGTCATTGCCCAACGGCTAGCCGAGTGGGTTTCGCGCGGTCCCGATCTGGAAACGGACATCGCCCTCGGCAACATCGCCCTCGATCATCTTGGAGTTGCTCGAGCGCTCCTGGGCAGTGCCGAGGAGGATCGCAGTGAGGACGATCTAGCCATGCTGCGTTCCGAACGCGAGTTCACCAACCTGCTCATCTGCGAGCAGCCCAACGGGGACTTCGCCCAGACCATCGCCCGCCAGTTCCTGTTCGACGCCTATCAGTTGGGACTCTGGGAGAAGTTGAGCACGGATGCCGGCGCGACCATCGCCGGTGTGGCCGGCAAGGCGCTGTTGGAGGCTCGGTACCACTTCCGTTTCTCGTCTTCATGGGTCATACGGTTGGGAGACGGCACTCCCGAGAGCCGGCGACGCATGGAGGAAGGCTTGGTGCTGATGTGGCGATTTGTGGGCGAGATGTTCGATCAATCCCCCGACCTCCGGTCGGATTGGGATCGTCGGGTCGACGAGGTCATGACCACGGCCACCCTCCATCGGCCCGCCGACGTCTTTCAACGCCGGGGAGGAAGGGAAGGCATCCACACCGAACACCTTGGTCACCTGTTGGCGGAGATGCAGTGGATGGCGCGCGCCTATCCAGGAGCTTCGTGGTGATCGCCGAACTCCTCGAACAGGTCAAGGACCCCGAGATTCCCGTTCTGACTATCGCCGACCTCGGCATTCTGCGTGGCTTTGATGTCGACGGCTCCAAAGTGACGGTCACCATCACTCCTACTTACTCAGGATGCCCCGCCATGGACATGATCAAGGCGGACATCGCCCGGGTTCTCGAAGAGAAGGGCTTCAGCGCAACGATTCGCACCACCTATTCACCGCCCTGGACGACCGACATGATCAGCCGGGAGGGAAAAGCCAAACTGGCGCGGATCGGAATCGCCCCGCCCACCCCGGTGAGCGAGGTGCGTTGTCCTCGCTGTGCGACCGGTGACCCACGGACTGTGAGCGAGTTTGGCTCCACAGCCTGCAAGGCCCTCATGGTCTGTCCGAACTGTCGCGAGCCCTTCGACCTCTTTAAAGAGCTGCGATGAGCGCACCGGTCTTTCATCGGCTCCGAGTCATCGAAGTAACACCTCTCACCGATGACGCCGTCGTCCTCACTTTTGAGGTCCCCGATGACTTGCGAACCGAATTCGCCTTTGCGGCTGGCCAACACGTCACCGTCAAGGCCGACATCGACGGCGCCGACGTGCGACGGAGTTACTCCATCTGCTCCAACGCCAGCGAGGGCAAACTTCGAATCGGCGTAAAGCGACTCCCTGGTGGCGCATTCTCCAACTGGGCTATTTCAGATCTCAAGGCCGGCACAGTCTTGGAGGTGATGCCTCCGGTGGGGGAGTTCACTGTGATCACCAGGCCGGTTCACTACGGCGCGGTAACGGCGGGAAGCGGGATCACACCGGTGCTTTCCTTGGTGTCGACCACCCTGGAGGCCGAGCCTGGCTGTAGGTGGACCGTCATTTTCGGCAATCGCAGCGCCGACTCTGTGATGTTCCTCGATGAACTCGAGGGTCTCAAGGATCGTTATCCGCACCGACTGCAAATCATCCACATTCTCTCCCGCGAACAGGCAGCGACACCGCTTTTTTCGGGTCGGATCGACGGACCCAAGCTCGACGAGCTGTTGGATCGGGTGGTGGGTCCCGTCATCCCCGACGAGTGGTTCCTATGTGGTCCCTACGAAATGGTGATTGCCGCCCGGGCGGTCTTGGAGACGAGGGGGCTCCACCCCGAAAAGATCCGCGACGAGCTCTTCTTCGCAGGACCGCTTGATCCATCCACGCTTCCAACGGAACCCGAGGAAGCGGAAGACACGGTCCGGTTGCAGATCACCCTGGCCGGACGGTCGACCACAACCCGGATGAGTCCCGACTCGTCGATTCTCGATGCGGCCTTGCGGGTCCGGGGCGAGCTTCCCTACTCGTGCAAGGGAGGCATGTGTGCGTCGTGCAAAGCCAGACTTGTCGAGGGCGAAGTCCGCATGGACAAGAACTGGGCTCTGGTCGAGAGCGAACTCGCCGCGGGCTATGTGCTTACCTGCCAGGCGCATCCCCTGACCGAGTCGGTGACCGTGGACTACGACGTATGACCACTCGGGCTGTTCGTTCTCGCGACGACGTGGTGCGTACGGCCGGGAAGCTCTTTGCCGAACGCGGCTATCACGGCACCTCGATGCGGGACCTGGCTGCTGAGTTGGGGCTGTTGGGCTCGTCGTTGTACAGCCATATATCTTCGAAGGAAGACCTGTTGGTCGAAGTAGTCGAGAGAGGTGCTGATCTATTTCAGAGTTCGGCGGAGGCGGCTCTGGCGACATCGGGGACGGCCGCCAGCCGGCTAAAGGCCCTGGTTGCTGGGCACGTGGACGTGGTACTCGATCACCTTGATGAGGTGCGGACATTCCTCAACGAGGCCGGTGTCCTTGACGAGGTACACAGAAGTCGGGTTCTGGCAGCCCGTGACCGCTACGAGGCTTCCTATCGTGAGGTCTTGTCCGAGATGAAGGTGGCTGATCCGAAACTGGCCGCGATCTTCCTTCTCTCGATCCTTAACGCCCTGGAGCGGTGGTATCGGCCGACCGGCTCCCTCCAGCGCCAAGATTTGGTCGACGAGATCCTCGGGTTCGCATTGAACGGGATCAGGCGATGACCAATCGAAGGATTCTTCAACCCCGCCACATAGGAGTAATTGCGATCGGCCTGGTCTTGGTAGCGGTGGTCGCGGCCGCCGTGATTACTACCCTGCGACCCGTTGAGGATCTCGATCCCAACTCACCCGAAGGGGCGGTGCAGGGATTCTTTCAAGCCCTCGAGGCGAGGGACTACAAGGCTGCCCACACCTTGCTGTCGTCGAAGCTGCAGACCGACTGCACGCCGACCGACCTCGCCACTTACCTCTCCGACTTCGATCGCGTTGTCATCGATGAGGTGGTTCCCAGCGACTCCGCGACGCTTGTGAGGGTTGAGGTCCAACATATAGATGCGACCGATCCTCTCAATCCCTACACGTATATGGAACTTCTCGACTTCGACATCGAACGTGAGAACGTCAGGCCGGTGATAAGCCGACTTCCCTGGCCCTTCTTCTGTGAGGCTTGAACCATGACAGTCATAAGCGTGCTCTTCTTAGTGGCGGTGTTGGTTGCGGTTCCTGTGATCCTCTTGACCCGCAAGCGAACTTCGGGAACCGGTGGTTCTCCAGCCGAGGTCCTCGTGTATCTCATCCTCGCCATAGCGGCCCTGATCGCGACGAACGCTTTCTCGTCCCTGGTCGAGCTGATCGTGCCGGGCCAGGACGTCATCGTCCGAGACACCGACGAACTGGCTCTGTCGCTAGCGACGTTGATGGTCTCGGGGGTAGTCGCGTTCCTCCTGTGGCGCCGGCTCGAAGCGCAAAAGGTGGTTGGAGATCGGCCCGCCCGCGCGCTCTACGTGTCGGTAGTTACCGGGTTCAGCATGGCCGTGGTGGCGGCATCGACCGCTCGACTCCTCCTCTGGGTGGTTGGTCAGGCAGATCTGTCGGAGGTGGCGCTTGCCGATCTCGTCGCTTTTGCTGCCGCCTGGTGGCTGCACGAACGGGCCCGTCGACCGGGAGTGAGCCTCGACGTAATCCGATCCCTGGCGGGAAGCCTGGTCGGCTTGACGCTGTCTGTCACGGGGCTGGTTGTGGTGCTCCGATCCGCCCTCGCGACGGTCTTTCGGGCGGGGACGGTGGTGGCGGGTTCGGGGGTCTGGGATGGAGTCATTCTTGGGCTCGTATTGCTCGCGGTCGGTGTGCCCTACCTCTGGTGGTTCTGGTCCCGCGACGTTTTCCGAACACCTTCCACCGAGCGGCAAGGCTATGCGACTTTGGTCGCCATCGTGGCGTGGTTCGTTGGGGTCTCAGCAGCTGGAGCGCTTGTGTACTCCGTGTTCGTACGGGCTTTCGGAATTGAGCCGTCAGGCGTGGCTAGCTCACCTTTGCCGATCCAAATAGCCCTTTTGGCGACCGCGGGGCTGACCTACTGGCACCATCGTGACATTCTCGGACCGGCCCGTACAGACGCCGTGCGTGTGCTGGCTTACCTGTTCTCGTCGGCAGCATTTGTCGTCGGGGCGGCTTCTTCGGTCACCTTGATCGTCAACTTGATCGACAACCTCACCGAGGGCTCGGTGGCTGGGACCGGTGCCCGCACGGTGCTGGCGGCGGTTGTCGCTCTAGCCGTCTCACTTGCGGTCCTGTGGGTCTATTGGCTGCCAGCCCAGCGTTTGGCCCAGGAACCTGCCGAGGATCGGGCAACATCTCGGCGTCTGGCCATCGTGGGATTGCTCACGGCATCGGCGGTGACCGCGGTGGGCGGATTGATAGCAGTCGTCTATGGACTGTTGCGGGCGGCATTGGGTAGTGACGCCGATATCGGCGACATATTGACCTGGTCGGTTCCGCTGACGGTCGTGACCGGTCTTCTGACCTGGTACTTCGCCAAAATCAGGCCTCGCCGGGCGGAGCCAGGGATAGCCGGTACCCAGCCGAAGGACTTGACGGTGACGGTGGTCGCAGCCGATCCCGGGCCGCTTCCGGTAATGGTTCACAAGGCTCGGTTGCTCCATCGCACCGACGGCGTTGGAGTGGTTGACCAGGAACGGGCTGCGGAAATAGTCGCAGCATTGGCCCAGGTCGACACCCCGGCCGCCATCGTCATCGTCGAAGCGGACTCGTTCGATGTGATCCCGCTGGCCTGAGGGCACGATACTGGGGACCGTGTCCGCTGAGATCGCCCGCTTTTTTGACACCCGGGCCGCCTACACGATGTTTGTCAACGCCACCGACGAGAAGTCGGTCGTGGCCGATCGGGTGGGTGCCGAACTGGCCAACATCGACGTCTCTCACCCCGGCCTCCGGGTCTTCGATGCCGGCATGGGCGATGGTGCACTTCTCGCCCATCTCATGCGTCGGATGCATCAGCGGTTCCCCTTCATTCCATGGTTGATCGTGGCCAAGGAGATCAGCATCGAAGACGTCCGTCAGGCCCTGGCCCGGCTGCCCGACCGTTTCCTTGAACACCCGGAGATGGTCTTTATCGTGACCAATCTTCCGTTTCGCGATGCTCCCGCTCTGGCTGACCCGGGTCTGGCCTGGCGGCAGGTGGCGCTGAAGGGTTCCACCACTCGTGAATTCACGGATCAGATCGAGAACCTCTACCCGCAACTCGCCATCGATTGGGAAGTCAGGACAAGCGAGGTGACCGGGAACCCTCTCAATGTTCGCCCGGCGGCGCTGGTGCTCTATCGCCAGGACCGCGGGTTCTTGGTCGACCCCTTGATTCCGCGGCCAGGGCGGACCGAGCTCAGATATGACCTGGTGGTGGCGTCACAGGCGTATCGGGCCCGTACTCCAGTACAGCGAAAGGTCAAGAGTGTCCTGGTCCCGCTGGCCCGCAGCCTGGCCCCGGGGGGCCGGCTGGTAGGGGTGCAGGCACGTGGCGACGACCCCGGTCTGGAGATCATCCGCCGGGTTTGGCCCGACGAGGATCCCTTCCCCCATCGGCGGACTGCGATCCTCGCCGAAGCCCGCCGGCAACTAGCCGGGGAACCGGGCCTGGTCTACCCCGATCTGAGCGACGAGGAGTCGGTGTTCCGGTTCCGGCTCCACACAATGCCGTCGGTCGAGGCCGAGCACATCGGAACCTCTTCCGTAGTGGCGGCCTGGAACGCTGCCACCTATGTTGCCCAGATCGACGAGAAACGTCTGGCGGAGGCGACGGCGACCGGTGGCTATCTCGACGCGACCCGGCGCGTAATGGAGCAACACGGACAAATCTGGTGGAACGACGAGGCCTATCTAATCACCCGTTAGCCCGCTTTAGCGACCCAGACCCATCGCCAAGCGATGGGTCTGGGTGATAAAAAGGCAGTATGAGGAGAGAGAAATTGTGACCAATGCAGAACTGATGGAGCGTCGCAACCGGGCGTTTGCCCGGGGGATCGGGGCGACGTTCCCGATCTTTGTTGACCGCGCACTCAACGCCGAGCTGTGGGATGTGGAGGGTCGCCGGTATATCGACTTCACCGGTGGGATCGCCGTTCTCAACACAGGCCATCTCCATCCCCAGGTGGCGGAAGCAGTTTCGGCCCAGCTCGCCCGATTCAGCCATACCTGTTTCATGGTTGCCCCGTACGAGCCGGCCGTGGCTCTGGCTGAGCGGCTCAATCAACTCGTCCCTGGATCCACTCCCAAGAAGACCGCCCTCTTCAGCACCGGAGCCGAGGCGGTGGAAAACGCCGTGAAGATTGCCCGTGCCTTCACCGGCCGGGCCGGGGTGATCGCCTTTTCGGGAGGCTTCCACGGTCGCACGCTCCTTGCCCTGGCGCTTACCGGCAAGGTGGCGCCCTATAAGACCGGGTTTGGACCTTTCCCCTCCGAGGTCTTCCACGCCCCCTATCCGCATCCCTACCGCGGCGTCTCCACCGCCGACGCCCTCGCCGGGGTCGAGCACATCTTCAAAGAAGACATCGAGCCCGAAAGGGTGGCGGCTTTGATCATCGAGCCGGTCCTGGGGGAAGGTGGCTATATCCCGGCTCCGTCCGATTTCCTGGTGGGATTGCGTGAGATCTGCGATCGCCACGGCATCGTCCTCATTGCCGACGAGATCCAGACTGGCTTTGCCCGCACCGGCCGCTGGTTTGCCATCGAACACGCCGGGATCGAGGCCGACCTGGTGACGATGGCAAAGTCGCTGGCGGGCGGCTTCCCGCTCTCGGCGGTTACAGGCAAGGCCGAGATCATGGATGCTCCCGGGCCCGGCGGACTAGGCGGAACATACGCCGGCTCGCCCATGGCCTGCGCGGCCGCCCTGGCGGTGATCGATGTGATCGAACATGAAGGTCTGGCCGAACGCGCCCAGTCAATTGGTGGAAAGGTAGTGAAGACCCTGGAAGGCTGGGCCGAGTCCGATCCGCGGATCGGAGAGGTAAGGGGCCTCGGGGCAATGGTCGGAGTGGAGTTGGTAACCGACCCCACCACTCGCCAGCCCGACGCCGACCGCACCAAGGCGATCACCATGGCGGCTCTCGAAGAAGGACTGATCCTGCTGTCCTGCGGTGTGTACGGGAACGTTCTGCGAGTGATGGTGCCTCTGACCGCCTCCGACGAAATCGTCGAAGAGGGCCTGGAGGCAATGGAGCGGGCTTTCGCTCGCACCTGACCCCACCGGCTTTCAGCGACACCGGCCGGCGATGATCGGTAGCCTCGCCATCAAGGTCGAAGTCGACGAACCGGAGGGACAAGATGGGTATCGGCGAGATCATCGGTTATCTAGTCATAGGCGCAGTAGTGGGCCCCCTGGCCAGGCTGCTGGTTCCGGGCAAGGACCCGATGAGCGTCGTCATGACGGTGGTGGCAGGAATCATTGGAGCCTTGCTGGGCGGTCTTGTGTTTGCGCAATGGATCACCCCGGACAACACCGGTGTGCCCTGGATCGCTTCCGTCCTGGGTGCAGTGTTGGTAGTCCTCGTCCTCCGGATGATGAGAAGGTCAAGGACCGCCTGATCCGTTAGCCGGCCGCGCCCAGCGGTGCACACGGCTCTTCGCCCGCGAAGAGGGGTCGTACCGCGATCGAATATTCGGTGCCGGCATCTTCCCAGGTGCTTTCCTGGCTGGCCTGGGCGAATATTGACAAGAGCTGAGTCATCTCGTCACCTTCAAAGGTGGCGCAACGCCAGGTGGTCAAGTTGACCGGTGCCATTTCCTCGTAGGAGACCGAAAGCGGCCACGGGCGAACATCGGCGAACCCAGGCTCGGCCGGGAACTCGCGGATGCCTGCCAGAACCTGGATCACGGTCGGCTCGAGGGGCCCTCCCGCCTGGCCAAAGCCAGCCTCCTCCAACTGGACAATCAGATTGGCCAATTGCGGCACCCGGGCGTCGGTGAAGTCCACTCCTCCCAGGGGGTCGGTGGCCAGACCCAGCGCATAAACAGAGAAGCGGTGAGACCCGTCCTGGTTGTAGAAGGTCACCACCGTGTTGGAGGCGTCGGCGATGAAGTTGGCGGCATCGTTGTTGGTTTCGTCGACGATGTTGACAAAACCGAGGCCGTCAAGCTCCTCGAGGACGAACAACATGGTCTCCTCGTCGAGTTGGGTTTGCTGATAGGGGATGAGCAGCGGCCCCGGGAAGATCGCGGTCATGGCTCCCTGGCTGATCAGGGTGCCGTCGCGCAGCAGGGCGAGACGGGGACCCTGGCGCACCATGAAGTCGGGAGGGACGAAGCCACCTTCATCCCGAACGATCAACAAGGCAGACGCCGGATCGTCGTTGAGGTTGAGGGTGGAGGCAAGCCCGCCGTCCTCGCCGCCGCCACAGGCCACGGCCAGCAGGACGAACGTCGACAGGGCGATCAGTTTCGTTCGCATTGGCCTTGGACGCCTGGTCGGTCCCGTCAGTTCCCTCAGCGTCCGGTTTCGTAGTCGGCTAGAGCCTGGTCGATGAGGTCGATGGCCCACTCGAGCTCGGGCTGCGTCGTGACCAACGGTGGAACGAAGCGGATGATGTTGGCATCGGGGCCGCAGTCGATGACGATCAGGTCCCGCTCCAAACAGAAGCGGTGGACCGAGCCGAAGGCCTCCGGGTCTGGTTCCCTGGTCCCCGGATCTTTGACTAGCTCGACTCCGATCATAAGGCCAAGGCCGCGGACGTCACCGATGGTCGGATGATCGGTGGCGAGCTTGCCGAGGCGTTCAAAGGCGTGGGCAGACAGCTCCCGGGCGTGGGGAAGCAGGTCCCCCATCGTGTCCATCACCGCGACGGCGGCGGCGCAGGCCACCGGGTTGCCGCCAAACGTTGTGCCATGCGATCCCCGTGGCCAGGCGTCCATCATCTCCGCGGAGGCGCCATAGGCAGACAACGGCAGACCGTTGGCAATGCCTTTGCCGAGGGCGATCACATCGGGTTTGGCCTGGTAGTGATCGGATGCGAACCACTCGGCGGTGCGCCCAAAACCGGATTGCACCTCGTCGTAAACGAGTTTGATGCCGTGCTTGCGCGCCAGCTCTGCAAGTTCGTCGAGAAAACGGGCCGGGGCCGCGTAATACCCGCCTTCACCCTGTACCGGTTCGATCAGGAAACCGGCGATGTTGGCAGGGAACACCTCGTGTTTGAACATGAGGGACAGCTCCCAGAGGCAGTGATCGACGGCCTGCTCCTCGGTCATTCCCCACCGGTAGGGATGGGGGAAGGGGGCGACGAAGACCGAGCCGAGAATGGGGTGGTAACCCTCGCGGTATTTGGCGTTCGAGGTCGTGTAGGAGACCGATCCCATCGTGCGGCCATGAAAGGCACCCCGGAACACCACCAGACCCTGACGTCCGGTGACTTTGCGGGTGAGTTTGACCGCAGCTTCCACAGCTTCGGCTCCGGAGTTGGCGAACCCGAACTTCTCGATGGCCGGGGGGGTGATGGCCCGCAACCGTTCGGCCGTCTCGACGATGCTGTCGTAGCGGAAGATGCAGCCGGAATGGATGAACCGATCGATCTGGGCGTGAACGGCGGCGACCACGGCGGGGTGATTGTGGCCGAGGTTGGTCACGGCGGTACCACAGGCAAAGTCGGCGTACCTGCGCCCGTCGGCGGTGTGGACCCAGATGCCTTCGGCCCGTTCGGCGATCACGTCGGTGTCGAAGGCGATGACCGGGGCAATCAAGCCTTGGTGGCGGGAGATGAGATCGGACATGGGAAGTGCTCCTTGTGAGATGGCAGGAAGGACTACGGCGGGCCGTGGTCTATGGAGCGGCGAAGAGACTCGCCCGATCGTGTCGGGGCGCACAAGGCATGGCCACATCCTACCGACCGGCGGTGCCCTCCTCTATGCTGCCGACCGGCGAGTCTCTCGCCTCACCTGCTGACCTGGTGCCCACACCACCTGGCGAGGCGCGGGGAAAGGTGGCCTTTTGCCATCGAGACGCTTTCAACGTGTTGATCCCAAACATGACGGGAGCCGCCTGACAGAGGTGTGGGCTCGTGGTGGCCCCGTGTGTGGAGGCACAACATGACCACTCAGAAGAAACTCAAGGCCCTGGTCCGCGCCCGCATGGACAAGACCGGCGAGAGCTACACCGTCGCTCGCCGTCAGGTCCTCAACGACCAGCCGACCGACACCTATCAGCTCCGGGGCGGAGTTAGCCCGGAGACGGCAGCCCTAGCCAACATCCTCGCCAGCCGGGGAATCACCGATCCCACCACCGGCCAACCAATTGGTGAGGCTCTGGTTCTCGGCGTCGGCGGCGGCGTCGGGGCCGGTTACATCCTCTGGGAGTTTCACGACGACAACCGCCGGGTGGTGACGACCGCCTTCCGCAACCAGTGGCAGTACCCCGACCGTTGGTTCCTCAAGACCTGCGAACGGCTGGGGGTACCGGTCACCCTCACCGAGACCACCGGTGAGAAACGGGCCGCCCAACAGCTCAACCAGGCCCTCGACGCCGGCCTGCCGGTCCTGGCCTTCGTCTCCACGGTCGACCTCCCCTTCTGGCATCTGCCGGAAGAGGAGGCGGGTTGGATTGGCTACACACTGGCGCTGTACGGACGCCATGGCGATCGGATCCTGGTCGACGATCGCAACCACCGGCGCCTCACCATGTCGACGGACGCCACCGCCGTGGCGAGGGGGCGTATCCCCTCTTACAAGAACCGGTTGCTGGTTCCGGACGCAGCCGCCACCGAACTCACCGAGGAGAAGTTGGTCAGCTCGGTCGAGGCGGCCCTGGTCGAGCAGGTCGAGCACCTGTCTTCCCGGTCGGACTCCTTCTCGTTGCCGGCGATCGGCAAGTGGGTGAAGATGCTTACCGAGCCCCGACACTCCAAGTCGTGGGCGCGGGTGTTTGAAGACGGGGACGGTCTGTTGCGGGCTTTGGTCTGGACCCATGAGTCGGTCACCGAAGTCGGAATCTATGGCGGAAACCTGAGGCCGTTGTTCGCCGAGTTTCTGGTCGAGGCCGCCAGGCTGACCGGACGCGACTTGGGGGCCGCCAACCTTGCCTACCGCCAGGCAGCCCTCGCCTGGGGGGCCTTCGCCGACGAATGCCTGAAGGCACCGGTGGTGAAGGAGGTCGTCGAACTCGACGCCCGCCGGCGGGAGGCGGTGAAGACGGGAGATGCAGGATGGGAGGAAGCCGCTGCCGTCGCTGCCCGCAGCAACGCCCTGATCCGGGCGTCCGACATCGGGCTCGACCTGGCGGGGAGAAACCAGCTCTTCCAGGACATGGGGGCCGCCCTCGCCGAGGTCCATATCGCCGAACGGGCGGCCCTGGCAGCCTTGGCCGGGTCGATTAGCTAGCCGCCGTAAGGTAGCCACATCGAGTCGCATCTACGACCAGCCGAGGCCACAATTTCGCGGGTGACGACCGCCACCCTGCGAACGCTGCGTCTGGGCGAGAAGAACTATCCACTCGTCCTCCCCAGCATCCGCGACCCTCGTCTGCACTTGGCCGGCGTCATCATCACCATCCACATCCTCGGCCAGACCGAACTGGGATTCCGGGTGACGGTGCCTCAAATCCTGGCGGCGATCCTCTCCTGCTTCATGCTCGAGGTGGCGATCACCTTTGTACGCAGCCGCCAGATCGTCTGGCCGGCCAGTGCCATGCTTACCGGAAGCGGGGTTGGTCTGATCTTTCGGGTCGTAGGCACCGAGCGCGGCGACCACTGGGGTTGGTCCGGCTGGCATCTGTTCGCCCTCGTGGCGGGATTCTCGCTGCTCACCAAGTACATGATCCGAAGCCGGGGCTCACATGTGTTCAACCCCTCCAACGTCGGTCTGGTCGTGGCTTTTCTCCTGCTTGGCAGCACCCGGGTGGAGCCCCTGGACTTCTGGTGGGCACCCTTCGACGGGTGGATGGCCTTTGCCTACCTTGTCATCCTGGCCGGTGGGCTGTTGATCACCGCCCGGCTTCGACTCCTCGAGCTGGCGGCGACGTTCTGGCTGGTGCTGGCGGCGGGTCTGGGTCTGGTGGCCGCCTCCGGTCACTGCATGACGGCCGCCTGGGCGCTGCAGCCGGTGTGTGGAGGGGAGTTCTGGTCAGTGGTGGTCGGTTCGCCCGAGATCCTGATCTTTCTCTTCTTCATGATCACCGACCCCAGGACAATCCCGGCCGGTCGCGCGGCCCGGATCGCCTTCGCCGCGGCTTTGGCGCTGGTCAGCACCCTGCTGATCGCCCCGCAGTCGACCGAGTTCGGGGCCAAGGTCGGTCTGTTGGCCAGCCTCGTCTTGCTCAGCCCGGTGCGACAGTTCTTCGACAAGGCTTTCGGAGAGAAGGTGGTGACCCGTCTCACCTCCGCGGGCGGCGTCGAATTGGCGCCCTGGCGGATCTTCTCCCGCGGGGCCGTGGTCGGCGCCGTTCTCGCCGTACTGGTGATCGCCATCCTGGCGGCCGGCAGCCCCGCCCGGGTGCTGGCAGGACCCGACCCCAACCTCATCCCGACCGGGTTGGAGGTGGTAGTCGACCCGGCGACCCTGCCCACGGTGACGGTCGACGACGACGTGGCGGCGTTGAACGCCGAAGTTGGGGCGCAGTCCGGCCAGGTTGCCTTGGCCGTGGCGAAGAATCTCGCCATCGAAGGCGAGGCGATGCGGCGGGCCGACCCCAGCCTCCTGCGATCGGCCAACGACGGCGAACGCCTAGTCGAGCTCGAGCGGAGGATCGAGGCGGCCGCCACTGCCGGTGAACTGGTGGTCGACCACTACTCCTTCGATTCTCTGCATCTGCGAGTCGTCCAGACCGAGGGCCCCCAGGGTGGGGCCAGCCTTGCCGTCGATGCGGTCGGAACCGTCGAAGAGGTCACGTACGACCCTCTGGGAGTGGAACTCCGCCGCGCTACTGCTGCTTTTGCCTCCACCTTTGTTTTGCGTCAGGGCTCGGACGGACGCTGGCTGATCACAGCCGAGCTGGCGAAATGAGCATGGACCAGAACCCGGTGATCGAGAGGCTGGGTCGGCCGTTGCGGCTGGCGGTGATTGGCGGCGGTCCGGGCAGCTTCATCGGTGGAGTGCACCGGGCGGCGGCTCGGCTCGACGGGCGCTACGAGTTGGCGGCGGGGGCCGTTTCGTCGGATCCAGAGCGGTCGCGGGTGGCGGGAGCCGGTCTTGGTCTCGGCCCCGACCGGGTCTATTCAGACGCTCTGAGCTTGCTTGACGACGAAGCCGCCCGGGAAGACGGGGCCGAAGTCGTCGCGATCATGACCCCGAACGACAGCCACTACCCCTATGCCCGGGCGGCCCTCGAGGGCGGCTTCGACGTGATCTGCGACAAGCCCATCACCAACACTCTCGATGAAGCGATGGATCTGGTCGCCCGGGTGGCCGCGACGGGCCTCGTCTTCTGTCTCACCCACAACTACACCGGATATCCCATGGTGCGCCAGGCGCGGGCGATGGTTCAGAACGGACAGTTGGGGACCATCCGCCTGGTCCAGGTGGAGTATGTCCAAGGAGGCAAGGCGAGAGAAGACGACCCCGATCCCTCCCACGGTCTGCCTTGGCGCTACGACCCGGTCCGAGGTGGCCCTTCGCTGGTGATGGGCGACATCGGCACCCACGCCCACAACCTCGTCAGGTTCATCACCGGGATTGAAGTCGCGGAACTGTCTGCCCAAGTGGGAGCGGTGGTTCCCGGTCGGCTAGTCGACGACTACGCCAGCGCCATGCTCCGTTTCGAAAACGGCGCCCGCGGCAGCTTCTGGGTCACCCAGGCCGCCGCCGGAGTGGAGAACTCTTTGCGGGTGCGGGTTTCGGGAACCGGGGGAACCCTGGAATGGCACCAGGAACAACCGGCCCGACTTTCCTTCAAGCCGCTGATCGGCCCGGCCGAGGTGAGGACACCCAACGGTCCGGGGACCCTGCCCCTGGCGGCGAGGGCAAGTCGAGTCGTCAAAGGACACCCAGGCGGTTTTCTCGAGGCCTTCGCCAACCTCTACTCCGATGCCGCCGAGGCCATCGCGGCCCGTCGCACCGGCACCGACCCCGATCCGTTGGCGCTGCACTTTCCCACCGCCATTGACGGGGCGTGGGGGCTCAAGTTTGTCGATGCCGCCGTGACCTCCAGCGCCGCCGGCGGAGCCTGGATCACTGCGGCGCTGGAGCTGCCGAAGGGCTGAGGCGGTCAGCCCGCCATCGTCATGACCCGATCGGGTCGGAGCAGGAACGGAGGCAGATAGGCGGGGATATTCGAGAACGGCAGCACGTCCTCGTGTAACTCGATACCGAGCACGTCTTGCATGAAGCGGCGCCGGGCCTGGATGCGGTCCCATGCCTCGGAATAGGTGGCCGCAAAGGCCTCGCGGAGTTGGCGGTCGGCCAGAGCGATGCCGTCCTCGATGTTGGTGGTGAAGTAGTCGGTTCCCGTGGCCGGGATGATGTCGACCTGCAGTGCCATCCCCGACCTCAGTTCTATGGTCGATCCCGGCGCTACCGGCGAGTTGACCCACTCATCGAGGCTGAGCTGGTGGCCGGGGTTGAGGAAGATCCCGAAGAAGGGGTCGCCGAGGCGGCGGTCGATGATCTCCTGGAGCACGCCCCCGGTCTGGCCTATGTGGAGGGCGCCGTACCACTCGGCGACCGCCTCGAAGTAGGGACTGACCAGACGCTCGATGTAGTCCCCGATCTCCATCGGCAGGTCCTCGGGTCCGGCCACGACGAAGCCGGCCCGACAGTTGAGCGCCCCCCAGATCCCGAAGGCGACGGTGAAACGGTCGCCCGGCTCGATGCGCCGGTCGCCCGGGCTCAGCAAACCCAGGGTTGCCCGGGGGCCGCTAGTCAACATCAGATGGCACGAGAGCGGCTGGCCGTTCCACGCCAGCAGCCGCACCGCCTCTTGTTCGGTCATCCCGGGTCGGAGCCCGAACATGACCTGGCGCACTCCTTGGGAGGTCTGGCAGGCGGCGTATTCGAAGGCGGCGAGCTGCTCGACTTCGTTAATCACCCGGAGGCCATCAGCGGCGTCGATCATGAGGTCGGCGGCGTTCTCCACCAATCCGCCTGCGCCGGTCATCTGACGGAGTTCGTCGACGATGAAGGCCGGGAGTTCGATCAGCTCACGGCGGGCGTATCCCTTCCATCCGATGACGCCGACCCGGCTGCCGGCGCCGATGCCTTCCTCGGCGAGGATCTCGACCAGCGGTCGTGAGCGGTCGCGGGGCTGGCTGGGCAGGCTTAGATCCTGGAAGAGGTGACGCCGCATGGATACCGGGGCCGCTCCCGCCATCCCGAAACACTCGTTGCCCACCAGGACGGCGGGCTCGTCGGTGCCACCGAGCACCAACACCGCCTCCTCGAACCGGGGGTCGAAGCCCGTGAGATAGGAGAGGTTGGCGCTGTGTTCGCGGTCGGCGTAGACGAGCAGCCGGTCGTAGTCACGGTCGGCGGCACGGGTCTGCAGGCGTTGCAGCCGAGTCTGGTAGACCGAGGGCGGTATCTCCGGCATGGCGCTGGGCATGCCGAAATCGGGAAGGTCGACCTGGGTAAGGCGGGCTCTCTTCATGCCTTCTTCAACTCTGGGGTGGAAGCCACGGCTGCGCCTGGTTGGCGTTCCGATCGATCGTAAGAAACTGGTTGGCGTCCACGGTCAGCCATGGCCCTCTCTCTCCGTCCGGCCACTGCACCCTCACCTTGGCTCGGATGGTGGCCCCGAGCCCGAAGTGGATCCAACCGAGTTGGCCCCCGGCGTGGCCGCCGCCGATGGTCACCTCCCGCTCCATCGTGTGCCGCCCGATGCGGACCTCGATCCACGAGCCCACTGCGTCACGGTTGGAACCTGTCTGGCGGAGTTGGAGGGCAATCCAGTTGCCTGGTGGGGCGGTCGGCTCGCCCTCGCCGGGGCCGAGGCTCCGCCACAAAGTGACGTTCTCCCGCCGGTTCACCTCGACCAGGTCCAACCAGCCGTCGAGATTGAAGTCGGCCAAGGCCGCCCCTCGCACCCGGTCGAAGGTCACCAGACCGGCGGCTTCGGCGCCCTCGGTGAAGGTCCCGTCGGGGTTGCCCAGCAGGAGGTTGCTCGGGTCCCGGACGGCGAATTCGCGCATCGCCTCGACGTTGCCCTTGGTGATGAAGAGGTCGACCAGGCCGTCGTTGTTGACGTCCTGGAACTCAGCATGCCAGGCGGTGGAGGGCAGGGCCACGTCGCCCGCATAGGGCCGATGGGCGGTGACGCCTCGCTGAAAGGCGATGTCCTGGTAGTTCGGCTCAGCGTCACCATCGGCCAGTGTCTGCAGCTTGTTGTCGCCCTGGCTCGTCAGGAACACTTCGGGCAGACCATCGCCGGTGAGGTCGTGGCTGGCGATACCCATGCCCCAGATCTGCATCTTCTGCCAACCATCGTCGCGCGTGTAGAGGCGAGGGGTCTCCCCGTCGGCGATACGCCAAAGCTGCTCCTCGCCATCGCGGTAGTAGTGGCGGTCGTTGGTCATTCGCAGGTCGCGCCGACCTGATCGGTCCCAATCACTGAACAGAATCGAAAGGGTGCACCAGCCGGGTGATAAGGGAATTGGTGCGCTGTAGCGTGCTCCATCCTTTGGACGGAACAGGGTGTTATCGGAGCAGCCGGCTCGCTCCCCCGATTCCTCCAGATTGACATAGTTGCCAAAGGCGAGAGTGGGGAGCGCCGCCGAACCCTCCCACGTCGCGCTGAAAGCCGCGGTCCAGGCTTCGCCCCCGTCGATTTCCCAGGTTTCGTTCGCCCGCTCGAACCGGCACTCCCCTAGGCCACGGAGGAGCACGTTTTCGCCATATCGAAGAACCGCCAGGTCGATGTTGCCGTCGCTGTCAATGTCTAATGGGTATGCGCCGGTCACCTCTGCGAGATCGGTCACTACATCGGGTACCGGTGCGAATCGAAGGCTGTCGCCCACCCGACTCTCGTTGCGGTAGAGGGCCGCAGGGTTGGTGCCTCCCGCCACATAAAGGTCGGGCCTCCCGTCATCGTTGCAATCGAACACCGCCACCCCGCCACCGACGAAAAAGGTGAAGTCTCCGTCGTAGGTATGGTCGATTCCGGCGACGGATGTCTCCTCAACAAAGCGGGGCGGGCCCATCGCCTCCGTGGGAACACCCCGCTCGATCCAGGAGATGCCGGCCAGGACAATGGCGACCGTGGCCAATGAACCGGTCGTAATGCCGGCTATCAGCGAAATCACCCTGTTCACGACTTCCTGCTTCGCATCCGGAGACAATATCCATCGCCGACTTTTTCCGGCTTGCCCTCGGCACCGGAGCCGAAGACAATGCCGCGATGGACGATGCTCAGCAGGTGACAACCGATCCGGTCCGCTGGGGCGTGCTAGGCACCGCCAACATCGCCCTCCAGAAGGTGATTCCTGGCATGCAGGGATCCTCATTGAGCCGCGTCGATGCGATTGCCTCCCGCTCGCGGCAAAAGGCAGATGCTGCTGCCGAAAGCCTGGGAATTCCCCGGGCCTTCGGCTCCTATGAGGCCCTCCTGGACGACCCCGACATTGAGGCGGTTTACATCCCGCTTCCCAATCATCTTCATGCCGAGTGGACCCTGGCGGCGGCGGCGGCAGGCAAACACGTCCTGTGCGAGAAGCCACTGGCGCTCTCGAGCGCCGAAGCCCAGACCATGGTCGACGGATGCCGAGCCGCCGGGGTCAGGCTGATGGAGGCGTTCATGTACCGGCTGCACCCGCTGTGGGTGGAGGTGCGCCGGTTGGTGGCGGAAGGGCTGATCGGTGACCTCATGTCGATCCAGTCGTTTTTTTCCTATCGCAACGTCGATCCTGACAACATCCGCAACATCGCCGACTACGGGGGAGGAGCTCTCATGGACGTGGGCTGTTATCCCGTGAACGTCGCCCGGATGCTCTTCGCGTCGGAACCGAAAGGGGTCAAAGCCTTGGTTCGGCGGGATGAGACGTTTGGCACCGACGTGATCACTTCGGCCATTCTCGACTTCGATGGCCGCCACGCCACCTTTACCTGCTCCACCCAGCTCGAGGACGACCAGCGGGTCGACCTGGTGGGCACTACCGGACGCCTACTGGTGGAAATTCCTTTCAACATCCCCCCCGATCGAAGCTCACGCATTTTGCACTTCGCCGGCGGCGAGCCCCCGGTTGCTCCGTGGGTGGAGGTCTACGAGGTAGACGCCGCCGACCAATACGGGATCCAGGCAGATCTCTTTTCGCAGGCGATTCGCAACAACTCCCCGGTACCGACCGGACCGGAGGACGCCGTTGGGAACCTCGAAGTGATGGAGCGGATTTTCGCCGACGCCAAGGCTTGACGCCTCGATCGTGGCTAGATTCAGCCGGTCCCAGTGAGGGACAGTATCTCGATAGGAAGTGAACGAATGAAAACACGCCTTTTGGCAGTGATGGCTGTCATTGCCTTTGTACTTGGCGCCTGTGGCGGTGGAGGGGGCGCCGACGACGACATCGTTGTCGGGGTCTCCTGGAACAACTACAACGAGGAACGTTGGGCCAAGTCGGACGAACCTGCCATCAAGGCAGCGCTTGAGGCTGGCGGCGCAAGCTATATCTCATCCGATGCTGGATCTTCGGCCGAGAAGCAGCTGGATGATGTGGAGAATCTGATCGCCCAGGGGGCTGATGTGCTCATCATCCTCGCTCAGGACGGCACAGCCATCCTTCCAGCGGTCGCCAGCGCCCTCGAGCAGGGTATTCCGGTCATCGCTTATGATCGCCTCATTGAAGATCCGGGGGTCCTCTACCTCACCTTCGACAATGTCGGGGTGGGGCGTCTCCAAGCCGAGGTGATCTTCGGTCTGGTGCCCGAGGGCAACTACGCGATCATCAAGGGAAACCAGGCTGACGCCAACGCCGACTTCCTACGGGCCGGCTACGAAGAAGTAATTGGCGCGGCCGCCGCTGCGGGAACGATCAACATCGCCTGCGAGACCTACACGGACAACTGGCTCCCCGATGTTGCTCAGACCAACATGGAGCAATGCCTCACCCAGGAGAACAACGAGATTGACGCCGTTCTCTCGGAGAACGACGGCATGGCCGGTGGGGTGGTGGCTGCCCTCGAGGCGCAAGGCCTGGCCGGGGTAGTGCCGGTATCCGGACAGGACGGTGACGGGGCGGCCCTCAACCGGGTCGCTCTAGGCAACCAGTCGGTATCTGTGTGGAAGGACGCTCGGGAGCTTGGCAAGGCGGCCGGTGAGGCTGCAGTTGCGTTGGCCGGGGGAACTGCTCTGGCCAGTGTGAGCGGGGTCGTGCAATTCGATTCCCCTGGAGGCAACACCCTGAACTCGATCCTGCTGACCCCGATCGCGATTACCCAAGACAACCTGGATGTCGTTATCGATGCTGATTGGATCACCGTGGACGCGCTCTGCCAGGGTGTGGCTGCGGGGACGGTGGCGGTTTGCCCCTGAGTTAACGATCCTCTAGTGACCACGACACGACGCGCCCCCGGCCCCCCCCGGGGGGCGGGGGGGGGCCCGTCGCGTGGTTTTAGAGAGATGAGACGCTGATGCAGGTCGCCGAACAACCAACCAGTGTCCCTGAGGCCCCGAGGGGTCGTCGGGGATGGCTCGGTTCGATTCGCGACGCCCTCCGCACTCTTCTTCGCGACACTGAAATCGACACCCGGTTGGCCGGAATGCTGGGTGCGCTGGCAGTCATCTGGGTTGGCTTTCACATCATGTCGGGGGGGACGTTCTTGACCCCCCGCAACCTCTGGAACCTTTCGGTCCAGACCGCCACGGTCGCCATCATGGCGACCGGGATGGTGCTGATCATCGTCTCTCGCAACATCGATCTTTCGGTGGGATCCATGTTGGGGGTCGTGGGAATGTCGATGGCGCTAGTCCAGGCGGAAGTCCTCCCCGGAATCATCGGCTTTGACCACCCGGCTACCTGGATCATCGCGGTTATCGCAGGACTTGTGCTGGGGGCGGCGATCGGGGGCTTCCAGGGGTTCATCATCGCTTATGTAGGGGTGCCGTCCTTCATCGTCACCTTGGGCGGGTTGCTGGTATGGCGTGGCATGGCCTGGGCGCTGGCGAGCGGCCGCACCATCGCCCCGATGGACTCGACGTTCCAACTTCTGGGCGGAGGGTCCCGGGGGAGGATCGGGGGGCCGGCCAGTTGGGTGGTAGCAGTGGTCGCCTGCCTGGGAATCGTTTGGCTGATTCTGTCCGGGCGCCGCCAGCGCCGGAAGTTCGGTTTCCGCCTGCGACCGGTGTGGGCTGAAGTCACCCTCGGAGTTGTCGGCAGTCTGGCGCTCTTGGCGGCGGTTGCGGTAATCAACAGCTACCCGATGCCAGATGCCCTTGCTCGTCAATATGCCGAAGAGCGCGGGATTCCCTGGCCCGAGGGCGGGCTGCACATTCCGCTGGGAATCGCCAACCCGGTTCTGATCGCCATCGGCGTTGCATTGGTGATGACTTTCATCGCTACCCGTCGGCGCTTCGGCCGCTATGTGTTCGCCATCGGTGGCAATCCGGAGGCTGCCGAGCTGGGTGGGATCAAGACCCGCTTGACCGTTCTTAAGACCTTCACCCTGATGGGCATCCTCGTGGGAATCGCCGCCGCCGTGCAGACCGCTCGTCTCAATGCAGCCACCAGTGGCCTTGGACAACTTTCCGAGCTTTATGTCATCGCCGCCGCTGTGATTGGCGGGACCTCACTCTCGGGGGGGGTCGGCACGGTCTCGGGTGCCGTACTGGGCGCCCTCGTGATGCAGTCTCTGCAGTCGGGGATGGTTCTGATGGGAGTTGACGCCCCGCTCCAGGACATCGTGGTCGGCATCGTCCTGGTCGTAGCGGTCGCTATCGACACCATCTATAGGCGGCGAGCGAGGAACAGATGACGGACGACTCCAGGGCTCCGGTTTCCTTAGTCGAGATGAGGAACATGAGTGTCAGCTTTGGCGGTGTTCACGCGGTTGACGATGTGTCCATGGATCTGCATCCGGGCGAGATCCATGCGCTCCTCGGTGGCAACGGTGCCGGCAAATCGACCCTCATTAGGACTCTGTCCGGCGCCCAGAAACCTGACTCGGGTGAGATTTGCATCGGTGGTGAACCGGTGACAATCGCAAGCCCTCGCGATGCCAAAGCGTTGGGAATCGAGACCATCTATCAAACCCTGGCTCTAGCCGACAACATCGATGCACCCGGAAATGTTTTCCTCGGTCGAGAAGTGACCACCCGCTGGGGGACGCTCAACGACACCGCTATGGAAGACGCCACCCGCAAGGTGATGAAACGGCTGAACCCGAACTTCCACAACTTCAAGACGGCCGTCAACTCGCTGTCGGGCGGTCAGCGACAATCGGTAGCGATCGCCAAGGCGGTCCATTTTGACGCCCGCGTCCTGATCATGGACGAGCCCACTGCCGCCCTCGGCCCCGCCGAGACGGAGCAAGTGAGGACGCTGATTAGACAACTCAAACAAGAGGGTCTCGGCATCATCATGATCAGCCATGACATCCATGACGTTTTCGATCTCGCCGATCGCATCACTGTCATGCTGCAGGGCAGGAAGGTGGGCACGGTCGAGAAGGCCGATGTGACGATGGACGAAGTCCTCGCCATGATCATCATCGGGAAACTTCCCGAAGAGGTCACCCAGTCTGAGTTGGCCGATCTCCGGGGCTGATCAGAGCTTCCCAAGGAGGGGCAAAATGAACTTGCTGGATGGACGAGTGGCGATGGTGACCGGGGCCAGCCGCGGCATCGGAGCGGCGGTCGCCCGCGCTCTGGCCGCCGAGGGCGCCCACCTCGCACTTGCCTCGCGTAGCGGTGACGACCTTGGAATTGAGGGAGCGGTCGCCCGCCAGGCGGATGTTCGCGATCCCGCCGCGCTGGAAGCGCTGGTCAAAGAGACCGTCGAACGATTCGGTGGGCTCGACATCCTCGTGGTCAACGCCGGGGTCGGTGCCTACGGGCCGTTTCTCGACCTGCCGGCAGATCAACTCGAAGAGATGATCGACGTGAATGTGAAGGGCGCCCTCTACTCGATCCGGGCTGCCCTTCCTCACCTCCTCCGCAGCGACGCGGCCGACCTCGTCATGCTCGCCAGCGAGGCGGGGCGTCGGGGCCTCCCGTTGGAGGCGGTCTATTGCTCATCGAAATTCGCCCAGGTGGGCATGACCCGGGCCCTCGACCATGAACTGCGCGAACAAGGAGTTCGCTGTACCAATGTGTGTCCGGGCGGGGTGGCAACCGACTTTGCCATGGGACGGGGCCGGACCCCGGACATGCCCGCCCTACAGGCGATGATGACTCCCGAGGATGTGGCCGAGGTGGTCCTCTTCGTGCTCACCCGGCCCCGCAACCACCGACTGCTGGAAGTGGCGTTGCGGCCGGTGACAGAGACTTCCTGGGGCTAGGTGGTCTGGTGGAAGGTGGGCGCTAGCGCCGGATAGAGCTGACGAAAGCGGTCGTGAGCTTCCCGATAGGTCGCTGCCAGCTCTGTTGGATCGGCCCCCGGATTGACCACAACGGCCGTGGCGGCGGCCTCTTCGATGGTGGCAAACCAACCCGCACCCACCGCCGCCAGGAGGCTGGCACCAAAGGCGGCGCCTTCCTCGGTCGACACCGTTGCGATCTCAGCTTCCAGCACGTCGGCGAGGATCTGACGCCAGAGCTGACTGCGCGTCCCCCCGCCCGAGGCGCGGATCTGGCTTGGCACCGGTACCCCGGCCTGGGTCATGAGGTCGAGACCGTCCCTCAGCCCGAAAGCGACCCCTTCCAGGACTGCCCGGGTGAGATGCCGGAGATCATGACGGACGGTCAGACCGACAAAGGCGCCCCGGGCCCGAGGGTCCGGATGAGGGGTCCGTTCTCCGGTCAGGTAGGGAAGAAAGAGGAGACCATCGCTGCCTGCCGCCACCTTGGCTGCTCCGGCGACGAGGTAGTCGAAAGAGAGGCTCGGGGCCAACGCCTCGCGCAACCACCGCAAGCTTCCGGCCGCTGACAGCATCACTCCCATCATGTGCCAGCGTCCTGGAACTGCATGACAAAACGCGTGGACCCGACCTCTCGCTTCGATCGAGGGACCGGCGGTGGTGGCAAAAACAACTCCGGAGGTGCCCAGCGAGAGAGCAACCACCCCCGGGGAGACCGCTCCGACGCCCACCGCGTTGGCGGATTGGTCACCGCCACCGGCGACCACGGGCGTCCCCGCTCGCAGTCCGGTGGCCTCAGCGGCTGACTCGGTGACGGTGCCGGTGATCGCCGGGCCCTCGTAGGTCGGCGGTAGGAGAGACGGGTCGAGGTGAAGCGCCGACAGCATCTCTGGCGACCACGACCTGGCGGCCAGATCGAACAGGATCGTTCCCGAACCATCGGCGACATCGACGGCGAAACCATCTGTTAGGCGATAACGAACGTAGTCCTTGGGGAGGAGGACATGTCTGACCTTGGCCCAATTGTCGGGCTCGTGCCGACGCACCCAGAGCAGCTTTGGTGCTGTGAATCCGGTGAGAGCGTCGTTGCCGGTGACCTCGATCAATCTCTCAGGCCCGACCAGGCGGCGAATCTCGTCGCATTCTGCGGCTGTCCGCTGATCGTTCCAGAGAATGGCGGGACGGACGACTTCGCCTTCGTCATCAAGCAGCACCGAACCATGCATTTGCCCGGTGAGACCGACGGCTTCGACCTCCCCTGCCGACACGCCTTGTTCTCTCATCACCTGGCGAACCGCCGCGATCGTGGCCTCCCACCACAGCTGGGGATCCTGCTCACTCCAGAGAGGGTGGGGTATCTGGTAGTCGTACGACGACGAGCCCACCCCCAGAACGGTCCCGCGGGGGTCGACCAGGATCGCCTTGGTGGCCGTGGTCGAGGAGTCGATGCCGATGACAAAGCTCATGCGACGGCCGAGTCCAAGACCCGATCAAAGGCAGGGGTGAGACTCGTGCATTCGGTGGCCTCCCAGGTCTCGCGATGTGAGATTGACTGACCCGGTTCGAGGAGTGCGAGCGGTCCCAGGCTCTCCAGTTCGCAGAACTCGTCCTCGACAAAAACCTGAGCCACCGCGCCCCGGTCCGGGTAGTCACCGGCCCCGGCGGGGGGTATCTCCTTGATAAAGAGAAAGCCGTCGTTGAGGTAGCCAAGCCGACCGGGTCGTGGCCCTGACCCGATCTTGAAGCGGGGTCCGGCGATGGCGTCGACCACAGCGGCGCGCGGGGTCCAGGAGAGGCGGTTGTCGGTGAGATTGGTATAGGGCCACACGATCAGGCTGCCATCGGCAAGATAAGGGTTTGGAGCCGGGGGGCCACCAACGGGCATGATGGCAATGCCTCCAAGCGGAAGCTGGGTAATCGCCCACACCCCCACTGTCAGGGACGCTGGACCCTCATTCCCCAGGTGATGATCCACCGTCAACCTCTCTCCGTCGATCATGACCTCCATCTTCTTTGTCATCCCCGCCGGATCCGCAGGCGCGCTCAGGGTGAAGCCACTGGTCGTGGTCGTTACCTCGCAAGGCCGATCGTCATTGACGTGGGTGATCCGCGGCACCTCCGGGGCCGCCCACAGCCGGTGTCCTCCGTGGAAGCGGTAGATCCCGGTTTCAGGATGATCGATGACGACGGTCTCCGCGAGTTGAGCGAACAATTCGGGCCCGCCGGCCCGGCGAAGACCGAGGATGCGCGGTCCGTAGGTCGTGGCCACTCTTAGCCGGAAGGGGCCGACCTCCAGGTCGACGAACACCCTCAGGTCCCGGACGACCAGATAACCCGGTTCACCCGATTCTCAAGGAGCTCCTGGGAGCCCGAGACCTGGCCCGGATCGAGTTCGCTCGACACCACCATGGCTTCCAGGGAGGTGAGGGTCTCGTCTCCTGCCTTGATCCGGGTTCCAAGATCGGTCGACCATCCCGCATATCGCCGGGCGGTTGGTCCCGAGAGGGTCTTGGATTGGATGAGTTCGGCGGCGATTAGCAGGGCCCGGGCCAGAGCGTCGATTCCCCCAATGTGCCCGTGGAAGAGGTCGGTGCGGGCCACCGATTGACGACGCAACTTCGAATCGAAGTTGAAGCCTCCGGTGGTGAACCCGCCCCCTCTCAAGATCTCGTAGAGCACGAGCGAGAGCTCGTCCACCGAGTTGGGGAACTGGTCGGTGTCCCACCCGTTCTGGTAGTCGCCGCGATTGGCATCGATCGAGCCGAAGATGCCGTTGGCAACTGCATACGCAACCTCGTGGTGAAAGCTGTGCCCGGCCAGCGTGGCGTGGTTGCCCTCGATGTTGATCCGGTACTCGTCGACCAGGTCGAAACGCTCCAGAAATCCGTGGACCGACTGACAGTCATAGTCGTATTGGTGTTTGGTCGGCTCCGCCGGCTTGGGCTCGATCAACAGGGTTCCTGCAAACCCGATCTTGTGTTTGTGTTCGGCCACCAACGTCAAGAACGTGGCGAACTGCTCCGCTTCCTGCTTCAGGTCGGTGTTGAGGAGCGTCTCGTACCCCTCCCGACCTCCCCACAGAACGTAATTGACGCCGCCGAGCCGATGGGTCGCTTCGATCGCGTGTTTCACCTGGGCGGCGGCGTATGCGAACACGGCAGGATCGGGGTTGGTTGACGCACCAGCTGCATACCGGGGATGGGAGAACAGGTTGGCAGTGCCCCACAACACCTTGATGCCGGTGTCGGCGATCTTCTTCTCCGCGTAGTCGACCATGGTCTCGAGATTGCGGGCCGATTCCGAAAAGGTTTCTCCCTCAGGGGCGATGTCAACGTCGTGGAAGCAGAAGTAGGGGATTCCTAGCTTCGAGAAGAACTCGAAGGCAGCGTCCATTTTCATGCGGGCGGCAGCCAGGGGGTCATCGGCTACCTGCAGCCAGGGTCGGTCGAAAGTGCCCCTCCCGAATACGTCGCTGCCTGGCCAGTTGAACGAGTGCCAGTAACAGACCGCCATCCGCAGATGGTCTTCCATCCGTTTATCGAGGACCATCCGGTCCGGGTCGTAAACCTTGAACGTCAGATCGTCGTCGGAATCAGGTCCTCCGAACCCGATCCGATCGGTGACTTCCGAAAAGAACTCAGCTGACATCCTCTTTCCTCCCTTGAACGCCGGGTTGGCGTCACGAAACCTGCCCGATGACTATCGCCTCGGGACCTAAAAGGTCGGTCAAGTCGGCGACACTATCGGGCGCGACCACGAGACAAAACCCGATACCCATATTGAAGGTGCGCGCCATCTCGGAGTCGCCCACCCCGCCCCACTCCTGTATGCGCCGAAAGACTGGCGGCACCTTCCATGAGCCTGGCTCGATGACGACGCCCAAACCGGGTGGGATCACCCGTGCCAGGTTGGACTCCAGGCCGCCGCCAGTGACATGGGCGGCGGCATGCACAGAAGAATTGTCCCTCGCCGCCAGCACCCGGGGTGAGTAGATGACTGATGGCTCCAGAAGGAGATCGACCAGGGTCGAGTCTCCGATCTTCAGGTCGAGATCGCGGCCTTCGATGATGGCCCGTACCAGCGAGAAGCCGTTGGAGCGGAGGTTGGGAGAGGTGAGACCGATCACGAGGTCGCCGACCTCCACCCGGTGCGGCCCCCACTCGGTGCCATGCTCCACCACCCCAAGGGCGGTGGCAGCCAGGTCAACCTGGTCAGGCGCCATGACTCCCGGGTGTTCGGCCGTTTCACCACCAAGCAACGGACACCCGGCCTCGACGCAGGCCGCCGCGATTGAGTCGACAATTTCCGCGTCACGTTCGGCGTCGAGGGCTCCTACTGCCAGGTAATCCACCACGCCAAGAGGACCCGCACCCACCGCCGCCAGATCGTCAACGACCATGGCCACCAGGTCGAATCCCACTCCCTTCCATCTCCCGGTGAGGCGGGCGAGCTCGAGTTTGGTCCCCACCCCATCGGTGGTCATCATCAACACCGGGTTTAGATAGTGCGGGGGCAGTGTCACGCCTGCGGCAAAGCCTCCGAAATGACCCGTGACACTTTCGGTCCAGGTTGAGATGACTGACGCCGCGATTCGTTGAACATGACTCTCCGCCCCCTCGAGATCAACCCCGGCCGTGCGGTAGGAGGTCACAAACCCCGGTGCATCGGTTCGAGCAGGTACTTTCCATTGGCGGTGGAGACATCAGTCGGGTAATCACCCGACAAACACGCATGGCAGAAGCCGGCCCCGGCGGTGGCGTCCAACAGACCCTGCAAGGACAGATAGCCGAGAGAGTCGGCACCGATGTGTTGGCGGATCTCGTCAACCTCCATCCGGGCGGCGATGAGGGTGGTGCGGTCCGAAGTATCCATGCCGTAGAAACAGGGCCAGCGATAGGGCGGGGACGAGATGCGGAGGTGGATCTCGGCGGCACCGGCATCGCGCACCAGTGATACCAATTGTCGTGTGGTCGATCCGCGCACGATCGAGTCGTCGATCAACACGACGCGCTTGCCGGCCAGCGTCGCCGGGATCGGGTTGAGTTTGAGCCGCACCCCGCGTTCACGCAGAAGCGGGCTAGGTTCGATAAAGGTTCGTCCCACGTAACGGTTCTTGACCAGGCCGTCGGCGTAGGGAATGCCAGCGGCCGCAGCAAAGCCCTGGGCAGCGGGAATCCCCGATTCGGGAACCGGAACAACGACATCGGCCGCCACCGGGTGCTCGCTGGCGAGGCGGCGCCCCATCTCGTGACGGGCGGCATGCACGCTGCGGCCATAGAGCTGGGAGTCGGGGCGGGCGAAGTAGACGAATTCGAACAAACACAGACAGGGGTCGGTGCTGGCAAAAGGCATCTCGCTGCGGACTCCGGAGCTGTCGATCACCACCATTTCTCCGGCCGCCACCTCCCGGACGAAGCGGGCACCGAGAATGTCGAGCCCCGCAGTCTCGGAGGAGAGAACCCACCCTCCATCGGGCAGATGTCCGAGGCAGAGGGGACGAAAACCATTGGGGTCCCGAACCCCGATGAGCCTGCCCTGATCCATGATCACGAGGGAGAACGCTCCCTGAAAGCTGGGGAGCACCTCGAGCAGCGCCCGTTCCAAACCCCGATCATCGGAGCGTCCGTCTTCAACCGACCTGGCAATCGCCTCGATCATCAACTCCGAATCGGTGGTGCCCAGGCCAGGGTCGAAGCGGTCGGCCAAATCAGAGGCGTTGGTCAGGTTTCCGTTGTGGGCCAGGGCGATAGAGGTAGCTCCCACCTGTCGGTGCACGGGCTGGGCGTTCTCCCACCGATTGGAGCCAGTGGTGGAGTAGCGGGTGTGCCCGATCCCGAGATGGCCGTCGAGAGCCGCTAGCGAGGTCTCGTTGAACACCTGGGCGACCAGACCGAGATCTTTGTAGACGGTGACGGTGGCGCCATCGGAGGAGGCGATTCCAGCCGACTCTTGCCCCCGGTGTTGCAAGGCGAAAAGACCAAAATAGATGAGCGACGAGGCCTTGTCGCCAGGGGAATAGACCCCGAAAACGCCGCAGGCTTCTCCGGGTCGTTCGAGGGGATCGTGCACTCAGGCATGGTACCCACCCGATCGGTCCACCCCGACCACAGCCTCATCAGCCGGGGGTCAGGAGCACCTTGCCAGTGGTCTGTCGCCCTTCGAGCCGGCGATGAGCCTCGCTCGCCTGGCTCATCGGCAACCGCAGGCCGATGACCACCTCCAGGCGGTGGTCGACCAGGAGGTCAAAGACCGCCTTGGCCCGCGCCCGCAACTCGGCAGGGGTAGCCGTGTAACTACCGAGGGTGGGCCGGGTGAGATACAACGATCCCAATTCAGAGAGCCTCAAGACCGAGATTGGCTCGGGAGGCCCGCTGGCGTTGCCGAAGGCCACCATCATTCCACGCGGTCTCAGCAGGGTCAGACCCTGATCAAACGTGGCCTTGCCCACGCCGTCGTAAACCACGTCGATCGCCTTGGCGCCCACCAGTTCTTCGACGGCGGAAACAAAATCGGTGGCGTTGTAGTCGATGACATGATCCGCCCCTGCCGTCCGGGCCATCTCCACCTTGTCGGGACCGCCGGCGGTGGCGATAACCTCCGCTCCGACGATCTTCGCCATCTGCACCAGGAGCCGCCCGGCCCCACCGGCGGCGGCATGGACCAGGCAGCGATGGCCACTGGCGAGGGGGAACGTGTCATGGACGAGGTAATGGGCGGTGGCCCCCTGGAGAAGGCTCGCCGCCGCCAACTCCGTGGAGACATCGGCCGGGACCGAAACCGCCTTGTCGGTGGGGACCAGACACAACTCGGCGTAGGTGCCGCTGCCGCCCTGACACCAGGCTGCACGGTCGCCAATTGCGAAGTCGGTCACTCCCGGACCGACGGCCATCACCTCGCCCGCTCCCTCCGAGCCCAGGGTGAAAGGAAGCTTGACCTTGTAGAGGCCGGAACGCTGATAGGTGTCGATGAAGTTGACCCCCGCCGCCTCCACCTTCACCAGAATCTCGCCGGGCCCGGGCTCGGGGTGAGGGACCTCCATCCAGGAGAGGACCTCCGGACCGCCATGTTCGTTAACCCTGACTGCCCACATGTGCGCTCCTTCTGACCGAGCGGTCAGTCTCCGAGGTTGACGCCCAGCCTTCTGGCCGAGGTGATCCAGGCGTGATCGGCGGGGACTGTCTTGCGACGACCGGCCACCTCCTCAAGCGGCACCGGAACGGCTTCTTCTCCTCGCGAGGCGATCATGACGCCCAGTTTTCCTTCGGCGATCGCATCGGCGGCGGCGGTCCCCAGGCGGGTCGCGAGCACCCGGTCCACCGCTGACGGGATACCGCCCCTTTGCACATGACCGAGGATCGTCACCCGTGCCTCCAACCCTGTCAGAGCCTCGAGCTGTTCGGCCATCTCTTCGGTGGAACGGCTGCGCGCCTCTTCGAACTTGTTGAGAGCCGCCCGTGCAGTTTCTTCGTCATCGTCGTTGCGGGCTTGGTCCACCCCCGAACGAAGGACGTCGTACTCACCACGCTCTCCATGAGTCATGGCCCCCTCTGAGACCACCACGATCGAGAACGAGCTTCCGCCGGCCTTGCGCTGCATGATCGAATCCGCCACTGCATCGATCCTGTACGGGAACTCGGGGATGAGGATCGAATCGGCGCCACCGGCGAGCCCCGCCCCGAGTGCCAGCCATCCGGCGTTGTGTCCCATCACCTCGACCACCATGATCCGGTGATGGGAGTGGGCGGTCGAGTGAAGCCGGTCGACCGCCTCGGTCGCAATCCCAAGGGCGGTGTCATACCCGAACGCGGTGTCGGTGCCCCAGACGTCGTTGTCGATGGTCTTCGGAAGGGTTACAACCGGGATCCCTTCTTTCCAGAGACGCAAGGCGTTCTTCTGGGTGCCACCGCCGCCCAGGCAGACGAGAGCAGTGAGGTTGTGCTGCTCCACCACCTTGCGGATCATCGGACGCATATCCATCGGGCGGCCGTTCCCGACGT
Source organism: Acidimicrobiia bacterium (assembly GCA_040905905.1). Lineage (GTDB taxonomy): Bacteria > Actinomycetota > Acidimicrobiia > Spongiisociales > ZC4RG35 > JAICND01. The sequence goes on from JBBDQN010000030.1 coordinate 60,231, forward strand.
CCATCTTGTTGACTTTCTCCCGGCTGGTACCGAGGACCGTCCCACCTTTAGTGAGGATTCCCGACAGGTCTTCGGAGTCGAGACGTACGAAACGGTTCTGCATGAGACCGCGGAAACCATCCCGGAAACCGATGACGTGCATGCCATGGGCCCGCTGGGCGGATTTCCCCACGGCCCGAATGGCGGCGTTTAGTCCAGGGGAGTCACCGCCAGCCGTGAGAAGGCCAATGGTTCGCGGCACGTCGCTGATGGTAGGGGCCATCCCCAGGCTGACCGACATTTGTCCCGCGTCTGACCCGACATTCACCCTCGGAACGGGGTAGGTTGCGACCGGTCGAGACGGAGAAGCCAAATGTTCGTTCCCATTACCGCCGATGATCTGTCCTCGGTTCCACTGTTTCAGGGGTTGAGCCAGGACAAGCTCGAAAGGATTGCGTCGCAGGCGGTCCGGATTTCGGCCCATCCCGGCATCTCCCTGGCCCGCCAGGGATCTCCCGGGTTCGACTTCTTCATCGTCCTTGATGGCGCCGCCGACGTGAAGAAAGACGGCGAGGTTATTGCCAGCCTCTCCCCGGGCGACGTCTTCGGGGAAATGGCCCTTCTGGGAGGGAAACGAAGAAACGCCGACGTCGTCGCCACATCTCCGATGACCCTGATGACGATGATGATTTGGGACTTTCGTTCGGTCACCGAGAATTACCCGGTGGTGGCGGAGCGGTTGCAGGAACTGGCGAAGTCCCGGGCGGGCTCCGACTAAACGAGGCGACGGCTGAGAGCTTGACTCCAAGTCGAGGTTGCGACTCCTAGGTCGAGCGCCGCCCGAATACCGTTGCGGTCGAAGACGATTTCGTTGCCGCCGAACTCACCGATAGGCGCGGCCGGAATAGAAGCCTGGGCTGCCAACCCGGCTACCCGGATGGCAGCGTCCGGAGACACCGCGGCGATGAACCGATGCGGGTCCTCGCAGAAGAGATGGCGCCAGTCCGAATACCGCACCGTGACTCCCACGCCCGAAGCGATCGCTACCTCGGCCACGGCCAAGGCCAGACCTCCTGACGAGACGTCGTGGAGCACCGGGGCCACCCCTTCCTGGGCCAGCATCTGGCCTGCCTGGAGAGCGGCGCGGCCAGCGGTGGGATCGGGGGCGGTCGGGCGACCGCCAATGTGGGCGAAGGTCACCAGTTCAAAGCTCGACCCTGCCAGGTTGATCGCCCACTCGGTTCCAAACAACCACAGTTCCATCCCCGCCAACGCCCGATCGAGTCGGGGCGGTGGTGACGGCAGGGGAGCTGCCAAACCCAGGACTCCCACAACCGGGGTGGGGTAGATGTCGATGCCGTTGGTTTCGTTATATAGCGAGACGTTTCCACCGATGACTGGCATCCCGAGGGCCTCGCAAGCTTCGGAGATGCCCTCGATCGTCTCGCGCAACTGCCACATCACCTCGGGCTTTTCGGGGTTGCCGAAGTTGAGGTTGTCCACCACGGCCAGCGGCCGGGCGCCGGCCAGGGCAACCTGTAACGCCCCCTCGTATACAAGCCGGGCTCCCCCCCGGCGAGGGTCGAGGTAACACAACCGGCCGTCGCCGTCCACGGAGAGCGCCAGGCCTTTGTCGGTGCCTTTGACCCTCAGGAGGCTGGCGTCGTGGCCCGGGCCGATCACCGTGTTGAGGAACAGCATATGGTCGTATTGCTCGAACGCCCAGGCTTTGGAGGCCAGGGCGGGATCGTCCAACATCTGCAACAAGGCCGTGGCGATTGCCGGTTGCGCCACGAACTTGACCGTGTTGGACCAGAGGTCCTCCATCCACTGTGGCTCTCCGAGCGGGCGCTCGTAATTTGGCGCTCCGGTCACCAGCGAAACGGCAGGGACTTCGGCAACCGTTTCGCCTCCGTGGTTGACCAAAACGTTGCCATGGTCCCTGACCGTTCCGACGACGGCGGCGTCTATCTCCCACTTCGCCGCTACGGCCAGCACCGCCTCCACCCGGCTGGGATCAACGAAGGCCATCATCCGCTCCTGGGACTCCGACATAAGCAACTCGACGGCATTCATGCCGGATTCGCGGACATGCACCAGATCAAGGTCGAGGTCGATGCCCATGCCCGACTTTGCTACCGGCTCGGAGGCGGCGCACGACAACCCGGCCGCTCCCAGGTCCTGCACCCCGATCACCAGATCCCTTTCATACAACTCGAGGCACGCCTCAATCAGCTTCTTCTCCTCAAATGGATCCCCTACCTGGACCGAAGGACGCTTCTGGCTGGAGGCGGCATCGAAGGATGTCGACGCCAATATCGAGGCCCCACCGATGCCGTCGCGCCCGGTTCCGGCTCCCAGCAGAATCGCCCGGGTCCCCTCCGGTCCCGACCGAGCCAGGACCAGTTGTTCACGGCGCATGAGACCCAGACACATGACGTTGACCAGGGGATTGTTGGAGTAGTGCTCGGCGAAACCGATCTCCCCGCCAACGGTCGGAACCCCAACCGCGTTTCCATACCCGGCAATGCCGGCGACGACGCCCTTCAACAGGTAGCGATTGCGGGCTTGTCCCAGGGGCCCGAACCGGATGGAGTCCCACAAGGCGATGGGACGGGCGCCCATTGTGAAGATGTCGCGGATGATCCCACCGACACCGGTGGCGGCACCCTGGTATGGCTCGACGAACGATGGGTGGTTGTGGCTCTCGATCCGGAGGGCGACATACCAGCCATCGCCGATGTCGATCACCCCGGCGTTTTCTCCCGGGCCTACCACGACCCAGGGTGCAGCGGTTGGAAAACGTTTGAGGTGGACCCGGGACGACTTGTACGAACAGTGTTCGGACCACATCACCGAATACATTGCAAGTTCGGCCGGGCGAGGATCGCGACCCAGGATGGCCCTGATTCTGTCGAATTCGTCGTCGGTCAGTCCAAGTTGGTGGTGAACCGACGAAGTCTCGACAGGAGCAGTTTCTTCATCTTCGATGATCACTGATTGGTCAGACACCTGCCCCCACCCGGGCCGAGGCCAAGAATCCTTCCAACAAGATCAGCCCATCGGCCGACCCCAACACCTCATCGCTTCCGCGCTCGGGGTGAGGCATGACGCCGACCACGTTGCCCTCGAGGTTGGTTACGGCGGCAGCACCACCCTGGGAACCGTTGGGCGTATCGACATATCGCATGACCACCCGTCCGCTCAGGCTGGGGTCGACGTAATTCCCCTCGTAGGAGTTGAGCGGGATCTTGAGCACCTGGCCGGGGCGGGCCAGGGAAGTGAGCACCGACCGATCGGAGATCACCTCGACTTCGACCCAACGACAAAGAAAGGCCAGACCGGAGTTGGCGATAAGGGCCCCGGGCAGCAGACCGGCCTCGCAGAGGATCTGAAATCCGTTGCAGATGCCAAGGACAGGTCGACCTGCCCTGGCCATCCCGGCCACCGGTCCCATCACCGGCGCAAGACGGGCGATGGCACCCGTGCGCAGATAGTCACCGTGAGCGAAGCCACCAGGGAGAACCACCGCATCGAAGCCGTCGAGGGTGTCCTGACGGTGCCAGACCAATTCGGCGTCGGCCCCGAGAGACCGGAGAGCGTGAACTGTGTCGTGTTCACAATTGGTGCCGGGGAAGACCACAACCGCAACCCGGGTCACGGATCGATCACCACCCGGAAGTCCTCGAGGACCGGGTTCGCCAGCAGTTGGCGGCACATATCCTCGACCCGGGCCGTCACGGCTTCGGTCGACATGCCCTCAACCTCGAGGCTGATCACCCGGTCAAACCTGGCACGCGTGACCTCGCTGAATCCGAGATCATGCAGGGCCCGGACCACCGTTACCCCCTCCGGATCGGCGATCTCGGGCCGGCGAACGATCTCGATCCGGGCTTTCATATGGCGCTTCTGAGGTAGTGGTCAAAGCTGGACCCGGTGATTCGCTCGAACGCCTCCACGTATCGCTCTCGGGTCCCGGCGACCACCTCGGCCGGGAGGGCCGGGGCCGGCGGGTTGTGATCCCATCCGGCCGAGTCCAGCCAACTGCGGACATACTGTTTATCGAAGGAAGGGACCTCGGTGCCCGGCTGCCAGGAATCGGCCGGCCAGTATCGGGATGAATCCGGGGTGAGGACCTCATCGATGAGGATCAGCTCGCCATTGGAGTAGCCGAATTCGAACTTGGTGTCGGCCAGGATCACGCCCTGCTTTTCGGCGTGGGCGGCCGCGTTTAGATAGATCTCGATCGAGCGGCGCCGCAACTCTTGGTACACGTCCCCACCGACGAGGATGCGCGCTCCCGCCTCGTCGAGGTTTTCATCGTGGCCGTCGGAGGCTTTGGTGGCGGGGGTGAAAATGGGCTCGGGAAGACGGTCGGCCAGACGGAGTCCCGGCGGGAGATGTTCGGTGGTGGGGCCACCTCCGGTCCGATACTCGCGCCATGACGATCCATAGAGATAACCGCGCACTACACACTCCATTGGCACAACGTCTGCTCGTCGCACCACCATTGATCGACCCGCCAGCCATCGCCGGTCGACGTCGCCAATGGGCACTGTCGCATCGAGATCGATGGAGAGGAAGTGGTTGGGAGCCTTCAGCATCTCAAAGAAGAAGCGGGAGAGACCGGTGAGGATTCGGCCTTTGTCGGGGATCTGATCGTCGAGCACTACGTCGTAGGCAGAGATGCGGTCCGAGGCCACAATCAAGAGACGGTCGCCTGTCAGGGCGTAAACGTCGCGAACTTTCCCCGCTCCCACCTTGGCCAAAGACTGCACTGAGGCCCGATCCTACCGAGGCAGTAGTGTCCCCCCGGTCATGCGGGTAGGTGTCGTCTATCACTGTGAGCAAACCACTGATCGTCTTGACGAGGCCCTGGCCGATCAAGGGGCCGAGGTCTATCGCTACAAGCTCGGGCTCGGCGATGACGTGCCGGCGACGGCTAGTTTCGATGCCGTAGTCGTGCTTGGTGGGGCCATGGGCGTTTATGACACCTTGTTCCATCCCTGGCTGGAGGACGAACTGACCTGGCTCGGGTCCCTGGTGAAAGATGGGGTTCCGGTGCTGGGCATTTGCCTCGGATGCCAACTCCTGGCCGAGGCTCTCGGGGGCCGCGCTTTTCTCTCGACCCAACCCCCTGAAGCTGGCGTGGTGACGCTGGAGTTGAGCGATACGGGGCGGGCGGACCCGGTCGTCCGGCATGTCGGCGAGCGGGTGTTTTCTCTCCATCAAGACACGTTTGAGCTCCCCCCGGGCGCCGACCTGCTTGCCGCCAGCACCGCCTATCCACAGGCATTCCGCCATGGCTCGGCCCTGGCGATCCAATTTCATCCCGATGCCGATGCCACCCTGGCGGTGGAGTGGGCCAAGGATATTGCCCCCTTTCTTGACCGAGCCGGGGTTGAGATGGCGGATTACGAAGAGGAACTCCTCGCAGCCGAGCCCTACCTGGCTGTCACCTCCAAGGCCCTTTTCCGGGCTTTTCTGGAGACCGTGTGAACGAGCGGGCCGTCGCACTCCTCACTGCCGACCGCTACGCCGCCAATCTCGGGATCAGGCTGGTCGACGCCGCCTCCGACCGGGTAACGGTGGCCATGACCGTGACCCAGGAGATGACCAACTTTCTCGGGGGCTTCCACGGAGGAGCGCTTTTCTCCCTCGCCGATTGCGCCTTCAGCCTTGCCTCGAACCTGGCCGGTGAGCGGGCAGTGGCCATCGACACCCATCTCGTCCTCAACGCGGCCGTCGAAGTAGGTGAAGAACTCACCGCGATCGCCGAGGAGGTGAGCAGGGGTCGAACCCTCGGCACCTACCGGGTTCTCGTCAACCGCTCCGATGGTCGGGTGGCGGGTCATTTCACCGGAACCGTGTACATCACTTCCAACGTCTGACGATCAGCGGCGGTCCTCTACCTCCCGGCTGCCGGTGGCATTTTCATATACCATCGTTGGTTCCGAGGGAAATCTTGGCTCGTTACGTTGCCCAACATCCCATGCGTTCAGCCGTCATCGTCCTTGTGGGCCTTGTATTCGGCACTGCCCTTTTCTTCTTTACCAGGCTGGGCGGGTTGGTTTCAGCGGTGGCCACCGAGGAGTTCGATCCGGATCGAGCCGCAACGGCCCTGGCCCAGCGGACCCCAGCCCAGATCGAACAATCGATCATCAAACTCACAGAGGAACAGCGAGCCGCATTTGACGACGCCGCCGCTCTCGACCTCAGCACCTTCGACGTCGAGTCCGACATCGCCGACCTCATCCAGGAGACCTTTGGACGCCGTCCTTTTGTAAACGCCGCGGCTTTTAGCCCCGAGCTACCCGACGATATGTTCGACGCCTATCTGGGTCTTGGTGCCGACGCCAGCGGAGCATTGGCCGATGTGATTCTCCTCGCTCTGGCGCCAACGGATGGTTCGGCGCCAATCCTGATCTCGCTTCCCCGCGACCTCTATGTCAAGAACCCGTGCACGGGCGGCTGGAACCGCCTCAACACCGGTCTCGGGGGTTGTCGGGGGTTTGCGTCCGGCACCGAACTCATGGCCTTGATGGTCGAGACCTACACGGGAATTGAGATCGACCACGTGGCACGTATCTCATTTGACGGTTTCGCGGCAGTTGTGCAAGCCGTGGGTGGCACCACGATCTGCACCGCCAACCCCGCCCGTGACCTCAAGTCCGGGCTCAATCTTCCTGGAGGATGCGCCCCGGCCGACGGTTATATGACCCTGGCCTGGGTGCGATCGCGCCACATGGAGCAGCTCGTCAACGAGAACTGGGTGGGCGTAGGTGGATCCGACTTTGCCCGCCAGGAGCGCCAGCGTGACATCCTCTTCCAGATTGCCAATCAGATCTCGTCGTTTGGGTCGCTGACCTCTTTCGACAACACCGTGCGGGCGGTGGCTTCGGGTGTACGGCTCGACGATGGTTGGTCGTTTGGCGACGTGGTGAGGACGGCTTGGCGCTACCGGGGGATAAGCGACGATCGGGTCAAGGGATTCTCGGTGGAGGTCCGCAACTACCGCAGCTCGTCTGGGGCTCAGGTCCTTCTTCCCACCGTCAAGTTCAACACCTCTCTGGCTGACGTCTATGCGCCGGCCGGGGCCTAGGACCAGGCCCGCCAAGCCACCCGGCCAATATGTCGAGGTGAACAGGATCGGGATCGATCTGGGTGGCACCAAGATCGAGATGGTGGGCCTGGCAAGTGACGGCTCCGAGCTCTGCCGCCACCGGGTCCCCACACCTTCGGGCAACTATGGAAGGATCATCGAGGCCATCGCCGAGTTGGTGGCCCGGGCGGACGAGCTTGCCTCCCCTACGTTCGAAACGGTCGGCATCGGGACGCCCGGGGTCATCAGCCCTATGACAGGGGTGATCAAGAACTCCAATTCCACCGTTCTCAACGGAAAGCCATTCCATGTCGACCTGAGCAGAGCCCTGGGCAGACCCCTGGTGATCATGAACGACGCCGATTGTTTTGCGCTCTCGGAGGCACGGGACGGTGCCGGTGCAGGTGCAGACGTCGTTTTGGGCGTGATCGTCGGAACCGGGGTGGGTGGTGGGATCGTCGTCAGAGGAGAGACGCTGGTAGGTCGCAACGGTTTGGCTGGTGAATGGGGCCACAACCCGTTGCCGTGGCCACAACCAGACGAACAGCCCGGCGCTGCGTGTTACTGCGGCAAAAGTGGCTGCGTCGAGACTTTTCTTTCCGGTCCAGGGTTCGAGCGGATGTTTGGGGAGGGGTCGGGCCGCGCCCTCAAGGCAATGCAGATAGTGGAGGAGGCAAGATCGGGGGTGGCCGCAGCGGCGGCGGCGCTGGAAGGTTACGTCGACCGGATGGCCAGGGCCCTGGCTTCCCTCATCAATGTGTTCGACCCCGATGTGGTCGTATTGGGCGGAGGGATGAGCAATGTCGCCGAGCTCTACGAACTGGTTCCGCGGCGTTGGGGCAGCTATGTGTTTGGAGGCGAGCTCACCACCCGGCTGGTCCCCAACGTGCATGGAGACTCGTCTGGAGTGCGGGGCGCTGCGTGGTTGGTAGATGAGTAATGAGTGATGGGTTTTGGGCCCGACTTAGGTGTTCAACACCACCACGGGGCAGGGGCATGAGGAGAGGATTCGTTCCACCCTGGGCCCGAGAAACAATCGACGGGATCCGGCCCTCACGGAAGTTCCCAACACCACCAGATCGGCTCCGACCCGGCGGGCGATTTCAAGAATCGCATCCTCGGGCTCCTGTCCCATCTTGATCTCGGAGTTGGTCGCCACTCCGAACGAATCGCCTAAAACCCGGAGGTGTTCGGCGATCTGACGGCCGCTTTCCAGGCGGTTGGTCGGGTTGTACAAGGCGGCCGCGGCCAGGACCGCACTCCCCTCGTTGGGGATGACGTGAACGATCGTGACCATCGCGTCGGGATCGGCGATGGCAAACGCCAATTCGGCCGCCCGCCGGCTAGAGGCAGTGCCATCGGTGGGGACGACGATCCGCCGTGGGCGCCAATCGGTGTCGTGCTCTGTACCCCTCACTACCAGGGAAGGGATGGGTGCTAGCCGGACCAGTTCGTCAACCACGTTGCCAAGAAGGGTCTCTCCGGTTACATCGGTTTCGGAGGCCCCGAGCACGAGCAAGTCGTAATCGCTGTCGGCTTCCTTGAGGATGGCGGCGACCGGGTCGGTGGCGTTTACCACCTTGTTGGTTATCTCTGCCCGGGAGGCGAAAAGTTGCTCGACCTCCCACTGGTAACGAGTCGCTTCGGTTCGGTTTCCCCGGCTGGCGACGGTGAACAGGGTCACAGCCAGGCCTTTGCCTGGCCCCAGCCGCCCCAGGAGGATCGATTCGATGAGTTGGGGTCCGGCCACGGCGTCCCGGCGGGGGCGCAAAGGCAACAGCACCCGGCGGATGTCGACCAGCATTCCCGATTCGGTCACCTCTTCGCGACGAAGCCTTTCGAGCTCCTCACCTTCGGGGCGAATGCGTTTTTGGATCGCCCGCAAAGCAAACGGGGCCGCCAGGGAGGTGAGAATGGCCATCACAACGATCATTGTGAAGACTTCCTGGTTGAGAATCTCCAGTGAAAGACCAAGGGTGGCGACGATTATCACTATCGCTCCCCGGGCGTTGAGACCGGCTCCATAGGCCAGGGCATTCCAGTGGGGCTGACCGCTGAGCAAGCGCGCTCCCACGTAGGCCCCGACCACTTTGCCAAAGGTGGCTACCCCGAGCACAGCTCCAGCGAGCAGCAAGAGCCGCGGGTCAGTCAGCGAACGGACGTCGACTTTCAGACCCGCCACTGCAAAGAAGATCGGCGAGAAGATGCCCAGCGCTACTGCCTCCAGCTTGCGATGGACGTCGGTAGGCAGGCGAGGTGACTGGCCAAAAAGGATTCCGATCGCAAAGGCACCGATCATCGGCTCCAGTCCCAATACCTGGGTGAGTGCCCCCCAGCCAAATGCCAGCACCACTACGAGAGTGAGCAGGCGATCGCGGCTCCGCATCCGATCCTGCACCAGATCGAGGCTCTTGCGGACCAAAAACCTGCCGACCGTGAGGGTGGCAATGACGAAGAGGATCACCATCGCCATGGTCCTGAGCACACTCGTTGCCACTAGGCGCCCCGCACTGGCGAGGCCCGCCACCACTCCGAGCAGGGTCCACCCCGTGATGTCGTCGATCATCCCCGCTGCCAGCATCGTCTGACCCAGATCGCGCCGCATGAGGTTGAGGTCGATCAGCACCTTGGCCAGCACCGGTATGGCCGTGATCGACATGGCTGTGGCTAGGAACAACGCGAACAGCAGACGCTGGTTGGGAGCGGGGAGCAGATCGGTGGGGAACAGGAGACCCAAACCGAGACCGGTGAGAAGCGGGAGGACCAATCCACCCGTGGCCACGCCAAAGGCGGTTCGAGCCCGCCGGCGGATGAGACCGAGGTCGATTTCGAAACCGGTGATGATCAGGAGGAGCATCACCCCGATCAGGGCGACCAATTCCAACAAATACCCCTCGACGGCAGTCTGGGGAACCACCCATGCAGCCAGGTCTGGGGCCAGCAACCCCAGGACCGAAGGCCCCAGGAGCACGCCGGCCAGGATCTCGCCGATCACGGTGGGTTGTCCCAGCCGATGCGATATTTCCCCTAACAGCCTGGCCGTGGCCAGCAGGACGGCCAATGTCACCAACAAGTGGAGGATGTCGGAGTGCGACGCGGCGACAAAAGGCGCGTCCAACTCATCCTCCCGGGCTGTCGGGGAGGATTGCAGAGGTCAGCCGGTCGAAAACCACGCCGCTCCTCGCCAGGGACCGGTGGGGGTTGAAGCAATCGCCTAGCTCGGATGGCGTCATTGTCACCCGGGGGTCATTCTCGAGCAGGTCGCGGAGCTCGACCTGTTTTTCCCAAGCCGTCATCGCGTGCTCCTGGACGATCCGATAGGCCTGGTCGCGGGTCAACCCCCGGTCGACCAAGGCCAGCAGAATCGCCTGGCTGAAGACAAGTCCGCGGGTGGCTGTGAGATTGGAGAGCATCCGCTCGGTGTCGACGACCAGGCCCTCGAGCAGTGATCGGAACCTGACCAGCATGTAATAGAGAACAAGACAAGCGTCGGGAAGGACGATTCTTTCCGCAGCCGAATGGCTGATGTCGCGTTCATGCCACAACCCCACGTTCTCGAATCCCACCTGGGCGTACCCGCGTAATAGGCGGGCCAGGCCTGTGATGCGTTCAGAGACGATCGGGTTGCGTTTGTGGGGCATCGCCGATGATCCCTTCTGTCCTTCCCGGAACGGCTCCCTGACCTCTGCAACTTCGCTGCGCTGGAGGTGACGTATCTCGGTGGCGAACCGTTCCAGTGAGGCTCCAGTCAGGGCTAGCGCGGCGAGGAACTCGGCGTGGCGGTCACGGGGGATCACCTGGGTCGAGGCGGACTCGGCGGTCAGGCCCAGCCGCAGGCACACATACCCTTCGATCTCGGGTGGCGCGTGGGCGTACGTTCCCACGGCCCCGGAGATCTTCCCCACTGCCACCCCGTTGCGAGCCCCCGCAAGCCGTTGGTGAGCGCGGGCCAGCTCGAAAGCCCACGAGGCGAGTTTCAAACCGAAAGAGGTCGGCTCCGCCCAGATGCCATGAGTCCGGCCGATCATGACCGCGTCGCGATAAGTGAGAGCCTGCCGGCGAACGACTTCGAAGAGGTCAGCGGTGGCGGAGAGCAACAGATCCGCGGCCCCGGTCAGGATGACCGCTCCGGCCGTATCGAGGACGTCAGATGAGGTGAGACCGTAATGAACCCACTCACCTCCCGTCGTCAGAGAGCCCGCCAGGACATCGACGAACGCGGCCACGTCATGATCCGTTACCTTTTCTCGCTCTGCCACCTGCTCAGGGGTCGGCACGGGGGCGAGCCGGAGTTGTTCGGCGGCCCTCGCCGGGGCAACACCAAGCTGGGCCCAAGCTTCCACCACAAGGGTCTCGACCTCTTTCCAGACAGCCAGCTTGTGGGCCTCGGACCAGATAGCCGCCATCTCGGGCAACGAGTAGCGGGGGATCATCGCCGGGGAGGGTAACGGTCCGGGTCGGCGTCTACGCTCGTCGACCCGTGCGTCGTCTCAACATTTCCCAAGCACGCCGTATTGCCCTGGCGGCACAAGGCTTTGCTGACCCGCGGCCACAGGGAAAGGTCGACGTTCGCCACCTGCGCCGAGTTGTTGATCGAATGGGAGTTGTGCAGATCGACTCCGTCAACGTGGTGGCCCGGGCTCACTACCTTCCCTTTTTTGCTCGGCTGGGGAGCTATCCCACCGAACTACTCGATCGGATGGCCTGGAGCGAGCACAGAGAGTTGATCGAGTATTGGGCCCACATGGCGGCACTGATCCCGATCGAGGATTGGCCGCTGTTCCGGCACCGGATGGACAGGGAGCACGTCTGGCGTGATATCGCCAGGCTCCTCGAGAGCAACCCGGAGGGGGTCTCCGAGATCATGGATCAGGTCCGCCGGCGCGGTCCCACCCGGCCGTCTGATCTTGACGATCATCACGAAACCGGGAAGGGGCCCTGGTGGGACTGGTCGTTTGCCAAAACCGCACTGGAGTGGCTCTTCTACAAGGGTGAGCTGACCGTTCCGAAACGGGCCAATTTCGTTCGGTTCTACGACCTCCCCGAGCGGGTCCTCCCCGACTCGATCCTGGCCGTCGAACTAAGCGAGGAGGAGCAGCGCCGAGAGCTTGTTCGCAAGGCTCTTCGTCACTGCGGGGTCGGCACATTGAGCGATCTCGCCGATTACTACCGCCAATCCAATGCCCCCTGTGTGCCGCTGATCAACGACCTCGTCAAGGCAGGGGAAGCGGTCGAGGTGGAGGTGACCAGTTGGAAAGAGAAGGCTTACCTCGATCCCGCCGCCGCCGTGCCTCGTCGTGTCGAGGGGGTGGCTTTCCTGGGTCCCTTCGACCCGGTGATCTGGTTTCGGCCGCGGGCCGAGCGGCTATTCGACTTCCACTATCGGATCGAGATCTACACCCCTGCCCCCAAACGGATCTACGGGTACTACGTGTTCGCCATCCTCCTCGACGGCGAATTGGTGGGCCGGATCGATCTCAAAGCCGATCGTCAGGCAGGGATCCTGCGGGTCCGGGGCGCCTACACCGAAGAAGGGGTGGAGCCGACCCGGGTCGCCCCTCCCGTCGTCACCGAACTGGAGACGATGGCGACCTGGCTGGGGCTGAACGACGTCTCCGTGGAAAAAAAAGGAAACCTGGCAACTGCGCTTTTATCACCCAGACCCATCGTTTGACGATGGGTCTGGGTGATAAAAACGGTGTTTGGTTACCCCGCCAAGGTTTCGTCGGCCAGGGTCTTGCGGAAGGCGGCCAGCTTTGCGGTGAGGTCGGGGTCGCCGATGGCGAGGATCGCCACAGCCAACAGGGCGGCGTTGGCAGCCCCATCCACGGCCACCGTGGCCACCGGGATGCCTGTGGGCATTTGCACGGTGGACAACAACGAGTCGAGTCCATCCAGGGAGACCGCCAGCGGTACGCCGATCACCGGTAGCAGCGACTTGGCCGCCATGACTCCAGCCAGATGAGCGGCTTTGCCAGCCCCGGCGATGATGACAGCGAACCCCCGATCGGCGGCGGCCGTGGCAAAGGCGATTGCCTCGTCGGGGGTCTTGTGGGCGGAGAGCACCCGGGTTTCATGCTCAACGCCGAAGCGGTCCAGGATCTGTCGGGCCTTCTCCATGACGGGACGATCAGAGCCTGAACCCATCAGAATGGCGACTTTCTTGTTCATAGCGCGATGTCTCGACGGTACTGCATACCGGGGAGGCTGATTGAGCCGATGGCAGAGTAAGCAATAGCGCGGGCCTGATCGAGGCTCCGGCCCCGCCCGACAACATTGATGACCCGGCCCCCGGCGCTGACCAACCGACCGCCTTCTGATCTGGTGCCCGCGTGAAAGACCATTGCCTGGTCGCCGAGCTTGCCGATTTTGATCGGGTCGCCCGACCGCGGTCTCTCGGGATAACCGTCGGCAGCCAGCACTACGTTCACAACGGACTCGTCCGACCATTTGACCTCGGCGTCAACCTGACCGGCCAGACCGGTCTCGATCAGGTCGACCAGATCGGTCTTCATCCGCGGCAGGACCACCTGGGTCTCGGGGTCGCCGAGCCGGCAGTTGAACTCGAGGACCTGCGGTCCGCTCGGGGTGAGCACCAGCCCGACATAGAGAAACCCCGTGTAGGGATTGCCGTCGTCTTCCATTGCCTTGAGCACCGGCCGGATCACCCGATCCACGGTGTCCTCTACGAGACTGTGGGGAAGGTCGGGAACCGGAGAGTACGAGCCCATCCCGCCCGTATTAGGACCCTGATCCCCGTCGAGGAGCCGCTTGTAGTCCCTCGCCGGTTCGAGGGCGACGACGGTGCCCTTTGCACAGAGTGCAAAGACGCTGACCTCGGGACCCTCCAGAAAGTCCTCGATGACTACCTCCGCTCGCCCGAACGCTCCGCTCAGGCAGCGGCGGACCCAGGCTGTAGCCTCGGCGCGACTGCCGGTCACCAACACACCTTTGCCGGCAGCCAGCCCATCCGCTTTGACTACAAACGGCCCCGGATGGTTGGCGAGGTAGGTCAGGGCCGCCCCCTCTTCCGTGAACACCGCCCAGGCCGCGGTTGCGACCTCGGCCCGATCCATTGTCTCTTTGGCAAAAGACTTGGAGGACTCGAGACGGGCGGCGGACCTGGTTGGCCCCCACACCGGGACCTTGACGTTGGCGAGGGCGTCGACGACGCCGGCCGCCAGCGGGGCCTCCGGTCCTACTACCACCAGATCAACCCCAAGCTGGCTCGCAACCGTCGCCACCGCCCCGGCGTTGGCCGGATCAACCCCCTCGACCACGGCCCCCAGTCCCGCGAGACCGGGATTCCCGGGGAGCGAGATCAAGCGGTCTACCCGCGGGCTCTGTGTGAGTTTCCACCCGAGGGCGTGTTCCCGGCCCCCACCGCCGATGAGAAGGATCTTCACTTCTCGATCAGCTGGTGCCGCTCCGGTCCGACCGAAACCCACCCCACCGGCACCCCGGTATGGTCCTCGATGAATTCCAGGTAACTGCGGGCCTCTTTGGGTAGGTCGTCGTAACGCCGCACAGCAGAGATGTCTGTATTCCAACCAGGTTGGTGTTCGTATACCGGGCTGCAGTGGTAGAGAACCGTGTGCTGACGGGGGAATTCGTCAAACCTTTCTCCATCGTTCTCATATGCGACCGCGATCTCAAGATCGGGGAAGTTGGAGAGGATGTCGAGTTTGGTGACGAACAAGCTGGTGATGCCGTTGATGCGGACCGCATAACGCAAAGCCACCAGGTCCAACCAGCCGCAGCGTCGCCGCCGTCCGGTCACCGTTCCGAACTCACCACCCAATTCGACCATCCGCCCCCCGGTCTCATCCTGGAGCTCGGTTGGGAAGGGTCCAGTGCCCACCCGGGAGATGTAAGCCTTGGCCACCCCAACAACCCTGTCGATGGCTCCCGGTCCGATACCGGCACCAACCAGGGCTCCCCCGGACGTGGGATTCGAGGACGTCACGAAGGGATAGGTCCCATGATCGACGTCGAGGAGCGTTCCCTGGGCACCCTCCAGGAGCACCC
Source organism: Acidimicrobiia bacterium (assembly GCA_040905905.1). GTDB lineage: Bacteria > Actinomycetota > Acidimicrobiia > Spongiisociales > ZC4RG35 > JAICND01. Next base: position 75,340 of record JBBDQN010000030.1, read on the forward strand.
GCTTGCCTTCCCGCAGACCCTCCCACAGGAGCAACGAAGTGTCCTCCACATGGGGGAGGAGGCGCTCGGCATATTCGAGGTACTCGTCAGCGATGGCTGTGGCATCCATCGGCAACTGGTTATAGACGCGGGTGAGGAGGCGATTCTTGTCGTCGAGAGCGGTTGCAACCTTCTTCCGGAAGATCCCGGGGTCGTACAGGTCTTGAACCCTGATGCCGGTTCGGGAGAATTTGTCGGTGTAGGCCGGGCCGATGCCGCGTTTGGTCGTGCCGATCTGGTTCTGTCCGAGGTATCGCTCCATCACCGCATCGAGTTTGCGGTGGTACGGCATTATCAGGTGGGCATTGGCGCTGATCCGGAGACGAGTGGGGTCGATGTTGCGGGCTAGCACCATCTCCATCTCTGCAATCAGCACTTTGGGATCGATCACACACCCGGAGCCGAGGACCGGCACACAGTGGGGATACAAGACCCCGGAGGGGATGAGGGACAGCGCAATCTTTTCCTCGCCCACCACAATCGTGTGGCCAGCATTGTTTCCGCCCTGGTAACGAACCACGAAGTCGGAGGATTCAGCGAAGTGGTCGGTCACCCTTCCCTTGCCCTCGTCCCCCCACTGGGCGCCGAGCACGATCGTCGCAGGCATCCCTTAGACGGTACCTGGCGACTCCCGCCTCGCCCGCTCGAAACACAGTGTTAACAATGGTGCAACGGCGCGGAAACGGCCTCTCGGTACAACACCCACAGTCCACAACCTCGGAAGGAGCTCTGCATGGCGAAAACGCCGGCGGACGTTTTGAAGATGGTCAAAGAAGGAGGTTACGAATTCGTTGACCTCCGTTTTTGTGACCTGCCTGGACAGGTTCAACATTTCACGATCCCTTCGGCTCAGTTGACCGAAGACGGTTTCGAGGAAGGTTATGGGTTCGATGGATCCTCGATCCGGGGATTCCAGGCGATCCAGGAATCGGACATGATCCTGATGCCGGACCCGACCACTGCGGTCGAGGATCAATTCCGAGCCCGCAAGACGCTGATGATCTACTGCTTCGTCAACGACCCCCTCACCGGGGAGCCCTACGATCGCGATCCTCGCTACGTGGCCAAGAAGGCCGAGGCCTACCTGACCAGCACCGGTATTGCCGAGACTTCCTATTGGGGCCCGGAAGCAGAGTTCTACATCTTCGACTCAGCCCGATTCGCCCAGAACCAGTATTCCGCCTACTACTTCGTCGACTCCGAAGAGGGTGCATGGAACTCGGGTCGGGAGGAGCCCGGTGGCAACCTGGCTTATAAGCCCCGTTACAAGGAGGGGTATTTCCCGGTCCCTCCCACGGACCACTTTCAAGATCTCCGGTCGGAGATGACCGCCAATCTCGAAGCTGCCGGTATTGAGATCGAGGTTCAACACCACGAGGTCGGCACGGCCGGGCAGGCGGAAATCGACATGAGGTTCGACACCCTGCTGAGAATGGCCGACAAGGTGACGCTCTACAAATACATCGTCAAGAGCACCGCTTGGGCCTACGGCAAAACCGTGACGTTTATGCCCAAGCCGATCTTCGAGGACAACGGCTCCGGGATGCACACCCACCAATCGTTGTGGTCGAGTGGGAAACCGCTGTTCTTCGACGAGGCGGGGTACGCGGGGTTGTCCGATATGGCCCGCTGGTATATCGGCGGCTTGTTGAAGCATGCCCCTTCGATCCTGGCCTTTGCAGCTCCGACCACCAACTCGTACCGACGTCTGGTGCCGGGATACGAGGCGCCGGTCAACCTGGTCTATTCGTCGCGTAACCGTTCGGCGGCGATCCGCATACCCCAATACAGCCAGAAGCCGTCGGCCAAACGTCTCGAGTTCCGGTGCCCCGACCCCTCCTGCAACCCGTACTTGGCCTTCTCGGCCATGCTGATGGCCGGTCTCGACGGAATCCAGAACCGGATCGAACCACCAAGTCCGGTCGATAAGGACATCTACGATCTCCCGCCCGAGGAGTTGAAGAACCTGCCATCGGTACCCGGCAGTCTTGATGCGGCATTGGAGGCCCTGGAGGCCGACCACAACTTCCTGCTTACGGGGGGAGTGTTCAGTCAGGGTTTGATCGACACCTGGGTGGACTACAAGCGGACCCGGGAAATCGACGCCATCCGCCTCCGCCCCCATCCATACGAGTTCTATCTCTTCTACGACGTTTAGTCCGGGGGGAGGGAGGGCCAATGATTCGACCGGCCTGCCCCGGACGTCGCGCGGTGGCGCACAGATCACTAGCGTGACCGGTGGAGTCGAAGGGCCTTCCCGCACGCCCTTGCTAGGGAGCTGAAGTGAAACGTGTGTCGTTCGTGGTGCTTGTGATGGTCTTGATGGCTTGTGGTGGATCTGCTGATACGACCGAGCAGACCACCGCGACAACCTCGACTGCGAGTACCACGGCGACCACGGATGGCGGAGCGGACACCACCGAGGGGGACGTTGGTGGTCTCCCCTCCGGTGACTGCCTCCAGTTGAGCATGACCTTGTCGCAGGCTTCGACGTTGGGGCTTGGCGCCGCCTCCGGCGATGCGACCGACACTGTGCAGGCTCTCCAGAACATGGCTGCGGCGGCACCGGCTGAGATTTCGGACGATCTCGAGATTCTGGCGGCAGCATATGGCGAATTCCTGGCTGCTCTCGAGGAGGCGGGGGTCGACTTCGCCGACCCTTCCACCTACTCGACACCCGAGGCGCAAGCGGCGCTTGCTGCGGCCTCCGAGAGCCTCGACACCGTCGGGGTGGCGGAGGCCTCGGACAACATCTCTTCCTACCTCGACAGCGTCTGCGGGTAGATCAGAAGATCTCGGGACACCACGGTTGGGGGTCCCAGGAGAACATGAAGTCGGCTTTGGTCAGCGTGGCGTGGTCACCTTTGATGCGACCTGTTGCTGCCAGGCTTCGAAACCGCGACCACCCCATGTAGCAGGCGCCGAGATCCTCGAGATCGAGGGCGAGGTCGGGTTCGGCCTTTGACTTCCTGGCCTCGGCCCCTTCTGGACCCCCCTCCACCACGACGACCGAGGTGTGCTCGAGGAAGCGGTCGTTGACCTCCAGCACCAGCTTCCCCTCGACCTGATACCTACGGGCGGCCAATGCCTTGAGGAGATCGTGGGGACGGACCCAAAGAGCGTCACCGAGCGGTCCGCTTACGCGGCGACGGGCCGCCACCAGGTCGAATATTGGATCGTCGGGAGGACGGCGGTCGGCGGTGACCTTTTTGACCAGGTCATGGGAGAGAGCCAGGCCCCAGAGACCTGCCCATCCTTCCGCACTCGATGCTATGAGATCGATGACAACCACCTCGCCGGCTCCGTGGCCGCCTTCCCAGTCGCTTTTCTGGCGATAGATCATGTAGCCGGAGTCGTCATTGGCGATCGCAAACCGTAGGGCCGTTGCTCCATCCCTGTTGCTGACCGGGTCTGCGAACCAGCGTTCTGCCCACCATGTCTCCGATCGTCGAAAAAAGCCCGGGCGGTTGAGGCGGAGCTTGTCATAGATCGGAGGGATTCGCTCCCGGGCTTCGTCGGCATCGATCAGGCTCACCGCGCCAGCAGCTGGAGCCAGGCGATGGCGGCCCGCATGGTGGCGATCGATGGAGAGGTCGTGATGCTGGGAAGCGAGGCCGTATCCGAACCTCCCGTAAATCCCCGAATCTGACGCCCACAAGGCGGCGAGCGGCTCGTCCCTGTCTCGAACATCAGCCAGGTGTGCTTCCATCATCAGACGGAGGGCACCGCGGCGGCGATGGGTCGGGAGCACGGACACCAGCGTGGTTCCCCCGGTGGGCACCACGGCTCCAGGGATGGTCAATTCAAGGGAAAACGCGCCAGAGGTGGCGACCATCTTGTCGCCCTCGAAGACGCAGAACGACCGTTCTGGCTCCCAGATCCGGGCAAAATTCGCTTCTCTCTCTGGAGGCGGTTCCCACCCGAACGCCCGCCCGAGCACCTGGCGGAACTCGGCGACGTTGTCTGCCGTCACGGCCCGGACCTCGAGGGTCACCTGGCCTAAGCTCCGCTGGCCGTGGCCCTGATGCCGTCGACGGCGGTGCTGAAGGCGCTGGCGGCGGTATCAAAGGCCACCACTCCCGCCCGGCGCCCATCACCCGTGTCGGGGGCGGGCGCTTGCAACCCGTCGAGCGCCTGGGCGATGGCGGCTACTGCCTGCTCGGCGGCCGCGACGACCGCGGCATGGGCCTCCTCGTAACCAGCCGGCGGGATCAAAGCTTGAACCTCCTGGGAGAGGGTGGTGGTGGCGGTCTGCACCCCGACGAAGGCCTCCTCCGCTTGGTCAAAGTCAATGGTCCTGGGGTTGCTGTCAAACCCGGTATTGGCGCCACTGAGATTGGTCCGGAGGTCGGTCAGCCGAATGTTGAAACCCTCCAAAGCATCGACATATGCCTGGGCATCCGGGGAGATGGTCGTGGAGGTGGTCGTTTCTCCTGGGAGGGTGGTGGCGGTGGTGGAGGTTGTGCCTCCATTGCCGGGAACGGTCGAGCTGGTGGCGGCAGACGGCAATTCGCGCACGAACACGTATGTGAACGCCACCATCGCCAGAACGACCAGCGGCAACATCCACCGGCCCGGTTTCGGGTCGTAGTTAGAACTCATTGAGGCTGCCAGGGTAGTCCCGTTGTACGACAGAACCCGGCTGTCAACCCTCTTGTCGGGCGACTCGTAGTCCCATACGTTTAACTGATGACCAACAAAGACGACGAACAATTCGAACGAATCCCCTGGGACCAGCTCCGCCCAACCACGGGAGGTCGACGGGGTTTGATCTACGCCCTGGCGGCGGCCATCGTGGCAGCCGCGGTGTCGGCCACCCTGGCACGCAACCTGGCCGGGCCCCCGCCCACCACCCTGCCGCTCGCCCCGACCCCCACCGCGGCCCAACCCCTCACCACCACCTCGCTGGTGCCGACGGCCACCACAGCGTCAGCAACCATATGGTCCGAAGCTGACCTGATGGCAGTTCACCCCGACGATCTTCGGGCCGAAGCAGCCGCGATTGCGGAGTGGTTCGTGGCCGACTATTTCACCGCCGATGGGTCGGGTGGTGTTGAAGATCAGCTTCGCTCGATGCTTCCGTCCGAGGCTCCGCTGCCGGTCCACGAGACCGGGTATCGGTCCTTTGTCGAGTGGGTGCGGTCCGTGTCGGCGACTGAAGCATCGCCCGGCCAATACTTGGTGCAAGTGGTGGTGCGGACGTTGGGGGCGGTGGAGAGTTCCAGCTACCGGCGATTGCCGTTGCGGGCAGTCGAAGTCAAGGTGCAATGGACCGATCTTGGATGGTCGATTGCCGACCTTCCAAGTCCTATCGACCTGCCTGCCCTGGCGGTTACATCTGCCTGGCCCGCCCAAGAGATCCCAGAAGAGGTCGCGGCCGAAGCAGTTCGGGTCGGCGGCGAAGGGGCGACTGTGCTTGGTGGTGGAAGATCAGGTGAACGCTGGCGGGTCGTGGTGGAAACTATCGACCCGGCAGGAGGTAGGTGGCCGATGGTGATCTGGGTCGACGATCCTTCGCCGACCGGTTGAACAGCTCAGACGAAGTGCTCTTCTAGGATCGCCTTCGCTGCCGGGACGATGTCGGACCAGTCGGCGTCGGGCCGTTTGGACACGGTCACAAAGTCGGCGGTCAGAAAGACGCTGGTGACCCCGTCGAGCGCAATCAATTCCTGGGCCATCACATTGTCGGTCGGTTTGTCCGGCGTAAAGGTGGCGGGGCCACCCACCGGTCTTCCCACCGAAAACTTGACCGCGTTCGGGTTGGGGGTGCCTTCGACGGATATCACAACCCCCTTTTTATCACCCCGGCCCGGCGTTTTCCGATGGGTTTGGGTCGCGAAAAAGCGAAAGGGGACGTTTAGGTGACCCTCGGGGTCGACGTAGGCGGCACATTTACCGATCTGGTTCGGTGGGACGGAGAGTCGCTCACCACCGGCAAACTCTCCTCGACCCCGGATCAGAGTGAGGCTGTCGGTGTCGGTGTCGGTGACCTGATCGGGAGAGCTGCCGACCCTTTGCTCTTGCACGGGACCACCGTGGCCACCAACGCCCTTCTCGAGCGGAAGGGTGCCAGGGTCGCCCTCATCACCGACTCGGGTTTTGAGCATCTCATCGAGATCGCTCGCCAAGATCGGCCCTCTCTGTATGACCCCTTTGCCGATAGGGCCGAACCCCTGGTGGCGAGGGAGTTGCGGTTGGGGTGGCCGCAAATCGCAACCCACCTATCAGGTCGCCTCCAAGCCCTAGGCGCCGAAGCTGTTGCGATCGCATTGCTCGGGTCCTACCGCGACGGGACGGTCGAAGACGAGATCGCCGCTGGTCTCAAAGGCTTTAGGCCGAGCCTTTCTCACCGCGTGAGCGGTGAGTTTCGAGAGTACGAGCGGATCGCGACCACCGTCCTCAACGCCTATCTGCAGCCGGTGGTCGACCGATATCTCTCTGATCTGGCCAGGAAGTTGACGGGATTGGTGGAACGGGTCCTGGTGCTGCGTTCGAGCGGCGGGCTCACCTCGGTGGCAGGGGCCTCGCAGTTGGCGGCCTCAATCCTTTTGTCGGGCCCGGCCGGCGGGGTGGTGGCGGCTGGCGGATGTGGGAGTGCCCATGGTTGGAACCGGGTGATCTCCTTCGACATGGGCGGAACCAGTACGGATGTTTGCCGGATTGAGAACGGAAGGCCAGAGGTCTTCCCTGACAGGACCATCGAGGGCCACATCTGCCGGATGCCGTCGGTGGCGGTCCACACCATCGGCGCCGGTGGCGGGAGTATTGCCTGGGCGGATCAGGGAGCCGCCCTGCGGGTGGGACCGCAGAGCGCAGGCGCTAACCCGGGTCCAGCTGCGTACGCCCGCGGCGGACTTGAACCGACTGTCACCGACGCCAATCTCATCATGGGGAGGCTGGGCACCGAGGCACCTCTGGCGAGTGGCCTGGGGCTCGATGACGACCTGGCCCGTTCGGCCATCGCAGTCCTCGCCGCAACCTTGACGATGAGCGCCCCGTCGCTTGCTGCCGGAATCCTTCAGGTGGTCGACACCCTCATGGAACGGGCCCTGAGAAGGGTTTCGGTGGAACAGGGCGCCGACCCTCGTCAGGCGGCCTTGGTCGCCTTTGGAGGGGCTGGTGGGCTACACGCCACTTCTTTGGCGCGAAGGCTCGACATGCCAGCGGTGTTGATCCCGCCCCATGCCGGGGTTTTCTCGGCGCTTGGCCTTCTCCTCAGCCCCCAACGCCACGACCTGGCCCGTACCGTCCTGCTGAACGAAGACTCGCCCGAGTTGGAGGTCCGGGTAGCTGAGCTGGTCTCCCTAGCGCGGTCCGAGTTCAGGGACGAGGTCGGACTTGAGCCCGAAGTAGTTGAGGTAACTGCCGACGTTCGCTACCCGGGTCAGTCGCACGAAACCGGAGTTCGCTACGAACCCGGAGCCGGGTGGCGTGGGGTCGCCGACCGTTTTCATGAGGCTCACGCCACGATCAACGGTTTCGCTCGACCCGACCAGCCCGTCGAGTTGGTCACCCTCCGGGTGACTGCGCTGGCCCCTCCATCGTTGACCTGGTCCGATCTTCCGATGCCGGTCGTAGGTGGTGCAGCCAGGCTCGGCGACAGGGTTGTTGCCGATGGTTCGGTCGTCAGCCGTTGGCGTCGGCCTGGCTTGGCTCCAGGCGACGAAGTGATAGGCCCGGCGGTGGTCGAGGAGACCGAGGCCACCACCTGGTTGAGTGATGGCGAGATGGCCAGGGTGCTCGACGATGGAACGCTCATGGTCACCTGGTGATGGATCCGACCACGCGTGAGGTTGCCCGTAATCGGTTTGCCGCCATCGCCGACGAGATGGGCGTGGTACTGCGTCGCACTTCACACTCCCCCAATATCAAAGAAAGAGCCGACTGTTCGGTGGCTGTGTTCTTACCCAACGGGGAGATGCTGGCCCAGGCGGAGCACATCCCGGTTCACCTCGGGTCGATGCCGGCTTCTGTCCACGCCGTGCTCGACCGTTTTGATCCGGAACCGAACGTTCAATACGCGGTCAACGATCCGTACGCTGGCGGGACTCACCTGAACGATCTCACTCTGGTGAGGCCGGTGATGGTGGACAGGGAGATGGTGGCTCTGGTGGCCAACCGGGCACATCATGCCGACGTGGGCGGAGAGGCTCCGGGATCGATGCCAGCCGATGCGGAGAACCTCTCGCAGGAAGGCCATGTCGTGGCGCCGATGCGGGCGGTGGAGGAGGGAGGTTGGGTCCAGGAGTTCATCGAACCCTTTCTTCTTGCCACCCGGACCCCGGAGGAGCGCTCCGGCGACCTCGCCGGGCAATTAGGCGCTAATGAGGTTGGGGCCCGACGGGTTGCCGAGATGGTGGAGCAGATGGGTTCGAGAATCTTTCGGGAGCTGGCGGCGGGCCTGCTCGACTATGGAGAACAGCGGATGCGGGCCGCTATCGCCCACCTCCCTTCGGGCGTTTTTGAGTTCTCCGACGTCATGGAATGGGGAAGTGAGGACGTGACCATTCGAGTCAGGGTGGTTGTCGAGGGCGACCAACTCCTGGCCGACTTCACCGGAACCGATGCGCAGGTGCGCGGCAATATCAACGCAGTTGAAGCAGTGACGCGTTCCTGTCTCTACTACGCGGTCCGGGTAGCGACCGACCCGACCATTCCGGCAAATGGCGGGTGTTACCGGCCGCTCGACCTAGTGGCTCCGGCGGGCACCATCGTCAACGCATTGCCTCCGGCCGCGGTCGCCGCGGGGAATGTCGAGACCAGTCAACGGATCGCCGACGTGTTGTTAGGAGCCTTCGCCCAGGCCGCTCCCGACCGTGTGCCAGCCGCATCGCAGGGAACGATGAACAACATCCTGGTTGGCAACGACTCTTTCGCTTACTACGAAACGGTGGCGGGGGGACAGGGGGGTCGTCCCGGTGCCGCCGGACAATCAGGCATTCACACCGGCATGACCAATACCCGCAACACTCCCATTGAGTCCTTGGAGGGTCACTATCCCTTGCGGGTGACCCGGTACACGCTCCGCCAGGATTCGGGAGGGCCCGGACAATTCTTTGGGGGTGAGGGAGTCGAGCGAGAGATCGAGTTTCTTGCGCCGGCGGTGCTGTCATTGATGGGCGAACGGCGGCGACATAGACCCTGGGGACTGGCGGGTGGTGGCCCGGGCGCCACTGGAGAAGATTGGCTCCTGGGACGTAAAGGGGGCAAGGAACGTCTCCCTGGCAAGGTGACCGTGGACGTCCAACCCGGCGACCGCCTACTGGTCCGCACCCCCGGAGGCGGCGGATGGGGCCTCCCTTGACTGCGATAACCGGCTACCCAACCTTTTGGGCCGCGCTTTTATCACCCAGACCCACCGTCAAACGGCGGGTCTGGGTCGCTAAAGCCCCGGAAAGCCCCGGAAAGCCCCGAATGCCCCCGAGAAGGGACTGACGAGGGTCTTCCAATGGGCGTCTGAATCCGGCATTTTGCATCGGTGGCCCCGGATCGCCTCATTCGATCTCTTGCCAGCGTTCAATTGGGCCTCGTCGCCCGGCGTCAGCTCATTGCCGGGGGTGTCAGCGAAGCTGCTACAAGGAGAAGAATCGGTTCGGGAATGCTCGAAGAGGTCACCCCGAGAGTGCTCAGGCTCTGCGGAGTGCCCACCTCGGACGCTCAGAAGTTGATGGCTGCCCTTCTTCACACAGGTGCCACCGCGCTTTTGTCTCACACGACTTCGGCCGGATGGTGGGGAATTGCCGGCTTTCGCCTAGATCCGATCCATGTAGCCATCGAGCGCAACCACCATTGGGAAGAAGACAGTCCGGCGGTGGTCCATCACGCGACGATCATTCCCGAGGGAGAACGGAAAGTCCTGAACGGGATCCCCGTCTCTTCGCCAGCCCTGACCATCTTTCAGCTCGCCGGTGCCATTTCGTCTGACCGGGTCGCGCGGGCTCTCGACAGCGCCTGGTCGTTGCGTCTGCTCGACGGCCTCACCATGGCCCGGCTTCTGGGCGAACTGGCCAGACCTGGGCGCAACGGTATCAAGGTGATGCGAGACCTTCTCGCGGAACGAGGTGAAGATTGGATTCCTCCCTCTTCCAACGTTGAGCATCGCTTCGACGAGATCATGCAGCGAGCCGGGATCACAACCTTTCGGCGCCAGGTAAAAGTCGGTGAGGCCACCTTATACTTTCCCTGCTATTCTCAGCGACATGAGCAACCCCGTGTCAGCGGCCGCCATTTACGTCAGAATCAGCAAGGATCAAGCCGGGCAAGGCCTTGGAGTGACCCGCCAGGAAGCGCTTTGCCGCGAGCTGGCCGCGGGCAAAGGCTGGCCGGTGGCCAAGGTCTACTCCGACAATGATCTCAGCGCCTACAGCGGAAAGCGCCGCCCCGCATACGAGGAGATGTTGGCCGATCTCGAGGCCCGAGCCATCGACGCCGTGCTGGTAGTCGACCAGGACCGCCTCACCCGTCACCCGGCCGAGCTGGAGAGCTTCATCGCGCTCGCTGACCGCCTCGGCGTGGCCCTGGCGAACGTCAGCGGCGATATCGACCTCTCGACTTCGGACGGCCGCTTTCGGGCACGCATCCTCGGCGCTGTCGCCCGCCAGGAATCCGAAAAGAAGTCTGAGCGCCTCAAGCGCCAGCGCGATCAGCACGCCCGCCTCGGGCTCGCCCACGGTGGCATACGTCGCTTTGGTTATCGGCCGGTGAGAGAGAACGGGGCCGCGGTCCTCGAGCTGGTAGAAGCTGAAGCCGCTCTTATCCGCGAGGCCACGTCGCGCTTCCTCGCCGGCGAGTCACTGAGCCAGATCGCTCTCGACTGGAACCGGCAGAAGATCCCCACCGTCACCGGGTCGACCTGGCGGGTTACGACGTTAAGGACTCTCCTCACCGGCCCGCACCTCGCCGGTCTCCGTGTCCACCGCGGCGAGATCGTGGGAAATGCAAACTGGCCGGCGGTGCTGGATCGTGAGACCTGGGAGCGTGTGGGGGCCGTGCTCGGCGACCCCCGACGAGCCCAGAAGGGGAGGCCCGCCGCTCACCTCCTCACCGGACTGGTGAAGTGCGGGAAGTGCGGCGCCAGCGTGTACTCGGGGCGCCGGCCTGACGGCTCCCGCCGCTATACGTGCAACTTCGAGGCCGGGCGAGGTTGCGGCCGTATCTCCGTCGTCGCCGAGCCCCTCGAGGCTCACGTGAGCGCTTATGTCTTGAGCGCCCTCGACTCGCCTCAGATGGCGGAAGCTCTCGCGTCGGCGCCGGACGTCGACCGATCCGCCGTCGCTCGACAGATCGAGGAGGACGAGGGCCGACTCGAGGCGCTCGCCCGGGATCACTACGCGGAAGGCATCATCTCAAAGCGCGAGTATCTCGCCGCCAGGGAGTCGATCGAGGCGCGGCTGGCTGGGTCGCGCCGCCAGATTGTGACGGCAACACCTGCGACCCTTCCGGCCGGGGAGGACGTGCGGAAGCTTTGGGCGTCGGCCGACGTGAGCACGCGGCGAGCGATCATCGCCCTTGTGGTCGAGTCCGTCGTGATCGGCCCAGGCACGCCCGGACGAAAGGCCTTCGACCCGACGCGGGTCACCGTTAACCGCCTCTAACGCCGAGTACTACCAACCGATTGACTTTTCTGTCACACCCTGGAAGGCCCAGCACCGGCCCTTCCGACGGTGCCGGACGGCATCGACAAGGGCGGACCTATCGGAGCAGGGCGCACCGGCTTTCGTCACAGCACTAAGCGATAGTCGGCCAGCGATGCCCTTCAGCCCACCACCGGCGCCGCCGCTAGTCGAACCCGTCACCGATCCAGTCACCCTCGCACGGATCGCCGCCCTTCTCCTCGCCTCCCGCGCCACCGGGACCACTGAAGATGACCCCTCTGCATGACTTCGCTCGCGTGGTGGCGAGCGCTGCACCGCCCGGGCACCGAGGCCGTTTCTTCAGTGGCGGTCTCGGTGTGCCGGGCACCTCAAGAGGTCGATGATGGGCAAGGCAAACCGCGAGGCGGCTTGGCTCGCCATAAAGCGCGATCCCGACCTCGGCACCGGCGCCGCCTTTCTCTTGGTCTATGTCGGCGACCTCGTTAGCGACGACGAGGGCACATTGACGGCCGGGTGCGATTACTTGGCCTCGGAGACCGGCCGATCGGTCTCGTCAGTGAGGCGGTGGCGGTCCGAGTTGGTCAGCGCGGGCTACCTATTGCCGCTCTTCGAGGGCGCCGGCGGTGACAAGGCGAACGCATACCGCCTCAACACCCCTCCGCCCGTGGACGGGTACCCCTCCGCCCGTGGACGGGTCACCCCTCCAAGACCCCTCCAAGACCCCTCCGCCCGTGGAGGCAAACAGGAACAGGAACAGAAAGCAGCAGCAGCTAGCGACTTTCCAACCGACGATGAGCTTGCGGCGATGGCGCTGGTCGAGGCCAGGCGCAAGGCGCGGGTGGTGAAGGCCGTTCCGATCATCGCGAGACGAATCCTCACCGAGGACCGCGGTCGGTTGATCGGGGAGTGGCACGCCCAGCGAAAGGCCAAGTCGAGCGAGGAGGCATCGACCCGGGCCGCGGCAGCGATCGCCAGTTGCGTTCTTTGCGACCACCGCGGTTACCGCCTCGACGCCGACGGCGAGGCCGACGTCATCAGGTGCGACCACAAGGATCTCGCATGAAGGCGGTCGGCGAGGAGGAAACGTGGCGATGCTGATCCTCGTGCTCAGCGACAAGGTTGCGCTCGAGCTTGTGGAGACGCTGAAGCATGGCGCGCTCGACCGGCTGCATAGCCCTCACCCGCCCTCACCGGACTTGTCGGCTGCGATCTACCGGCTCTCATTGGAGTCGGCAAAAGTCGTCACCATTGAGCAAACAGGATCGACCGAGCCCTCATTGCCCGATACTGGCGTTGCGGTTAGGAGAGTGCTTTCCCGGCGCCAGGCCGCCGAGTACCTCGATCGCTCGGTGGCCACTGTCGATCGCTGGCGCCGGGAGGGCCTCCTCAAAGCAACCAAAGTCGGCGGGTCGGTGAGATTCCGGCTCGAGGACCTGGAAAGGATGAATTGTGGATCGTGACTTTTACGAACGGTGGCATCAGCACCCGTTGCGCCGTCTCCTCAACCAGGTGGCCAACTCCAAAAAGCCGGCGGTGATTCATGGCGACACCCTCGCCGACTTGAAGTTGCCAGCCCGGCAAGGCAAAGCCCTACGGGAAGCAATGGCCCAGATCGAGGCGACGTCTGGTGAGCGCCGAAATCAGATGGCCGATCGGCTGAGCGCTGAGATCCTCGAGAGTCTGCCGGGTGATTACGAGTCACGCGAGGAACAGGACTCGAGGAGGGCCGAGGAGGGCGACCCACAAGCACTCGCCGCCGTGAAGGCCCGGGCCGAGGCAACCGAGGAAATGGCCGACCGTGTTTACCGTCGAGCCCGGGGCCAACTGTGAGCGAACTCGAAGCCATTCTCAGAGAGAACGCAGAGCGCCGCGAGCGTGAACGTCAAGAGGCCGAGGAAGCCAGCGCCATTGCCGAGCGCGTGGTTTACCCAGAACGTGTAAAGCGCCGAGAGGCCGAGCGCTCGGCGAAGCTGGATGAGCTGCGCGACCTTCTCAAGGAGCTCGGCGTCGAGATCCCCGAGGCCGTCAAGGACGATGCCGACGAGGGTGAGGGTGAGGGTGCCTGACGAGGACCGCCCTCTTTTGACGCCGGGCGCCTCGAACCCCGATGACGATCCGGGCTCGCCAACCGTCGAGCCACTCGTCGCCTGGACTGGCGACCGCGCCACCTACCGCCGGCGGCTCGAGGCTGAAGCCGAGACCGAGGAATGGCGAACCGCAATGCAGGACTACAAGCCGAGCGGTGCCGCCGAGGCGATGGCCATCGAGCACGCCGAACACTCACGGCGATCCGATTTGGTTTTCAAGTTTCCGCACTGCAACGCCGAGGGATGCCAGAGGACCGGCGTCTTCGCCGGTTCCGCTGCGGACTACGACCCCGACGGCTATCGCTGCCGGAAACACCGGGCCCCGGGACCTAGAAATCGGCCCGAAAAAGGCCTAATGCGCACGAAGGGGAGAGAAACGGTGCAAACCCTGCCGTACACCGCACCCCCTCCAGGGGGGAGTCCCCCGCCAGTGTCTGAGGAGTCCGCGTGATCCCCTTCGGCCCGGCTGGGCGGGACCTGTGGGACGCGTTGCATGGCCTCGAGTCAAATACTGGGGCGAAGCTGCGCTGGCGGCCCGACGAGGGGGTACTCCTTCGCGAAGCGTGCCACCTGGCGGATGACCTCGAGGTGCTGCGTACGATGCTGGCCGAGAGGCCCCTGCTGGTGCCTGGGTCGATGGGACAAATGCGAGTCGATCCCCTGAGGGGCGAACTCCATCGCACGAGTCAGCGGCTCGAGAGCCTCCTCAGGTCGTTGCAAGTTCCCGACCAGGACGTCTCGGTCAGCGCCCGCACTCTCGCCGATCGGAGATGGGGGGCGCGTGGTGCCTAGCTGGGCCATGCCGGTTGCCGATCTGCCGCCTGATCTCGAGGAGGCGGCCTCGGTGTTGCGGTCCCGATCGGCTGAGTTTGCGCGGCGCTGGTGTGTGTCACGTCGCCAGGCTCGGACGTGGATCGAGGGCGACCTCGCTGAGGTGGCTGCCGACGACAGTCGGCTGACTCGCCTCGGGCTCAGTCTGACTCTTCTCTGGGCCGGCCTCGAGGATGACGCCGAGCGGTATCGGCTGGTCGGGCTCCCGCCTCGAGGTGATCCGTTTGTGTCACCGCAAGCCGCTACGTTGGAGAACCCATGACCACCATCGCAAGCATGATCGTGGAGCTCGGCGTCGATGACAAGGAGCTCGACAAGATCCCCCGGCGCTTCGACAGCCTTCAGCGGAGCCTTGAGGCTTCAGGCAAGAAGATGGCCGCCACCGGTCAGAGGATGACCGTCGGGCTCACCTTGCCGATCCTCGGCGCCGGCGTCGCCGCTTTCAAGTTGGCCTCTGACGTAAACGAGTCAATGTCTCAGGTCGGAACCGTTTTCGGTGAAGAGGCCGGCAATGTGATCTCGGCCTCGGAGAACCTAAACGACGCCTTCTCTCAAGCCGACTTCCTCGCCTACGCCGGCAACCTCGGCGACGTGGCTCAGGGTCTCGGCCTCGCCCGCGAAGTGTCCGACGATATGAGCCTTTCGGTGCTGAGTCTCAGCCAGGACCTCTCCTCATTCAAGAACGTGCCGGTAGACCAGGCCGTCAATGCGATCACCTCGGCGCTGGCTGGTGAGCGTGAGGCGCTGAAGAGCCTCGGTATCGTCCTCAATGACGCCATGGTCAAGCAGAAGGCCCTCGAGATGGGTCTCTACTCTGGGACCGGCGCCATCGACACGGCCGCCCAGGCCCAGGCCACCATGGCTCTGATCACCGAGAAGTCAGCGAATGCCATCGGCGACTTCGATCGGACCTCTGAAGGTGCCGCCAATAAGACGCGCATGCTGATGGCTAACGCCAGAGATCTCGCCGGGACTCTCGGCCAACACCTCTTGCCCATCGGCACCGCCATTCTGAGCTGGCTCAATTCGATGGCGCAGAAGTTCGGCACGCTCAGCCCGACCATGCAAAAGATCATCGTCGTCGCCGGCGGAATCGTCGCGGGCATCGGGCCGGTGCTGATGGTCATCGGAAAACTGGCTATAGCTCTCGGCCCGACCGGCGCTTTGACTAAGGGATTCCAGGCCGTGACCAAGCTCTTCTCGCTGAATCCTTGGGTGCTTCTCATCGTCGCCACCGTGGCGCTGGTGACACTGATCGTTATGAACTGGGACAAGATCGTCGCCTTCCTCAAAGGCGTCTGGGACTGGATCACTCGCACCGCCGGCCAGGTCTGGGAGTGGCTCAAGGGCGTGTTCCGTCAGGGCCTCGACTTCATCAAGAACCTCTTCCTGAACTGGACCGCGATCGGTCTCATCATCAAACACTGGGACAAGATCAAGGCGGCCGCGATGGCGGTCAAAGACTGGATCGTGGACAAGTTCAATGCGGTGGTGACCTTCTTTAAGACGATCCCTCAGAAGATCGGCCAGGCCCTCGCCAACCTCAGAGATCTCTTTCTCGCACCGTTCAAGGCGGCATTCAATGCCGTGGCCAGCCTTTGGAACAACACCCTCGGCAAGATCAGTTTTACGGTCCCGAGCTGGGTTCCGTTCATGGGCGGCAAGGGCTTTGCGTTCCCGAAGATCCCGACCTTCCACGAGGGCGGCATCGTGCCAGGTCGGCTCGGTGAGGACGTCCTGATCAGGGCTCAGGCCGGTGAGAAGGTCACCCCGGCCGGCGAGTCTGGAGGCGTCATCATTCAGGTGCAGGGCGTCTCGCCCGATCCGGTTTTGCTGGCCGACGCCATCGCCTGGCGCATGAGAACCGCCGGCGTGTGAGGATGGCCAACCGTCACAAAGCAACGGTCGAGAGGAAGCTAGAACAGCACCTCAGACGATTGCTTGGACCGATCGAGCTCAAAGTCCGGGACATGACCGCCGAGGAGCTGGTCGAGCTGAAGGCCGCTCCCGCCGATCCCCGACTTGCAGCTCTGACCAATGAACGGCTTGCGGCTCGGACCGCGGTCATCGTTGACCGTGAGTTGCGTCGCCGGGGCCTCTGAAACCATCCTCCATGATGCCCGTAGAGCGCCGTTTTGGATCGGCCCGGCACTGGGAGGCCTAGAGATCGCGAAAATCGCTCTCCAACAATCGGAGCCGCTTCTCCGGGGCGTAACGGCCGGGTAGCGACCTCGAAACCTTTCAATTCTGAAAAGTTGCACAGACAGAGATCAAAACGGTGGCCAATGCGAGAAGAGCCGTCACCAAAACGAGCGCCCACGTGGCTCGGACAAGTCGCTTGTTCGTCTCTCGGATACCCTCGGCCGAGTCAAAGGCGACGCGCACCTCGAGGGCGCGCTTGGCCGCCTGCCCTACCCCCGTCGAATCGTCACCGCTAGCAAACCAAGCGAGGTGCTCTAGTGGCATGGTCCAGAGGAGCTCCTCAAGTTCGCCGAGTGGAGTACCCAGCGATGAGGCGCCAAAGACCTTCCCTATTAGGTCCTCATCCGGGGCGTAACGGCCGGGCTGGATATCAATTGAGCTTGGCCGTCGCGACCCTGGCCATCGCCTCTTGTCGGGCATTGTGAGCCATCCTAAGAAGCTCGTCGGTTGTCACGCCGCCCTCCTCCACGTATGCGCGCAAGTCGGCCACAAGGCGCCGGCGCTCCGAAGGACCATGAGCTCGACCCTTGTATTGCGCGACCGCGTCGATGAAATCTGCGATGGCTCGATCGTTACGTGTCTCGCCCACCATTCCTCCTCAGTAGCGGATTGCGTCTGCGACGGCTCGCAGTTGTGTTTTCGTGGTGCGCGTGTAGCCCGCTGTCGTCTCCGGTTTTTCGTGCCTTGCGAACTCCATGACCGAGCGCAGATTCTCCGTATTGTCGAGCGCCGTTGTGAGCGCCGTGTGTCTCATCCAGTGGGTTGTGAACCTCGAGGAAAGGCCAGCCTCCTCGCCGATGGCCTTCATCCAGTTCCAGACCGTCGCCCCGGTGACGTGCCGCCCATAGCGTCTGCCTGGGAACAAGTACCCCTCACCGCGGAAGGGCCACAGCGCCTCGCGGGCAAGCTCGGCCACCGGGAGCGTCGCCGTCTTGCTGCGCTTGCCAAAGACCTGATACCACTCCATGTCATCATCGAATCTGTCCCACTCGGCCGCGGCGATCTCCTCACGTCGAAGCGCCAAGAACATGCCGAGAATTACTGCCGCGCCCTCGGGCCAGCGACCTCGAGCGACACCAACAAGCCGAGCCGCGTCCTCGGGATCCAGGGCCTTGCAAACCATCCGAGGCTGAGGCGGGACCCTCACCGCTCGCAAAGGCGCGCTCATCCGGTCATGCCATGTGTA
This sequence comes from Acidimicrobiia bacterium, assembly GCA_040905905.1. GTDB lineage: Bacteria > Actinomycetota > Acidimicrobiia > Spongiisociales > ZC4RG35 > JAICND01. The sequence goes on from JBBDQN010000030.1 coordinate 93,279, forward strand.
AAAGTGCTTGAGGGCGCTCCGAAGTTGGGAGCGCATGGCCACCGAGCCGCCTGGGTTCGCCACCAGATCGGCCACTCTCGCCAACTGACCGGCGCCGGCGCTCGGTAGGGCGAAACCCAGAGCCTCAGCCGTCGACTCGGCGCGGCGGATATGGCCGCAATACAGCTCGATCGTCCTCGCCGCCATGCCGATCGAGATCAGGTACTCGGCGAAGGTCTCCGGCCGCTCATCCGGTGGCTCACCCGCGCCCGGCAAATAGATCACGTTCGCTGACACGGTGACAGGGAGCGCCATGGTCTCCTCCTTCTTTCGGTTGCCTTTGCAGACACGAATCTAGGGCAATAGGCAAGCGCCTGCAATGAGTTAGCCTCGGGACCCCGGTCCTGCGCCCTCCACGGTTGCCTTTGCAGCGCCGCGGTCGCGGGACCGGGGTTTTTCACTAACCTCGGGCCTCGATCGCCCGGGCTGAAATTGCAGGGGTGGGGATAACCAGTAGTGGCCGACGTGACCTTTACCGGGAGGGTGGACTTCCTCGATAGTGAGCTGCCTCTGATTGTTGAGGTACAGAGCGAGCGCTACCACACCTCCCTGACCGACCAGGCGCGGGATGCTGCTCGAAAGGGTGCGCTGGGGGCCCAGGGTTTCCTCGTGATCGAGGTCTGGGACTTCGAGATCTTCCATACCCCGTGGGTGGTGATCGAGCGGGTGAAAGAGGCTCGCCGGCGTCTCCTCGCAGCGGCCTGATCCTGCCATCATGAATGATGTGACCTTGCGCCCTGTACCGGTGGTGGCTTTCGCGACCCAGACCCACCGTTTAACGGTGGGTCTGGGTGATAAAAACGATCATTGATGACTCTGGTTGACGACCTCCGCGGGTTGGTTGGTGACCAGCATGTGCTTGGTTCTCCGCTGGCGCGTCATCTCTACTCGAAAGACGCTGGGGTCTACCACGGTTCGGCCGAGGTGGTCGTCCTTCCCGCTGATACGGCCCAGGTAGCGGGGATCGTGCATCTGGCCAACCAGCACGGCGTTCCGCTAGTTGCCCGGGGAGCCGGGACCGGTTTGGCCGCCGGAGCGGTGCCGATCGAAGGCGGGATCGTTCTCAGCACCACCCGCATGAACCAGATCGAAGAGATCGACGTTCACAACCGCACGGCCTGGGTCGGACCAGGGGTCATCAACCTCGACCTCACCCGCGCCACAACGGCGCTGGGTCTCCACTTCGCCCCTGACCCTTCCTCCCAGGCCGCCTGCACCGTCGGGGGGAACGTCGCCAACAACTCGGGGGGTCCTCATTGCCTGGCGGAGGGATCAACCGTCAGCCACGTCCTGGCGCTAGAGGTTGTGCTCGCCGACGGCTCCGTCGTGATGGTCGGGGGAGAGGCCCCCGATCCGGTCGGCCTCGATCTCCGCGGGGTGATCGTCGGATCGGAAGGCACCCTTGCCATCGTCACCAGAGCCCTGGTGAAGTTGACACCTAACCCGCCCGATGTCCGCACCCTGCTGGCATCGTTCTCCACGGTCTCTGCCGCCGCTGCCACGGTCTCGGGGATCATTGCCGCCGGCATCGTTCCGGCGGCGCTCGAGATGATGGACAGGGCCATGATCCAAGCTGTCGAGAACTGGCTGCACTCCGGCCTGCCTACCTCGGCCGCCGCCGTCCTCTTGGCCGAGGTCGTGGGTGAAACGGCAGCGGTGGAAGCGGAAGCTCGCCTCATCGTCAAGATCGCCAACACATATCGGGCAGAAGGCGTGAGGATCGCTCAGGACGAGGCTGAACGAGCCCTGTTGTGGAAAGGTCGTAAGTCAGCCTTTGGGGCGGTCGCCCAGGCGGCGCCCAACTACTACCTGCACGACACAGTTGTCCCCCGGACCCGGCTGGTGGCGACGATGGAACAGGTGTATCGGATCGGAGAGAAACACGGTCTGAAGATGCTCAACGTCTTTCATGCCGGCGACGGCAACCTCCACCCGCTGATGGCCTTCGACGCCAGGGTTCCCGGAATGTTGGAAAAGGTTCAAGCCGCCGCCGACGAACTTGTCGAACTGTGTGTTCGGGAGGGCGGCGCACTCTCCGGTGAACACGGCATCGGTCGCGAGAAGCGCGACCTCATGCCGTTGATGTTTGGTGAATTCGATCTTGATGCTCAGGCCCGGGTCAAGGAGGTCTTCGATCCGGGTGGCGTCTTCAACCCGGGAAAGGTGCTTCCGGCGGGTTCCCGTTGCTTCGACGTCGGTGGCGGCCGACTCCCCGATGGGGTCTGGGTGTGACCTCCCTGCGGGTGGAACTGGCCCGACTTGCCGCCACCATGCGGTCCGAGATCCCGGGTCTTCCCGAAGCTGAGATCACCGCTGCTCCGCAATCGATAGACGAACTTGCCACCATCCTGGAGAAGGCCACGAGCCTAGGGCTCAAGGTCTTGATCTGGGGCGGCGGATCCCACCAGGGATATGGGGGCCGGGTCGAGCCGGACCTTTTGCTGGTCACCACCCGACTCAACCGCACGATTGCCTGGGAGCCTGAAGACCTCACGGTTGTGGTGGAGGGGGGCGTCACTGTGGACACCCTGGAGGAGATGCTCCAATCCAAACATCAAACGGCCGTCCTGCCCGAGGGCCCGGGCCCGGCGACGGTCGGCGGGACCATCGCGACAGGAATCTCCGGCTATCGCCGAAGCCGGTATGGCCCCACTCGCGATCGCCTGCTGGAGGTCACGTTCGTGACCGGAGACGGACGGGTTGTGCGGGGTGGAGCGAGGGTGGTTAAGAACGTCACCGGCTACGACCTGCCTCGATTGGCGGTGGGGTCGTTGGGGGCGCTGGGAGTCATCGGCTCGGTATGTCTGAAGTTGTGGCCGGCTCCGCCCGCCACCGCCACAGTGACTGTTACAGATCGGGGACGAGCTATCGACCTGGTGCATCGGCCGCTGGCCGTGCTCTCAGACCGACAGGAGACGCGGGTCTACCTCGGCGGGACCGAGGCGGAAGTCGCCGCCCAAATCACGCGATTGGCCGGTGAGTCAGAGGAAGGTCACCGATGGCCGGAAGAGCCTCCCGGGGCGATTCGTTGGTCGTTGCGGTTGCCGCCCGCCCATCTGGAGGCGGGGCTGGCACGGCTCCCGAGGGAGTGGGGGTATGTTGCCCAACACGGCGTGGGGATCATCGAGATCGGGGCCGCTACCGCCGATGAGTCAGCCGAACTCCGCTCTTGGGCTGAGTCGATCGGTGGTGCATTGGTGCTGGTCTCGGCCCCACCCGCCCTATACGACGACTTTGATCCGTGGGGTTTGCCCCCCGTCACTGTCGAGTTACAGCGCAAACTGATCGCCGCTTTCGACCCGGCCCGGATCCTCAACCCCGGGCGGCTACCGGGTGGTTTGTGATGGTCTGGGTGACCGAGCAACGTCCCACGGCGAACGAGTTGGCCGCCTGTGTCCAGTGCGGACTGTGTCTTCCCCACTGCCCCACCTTTCGGCTCACGGGTCTCGAGACGGCCTCACCACGCGGTCGACTGGCTGCCATGAACGCGGTCAACGACGGCGTGATTCCAATTGACGAGGTCTTCCAAGACGTCATGTCATTCTGTCTCAACTGCAGGGCGTGTGAAGCCGTGTGTCCGAGCTTGGTCCCCTTCGGACGGGCAATGGAAGGAGCCCGGGCGGAACTAACCGCGCAGATTCCTTCCACTGCTCGCCGTCTCCGGCATTTCCTACTGGGTCGAGTGCTGCCGTCTCCCCGATTGATGGCAGTGATCACCACTGGGGTCAGGCTCTTGCAACGATCGCGAGCCGCGCGACTCTTACCGGCAGGGATACGACGCAACTTTGGCGGAATCCGTCTCATCACGAGGACTAAAACTCTCGCGGGGCGAACCTTTGAACCGTCCACGTCGCTGCGGGGGACAGTTGGACTGCTCAATGGCTGCGTGATGGGTCCCTGGTTCACCCGAGTCCACACCGCCACGATCGGAGTTCTGACCGCCGCCGGATATCGAGTCGTGATTCCGGCGGCCCAAACCTGCTGTGGGGCGCTAGCGGCCCACGACGGGGCAGCCGATGCCGCCACCCCGTTGGCGGGAACCAACTTCGCAGCCTTCAACGGGGCGGACTTGATCGTGGCTGATGCGGCCGGGTGCAGCGCTCACCTCAAGGAGTACGAACGATGGGTACCCGGTGGTGAGAAATTGGCAGCCAGAGTCCGCGACGTCACTGAGCTAGTGGCCGACCTCATCATGGGTGGAGCCTTGCCCAGCACTTCCATTGACCGGGGACCGGTCGCCATTCAAGACCCCTGCCATCTCCGTCACGCCCAGCGCATCTTCGCGGCACCTCGCCAATTACTGACCGCGGCTGGTTACCGGCCCGTCGAGGTCGACCCGGACGGGCTCTGTTGTGGTGCCGCAGGTATCTACAGCCTGGCCGAGCCTGAGGCTTCCGCTGAGTTGGGTCGGCGCAAAGCGGCCCAGGTGAAGACGACCGGATCCACCCTCGTCGCCTCCGCCAACCCGGGTTGTGAGATGCAATTGCGGTCTTATCTCGACAACTGGCATCGCATCGTTCATCCCATCGAGCTGTATCACGAATCTGTCATTGGCCCGGTGAATTGAAGGCCGATAAGTATCCTTGCGATCTAATGGAGGCCGTACGCTGACCGAAACCAGGAGCCCGGTGTTTTCGGCTCGAACCGGTGCAGGTTGGAAGCACTACGTCCGGCTCGCCGCCAACGCCTTCGCCACCATGCTCGATCTGGGCCTTTTCGCCTTTGCGGCGGCGTTGATCGGACTGGCGGCAGCAGTGGTCCTGATCACGGTCGGCATCGTCGACACCGACATCGACCTCACCACCGGCCCCTTGCTGGTCTCCGCGTTGGTGCTGATCGTGGTCGGTTGCTTTGCCGCGGGAATCGCCTCCGAGGGTCCAATCCGGCGAAACCGCAAGATCGTCGGCAACTCCGAGTTGGAGATCGCTATCGCCCGGGCGGTATCGGCGTTCGTGGTCGGGTCGATCTTTCTCTTTGCAGCCGATCAACTCCAGCCACTCCTTGACGATGTGCCCTCTCCGCTCAACATGGGCATCGGACTTCTCGAACTGACAGGTCGGGTCGGACTCTGGGTCATGCCTTTGATTGGAGTGCCTCTTGCCCTGGGTGTGAAGCTGACCGAGTTGCTGGGCAAAGCCGTCGAGGAAACCGAGCTTCCCGTGCTGTTCGTCGTTTGGATCGTCGGGATGATGCTTCTGGTTTGAGCCGTTCAGAGCGGCTTCTCGTAGATGTGGTTGGGGTGGAGAATCTGAAAGTGTTCGGCGGAAAGCGCCTCCTCCAGCCAGTCGATCCGGGGGATGAGCGCTCGCATCGACTTCACGGTTCGTTCCACCGCCAAATCGATTAGCGACCTGGCCGCCCGGGTGGCGTCTTCGGCGGTGGTGAGAAGAAAAGGCAACCACAACTGGTCTTCGTCTGGCTCGATCACTACCCACGCTGAGGGGCTCGCCCAGAGCTGGCGATGCCTGGCCGAACGCACCAGGTCGGCCGCGTGGAGCCGACGGAAGGCCCATCCCTCACATGCGTAGAGCCCGTGGCTGGCTGCCGGGTAGTCCCCGCTCGACCAGACCAGGTAGGCAGGTTCGGCCTCGCTGGAGGAGGCCAGATCGAGCTTCTCGTCGGCCGGAAGTCGTTTGCCACCGTTGGTGCCGGGCTCCGATTGCCCGAAATGCCGCGAGGCCATGACGAAGCGGGCGACCGGCCGATATCCCAGTCTTTCAACCTGGCTGCGAGCGGCGGTGTTGTTGTCTTCGGTGGCCAATCTCATGACCTGGGCTCCCTGGCCCCGCGCCCACTCGACCCCATAATCGTTGATGATCGACCCGATCCCCTGTCGGCGGTGGTCAGGACGCACGCGGGCAGCCGAGAACCACGCCTCCCTGGTAGAGAGAAGAACAACCCGGCCCAGGGCCACCGGGGAGTCGTTGGGATCGGTCGCCACCAGGACCACGGTGTTGGGCTCGTTGAGCCATTCTGGGTATGCGTCCGGTACGTAATCGCCCCATTCGAAGGTGTCGGTGGCAAATCCTTTTACCGCCGCGAGATCTTCGGGACGACCAGGGCGAATGGTGACGGCCACTCTCTACATCCGTTCGGGGACTTCGATCCCGAGGAGGTCGAGGAGGGTAGTGAGGCTGCGGAGGGTCCAGTCGGCGAGGGTCAACCAAGATGCCTGCCGTCCGGGATCCTCTTCGTCGAGTATGTGGCATGTGTCATAAAAACGGTTCCAGGCCGATGCCACCTGATAGGCGAATTCGGCGATGTGGTTGGGGGCCCGCAACTCGGCTGCCCGTTCGACCACATCGGACAGACGCAAAAGCGCCAGCATGAGATCGCGTTCTGCCTCCACCACCGGCGGGAGCAGGGCTCCTCCGTCCAGGCCCCGGTCGGCCGCCTTACGCTGGATCGAGCGGATCCGCACGGCTCCGTACTGAAGATAAGGGCCGGTCTTGCCATCCAATGACGAGAACCTGTCCAGATCCAGGGTGTAGTCCGACTGCCGGTTGTTGACCAGGTCGCCAAACTTCAACGCGGCGATTCCCACCTGACGTGAAATTCGATCGCGTTCGGAGGCCGAGTAGTCCTTGGCGATCTCAGCCTCGTCGAGCCGGCGTCGAGCGGCGTCCTGGACAAGTTCGATGAGGTCGCGGAGGCTGACGACCCCTCCGGCCCTGGTCCGGAATGGTTTGCCGTCTTTGCCGTTCATGGTCCCGAATCTGACGTGTTCCGTTTGGGTAGATGGCGGGATCAGCTGGGCCATGCGGGCTGCCCGAAAGAGTTGCTCGAAGTGGTCGGACTGGCGTGCGTCGACCACGTAGAGGATCAAACCGGCTCCCAAATCGTGTGCTCGCATCTCCAATGTGGCCAGATCGAAGGTCGAATAGAGGTACCCGCCTACCGATGTCTCGAGGATCAGCGGTGGCAGGTCCCGGTTGTCATCGGGCTGATCGACCCGGATGATCAGAGCTCCCCGGCTCTCCTCGGCAATCCTTTGCTCACGCAGCCTCTTGACCAGGTTCTCGAGGCGATCGGCGACATCGGACTCTCCGTACCAGAGGTCGAATTCCACCCCAAGTTCGGCGAAGTCCCGTCGCTGACTTTCCTCGGAAACCCGTTTCATGTGACGCCACAGGGCCAGGTAACCCCGCCGTCCCCTTTGCAACTCGACTGTGGTTTCCCGTGCCCGGTCGGCGAATTCCCGATCGTGTTCGGCTCGTGACGAAGCCTCCGGATAGATCCTCTGGAGGTCCGTGAGGGAAACCGGTGAGTCCCCGGGATAAGGGCCATCAAAGTCGCTATCGAAGTACGGCAGATCGGGCTGTTCGTCGGCGATAGCAGCGATGACCAACCCCATCTGGAACCCCCAATCACCGAAGTGAGGATCCCTGATCACCCGGTGACCGAGCAAGCGAAAGATCCTCTGAAGCGAATCGCCGATGATCGTCGCTCGGAGGTGGCCCACGTGCATCGCCTTGGCAACGTTGGGTCCGGCGTAGTCGACCACAACTGTTTCCGGGGTCGCGGCTACTTCTACCCCCAGGAAGATGTCGTTGGCGGTGGTGGCGGCAAATGTTGCCAGGGACTCGTCGGTGAGCGTGAGGTTGATGAATCCGGCGCCGGCCACTTCCACCTTGGCGAACCGAGGGTGGCCGGCAAGACGGGCGGCCACCGCTTCGGCCAGTTCGCGAGGATTGCGGCCCGGGGCGCGAGCCGCCGCCAAAGCCCCGTTGGATTGAAACTGCGCCAGTTCGGGACGCTGGGACACCACAACGACCCCCAGGGTGGCATCAAGGCCTTCGGCGACGAAAACGGCCCCCACCTGGTCGGACAGCTCCGTCAAGACAGACATGACTCTTCATTGTGGTCGAACGTCTACCGTCTGGCTTCTGTGACCTTCCCGGAGTACGAAGACTTTGACGGCCTCGGACTGGCCGACCTCATTCGCCGGGGAGAAGTCACTGCGGCCGATGTCCTCGAGGCTGCCATCGAACGCATCGAGCATCACAACCCCGCTGTCAACGCGGTGGTGTGGAGGATGTACGACCGCGCCCGGGCCCGTATCAACCGCAAGCTGGTGGACGGTCCTTTCGCCGGAGTGCCTTACCTGCTCAAGGATCTCGGGCTTGCCTATCGGGGAGCCCCGATGACCAATGGCTCCCGTTCAATGAGGGACTACGTACCCAACTACAACGGCACCCTCGTCGACCGTTATGAAGCGGCCGGCCTGGTCATCGTCGGCAAGACCAATACCGCAGAGTTCGGACTTTCACCCGTGACCGAACCCGAGTTGCACGGCATTACCCGCAACCCCTGGGATCTGGACCGAAGCTGTGGAGGATCTTCGGGTGGAGCAGCGGCGGCCGTGGCCGCGGGCATGGTCCCCATGGCTCACGCCTCCGATGGCGGTGGCTCGATTCGTATCCCGGCCGCCTTGACCGGGCTGTTTGGCTTCAAACCGACCCGGGGCCGTACTCCGTCGGGACCGGTGGTGGGGGAGTCCTGGTTTGGGCTCAGTGCCGCTCACGCCATCACCCGATCGGTACGCGACTCTGCAGCTTTACTGGACGCCACCCACGGTCCCGAACCTGGCGACCCCTACGCGGCCCCGCCCGTCGAGCGTTCGTTCCTGACAGATACTTCGATGCCTCCTGGGAAATTGTCGATCGCCCTTGCCACCGAGCCGCTGCTGGGCACGGTTGTCGACGACAACTGCCGGCTCGCCGTTCACGAAACCGGCCGCCTACTGGAGTCTCTTGGTCATCACGTTTCTTACGTCGAGGTCCCGATCGAACGGGAAAGTTGGATCGAGGCCTTTCTCACGCTGGCTGCAGCCGACGCAGCCTTACTGCTGAAACAGAGCGCCACCCTGGCCGGCAAAATCGATCCCGATCCCGCCGACTACGAGCTGACGACGTGGGTGTTGGGGGCGGTGGGCCGCAAACTCAGCGCCGAGGACATGGCCGGGGCCCTCTTCGAAACGAGGATGGCGGGCCGGGCGATGGCGCGGTTCCACCAGGAGTTCGACGTGCTGGTGACCCCGACCGTAGGCCGTCATCGTTGGTTGCATGGTGAACTCGCCCCCAATGCTCTGGAGAAGGTGATGCTGGAAGCGGTGCGCCGTGCTCCGATGGGCCCGGCCCTCATGGCGACCTTCCACCGTCTTGCCACCAAAGTCACCGAGCCGATCCCCAACACGCCGCTGTTCAACATGACCGGACAGCCGGCGATGTCGATGCCGCTGCACTGGACCGAAGAGGGCCTGCCGGTGGGCGTGCAACTGGTGGGACGATTTGGTGACGACGGACTCATATTCCGTCTCGCCGCCCAACTTGAAGAGGCCCGGCCCTGGTTCAAGCATCGGCCTCAGGTCGTCAAGGGGTGATCATCCAATAAGCCGACTGGTCTGGCTCCCCGGCTGAGCCTGTCCGGACCATAACGGCGCCCTCGACCCCGCCGTTGAACCTGATTGCATCGAAGGGAACCACCTCGCTCTTCCAGACTGCGTGATCGAGGGTGACGAGCAGGGTCTGGGAACGGCTGTCAACCCGGCTGGCGAAAGAGTCGCCAACAGCCCCCGGCTCGCGAATTGCCACCGAAGATGTCGTCGTCGTTCGCAACATCGCCAGGCCTTTGTCGAAGGTGCCGAAGAACTCGAGATGACCGTCGGAGTTGAGCCCGCTGAGGTCGATATGCCAAACCTGGTCGAACGTCGTTCCGATTAGTTGGTCGGTGGAATCACCTTGGAGCCATATGGTCGAATCCGTGTTCATCAGGTCGAGTGAGGTCCCGGCGTCACCGTCCTCCATCTCCCAGGTGATGGCATCCTCGGAAGTCCACACGGCCGGGATCCGTTGATGTATTGCGAACTCGGTCTTCGGCATCGACGTGGTGTAGAAGCCGATTGCCAGGTACTTGCCGGCGAATTGCCCGAGATCGCGGATCTCGGTATCACCGCCGATGCCGTGGATCGATCCCCACCGGTTCCATTGGCCGCCGTCGTCAGAGACGACGACCGACGCCGCCCGGGTGACTCCCCAGGGATTGGCCACTGCCAGATATCCGTCGGCCGTCCGGACAGGTTGAGTGACCGACTCGAATCGCTCGAGCCCTCTCACCTCTACCCATTGAAACTCAGCAGGGACCTCCTGGGCTTGCACCAAAACGGTCGGTGTCACCGATGACGGAACCGATCCCGTAGTGGTGGCTGGGTTGCGGGGTTCGCCTCCGGGTATCAGCTGGAGGCCGCTGACGATGGCGAGACAAACCCCTCCGATGGCTATTCCACCGGACCGGGTCCGGACTCTTTGGGGTGATGGAGGCAGATCGAAGGTTTCGACGTCGAGTACTTCGATCTCCATGTCACGCCTCACGTCTCACGTCTTCCGTCCTCCGACTGATCTCAGTACTTCGCCAACTCCTGGGCGTGTCTGATTATCCCTTCCGGGTTCGGATAGACCATGTCCTCCAGCTCACCCGCGTAGGGGAATGCCGGGATGTCGCCCAGGGCATAGCGGCGGACGGGGGCATCGAGCCATTCAAAGGCTTTGTCAGCCACCTGGGCCGCTAGTTCGGCGCCGTAGCCGACGAACTCGTTGTCCTCGTGCACGATCAGGACCCGACTGGTCTTTTTGACCGAGGCTTCGATCGTTGGCCAATCCAGCGGTTTCAGCGTGCGCAAGTCGATGACTTCGCAGGACACCCCCAACTCTTGGAGGGGATCGAGGGCTTCCATTGTGAAGTAAGCCATCGCTCCGTAGGTCAGAATGGTGACATCGGTGCCGGCATGGCGGATGGCTGCCCGCCCCAGGGGGACTTTCCATGGTCCGGCGGGGTATGGCCCTTTCATCAACCTGTACAACTTCTTGGGTTCGATGAACAAAACCGGATCGGGGTCTTCGACTGCCTCGAACAACAGACCCTTGATGTCCGCGGGCGTCGAAGGGATCACCACCTTCAGTCCGGGAATGTGCGCGTATAGCGCTTCGATCGACTGGGAGTGATAGAGAGCCCCGTGGATGCCGCCGCCATACGGCACCCTGATCACGATGGGACAGGTCCATTGTCCATTGGAGCGGTAATGAACCCTGGCTGCCTCCGAGACGATCTGGTCAAACGCAGGATGGATGTAGTCGGCGAACTGGATTTCGGCGATGGGTCTCTTCCCGGCAGCCGCCATACCTATGGCCGTTCCCGCGATGAGAGACTCGGCGATGGGCATATTGAAACAACGGCGTTCGCCAAAGGCGGCGGTGAGTCCTTCGGTCGCCTTGAACACTCCGCCCTTCTGACCTGCCACGTCTTCCCCAAAGACGACTGTGTCGGAATGGGCGGTCATCACCTCGTGGAGGGCCCGGTTGATGGCGGTGATGATGTTGACGGTCTCCCCGACCGGGGTCGGCTCGGGTGTGGTCACCGCAGGTCCTGGCTCGATCACCCTCGAGTAAACGTGCGAGTAGGGGTCGTCGGGGGGCGGGGACTGCTCGCCCTTCTCCACCGCAGCCGCGACGGCCGCCGCCACCAGGCGATCGATTTCGCTCTCTTCAGCGGCGGAGAGAAGTCTCTCTTCGATCAGGTACTGCTTGAGAGTGACGACCGGGTCGTGTCGTCGCCATTCTTCGACCTCCTCGCGGCTACGGTAGAGGCGGTCGTCGTCGTCGGAGGTATGGGCGTAATACCGATAGGTCTCGGCCTCGATCAGGCTGGCGCCCAGTCCCTGTCGGGCCCGATCGACTGCCACCTGCACGGTCCGGTAGACCAGTAGGGGGTCGTTGCCGTCTACCAGATGGCCCACCATCCCGTACCCCTCGGCCCTTTGGCAGATCGAGCCTGCGACCTCGAAGCTGCTCGGCACCGAGATGGCATAGTGGTTGTTCTCGATGATGAACACCAGCGGCAGCTTGTAGATCCCGGCCAGGTTCATGGCCTCGTGCCAATCTCCCTCCGACGTGGATCCTTCTCCTCCATAAACCACGACGACCCCGGGTTGTTCGTCCAGTTGGAGGGCGCGGGCGATCCCGGCGGCGTGGGGGTACTGGGTTCCGATGCAGGATGATTGGGTGAAGACGCGGCGTGACGGGTCGGACCAATGATTGGGAAGCTGGCGTCCCCCCGAGAACGGATCGGCCTTGCGGGCGAACACGGCCAGGAAGATGTCCTCGAGAGGAATTCCCCACGCCAGGGCGACGCCCATGTCCCGGTAGTAGGGCATGAGCCAATCCCGCTCGGGATCAAGTGCTAACACCGAAGCCACCTGGACGGCTTCGTGGCCCGATGAACCCACCACAAACGGCACCCGTCCCTGCCGGTTGAGGGCGAACATACGGTCGTCGACTCGCCTGGCGAGGAGCATGAGTCGGTACATCTCGATCATTTGCTGATCTGACAGACCGAGGTCGTGATGGTGGATCGGGCGACGCATCCACTCCATCAGCGCAAAGCCGACTCAACGAACGTGCGGACCCTGGTCCTCCTTGCTCCCTATCAAGTCTAAACGCCACGTTTCTTGAACGCCTATGGGACTTAGGATGGGCGTGGTGATCAAGTCCGCCTACCTTCGCGTCTACCTCCCCGAGGAGCGGGTTCCGGTGTGCGATGAGCACCCGGGCGGAGGCGAGACCCGGACTCGTCGGTGGGAGCCATACGGCTTTGTCGGCGAGTCCATGGTCGATGACGCCTGGATGGCGGATTGGCGGGGTCGCCGCTTTGTCTGTCCCCGGCGTCCGCAGTTGCGAATCCTGGAGGGCGTGCTCCTCTTTCACGCTTCGCTCGAAACGACCGGTCGGGCAGTTCTCATCTCCGAGTCGGTGCGCCAGCAGGCAGTGGACGAACTCCGCACCTTGCTTCGGCGTGAGCCGGGGATTCGCTCCCACATCCTCACATCGGCCTGGCACGTGCCGATTCGATGGTTTGTGCCCTTCAGCAAAGATGATCGCCAGTTCGATTCGACTGGTTCGCATCCCACGTTGCGATACCGAACCGGTTTGAGCGACGGGCTCGGTCGGTTGGAAAGGGCTCTGGAGATCCTGGCCGAGGTGGAGATGCCGGCGGGGATCGTCGCCGAAGTCAGCTCACTGGTTTCGTGGTTCTCCGAGTTTTCGGCGGACTCGATGGTCGAACTCGACTACGGACTCGTGACCGAGCTCTTCTCGGAAACCGAACTAGCTCTGGACGACTCTGTCGCCGCAGTCTGGAGCTCGCTGCAAGCGTTGGCCGATGGGGACTGGTCGACCGCGGGTGAGCACTACGGCGAGTTGACCACCCGTTGGGCCCGGGCCTTTGCGATCAGCTACAGCAACTAGGCAGGTCGGAAGACGGAAGTCGGAAGACGGAAGTCGGAACCCCGGTAGCCTTGTGGGTCATGCCTGATCCCAGGGACTTTCTTGACCTCACTTCACTCCTTTCGGACGAGGAGCGCCTCCTCCGAGACACGGTTCGCCGGTTTGTCGAAGATCGCATCCTTCCCGAGGTGGGGGGATGGTGGGAGGAGGGGATCTTCCCGGTGGAATTGGCCAAAGAGATGGGAGCGATGGGACTGCTCGGCATGCATCTCGAGGGTTACGGATGCGCTGGCACCAGCGCTACCGCCTACGGCCTTGCCTGCCTGGAGCTGGAAGCGGGCGACTCCGGCACCCGGAGCTTCGTGTCGGTCCAGGGCTCCCTGGCCATGTTTCCGATATGGAAGTTCGGCTCGGACGAGCAGAAGGAGACCTGGCTCCCGGGGATGGCCCAAGGAGACCTCATCGGCTGTTTTGGTCTGACCGAACCTGACTCGGGATCCGACCCCTCGTCGATGCGGACCATCGCCCGACGGGACGGGAGCGACTGGATGCTGAACGGAACCAAGATGTGGATCACCAACGGCAACGTCGCCGATGTCGCCATCGTCTGGGCCCGGACCGAAGAGGGCATTCGGGGTTTCCTTGTCCCCACTGACACAAAAGGATTCACGGCCAACCTCATTCATCGCAAAGCTTCGTTGCGCGCCTCCATCACCTCCGAGCTTGTTCTCGAGGACGTGAGGATCCCCACCGATTTTGTCCTCCCCGGGGTCTCGGGGATGCGAGGCCCGCTGTCATGTCTGAGCGAAGCTCGATTCGGAATCCTGTTCGGGGTCATGGGAGCGGCCCGTGCCTGTTACGAAGCGGCCCTCGACTATTCGTTGAGCCGGCGCCAGTTCGGGACTCCGATCGCCGCCTTTCAGCTAACCCAGCAGAAGCTGGTGGAGATGATGGTCGGGGTCAATCGTGGCACCCTCACCGCCCTCCATCTGGGGAGGATGAAAGACGAGGGACGTCTAACCCCCGAACTCGTGAGTTTTGGCAAGTTCGACAACGTCCGTCAGGCACTCGATATCGCGCGCCTCTCTCGCTCGGTCCTCGGGGCCAATGGCATCACCCTCGAGTATCCGGTGATCCGTCACATGACCAACCTCGAGACCGTTTCTACCTACGAGGGGACTAACGAGATCCACACGCTGATCCTCGGTCAAGCCATCACAGGGATTCCGGCTTTCCTGGCCGGTAACGGATGACCGCACCCGCGGTCCTCTTCAGCGGCCTAACCAAGAGATTCGGCGACAAACTGGCTGTTGATTCCGTCACTGCGGAGATTCCGGCGGGTTCCTTCTTTGGAATCTGCGGGCCTAATGGCGCTGGTAAGACCACGATGCTGCGCATGGCCTGCGGTCTGTTGCGACCTGATGCCGGCCGGGTGGAGGTGGCCGGCCATGACGTGTGGGTTGACCCCGTCACCGCCAAGTCGAGGTTGGGCATGGTGCCCGATAACCCGTCGATGTTCACGCGGTTGACGGGCCGCGAACTGATTGAGTTCACGGGCCTCCTCCGCGGGATGGACGCCGAAGTGGTCAACGAACGAGCTACCAACCTTCTCAGACTTCTCGATCTGGAGGAGGCGGCGGGAGTACTGGTGGCGGACTACAGCCTCGGAATGGCCAAAAAGGCAGCTATCGCTTGTGCGTTGCTTCACAACCCGCGTGTGTTGTTCCTGGATGAACCCTTTGCCGGGATCGACCCGGTGGCCCGCCAGGTGTTGGAGGAAACGCTGAAGAGATTCACCGCAGCCGGGGGCACCGTGGCCTTCTCCGATCACTCGATGGATGTCGTCGAACGCCTCTGTGACCGATTGCTGATCATCGATGACGGCCACCTGCTGCTCGCCGGTACTACGGCCGAGGTCACCCAGGGAAGGAGGCTCCAGGACGTGTTCGTTGAGGCGGTAGGGGGGAGCAACACCGAAGGGGTGGACATCAGGTGGCTCGGCTCTTCCTCCGACTGAAAGCCCGCCTCATCCGCAACCGCCTGCGGAAGGCGGGAGCCTGGGCGACGCTCGCCTTCATAGGGATCTGGTCGCTGGCTTTTGGTGTCGGGGCCATTGTTGGCCTGTTGGGTGGCGTGGTGGCGCGCCTGGTTGGTGGCGAGGCAATCGCTGCCTTGTTCACATTGGCTGGAATCGCCTGGCTGGTGGGACCGGTCGTGGCGGCTGCCCTTGACGAGACCATCGAGCCCCGCCGATTGGAGCTGATCCCTATCTCGCCGATGCAGATGAGTTGGGGTCTACTGACTGCATCGTTGCTCGGGCCGGGGGCGCTGGTGACCTTGCTATTCGTCGTGGGTGTGGTGGTGGGGGCGAGCCCCGATGCCTTAACCCTGGTTCCCACGGTTCTTGCCGGCATGGCTTTCGTGGTCTGGTGCCTGGTCTCGGCTCGGTGGGTGACGACATTTCTCTCCGACCTGCTTCGCACCCGGATCGGGAGGGATCTAGCGGTGGTGGCTGCGGCAGTCCTCGGTGGTGGTTCGGCACTCGCCTCGACATTCCTGAGTAGTGGAACCGACCCTCTCCCGGCCCTCGGTGGCTTCGGCCGGGTTTCGGTCTATTTTCCTCCGGGTGCCCTGGGCCGGTCGCTTGCGCTACTGGCTGAGGGAAAGTGGTTGTCGGGTCTGGTTCTGCTGGTGTACGGGGTGGCTGCCATTGGTCTCGTCATGTGGGGCTGGCAGCGCAGTCTTCTCCGGCTCGGCACTAGAGGTCCGGGCCGCGTCTCGAGGTCGGTAGCGAGAAGCCAGCACTCACCTTTAGTACCGGGGCTGCTGATGACCTGGCCGAGCGCGGTGGCGGCGACCGCCGGCAAGGAGCTGCGGTATCTGCGACGCGATCCTCGCTTCCGGTCGCAGGCAATCGGGTTGGCGGTCGCTCTAGCCGCATTAGGCGTAGGTGCCGGCAGGATGCTGCTAGGAACGGAGTACTCACCATTCCTGGCAGTGGTAGTGGCCTGGATGGCGGCCAGCACCACCGGATTCAACCAGTTCGGATTCGACGACCGTTCGTTCTGGGCTTACCTGGTGACCGGGGTCGACCTGCGCCGGGTGCTGGCTGGCAAAAACATGGCGGTGGCTCTGGTGGGGTTGCCGGTGTTGGCCCTGGTGGCGATTGTGGCGGCAGCGTTAGTCGGAGATGCCCGCAACCTCCTGTCGGCACTACTTGCAGGGATGGCCGTCCTGGCGGTATGGCTTGCAGTCGGCAACGTCGTCTCGGTGTTGGGGGCCTATCCCCTTCCCGAAGGCAACCTCTTCGGAAGCCGCAATGTCCCGGGATCGGCTCTATTCGCCAGTTTTGGCGGTTTGCTCGCCGCGGGTGCCTTGTCCGTGCCAGTGGGGGCCCTGGTGGCGGTGCCGTTACTGGTGTGGGGGACGTGGCAGGGGTTGATCGGGGCCATCCTTGCTGCGGTCATCGGACTCTTGATCCACCGCCTGAGCCTGAGCATCGCTGGTGGTCTTTTGAATAGCCGCGCCCTTCGTCTTCTCGAGATCCTCGACAAACCCCCCGTCTAGTCCATTACCTCAGGGCCATCCGCAATGCCTCCTCAAACAGGTGTGGCTCGGTAAGGAAGGAGTCGTGGCCCTTGGGAGAATCGACCCGCTCCCAGGTCACGTCGACTCCGGCCTCTTTTAGAGCCTCGACCATGCCCTTCTGTTCGTCCGGGTAAAAACAAACATCAGAATTGATGGTGAGAACATGCCACCGCTGGCCCCGACAAACGGTTAGGGCTTCGACGTACGAATCTGCGTTGACGTCATCCAAGAGGTCGTAATTGGACCACGCATCGATGATCCGCAGATAGCTGTT
Source organism: Acidimicrobiia bacterium (assembly GCA_040905905.1). GTDB lineage: Bacteria > Actinomycetota > Acidimicrobiia > Spongiisociales > ZC4RG35 > JAICND01. Next base: position 110,457 of record JBBDQN010000030.1, read on the forward strand.
GGGGTCGAATCGAATGGCCAGTTTCTGACCCTGATGCCAGAAGTATGACTCCACCGGGTGGGTGACAGATGGATGGTCGATGACTTCAGCCCGGGCCCGGGCTTCGATGGCACCGATTGATACGAACGACTTGTGGCTGATGATCCTTGCCAACGCGAGCCCGGCCGCCGGAAAGGGTCCGTCGTAGTACCAGCCACCGTTGAAGTGGGGATCGTTAAGGATCGCCAGCTTCTGTTCGAAGTTGAACATCCGATGAAGGGTGGTGCCAGTGAGGCCACCCGCCAGAGCGATCACGGAGTCGACCCGTTCAGGATGACGGGCGGCGAGCGACAAGCTCAGCAGGGCACCTACCGAGGCGCCTGCCACCCCCCGCAGCTTGGTAATCCCGAGGTGGTCGAGCAACGGCAGTTGGGACTCGACGATGTCGGCCAGATGGACCTGGGGGAATTCGGGTCCGTAACGCCGGCCACTCCGAGGATCGATCGACTCAGGGCCCGTAGTCCCGTAGCAACCACCCAGGTAGTTGACACAGAGAACGGCCAGACGGGAGGTGTCCACAGCCAAGCCAGGCCCGACAAAGCCCTCCCACCATCCCGTCTGGTTCTCCTCAACCCAGCGGTCCACTCCCGGCACCGATAGGTTGAAGCCGGCCACGTGTTGACTGCCCGTGAGAGCGTGGAACAGCAGCACCACGTTGTCGGCGTTGTCATTGACCTCCCCCAGGAGCTCGTATGCGAGCCGGACCTCGGGCAGAGTTTCCCCGCTCCGCAATTTGAACGGCAGGCACTCCTCGGGCAGGTCGAAGAACCTGGTCTCGACGGTTGGCCTTGCGGGATCCGGTTCGCGCTCTCTCATGGCAGGTTGCTCAGCTCCATTGTCCTCTTCAGATCCCGTTCTTGTCACAAGAACGGTGGTTTAGGGCAGATCGACGGCCCTCGACTAGCCGCCACCCTCGGCTAGGCGCGGATCTCTTGGCGCATGAACAAGACGTAAGCGACAGCAAACAAAACTGCGGTCAAAGCGATCATTCCCACGATTTGCGGCCAGACCACCAGCAAGCTTTGCCACAGGGTCAGATCGGAGACGATGGCCCGGTTGATCTGGTCGAAGGTGACCAGGTCGACGGTGCGCTCGGTGGGATCCAGTAACAGAGTGGAACTTTCCGAGAACAGGGTCAGAGGCGAAATTCTCGAGAGGACCACTTCGGTTCTCAAGGCTGCAGTCTGATCGTCAGCCGGGGCCAGCAGATTGGCAGCGGCCTGGAAGATGAAACCGCCGAAAAGACTCAGTACCAACCAGATGCCGATGGCAATCAAAGCCGACGTGGCAGCACGGGGGACCGTGACCGAAGCCAGGGTGGCGAGCGCCTGCCAGAAACCCACATAGATAACGGCGACGATCAGCCAAACAACAAGACGGCCGATCTCGGCCGGCGTCGGAATCAAGCCGAGGCGGAAGATCCCGATGCCCGAGACGAAGACGGTCAACGCCACCAACATCAAACCCACCACGGCCAGACCCGCGACGAACTTGCCGAGAATCACTTCGTCACGATGGATTGGCTGGGCGAGCAATCGGGGCAGGGTTCCCTGTGATCGTTCACCGCTGATGGCGTCGAAGCCAAACATGATTCCGAGTAATGGTGCTAGAAATCCAATGAAGACGACCAGGGGGAACGGCACCGGTTCAGCCGTCACGGTGAACAGCTTCAGGAAGAGTGCCGGCACCCCCACAGCCGAGGGCGCCACTGCCCGTATCCCCCCCGAAGCCGCAAACACCGCTCCGGCGGCGGCCACACCCAGGATCAAGATGAGGACATAAAAGCGGGCGGACAGGAGGTGGTCGGCGAACTCCTTGCGCGCAACTACCTTCCAACCGTGCCCTAGGCGATAACGATCAGGTCGCGTTTCGAGCGTGGCGGCATCAACCAACAGCCACCTCCTCTCGGTGGAAGTAACGCCGATAAACCTCGTCGAGGTCGTCCGACGTTCGGCGCACCCCTGAAAGTTCCAGCCCGGCTTGGACGAGAGCAGAGATCAACTGGTTAGTGCTTCCTCGGATTACCCGAACCAGATAAACATTGGGCACACGGGATGCCTGAATCGCTTCCACGAACGGTTTGCCCGCCAGCGCAGCTCTCAATCTTTCCTGATCGGCCTTGGTCTGCACCTCGACCTGCTCAGGGCCGCTGTTCTTGGAGGCGAGCTCGTGGGGAGCGCCTTGGGCCACTACGGTGCCCTCGACAAATATCGCCACCCGGTCACAGACCGCTTGCACCTGGTGAAGCAGGTGGCTGGAGAGCAGCACCGTCACTCCCCGGTCTTCCGCCAGGCTTCGGATCAGGGCCAGCATCTCGGCCACCCCTTCGGGGTCGATCGACGTGGTGGGCTCGTCGAGGATCAGGACCCGTGGTCGTTTGACCAGGGCATCAGCGATTCCGAGCCGTTGCAGCATGCCTCGCGAATAGGTGCCTGTCGGTCGGTCAGCTGCCTCAGGCAGACCCACCTCCTCGAGCAACTCGGCGATCCGCTCTTCGGCTTCGTCCCGGGAGAGCTGGTTGAGCCGGGCTGTGAACCGCAGGTTCTCGCGTCCGGTCAAGGAGTCGTAGAAACCGACTGCGTCCGGGAGGTATCCAACCCGGCCCTTCACCTCGAGAGGATTGCGGGCGGGGTCAAGACCCAGAACCTCCACCGTTCCCGAGGTTGGTTCGACCAGACCAAGCAACATCAGAATGGTGGTCGTCTTTCCTGCTCCATTGGGTCCGAGCAACCCGAACACCTCTCCGGCGTGGAGCCTTAGGTCCAGTGCGTTGACCACCGTGGCCTCGCCGTACTGTTTGGTCAGACGGCTGGCGACGATGGTAGGGCTGGCCATCTCTATCTCCGGCCGAAGCGACGGAACACCCAGGCCAAGGAGGCCAGGACCAACAGAATGAGGCCGACACCGACCAGGCCGCCGAAGGCCGAAGGGCTGACGGTGGCGCGGACTTCGGCACTGGCACTGGTCTCGGGAACAGTGGCCCGGAAGGTGATCTGATAGTCACCGGCAATCGCCCCCGTGGCCGGGGTGATGGTGGCATTGACCGTTGCTGCCTCACCCGGGCCGACCGTGGCGAGCCCCTCCTGGTCGAAGGTCACCTCCCAGTTGGAGGGCGGGGTGGCCGACATCTCGACATTGGTGAGAGGTGCACTTCCTCTGTTCTCCACCACCAGTTGCAGCTGGGCCGGTTGACCCACGGTCACGTTCACGTTGAGTCGTTCGTCGATGGTTGTCAATGCCATTGCATAACTGCCGGTAATGACAACGACCAGCTCAGACTCGACCGAGATATCGCCACCGCGGGCAGTGACCCGGAGGTCGTAGGTGCCTTCGGTCACGTTCACCGGAGGCGTCGCCGTGACCTGGATGCGCCCGGTGGTGCCGGAGTCGACCGTGATAGTCGACGCCTGACTCTGTCCCGATGGACGGGCTTCCACCACCCAACCGATCGGGCCTTCACCAGCAAGTTCGAGGATCACTTCCGAGGGGGTGTCGTTGCTCACCTCGATGTTGAAGGGGAAGGTCTCGGAGGCCGGGCCTTGGAGGCCCGGAAAGTCGGGAGTGAGGGTGACGGTGCCACCGGCGCCGCCCTGCACGGTCACCTTGATGGGGAGACTTGCCGTTTCGCCACCGCCGGTCGCAGTGACGGTCATGGCGTAGTCACCTTCGGCGGTACCGGTCGGGATGATCACGTCTAATCGCAGCTCGGGGGGTGCGTCAGGATCGGTCGCCACCTGGCTGACGGCGATACCTCCGCCCCGGAACGTTGCGGTCCATCCCTCCGGCACTCCCTCTACTGCGAGGTCGACGGTCCGTCGGGTTTCCGCCTCGACGAACAGGTCGAAGGGGGCAGTGGAACCGGCGTCGGTGGTGACGCCGGGAAATGGGGTGCTGATGGTTAATCCCGTGGCTGTTTGCGCCACCACCGGGGCGGCTAAGACGGCCAACACGGTCATTGTCAGCGCGATGACGCAGGTCACCTTGCGCATTGATGCGTCCTCCTGAGGTTGCTCGCAGGGCCCCGTCGGGCCCGCCAAACGTGACGATGGTAGACGATGGGACTAAAGGGACCTTAAAGAGATTCCTGGGAACCTCTGCCAGCCGCCACAGCCCAGGTCGGCCCATTGGCGGTGTCGGTTACTTCGATGCCTCTGGCTTCGAGTTGTTGTCTAATCTCATCAGCTGCCTGATAACGACCCTCGGTGCGGGCCTTCTCACGCAGTTCGATCAACAACATGACGTAAGTCGACACAGCATCCTCGATCAACTCATCCTGAATCTGGTCAATCCGTTTGGCAATTGCCCCCAATTCGGCCGGGTGGTCTTTGGCCTGCAAAATGAAGGAAACGAGCTCTGGGGCCGAAGTCGCTTCCATCTCCAGGATGGCATGAGTGGTGCTGACAGCCTCGGTGTCACCAATCGGTATCCTCGCCACGGTTTGGTCTTGGCCGGCCAGCCGGATGGTGGCCGTCCCCACCCCCTCGATGTCGAAACTCCTCGTTTCCATATCGATCGTCACGGCGGTGTGCTCGTCGATGCCCAGAACGGTCGTCGTCGGATCGAGTTTTGCCTCCAGTGTTTCGAACCGCTCCGATCCGACAAAGCAGCGGCTGGTGTCGTAGGTCCCGCCCTCGTTGTTGTTCCAATGAGGGATCACGACCATCTCGAAACCCAGGCTTCCGAGCACGTTGAGGCCGTTCGCCCAATAGAGGTCGGATCCGGCCTTGTAGATCTCGTAAACGGGCAGGGTCTTCACCCCCAGAGTTATGGCGGCGGCGCTCGCCATGACCAGAGTTCCACCCGACTCCACCACAGCCACCAATGCCTCTGTGATCGCCGGGTGACGCCATCTGCCCAGGGCGTAGGTCGGACTCCCGGGGCCCGCAAAGACGAGGTCGGCGGAGGCGATCTCCACTGCCTGCCTGACCGGGTCGGCCGGGTGGGAGCTGACAACCTTTGCTCGCCAACCAACCGACCTTTGCAGATGCTCAATCATCCTGGCGGTCAGTTCATCGGCGTTCACCTGAAACCGGTAGGAACCGTCAAGGACTACCACTTGCGATGGTTGTTTGGCTGCGGCGATAGAACGAAGAGTTGGAACCATCGATGGCCCTAACTCACCCGAACCGATCAGAACTACGTGGCCGGTCACTTGAGGAATCCTTCCGATAAAGCCCCAACCACGACGTCGACAACTCTTTGGGGACGTTGAGCGTGCAGGTCGTGATGCCCTTCCAGCCAGACCAGGCGACCCTGGGCAAGGGTGGCCTCCAGTGCCTGGGCCCGCTGCGCTCTGTCGCCGGTGTCGTTGTTCCTGGCAGCCACGATGAGGGTTGGCTGGGTGAGCTTGGCTGCGGTGTCGAGAGGGCGTTGCTCGAATAAATGACGGAGGATCATCATGTGGGCCTCGAGGGGAAGGCGGCGGCGGACTCGACCATCGACGCCCCCCTCCAGGTTGGCGAGCTGGGCCAGAACACCATCGGGCGGGAACCCGGGATAGAAACTTTCAGCCTGTTCGGTCGCGGCCGCCCATGTGATTGGTGGCAAGTCCGGAGGTCTCAGGGTGGCGGAGGCACTCTCCCAATCCTCAAAGGAGGCGGACAGTTCGATGAAGCCTCCGTCGATCCCAACCACCGAAGACACCAGGTCTGGGCGCCGAGCAGCTAGATCGAGGACGACGTTGGCGCCCCAGGATTGTCCGACGGCGATGACGGGGGGATCGACCATGTTGTCGATCACGGCGGCGAGATCGGACGAGATCGTGGCGAAGTCGTAACCGCCTTCCGGGCGATCGGAAAGGCCGTGTCCGCGCTGGTCAACCGATATCACGGTTTGACCAAGGCTGCTGAGAATGTTGGCCATACCGTCCCAAAGGCGAGCGTTGGAGGCGAGGCCGTGGACGAGCAGCCAGGTGGGCTGGCCCGCTTGCCAGGTCCAGGTTGCCAACCGGGGCCCATCCGAGACCTCCACCCACCGCAACACGCCAGATGACATCACGCCATTATCTCTATCGACAGGAGTAACTTCTTGAAGATGATCCCGGGGGTGGTCACTCGGTTTTTTATCGAGGTGGAGATCCTCGATGAGGATGGTTCGCTGGTTGTGACCGCCTCGGCCGAGTTGAATCGGGCCGATCCCATCACCATCTCGAAACAGTGGTGGGGTAGCGTCGGTGCCAACCTCCGGCCCTTCGTGGGCCAACATCTCCGGATCCGAACCCCGGAAGGTCGCGAGGGTGACTTCGTGGTGAAGGCGTCGACCCCGGCCGAGGCCGATGTGGTCGGATTTGGCGATCCGCCGCTCTGATTTCAGGGGACTCAAAAAACGTGGCGGTATGATCGCCGACCGTGGTGACCCCAGCTCCAGTGCAAGGATCTCGCGGCCTGCGATTTGGGCTGCGGATACCCTCCTATGCGCCGCCCGGGCTGACCTACCAGCGCTCCCGCGATCTTCTCGACTATTGCCGTCGGGTGGATGAGCTCCCTTTCGAGGACATCTGGGTCATTGACCATCTCCTGGTGTCAAAGGGGGTCTACGGGGTGTCGTGGCTTGACGCGCTCTCCACCCTGGCGGCGGCCGCCGCCGTGACCAAGAGGGTCGGACTGGGCACCGCCGCCCTCGTTCTCCCGCTGCGCCATCCCGTGATCCTCGCCAAGGAGATCGCTTCCCTGCACATGATTTCGGGCGGGCGATTCCGGTTCGGTGTGGCGGTGGGGTGGGACCCGGACGAATTCGCCGCCGCCGGCGTGGCCTTGAAAGAGCGAGGCCGTCGCACTGATGAGGCACTCCGACTGATCCGGCTTCTGCTTACGGATGAAGACGTCACCTTCACCGGTCACTTCTGGCAGGTCGAGAACCTGACGATCTACCCGAGAGTTCCCGAACCTCCACCTGTCTGGATTGCAGGTGGCACCCTCACCCACGCCCCCGACACTCCGGACAAACCATTCATCGCCCCCGGGGTCCTCGATCGCATCCTCGCTGCCGACGGCTGGATGGCTCGCTCGAGCGGGAGCGACCCCGGAGACGTCCAGAGCGACTGGCAGGTGGTCAAGGATCATCTGACTGAGAATGGTCGCGACCCGGCCACCCTCACGTTTGGCGCCACCCAGTTTCTACATGTCGTCGAGGACGCCAGCCGCGACGATGCCCTGGCTCAACAGATGCCGCTCTTCCACGAGATCATGGGCGACCACCGCACGGACCAGGATCTCCAGGCCTCGTACCTGACCGGCACCGTCGACGAAATGCAAACAACGATCGCTGCTCTTCACGACGCGGGTCTGCAATATCTGATCCTCACTCCGTTGACCGACGATCCCCGTCAGCTAGACCTCATCACCCGGCATATCGTTGGGCTCTTGAGCTGAGCGAATCGCGGCCAGCACTCGATCGGGAGTGGCCGGGAGTTTCCTGATCCCAACGCCGATGGCGTCGCGGATGGCGTTGAGGATCGAGGGGGCGGTGGGGATGAGCGAATGTTCGCCGATGCCTTTGGCGCCATAGGGGCCGATCGGATCGTTGGATTCGACCAGGATGCTGACGATCTCCGGAACGTCACCGATGGTCGGGATGAGATAGTCGTGGAGGTTCTCGGTGCGCCCGGGGATGAATTCCTCCATCAGGGCAAGTCCTATCCCTTGGGCCACCCCACCTTCGATCTGTCCTTCGACCAGGGCAGGGTTGACGGCTTTGCCGACGTCATGGGCGGCCGTCACCCGCAACATACGGATCGTGCCCAGCTCGAGATCGACCTGGAGCTCGGTCAATTGCGCACCAAAACCGAATACGGCGTAGGGCTCCCCCTGGCCATCGGCATTGAGGGTGGTAGTGGGCGGGTCATAGGTAGCTTCGGCCGCTGCGACCAGGCCGTCGGTATTGGTTGGCAGACCGGACAGGTCGATGGTCACGGTCTCACCCCGGTAGTGCACCGCCAGAGCCCCGTCGTCCAACTCCAATGAGGCGTCGTCGGCGGCATGGGCCAGGGCGAGCAGTTTCTGGCGCAATGACTGCCCGGCCGCATAGGCGGCGTTGCCGCTGACGAACGTCTGGCGCGACGCCGACGTCTTCCCGGCATCGGGGGTGGTGTCGGTGTCGGCTCCGACCCGGATCAGCCTGTCGATGGGAACTCCGATTGCATCCGCGCAAATCTGGCTGATGACGGTGTTGGCGCCCTGGCCAATGTCCACGGCGCCCTGAAAGAGAACCACCCGGCCACGGCCATTAAGACCCACTTTGATGGTCGAGGGGTTGGGAAGGGAGGTGTTCCCGCAGCCATACCAAAGACCGGCGACCCCCACTCCCCGGCGGCTGCGTGTGCTGCCTTTGTTCACTTCTGCCGCTTCCTCCCGGGCTCTGTTCCATACCGGGCGTAACGCTTCCAGACAGTCGCGGTAACCCACTCCTGCCTCGAAGACCTGTCCGGTTACCGTCGTTTGGCCGACGGTGAGAGCGTTGCGGAGACGGAACTCGAGCCGATCGATGCCGACCGCATCGGCAACTTCATCGAAAAGGCATTCCTGGGCAATCGCCGCCTGGGGAACTCCGAACCCCCGGAAGGCGCCTGATGGTGGGCAATGGGTGTGGATGGCAGCGGTCCGGGCCCGATATGCGTCGTACACGTAGGGCCCTCCGGCGTGAACCGGGACGCGGTTGGCAACGGTCGGCCCCCACGAGGCGTAGGCCCCTGTGTTGAACACCGCGCCGAAGTCCATGGCCGTCAACTTGCCGTCATTCGTGGCCCCGACTCGAACAAACATCCGAGCGGGATGCCGTTTCGTGGTGGACATCATTGACTCCGGGCGTGTGTAGGTGATTCGCACGGGCCGCTCCAGGTTCCACGCAGCGACAGCGAGAAACGGCTGGATTGAAAGGTCGAGTTTGCCACCGAAGGCCCCGCCGACGGACGTCGGAACTATCCGAACCCTCTCGACGGAGATACCAAGGATGGCGGCAACGTCGGCTCGGTCCATGTGCGGGGTCTGGGTTGTCACGTGCATCTCGATGCGGTCTCCCACCCGTACGGCATGTCCGGCTTCGGGTTCGATGTAGGCGTGCTCGATAAACGCGGTCTCGAACTCGCCCTCGACCACTTGGTCGGCGGCGGCGAAGGCCGCCTCGAGCTGACCTCTTTGCACCAGACCCCGGATCAAGACATTCCCCGGACGGCCGGCGTGGAGGAGGGGAGCTTCCGTCGCGGTTGCCTCGTCAGGCGAGGTAACCGCCGGGCGCGGCTGCCACTCCACCGGAAACAGAGCCAGGTCGAGCTGGGCGATCAGGTCGGCTTCACCCACAACGAGAGCAACAGCCTCACCCCGATACCGCGCCTCGCCCTCGGCGAAAACCGGCTGGTCGGCCATCGGGGGAATGACGCCGAAACAGTTGCGGCCGGGGATATCGGCGGCGGTGTAGACCGCTACAAGGCCGGGATGGCTGCTGACGTAATCACCGAGGTCTCCGAATCGAAAACCGGCCCGTGGATGAGGGGACCGGACCACTCTGGCTACCAGGGCATCGGTGGGAGCACCGTCTGCTCCGAATTGATCGGTCCCGTTCACCTTGGGAATCCCATCAACCCGGGCGATCCGCTGTCCGACCGCCTTGCCCTCTGGTGCCAAGACGGGATCGTCATCGAAAGTCGGCGCCGCAACCACGGCTTCGATGATTTTGCGATAACCCGTACACCGGCACAGCACCCCTCCCAGCGCCTCTTTCACGTCTGACTCATCCGGGTTGGCGTTCTTGTCGAGCAGGGCGACGGCCGCCACCAGCATCCCGGGGATGCAGATGCCACATTGGGCTGCCCCGAAGTGCAGAAACGACCGCTGCAGACTGCCGATGCGACCGGAGGCGTCGAGCCCTTCGATGGTGACCACCTCGTGGCCGGTGAGGCGGCCGATGGGCACAGTGCAGGCATTGACGATCTCACCGTCGAGGAGAACCGAGCAGGCACCGCAATCACCCGCCTCACAACCCACCTTGGTCCCGGTGAGACCCAGGTCATCCCGGAGAACGTCGGTGAGTCGCCGCAGGGGGGAGGTAGCGACCTCTACCTGCTCGCCGTTGACCGACAAGGTGACGCGGATCACGTCGCGTCCTGGCAATGTCGGAGCGAGCGCTGGATCAGTTGCTGCGTTGCTTCGAGGCGGTACCAGGCGGGTGCCCGGACGTCATCGATCGGGCTCAGCACGGATAGGTGGGCCGGTTCGACCAGGCTCTCGAGGTTGTCCTGCACCGAATGGCCACGCAAGGCTTCTTCCATGCGGCGGAGCCTTTGGGCGACAGGGGAACAGGATCCGACCGCCACCCGGGCATCGCTGACAACACCATCGTCGAGCGTGATCACCGAGGCGACCATCACAATGGAAATGACCAGATGACTCCTCGAGCCGAGCTTCTGGAAGTCGGAGAACGAACTCTCGCCTTTCCGGGGTACTGTCACCGACGTCAACAACTCGCCGGGCCGCAGGGCGGTCTGGCGATAGCCGGTAAGGAATTCCTCAACGGCCATCGTGCGGGTTCCACTCGCCGAGGTCAGTTCCACCGAGGCGTCGAGGGCGAGCAGGGGTGGAATCCCGACGGCCGCGGGCGAGGCGTTGCACACGTTGCCCCCGATC
>JBBDQN010000031.1:0-141707 GCA_040905905.1 Acidimicrobiia bacterium
CCTTGCTCCCTGGGGAGCAAGGTTACGCGCCAAAAGGGAGGGGTTTCAGGTTGGGGACGGTTTTCGCCAGAAGATCAGCAACTGGCCGATCCCCGCAACGATTCCGCCGACGCCGAACAAGAGTCCGACCGTTCCGGGCCACACGAGGCCGATCAGGTTATCGATGGAATATTTGCCGGCACCGAGCCAGGCGAGCACGAAACCGACCCAGCCGAGGACGTTGACATATTCGAAGCCCTCGCCCGGACGGAACACGAAAAACCCGTTGAAGCGATGGACGGCAAGTCCGGCCACCACCATGGTGGCGACGAGACCCGCCGCGGCAAGTTGGGTTAGAAGGCCGACGACCAGCAGTACCCCGGCTCCCAGTTCCACCAACACCGACAACCGCGCCTGCATCGGTGCGGACCGAAAACCGACCTTGGCGAACCAGCGCCCGGTGCCTTCGATGTTGCGGGCATGGTTGACGCCGTGGGCCATGAAGGTGATTCCTGCCACCACCCGCAGAATGAGGAGAGAAGTGTCGAGGGGGCTCATCGATGCTCCGGGTTGGGGAAGTCGAACCGGCATCCAGCGTCCCATTCCGAGCGCTGGTTGCCATAGGCAGGGATACCGCCGGCGCCTTTGATCATTTGCGCTAGATGCATCAGGTTCCAAGTCATGAATGTGGTGTTGCGATTGGTGAAATCGTTCTCCGGGCCTCCCGAACCAGGGTCGAGGTAAGACGGTCCCGGCCCGGCCTCACCAATCCAACCGGCGTCCGCCTGTGGAGGGATGACACAGCCAAGATGCTGGAGCGAATAGAGGATGTTCATCGAGCAGTGTTTGATGCCGTCTTCATTGCCCGTCACCAGGCAGCCGCCCACTTTGCCGTAATAGGCGTATTGACCCATCTGGTTGAGCAGGCTCGAGTTGCCGTAGAGCCGTTCGATGACTCGGGTGCAGATCGACGATTTTTCACCAAGCCAAATCGGCGTTCCTAACACCAGGATGTCGGCGGCTGCGACCTTCTGATAGATCGATGGCCACTCGTCGGTGGACCAACCGTGTTCGGTCATGTCGGGCCATACTCCGCTGGCGATGTCGTGATCGACCGCCCGGATGGTTTCGACCGTGACTCCGTGTTTGCGCATGATGCCGATTGAGATGTCCATCAGTCCCTGGGTGTGGGACAACTCTGGCGATTTCTTCAACGTGCAGTTGAAAAAGAGCGCTCTAAGGCCGGAGAAATCCCAATTTGATTCCGCCACCGGCGCCTCCTCTGATCGTCGCTCGGCACGGTAACGGCAAGTGGCGATAGCGTGCGCTGGTGATCACGCGCGAACACTGCCGGGAGCTTGACGCCGGCGATCCATTGGCGTCGTTGCGCGAAGGGTTCGTGCTGTCGCCAAACGTGATCTATCTCGATGGCAACTCGCTTGGTCCTCCGCTTGTGAGCGTGCGTGATCGGCTTCTCTCGACGGGCGACGAATGGGGCCAGGATCTCATCGCCGGTTGGTGGAACCGGGATTGGGTGGGGCTGCCCGCCAAAGTGGGCGGCCGGTTGGAGCCCCTGATCGGCGCTGAACCGGGTTCGGTAGTCTGTGCCGACTCGACCACGGTGAATCTCTTCAAAGTGGTGGATGCGTCCTGTCGTCTGACCAAGGGCGACCTGCTCACCGACAGCGGCAATTTCCCAACCGACCTGTACGTTCTCCAGACATTGGCCGACCGGTGGCGAAGACCCCTGCGGGTAGTCGAGCCAGAACATCTGGCGGCTGCTGTCACCGATGGGGTGGGTGTGGTTGCGGCTGGCCACGTCGACTTTCGCACCGGGAGGAGTCACGACCTCGCCTTGATCACTGCTCGGGCCCATCAGGTGGGGGCGTTGGCGGTCTGGGATTTGTCGCACAGCGCCGGCGTGATGTCCATCGGGCTGGCTGACAATGATGTCGACTATGCGGTTGGATGTGGGTACAAGTTCCTGAACGGGGGCCCGGGAGCCCCAGCCTTTGTCTACGTGTCACCACGCCTGCAAGCGGATACCGTCAACCCCATCACCGGTTGGTTCGGTCACTCCAACCCGTTCGACTTCTCCCCCGAGTTCGTCCCGGCCGAGGGCGTCGATCGCATGAAGGTCGGAACCCCCAACATCCTTTCGATGGCGGCCCTGGATGCAGCACTCGCGATCTGGGAAGGGGTGGATCTCGAAGCGGTCAGAGCGAAGTCGGTCGGGCTCACCTCGCTCTTCCTAGATCTGGTTGATCAGGAGCTCGACGACCAGTTTGAGGTCGTGACTCCTCGGCATCCCGAGCACCGGGGCAGCCAGGTGAGCCTGCGCCGAACCGGGGCCGAGGCGGTGGTGGAGGGACTGGGCCGTCATGGTGTGATCTGCGACTATCGACCTCCCGACATCGCCCGCTTTGGGTTTGCACCCCTCTACATCAGTTACGTCGATGTCTGGGAATCCGTAAGACGGATCAGGCAGGTGACTTAGAAGGGCTTGGGTCCCAGCCCCACGAGTCTCGAATGGGCGACCGCACCCTCGTTGTCGATGGGCGTGAGCTGAGCCTTTCCTAGTTTGCCGTCGATCTCAATCTGGATCACCAACGCCTTTCCCGCCACCCCCGAACCGGGTACGAGTTCAAGCATCCCTGTCCAGGTTTCTGAGTCCGGGTCAAAGCTCAGGTCTCCGCTACCCACTGCAAGCAGAACGCCATCCTCGTCGAGGATGCGAACCAACCCTGAGTAGCCGTCAGCCATCTCCCGATAATAAGGCGCTCATTCGGCCGCACAGACGATGGACTTCTCGACGCCTGGTTCTGATCGCCAACCAAATCTCTCAAAATAGGCTGACCTCACTTCTAGCCGTGGAGCCGGAGCGAGTGCCGAGCAAAGAAAAGACCGGTTGAGAAATCGGTGAGACGCTGACTAGTCTGCGCTCAGAGACAGTGGGAGCGGCAGTCGGGATGGGCAGTCCGACGACGTAATTTTTGGTGTAAGAAGGAAGTTAGGGAGGCTGGAGTGGGCAAATCTTCGCGGAGAGCTTTAACCATATTGGTTGCGATCGCCCTGGCAGGGCTGGCGATAATTCCGGCGCAAGCGGAACACGACGGGACCATGGTTGCGGGTGGGTCCACCTGTGCCACCGTTGGTTCGGCTGGTCCTCTTAGCCTGCGTATCAACGAACCCATATCGACGACGGAGGTAGGCACCGCAACCTTCAGACTGTTTGATGTCGGTCGCAGGTCGTTCAGTTTCAATACGGACGGAACTGCCTTCGTCTACGACGTCATCGTCAAAGGCTCCGCCGCCAACCACTACGACTTCGATGGTGCCGTCGAGGGTGGGCCCGTTACCTCGCACGACAATCTCAGGATCCCCAACGGCAACAAGCTGAACCATGTCGAGTTTTGTTACGACGCGGCACCCGCGGAGCCGGAGACATTCAGCGTTTCTGGGTTTAAGTACCACGATCTCGATGCTGATGGCGTTTTCGATGACGGAGAAGAGGGCTTGGGCGGCTGGGGAATCCTTGTCAACGATGTACTAGCTACGACGACCTCGGATGGCGAGGATCTGGGTTCCTACTCACTTGAAGCGTTAGCAGGTGACGAGATTTGTGAGCAAGCGCCGGATGGCGAAGCCGGTTGGATTCAATCGGAACCTGCCTCGAACGGTTGTTACACGGTGACTGAAGACATGACCGACGCCGATTTCGGGAACTACAAGAACGGTTCGATCTCGGGCTTGAAGTTCGACGACCTGAACGGTGACGGATTAAGAGATGTCGAGCTGGAGTCCGGCCTGGGAGGCTGGACGATCTTCATCGACGAAGACAATGATGCTGAGTGGGATGAGGAAGAGGCGTTCGCCATCACTAGCGATGGCAGTGACGATCGACCTGTCGGTTCATACACCCTCAGCGGTCTCAAGCCGGGCAGCTATCGGGTATGTGAGGTCGTGAAGTCGGGCTACACCGCCACCTCGCCGGCCGGCGGCTGCCATGAGGCAGTTGTCGTGATTTCCGATCAATCCACCGACGAGATCGACTTTGCCAACCAGCAAGTGTTGACCATCTCTGGAACCAAGTACGAAGATACCAACGTCAACGGAGTGCGCGACGGGGAAGGAGCCACTCAGGAGCCTGGCGTGGGCGAGTGGATGATCCTTCTCTTCGAAGATGACGGAGAACCAGGGCAAGTGCAGACTGTCGCGACCAACGCTGACGGAACCTACGAATTCAATATGGCCCCGGGCAGCTATATCGTCTGCGAAGAACTCCCTTCGGGGTGGTCCCAATCCGCTCCCAGCGACAACGAGGCTTGCAGCAACCTTCCCAGTGACGTGAGTCTGGCCCCCGGCGGCCATTCGGTAGCGGTGGGAGGCGACGGCGCAACGTCCGGCTTCGACTTCGGCAACTTCCAGGGTGGCCAAACACTGGATTGCAATGACCCGTCGGAACTGGAGACGAGCCCCGACGGGCAGACAAGCGCGATCTTCACCCGGGTGGACGGAAATGACCCGGTTGAGGATGCCTGCGATGACAATGTGCCGAAGTCCGCCCTTATCGACGCTACGGATGACGGCGTAATTACTTTCATCCCGGTTGGATCGAGTGTCGCCTTCTTCGAAGGGACGTTGACTTTCACGAAGGCTGATAGCGAGGAGTTCCCTCTCATCCTCGAATACGATCCCGACGATGACGGCCCCGAGCCGTTCAGGGAAGTGCCCGACTGTGCTCCGAGTGACGGTGGGCCGCTGTTCCCGGACCCTGACGACGAAGACAGTTGGTGCGTTGCCGACGCTGTCGCCGCATACTTGGGCGATGATCTTTGGAGGATCACCTGGAACACCCTCGGGGTCGGCGATCCGAAGTTCAGATGATCAGACTGGCGTAATCACACCGAGTTGCTGGAGGAGGCGATCCGCCTCCTCCAGCTTTTTGGTGCGGTCCCCCTCGGATACCAAATCCGCCTCGGTTTGGAGGAGGAGTGCTTCCTCGTAGACCAGACCTTCGTCGCGGGCCTGGTCGAGTCCTTTACGAATAGCGGCAGCCGCTTCGTCGAATCTGCCCAGGGCGGCTAATGCCAGGGCACGTACTCGGGCCAGGGAACATCCGTAGACTTCAGCCTCCCCCCCCGAGGATCGTTCGGACTCATCTAACAGTTCAATAGCTCCCTCGGGGTCACCTTCCCTGACCAGCCCGTGGGCAAGGTAGATGGCAGCTTCGACTGCCGAGTGGGTCTGGCCCACCGCGGCAGCTTCAGAACGAATCCGTCTCAGGTCGGCCACGGCGTTGTCGTCGCCACGCAACAGATGGAGGCGGGCGAGTTGGATGGCGGAGAAGAGAGCGGCATCGACCAGATTGTGGGCTCGGAGCGTTCGGACCGACTCCAGCAAAACCTCCTCGGCTTGGTCGTATCTGCCCTGACTGACCAGAACCTCACCGATGTTGGCTCCTGAGACGGCAGCCTCGGACTCGTTACCAGCCCGCCGGAAAGCGTCCTGGGCCCGCGTGTAGTACTCGAGGGCGGCGTCCCAACGGCCCTCAAAATACGATTGTCCGCCCAGGTTGTTGGTGACGGTGGCAACGCCCAACAAATCCCCCAGCTCCTCGTAAATCTCCAGTGCTTGTTTGCCATAAGTGGCCTTGGAGGGCTGGCCCAGCATGTTGTAAGCGGCGTCGAGTACCTGATAAGCCCGGGCCAGGGCCTCGTGCTCACCTGACTCCTCGGCTTCGTTCTTGGCTTGCTGGGCCAGCCTCAGCGCAGCACGAGGGTGCTCCTGGAGCTGGCGAAGTTGGGCACTGAGAGCGGTAAGCCGTGACCGTGCTCGCCAAGCCTCGCGGGTCCCAACCTCGGTCACGATGCGACAGCCGATGGCAATCTCCCGGAAAGCGACCGAATAGGCTCCGACTCTGGCCCGGGCCCGGGCTCGCTTCAGGAGCAGATCTGCCCGCCGAATGGGATCGTCGCCCACTAGCGACGTGGCACGCTTGTAGGCCTCCAAGGACTGTTCGAAGAGCCCCGCTTGTTCCAAGACGTCACCTAAGGCCTCCGCCACTGATGCTTTCTGGGCGTCGGTGACTTCGTCGACATGGCGGGCGGCCGTCAGGGCGCGGCGGTAGAACTCAGCAGCTGGCAGATTGGCATATACCTGCCGGGCCCCATCTCCCGCGATGCGCGAGAACCTCCAGGCATCTCTCCATCGGCGAGCCTGCGAATAGTGGAGAGAGAGCAGTTCGGCCTGGGACTCCCGTTGATCGCCAGCCGCCTGGGCGATCGAGTCACCGACCCGGGCGTGAAGTTCCAACCGGGTCTTGAAAGGCAGACCCTGATAGGCAACATCGCGGATAAGAGCGTGCCTGAACTGGATCCAGTCACTCTCTCCCTGGGCGAGGAAGTCGTGAAGTCGACCCATTGCCCTTCGTTGCCAGGGTGGGGTGCCTTCATGGTCGCGCAGCACAGCCCCCATATGAGCACCGCTAAATCCCGTGCCTAGTACCGCCAGACGCCGCAACAGGCTTCGATCGGGGGTGGTGAGTTTATCGATGCGAGCGCCGATCATCCCTTCGATGGAGTGGGGAAGAGCATCGACGTCGCCGCCGCGTCGGAGGGCAGCAAGCAACTCGATCAGGAAGAGCGGGCTTCCCGCAGCCCGTTCCGCCAGCACTTCCACCTGTTGGGGTACCAGGGGGGAGTCGATGGTGGCGTTGGTGATGAACTGGCGGGCGTGTTCGATGCCGAGGGGCTGAAGATCGATCCTGGCCAACGAATCAGCCGAGGGAGCTACGAACCCCTGGGAGCCAGGCCGGCGGGTGAGTACAAACAGCCACGGCAGGCGGTCATGGCCAGAGAGCAGCCCGGCTATCAGAGCTCCGGAAGCATCGTCCATCCAATGGGTGTCCTCTATCACGAAAAGGGTGGGTGCGGTGGCCGTGACCTCCAGTAATTCACCAACGACGGCCAAGGTGCGGGCGGGGCGAAACTGGTCTTCGAGCTGGGTGACCGCGCTCGATTCGGGTACGGTGAGCCCCAGAGGGATGGCGATGAGGGAGAGCCAGGGTTCCAGCGAGGGCGCCGTGGTGCTGACCAAATCCCTCAGGGCGGCTTCGGTAAGGGCAGCGTCGAGATCTTCCAACCCCCATGCCGCCCGGAGCAGAGAACGGAAGGGGAAGTAAGGAGTGGTCGATTGGTACAGCCGACATTCGGCCCGGATTACGTGAGCGGCGTGGGCCGTGAGGAGAAACTCCTCCAACAATCTACTTTTGCCCATTCCGGCCTCAGCCGACAGTTCGACGACGTGGCTGCGGCCGGTGCACGCCACCTCCCACGCTTCCAACATTTCGTTCAGTTCGACGTGACGGCCGATCAGCGGCAATCCCTGGACCTCGGGGCCGCTTTTGCTACCGGCGGGCTCGCCTATAGAGAATGCCTGGACGGGGAGCTTCTTACCTTTGACGTAGAACGGATCCGGCGTGGTGTAGCCGAAGACCGTCCGGGATCCGTCGATCAGGGCCGCCGCCGCGTAGACCTCTCCTGGAGGGGCCTTCCCCATCAGGCGGGCGGCCAGGTTGACGGTGTCTCCCATGACTGTGTACGTGCGGCGGTAATGGGGACCCACTTCCCCCGCGAAAACCGGGCCCCAGTTCACTCCAATCGATACGGGAATCGGGCCGTGGGTGTTTGCAACCTGTCGCAGGGCCAGCAACATCTGCTCTTCATCGTTGCCGGAAGCAAACGGGACCCCGGCGGTAAGAATGATCTTTCCCCCGTTGGACGCTATGTCGGTGCCGAGGAACGTGATCTCGTATCGATCGGCGGCATTCTGGACTGAGGAGACGAGTTCATCGAGACCAGCCGTAGCTTGCTCGGCTCCGTCACGGGTGAGGACTTCGTCGACACCGTGATAGTGGATGAAGGCGACAGCAGCGGGTCGGTGTTCCGGCTCGACCTCGCCAGAGAGCAATACCTGGCGTAGGCCGGGAGGTATGAAAGGCGATAGATCCAACCCGGCCACCGGCGCAGGGGCGAATCCGAGCTGCTCGGTCTCGATATGCCCTCGGAGCAGAAAGCCTGGATGTACCGGCCTTCCCACACTTCGGTGAGGAAGGGAAGAGGCTGTAGCCGCGCTGACCAGTATCTGTCCGGCGGTGGCCGCCGATTCAGTTGCCACTGTGAGAGATGCCGCCGGACCAGCGACGATGAGCTCGCGGTGCGATCCACCCAGGAGGAAGAAGTCGAACAATCCTGAATGGATGCCGACGGACATCCGCAAGGTCACCTGCCCGGCGGTGGTGTTGAACTTGCCAATCTCCCGGAGCTCATGACGCATGGCGAGGGCCGCCGCGCAGGCGCGGAAGGCGTGGCCTTCATCGGTGAAAAGCAGGAGCAGGGCATCCCCGCCAAATTTCAGGAGACTGGCTCCGAAGGAATAGGCGGAAGGAAGCAAGCGACCGAAGGTGTTGTCGATGACCTCGGTGACTTCCTCGGCCCCGACCTTTCCATGGCGGGCCAACCGCTCGGACATCTTCGTGAAACCCGAGATATCCACGAAGACCATCGAGCCTTCGATGCAGCGATGCCGCTGGTCGGGCGTGTCCTGAGCCCAGTAGCGGACAAGCCGCGGAAGATACGGGTATAGGGACACGCTCACAGCCTGAGCCTAGATAGCGTTCACGCAGCTACAGGCTGCCGACGTCGGCCACCCCGGTTAACCTCGCAGGGCTCGAGAGGAGAATATGGGAAAGGTCGATTTGTTGCGGAACTCGGCTCTGCTGCGAGCCCTGGATGACTCCCAGCTCGCATCGCCGGCGGACATCGCCAAGGAGCGGACCCTGGGAGTAGGGGACACCCTGATCAAGGCCGGCGATACCGGCGCCTTGGCGATGTACGTCATCGTCGAGGGCAAGGTCGAGGTCAGCAAGAACGGCAAGACCCTCTCGGTCCTTGGTCCCGGCCAACATATCGGGGAGATGGCTCTATTAGCTCCTGAGGACACTCCCCGGAGCGCCGATGTGAGGGCGCTGGAGCCGACCCGCGTACTCCAGCTTGCCAGCTGGGACCTCTTTCCGTTCCTCGACACCAATCCGGCCGTCTCCCGCGCGATCGTTGCCGAATTGGCGCGCAGGCTGATCATGGCCGATGAGCGACTGGCCGCCATCCTCGCCGGCGAATCCTGACATGCGGGTCGCGGCCGGTTAGCGCTTCTGGTCGCGGCGAACCTGGGGCAGAACTTCTGAACGAAGAACGATCTCGTGGCGGTAGGAGCGGTGCACTTGCTCCAGGCGACTTTCGGTCTCCTTGAGCTGACGTGTGATGTCGCGGCGCAGACCGGCGACCTCGT
The DNA here is from genome assembly GCA_040905905.1 of Acidimicrobiia bacterium. Lineage (GTDB taxonomy): Bacteria > Actinomycetota > Acidimicrobiia > Spongiisociales > ZC4RG35 > JAICND01. The sequence goes on from JBBDQN010000031.1 coordinate 9,328, forward strand.
CGCGAAGACGGAGAACTTCGTTCTGGAGGTCGATCACCTGCTTGACCCCTTCGAGGTTGAGGCCTTTGGAGGTCAACTCCTGGATGAGGTTGAGGCGATCGATGTCCTCCTGGCTGTAACGCCGGGTGCCACCGGGGGTGCGGTATGGCTCAATCAGACCTTTGCGTTCGTAGATCCTCAGAGTTTGGGGATGCATACCCGACAACTGGGCAGCCACCGAGATCACAAACACTGCCCGGGTGCGCCGTTCGCTCACGGGCTCACCTTGAGGTGGGCGCGGTGATCGTCGGTCTCGTGCTCGGCCAGCTGTTCGAGCAGCTTCTTCTCCTCCCGCGACACCTTGCGGGGCACAACTACTTCCACTTTGGCGTATAGGTCGCCAGCCGGGCCTCGTTCCGGCTTGACTCCGCGGCCCTTGATCCGAAACACCTTGCCAGTCGGGGTTCCCGCCGGCACCCTGATCGATACGGTCCCATCAAGGGTGGGGATCTCGACCGCAGTGCCAAGGGTGGCCTCGGTGTAGCTCACCGGGACGTCGATGGTCAGGTCATCACCCCTTCTGCCAAACACCGGATGCGGAGTGACATGCACCTTGACCAGGAGGTCACCCGGCGGCCCCCCATCGGCACCAGGGCCACCCTTGCCGGCTAGACGGACAGTGGCGCCGTCGTTGATTCCGGCGGGGATGCGAACCTTGATGTTGCGGGTCCGAGTCTCTCGGCCCCGCCCGCGGCACTGGGAACAAGGCGTCGAGACGACCCGTCCTGATCCTCCACATTGCGGGCAGGCTTGAGCGAACGAGAACATGCCCTGGTTCTGGGCTATCGAACCCGTGCCACCGCAGGTCGGGCAGGTGTTGACCGATGTGCCCGGCTCCGCCCCGTTCCCGCCGCATCGCGAACACGGGGCGTCGCCCCGAACCGAAACGGTGGTGGTTACGCCCTCGATGGCGTCGTTGAAGGAAAGAGTCAAGTCGGCGGTGGTGTCGATCCCCCGCCGCGGTCCTCGCTGCCGGCTGCCGTTGCCGAAACCGAAGAGATCGCCTAAACCTCCAAACAACCCGCCCACGTCTTCGACCCGCACCCTCTGTCCACCGGCGAAAGGCCCACCACCGCCATAACCCCCGGAGGCGACCAGGCGGCGAACCTCGTCGTATTCCTTGCGTTGGTCGGGGTTCGAGAGGACCCCATAAGCCTCGGCAACGTCCTTGAACCTCTCCTCGGCCTTCGTATCGCCGGGGTTGGCGTCGGGATGGTGTTTCTGGGCGAGCTTTCGATAGGCGTGTTTGATCTGTTCGGACGTGGCGTCTTTGGAAACGCCCAGGGTCTGATAGAAGTCCTTGTCCACCCAATCCCGGTTCATGGACTGTCCTGCTCCTCCTCGGGGACATCGGAGCGGGGCGCCACCTCCACCAGAGCGGGCCGCAGCACCTTGCCCGCGAGCTGGTACCCCCGACGAAGTTCCTTGGTGACTATCAAGGGAGCATCACCCTCACCGGTCCGCAGCACCGCCTCATGAATCCGGGGATCGAACGGTTCGTCCCAGGTGGGGATTACCTCAAGGCCTTCTCTAGTGAGGATGTCGAGCAGTTGCGAGAGAGTACCGCGTACCCCCGCGGCCATCTTTTCCTCGGTGACGGATCGCGCTTCGATGGCTGCCGCAGAGTCGAGGCTGTCGAGCACCGGAAGCAGGGCCACCATGATGCGCTCGGAGGCGCGTTCGATCAGGGCTGCCTGCTCCCGCAGGGTTCTCTTCCGATAGTTGTCGAAATCGGCGGCCACCCGTCGCAAATCGTCGACGTAGCGGTCGGCCTCCGCCCGCGACTCCGCCAGGGCCTTGAGCACAATGTTCAAAGCCTCGGTGGGATCATCGGGGACGTCGAGTCCCAGCATCTCGGCAGTCACAGGCTCGCCTTCGGGAACCATCTCCGCCTCAACGATCTCGATGTCAGGTAGGTCCTTGTTGATACTCATAACTCACCACTCACAACCCTTACGGAAGGAGAGCAGGCTTAAGCCTGCTCTCCTTCATCGACGATCTCGGCTTCGACCACGTCGTCATCGGAACCGGGTCCACTCCCGCCAGCTCCGGCCTGGTTGCTCTGGGCGGCCTCCTGGTACATCCGGGAGAAGGCTCCCTGGCTGGCGGTGACGAGGGCTTCGATCTTGGTCCGCAGCTCGGGGGTGGGAGTAGCGGTGTTCTCGAGAGCCGTACGAAGTTCGGCCACGGCTCCGTCGATCTTGCCGCGTTCGTCTTCGGAGAGCTTGTCGCCCTGTTCGGCCAGCACCTTGTCGGTCTGATGCAGGAGTTGGTCGGCCTGGTTGCGGGTTTCGACTGCCTCCCGGTGTTGACGGTCCTCTTCGGCGTAGGCCTCGGCGTCTTTGACCATGCGGTCGATGTCATCCCGACCGAGAGCGGTCCCACCGGTGATGGTCATGGCTTGCTCCTTGCCGGTGGCAACGTCCTTGGCCGAGACGTTGACGATGCCGTTGGCGTCGATGTCGAAGGTGACCTGAATCTGGGGGACACCCATCGGCGCCGGCGGAATGCCGGTCAGGCGGAACTTGCCAAGGCTCTTGTTGTCTGCGGCCATGGCTCTCTCACCCTGGAGGACGTGGATCTCCACTTCCGGCTGATTGTCCTCAGCGGTAGTGAAGGTCTCGGTCCTGCGGGTGGGGATGGTCGTGTTGCGTTCGATCATCCGGGTCATGACGCTGCCCTTGGTCTCGATGCCGAGGGTAAGTGGAGTGACATCGAGGAGAAGGATGTCCTTGACGTCGCCTTTGAGGACCCCGGCCTGGATCGCCGCTCCCGCTGCCACCACCTCATCGGGGTTGACACCTTTGTGGGCGTCTTTGCCGGTGAGGGACTTGACCAATTCCTGCACGGCTGGCATCCGGGTGGAGCCGCCGACGAGGACGATGTGGCCAATTTCCGAAACGGGAATCCCGGCATCTTTGATCGCTTGCTGAAACGGGCCCTTGGTGCGGTCGAGGAGGGTCTCTGTCAACTTCTGAAACTCCGACCGGGTGAGCTTGCGCTGCAAGTGCAGCGGACCCTCGGACGTGGCAGTGATGAAAGGAAGGTTGATCTCGGTTTCGGCCACCTGCGACAATTCGATCTTGGCCTTTTCGGCAGCTTCCTTCAGCCGCTGATTAGCCATCCGGTCGTTCCCGAGATCCACCCCATGGTCGTTCTTGAACCCGGTGACGAGCCAGTCCACGACCGCCTGATCCCAATCGTCGCCACCGAGGTGGGTGTCACCAGAGGTGGCCTTCACCTCGAACACGCCATCGCCGATTTCCAGAACGGAGACATCGAAGGTTCCCCCACCGAGGTCGAAGACCAGGATGGTGTGCTCGGCCGACTCCTTGTCGAGGCCATAGGCCAGTGAGGCGGCCGTGGGCTCGTTGATGATGCGGAGCACGTTGAGGCCGGCAATCTGACCGGCTTCTTTGGTCGCCTGACGTTGGGCATCGTTGAAGTAGGCAGGGACGGTGATGACGGCGTCGTTGACCTTGTCGCCTAGATAAGCCTCGGCGTCCCGCTTCAACTTCATGAGGATGCGGGCCGAGACCTCCTGGGCGGTGTACTTCTTGCCGTCGATGTCGATCGACCAGTCGGTGCCCATCTGTCGTTTGACCGAGCGAATCGTCCGGTCGGGGTTGGTGATCGATTGGCGCTTGGCCACTTCACCAACCAGGACCTCGCCGTCTTTGAAGGCGACCACAGATGGGGTAGTTCGGCCGCCTTCGGCGTTGGCGATAATGGTTGGTTCGCCGCCTTCGAGGACGGCGATCACGCTATTGGTTGTTCCGAGATCAATACCCACGGCGCGTGCCATTGGTGCTCCTTTGAAGTCTTGTTTTGAGTTCTGTGACTAGAACTTGAGTGTTGCCACAGGTTACAACCTAAGTCCCCCCCTATCATATTTCGTAGAGCCCGGAATATCGACCGTGAGGACGGGTGTTTCTCCTGTAGTCCACCGTCCAAGCGGGAGTATTTAGTGAACGAAACTCAACAAACCGACCTCCGGGTCCCAGTTTTGCCATTGACCAACGGGGTGGTTTTCCCCCACATGGTGGTGACCCTGCGGATCGAAACCAGTGAAGGCCGCATCGCCCTGGCGGCAGCTCAGGAGGCCGGGGGGCGGTTCATCCTGGTTCCGCGGGTGGAGGGCAAATACTCTTCGGTGGGGACCCTGGCCGAGATTCAACACATCGATGACAGCAACAACGTCGTGGTAAGCGGGATGTGCCGCGCCCGGGTAGGGGCCGGTTCCACCGACGGCACCGGAGCGTTGTGGGTCGAGGTGGAGATGTATCCCGAGGTCGACGTTCACGACGAGGCTCTCGACGACCTGGTGGCCGAATACCGGGCCGTGGTAACCGAAGTCCTCGAACACCGCGGGGTCGGGTCGGTCGCCGAACGAATCCTCGGGATCGAAAACCCCTCGCAGTTGGCTGATCTTGCCGTGTATTCCCCCGATCTCTCGCTCCAACAGAAAGTCGAGATCCTCGAGACCCTCGACATCCGGGAACGACTTGGCAAGTTGCTGACCTGGATGCGAGAAGTGCTGGCAGACCTCGAACTCCGCCGGAAAGTGCGGGACGAGGCAACCGAACGTATTGACAAGAGCCAACGGGAGTACCTCCTGCGCCAACAACTTGATGCGATCAAGAAAGAGCTGGGAGAGGAAGAAGGAGCGTCCGACTCCTACCGCCAGAAGTTGACCAGCCGCGAGATCCCTACCAAGGCCCGGGAGGCAATCGAGCATGAGATCGACCGGCTCGAGCGGATGTCGGAACAATCGCCCGAACACTCCTGGATTCGAACCTGGCTCGACACGATGTTCGACTTGCCATGGGGGTTCAAGAGTGAAGATCGTCTCGACCTCAATGAAGCATGGACAGTGCTTGATGCCGACCACACCGGTCTTGAGGATGTCAAGGAACGGATCATCGAACATCTGGCCGTGCGCAAGCTCCGTCAGGATCGGGGTCTGAACGAGGAAGGCAGTCGCCAGGCAGGAGCCATCTTGTTGCTGGTGGGTCCTCCCGGTGTAGGCAAGACCTCGCTCGGCGAGTCGGTGGCACGCGCTCTAGGGCGCAAATTCGTGCGCGTCTCGCTCGGCGGGATCCGGGACGAGGCCGAGGTCCGGGGCCATCGTCGGACCTATGTGGGTGCCCGCCCGGGCCGGATCGCCCGTGCCTTGATCGAGGCGGAAACGATGAACCCAGTCTTCCTGCTCGACGAGATGGACAAAGTGGGGGCGGATTGGCGAGGCGACCCCTCTTCGGCGCTTTTGGAGGTGCTTGACCCGGCCCAGAACCACACCTTCCGGGACCACTATCTCGAGGTCGACCTCGATCTCTCCGATGTTTTGTTCATCGCAACGGCCAACGTGGTGGAAACCATTCCGGCGCCGTTGCTCGATCGCACCGAAGTCATTCGTCTTGATGGATACACCGACGACGAGAAGGTGGCCATCGCCCGCGATCATCTGCTCCCGCGTCAGACCAGATACGGCGGGCTGGAGCCCGAAGAGATCGAAGTCACCGAAGCTGCTTTGGCCGCGATCGTCGACCGCTACACCCGCGAGGCCGGGGTGCGGTCGCTGGAACGCGAACTCGGCAAGCTGGCCCGAAAGTTGGCTGTCCAAATCGCCAAAAGGGGTGACGAGAATGTGAAGGCGGAAGACGGAAGTCCAATCCGCGTTGAGCCGGAGAACGTTGCCGAGTACCTGGGCAAACCCAAGGTGTGGCACGACGAGGCCAAGGACCGCACTGACCTCCCCGGAGTGGCGACCGGACTCGCCGTCACCGGCAGCGGCGGCGACGTGTTGTTCATCGAGGCAACCTCGATGGACGGCGAAGCCGGATTGACCTTGACCGGACAACTCGGCGATGTGATGAAGGAGTCGGGTCGAATCGCCCTTTCCTACGTCGAGTCACATGCCGGAGACCTTGGGATAGGCCAGGAGGCGCTGCGCCGTCGTTTCCATGTCCATGTCCCCGCCGGCGCCGTTCCCAAGGATGGGCCCTCGGCTGGAGTAACCATGGTGACCGCCCTCGCTTCGCTGGTGACCGGACGCAAGGTTCGATCGACGGTTGCGATGACTGGCGAGGTAACTCTTCAGGGAAAGGTCTTGCCGATCGGTGGGCTCAAACAAAAGGTGCTGGCCGCCCATCGGGCCGGTCTCACCGAGGTGATCCTCCCGTTGCGAAACGAGATCGACCTTGACGATATCCCGGTGTCGGTGCGGGAGGTCATGGAGTTCCATCCGGTGGAGTCGATGCAGCAAGTGCTTGCTCTGGCGTTGGAATAACACCATCTGCCCGCGCTAAGCGCGTTCTGGCCAATTCAAGGTAGGCGGGGTCGACGTCGAATCCCACGTAGTGACGACTGGTCATCTTGGCGGCGAGGGCGGTGGTCCCGGAGCCGATGAAAGGATCCAGCACCAGGTCACCCTGATACGTATATAGCTCGATCAGCCGTTGAGGTAAGGCGAGCGGGAAAGGAGCGGGATGACCCACCCGGCTCGCACTTTCGGCCGCTATGTCCCAGACATCGAGCGTCGCCTCGAGAAACCCCTCGGTCGTCATGGTGGAGAGATGCGGGAGACCGCGGCGTTCACGTTCTGCTCGGGAAACGGCCCGGTCGAATCGGCCTTTGCTCGCAACGATGACCCGCTCGGTCAGGTCGCGCAGAACTGGGTTGGCCGGGCTGCGAAAACTTCCCCAGGCGCAGGAACCACCGGCACCTTTTGCCTTCCTCCAGATGATCTCACCGCGCAAAAGCATCCCGAGATCGTCCTGGAGGACACCAATGACATCGGCAGACAACGACCGATAGGGGCGTCTCCCGAGATTGGCCACGTTGATCGCAATTCTCCCGCCCGGCTCGAGTTTCTCAAGGCAACGGCCTAGAACCTCCCCCAACATGTCCATGTATTCGAGATACGAACCGGGGACATGACCCTGTCCCAACTCCTCCTCGTACTCCTTGCCAGCAAAGTAGGGAGGCGATGTCACCACCAGCGCCACCGATCCATCTGCCACCTGGGTCGAATCCATGGCACTGGCATCGGCACAAAAGAGCTCATCGACCACGGCCGGGGCATGGATCAAATCGTCGGCGGCGACCTCAGGAGCCGGAAAGCGCCGGTAAAAGCCGGTGGCATCGTGGCTCTCACGTTTGCTGGAACCAAACGAAGAAGTGGTAGTCGAGCGCCGTGGCACAACAAGACGGTAACTCTCCCGAGACCCATCCCTGGTATGCTTGCAATTGCAAGCACGGAGACCGTATGGCTGAGAAATCGCGAAAACTAGTTCTGGACCACCGTCTCCAAGATGGGACGATGGTCGCGCTGCGGCCGGTGGAACCAGACGACAAGCCCTTGCTCGAGGCAGGGATGGCCCGGCTCTCACCCACCTCCCGCCGGTTGCGGTTTATGGCCCCGGTTGACACTTTGACCAGGGCTCAACTCGCCTATCTCACCGAGATCGATCATCACAATCATGTCGCCTGGGGTGTGCTGGTCGACGATCAACCGGTGGCCGTTGCCAGGATGGTTCGCCTCACCGATGATCCCGCCGCCGCCGAACTCGCGATCATCGTCGTTGATGAGTATCAGCGGCGGGGCATAGCCCGATTGTTGATCTCGGTGATGGCCGAGCTCGCCAGGGCACTCTCGATCGAGCGGTTTGCCTTTGAGGCTCTCCCGGAGAACGAGGCCATCCTCGGACTCTTGGCCGGATTGGGTGCTACCTATGGCATGTCCGAAGGCGTGATCGAGGGCAGCCTCGACCTGGCCCATATCCCTGCCCCGGCCTTGAGTGGGGACCCGCTTTCCCTGGCACTCGGGGCCCAGGAATTGACGGACGCTCGGCTCAACGGGCCAGGTTGAGTACGAGGCGGTCGATCAAGGGAGCTTGCGCCGGATTGACAATCCTTGTCGCTTCTTCAGGCGAGCACCACACCACCCGGTCGATTTCGGGGAACCGCCGACGGCGGCCTCTCCACATCATTGAGAACATGCCCGGGTCCAGGGCGGCCGGGTCGAAGTCGGCCTCAACTGCCCAACCCATCACCACTTTTCCAGAGCGGAGCGTCACTGATCCCAGGTCGAGCCAGCCATCGATTGGTGGAATCCAGCCGGTTTCCTCTGTGAACTCCCGAATCGCGGCGGCCACCGGATCTTCACCGGCGCTTACCTCACCTTTGACCAGACCCCAATGACCCGCGTCTTTGTATGCCCACAACGGGCCGCCGGGATGGGCTACCAGGACCTCCAGTTGGTGCTGGTGGCGGTAGGGGAGCAGGCCGGCGCTGAGCTTCACGAGGTCTGATTATGGACCTAGCCTCAGAGGGTGCACACCACACCGCTTCCTGCTGTTCCGGCCCCCGAGTTTGCCTTGACTCCGGGTGAGTCTCTGGCTGGAGGCCTGCGGCGGTTGTCGGTGGCCCAGTTCGAGCATGCGCTAGAGGGGTTCAACGATCCGGCAGTGCCTTCCGATGTGGCTGTTCATGAAATGAGGAAGTCGACCAAGCGAGTCCGCGCTCTCCTGCGAATGGTCCGAGCAGGGATCGGCGAAAAGGTGTATCACTTTGAAAATGACGCCCTGCGCGATACGAGCGCCATGGTGGCTGCTGTAAGGGACGGGGCGGTAACAGTGAAGTCCGTCGAACGTCTGCGAGACCGGTACAAGCGCCTGCTGGCTCCGGGGGTCTTTCAGACCACCCACGAGCGGCTCAAGCAACGACATCAACGCCTTGCTAGCCGTGTCCTGGAGGACGACGAAATCCTTGGACAGATTCAGAATGTGCTGTACAAGGCGCGTTCGCGTTACGCCGCCTGGCCGGTTGACCCGGCCGATCCCCGCTCGGGGAAATACGTGCTCTCGCATCGGTTTGCGGCGATCGGCCCTGGCATCGGCGCAACGTATTCGCAGGGTCGTGATGAGATGAAGGTCAGTTTCGACCAACCCCTAAGCGAGAACTTTCACGCCTGGCGCAAGCGCGTCAAATACCTGCGGCATCAGATGGAAATCGTTGCCCCGCTCTGGTGGGAGGTGGTTGGTGGACTTGCTGTTTCCCTCGACACCCTCGGGGAGGTGCTCGGGGAAGAGCACGACCTCGCTGAACTGACCCGCCTGGCCACCTCGGTCCCAGATCTGGTCCCAGATCCAGACGAACGCAGCCTGTTGGTGTCGCTCGCTCACCATCGCCGCCAGGAACTGCAGGGGGCGGCCCGCGTTATGGGCAGCCGCATATATGCCGAGTCTCCTGAGCAGTTCACACGGAGGCTGGGCGCCTACTGGCGGGCCTGGACCGCCTCGTCGTAGTGGGCGAGTCCATCCCCGACCCATCTTTGGTAATCCTGGTCGGGCCGTCCGGGTCCGGTAAGTCGACCTGGGCCGCAAAACGTTTTCGACCAGAAGAGATCGTGTCTTCCGATCGCCTCCGGGCCATGGCGGGGAGCGGCGAACACGATCTGGATGTGAGCCCGGTCGCCTTCGAGTTGCTCGATAGGATCGTCGAGTCGCGCTTGCGGCGCCACCTCCTGACCGTGGTCGACACTCTTGGCCTCGATGAAGAGCGTCGCGCCAATCAACTGGCGCTGGCGCACGAGATCGGTCTCCCAGCTGTGGTGGTGGTCTTCGACACCCCCGAGGGTGAAGTGCGGGCCCGCAACCGGGCGCGGGATAGGTCGGTGCCCGAACGAGTGCTTACGTCCCAGATTCGCCGGTACCGCCAAATCCGCCCGCGGATGGACGAGTACTCCAATCTGGTAGTGGCGGCGGACCAATTAGTCGAGCCCCAACATTCGTCGGGAGCACAACTCGGGGCCGCCCAGCAACTCGCCCCACCACGATCTCTCCGCTTCTATCTGCAGATCTCCCGATTTCCGTGGAACGACCTGGTGGAAGGGGTGAGCAACTTGGCGCTGGCCGCCGAGGCTGCTGGATTTGCCGGCGTGGCGGTCATGGACCACCTGGTGCAGATCCCCCAGGTGGGGAGAGAGTGGGAACCGATGCCTGAGGCCTACGTGACCCTGTCGTACCTGGCGGCCGTTACCTCCACGCTCGAATTGGGTGCCCTCGTCACCGGGGTCACTCTCCGCAACCCGGCCCTTCTGGCGAAGATGATCGCCACCCTCGACGTCATGTCGGGTGGCCGCAGTTTCTGCGGGCTAGGAGCAGGATGGCACCGGGCCGAACAGGTCGCTTACGGCTACCAATTTCCCTCGCCCAAAGAACGGGTGGGAGCCCTGGCCGATACCCTCTCGATCCTGCCTCTGATGTGGGGTTCGGGAAAGGCCACTTATCACGGGCAGTTTCATTCGGTGGAGGGGGCGGTTTGTTATCCACGCCCGCTTCAGGACACGCTTCCGATGATTGTCGGAGGACGGGGTGAGCGGATCATCCGGCTAGCCACCCGTCACGCCCAGGGTCTCAACCTCAGCAGCGCCAGCAGCCTCTACCGACCCCTCGACGCAGTGAAACGCGGTCTCGAAGCGGCAGGCCGTGACCAGGATGACTTCGAGGTGTCGGTCCTCGACACTCCGATTATCGGCGTCGACCGGGGTGAAGTTGCCGACCTGGTGGAGAAACATCGGGGAGGAAGACCTCATGCCGACTTCGCCGGTAGCCACCACGCCGGTCCACCCGCGACCCAAATAGGCCGCTACCGCGAGCTTGCCGATCGGGGCATCAAGGCGGTGTTTGTAGCTCCGGTGGGACTTGAAGCACCTGACTCGGTGGCCGTCTGGAAAGAAGTCACCGCCGCCTTTGCTGGCGGCTGAACGTCCGCCAACTGATCAGGGAGTGGCGGTCGTAGGCACTGAAGCCTCGGGACGGACCAGCAGCTGGAGGACTCCCTCGTCGCTGAGGTAGACCATCTCGTAAAGCAGGCCGTTATAAGTGGCCGCACCGTTGATGCTCCCCAGATCGGGATTGCGGTCCAGTCCGAGGAGCTCTACCAGTTGGCCCCGTTGTTCGGACGTGAGGGAAGGCTCGGCCGTCCCGATCAAGAGACCGATGGCCACCAGAATCCGACGATCACCATCGACGGTTCCGGTTGGTTGCGCCCGCAGACGAAGGTTGCCACCCAGAGAGTCAAGGATCCCGTCGAACGTCATGTAGGGAGTCATCACTAGCGAGAACGGGTTGGCAAGATTGGGGCTCACAAGGAGCCCCTCGTCAATCTCGGCAGCCGCCACGTTCCAACGCTCGGCGAACTCCGGTCCCGACAGGTCGAAGACGGGTGTCGTCAAGTCGGTCGCTGGGACCGCCACGGTGGTCGGAGCGGTCGCCGGAACCGTAACGATCGAGGTGGTGGGATTGGCGTTGGAGCCGGTAACACCGGACCCATCCCCCTCTCCGAGAATCAAAAGGATGGCAAACGCAAACCCGATCACAACCACAATGGCGCCAGAGACCAGTCCCAGCTTGACAGCAGCCGTCTGAATGTCGTTCGGCAGGAAACGGCGGGGGCGTACCGTCTTCAGCTTCTCAGCCCGGGTTACGACCAAGTCGGCGATCGTGGCGGCCTCGGTGTCCTCCTCGGCTTCCTCGAGGTCCGCATCAACCTCAGCTTCAGGAGCGGCGGCCACTTTGGCCCGGGCCGCCTTGAGGGACGGGAGCCGGCCCCGAATTGGGGTCACGTCGGATGGAGCGGGTGCTTCAATCGCGGCCACCTCAGACAGCGGTGGAACTGGTTCGAGTTTTCGCACCGGCGCTAGGCCCGGTTTCGGAGTGAGAGGTTCTTCTGACGCGGTGGACTCAGCCGCCGCCGGGGGAGGGGAGAGATCGGTCTTGGCCGGCCAGCGAGAGGTTGGCGGGGGATCTTCGACAGGGTCCGGGATAGGCAGCGGAAGTTCGGCAACGGGTGGCACCGCTGAGCCATTGGTCTGTGTCTCGATCACGCCAAAAGGATTGAGGCTGAGCACCGAGTCCAACCCGTCGGGATCGTCGGCTGTGAAAGTGATCGTCTCCCCGTTGGAGCTGAGCACAAAACGGTTGGCAGTTAGCCGTTCCAGCAGACACTCTCCAGGGCTCCAAGTGAGGAGAGGGTTGCCTGCTCCCCACATAATCAGTCGCTGGCCCTGGAACTCGAGCGATCCCGAGAGCACGGCGTCCTCGGTGATGAAGGTGCCGCCAAAACCCGGATGCGAATGGGTAAGCGGGCTCGGTGGCGGTGGCGTGGTCGGGGGCTCCCATGAGGGTGGTTCCCCCGCTCCGCCTACCGGTCGCGAGCCATTGGTGACGGCGCCGTTTGACTCCCCCTCGTCAAGGGGTTCCACCGACATCCAGATCGATTCCGATACTGTCAAAACTGCTCCCTGCCTGGTCAAGGCATAGGCAAAAGCCAAAATGCGTTATAGATATCGCACATTTTCCCTCAAATATTGAGTGAATTGAGTCTTACGCACCAGGGGCATCCCCCGGAACCGACTCCGTTTCGCCCACCTTTCCCCGTTACTCCGCCACTAGGAGCCATATTAAGGCCGACACCTTGCGCAGGGTTGGAACCCCGCTGAGCCTGCAGACTCTTTTGAACTGAACTTCTGAAGATGGGCATCGCTTATCCGTCGGGCCTGCGCACAACTGGGGTGACAGAACACACCGGTGGTGTCCGAACCGACAAAGCGGAATCCGCTCGAGGCCAGATCCTCGAGGTGGCCGGGTTCGGCTCCCTCCCAGGTGAGGAGCGACCACTTGTTCTCCGGCCCACCCAGTGAGTAGTTGCCAATGCGGCCATCGGAACGCACCACCCGGTGACAGGGGACGATCAACGGAACCGGGTTGCGAGCCATCGTCGAACCAACTGCCCGGGCTGCCCTCGGCTTGCCTGCCTCCACCGCCAACCAGGAATACGGGCGGACCTGTCCACGGGGAATGGTGGCCGCAATCCGGAGGATGGTCTGCTGAAAGTCGCTCAACTTCCCGAAGTCGACCGGCAACGCTCCGGGACGTCCTTGTTCGATGGCGCGTCCGATGGCGGTCTGCCACCGGCGAGGAGGGAGAGCCGCGACAGCCTGGCGCCCGAACCTGGCTTCAAAGCGACCCTCAGGATCCCCGGCGTCGAGGTCGACCGAGGTCACCCCCCGCGGGTTGAAGGTAACGATGACGTCTCCGAGCGGGCTGTCGTAGCGGGCATAGCCGTCCACCAACCCGGTGCCGAGTTCTACTGCTCGCACCAGCAGCGACGGTGCCCTTACTGCCAGGGTCTCGAGTTGAGAGGCGATTGCAGACTGGTTCATTTCTCACTCTCCATTGCTTTTCGAAGCCGATCAAGGGCTCGGTGAACGTCGGCCTTGACGGTGCCCTCCGGTCGATCGAGAGCGGTGGCGATGTCGTCGTAGCTCAGTCCAACAACATGACGAAGGACCACGGCTTTGCGCATGGCCGGCGCCAGGATGCCCAGACGGCGTTGCCAGGCATCGAGGTCGGGTGGTTCGGGGTCGTTGGCGCCGACGTCGTTGTCGAGGGCCAGGAGAAGCGGGCGACGGGCGCGGTCGCGGGCGTGGTTGCGGCCCAGGTTGAGGGCAATCGTCCAGATCCACCCCCGGAGCCGGAGCTGGCGGATCCGATCGGCTTCATAACCCTGGAGGGCACGATATGCGCGAATGAAAGTCTCCTGGGCAAGGTCTTCCGCTTCGGCCCCGGCCAACGAGCGCAACCCCGAATAGATCTCATCCTGAAAGCAGATCACAACGTCGGGGAACGATCCGTCGAGGTCGATTGCCAACCTTGAGCAAAGATCTTCCATCAAGGAGACGAACCCCCCGTCGATCGTGGGGGTTGCAGGTATATCCCCGGTGGGGGCGCCTCCCAATAGCGACGGGTGAACCGCCACCAGGCCAGACCGAAGCAGATGGCGGCCGCAGCAGTAGCGACGAAGATGGCGCGCACCGGAACGGTTTCGGCCAGAAACCCGAAGAGCAACTGCGACACGGTCGAGGTGAGTGTCACCGCTGCGAAGTCCAATCCGAAAACCCGGCCCCGGACCGAGTCAGCTGTGTAGATCTGAAGTCCGTACGAGGAAAACGACCATTGACTGCCAGCTCCGGCGTGACCGATCAGCACTGCGATCGCCGCCACCATCAGGGTGGGAGCCGCGGCGGTGCCGAGGTAAGAAAGACCCCACAGCGTCATCGTGAGGCCGATAGCGGCGAGAACCCTGCGGTCGGTGCCCCCGACCATGGCCCGAATTAAGAACGGCCCGGCCAAAACGCCCACGCCGCGGAAGCCAAGCAACAGCCCGGTGCCGGCGTCGCCGGCCTGGAAGACATCGAGTGCCAGGACGGGGAGAAGGGCCACGGCCCCGGCACCAAACACTGCAAATCCGGCCTTGGAGGTGAGGAGAGCCGCAACCGGAGGATTGACCCGGATGTAGGCCCACGCCACTCCCAGCGCTTTGTGCATGCGAATTGCCGGTGCTGCTACCCCCACCCGTAGCGGCCGTCCGATGCGAAAGACCAGCCAGGCGGCTACGGCAAAACTGATCGCGTCGATCACGATGGCGGCGTCCCGGCCAGCAACGGTGGCCACCAAACCGCCCAGGGCCGACCCGACCGCCGCCATTGTTCCCCAGGTCGACTCCACCAGGAACGTCGCATCCGCCAAATCTTCAGGCTCGACTAGAGCGGGCAAAGCCGACGATGAAGCCGGGGAGATGAGGGCGCTGAGTGCAGCCAGGATCGCCAGCCCGACCAGGGCCAGGGGTACTCCGCCACCGAGCGAGCGACCAAGGGGAGAATCGACGGCCAGCATCATCGTGGCAGCCAGGGCAGCCAGCAGGTTCGACCAGACGATGATCCGACGCCGGTCAAAACGATCGGCGAGGACGCCACCCAGAGGAGAGGCCAAGAATGCCGGCAGGGTGTTCGCTGCCAGGACTGCCGCCGTGAGCAGCGCTGATCCCGAGATCTCGTTGACCAGACCGAGCATTGGAACCAGGAGAAACCAGTCCCCTCCAAAGGAGACCAGGCGGGACAGGTAGAGCCGACGGAGATCGGGGTTCTTGCGGAGCAGACGTAGATATCTGTTCCCGCGCCGTTGGCCGTTCAACTATCGACCTGCCGGTCCGGGTCGGTCAGCGGAATGGAACCGTCGACGGCGTGCATCTCGTCGTGGGCCGCAAGCAATTCGTCGAAGTCGGGTGGTCGTTCCATGTCAACAGCCAGGAGGTGACGGGTGTTGGGTTCTCCCCGCACATCAAAGGCTCGGGCTCTTCCGATCACGAGCGACGACGCATTGTCAATGCGGGAGTGCTGGTTGAGGTGCTCCTCCCATGACACCGTGAGGAAGGCCTCGGTCAAACGGCGGGGGTCACCAGCCTCCCGGTAGAGCCGCCACCGATATGCCCCGGTGCGGAGCCTCACCAGCCTCAGATCGTTCATGACCTTCAGAAAGGAGTCGATGTCGGCGAGATCGACTATCCAGCTGTTGAGGAGCATCACCGGACCGCTGCCCTCCTCGAGTGCATGTGAGGGGCGGGTCCGATCGTCGCTGAACTCCGGCGACTCGATCTCGCCGAGCACAGGTAAGCCCGACCTGATGGCTGCCAGACCAAGCACGATGCCGGCGGACGACAACAACACGTAGGCATTGGAGGTGCCGATGGCATCAGCCATTGCTCCGGCCAGGATCGCTCCCACCGGGTAGACACCAACAAATGAGAGGGTGTACAGACCCATGGTCCGACCCCTTACCCAGGAGGGGCTGAGGAGCTGAGCCGAGGCGTTGAGGGTCGTGAGAGTCCACACCCAACATGCTCCCGCCCCGATCAGAAATGGCCCCGCCCAGCCCGGTGTGGGGGATAAGCCCACTCCGATACCGAAAACTCCAAAGAGGGTCATAGTGAGTGGCACGGCTTTGCGCCCGAGTCCCTCCACTACTCGCCGCCTGGTAAAGGCAGCGACGATGGCTCCTAGCCCCATCGCCCCGAGTAGGACTCCGTAGGCCAGGGAACCACCACCAAGTTGGGCGGTGTGGTTTGGCAGCACGGTTTGGACTACGGCTGAGGTAAGGGCGAACAGGGCTCCGATCAGCAGGATGCGGCGGAACGGCCGCGTGTAGCGGGCGTAGCGGATGCCGAGTCCAATGGCATTGGCCAGAGAGGTCTGGTCCCGGGCCACAGCCGGTTCGCCGGTGCGGCGCATGTAAAGAAGGACACCGATGACCAGTCCGTAGGAGGCCGCGTTGATGCCGAAGCTGTACTCGGCCCCGACGGTGGCGACCAACAGCCCCCCGATCACCGGGCCGATGGTGCGAGCGACGTTGAAAGCCACCGAGTTGAGGGCCACTGCACTGGCAACCAGTTCGCGGGGCACCAGGTCGGGCACCAGGGCTTGCCAGGCAGGAAGGTTGAAGGCTCCAGCCACCCCCATCAATAGCCCCAACCCCAGCAACCTTCCAGGTGTCGCCTCGCCCAGGAAAGTGATCAATGCCATCAATCCCGCCGCGGCGCCCATGACGATCTGGGCAAAGAGGAGGACCCGGGTCCGTTCGAACATGTCGGCGATGGCGCCTGCGACCAGCGCTAGGGCCAAGAATGGCAAAGTGGTAGAAGCGCTCATCAGCCCCACCCAGGTGGCCGAGCCGGTCAACTCCAACATCAGCCAGGCCGCCCCGGAAGCTTGTAGGAACCCCCCAACATTTGAGAAGACCGATGCGCCCCACAGGGCGCGGAAGCGGGGAATTCGCAGTGGAGCGACCGGGCTGACCATCGTCGGCGAGTGTAAGGACGGCCGGTCAGGCGATCGGCGTTGGTTTCCCACCCGTGAACCTCTGCACGACCGCTACCGCGGTCACGACGATGAGACTGCCCAGCACCTGCCAAAAGTCGAGCAACTGATCAAGCCAGATCCAGGCAACGGCGGCGGCGATCACGGGCTCCAGAGTCGCCACCACTCCCACAGTCCCGGCGTCAACTCGGCCGAGGGCGCCGACCTCAAGGAGAAACGGTGCCACGGTTCCCAGGGTGATCAGCCAGACCAGTTCCACCAGCACTACCGGATCGCCCGGCGGCAGCCGGACGGGTACAACCACGAGGAGTGCCAACGCCGAGAAGGCGAAGCCGTAGGCCGTTACGGTCACCGTCGGTAGAAACCTCCCGAGATGACCGGAGAGGATGAGATATCCGGCGAAGGTTATCGAAGCCAAAAGTGCCGACCCCAGACCGACCAGATCGAGTTGTTGCCACTCCCACGCCTTGCTGATGAGGCCCACTCCAAGCAGCGCTCCGGCGGCGGCGAACCAGGCGAGCCGCGGCACCGGTCGTTTTCCGACGAGGCGCATCCAGGCCAGAACCAGCACCGGCCCGGTGAACTGAATGGTCACTCCGGGTCCCACCCCGAGACGGTTGATGGCCATGAAGAAGGACACGGTGACCGTGGCCAGGATGACTCCGAGGGCAGCCAGGCCAGGCAACCGTCCGCCATGGGCGGTGGCACGCATGCGATAGGCCAAGCCCCCCAAGAGAAGCGCCGCCAGCACTGAACGGATCTGGGCGGTGTTGGTGGCAGGCACCACCTCCAGCAGTTCGGCGGCCACGGCTCCGTTGACTCCGAACAGAAGAGCCGCCAGGGCGGTCATGGCAATGCCACGGCGCATGCGGTCGGCCTCGAGGCCTGGAGAAGGACTCAAGTCAGTCGAGTGATCGAGTCACCGGGTTGCAAACGTCCCGGGGTCAGCACCCGGGCGTACACCCGCGAGAAGCCTGGGTGGCGGCTCTGGTGCATCCTCATGAAGTCGCCGTCGATGAACCAGCCGGCGTTCTTGGTGCAAGGTGTCGTGTAGCCGCTGATCTCAATATCGACCTTGTCGCCCAGCCTCCATTGCGCCCCAGGTGCCATCGCGTCCCATTCGATCCCGCTGATGGTGAGATTCTCGCCGGCTGCACCCGGGAAGATCGGGTGGCCTTCGCTCCGCAGGGTCTCGATGACCTCCAATGAGAACAGGCAGAGGGCAGCCTCACTACCGCCATGGTGGACCTGATCGTTGTGACCGTCGCCCACAATGCCCAGGCTCGTGACCTCGGCTTCTTCGACCGGAAGTTTGGGGACCCCACCCGGCGAGACGTTTATTCGATGAACGATCCCGCTCACACAGCCACTTCATGCGGTAGCGGAAACCAACGCAGTTGCTCGGCGTCATCGTCGAGCAGGTCATCAACGTCCTCAGAGATTGAGGCGGCCATCGCTACCAGCTGGCGAGCCTCTGAGAGGTAGTCGCTGAAGACCTCGGGGGTTGCGGTCAGGCGCTCGATCCGGTGATCCAACGTGCCACTCGAGTAGTCAATCTCATGCAAGGAGAACGGTGGCCGCGCCAACCCCAGCCGGTGCCGCCACAAAGCGGTGCCGGCCTCGAACCGGTAATGGGGGAGGAGACGCCACCCGGCTTCGGCCACCAGATGCACCGCACTGAGGATGTACTCGAACTCGGCTTCGCTGATGAAGTAATTGAAGTTGACTCTGACCCATCCGGGTTTGATGACCTCACAACCTTTGCCGATCTGATTCTCGATGCGGTGGCTCGTGGCAGTGTCGATGCCGAGGAGGCGATGTCCATAAGGTCCGGCACAAGAGCACCCACCCCGGGCCTGGATGCCAAAGAGGTCGTTGAGGAGGGCGACCACGTAGTTGTGATGCAGGAAGCGATCCCCGTATCGCACCACGAACGAAACAATCGACAAACGATCCGCCTTGGCATTGCCGAGAATCAGCAGGTTGGGATCGGCTGACCATCTTTCGATCGCCCGGCCGATGAAGTCCTCCTCCCTCCGTCTGATCTCAGGGACACCGACCGCTTCTTTCAGTTGAAAGACCAGACCTGCTCTGATCGACTCGACGATGGCCGGGGTCCCTCCCTCCTCGCGATGTTCGGGGTCAGTCACATAGTGATGTTCCTGTGAGTTGACATAGGTGACGGTGCCGCCGCCCGGGACGGATGGAACCCGGTTGGAGAGCAGGTCACGACGAACCACGAGCACTCCCGGTGTTCCCGGCCCACCGATGAACTTGTGGGGCGAGAGGAAAATCGCGTCCTTGTAGTCGAGGTTGTCCTCGGAGGAGCGCATGTCGATTCCGACATAGGGGGCAGCAGCCGCGAAGTCCCAGAACGAGAGCGCCCCGTGCCGGTGGAGAAGGGTGGAGATGGCAGAAGTGTCCGTGATTATTCCGGTGACGTTGGAGGCAGCCGAGAACGAACCGATGCGCAGTGGCCGGCCGGCAAACTCGTTCAGTCTCAGTTCGAGATCGTCGAGGTCCACGTGACCGTCCTCGTCTTCGGCGATCTCGACAACATCGGCCGTCGACTCGCGCCAAGGCAACTCGTTGGAGTGATGTTCGTAGGGTCCGACGAACACCACGGGGCGCTGATCATTGGGTATGGAACCCGAGAGCCCGAAGCGGTCATCGAGGGCGGCCGGGACCCTGATTCCGAGAATGCTGATCAACCGGTCGACGGCTCCGGTGGAACCCGACCCGGAGAAGATCACGGCATGTTCGACACCGGCGCCGACGCTCGCCCGAATGATCGCCCGGGCATCCTCCCGAAAACGGGTGGTCTGGAGCCCTGTGCCCGAGGTTTCGGTGTGAGTGTTGGCGTAAAGAGGCAGAACGGTCTCGCGGATGTAGTCCTCGATGAAAGATAGGGATCGTCCGGAAGCGGTGTAGTCGGCATAGGTCACCCGTCGCAGCCCGTACGGGGTGAGGATGGCGGTGTCGCGACCAATCACCGACGAGCGGATGGTGTCGATCAGGCGCTCTACCGAGGTCATGGGGTAAGGCTACCCCCGGTCAGGCCTCGGGCGGAGCCGTCGAGGGATCCGGCTGGCGGGCAGGAGCGGTGCGGACGCCGGCAAAGGCCTGGAGGGCGAACAACATGAAGACGATCGGGGCGAAGCGAAATCCCTGGGTGAAGAGGAACCACCCGGCCCCGGCCGCCACCACCAAACCCACTACGGCTGCCACCAGCCGGCCCCGGTTGGGGAGCCATTTTTCCATCAACGCCGAGAGGACGTGCCAGCCGTCGAGACCACCGATCGGAAGCCAGTTGATAAGACCCCAGGCGATGGTGACCCAGATGAATGCTCCCAGGAAGAACACACCCCACCAGTCTCTTTGGGCGGCGATCCCCAAGGCCACGTGAAATGGGGTGACGATGACGGTTGCCGCATCGTCCCCGAAGAGCCCCGCTCGGACCATCAAGAACAGGATCCCGGCCACCACAAAACCAAGCCCGGCCCCGGCCACGGCGATGTAGATCCTGCGGGACCAGTTGATCCTTCCGTGCGGGTCGATCCAGGTGGTGGCGCCCCCGAGGCCATGAAGGGTGATTCGGTCTACGACCGCGCCGTGCTGGCGGACTGCAAAGGCGTGACCGAGCTCGTGGATGATCACGGAGGCGAAGGCCGCAGCCACAAAGGCGAGGATTCCTTGCGCCCCGATGGGGGAATCGAGCAGAAACACACCGAGGATCAGGAAGGTGGGGCTGACGTATATCGGAAACCCGAACAGACGGAAGCGCAGCATTTACTGCCAGGGTAGGTTCACAGCGTGAGTGATGAGACCACCGTCGAAGTCGGTGGCGAGAAGATCAGAATCAGCAGCCCCACCAAGCTCCTCTTTCCCAAGCAGGGCTGGACCAAACTCGATGTCGTCAACCACTTCCTGGTCGTAGCCGAGGGCGCCTGCCGGGCAATATTCGGCCGACCGACGATGCTCAAGCGGTACATGGAAAACGTCGACGTCGATCCGATTTATCACAAGCGGGCGGAAGCCAACTCGCCGTTCGAGACCGTGGAGATCCGCTTTCCCTCCCAGCGTCCAGGACTAATGAATGTTCCCCGCACGGAGATTGATGTGATCAGGCTCGTGCAACGGGGCTGCCTCGACTTCCACCCCTGGCCGGTGCGGGCAGAGGACATCGATCATCCCGACGAGTTGCGCATCGACTTCGACCCGACACCCGGGTACAACTTCTCCCACGTCCGCCAGGCTGCTCTGGCGGCCAAAGACCTCCTGGACGAGCTGGGTTTGGTCGCATGGCCCAAGACCTCGGGTAGTCGGGGAATTCACGTCTATGTTCGGATCGTTCCGGAGTGGGACTTCTATCAATGCCGTCGATCGGTCCTCGCCCTCGCCCGTGAACTGGAGGCAAGGTTGCCGGACCTGGTCACCACCAAGTGGTGGAAAGAGGAACGGCAGGGGGTCTTCATCGACTTCAACCAGATGGCCCGGGATAAGACGGTGTCATCGGCCTATGGCGTGCGCCCGACCGGTTATGTCTCAGCGCCGCTTCGTTGGGACGAGTTGCCCGACGTGGCCATCGAGGACTTTCCTCTCGACACTTTCCGTGACCGCTACACCGCCCTGGGCGACCTGACCGCTGGGATGGACGACACCCCCGGCCGCCTCGACTCGCTGCTCGAGTGGGTGCGCAGGGACGAAGAGAACGGAATCGGCGACGCCCCCTGGCCGCCTATGTACCCCAAGATGCCAGGCGAACCACCACGGGTGCAACCGTCGAAACGCAAAATGGAGGGCTAAACCGCGCTTTTATCACCTGGACCCACCGTTTTCCGGTGGGTCCAGGTCGCAAAAGCGGGTTTTGGGGGGGTTAGGTGACAACCACATCTGTGAAACCCAGGCCCTCCGGGCGTTCCAGCTGGTCCATGGTGCAGGTGATCGGGTCTTTGTCGGGGCGCCAGCGGTGGAACCTGGTGGCATGCCGGAAGCGACCCTCTTCCAACTGGTCATAGCTGATCTCGACCACCACACCGGGAGCCACCGCCACCCAGGAGAGATCTTTGCCGCCACTCCATCGGCTCTCAGCGCCGGGTATGCGGGCCTGGTCCCCGAACGACGCCTCGGCCCGCAATTCCTGGAACCTCTCAAAGATCTTCCCGCGGTCGACATCACCAAAGCCCGAACAGTGACCGATGAAGTGGAGCTCTCCATCCTCGTTGTATAGACCCAGGAGCAACGAACCGATCTTGCCGCCGGCTTTGTGCTCGCGGTAACCGCCCACGATGCAGTCGACGGTGCGTCGATGTTTGATCTTGATCATCGCCCGCTTGCCATGGACATACCTCTGGCCGAGTGTTTTGGCGATGATGCCATCACACCCGGCCGGCTCGAATTCGTCGAACCACCTGTGGGCGGTGGTTTCGTCTGTCGTTGACGGCGTCAGGTTCCAGGGATGGGAAAACCCGGAGGCCAGCTCTTCCAGCCGCGCTCGTCTGTCTGAGAACGGCCGGTGGCGGAGGTCTTCACCGTCGATGGCCAGGAGGTCGAAGGCCACCAATTGCGCCGGCGTTTGGTTCGACAGGAGTTTGATGCGACTTGCCGCGGGGTGGATTCGTTGTTGGAGGGCGTCAAAGCTGGTGACGTCGTCGATGATCACGACCACTTCCCCGTCGACAACAGTCCCGGCTGGGAGCCTGGTGAGGGGCTCAGTGAGTTCGGGGAAATATCGAAGGAGCGTCTTCTGGTTGCGGGAATCAAGCCGCGGCTCGGGACCTCCCCAGGAAACAGCCCGGAAGCCGTCCCACTTCGGTTCATAGGCAAACGCTCCCGACGGCCAGGATTCCATCACCTTTGCCTCCATGGTCTCTATCGGAGGCTTGAACGGCCAGCTCATCGGTCGCACGGTACTCGTGACCCCGTCAGGCAAGTTCTTTCCGCAGGGCTCTAGGCTTGCCCGTCGAATGGCTATCGATATCGCCGGGTTCGTGACCGACCTGAAAGACCACGCAATCGAGCATGGATTCCATGTCCACGACGAGCGCCATTACATGGAGACCTACTCGCTCCGCCAATCATGGGAAGTGGATGTCCATCCCGAGGACGCCTGTGGGGGACCGCTCGACCTTCATCTGAGCCTGGATGTCGAACCTCGCACGCTGCTATCGATGCAGGACCGGATCGACGAGATGGGTGATGACTGGGAGGAACCCGAGGACCTCTACCGGCTCAACCTCTTCTTCAACTGGTCGATCCTGCCCAAACTCTCGACCCCCCCCGACTTGTTGGTGCTCGGCACCGATCTGGCAGGGGTGGGTGGGGTCGATCTCCCGATCGAGGTCACCGCCATTGACACCATCGCCTCGATCACTGATGCGCCCGAGCGCAGCCTCCAGGTGGTGGGTAAATGCCAGGTCTCGTTGGTCGACGTTTTTATGGCGCGGGAGCAACTCTGCGAAGAGCTGGACCGGGCCAAAGCCGTGTCTGAATACCTCCTGGAGAGAGTGACGGGCTGGTTGGAACTGCCCGGCTGAGCCGCCAGACGGCCTTACTCCCGACGACTTCGGAACAGTGCCCCTGATCGCTCCATAGTTCAAAAGGCCAGGCCCACCGCCTTGGTGAGAAAGGCCATGAAAGGAGAGGCCGTCTTGCACATGGTCGCGTATTCGGTGAGCAGGTGGTCAGAAGTGACGAGTTTGTCGTCGAGGTGGGTGCCGGCGATGAAGTCTTTGCGTTTCAGGTCATCGATATGAGGGTGGTCGGCGGCGAAGCCCTTGGGTGGTCGGGCCAGGCTTTCACCGTCCGGACTCCACTTCGACTGGAAAGCGGCTCCGTAAGCGGCCTTCTTCCAGGCGGCGGGATCATCGACAATCGCTTCCCGGATCCGGCGGGCCAGGGCAGTTTCCGGACGCCAGAGACCGACGCCTGCATAACTGGCGCCCGGTTCTACATGGAGATAAAGACCGGGAGCATGCACGCCAAGCCCGGCTTCGTGACCAAACCGCATTGCCAGATGGGTCTTGTAGGGCGTTTTGTCCTTGGAGAAGCGGGTGTCGCGGTAGATCCGGAACAACGATCCACCTGAGGGCCGCGGGTCGGCCACCAGATGTTCTGAGATCCTGGCGAGCTTGGGAGCGAAGTCGGCCACAAACTGCAAGGCAGGCTCTTGCACGTCGGCGACATACCGATCCTTGTTGGCTCGGAACCAGTCCCTTTCATTGTGGGCGGCTAGTTCCCGGAGAAACTTGAGGGTGGCGGAGGTGAAATAGGTGACCATGCTCCTGATATACGAAAAGTCGGCGGCCATGTCGAGAGGGTTGTTTACGCCTCCCGCCGCAGGCGCCCCCGATCGACCTTACCCAGATGAGTCAAGGGCATCGATTCCACGAAGATGACCCGACGAGGGTGTTTGTAGGGCTCGAGCCGCTCGAGCACGTGCTGGCGCAACTCCGATTCCTCGACGGGTTGGGACGCGACCACAAACGCCACCGGTTTGAGGAGGCCGTCGTCGTCCTCCAGCGCCACTACCGCGCACTCCTTCACGGCTGGATGCTCCAATAGACAGGACTCCAGCTCCTGGGGCCGGAACCACTTGCCTTTCACTTTGATCGCATCGTCGGCTCGGCCGCGGTGGGTCACGTAACCGTCGGCATCCACCGAGATCAGGTCGCTGCTGACAAACCATCCCTCGCGGAAAGCCTCCCGGTTTTCGTCGGGCAGATTCCAGTAGCCGAGCCCAAGCGAGTCACCTTTCACCCACATGCGCCCCACTTCGTCGGGGGCGACGTCGACACCGGTCTCGTCGCGGGCTCGCACGTCGAACCCGTTCACAGCCCTCCCGACGGTTCCCGCCCGAACGTCGCCAGGTCGGTTCGTCACGAAAATGTGCCACATCTCGGCGGTGCCGAGGCCGTCGAGCAATTCCACTCCGAACCGGTCAATCCATCGCTGATAGACGGTTTCGGGCAGTGGCTCCCCGGCCGAGGTGACGAAACGGAGCGATGCCAGGTCGGCCGAAGCAACGTTGGGATCTGATGCCATGGCGTTGATCGCAGACGGAGCGGTAATGAGGATGGTCGGGCGGTGTCGTTTGATCTGGTCCACCAACACCTCCAGTGTTGGCCGATCGGGGAACAAGACCGTGCTGGCACCGACCGCAAAGGGAAAGAAGAGGTTGGAGCCGGTGGCGTAGCCAAAGTAGAGGCGAGGGACCGAGATGGTGATGTCCTCGGGCCCGTAGCCGAGGGTTGCTTTGGCGTAGAGCTCGGTCGTGTTTGCGAACGAACGATGACTTTGTACGACGATCTTGGGCACTCCGGTGGTGCCACCGGAGAACAACCAGATGGCCGGAGCATCGGAGGCGGTCGGATATGAATGAGGTGCCCCGGTTGCGGCTGCGATCCCTCCCTCGGCCAGTTCCAGCAAACGGGGCCTTGCTTGGCCGAGGGCGATCGCTTCCTCCAGGACCGGGAGATAGGCGGGGGCGACCACTGCCAGCGGAGCCGCGGTGGCGTCGAGGATGGCGGCGAGGTGTTCGGGTCGCAGCTCGGGATTGATCATCACTGCCAAGCCTCCTGCGGCCAGAATTCCGAACATCGTGGCGGCGAACTCGGGGCCATCGGGGAGTGCGATCAGCACTCGATCCTCGGGCTGTATCCCCTCGTCTCTCAACCTCATGCGCAACCCTGTCGCCAGCGCGGCCACCTGGCGATAGGTCAGAGAACCCTGGTCGGAGCGGATGGCAATGCGGTCACCGTTGCCCTCGCTGACCCGGTCGAACAGGAAGTAGTCGGCGATGTTGAGCGAGGACGGGGCGTGCCAGACCATGAAGACCCAGAGACTATCGGCGGGCTACCGTTGACCGCCGTGGGCGAGCAGGTCTACTACCCCGACTACCTCCAGTTGGCGAAGTTGCTCGACGCTCAGCACCTTCGATCGGCTGCGGCGGGCAAGCCGGTTCACGACGAGATGTTATTCATTATCGTTCACCAGGCTTACGAGCTGTGGTTCAAACAGATCCTCTGGGAGCTCGACTCGGTGGCGCGCAGATTGAGCCACGATCCCGTAGATGAGAAGGAAATGCTCCAGATCGTGGCCAACCTGGAGCGGATCAAGTCGATCCAGAACCTCCTCATCGGCCAGGTCGATGTTCTCGAAACGATGACTCCCCTCGACTTCCTCGATTTCCGCGACTTCTTGATTCCAGCATCCGGCTTCCAAAGTGTTCAGTTCCGGTTGATCGAGAACTGCCTCGGCCTGCGGCCCCAGGACCGGGTCCGTTTGGCCGGTGCCTCTTACACCGCCGCCCTCTCCGCTGCCGACCGGGCGCGGGTGGAGGCGGCGGAGCGTGGACCGAGCTTGTTCGACCTGGTCGAGGACTGGCTCGAACGCACACCCTTCCTCGAACACGGCGACTTTCATTTCTGGGACGCCTACCAGAGCGCGGTTGGAGCCCTGCTCGAACACGACCGCCAGGTAGTGGCGGACAACCCCAACCTCACCGAAGCAGAGAGACAAGCCCAACTCAAGGGCTTCGAGCAGACCTTTGCCCAATACGAAGCCGTCTTCGACCCCGATAAGCACCAGCAGTTGGTCGAGTCTGGTGAGCGGCGACTATCCCATCGCGCTTTCCACGCGGCGCTCTTCATCAATTTGTATAGGGACGAACCGGCCCTACAGGAACCTTTCCGATTGCTCACCCTGTTGATGGACATTGACGAGGGCTTCACCACCTGGCGTTATCGGCATGCCCTCATGACAATAAGGATGATCGGTAGGCGGGTCGGTACCGGCGGCTCGGCCGGGGCGGCGTTTCTGACTCGCTCAGCGGAGAAGGCCCATGTATTCACCGATCTCTTGCAGCTTTCGACTTTTCTGATCCCGCGCTCGTCGCTGCCCAAACTGCCTAGCGACCTCGAACGGAAAATGCGCTTCCGCTTCGAAGAGTCGTGAGCTT
Source organism: Acidimicrobiia bacterium (assembly GCA_040905905.1). Taxonomy (GTDB): domain Bacteria; phylum Actinomycetota; class Acidimicrobiia; order Spongiisociales; family ZC4RG35; genus JAICND01. The sequence continues at coordinate 36,042 of JBBDQN010000031.1, forward strand.
CAAACGCCTATTCACGAGGTTTCTGGCCGCCCGCCCTGAACGTCTTCACTTCGCTGCCCATAGCCACCACCCCTGGCCCGACGTCACGCTGGACGCACAGGTCCGATATTGGAATGACTCGGCGGTGGCGATGGATGACAAATGGGACTCGATCTTCGAAGATGTGGTCCCCGCCCTGCGCCGCCGTCTCGGTGCTGTGCTCGGGTTGGGGGACGGAGCGAGCCTGGCTCTCGCTCCCAATACGCACGAACAGGTCAACCGGGTGTTCTCGAGCTTTGAGCCGCCGGTGAGGATCGTTACTACTGATGGAGAGTTCCACTCCTTCCGGCGCCAGACCCATCGCTGGGAAGAGGCAGGGCGCGCTTCGGTGGTCCGGGTCCGGATGGAGCCCTTTCCCACGTTCTTCGATCGGTTCACGCAGGCCCTCGATGATGCCGATCTCATTTACCTGTCGCAGGTCCCGTACGACTCCGGGTGGGTGGTTGACCGCCTCGACCAGATCGTCGCCATGGCTCCGTCGCGGGCGATCGTCATGGTGGACGGCTATCACGGGTTCATGGCTATCCCCACAGACTGGAGCGCGCTGGGAGGGCGAGCCTTCTACCTGGCCGGCGGCTACAAATACGCCATGGCCGGTGAGGGTGCTTGCTTCATGCATTGCCCGCCGGGGATGATCGAGCGACCCATCGACACCGGCTGGTTCGCTGGCTTCGGTGCCCTCGCCGAGAGAAGCGACGAGGTCTCTTACGGTCCGGGGGGCGATCGATTCTGGGGGGCGACCTTCGATCCATCTGGTCTTTATCGGCTGGACGCGGTCCTCCGGTTGTTCGAGCAGGAGGGCATTTCCGTGGCAGCTGTGCGCGGTCATGTAGGCGAGTTGCATCAGCGCTTCCTTGCAGCCGGTCGGCTACCCGGAGAACTGGTTCCGCCCGTCGAGATGGACCGCGGCAGCTTCCTTACGTTTCGAACAGGCGCGGCCAAGGAGATTCACGATCGTCTGCATGAGCGACAGGTGATCACGGACTATCGCGGCGATCGCCTCCGGATCGGCTTCGGGATCTATCACGACCCCGAAGACGTGGACCGACTAGTCGGCGAGCTCGATCTTGTCTGAGCAGATCCGAGCGCGTATTTCCCGCCTCAGCGCGTACGCGATTCTCAGGCCACGTTGGGGATTCGCTCCATTGCTTCGCGGACCTTCTCCTCGGGGTACTCGAAGTCTTCGAGGTTTCCGTCTAGGAAGCTGCGATAGGCGCCCATGTCGAAGTGACCGTGACCACATAGAGCGGTCAGGATCACTTTCGACTCGCCTTTTTCCCGGCAGAGTTCCGCCTCGCGGACGGTGGAGGCGATGGCGTGGCTTGGTTCCGGAGCTGGGATGATCCCCTCGGCCCGGGTGAATCGGACCGCCGCCTCGAAGCACTCCACCTGTCCGATCGCCTCGGCCTCGACCACGCCTAATTCTTTGAGGTGTGAGACCAGGGGCGCCATCCCGTGATAACGGAGTCCGCCCGCATGGATCGGATCGGGGATGAAGTCGTGGCCCAGCGTGTGCATCTTCACCAACGGGGTCATACCGATCGTGTCGCCGAAGTCATACCGATAGACCCCCTTCGTCAAGGAAGGGGATGCTGTCGGTTCCACACACCTAATGGTCGGGTTTATCCTCCCGGCCAGTTTCTCCTTGATGAATGGAAAGGACAGACCGGCGAAGTTGGAACCGCCTCCGGTGCAGCCGATGAGGAGGTCGGGCTCTTCTCCAAAAACCTCCATCTGTTTGATCGCCTCTTGACCGATCACGGTCTGGTGCATCAATACATGGTTGAGGACACTTCCCAACGAATACTTGGTAGTGGGATCACCGGCGGCCGCCTCGAGGGCCTCCGAGATAGCGATGCCAAGGCTTCCGGTCGAATTGGGGTCCATGGCCAGGATCTTTCGTCCCGCTTCGGTCAGGTTGGAGGGACTCGAGTGCACGGTCGCTCCGAAGATCTCCATCAGCGTCCGCCGGTAGGGCTTCTGTTCGATGGAAATGGCCACCTGCCACACCTCACAATCAAGACCGAACTGAACGCAGGCAAAGGCCAGAGCGCTGCCCCATTGGCCGGCACCGGTTTCAGTGGTCAGACGCCTGGTCCCCTCCTGCGCGTTGTAGTAGGCCTGCGGCACCGCAGTATTTGGTTTGTGTGAGCCGACCGGACTTACACCTTCATATTTGAAATAGATATGGGCCGGGGTGTCTAGTGCCTTCTCCAGCCTGCGGGCGCGATAGAGCGGGGTGGGCCGCCACATCTTGTAGACGTCAAGCACCGCGCCCGGGATATCGATGTAACGGTCCTGGCTGACCTCCTGGCCGATCAATGCCATCGGGAACAACGGAGCCAGGTCGTCGGGTCCGATCGGCTGGTGGGTTCCAGGGTGGAGAACGGGCGGGGCCGGCTCCGGCAGGTCAGGTTGGATGTTGTACCAGGCCTCGGGGATATCCGATTCTTCGAGCATTACCTTGGACATCTCGGCCATCGCTCTACCTTTCACGGGGAAGCGGAAGCTAGCAATGGCCACCAGATCGTGCTGTGACGAGTGTCAGCGTTGTTCGATCGGGACCCAGTGGCGGCCGGTGTCGCCGATGTACACCGAATCGGGTCTGATCAATCTCCCGGTCCGTTGCTGTTCGAAGCAATGTCCGATCCACCCGGCCACCCGTCCCATGGCAAAGGTAGGGGTGAACAGCGGAGTGTCGAGACCGATCCCATGGAGCAAGAGGGCCGTATAGAACTCAACATTGGTTCTGAGGTTGCGTCCGGGTTTGATCTCGTCGAGCAAACGAATGGCTGTCGCCTCGACTTGTTTCGCCAGTTCGTAGAGCCGCATGTCACCTTCGGCTTGATACATGCGCTCGCCGGCATGGGCTAGCACATCGGCCCGGGGGTCCCGGACCTTGTATACGCGATGGCCGAAACCCATCAAACGTTCACCACGATCAAGTTTGGTGCGAATGAAAGATTCCGCCTGATCGGCCGTTCCGATCTCAAACACCATGTCGAGAGCCGGTCCCGGCGCCCCGCCGTGGAGCGGACCCTTGAGCGCCCCGAGTGCCCCGGTGACTGCCGACACCATGTCTGACTCGGTGGCAATGATCACCCGGGCGGCGAAGGTCGAGGCATTGAGGCCATGATCACTAACTGTGTTGAGATAGGTCTCCAGCCCCCGCACTGTTTCGGGCCCGGGAACCTCCCCCGTCAGCATGTAGAGGAAGTTGGCGCTCCTTCCGAGATCACTTCTTGGCTCGATGACGTCGCGGTCGTTGAAGAGCCGCCAGTAGGTGGCGATGGCCGGGGGGACCCGGGCAGTGATCGCCTTGGCCTTGACCATGTCGTCCTCGCCCGCCACGTCCAGGTCGAACGTCCCGATGGCCATCCGCAACGCATCCATCGGGGTAGCGCGGTGTTTGGCGGCCTCGGCGAGTAGAGAAAGAGTTGCGGCAGGCAGCTCCCGATAGCTGGCCATCGTCGTCCTGAAGACATCCAGAGAGTTCTGGTCGGGGAGCTCACCGTGCCAGAGGAGGTAACAAACCTCCTCAAACCGGGCGTTGGCGGCCAGCTCCTCCAACGGGAAGCCGGCAATGATCAACTCACCTTTTTGTCCGTCAACCGAGCTCAATCGGGTCTGGGCGGCAACGATGCCTTCCAAGCCGGGCTTGAAAGTAAGGTCGTCAGGCATTGCACGATGCTAGGAGGACGGAGCCGTCATGAGATCGAGGATGGTGGTGGCTCTGTTGGTCGGGGCGGTCGGATTGGTCTTCCTCGGGCAGGGTCTTGGCTTGATCCCCGGCAGCTACATGACGGGCGACGGCACGTGGGCCGTCATCGGCGCCGTGATGATCGTCATTGCCGGTGTCGTCGGATGGCGAGCCCGGCGGCAAAGTTAAGCGGGCGTGGCCGCCACCCCTACCAGCTCTACTTGTGCGGCCGGATCGAACAGCCCGACAACCCCGATCAGGGCCACAGGCGGGTACCGCTTCCCAAATACCTCCCGGTAGGCCGCTCCCAGCTCCGGGAGAGCCAACCGGTAGGCGACCAGATCGGTGACGAAGATCTGGAGAGAGACCAGATCCTCTCCGCCGGTGCCGACGCTGAGGAGACAGCTCTGCACATTGCGACACGCCTGGGCGAATTGTTCGACCAGCCCCGGGGCGATTGATCCGTCCTGGTGGTGTCCGGTCTGACCGGCCAAGAAGATCAACCCTTGCGTCGTCACCGCCAGATGACTGAAACCCACTGCCGGGGGTAGCCCGCCAGGATTGACCAACTCCGAACTCATCGGCCCCTCCAGCGAGGCGGTCGCTTCTCAGTGAAGGCCCGGTAGAACTCGCGATGGTCCTCCGATGTCATCAAGAGCGCCTGGGCCCAAGCCTCCAACTCAATGGCCGATTCCAGGTTCATGTCCTGTTCCCTGGTCAAGAGCGACTTGGTGGCACCGATCGCCCAGGAGGGGCCGGCCGCCAGGGTCTCGGCGAGGGCACTGGCCTCGGTCGCCAGGTGGTCGAGCGGGACGGTTTTCATCGCCAGGCCCATCGCAACGGCAACGGCAGCCTCCACTGGTTCGCCCAGAAGCAAGAGCTCGTTGGCCCGGCCAAACCCGACCATGCGGGGGAGCAGGTAGGCGGCGCCCATGTCCGCCCCGGCCAACCCGACCCTCGTGAAGAGAAACTGGAAGGTGGCGGTGTCCGCCATCACCCGGAGATCGGAGGCCAGGGCGATGACTGCCCCGGCACCGGCGGCTACCCCGTTTATAGAGGCGATGATCGGATGTTGCAGCTCGCGCATAGCCTGCACCACGGCGCCGGTCATGCGGGTGAACTCGAGCAGCCCTTTCGAGTCCATCTTTTGGAGGGCGCCGATGATGTCCTGAACGTCACCCCCCGAGCAGAACCCGCGACCTTCACCGGTGATGACCAGCACGGCCACGTCGTCGCGCAATGCCAGCTCGGTGAGGAGATCACGAAGATCCGCATAGGCCTCGAAGGTCAGAGCATTGAGCCGGTCGGGACGGTCGAAGGTGACGGTCGCCACCCGCGCCTCTACCTCGAATCGAAAGTGATCCCATCTATCGGTGAAGGCGGCGGAAGCTCGATGGGGAGACATCGGTTTCGCGATAGTACGGCCTCACAACCACAGGTTGCGCCGGTACATGACCGGGTCGAGTCGGCACAGATCGGCCCGGCCGGCTGCCAAAGCGGTGTCGGCGTCGTCCAGGCTGAACAGACCACCTCCGACAATCGTGGTCATTCCGGTCCGGTTGCGTATCTCGTCCGCAAAAGCGAGAAGGTAACCGCGCCGATACGGGGGGTCTGCGTCGGGGACCGTTCCACCGGCGGCCACGTCCAAGGCATCGACTCCGGCTGCTGCCATGGCCCGGGCTACGTCCACCGCCTCAGCCAGAGTGGTGCCGCCGGCATGCCAGTCGCTCACCGCCAGCCTCACCACCAGCGGTCCCGGCCAGACCGAGCGGACCGCCTTCACCATGGCCAGCAGGAACCTGGCCCGGGCGAAGACGTCACCGCCGAGGCTATCGGACCTCTGGTTGGTCAGGGGCGAAAGAAAGCTCGCCACCAGGCCGCCGTCGGCGGCGTCGATCATCAACACCTCGTACCCAGCGGAGAGTGCAGTCTGGGCTCCCTCCTGGTAAGCCATCATCAGACGGACCAGGTCGGCTTCCGTCACTGCGCGGGGAGCCGGATGAGCGGAGGTGTAGGGAATGGGGGAAGCGGCGATCGTCTCCCAACCTCCCCGGAGCGGAGGACGATCAAGCCCGGCTTCGGGGAGACGGGCTGACGCCCGCCGCCCGGCATGAGTCAGGCTCACTCCCTGGACGGCCGAACTGAGCTTCGATACGGTTCCCATCTCATCGACGACCGGATCGTGGGGATGCCGACGACCCTCGGAGGCGACCGCAAAACTGCGGGTGAAGACCAGTCCCGCCCCTATCCCCGGTTGGGCGGCCACTATGCGGTTGGGGATGACGACGCCGCCAATACTGATGGGGGTCAGCGAGGGACGTGCCACTACCTCGCCGACCAGGTCGCCGGTCATCTGACGGTCGGCAGCCACGGTGAGGGCAGGGTCGCGGCGCTCCATGTCGGCATGAGTCACGCGCCCACTCCGGGTCAGAAGGTTGAAGGCGAAAGTCTCGGCCGGCAGATCGAGATAACGGTCGACGTTCTCAAAATAGCGGGCACTGTCACTGGCCGCCTGCTGAAACCGGGCTACTGCCGGCTGGCGCTCCGCCTCGTAAACCGCGAGGGCGGCAGCGAGGTCATCCGGTTTGGCCGCCAGTGCCTGGTGAAGAGAGGTGGCGTCCTCCATGGCGAGTTTGGTCCCAGACCCGATCGAGAAGTGGGCGGTGTGGGCCGCGTCACCCAGCAACACGATGTTGCGGTGGTGCCAGGTTCGGGAAGTCAGGTTGGGAAAGCTGAGCCAGGCCGAGCGGTTGGACCCCAGCCGTCGCCCGCCGAGGTGAGCAGCAAAGATTTCCTCGCAGAATTCGAGACTGGTTGCTTCGTCTGCCTGGTCGAGCCCGGCCCGGCGCCAGGTTGATTCGGTGCACTCGACGATGAAGGTCGACCCATCGGTGCTGTACGGGTATCCGTGAACTTGGAAGAGACCATAGGGCGTCTCCTGGAAGATGAAGGTGAAGGCTGCAAACGCGAAAGGCGCCCCCAACCAGATGTAGCGAGTGGGGTGAAGCTCGATCGTGGGCCGAAAGCTGTTCTCGAAGGCCGCTCGGAGCCGGCTGTTGACGCCGTCGGCCGCCACCACCAGGTCGTATCCCTCCTCTACCACCTCGGGGCCGCGCTCTGATTCAAACTGGATCGTCGCACCCAGTTCCATCGCCCGTTGTTGGAGGACACCGAGCAGAGTCTGACGAGAGATGGCAGAGAACCCGTGCCCGTATGAGCGGAGGCCCCAGCCTCGATGGCGGATATCGATTGCCGACCATCTGACCAGGTTCTCTTCCAAACGCAGAGAGGTCAGGTGGTCGGCCTCGCGCAGTTCACCCAGCGTTCCTTCCGAGAAGACCACCCCCCAGCCGTAGGTGGCGTCGGGAGGATTTCGCTCATAGACCGTGACCTGGTGTTCACCAGCCCGGGCCGCCAATAGAGCGAAGTAGAGGCCAGCCGGGCCTCCACCAACAACCGCGATCTGCATGGTCAGCCGATGGTCTCTTGCAGGCGTTCGATCTCGTTCGGGTCCGATACGCAAGGCAGCAACACGAGCTCCTCACATCCCGCCTCCTCGTAGCCGGCCACGAACTCGCGTATGGCGAGAGGTGTCGTGAGATTGGCGGCGGCCACCTTTTCGGCGAAGGCTCCCGTGAAGGCGTAGTAGTCCCGCAAGTAGTTGTTTCCCCGGTCGAGGTCGTTCAAGCAGAAGTAGGCCTGGGCCCACAGCTGCGGTTGTCCCGGCCGTCCCGACTCCTCCCAGGCCACCCGGGCCCGAGTTGCGGCCGAGGCGAAAGATCGAGGTGGACCACCTCCGTGGACGTAACCGTCGGCCAGTCGGGCCATGCGCAACAAGGCCGGTCCGCTAGCGCCGCCCACGAGCAGGTCGGGTCCACCTTTTTGAGCGGGGTGGGGCCCGACCCGGCCGTCCTCCCAGTGATCGCGGAGACGGGCAAGCTGGTCCGTGAGGGTTTCACCGCGGTTTGCCGGATCGATCCTGGCGGCGTGGTAGTCGTCGTGGCGGGCTCCGACCCCGAGACCCAGGGTCAAACGTCCACCGGTAATCACGTCGACCGTCGCCGCCTGTCGGGCCAGGAGGACAGTGTTGTGGAGCGGTCCGACGAGGACCATCGACACCAGACGCACGCGCTCGGTTACCGCGCCTGCGGTCGCCAGCGACACCAGGGGTTCCAGGGCGTCGTAGGTCACCCGGTCGATCACCCCGAGGCTGGTGAAACCGGCTGCCTCCGCCTTCTTCGCCCAGGTTTGGACCAGATCAGGCGGGCGCCCAGGTGTAGTAGTGGGGAGTCCAATTCCGATGCGCATCGACGTCCGTGCAGGGTATCGCCCGCGCTTGGATCCGGTAGCGTTCCCGGGGAATGTGGCAACTCGAATCCAGCCACCGGGCCTTGCTCGAACAAGCCGAAGCGGCTGGTCACGATCTCGCCGATATGGCCGAGACCGGAAGGAGCTTGTTAGCTGCCCTGGCCGCGCAAGGGCTGTTGGGGCGGATCTTCCCGGAGACGCGAGAGGTGTCGGCCCTCGACCTCTGTCTCATCCGTCAGGGCTTGGCCCGATCCTGTCTTCCCGCCGGCGAGCTGTTGGCCGTGCATGCTCTGGGCTCGTACCCGATCCGTCAATCGGGATCCAAACAACAACAGGAGCGATGGATGCCCGACCTGGTAGCCGGGCGGACGGTAGCGGCCTTTGCCTTGACCGAGCCCGGAGCCGGTTCGGACGCCGGCAATCTCGCCCTGGCAGCCGAGCGGGACGGCGCCGGTTTCAGGCTGACCGGCGAGAAGACCTACATCTCCAATGCACCCGACGCCGACATCTACACCGTCTTTGCCCGGACCACCCCTGAAACGGGAGCCAAGGGTGTCACCGCCTTTGTGGTACCGGCCGGGTCACCGGGTTTGAGCGGGGAGCCGATAGAACTCCTCAGCCCTCACCCGATCGGTCGGCTTCGTTTTGACGGGGTGCCGGTAGCCAGCGATCAGATGTTGGGTCATCGTGACGAGGGTTTTCGGGTGGCGATGCGAACCCTCGACCTGTTTCGGCCGTCGGTTGGAGCTTTCGCCGTCGGCATGGGCGAAGCCGCCTTGCGGCTGGCAGTCACCCACGCCCAGGAACGGATCGCTTTTGGCCAACCGATCGCCGCCTACCAGGCGGTCTCTCATCCGTTGGCTGACATGGCCTTGGCGCTGGAAGCCTCCCGCCTCCTCGTCTATTCGGCGGCGGCCGCCCACGATCGGGGAGACACGGACCTCCTGACGGGCCTGGCGGCGGCGGCCAAACTCTTCGCCACTGAGGCCGCCCAGCGAGTGGTCGACTCGGCCATTCAGATCCTGGGGGCCCGCGGTCTTGAGGCCAACCATCCCCTCGCTCACCTCTATAAGGAGGTTCGGGCGCCCCGGATCTACGAGGGGACCTCCGAAATCCAACGCAACATCATCGCCCGCGAGTTGCTGCGGGGGCGTTGGCCCCTCTAAAAACCGCGAACCCGGGGTTCACGGCGTCATTTATGGGCTCCACAGCCCCGAGAACGGCGCGAACGTCTTGTCTATACGCTCGGCAGCTGCGGCGTCGCGTTCATCGACCGGTAGAGGGCGTCGCGGAGGGCTATCTCGCGCGGGTCGTCGAACAGCCGGAACCCGGTCCGGTTCATGACGTAGGCGAAGCCGAGCCCGAGATCCGGATCGGCGAACCCGAAGGATCCACCCCCGCCCGGGGTCCCATACGCCAGGCCTTCGCCGGTTCCGAAGCGGAAGCGGGGGAACGGTTTGACATAACCCAGGGAGAACAAGGACTCGATCCCTAGCACCACATCTTCACGTCCGCCGGAAGGTGCCGCCGCTGCTTGGCTCAGAGCCGCCAACGTCGAAGCGGCTAGTCCCAGACGTTTCCCTCCTGTGGCGAATTCGCCGTAGGCGCCGGCGATGGCCCGGGCAGAGCCCACCCCGTTGGCGGCCGGAATCTCCACCTCGAGGACGTCGCGCCGGTTGTAGTTATCGAGGAACCCCAGGATGCGCGGGTTGCCAAAGGTCTTGTAGGTGATGCTGCGAGGGTTGAGAAACCCCAGCACGAACTTGACTGGGAACTCATGGAGATGGAGCAACATTTCGGGGGGTTTGAAGGCATGAAAGCGAGCCAGACGTTGGTCGCCGACATTGTCCGGCAGTCCGATGTAGAACTCGATTCCCAAGGGCTCGGCGATCTCGTCGGCAAAGAACCGACCGAGGCTCCGATGTTGCGGATCAACCCGACGAATCAGTTCACCTTCGTACCAGCCCAGGCTGATCCCGTGGTAACCCTGGCGAGTCCCCGGGTCCCAGGCCGGCGCCTGGTCGGCGATGACCGCCGCCACCCGGTCGAGGTCGGCCAGATCCTCCAACTCGAAGGGCTGATCGATGGCGCAGAGACCCGCCTGATGCGATAAAAGTTGGCGGACGGTGATGGCTAGTTTCCCGTTGGCGGCGAACTCGGGCCAATAGCTCGAAACGGGAGCGTCGAAGTCGATCAAACCTCTGGTGTGAGCCAGGGCGACAGCCATCGCCGCCATGCCTTTGGTGGTCGAAGCCACCGGGACGATGGTGTCGATGTCCCAGGGTGCCTTGGAGTATCCGTCTCGATAACCCCCCCACAGGTCGACGATCTTGCGACCGTCTCTATAAGCGGCGCAGGCGGCGCCGATCTCATGCCTTTTGATGAAGTTGGCCCTGAAAGCGTCGGCGACCCGTCCGTAGCCTTCGTCGACATCACCCTGGACCAGGTCCATCGGCACCGCGACCTTGAGTACCACCGACTTCCTTCCGGAGTGTCGACATGTTGTAGCCGGAATCAGCCGACCGCGCCGACTCAGACCTGGGCGAGTGCCTTCTCCAGATCCTCGATGAGGTCCTCGGCATCCTCCAACCCCACCGACAGACGCACCAACCCGTCAGTGATGCCAACCCGGGCCCGGTCCTTGGCAGACATTTCGCTGTGGGTCATCGTCACCGGATGGGTGATGATCGACTCGACCGCTCCCAGGTTTTCGGCCAGGGTCCACAACTCCACCGACCGCATGAGTCTTTTGCCGGCGTCGATTCCACCCTCGACTTCGAACCAGGCCATCGCCCCGAACCCGCTCGCCTGCCGATTGGCAAGATCGTGTTGGGGGAACGACTCCAATCCCGGATAACCCACCGTGGTCACTTTGGGATGCGCTTGCAGGAAGCGCGCAACCTCGAGGGCGTTGGCCGACTGGCGATCCATCCGTTCAGAGAGAGTCTTGACGCCTTGTAGCGTCAACCAGGCGACAAAGGGCGACATGATCGACCCCGCCGACTTCTGCATGAACTTGAGCTCGTCAAGATGTTCGGTTGTGGCAGCCACCACCGCTCCTCCCAATGTGGCGTTGTGCCCATCGAGGTATTTGGTCGTCGAGTGAATGGCCAGGTCGGCCCCCATCTCGAGGGGCCGCTGGTAGTAGGGGGTGAGGAAGGTGTTGTCGACGGCATGGACCGCTCCGCTCTCGCGGGCAATCTCGGAGACGGCGGTGAGGTCGGTGAGCTTGAGGGTGGGGTTGGCCGGAGTCTCGGTGAAGATGAGCCTGGTGTTGGCGCCGACAGCCGCGGCTACCTTGTCGGGGTCGGACGTGTCGACGAAGCTGAAGTCGACTCCGAAACGTGACAGCACCCGGGTGGCAAAGCGATGGGTGCCCCCATAGACGACGTCGGAGACGATGGCGTGTTGGCCCTCACCCAGGAAGCACATCATCACCGCCGCCGTGGCGGCCATACCCGAGGCGTAGGCGGCCGCACCCACTCCTTCTTCCAGGTTGGCCATCTTCTCCTCGAAGGCGGCCACCGTCGGGTTGGATGACCGGCTGTAGGAGTATCCCCGCGCCATGTACTCCTCGACCGACTCCTGAGCGAAGGTTGTTGCCTGGTGGATGGGCGTCAGGACGGCGCCTGTGGTGGGGTCGGGGGTCACCCCTGCATGCACCTGTCTGGTTCGGAAGCCTGCCATCCTCAATCCTCTGCCAGTAGTTCGTTGATCGGTTTGCGCAAACCGTCGATGACCATCCGGCTCAGCAACCGCCAGTTGCGAGAGATCACCCAGGCGGCGGCGGCGAGGAAGACTATCCCCACCGCGACCCGACCAATCGGGTTCTCCCCGGCATCGAGGATCAACGAAACATAGATCGACTCGGCGAGCTGGGCGACGAACAATCCGAACAGCACCCACGCCTCCTTCCGGTCCATGCTACGGCTCGACAACACCGCCACCGCAAACACCGACTGAGCGGCGGTGACGAACAACTCAGCTTGTTGTTCGGGGCCGAGAGGGAGTCCGCCCGACGAGAAGGCGTTCCGCCCGATCGAAGAGGAGATCACAAAAACCAGGGGGAGCGTGCCAACCAACAGGGTCCACTGGTTGACCTTGGAGGAGACCAGGGCACCGAGGCCGGTCGAAGCCTGGAGTCGCCAGGCGAAGAGGGCGGCGACCAACAGCTCGGGTGACTCCGACGCCAACGGAGCCAGCCACTTAACGAGGAGGAACTCGGGGATGTCGTATGCCTGACCGAGCTCGACCAGGCTCTCGGCGAAGGGTTCCGCTACCGCCAGGATGACTCCGGCGGCGATGATGAAGAAGGCGATGTTCAAAGTCCGTCGGGTCCGGGTGGGCAGTTGGCCTACCAGCGCGGCCGGTCCGACGAGGTGGGGGATCCCGGCCGGGGCTCTTGACAGCCTCATCAGGTAACCGACATAGATGGCGACCAAGACAATGGCGTCGACAAGGGTGAGGCTGCTGCGGAGAGGTAGGAAGAGGCCGTAGATGGTGGCCAGGCTGAGGAAAGCGATATCGACCGACTGGATGGGCTTCAGCACCACCTCATCTTTGTTGGCGCCTCCAACCAAGCCTTGGGTGGCGACCCGTAGTCTCCGGATCCGCCAGGTGGCCAACAAGACAACGAGCGGCCACCCAAAACCGATCAGAAGCTGGTTGCCTCCAGTCATGTTGGCCAGGGCGTTGGGTGCCTGGGAGAGATCGGTTCCGGCCTTCCAGGCGAACACGAAGTCGACCGCATACTCGGGGAGGACGGCGATCAGGGCCAGGAGGGCCAGGGCCAGGCCACCGGAGATGTCGAGTTGGACGATCTCGGCCGCCCAGGAGAGCATGAACGCCGCGCCGACGATGGCGACTCCGAAGAGGAGGGCGCCCAGGACCGGGTCCGCATGGGTCCCGGTCACCCGGATGTAGACCCCCGGGACCATGGCCGCCAGGGCGAGGATCACATAGAAGATCTCGCGACCGGTGTGGAGTTCGGCGTCTTTGAGCTCGGTCATGCGGTCGGAGATTGTAAGGGTGGCCCCGAACTTGGCGTAATGGGGGTTGACGAGGACCGGCTTGCCACCGGGGCTAGGGGGCCGAAAGGTCGTAGCGGTAGACGTTTGTGTCGCGTTTCTCGAAGCCGATCCGCTGGTACAGGCTGTTGGCAGTTTCGCGTCTCGGCCGCGAGGTGAGGTCAACGCTGATTGCGCCGAGATGGCGGGCCCGGTCGAGCATGACCCAGGTGAGCGCCTCGCCGACCCCTTGGCCGCGTCTGGTTTCATCGACGATTACGTCCTCGATCCAGGCACGCAACCCGGTTGGGATGCGGAAGGTGACGAGCGTCGAGACGCCGACAATCGTGCCCAGGTCGTCGCGGGCGATGAATTGGTTGATGGCCGGGGAGGCGAGCATCTCCGCTACCTGTTCGCGGGAAGGCGACAGGTTGGAGCGCGACAGCTGAGGCACCAACTGTTCGAGGGCGGAGGTGAGCTCATCAGCGTCGGCGGACGAGGCGGGCGATACGGTTACGGCCATCGGGACGATCATGGCACCGGCCGCTATCGACCTAGGTAGTTTCCTCAGCTAATATTTTCCTTAGCGAAGTGCCTACCAGGACCCTGACCACCAACGAACTCTCCTCCCGTCTCCGTCAAGCGGTGGCGCGGCTCCAACGGATCCTTCGTCAGCAGGCCATGGGTGGGCTCAACCTCACCCAGATCTCGTGTCTGGCCACTATTGGAAGGGAAGGTCCAATCCCCTTGGGAGAGGTCGCCAACCGCGAGAACCTCTCCGCACCCTTCATGACCAAAATTGTCACCAAGTTGGAAGATCTCGGGCTCGTCAAACGAACCACGGTCCCGGGTGACCGCCGGGTGAGCTTGGTCTCCACCACCCCCTCAGGGAAGGCATTGCTGGAAGAGGTCCGCACCCGCCGGACCGCCTATCTCAACCGCCGGTTGTCGGGACTCGACCCTGCCGAGATCGAGGCCCTCATCGCGGCCATGCCCATCCTCGAGCGGTTGGCATCGGAGGACGAACCACCCCAATGACAACCCTGGCGACGGGGATCGGCGAGACCTTCCGATCGCTCCACATCCGCAACTTCCGACTCTTCTTCCTCGGCCAGTTCCTCTCCCAGACCGGGACCTGGATGACGATGGTTGCCCAGACTCTCCTCATGCTCGACCTCAACGCCTCCGGGGTCTTGCTCGGTGTTCTGGCTGCCTGCCAGTTCGGGCCGATACTGCTACTCGGGGCCTGGACCGGCACCCTGGCCGACCGCTACGACAAACGCCGGCTCCTTCTGTTCACCCAGGCCGGGGCGATGTTGCAGTCGCTTGTCTTGGGAATCGTGGTTCTCACCGGGCAGGCGTCGGTGGGCGTCATCCTGGCCATGGCAACAGTGCAGGGAATCCTCACCGCCTTCGACAATCCATCTCGAAGGGCTTTCGTCGTGGAGATGGTCCCTGCGTCCCACGTTTCCAATGCCGTCAGTCTCAACAGCACCGTGATGACCGGCTCCAGGGTTGTGGGTCCGGCATTGGCCGGCCTTCTCATCCTCTGGGTGGGTTATGCCTGGGTGTTTCTAATCGACGCCATTAGCTACGTCGCGGTATTGGCCGCATTGTGGTCCATGCGTCCGGATGAGCTTTTCCCATCTCCGCAGACCCCCCGCAGCCGCGGTCAGATCCGCCAGGGACTTCGATACGTGTTTTCGCAGCGTGATCTCTACGTTCCCATGGTGATGATGGCGATCATCGGGACGCTCGCCTTCAACTTCGCGGTGACAACCCCGTTGCTCGTGACCGGACCCTTGGGCGGCAGCCGCCAGGCCTACACATGGGTGTTCTCGGTCATGAGCCTGGCCGCTGTCATCGGCGCCCTGGCCACCGCCCGCCGTATAACCGTCCCCACCATCCACGTTGTTGGGTCAACTGTTCTGTTCGGGATCGGCATGGTGGTGATGGCGCTTGCTCCTCAGCTCTGGGTGGTCTACCCGGCCGCCCTGATCGTGGGTTTGGGGAGCATCGGTTTCATGACCTCGTCGACGGCGCTTGTCCAACTACTGGCCGAGCCCGGCTACCGCGGCAGGGTCCTTTCGTTGCAGGCCATGGTCTTTCTCGGCACCACCCCGATCGGAGGTCCCGTCGTGGGTTGGGTGGCGGACACACTTGGCCCGCGGTCGGCGGTGTTGCTCGGCGCCATCGCCTGTTTTGCGGCGGCGGGTTGGGGTCATCTGGTCTGGAGACGAAGGTCCTCCGTCGCTTTGGCCTAACGTCGAAGGATGGTGCGGCCCGTTACCGACGACGATCGTTGGCTCTTCTCCGAAGGCCGTCACGAACGCCTCTATGAGATCCTCGGTTGTCACCTTGACGAGAATGTGGCCACCTTTCGGGTTTGGGCTCCGGCGGCGGCGTGGGTGGCGGTGGTGGGTGACTGGAACGGTTGGGATGAGAGATCAAATCCGATGGAGGCGACCGAGGCCGGGTTGTGGGAAACCAAGGTAGATGGCCTCGGTGCCGGTCACACCTACAAGTACGAAGTGGCCTCTCGCCACGACCGCTACCGCGTCGCCAAAGCCGATCCGTTCGGTTTTCACACCGAGTCACCACCAGCCACCGCCTCCCGCACGTGGACCCTCGGATACGAGTGGAACGATGGTGAGTGGATGGCCAACCGGGCAGCCCGGATCGACCCGGCCGCCCCTGTCTCGATCTACGAGGTCCATCTCGGCTCCTGGAGACGCAATGGGCCGGTGACCTATCGGAACATCGCCGAACCGCTGGCCGACTACGGCCGTGAAAACGGTTTCACCCACGTCGAGTTGTTGCCCATCATGGAGCACCCCTTCTACGGCTCGTGGGGTTACCAGTGCACCGGCTATTTCGCTCCCACGGCCCGCTACGGGACCCCGCAAGACTTCATGTTCCTGGTCGACCATCTCCATCAACGTGGGTTGGGCGTGATCCTCGATTGGGTCCCCTCCCACTTTCCCACCGACGAACACGGCCTGGGCTACTTCGATGGAACCCATCTCTACGAACACGCCGATCCGCGCCGGGGCTACCACCCCGACTGGGACTCCTACATCTTCAACTACGACCGCAACGAGGTGCAGAGCTTTCTCCTCTCGTCCGGTCACTTTTGGCTCGATCGGTATCACGCCGACGGCCTCCGGGTGGACGCGGTTGCCTCGCTGCTCTATCTCGACTACTCGCGTAAAGAAGGAGAGTGGGTACCCAACAGACATGGAGGCCGGGAGAACCTGGCCGCGGTAGACCTGATGCGAAAGCTCAACGGGACGGTCCACAACCGCTTCGATGGGGTTGCCTTGGTCGCCGAGGAATCGACCTCATGGCCGAGGGTGACCGGTCCTGTCGAAGGGAGCGGGCTCGGCTTCGATTACAAGTGGGATATGGGCTGGATGAACGACACCCTGCGTTACATCCGCCTCGATCCGCTCTTCCGATCACATCCCGACAGCCACCGGCTGCTCACGTTTCGGGGTCTCTACGCCTATTCGGAGAAATTCTTCCTGTCACTCTCTCACGACGAGGTGGTGCATGGCAAACGGTCCCTGCTGGGCAAACAGTACGGGGAGGGATGGCGGAAGTTTGCGGGGCTACGGGCACTCTTTGGCTATATGTGGGCCACACCCGGCAAGAAGCTTCTCTTCATGGGGGGCGAGTTCGGGCAGTGGGCGGAATGGAATCACGATGCCGAGCTGTCGTGGGCTTCCCTCGAAGAGCCCGCCCATCGTGGGGTCCTGGAATGGGTGCGAACCCTCAACCGGTTGATGGCCGCCGAGCCCGCCCTGCATCGGGAGGACCACGTCCCCTCCGGATTCCGATGGGTTGAGCCCGACGACTACTCCCACGCTGCTCTGGCCTTTCTGCGAGCTGCTGGCGGCGAACGTCCCGTTCTGGTTCTGATCAATTTCACCCCGGTCCATTGGGACGACTACCTGGTCGGTGTGCCAGAGGCAGGGTCGTGGGAAGTCCTAGCTTCGAGTGCTGATGCCGTCTTCGGCGGGTTCGGCGCCCTCACGGGACAACTCGTCGAAACCGAGACTCGATCTAACCAGGGTTTTGGACAGGCTCTAGCCTTGACCCTGCCTCCCTTATCGGCAACATTCATGGCCCCAATCAGAAACGCGAAGACCATCAGAAGCGAGAAGACGTGACAAACTCGGGCAGGGTCAACGTTTTGTCGATCGTCCTGGCCGGGGGTGAGGGCAAGCGGCTTATGCCCCTTACCCGCGACCGGGCCAAACCGGCAGTTCCCTTTGGGGGCCACTACCGGCTGATCGACTTTGCCCTTTCCAACCTGGTCAACGGGGGCCAACGCAGGATCGTGGTCCTAACTCAGTACAAGAGCCACTCACTCAATGTCCACCTGTCCCGCACGTGGCGGATGTCGACCTTGCTTGGCAACTACGTGACCTCGGTTCCCGCCCAGATGCGTCTGGGGCAAAGGTGGTTTCTCGGATCGGCCGACGCCCTCTATCAAAACCTGAACCTGGTCGAAGACGCCGATCCGGACTACATGTTCGTCTTTGGAGCCGATCACATCTACCGGATGGATCCGATGCAGTTACTCGATCATCACCTCAAATCAGGGGCAGGGGTGACCGTGGCCGGTATTCGGGTGCCGATCGAGGAGGCGTCCCAATTCGGAGTTATCGAACGAGGCGCCAGCACCCGAATCGAGAGCTGGCGGGAAAAACCGTCCGATCCCCGCCCGGTTCCCGAAGACCAGACCAAGGCTCTGGTGTCCATGGGCAACTACGTCTTCACCACCAAGGCACTGCTCGACCAGCTTGCCCTCGACGCCGAGGATGAAAGTTCGCGCCACGACATCGGTGGCAATCTCATCCCGCGGATGGTGGACGCCGGTCAGGCCGAGGTCTACGACTTCATCCACAATGAGGTGCCAGGGGTGAGCGATCGGGAACGGGGTTACTGGCGCGACGTGGGAAACCTCGACTCCTACTACGACGCCCACCTCGACCTGGTTGCCACCGAACCGGTGTTCAACCTCTACAACGACGATTGGCCAATTTTCACCGCCAGCCATACCGCTCCTCCTGCCAAGGTGGTCGCGGTCGAAAAACACGGTCCGGGCCAGGTCGCCGACTCGATACTCTCCAACGGGGTCATCCTCTCCGGTGCCTATGTCCGCAACTCAGTCTTATCACCCGGAGTGCGGGTGGAAGCTGGAGCGATAGTGGAGAACTCGATCCTCCTCAACAACGTCCACATTGGCTCCGGGGCGACGGTGCGCAAAACGATCGTCGACAAGAACGTTGATGTTCCTCCGGGCTATGCGATCGGGACCGACCACGAGCGCGATCGGGTGCGGTTCACCATCTCTCCAGGCGGCATCGTCGCTGTGGCCAAAGGTGAGTTGATCGTCTAGGCGGTCCAGCGGGCCACCACCAGCCCGAACGGTCCCACTTCGACGGTTGCACCAATCCCGGCGACAGTATCGGCCGTGTCCACCACCAATGACCATGCCTGCCCTTGCAAACGATCGGGCAGGGTGAAACCTTGCCGGTCCGGTCGGCTATTGAAGAAGAAGAGGAACGAGGAGTCGGGGGGATCACAGACCGATCCGTTGAGGAAAGCCGCCAGGGTGTGAGCGTGGCTCAGTTCCCAATCGGTACGGTCCATCTCGGCGCCGTCGGAACGCAGCCAGATCACCTCGGGTTGACGGCGCAGCACAGGATGGCGGTGGCGAAGCTCCGCCAGTTTCTGGGTAAAAGTGATCCGCTCCCAATCCATCGCCTCCCAGTCGAGCCAGGAGACCGCGTTGTCCTGGCAATAGGCGTTGTTGTTGCCGGCCTGGGTACGGCCGAGCTCATCTCCGCCCAACAACATCGGCACCCCCTTGGCCAAGATCAGCGTGGCTAGGAAAGTGTGTGCTCTGGTCTTTCTGCGGGCCACGATGGCCGGATCAAGGGTGGGGCCCTCGGCTCCCGAGTTCCAGGACCTGTTGTGACTCTCACCGTCGCGGTTGTGCTCGTGGTTGGCTTCGTTGTGTTTGTGGTTGTAGGAGACCAGGTCGGACAATGTGAAGCCGTCGTGGGCGGTGATGAAGTTGATGGAGGCCGTCGAACCCCTCTCACCGAAGATGTCTGAGCTGCCTGCGAACCGGCGAGCGAAGCCCTTCACCATGCCGTCGGCATTGCGCCAGAAATCGCGCACGTCATCCCGGAACTTCCCGTTCCATTCTCGCCAGCCGGCGGGGAAGCGGCCGAGCTGGTAGCCGTCGGGGCCCAGGTCCCACGGCTCGGCGATCAACTTCAACTTCGAAAGAATCGGGTCGGCGGCCACCGCTTGGAAGAAGGGTGCCTCGGCTGCGGGGGCACGCCCGAGGGCTACCGCCAGGTCGAAACGAAACCCGTCGACATGCATCTCCGTTGCCCAGTATCGGAGCGAGTCAATCGACAGTTGCAGTGCCCACGGTCGGGACTGGTCGACCGTGTTGCCGGTTCCGGTCACGTCCGTGTACCGGCGGGGATCGGCCGGGTCGAGCCGATAGAAACCAGGATTGTCGAGGCCGCGGTAACAAAGGGTGGGGCCGAGATGGTTGCCCTCGGCCGTGTGGTTGTAGACCACGTCGAGGATCACTTCGATCCCGGCCTGATGCAAGGTCTTGACCATTTCTTTGAACTCCGCGATCGGGTCTGGGCCCGCCGAGTACGCGGGATTGGGAGCGAACCACCCGATGGTCGAATACCCCCAGTAGTTGGTGAGCCCGCGGCGGGCAAGCGACGGTTCGGCCACTGAATAATGAACGGGCAACAACTCCAGGGCCGTGACCCGGAGCGCTATCAGATGTTCGATGATCGGCGGACTGGCGACGCCGACGTAAGTACCGCGCAGTTCCTGTGGTACTGCCGGATGACGCATCGTCAGCCCGCGCACATGGGTCTCGTAGATCAGGGAGTTTTCCCAGGCTGTGCCGGGAGGTTCGTCGTCGTTCCAATGGAACTCGGTGGCGTTGACAACCGACCGGGGGACGAAGGGGGCGCTGTCACGGCCATCCGGTTCATCCCCCCTGCGAGCCCGGTGGGTGACCAGGGAGGGATCGGGATGAAGACCACCTCGGACCTGGCGAGCGTAGGGATCGAGAAGCAACTTGGCCGGGTTGGTGAGCACCCCGGACGCAGGCTCCCAGCGCCCGTGAACCCGATACCCGTACTCGCTTCTCGGGCCGGCCTCATCGGTTAGTCCGGAGAAGAGACCGGAACCCGCCGCCGGAAGGTCGACCCTCTGCTCCCCGTCGGGTGTGAAGAGGCACAACTCGACTCGCTCGGCGTGGGGTGCCCGCAGCGTGAAGTTGACACCAGAAGGAGTCACGGACGCCCCGGACAGACCGGGGTCACCGGGGCGCATCGCTGTCATGAGGCGACCGTCACCAACCGATCAGGGTTGGCAGCTCCACGCCGCCCAGGAGGGCTTGCCCCGACTCTCGTAATAGCTCACCAGCCACCAGGCGGAGGCGACGTTAGGCACGGGTTCGAAGGCGCTGGCGCCGCTGTACCCGGCTTTGACCGAGGCCACCGCCCAGGTGCCGGGGATGAACTGGAACAACCCGGAGGCTCCCGAATAGGGGTTGTAGGCATCGGGCCTACCGCGGCTTTCGCAGTCGATCACAGCCAGGGCATCGTTGACCATATTGGCCGGGAAGTAGTCGGCGACGAGAGAGCGCCATCGTTCCACTGTGGGCCGGAAGACGCGGGTCCCACCACCGCCAGGGGCGGTCGTGGTGGTCCCGCCCGAGGATGGGGGTCTGGTGGTCGTGGTCGTGGAAGCTTGTTGTTCCTTCTTTTCCCGCTCGGCGGCGATGGCCCGGGCCCGAGCCGCTTCGTCGAGAGCTTCCCGATACTGGGTGTCTGCTGCCCGGGCCGAGGAGATGGCTGCGGCCACGTCCTCATCTGCGGCGAGGAAGAGTTGCTCGAGGTGGTCTGCCTGGGCGTCCACTTCGAGCTGCAGGGCCTGCACCTGGAAGAGCTCGATCCGATAACGGTCCTCCAAAGTACGCAGATCACGCTCGGTGACCGTCAAAGAGTTGATTTGAAACAGATCCTCACCCATCAGAATCGCAAATGAACTTTGCGCGACGATGGCGCCTTCGAGACTCTTTGAATTGAAGACAATCGCACTCGGCAGAGCGACGGCTTGCATGTACGCGGCGACTGCTCTCTCCCCGGCCACGGTGTTGGCTAGAAGGAGTTGGGTACCGGTGCGGACGATCCGCTCTCCAAGTTCTTCGAGGTCAGAAGACACATCGCCGAGTTGGATTGACAGGGCCTGATAACGCTCCATAGCCTCCAACAACTCGAACTCGACTGCATCTCGATTGGCGACAGCAGCACTAACCAAACGGTCGGCGGAGTCTTTGGCCTGGCGGGCTTCATCCACCGACTGGGCCTGCGCCATCGGAACCAGTGCGACCACTAGCAAACCAACGGTGACGACGGCGGCAGCACGACGGGCGCCCATGACTCCTTTCCAGGCTAACTAGCCGCAGACTCACATGAAAACGGAAAGCCCTCTCTTATATGTCGCCGGAGAAGGTGTCACAGGCGTCGGGATTGCCCGTCTGGTAGCCGGTATTGAACCAGTTCACCCGCTGTTCGGAGGTTCCATGGGTAAAAGATTCCGGGTCGACCCGGCCTTGAATGGTTTCCTGGATCCGATCATCGCCCACCGCCGCTGCCGCTTCCAGGGCCTCGCTGATTTCCCCGGCATCGATGGCCAGGTCCTCGCCGGTGGGGAGTTGGCCCACAAACACGGTCGAGGCCCATACCCCCGCGAAACAATCGGCCTGCAGCTCCATCCGCACTGACAGCTCGTTCGCCTGAGCCGGGTTCTCTTGTTGGAGTCCGCGCACCTGGTCGTCGATGCCGAGCAGGTTTTGGACATGGTGACCTATCTCGTGAGACAAGACGTAGGCGGGAGCAAGATCGCCCGTGGCGCCAAACCTGGTTTGCAGGTCGTCGAAGAACGCCAGGTCGATGTACATGTGTTCGTCGAGCGGGCAATAGTGCGGGCCCATCGCGCTCTGGGCCCCTCCACAACCCGACTCGACGAACTCGGTGAACAGGACGAGTCGGGCATTGCGGTATTCCAGCTGGTTGTTGGCGAAGATCTCTGCCCACATCGCTTGGTTGTCGTCAAGCACCACGGACATGAAGTCGACCATGCTCGCCTCGGGATCGGGCGCTCCTTCCAGGGGGCTTTGGCCGGGCACCGATGTCGCCGGTGGCTGGAGCTGGTTGAGGATGTCCTCCAAACCGCCGCTGCTGCCCCCGGTCAGAGCGACGATGATGGCGATAATGATGGCGATGCCTCCGCCTCCGGCTCCCACCGCCAATCCAGGCCGTCCGCCAGATCCCCGACGGTCGATGAGATCACCCGACCGTTGGGCGGGCCTGCGAAACTTGACCACGAAGCGAAGGGTACCCCTTTGCTTTGAGGGCTAAACCCATCCGTCACAAGAACGGCCGTCACAAGAACAGATGGTCGGAACTAACTCCCCGGCCGCCGGGTTGTATGGGTGTACTTAGAGAGGAGAACCAATGTGGCGGTCTGGCCACAAAACGGAGATGGTGGATGCGAGACGGGCTCTGGCGGGTCGAGCAACGGCTCTAGCCGTACCGGAGCACCATTTCGTCAACGGCCATCGGATAGTGCCGCCGTTCCCTGACGGTTTGGAGACGGTGGTATTCGGCATGGGTTGTTTCTGGGGAGCCGAACGAATCTTCTGGCGGACTGCCGGGGTCTATTCGACCGCGGTCGGATACGCCGGGGGATATACACCCAACCCCACCTACGAAGAGGCCTGTTCGGGTCAGACCGGTCACACTGAGGCGGTGCTGGTGGTCTTCGACCCGGCGTTGGTGTCATATGACGAGTTGCTGCGGCGGTTCTGGGAAGGTCACGATCCCACTCAAGGAATGCGCCAGGGCAACGATGTCGGAACTCAGTACCGATCGGCTATCTATACGACCAGTGGCGAGCAACTCCGCCTGGCCCTGGCGTCTCGCGACACATATCAGACCGAACTGGATCGCAACGGCTACGGCATGATCACGACCGAGATCAAGCAAGCCGGAACCTTCTATTACGCCGAGGACTACCACCAGCAATATCTGGGCAAGAACCCCAATGGTTATTGCGGTATTGGAGGGACCGGGGTGAGCTGTCCAACCGGGGTGGGTACCGGCCAATGACCCTCAGGCAGCGTTGGACCAGCCCGCAAGGGCGGCCACCCGCTCCACCAATTGGGCCGGGGAAATGTCGTCGGCGAACTCGGCGATCACATCTGGGGTGATGCCCTCGCCGCCAAAGTCGGTCCCGGCGGCGGTCACCCAGCGGGCCACGGTCAGTTTGAGCGCTCCTCCGTTGGAGAGGTCGAAGCGTTGCTGGACCGTGTTCTTGCCAAAAGTGTTCTCACCAATCACGACCGCGCGCCCGGCCTCCTTGAGGGCTCCCGACAACACCTCGGAAGCCGAGGCGCTACCGCGGTTGACGATCACGGCGATGTCCAGGGTGGGGTTGGTGGCGAGGCCTCCGCGGCGCACTTCATAGACGTCGTCCTCGTCGGGGGCTTCGGTCCGGACGACTACTCCTCGATCAAGGAATTCGCTGGCGATACCCACGGTGGCGTCGAGGGCGCCGCCCGGGTTATCGCGGAGATCGATCACTAGCTGGGCGATGCCGTCGTTGAGGAGGGACTCGAGCGCGGTGTGGACCTGCATGTCAGCCTGGTCGGTGAAGAGATTGAGTCGGAGATAGCCGGTCTCACCAATCACCGTCGACTCCACTACGGGAATTGTCAACGAGGCGCGAATGATGACGATCTCCATTCGCTGTCCGTCCCGTTCCACCGAGAGGGTCACCCGGGTCCCAGCGGGACCGCGGACGGTGGCGGTGACCTCGTCGATCGTCCAACCTTCGATGTCTTCGCCATCGACCCCCACCATCACGTCACCGCTCACGAGCCCTGCCCTCTGGGCCGGACTGTCGGTGAAGGTGGAGACGACCACCAGGCGGCACGTGGTGGAGATGGTGCCGCAGGGCGTGGCTTCGGGGTCTTCGGCGGTCATATCCTCCGACGCCACAAGCGCCCCGATTCCTTCGACCGCGCCGGACTGATCTTCTTCGAGTAGACGAAGAGCCTCGGGATCGAGATAAGCACTGTTGACATCAAGCGCCGTCATCATCCCGACCAGCGTGGCTTCGGTAGAGGCGGTCTGTGAGGCCGCCTCGACGGCCATGGCTGCACAAACCAGCTCGAAGGATTCTGCGGGGAGATGACACGTGAGGGGCTCACTGCCTGGGCGGGTGTCGAGTTCTTCGACCGCCGTGGCGGCGCCGGTGGCCAGATCGGAGGCGACCACGGCATCCACGTAGAAGCGTTCGATGAGGTCGTAGGCCTCACAGACCAAGGTTGCATCGTCTGCCTGATCGCAGCTGATCCTCTCAACCTCGACCGGGGCATTGGTGGTCGACGAAGGTAGGGCGGCAGTAGTTGAGGTAGCGGGGGGAGTGGTGGTTATCGGGCTAGGAGTGGCCGGGGCGGACGTGTTCGTGGTCGCGGCCGGCGCCCCAAGGCAGGCCGCGGTTAAGACACAAAGTGTGAATAGGGAGTTCCGGCGCACGTCTTCCATTCAAGCGCAGGTGTGAAGTTGCGCGCGTTCCTAGCGACTGGCCGCCAAGACCGCGGCGATCACCTGTTCGACAGTTAGCTCGGGCCCGAGATCGAGTTCGATATCGGGTTGAACCCCGACCCCGGCCACCGTGGCGCCGCCCGGGGTGGTCCACTCCGAAGTCGTCACTCGCAGGATCCCACCGTTGCGCATTTCGAAGGCGTCCTGGACCACGTTCTTCCCGTAAGTGGGTTGGCCCACCACCAACGCCCGGTTTCGTTCTGACAGCACGGCAGTGAGAATCTCGGCCGAGGAAGCGCTCGACTCGTTGACAAGAACTGTTATTGGGACCCTGGTTGCAATCCCTCCTTCGACAGCTGGAAAGTCGAGGTTCTCCGTGGGCGAGCGCGTTTTGTAGAGCAGCCCATCGACGAAAAACTCCGAGCCGATGATCGAGACCGAGAAGAGGTAGCCCCCGGGGTTGTCGCGCAAATCAAGCACCAGTCGATCCGCCCCCTGCTCGAGCAAGACCTGCAGGCCGAAATGGACGAACAAGTGGGTATCGAAGCCGAACTCGGCCAGTCGTATATAGCCGACGTTTCCAACCATCTGCGACGTCACCGGCATCAGCCCTTCGAGCTGATGGACAAGTTCTACAGCCATCTCCTCTCCCGAGCGGAGAATGGTCAGATCGCTGGCTTCCCCCGTGGCCTTGGTGAGTTTGCCGGCCACTTCGAGAACCGTCAGGTCGGAAACGTCGGAGCCGTCGACCGCGGTGATCTGGTCTCCTATAACGAGACCCGCGGTTTCCCCCGGACTCCCATCTATGACCAACTCGATCAGAAGGGGGCACGTGGGTCCGATCCTTGCGCATGGTGAGCCGGCCACTGTGCGGGCACCGATGACTATTCCGGAGCCATAGATCACGCCATTGTCACCAAATGCACCGGTCAGCTCGGGCGGAATGTACCGGGTGTATGGGTCAAGGACTTCGGTGAGCATCTGGTCCACAGCGGCCTCCACCAGCGGGGCCAGGGGGACCGGGTCGCTGTTGAGGCGGGCTTCGATTGCGTCACAGAGGATTGTGAAGTCGGCCGAGGGGATTGCACAGGTCAAAGTGGCCGGCAGGTCGGGAGATTCGGTCGACGTGAAGAGACTGATCCCTCCGGCCGCGGCCGCCGCCAGGGAGGCATGGGCCGGGGGGGTGAGGTGGTTTTCGTCGATGGTTTCCACCACCTCGCACAACAGGGCGAAATTGACCGGTGGCGCTCCGCAGCCGGCGACCTCGACCACCAGGGGACCGGCGGTTGTGGTGGTGGTCGGAGGAATTGTTATGACCGGCATGGAGGTGACCGTCGGTCGCTGGCCGGTACAAGCAACCAGAACGACGAGGAGCAGGGTGATCGACCTGGGTTTCACCGTTAAATTGTCGCCTGGTTGCCACCCAGACTGGAGCCACAACTGATCAATGCCG
This sequence comes from Acidimicrobiia bacterium, assembly GCA_040905905.1. Lineage (GTDB taxonomy): Bacteria > Actinomycetota > Acidimicrobiia > Spongiisociales > ZC4RG35 > JAICND01. The sequence goes on from JBBDQN010000031.1 coordinate 62,220, forward strand.
TTCTCAGTTTCCGGGACCTAGAAGGCCACCACCGGACGTTTGGTGTTGCCGATGGCGTGTACGCCGATCCAGACTCCGTCGATGGCCCCGAAGTTGACCTAACCCGGTACTGGGCGATGCCCGGTCTTGCCGATTGCCACGCCCATCTCTGTGCCGATTCTCACGGAGAAACCGAACAGTCGGGTGACCTGGCGAAGGCACGGCACCGGGCTTTCGCCCAGTTGGAACATGGGGTCTTCCTGGTCATCGACAAGGGCTGGAGGGACGAGACGGTCTTGCAGCTCATGAGCGACCCACCCGACCAACGCCCCGATCTTGAGGCGGCGGGTCGGGTGATCAGCGGCGACCATGGATATTTCCGCGGATTTGCTGTTGAGACTGACGAGGCGGGTTTGGCCGAGGCCGTCGGTTCGGCCAGCAAGAGCGGGGGGTGGGTGAAACTGGTCGGCGATTGGCCCCAGAAGGGGCGGGGTCCGGTTATCAACTTCGGGGAGGAATCCCTGGCGGCGGCGGTGGCAGTGGCCCATGCTGGCGGTGCCCGCGTGGCGATACACACGATGGCGCCCGACACTCCCGGGATAGCCGTCCGGGCGGGGGTCGACTCCATCGAACACGGCCTCTATCTGACCGAGTCGGACTTGGCGTTCCTCGGCGCCCGGGGTGGCGCCTGGGTTCCCACCGTCGTAAACACCGAGGACGTGATGGCGAGCCTGGTCCCGGGGTCGAGTGGTGTTCGTATCCTCGGAGCCGGTCTCGATAACGTCCGCCGCCTTCTCTCGCTGGCAGCCGATGTGGGTGTGCAGGTGTTATGCGGTACCGACCTTGGTCTCGCCCATGGTCAGGTTGCCCAGGAGGCAATTCGCCTGGCCGAGTTAGGCCTATCAAGCGCCGCAGCCGTGGCTGCCGCCGGACCCAACGCCTACCGCTACCTGGGCAGAAGTCCCTTGAGTGTGGGTGCGGCGGCCGACATGCTTCTCTTGGACCGCGACCCGCACGAGGATCCGAGAGTTCTGTCAGATCCTGTGGCCGGTATGCGGTGTGGCCGAGTGGTCTTTGATCCACGCAAGGCCTTTACCCTTCCGTGATGCCTGGTTTTGAATCCACCATCGGTTTACAGATCGTCGACGCCAGCGCCACCAAGGTCGTAGGAGAGATCGAGGTCGCCGAACACCACTTGCAACCGTACGGGATGGTCCACGGAGGCGTCTTCTGCGCGATGATCGAGACCCTCGCCTCCTACGGAGCGGCGCTATGGGCCAATGAACAGGGATGGTTCGGTGCCGTCGGCCTCGCCAACACCACCGACTTTCTCCGCGCCACCCGTGAAGGCACCCTCCGGGCAGAGGCCGGCGCAGTTCACCAGGGACGCAATCAGCAGATCTGGCAGGTGGTCGTGACCCGGTCCGGTGACGGCAAGGTGGCCGCCCGCGGACAGGTCCGACTTCAGAACATCGTGACCCCGGGTGACATCGGGTCACCGGCACCTTCATAATGGTGCAACCGACCGCGCTCAAACTGATCCTCGCCTCCGGGTCGGCCCGTCGGCGGCAGTTGCTCGAGTCACTCGGCCTCGCCTTCGAGGTCGTGGCGCCACAAATCGACGAATTGCGTTTTCCCGACGAGGAGCCGTACGACTATGTGGAAAGGGTTGCCCGGGCCAAGGCGACGGCAGTCGCTACGGCTGGAACGGTGGTGATCGCGGCGGATACGACCGTCGTGCTGGACGGCCAGGTTCTTGGCAAGCCCGTCCATCCCGAGCAGGCGAAGTCGATGTTGCGGCGTCTCTCTGGCACCACCAACGAGGTGTTGACAGCCGTAGCGCTGGCCCGCATGTCCGATACCCTTGAGCTGTCGTCGGAGGTTTCCTCCACCCTCGTCAAGTTCTTGGTCATGACCGAGGAGGAAATCGCTGACTACGTCAGCGGAGGTGAGCCGATGGACAAAGCAGGGGCATACGCGCTCAATGGCGAGGCGGCAATCTTCATCGAGTCGGTCCATGGCAGCCCTACCGGAGTCATTGGCCTACCCCTGCATGTGGTGGCCCGGATGTTCCGGCGGGCAGGTCTCGACCTGTTGTCTTTTCGATGAAGCCCCTCGTTCCGTCCCTCGTGGTACTGCTGATTGCATGCGGCAGCGGCGGAGAATCGACAACGACCGAAACTTCTGCCGCCGACACCACCACCACTACGTCGACGACGGCCGCGACCTCAACCACTGCCGCCACCACTACCTCGGCTGCCACCCCCAATCCCGGAGTGCCGGTGGCGGTGAGTCGTTTCGGCGTAATGGGTTGGTGGGACGGCGACTCCTGGGTCCCGGGCGACGGCAGTGTCGCTATCCCTTTGGTGGGAGGGGAGCAGTTCCAGGTGGTTCTCCTTGACGAACCCATTACCACCACCACCGGTTCGGCTCTGGCGGTCTGTGAGCCAATCGGAACGCCAATCCTCGACTTCGAGCCTCCGCTTCCCGGCGGGTCCCAGCAGCCTGGGGCAGTGGCGGTGATTGCCAATTGGGATCTGCGCCCGCACGACGTCACTTTGCTCGCAGCCCTTCCCGACGAGCATCTCGACGCCTTGGCTCAGTTTCTGACCAGTCGTGGGGTCGACGACCCCGATCCCAACATCGAACAAGTGGTGGTGACCGACATCGAAGGAGACGGTGTCGCCGAGGTGCTGGTCGTGGTGAACCGACTCCCCGACGATCTCTTCGGTGGGTCTGGCGATTACAGCGCCGTTCTCCTGCGCAAGCAGATCGAGGGCGACTGGCAGACCGCAGTCCTCGAGTTCTCAGAGGCGGAAGAGGAGAGCCCCTACATCCTCAGACATGCGGTGGCGGCGATGGTTGACCTCAACAACGACGCCCGGATGGAGATCGTCGTCGATGCCTTCTATTACGAGGGAGCGGGAACGATCGCGTACGAATATGTCAACGACGACCTCGGACCCCAACAGGCGATCGGCGGAGGCTGCGGAGCCTGATGTTGTTGGCCGAAGTGGTCGCCGTATCGGCCGGCGTCACCGCGACCTCTTCGCGTAAGTCGAAGATCAGCCAACTGGCTGCGTTGCTGAGCCGGCTCGAAAGCGACGAGATTCCCATTGCGGTCGGATTCTTGTCGGGCGAGGCGCGTCAGGGTCGGATCGGAGTTGGCTATGCGTCAGCCTTCGGGATCGAAGTGGCTCCTGCGGTTGATCCCACACTGATGGTTGGCGAGGTCGACGAGGTGTTCGCTGCCATCCCCAATGTCACCGGTTCGGGTTCCCAGTCGCGTCGAGCTCGGATGCTGGAGGATCTCTTCGCCAGGGCCACGGCGCCGGAACAGGGGTTCCTGCGCAGGCTCCTGACCGGTGAACTTCGCCAGGGTGCCCTGGAAGGCATCATGGTGGAGGCGGTAGCGGCAGCCTTTGGGGTGTCGCCGGTCCCCCTGCGGAGAGCCCTCATGCTGCGGGCCGATCTGGGAGCGGTGGCGCGTGTCGCTTCGGTAACTGGCGAGGCCGGTTTGGCTGAACTTGGCCTTCAGGTGTTGTCTCCTCTCAAGCCGATGTTGGCTTCGCCGGTTGGCTCCATCGAAGAGGCGGTCACCGGGCCGGTGTTGGTCGAGTGGAAGCTTGACGGAGCCCGCATCCAGGTGCACCGGTTGGGCGACGAAGTCCGGGTTTTCACCCGTAACCTCAATGACGTCACCGAGCGTTTGCCTGAGGTCGTGACCGTTGTGCTGGGGTTGGATGAGGACACCCTGGTCTTGGACGGGGAGGCAGTGGCGCTGCGGCCGGATGGGACCCCGCAACCCTTCCAAGAGACGATGAGCCGCTTCGGCACCGAGGAGCGGGCCTTCGCCGAGGTGCCGCTCTTCCCCTTTTTCTTCGACCTAATCCATGCAGGGGGAGATGATCTCATCGACCGACCGCTGCACGAGCGATTGGCCCACCTCGATGCCATCGTTCCCGGGGAGCGGCTCATTCCCCGTCTCAGAACCACCGATCCGGCTGATGCACGCCGCTTCCTGGACGAGGCGATGGCAGCCCGCCAGGAAGGGGTGATGGTCAAAGATCCCAATTCCCTCTACGAGGCCGGGCGCCGCGGCAAATCCTGGCGCAAGGTCAAGCCAGTGCACACCTATGACTTGGTGGTACTGGCGGTGGAGTGGGGCCACGGACGCCGTGAGGGATATCTCTCCAACATTCACATGGGGGCGCGTGACCCTCGCACGGGTGACTATGTAATGGTCGGAAAGACCTTCAAGGGCATGACCGACGACATGCTGGCATGGCAGACCTCGCGTTTTCTTGAGCTTGAGACAAGCCGCGATCGGTGGGCGGTCTATGTCCGTCCCGAGCAGGTGGTCGAAGTGGCGATCGACGGGGTCCAGGCCAGCTCGCGTTATCCGGGTGGGATTGCGCTGCGATTCGCCAGGGTCAAACGGTACCGCGACGATAAGGATCCCCAGGAGGCCGACACCATCGATACCCTCCGCGCGCTCCTCTCATGAAAATCGGCGTTCAGCTTCCGGAGATCGAATATGAGTTGTCGTGGCCTGAACTGCGCGAGATCGCCCGCGTCGCCGAACAGGTAGGCCTCGACTCGATCTGGTTGGGCGACCACCTTCTGTACGACCTGCCCGGTGGTCGCAGGGGGCCATGGGAGTGCTGGTCGATGCTGGCGGCGTTGGCGGCGGTGACCGAGCGGGTTCAACTCGGACCATTTGTCGCGGCCCTCCCATTCCACAATCCCGCCATCCTCGCCAAGAAGGCGGCGGCTGTCGATGAGATCAGCGGTGGCCGCCTCGTCTTCGGAGTTGGAGCGGGATGGAACCGGTTCGAGTTTGACGCGTTCGGTCTTCCTTATGAGAGGCGGGTCGACCGTTTCGCCGAGGCCTTCACCATCGTCCGCACGCTTCTGACGGAAGGTGTCATCGACTTCGACGGCGAGTTTTATACCCTGCGTGAGTGTGAACTGTTGCCCCGTTCCAGTCGACCAGGTGGACCCCCGCTGATGGTGGGTTCAATCGGGCCCAGGATGCTGACACTGACTTTGCCGCATGTGCAGTCGTGGAACGCCTGGTACGAGGACTATGAAAATGATCCCACCCAACTGGGTGCGCTCCTCGCCACGATCGACGCCGCCTGTGAGAAGGTGGGGCGGCCACCTGAAGAGGTCGAGAAAACGGTGGCGGTGTACATCGGGTTCCCGGAGGGTCCGGGTCGGAGGACCGGGGGAAATGCCTGGACCGGACCGGCCGAGGAGATCGCCCGCCAGCTAGGTGAGGTGGGAGCGGCCGGAGTGGATCATGTGCAGGCAGTTCTCGATCCGATTGTTCCTGCGACCGTTGAAAAGCTGGGCGAGATCGCCGCCCTCCACAAAGGCCTCCGGTAACGTTCTACTCACGAAAAGGAGATCGACTTGCGGAATATTGCGTTGTGGCTTCACATCCTCGGAGGCGGGACCTGGCTGGGAGCCAACGTCATGCAAGCGGCCGTGAGCCGCGGTCTCGTGAGTGGCGACTCCACCGTGGCCAAGCGCTGGATGCAGACGGTAAAGAAAGCGAGCGGGCCCGTGTATGGCGGTGCGTCGGCTCTCATCCTGATCACCGGTCTCTATTTGGTGCTGGGCTTCGATGCCTACAGCTTCAGCGACATTTTCGTCGGCATCGGGCTCGCGATCCTCATCATCGGTGGAGCCCTGGCCGGTCTCGTATTTAATCGCCAGTCCAACGTGGCCATAGCCGCCTACGAGAGCGGCAACGCGGCCGCGGCGGCTCCGGCTCACCGCTCTATTGCCATGTGGGGGACCATCGACACCGTGCTGGTGGCAGTGGCGGTGCTCGCCATGGTCGCCAAGTGGTGAGCTGATCTTCGACCCGACCGACCGACCGGCCGACCGTTCACAAGAACGGTTCAGTGGTCGGTTGCTTATTCGCGCAAAGACACCGGAGGGGTTTCGGCGGCTCGACGCAAACCGCTGGCGAGCAAGAAGAAGCCGAGGGTCAACAATGAAATGGCCAGACCGGCGGCGATGATGATGTTCCACTGGAGGCCGCCGGCAAACAGCTGGGTGGTCAAGGCCCAGTAGATCAACGTTCCCCAGTCGCTCTTGGCGGCGGTGTACGCCAGCCAGGCAAGGAATCCCTGGGTGACGATGGCACCTCCAGCACCCAGCACCGCGTAGACGCCGGCCAGCGGCAGCAGCGCTGGCACTAAATGCCGGAAGATGATCTGGCGTCGCGAGGCTCCGGCCACCCGGGCCGCGTCGATGTATTCGGCCTTCATCAACGGCAGGGCCTGGCTGCGCAGGACGAGGGCCCCGCTGGACGCCCCGGTGAGAACCCCAAACGCCAGTCCGAAGAAGAGCGGAGTCAGCCGATCGGCCCGGGGGTCGGCCCCCAGAATCAACATCACCGCCGGAATCGGTACAAACAGCGCCCCGTCGGTGATGACGTTGAGCACCCTCCCCACCCTGCGGTAGGAAGCGACAACCGAGGCCATCGCCAGGGCCACCAGTGCGGCCGAGACTGCCGCGGCTACTGCGGCGATCAACGACGGAGGAGTGCCCGCCAGCAACATGCTGAGGGCGTCCTTGCCAAATGCATCCGTGCCCAGGGGATGGCGCCAGCTCATCGGGGCCGGGTGCATCACCTCGATGTCGAACCCGGCGCGGGGGTCGTAGATGTGGCTGGGCCAGATCGTGGCGAAGAGGATCGGATGAGCGATCGCCCCCAGGATGAAGATCATGATTAGCCCCAGACCCAGGCGGGAGGCTGGTTGGACCAGAACCGCTCCCAGCCAGCCGCGGAACCACCCCCGGCGCCGGAGACGGTTGGGATTAACCAACGCCCGACTCCGCTTCAACCCGCGGATCGAGCGCTACGTGGACAACATCGACGATCAATCGCACGATCAGGGCCAGCAATCCGATGGCAACCAGGGCGCCAATCGCTATAGGGGTGTCTCTCTGCTGAAAACCCTGAAAGAAGATGATGGAACTAAGGCCGACGAAGTCGAATGATCGAGCCCCGAGCGGGTTGAACACGCCGATGCCCCCGGAGAAGGCTGATTCGATGATGACCAGGCCGCCGAGGGCGTAAGGCAAACCGGCGGCCAGTCGACTGAGGGCCGGAAGCAACGTTGCCCTCCCGGCGTGACGGCGGCGAATCATGGCAGTGCTCAAACCCTTCGCCCGGGCCGCCTGGGTATAGGGAGCCGTGGACGATCCCACCATGGCCGCGGCCACCACCATTATGACTTCGCCCGCGGCGGCAATACCCAAGGCGAGCACCGGAAGCGAGATGAACCCGAGCAGATCGACCATCCGGGGCAGGATCCCCAGGGTGGCCCAGGTACCGACGATCGCCGCGGGTATCAGGAGCCAGCAACCGCGTACCAGCCAGGGTTTGCGTCCGAGCCGGGAGGCGCGGGCAACGGCTACCAGCAGCAGGCCCGCCAACAACACCCCACCGACCAACAGCCAGAGCACGGTATTGGGGAAAGGCGGGGTGTCCCACATGATCTCATCGAGCCTGCGGAGGCGGTCGTAGAACTCGAAACCGACCACGGTCAGGGCAAGGTTGATGATCAGGAGAGCCAGCCAGGGTGGAAAAACGCTGGAGGCGGTAGCAGCGGCAAGGAGTGTCGGGCTAAGGGGCCGGTCGCGGAATCCGGCCCGGCGACCGACGGGGATGCCGATTGCGATCCCGACGGTGATCGCGAGTGCAAACAAGGCCACCGACCACGGCAAAACTGACATCACCGAGTTGATGACCGGCTCTCCCGTGAATGAAGTTCCAAGGCTCCCCGTGGCCAGTTGCCCCATCCACTCCCACCATCGCACCCAGACCGGGCGGTTGAGCCCCAAAGCCTCGCGCATCTCCGCCGCGCCGCTGCCGAAGATCGAGGCGAAATCGCCCGGAACCAACCAGTCCGAGACAAAGAACATGATGCTGGCGAATACCACGAGTCCAAAGAGTCCGGAGAGGAGCCGGCGCAGAAGAAAGCCGGTCATCTTCACGAGATGACCGCAATCTCCTTGGCGAGAGCCTCCGGGGGGACCGGCTCGACGTAGGCGGGCGGCAAAGACGTCCATGGTCGGGCCGCGGCTTTCTTGAACCCGATGGAGAGAAGGTGGAATCCCAGGGTCAACAGGGTGAGAGCAACGCCGGAGGCGATCAGCACATGCCAGAGAAGTTGACCCGTGAAATCGCGGGTGACGATCGCCCAGTACACCAGCGTCCCCCAGTCGTTGTAGGTGGCGGTATACGAGAGCCAGGACAAGAACCCTTGAGTGACTATCGCCCCGGCAGCACCCAGGACGACGTACGCCCCGGCCATCGGCACCAGGGCCGGGATCAGATGGCGGGTGATCACCTGGCGGTTGGTGGCTCCTGCGATGCGGGCGGCGTCGACAAAGCCTGAGGCCATGATCGGCATTGCCTGGCTCCGCAGTACCAGGGCTCCGCTTGACAAACCGGTGAGCAGGCCGAACAAAAGACCGAAGACCTCCGGGGTGAGGCGGTCGGCCTGCGGGTCGGCCCCCAGAATCAACATGACCACCGGCACAGGCAGATAAAGGGCGGCATCGACCAGGATGCCCAGGATTCGGTCGGCCGGGCGGAAAGCGGAAGAGAAGGCCGCCACCGTCAAGGCCACCACAGCCGTGGTCACTCCTGCCAGAACACCGGTAACCAGGGCTGGTCTGGTCCCGGCAAGCAACATGCTGAAGGTGTCCTTGCCAAAGGCATCGGTCCCCAGGAGGTGGGCAAAGGTGGGGTGGGACGGGTGGCTGATGGTTATGTCGTAACCGGCCCGGGGGTCATAGATGCCCGGCTCCCAAACAGTGCCAAGCAGGACGGGATGGGAGACAGCCAACAATCCGAAAAAGACCAGAATTGCCAGACCGGCGCGTGCCTCCATGTGGGTGAGAACCGCCCGGATCCATCCAGTGACCCAATGCGATCGCACCGCCCACCCCGGTTTGATGGTGCGGCTCGCCTCAACCACGCCGGGCCCGCTCCAATTGAATGCGGGGATCGAGGGTGGCTGCAGCCAGGTCGAGACCGATCCGGATCAACAGAGTTATGACCCCCACCATGATGAGCCCGACCAGGGTGACGGTGAGGTTGCGCTGACGCAACGACCCGAACAACACCGACGAAACCCCGGGAACGTCGATGCGATATCCGCCCAGCCGTCCGAAGCTCGCCTCGATGATCACCAGGCCCCCCAGCGCAAACGGAAGGTTGGCGGTGAGACGGGAGAGGGCGGGGAGAAGGGCAACCCGTCCGGCGTGTCGCTCCCGCACCTGTTTACTGGTGAGGCCTTTGGCCCGGGCAGTGACTGAGAAGTCGGCGTCGGCGAGGCCGTCCATGGAGGCGGCCACGACCAGGATCACGTCGCCCACCGATAAGAGAAATAGCACCAGGACAGGAAGGATGAAAAACCCGAGCAAATCGAGGACGTGCAGAAAGATCCCGGCCTGAATCCAGATCAGGACTGCGATCACCGGGATGGCCAAGCGGGAGACCCGTGCCCAGATCACCTTGCGCCGCCGTTCGGTGATGAACCGCCCGATCACCAACGAAAGGGCGAGGAGGCCTCCGACCGTGGCGATCATCGACCACAAGACCCGGTGCTGTTGCAGCCCCCGCGTCCAGAGTTCGTATTGGAGAGCGGTGACTCGGTTGAACACCCGGAAGCCGAAAACGGTGAGAGTGGTGTAGAAGGCGAGGAATACCAGCCACGGGGGAAAAATCGAACTGAGGCTCGCCGCGCTCAAGCTGGTTGGCGTCGACAACCCTGACCGCCAGCCTGCCCATCTACCCACTCTGCTCCCCACCCAAAAGGCGGATCCCAGACCAAGACCGAACATGGTCAAGGTCCAGGGAAGGGCGGCGAGAAGCGTGCTCAAGATGGTGGGGCCGGTCGGGGTGCGCCCGAAGTTGAAAGTGAGCACCCGGCCCAGCCAGATCAGATACTGCTCCCACAGGGGTCGGTTAAGCCCGAGCGCCTCGCGCACCCGGCTGGCGCTCCCGCCACCCCCCACCGCAAAGTTGGTGGTGATGTCGCCGGGGATCATGATCCGGGCCAGGAAAAACACCAGCGTCAGAAAGATGAGCAGACCAAACAAGCCTGCAACCAGTCGCCCGGCGACATACCGGCGCAACATCAGGGCGACCAGGTGCGATTTGCCATCCGCATGAGGCTATCCCGGCAAAGTCCCGGCAATGTCAGCGCCAAGCAGCAATGTCAAGGAAGAAGCAGCCGGTGGAAGCGGCGCTGGGCGATGGTCATCCCGATCAGACCCATTGCCAGGAGGAAACCCGCGTGACCGAGGATCGACCAGTCGGCGTTGCCCAGGGTGGCGGCCCTGATCAATTCGGTGCCGTGATATAGGGGTGACAACCGGGCGATAATCTGGAGGGTTGGCGGGTAAACCTCGATGGGGAAGAACGTCCCGGAGAACAAGAAAAGCGGCTGTACCACCAGTGTCACCAGGTCGAAGTCCTGCCATCCCTTCATAAAGGTGGTGGCGGCCAGCCCGACCCCGGCAAAGGCAAAGCCGATAAGAAGACAGGCCGGGACCGCCGCCAGTCCCCACCACGACTCCACCAGGCCGAAGGCGGCCATCACGATCACGAATCCGACCGAGTAGATGCCGCCCCGCATCAACGAGAAAGCGGTTTCGCCGAGAGCGATGTCGAGCGGTTGCAGAGGAGTGGTGAGGATGGCGTCGTAGATCTTTCCCCACTTGAGCTTGAAAAACACGTTCATGGTCGATTCGAAAACCGCCCCGTTCATGGCCGAGGCGGCGAGGAGAGCCGGGGCCACAAACGCGGAGTAGGTGATGAGACGACCGTCGGAGAGTTGGATCTCTCCCACCAGGGCTCCGACTCCGATGCCGATCGAAAAGAGATAGAAGACGGGTTCAAAAAAACCCGAGACGATGATCATCCAGATCCGGCGGTAGACCATGAGGTTGCGTTCGAGCAACCGGTGGGCGCGGGTGCCGGGGCGACGAATCGGTGGGATGACCCTGGTGACGAGGGTGGAACTCATTTTCGAAGGGCCGTTTCCATGTTGCGCAGCGCGAGGTATGCGCCGACGATCACAAAGGCCAGCAAGGCGCCGAGGTGGACATACCAGGGGAAGTGGGGGCTGAGTGGCACCCCGGCGGCGGCCCGGGCTAGCTCGACGCCGTGCCACAGCGGAGTGACATAGGCAACCGGTTGCATCCAGTCGGGTAGCTGGGTGATCGGGAAGAAGGTCCCGGAGAAGAGAAAGAGCGGGACGATCACAAACCGGAACAGAGAAGGGAGCTTGGCGTCGTTCTTGGCTTGGGCCACCCAGGCGGTGATCGGTGTGCAGAAGGCCATCCCCGTGAGGACGCCGGGGAAAATCGCGAAGAGCCCGCGAATGGGACTCACCGCCCCCACCAGCATCATGATCACCGCATAGACAGTGAGGCTCAGGGTCAATCGACAAGCCACCCACCCGAAATGTCCGTAGGTGAGGGCGGGCACCCCCACCGGGGTGGCGAGGGCGGCGTGATAGCTCTTGGTCCATTTCATCCCGGCCATCACCGGGTAGGACGAGTCGCCGGCGGCGGTTTGCATGGCCGCGGCGGCCAGCAGACCCGGAGCGAGCCAGGTCAGATAGGAGACGCCACCCGGTCCTCCCCCCTGGCGGTCGACCAGCAAGCCGAGCCCCATCCCCATCGCCAGCAGGGTGAAGAGCGGTGATGCAAAGGTGGAGATGACCGACCCCCGCCAGGTCCGTTTGTAGTAACGGGCGTGGGCCTCGACCACACGAAGGGTGGTGGTGGCGGCGGGCATCAATCGACCAGCGAACGACCGGTTAGATGAAGGAAGACGTCTTCCAGGCTCGAGCGGCGCACCAGGGTGGCCTCGGGATTTACTCCCCGCTGATGGAGTTCGGCAAGCTGATCTTCGGCGTCGTCGGCGTAGATCAAAACCCGGTCGGGCAGGGCCTCCACCCGCTTGCCAAGACCCTCCAGCCGGGGAACTGCTTCGTCCTGCATTCCAACGGGGAACCGAAGCTCCAGCACTTCGCGGGTGGAGTGCTCTTCGATGAGGCTACGAGGGGAACCTTCTCCGACGATGGCACCTTTGTCCATGATCACCAGGCGGTCGCAGAGCTGTTCGGCCTCGTCCATGTAGTGAGTGGTGATGATGAGAGTCACCCCATCCCGCTTGAGCCGGTAGAGACGATCCCAGAGGAGGTGGCGGGCCTGGGGATCGAGTCCGGTGGTGGGTTCGTCGAGGATGAGCATGTCGGGACGGTTGATGAGCCCGCGGGCGATGGTGAGACGGCGCTTCATCCCACCGGACAGAGGCTCGACCTTGCTTTTGCGGCGATCGGCGAGCTGGGAGAAAGTGAGAAGCTCGTCGATGCGTTTGCGGATCTCGGCGCGGGGTAGATCGAAATACCGCCCATAGATGAGGAGGTTCTCTTCCACCGTCAGCTCGGTGTCGAGGTTGTCCTCCTGGGGGACCACTCCCAACCTGGCTCTGATGGCGGGGCCATGTTTGTCCGGGTCCATACCGAGGACAGTGAGCTCACCCGAGGTGAGCGGGGAGGTGGCGCCGATCATCTTCATGGTGGAGGTTTTCCCGGCGCCGTTGGGGCCGAGAAAGCCGAACGCTTCCCCGGCCGAGATCTCGAAGTCGATCCCGGCCACCGCCGTCATCTCCCCGAACTTCTTGGTCAATTGGCGGGCGACAACGAGCGGCTCGGCCATCCTGGCAACGCTAGCGGCACCATTTGACACCGCGAACCCCGGGTTCACGGGCCCATAAAGCTCTACAACCCCGGGTTCGCGGTTCGGTTCGGTTTGCTTCAGGCCGAGGCCCCGCTGTAGTGGCGGATCGACCGCAGCCAGACAAAACGGGAAAAGACCACAACCGTTCCCGTCACGGCCACGCCTACCAGCAGCGATCCCGGGCCGAGCCGGGCAGCAAGAGTCTCGGCCGGGACCGTGATCGCAAACGCCAGGGGAATGACAAAGGTCAGAGTCCCCCGCAGCCAGCCCGGATAGATCGAGACCGGCCATCGTCCCGCCTGATACATCCCGTCGAACATGTCGAAAATCGAGTCGGCCCTGGTGATCCGAAACGCGGTGGTGGCGAGTACCAACCACAAGCAGTAAAGGACGATCACACCCATCGCCGCCGCGGCGAGGAATGACACGAGCCGACCGATGCCAATCCCCTCGATCGAAGCCGCGCCATACGCCACCACCAGGCCACCCACGACCACATCGATCAATTGCCAGACCCGGAAGGCGCGGATGCTCACCAGCAACTGGCTGTCGGCCGGCCTGGTCAGGGCGAGATCAAAGGTCCCTTCCTGCACCTCCTCCATGAACTGGCTCATCCCGGGACGCACCAGCGCCCCGATCAATCCCCCTATGCCGATGTGGAGACCCATCACCACCAACAGCTCGGCCCTGGTCCATCCGGAGAGGTCGGGGGTGTGGGAGAAAACTAGGGAGATAGCCACAATGCCGGTGGCGAGGGTGATGGCCGAGTTCAGGAGCTGAAGCACGAGGTTGACCCGGTACTGGAACTCGCTGGCGGCGATGATCCGGAAGTAGGCCCAACCGAGACGGAGCGCTCTCATCCACCCACCGCCGTGTAGCGCTTGATGGCTTGGCCCCAGACCACCCGAATCAGAAAGGTGAGCCCCACGATCCAGGCGATCTGCACACCCAGTCCGGTGAGGATCTGTCCTCCGTTGAGACGACCGATCACCGTCTCGATCGGAAACTGGAAGGTCCACCGAAACGGAAGGAAGTAAGAAACCCTCTGCACCCACTCGGGCATCAGCGACATAGGGACCAGCCGGCCTGACAACATCAACTCCAGCGCCACGATCATCTCGAACAACGCCGAGGTGCGGGTGGTCCAGAAGTTCACACTCCCGAGCACGAACAAGACCATGTGGCGGATGGCGAAGGCGAGCCAGATGGCCACAGAGAACCCGAGAATCCCGACGAGGCTCAGGGTCAGGTCGGGCCGGAAGGTGAGCCACATGATTGCCGCCAATGGCAGCGCCATCACGATCCAGATCGGCTTCTGGCCGGCGAAGAAGGCGAAGTCGCGATGGAAGGGATGGACCGGGCGGATCAGAAACTCGTTGAGTCGCCCGCCCCGGATCCGCCACTCCCAGGTATAGGGCGCCAACGCCAGGTTCATAGCCCGTACCAGGCTCCAGGCGATGTAATAGCCAGTCAGCTCGCTTAACCCGTAGTCGCCGACGGCACCTCCCTGGGCGATTGCCACCGATCGCCATACCGCCAGGTACACGACCGGCTCGATCAAGAACCCGATCAAACCGATGAAGGCCGTGACCCGATACTGGAATTCATGCAGGAGACCGTTGCGGGCCTCCGCCACGTAGTAACGGAGCAGAGACATCAGGTCGCTTCGCCCGCTTCGGCGAAGACGCGCTCGATCACATCTTCGATCGGTGGGTCTTCGATGGTGAGGTCGTCGATCGTCGCGGAAGCGAGAAGTCCGGCCGCCACCCGTCCCACCTGATCGGGTGCGACCCGCAGCGTCACGCGGTCGGGAAGACGCTCGACCACCTCGCCCCACACCGCCATATCGGCAGGAAGGCCTTCCCCGACCACTGTGATGGTTTTGAAAGTCGTGAATCTGGAGGTGAGTCCCGTCAGTCCGCCGTCGTAGTGGAGGCGGCCGCGGTGGATCACTATCACTCGTTCGCTCAGCGCTTCAACATCGGCCATGTAGTGACTGGTGAGCAACACCGTCGAGCCGTACTCGGCGTTGTAGTCACGGATGAAGGTCCGGAGCCGTTTCTGCATGGTGACGTCGAGGCCGAGGGTGGGTTCGTCGAGAAAGAGCACCTCGGGGGCGTGGAGCAGCGCTCCTGCCAGCTCCACTTTCATCCGTTCTCCCAGGGAGAGGTTGCGGACGGGTTTGGTGACGAGCTCGCCCAGTTCCAGCAATTCGATGTACTGGTCGCGGCGACGGATGAAGTCGGTCCCGGGGATGTCGTACAGAGCCTTGAGGAGGAGATAGGAGTCAAGCGCCGGTAGATCCCAGGCCAAGGCGTTGCGGTTCCCGGTCACCAGGGCAATCCGCTTGAGAAACACAGGTTCGCGGCGATGGGGTATGTGGCCGAGCACCTCGCCCACCCCCGAGTCGGGGTACAGGAGCCCGGAGAGCATCTTGAGAGTGGTGGTCTTCCCGGCCCCGTTGGGTCCGAGAAACCCGACGATCTCACCTTGGCGCAGATCGAAGGTGGCTCCCTCGACTGCGACCACGGTCTTGTGCTCGCGCGCGATCAGGCTTCGCAAGGAAGCCTTCAGGCCGCCCTCTCGGACCGGTACCTTGAAGGTTCGGCGCAGGTTCTCGACGTGAACGGTGACTTCGATGAGGACAGTTATTAGCGATCCGGACGACCCGAGGGTGGCGGATTATCTGCATCTGACTGATCCGGCCCCCCGGATGGGGTTTTTCATCGTCGAGGGATGGGAGGCGGTCGTCCGGCTTCTTCGGACCGATTGGCCGGTGCGATCGGTGTTGATCGCGGCCGACAAAGTCGATCGTCTGGAGGTGCCGGCCGGGGTGCCGCTCTACGTCGCACCTAAGGAGGTTCTGGCGGCGACCGTCGGGTTCCAACTACATCGGGGGGTGGTGGCGGCGGTTGATCGTCGGCCTGTATCTGCCCTTGCCGACCTTCTCAGCAGCAGTCACACCCTGGCGGTGTTGGAGGGTCTCAACGATCACGAGAACCTGGGGGCGATCTTTCGGTCGGCCGTCGTCCTCGGGATCGACGGCGTCATACTCGACCCGACCTGCGCCGATCCTTTCTATCGGCGCTGTGTCCGGGTGTCGATGGGCACCGTCCTCACAATCCCCATCGCCCGTTCGGAGGATTGGCTCTCCGACCTCGCTTTGATGAAACAAAGTGGATTCACCGTGGTGGCCTTGACTCCCCATCCGGCTGCCCGCGATATAGGCGAAGTTGAGGTAGCAGGAAAGCCTGCGGTGTTGTTGGGTTCGGAGGCCACCGGACTTACCACTGAAGCAATCGCTGCCGCTGACATGATGGTGCGAATACCGCAGTCCGGGGACGTCGACTCACTCAACGTCGGTCACGCGGCAGCTATTGCCTTCTACCGCTTTGGGCGTCGGTAGGCTGCGCCGATGGCAAAAAACGTGATGGGTACCGACCTTGAGGGCTGTTCCTTTGAGCCGTTGACCGGGTTCTATCGCGATGGATGTTGTGAAACCGGGGCCGAGGACCTTGGCGTCCACACGGTGTGCGCGGTGATGACCGCCGAGTTCCTCGAGTTCAGCATGTCACGCGGCAACGACCT
Source organism: Acidimicrobiia bacterium (assembly GCA_040905905.1). Taxonomy (GTDB): domain Bacteria; phylum Actinomycetota; class Acidimicrobiia; order Spongiisociales; family ZC4RG35; genus JAICND01. The sequence goes on from JBBDQN010000031.1 coordinate 78,573, forward strand.
CTCGACCCCCCGGTTTGGATTCCCGGGATTGCAGCCTGGCGATCACTGGTGTCTGTGCGCCGCTCGTTGGGTGGAGGCGCTGGAAGCGGGATTGGCCCCACCGGTGGTATTGGAAGCCACCCATGCCGCCACGCTGGAGTTTGCGGCCCTGAGCGATCTGGCCCACCACGCCTACACGCCATAAGTACGCGCAGCAACTCACCCCGCCTGAAGGAGAACCCGCCGACATCGCCCGCGACCGTTGGTTTCTCGATGATGAATGGACCGTGCTTCGCTCTGGAGCAACGAAGTCCTGGGCGATCTCGAGATGGTCGTTAGAACAGTGGCTGCGCCATGCCACCGCGTCTAGCGGCGGGCGCGATACATACGTCGCCAGGTGGCGATCACATCGTCGGCTACCAGCCCGGGTAGTTGCTCGTCATCCGGAACACCCTGGTTGGCGGCCGCGATCTCGTTGTTGAACTCTTCCACCCGGGACCGAACTGCGGCTTCGTCGGGTAGCACCCAGACCTCACCCAGATTCCGTTCGATCCGGGCGGCCAGATCGGCCAACCGGTCCTGGCGTCGCATTTCGGCGATTCGTCGCCGTGCCCACCACCCGGGACCGTCGTCACCTTTGGGGAGCGGTTGCCCGCTTCCAGGAAGCTGGTCGAAGTCTCCCCGTCTAATCGCCGCTTCGATTTGATCCTCGACCGGGTCCTTCATGTGCCGACTCTCCGGGCGGCCACGAACGCCGCTACCAGGCCGGCTCCACCGCCGACGACCAGGGAAGGCCCGGCGAGGTCCGAAGGGTTGGCGATCCACGCTCCTGTCCCGATCGCCACCGCCAGGACCAGTATGGCCTGCACGGCTCGTAAGTCCTGGCGGCGCCGCCCGCAATACAGACCAATGCCGAGGCCAAAAACGATCGCCACGACCCAACTTGCCGGTTCCACATGACCGAGCGTAGGAGACCCGCGGCTATCTTCGCTCCAATGGCCGAAACCCCTGTCTTTCCCAGCGATCCTGCCGTCCTGGCGTCTTTCCTAGAAGCGGCCGGATCCGATCGTCTCCCGGGTCTGCTCGGGATCGAACTCATCGAGCTCACCCGCGGCAGGTCGGTGATGCGGTTGGAGGTAGATCGTCGGCATGAGGCCTCCAACGGCTACCTGCACGCCGGGACGGTGGTGACCCTCGCCGACACCGCCTGCGGTTATGGCACCGTGGCCTCGCTTCCCGATGGGGCAAACGGGTTCACCACCATCGAGCTCAAGTGCAACCATCTCAGCACCCTCCGGTCTGGTGGCATGGTTGCCCGAGCATCCATGGTCCACGGCGGCCGCTCCACCCAGGTCTGGGACGCCACTGTCACCGCCGAGGCGACTGGCAAGACCGTGGCGATCTTTCGCAACACCCAGCTGATCCTCTATCCGTGATCCTTACTCGCCAATGTCTTCGAACCACAGATCGGGGTTCGACTTGATGAACTCCTCCATCATCCGCATGCAGTCGACCCGGTCCAGGACGACGATGTCCACACCACGCGACCGAAGCCAGTTCTCGGGCCCCCGGAAGGTGTGATTCTCCCCGACGACGATGCGGGGCACCCCATAAAGCAACGAGGCTCCAGAACACATGTCGCAGGGGGAGAGGGTGGAATACAGGGTTGCCCGCTGATACACGGCGGCCGGTTGGCGGCCGGCGTTTTCAAAGGCGTCCATCTCGGCATGGAGGACCACGCTTCCCTTTTGGACCCGGCGATTGTGGCCGCGGCCCAGCACTTCGCCGTCTACGGCGATGATCGATCCAACAGGGATACCACCTTCCTCCAGACCGCGGTGGGCTTCTTCCACGGCCAAGTCCATGAGATCCATTCCCGGAAGCTAATCAAGTGACGAACCCGAAAGTCGGGTAGGTGCGTACTGTGCCTGATGAAAAGGACAGCACTTCTCTTGGCGGCCGCCGTGGCTGCCACCGCCTGTGGCGGCGTAACTTCAGACCCGACCACAACCACAACTCCCACAACAACGACTACAGCTGCCCCCACCACTACCAGCGCGGGGACCACCACCACCGGGGCAACGACCACGACCGCCGACACCGGGACCGGTGCCTCAACCGTCGACGTGTTCGTGGAGGACTTCGCGTTCTCGCCTTCGACCGTCACCATCAAAGTGGGCGACACCGTTCGCTGGAACCTGGTCGGCGGCAGCCACACGACAACGTCGGGGACCTCCCCCACCCCTGATGGGGGTTGGAACCAGACCCTGCAATCGGACCCACCGATCACAGTCACCTTCTCCGAGGCTGGTTCTTACCCCTACTTCTGCCGTTTCCACGGCGACTTCATGTCCGGAACAGTTGTTGTAGAGCCGTAGTCGGGGGATAGAGTCATGGCGTGACCAAACTGCGCCGAACCGCCCTGCTCGCCCTTTTGCCGCTGCTGTTGGCAGCTTGTGAGATCCGTCTATGGATGGACGTGGAGATGGCCACCGCCGAATCGGGTCAGGTCATCATCACGATGGGGTTCGACGAGGAGCTCCGGGGGCTGGTCGAGGGGGCCGGCGAGGCCAGTGATCTGTTCACTGAAATCGAGGATGAGGCTGCCGAACAGGGGTTCGATATCGAGCCTTTCACCGACGGCGAAATCGAGGGGGTGAGGGTCACCAAGAGTTTTTCGAGCCTTGCGGAGCTCAACGAGATCCTCAACAATCCTCCATCAATGTCACCCGACAGTGACGAAGCGGTTGTCAACGAGGTGCGGTTCATCGACAACGGTGAATCCATCAGGTTTGAAGGGTCTGTGCCGGATGGAGGCGGTGACTTTGAGGGCATCGACCCCTCCCAGTTCCTTGATGTGTTCGAATTCGACGCCCGAGTTTCGGTGAAGTTCCCCGGCAGCGTCATCGAGCACAACGGTGAGTTGTCGGAACGGACTGTGACCTGGATCTTCTACGACGAAGGCTTCGACGGCATCGAAATGTTCGCCGAAGCCCAAAAGGCCGGGGGCGGCCTGTCAGGGGTTTTGATCCTTGTGGTGCTGCTCGTGCTGGCCGTCGTCGGAGCCATCGTCTATCGAATTATGTCGGAGAGGAAGGTCGACACGGTGGCCGATCCCACCATTGCTGAAACTCCACTGCCCCCGGCACCGGCGCCACCGGCCGGCTAGATCGCTCGCATCCGGTTGTTGCGGGCGTCATGGGTGACCTCCGCCAGGCCTAAGGCCTCCAGGAGCGGTGGCATGTACATGCCAAACCGACCCCGGTAACCCTTCTTGATCCCGTACCAGCCACCAACCGGGTTGTCGGTTGATCGGCCCCACGCTTCCACGGTTCCTTCGGCGGCCGGCTTCTTTTCATCGGCGGAGCCCAGGGGCATCCAGTCTCCGTGGGCCTTGAGCATGGCATGCAGGTCCTCGATGGCCCGCAGGTGATAGCGAAGCTGGGTCGTACCAACCTGGCAGATGATGGCGGGCGGGTCGGCCGATTCGTCTCGGTACATCTGGTACTCACCTGTCCCGGGTGGGGTCTTGAGCTTCCAGGGGTCCTCTTTGGTTCCACTGCTATTGGCCACGATCGACCTCCTTCCGTCTTAGTCGACGATGGCGTCGGCTTCTATCTCGACCTTCCAACGTTGATCCAAAAAGCCCGTCACCACCACCATGGTCGAGGCCGGGCGAATCTCGTCAAACACCTCTCCATGGGCTCGTCCCACGGCTTCCCAAATCGAAACGTCGGTGATGAACACGCGGGTGCGCACGACATGAGTGAGCCCGGCCCCGGCTTCGTTGAGGGCCATCTCGATGATCTCAAGGCTTCGCCGCGCCTGGACATAGGGATCGGAGTCGACCGAGCCGTCGGGCCAGATGGGGGCAGTTCCGGAAACTGTCACCTGACTTCCTACTCGCACCGCCCGGGAGAAACCCACCGTCGCCTCAAAAGGAGACCCCGATCTGATCAGTTGTCGTGCCATCCTCTGCATTGTGGCTACTCCGCCCTCGATGACGCCGTGAAACGGCCGCTGCTGTTCGTGATCCTTGCCGCCTTTATCGGCTCCATAGCGATCGACGCCCTGGGCGCCAGATTGGGTTGGAGTGCCCTCATGGTCTTCCTCGTAAAGCTCGTCCTGCTGTTTGGCCTGGCCGTCATCCGCTCCGGCGTCTCGCGCCTGTTCATGCTCCTTTACGCGGTGCTCCAAGCCATCCCCGTCTTTGGGTTGACCAACGTCGCCCTCGCCGGCCCCATTGTGATCGCCACTGGTTTTGCCCTGCTGTGGCGGACTTACCTGACCAGATTCACCCGCTCCGAGCTCACCCCCCGCCACGACCAGGCCATCGCCGACGGCGCCCGTGGACCCTTCGACGAGTTCCGCCGGCTTGGCTTCCAACCGGTCAGGTCGGCCGACGCCAAAGGGGTCGATTTCAAGACGATCTTCACCTACCTGGTTTCAGCCGACCGACGAACATATGCAGTGGTCACCGACCAGCTGCAGACCCTTGCCTCCCAGGTCGGACACCGAGTGCTGGTCACGATGGATCGAGCCGCCCTCCCCACCGCCCCCACCGAGCTCCGCCAACTGGTGCGGACTCGCGATCTATCCGAGTTAGTCCACGCTCATGAAAGGGCACTGGCGGTCCTTGCCTCTCACGGTCACCAACCCGATCACCTGGTGCCGGATCGCATCCTCGACATCTCCATCACCGCCGAACGCAACACCATCGACTTGTTGGCCGCACGACCATGGTGGGTGCTGGGCCAGGTCCTATTAGGCATGATCCGCCGTGAGCGACCCAACTCGCGACCCATCACCCACGATCCCATCACGGTCAACCGCATCGAACGTTGGAGCCAGGCTTAACGAGCCTCGCGAAAAGCTGCCGACTGATCGGTTTTCGCGTTGGGGGAGTGCGGAGTAGTTTCATTGTTGTTCGCCTTCCCTTCCCCGGCGGACGTCCACTTCCCACGGAAACGGCACCGTTTCGCGTCGTTGCCACGAGGTCGCGAAAACCAATCCAAGTTGGTGCTTGACCAATGCCAAGAGTGTAATTACAGTGGTGTATCCGCCCCAACATGATGTGGTTCAAGGATTTGCCACCACAACATGTTGTGGTCGTGGGCGGATTGACTTTATCGGATTGACTTATCGGAGAGAAGCGGTCGTGGTGCCTCTGCTGGGGGGTCAAATCGGCCGGAAATCTGGGGCCCCCAAGGCGGGAGTGTCCCATTTGGAGGGAAGGAGAGGTAGATGAGCAAAGGCCTGCGTATCCCCCGGCGGTACACCGAGGAAGGCCGCGATCCCTATTCCACGATTGAGTGGACGCGGCGAGATTCCCGCATCACCAACCCCGACGGGTCGGTGGTCTTCGAGGTGAAAGACGCCGAGGTGCCGGCCTCCTGGTCGCAGGTGGCGACCGACATCATCGTCTCTAAATATTTCCGCAAGGCCGGCGTGCCCCAAGCCGACGACGCCGGCAATCCGATTCTCAATGAGGATGGAAGCCCGTTGCTCGGCTCCGAGAACTCGAGCCGCCAGGTTTTCGATCGCCTCGCCACTACCTGGCGCTGGTGGGGGGAGAAGCACGGCTACTTCGCCACTTCAGGTGATGCTCAGGCGTTCGAGGACGAGATGAAGTACATGCTCGCCAACCAGATCGCTGCACCCAATTCCCCACAATGGTTCAACACTGGCCTCAATCACGCCTACGGGTTGCGGGGTCCGGCGCAAGGTTTCTGGTACGTCGATCCTCAGACCGAAGAATTGGTCTCTTCACCCGACTCCTATACGAGGCCAGCACCGCACGCTTGTTTTATCGCCTCGGTTTCTGATGACCTCGTGAGCCCGGGCGGAATAATGGATCTCTGGCTCCGCGAGGCCCGCATCTTTAAGTTCGGGAGCGGTATCGGGAGTAACTTCTCCGACATCCGCGGCTCCGAAGAGCCCCTCTCGGGTGGCGGCAAGTCATCAGGCGTAATGAGCTTCCTCAAGATCGGCGACGCTGCTGCAGGCGCGATCCGTTCGGGTGGAACAACGAGGAGGGCAGCCAAGATGGTCATCCTCGACCTCGACCATCCCGACATCGAGGAGTTCATCGACTGGAAGAAGAACGAGGAAGAGAAAGCCAAAGTCCTGATCCAGTACGGCGGATATCCGGCCGACTTCAATGGCGAGGCCTATTCAACGGTCTCTGGTCAGAACTCCAACAACTCAGTACGAGTGCCCAACGACTTCATCAGGGCAGTCCATGAGGACGGAGACTGGTATCTAACGGAACGGACGACGGGCAAGGTGCGCAAGACCGTCAAAGCCCGCCAACTCTGGCGCCAGATTGCCGAGGCTGCTTGGGCCTGTGCCGATCCCGGCGTCCAGTTCGACACCATTATCAACGACTGGCACACCTCGCCGGCGGGTGGACGAATCAGGGCATCTAACCCATGTAGTGAGTACCTCCACCTTGACAACACCGCCTGCAACCTTGCATCAATTAACCTCGTGAAGTTTCTCAATGACGAGACCGGCGTGTTTGATGTCGACAGCTACCAGCACGCAATCAGGCTGTGGACGATCGTTCTCGAGATCTCGGTCACAATGGCCCACTTTCCATCCCCGGAAATCGCCCAGGGCTCATACGACTATCGCACCCTCGGACTCGGATATGCCAACCTCGGATCGCTTCTCATGCGCCTGGGTTTGCCGTACGACTCCGACGAGGGCCGCGCCATTGCCGGAGGCCTTACCTCGATCCTCACCGGCTACTCCTACGCCACCTCGGCGGAAATGGCATCGGTGGTCGGGCCGTTTCCCAAGTTCGCGGACAATCGCGAAGCAATGTTGCGAGTCATACGTAATCACCGTCGGGCCGCGTATGCCGCCAAACAGAGCGATTACGAAGGCGTCTCTCACTTCGTTATGGGTATCGACTCCACTCTCTGCCCACCCAATCTGCTCGACGCGGCGCGTAGTGCATGGGATATGGCGCTGTCAGTCGGAGAGCGTCACGGTTATCGCAATGCCCAGGCAAGTGTTTTGGCGCCGACCGGAACCATAGGGCTGGTCCTCGATTGTGACACCACCGGAGTTGAGCCCGACTTCTCTCTGGTCAAGTTCAAGAAGCTGGCTGGCGGCGGTTACTTCAAAATCACCAACCAGTCGGTGACCCCAGCTCTCCACAACCTCGGATATTCAGACCAGCAGATCGATGACATCATTCGCTACCTGGTTGGCTCCAGCTCCCTCGAGGGCGCCCCGTACATCAACCGTGAGTCGCTATTAGAGAAAGGTTTCACCGATCAGGATTTGGCAAGGATCGAGGCGATCCTGCCTGCGGTGTTCGAACTCAGGCACGCCTTCAACCCGTTCGTGCTCAGTGAGGCCACGATGCAACGACTCGGCTTCGAAGTCGACGAATACGCCACCTTCGAGTTCGACCTGCTCCGGGCTCTCGGCTTCACGGCGTTTGAAGTCCGGGAAGCGACCGAATGGGTGTGTGGTGTTCAGATGATCGAGGGTGCTCCCCACTTGAAGGATGAGCACCTGCCAGTCTTCGACACGGCCAACAAGAACGGTCGTCATGGCCAGCGGTTCATCCATCATGGCGGTCACATCAAGATGATGGCAGCAGCCCAACCTTTCATCTCCGGATCAATTTCGAAGTGCGTAACGGGTGAAACCGTATTAACCACTTCCGATGGGTTGGTACGGATCGGGAGACTTCGGCAGGGCGAGGAGCCTGACTCCTTCCGCGACGAGGTCATGGAGGTGGCCTCACTCGATGGCGCCCAGAAAACCGATGCCTTCTACTACGGCGGAAAGCGCCGAGTGCGCAAGATCACGCTCCGCTCCGGTCATCGTGTCACAGGCACTCCCAACCACCGGGTGCTGGTGGCCGTCAAGGGTGGCCTCGAGTGGCGATACCTGGCCGATATCGAGCCCGGTGAGTATGTAGCTACCCAGTACGGGGCTGATATGTGGTCGGCGCTGCCTGCCCGCTTCGATAACTTCCGGCCCTCACCTTCTTATGGCAATCAGAAGTCGGTCCGAGTCCCCGCCGAGATGTCTGAGGAGTTGGCCTTCCTCATCGGAGCATTTATCGCGGAGGGCAACACGACTCCGAGCAACTGGACGATTCACGTCACCAATTCCGACGAGCGCGTGCTCAGCCGGGTATCAGAGGCCTTCCGCGTGCTGTTCGGTGTGGAAGCTCCGGTGCGGCATCACAAGGACCGCTGTCCCAATGTCGAGGTGTCATCGAAGACGATCGTTGAGTTCTTCAACTACCTCGGCTGTGGCGAGACCTCTCATCACAAACGGATTCCCGATGCCGTCCTCCGCTCACCAAGGAGGATGGTGCTGTCGTTCTTGTCGGGACTGTTCCTAGACGGCTATACCTACTCCAGACCAGCATCCTCAAAGATGGCGATTTGTGTCGCGTCAGCTGGATTGATGGACGATCTCCAGGCGATTCTCACGAATCTCGGTGTGGTTCACGGCCGCACCGAGAAGCTCAACAAGCTCAACGGCAAGACCTACTACGAAGTTTATGCCGGTGGCATTGAAGCCAAGAAGCTGGCGCGTCTGGTTCCCTTCGCTGAGTCCGACAAGGCCGAACGGGCAGCGGGGCTTGTTGCCAAGTCATTCGCTCAGGGAACAGCAGATGTCGTGCCCGGCTTTACCGGGCGAGAGCTCTACGAGCGCCTTCCTAGGAACCGTCCGGGCAAAAAGGGATTCAACGGCACAAGGGGATTCACACACTTGGTCGATCCGCGCACTCAGCAAGTCAGCAGACGTTCCCTGGAGCGTGCGGCCATGGCAGGAGCCGAGCTTCCAGAGTGGTTGGTCCAGCTGCTTGTCGACGGTCTCCACTTCAGTCCCGTTACTGAAGTCGCCGATGGTGGAGAGCAAGAGGTGTACGACATATCCGTTCCCACCACGCGTGCCTTCGTCGGTAACGGGATCATGAACCACAACACCATCAACATGCCCAACGAGGCGACCATCGAGGACATCGAGGAGAGCTACATGATGTCCTACGAGCTCGGGGTCAAGTGCATGGCCCTCTACCGGGACGGGTCCAAGGCGAGCCAGCCGCTGTCGTCGAGTTCCGACGACGCTCAGTCAGAGGACGAGCCCGAAGTGGTGACCCGGGCCCATGAGCTCGATAAGCAGATTCTGTGGGGGAAGATCCCGGCCGGGATGTCGCCTACTCAGGCTTACGACCAGGGGATGCACCCGCCCCGGTTCCTGCTCCCGGCCCGTCGTGGTGGCTACACCCAGGAGGCCCGGATCGGTGGGCACAAGGTCTATCTCCGTACTGGCGAGTATCAGGACGGCACTCTCGGTGAGTTGTTCATCGACCTGGCCAAAGAAGGCGCCACCCTGCGAGGGATCCTCTCTTGCTTTGCCATCGCCGTCAGCAAGGGTCTCCAGTTCGGGGTGCCGTTGGAGGAGTTCGTCGACACCTTCACCTTCCAGACGTTCGAGCCCCGTGGTCTGGTCGAAGGTCATCCCAACATCAAGATGGCCAACTCAATTGTCGACTACGTCTTCCGCGCCCTCGCGGTGGAGTATTTGAAGCGTGACGACCTGGCCCAGGTCCCCCCCAGCCGGGAGGGCGACCTGCCTGAGCCGGCGAGCGGGTTGGCGGTGGAAGCAGGCGTCCAGTTGGACCTGACCGACGCGGTGGCCGAACAGAACGTGTCGGCGATCGCCTCAGCCGTGAAGTTCCTGGATGCCAAACCAGTGGCGCCAACCGCCCCGAGATCGGTCGAGGCTAGGAAGGCCGTTGTGCTGGCATCGAAAGACGCCGGCACCCTGGCGATGCAGTCAGCTCTCGGCGAGATGATGGGCGACGCCCCTATTTGTGACATCTGCGGTCACATCACCATCCGCAACGGCTCCTGCTACAAGTGCCTCAACTGTGGGAACAGCCTCGGGTGCAGTTGATGAAAGCGAGGCGTTTGGCCATGGTCGGACGAATCCGGAGATCCGCCTCCCTCTCACTCCCGTGAACGCACCTCGTTGAGGTCCACGACCGTACCGGCGGCGCTGCTCTCGGCGATCCCCTCGAGTACTGCTACTACCTCGATTGCTTCGGGCCCACCGGTTTCAGGCTTGGTCCCACTCCGGACATTTGACGCGAACTCGACCAACTCGTCCCGTACGGTGTCCAGCGTCTCGACCTCCTGGCTGACCCACTCCTTTTGTCCCGTCGCTTGGAGATAGAAAGCAGCGCCGTCGAGGTCGTTCATCGCCGCGGCCTTGGTGCCCCAAACGGCGGTGCGGGCGATATCGGGTATGACCATCGAAGTTCCGAGAAAGGCGAGCGGCCCGGTCTCGAATTCGAGAGTGGCGGTGGTCACGTCGTCGAGCTGGCCGACACCGATGATTCGCTTGCTGAAGGCCGCCACCCTTGCTACCGGTCCCAGGAGGTAGATCAGGTTGTCGGCCATGTGCACCCCGAGACCAGTCATCCCGCCAGCCGGGCTTTCCTCCGGCTCTCCCCGCCATCCGGTGCGAGGGTTGAGGCCCTTGGGATAGGAAAGGTTCGCCTCGGCATAGTGGATGACCCCGAACTCTTCGTTGTCGACCATTGTTCTAAGCCGGCGGTTGGCGGGTTGACGGCGTCGGTTGTGCCCGACCTGCAAGACCACACCGGCAGCGGCTGCCGCCTTGCTCGCCCGCTTGGCTTCCGCAACAGTGAGGGTGAGAGGCTTTTCGACGAACACGTGCTTGCCTGCCGAAGAGACTTCTACGACAAGTTGGGCATGGGTCGAGTGAGGTGTGGCCAACAGGATGGCTTCGATCTCGGAGTCAGACAGCAACTCGTCGAGGGTCGCCGCCGTGCGGCCTCCATGGCTCTGGGCGAACTCGTCGCGGGCTTTCTTCGTGCGTGCGAAACAGTTGACGATCTCGATGCCGGCTTCAGTCGCCTTGTCGGCCAGGTTGTTCCCCCACCATCCGAGGCCGATCGATGCGGCGCGCAACGGGTTCATGAAAGCTCCTTTGTTTGCACCGGGTGCTATCGATGTCATCCCGCCGACGGGGCCACCGTTTGACCAAAAGCCCGATAGTCGGTATTCTACATAGTGTAGGAAAGGTCCGTGAACTAAACCTGCTTAAAGGCACCGCGGCCCATCGCAGGGCGACACGGGAGGAGGGGTTCAGTGATCTTGAGTACCAATCATCACGCGCAATCTGACGGAAAATCGTGGGTTACGCGAAATACACGGCTACTCGCAATCTTGCTTACCTTGGGTCTCATCACAGGGGCCTGTGGCGCTGAAGGCGGCACCACTACCACGGGGGATGGTGGCACCACTACAACGGGCGATGGCGGCGCGACAACCACTTCCGCCGGAGAGGAGATCAACCTTCTCGTTTGGGTGTCCCGCCCCTACTACATCCCACCGGACGCATTCGCCAGCTTTATGGCCGACAACCCCGGGGTCACAGTCCAGTTCGAGGTTCAATCGAATGATGACATGCTTCAGCAGTTACAGCTGAGACTCGACGCCGGTCAGGATCTGCCCGATGTTCTGGGAGCCGAGGATTCGTTCCTCATCGAGAGCTTCGCTGAGTCTGGGCTCATCGAGTCCCACGACGACATCGCCAGCCGCTGGGCATCCGAAGACCCCGATCTGTACAACCTGCTTCTGCCACTGGCTTGGGATGAGACGGCGATCGACGGTGTCAAGTACGGATTGTCGGTAACGGCCAACTTCGACGCCCTGTATTACGACCCTGAGTGGCTTGCCGAGGCTGGGGTCGAGGTGCCGTTCGAGAGTCTCGACGATGTTCTCGATGGGATGAGGGCTATGAAGGCCAGCCGGCCCGAGGCCATCCCATTCACGGTGCAGGCCCGAGCGGGCGACGGTGTGACCACCTTGAAGACCCTGCTCGCCGCGGCGGGCGCGCCGTTCAACGGCGCAGTTCCCGACCTGGGGTCCGAAGGTGGTATCTACGCCATCAACTGGTTCCTCCAGGCTGCCGCTGAGGGCCTGTTGCCGCCCGAGGCCATTGCGTGGGGCGAGGATGAATCTCGAGGTGCCTTCGTGGCACGGAGCGCCGGCTTGATTCTCGACGGATTCACCACCGCCGGTGACTTCAACGAGGCTCCCGACTTCGACTATCCGGACCAGTGGAATCTCACGCCGGTCCCGTTGTCGAGATCCGGCGGAGGAGCGGACGGCGTGGCTCTGTCAGCAGCACGCACATGGGCAGTTCTCTCCGGGACGGATCACCCCGAGGAGGCAGCGCTCATCCTCAGATACATCGCTTCGACCGACAACCTGGTAGAAGCCGCGGGCAACGGATCGGTCCCGATGCGTCAGACTGAAGCCATTGATGATCCACGTCTTCTCGAAGCCTGGCCCTTCTTCTCGGATGAGCTCAAAGCGGCCTATCTGGGCAGCGCGTCCGCACCCGCAGGGTTAAACGCCGGGGACGTCGAGGCCATTCTCGAGCAGATGTTCGGTGAGATTGTCATTGGCACCGACAAGACCGCCGAGGAATTGGCAGCCGAGTACCAACCTCAACTCGACGCAGCCTAAGCCCGTGTGGGTGGTGGGTCTCGCCGAGCACCTGGTGCGAGTAGAGCACACCGGTGTTCCGAAAGGAACCGCCGGGTGTGCTCTTCTACGATAACCCGCCAATCGACAGCGAGACATGACCGCGACAACGATCCGGCAAGAGGAACAGGGCGGTCGACGCCCACGAAAGCGTGGGAGAGAGCCAGCCCATGACAACAGCGCGCTCGTCGGTCACGGGAAATCGACACCGTATCTCTTCAGCCTGCCATCAATCCTCCTCGTCTCGGCAGTACTGGGCTTCCCAGTGCTCTACGGGGTCTGGCAGAGCCTCTACCGCGCGCCCAGATTGGGTGCGCCGCGCGTGTTCGTCGGTCTTGAGAACTACGTCGATATGTTCCAGGCCGAGAGCTTCTGGCATTCCCTCAATCGAACGGCAGTCTTTGTATTCGGATCGTTGATCGTCGGCACAGTTCTGGGCCTGTTCTTCGCCTTCGCCCTCTTCCGAGTGGTCGGGCGTCTTCGCTTCCTGCGCGCAGTGACCGTTGCCCCATACATCATCTCGAACGTTGCTGCGGCCGTGATGTTTCGCATCCTCTTCAACAGCCAGTTCGGGATGCTCAACCAGTTCATCGAGCTCTTCGGGATCGAAGGTCCCTCCTGGCTAGCCAATCAGACCCTTGCGATGGTCGTGGTGATCTTCACTCAAGTGTGGACCGACCTTCCCCTGACGATCCTCGTCTTGCTGGGTGGTCTGATGACCATCGACAAGTCGTATTTGGATGCGGCCATGGTCGACGGTGCCAGTGGATGGACCAGAGCCCGATATCTCACGGTGCCACTTCTGGCGCCGCAGTTGCTCATTAGCACAGTTTGGCTGAGTTACTCCACACTCACCGGACTTGGCGTCGTCCTGGCGCTCACCGGTGGCGGCCCGCTCAAGGCGACGCAGACGCTGGCGATGGAGATGTACACCGTTGCGTTCCGGAGTCTCGAGTTCAACCGGGCCCTCGCTATCGCCACTTTCATCCTCGTGCTCAATGCCCTGCTCACTGTGGTCTACATCGGCATCGGTCGGAGATATGAGTACGAGCAATGAAGGGGAAACGTCGGGACCCGGATCGTGCTGCCGACGAGCCGGCCCTGGCAGGGGCGACGGCTCGCGCCACGGTGGCCGTCACCGGCCAGCCACCAGAGACGAAGCGCCCGGTAGGCAGTCGAGTCCGGCGCGGCGTGAGTCAATTCATCCTTTCCATCCCACTGCTGTTGCTCGTGGTTTGGACAGTTGCGCCGTTCCTGGTGACTGTGTCGGTTTCTCTGAAACATCGAGCCGACGTATTCGCCCGTCCCGGTTTGATCCCCACGAACCCAAGCCTGGTGGCGTACGGGGACGTCCTCGCTAGCGACAGCTTCACCACCTCTTTGGTGAACAGCGTCATCGTCGGAATCGGCACGACTCTTCTTACCCTGGCAATCGGTGTACCCGCTGCCTACGCGTTCGCCAGATGGAGGTTCCGCGGCCGCCATCTCTTGCTGTTGTTCACCCTGCTTCCCAGGTTGGTGCCGAGTTTGGGGTTGATGGTTCCTATTTATCGGTTGGCCGTGGCCGCCGGTCTGCTCGACAGGCGGTTGACCATCATCGTCGTTTATACCGGGATGCTTCTACCCCTGGCCGTGTGGCTGATGGTCGGCTTCTTCCAGCAGATTCCTCGCGAGATCGAGGAGGCGGCCAATGTGGACGGCGCCTCTCTATGGGGTCGGTTGCGCTACATCGTCGCTCCGCTGGCCACACCGGCAATGATCACCATTGGAGTGCTCGCATTCCGGGAGGCGTGGAATGAGTTCACCCTCGTCCTCGTGCTGACATCGTCGCCCGGCAAACGAACTCTGCCTTACGAGCTCTACCTGATGCAGGGCATCGAGGGCATTGCCAACTTCCCGAGTGAGGCGGCGTTCACCTTGCTTACGGTGCTTCCGTTCGTGCTCATCTACACCCGCGTAGAGAAATACGTGGTGGCGGGTCTGATCTCCGGCTCCGGGAAGTGAGCACGGCGAAACGAGCGCAGTGAGACAAAACCAGGTGGTGGTATCCGAGTACCTACCGCCATCATTCCTTGAACGTCTGTCTGAGGTCTGCGACGTCGTCTATGACCCCGATCTGTATGGCGAGCGCACTCGCCTCACTCAGGTGATCTCTGAGGCTGATGCAATCGTGATCCGCAATCGCACTGTCATCGACGAACCACTTCTTGCGTCGGCTGGCCGGCTCCGGATTATCGGTCGCCTCGGCGTGGGCCTTGACAACATCGACCTCGAAGCATGTTCCAGAGCTGATGTCGAAGTGATCCCGGCCACCGGTGCCAACGCTGTGTCGGTGGCCGAATACGTGATCGCGGCTGCTCTCATCCTCAACCGCGGAGTGTTTGGATTGACGAAGTCCATGATCCGCGGCGAGTGGCCCAGGCAAGGTCATGCCTTCGGACGCGAGCTCGCTGGCAAGACTCTCGGGCTGATCGGATTTGGATCGATAGCGAGAGAGGTCGCTACCCGCGCCACCGCCCTGGGCATGGTGATAGTGGCCCACGACCCCTATGTCAGAAGCGACGACCCGTCATGGCAAATTGCTCGACGCGTCGAACTCGTAACGCTTCTCACCGTATCCGACGTCGTGAGCCTCCATGTTTCCCTCACGGCCGACACTGCCAACCTGATCGACGAGTCGGCGATTGCCCACATGATGCCTTCCGCCGTCCTCATCAACTCTTCGCGGGGTGGAGTCGTAGACGAGTCGTCGCTAGCCGCTGCGTTGCGCGAAGGGCGCTTGGGAGGAGCTGCCCTCGATGTATTCCGCGCGGAGCCGCTCGGAGCCGATGCAGCTTTGACGTTCTCGGGCATCGACAACCTGATACTGACACCACATGTCGCCGGCAATACCGCCGAGTCGGTGGCGCGGGTCGCCCATGTGACCGTCGAGGCGGTTCTCGATGCCCTGCAGCGTGCGCTCTAGAGAAGGAGACGCTCTTCGTACTCCACTCTGGAGAGAAGGTGCGGATCGCTGTCGGTGATCAGGACCATGTCCTCCAACCGGACCCCGCCCCCTCCGCGAACCTCAGGGACCCAAACCAGCGGCTCGACTGCGAAGACCATGTTGGGTTGAAACTCGTAGGTGGTCGCTCCGGGCAGAGTCTCACCGATGTAGGGAGGCTCGTTGGCTCCCATGCCGATCCCATGACCGATGAACAGGCTGAAGAGGTGGTCCTCTAACCCATGGTCGGCGATCTTGGCGATGATGGCGTCCGCGCAGTCCCGGTTGGTGTTGCCCGGTCGCATCTTCTCAAGACCGGCCATCAGTCCCTCGTAGACGGCGGTATAGATCTTTTGCTGGGTCTTGGATGGTCTTCCGACGATGGTCGTCCGGCCGATGTCGGCAAAGTAGCCGTTCCACATCGCACCGATGTCGATGAAGCAGAGGTCCTGGTTCCTGATGATCTTGTCGGTTGCAAGACGGTGGGGGGGTGACATGTGCTCCCCAGAAGCGACGAAGGGTGTGATGACGTGAGCCATCTCGCCCCCGAGCTGGAAGAGGGTCTGCATGGCATCGGCGGCCACGTCGAGCTCCCGGCGCCCGGCCCTGGTCTCATCGAGGGCGCGCTGAGTCACCGAGTCACCGATGGCACACGCCTCTTCGATGACCTCGACCTCGAGGTCGGTCTTCACCCAGCGTGCGCGTTGCATGATCGTGTCGCCGTCGACAAGCTCCAGGTCGGGCAGGTGGGCCTTGACCGATTGGATGAACGAGATGTTGGCCTGATCTACCGCCAGTCTTCCCGACGTCAAACCCCGGTCCCGTAACAGTGGCACGAGGGTGCCGGTGACAAACCCGTCCACCAGCTCGCGTTGCTCCATGATGGGCACGGCATGAGCCTGTCCGATCCAGCTCATTCCAAACTTGGCCTTGTCGATCTCACCGCCCGAACCCAACAGAACCGGGTCCTCGGTTGCGTGGAGAAAGGCACCGTTTAGTGATGTCGTCTTCCCCGCGATGAGCTGGGCGCGTAAAGACGTTAGATAGCGGACGTTTTCGTCTTTCCAAGTAAGGATGGCGTCGGCATCCGACTGTGCCAGGGACTCTTGAGCTTTGCCTACCCGTTGTAGGCGCAGCGTCTTGAAGTCGTAACGATCCTCCCAATCGACCGCAAAAGGGCCTTTGGCGTATCTGCTGTTGACACTCCCCATCAGTCGTGGGTGTCGATCGTGAGCGGTATACTGTTCTCTATAGTCGGTATTCTACAGAAGCGTTGGCGATGACCAATCGCAACTCCCGTACCGGGCCCGCGACTCTTGGTGCCCGCACACAGGGCGCCTCAGGGGTGTGACCATGACCATCGGAGAACGTCTTCGTTTCGAGCCGGGGCTGTCGCGTCGGGTTTCCGCTGTCGACCTTGTGCGCGATGCCCTGCGTGCGGCGATCCTCAGGGGTGACCTCCCCGGAGACTCACGTCTCGTTCAGACCGAGATCGCGGCCCAACTCGGGGTGAGCACTACCCCGGTGCGTGAGGCGATGCGAGACCTCGCCAGCAAGGGTCTCATCGTGCTGGACAGTCACCGTATCGGGACCGTCCGCAAGCCCGACTGGAACGAGATGGTCGAGATAGTTGAGGTGCGCCGAGCATTAGAGGCGATCGCGATAAGACGGGCGATGGAGAACATCACACGCGGCGAGATAGAGATGGCCCGGGGGCTGGCTAATCAGCTTTCTGAGGAGGAGGACATCGGCTCCTGGGTCCAGAAGAACATCAGATTTCACTCGGTCTTCCACAATGCGACCAAGACCAGCCGGCTCGGCGGTGTCCTCCTCGCGCTGGAGGAGGCGGGTGGAGTCTTCGTCGCCCAGGCACAACGGCTCCATCCCGAGATTCGCAAGCGCGCGATAGCCGATCACCTTGCTTTGCTCGATGCCTTCGATACCAAAGATACGGAGCGAGCCATCGAGATCCAGCGCGGGCACATCAACCTGCCCCTCGAGGCCTATGACCTTGACGCTCCCTAGCGAGGCAAGCCAGTTTCGACCGCTCACCACAACATCGGATAGTTCTCTTTAGCCCGCTTCAGACCTCCGGTGACGAGTGTCACGTCGTTGGTGGGGGAGATGAGTGTGCAGCCCTTCTCGATGAGCATCGTCGCATAGTCGGGGTTCGGAGTCACCGCACCCCAGTGCTTTCCGCGGGCTATGCATGCAGCGGCCACCTTGTCGAGGGCCTCGAGGCACCGCGGGTGGGTGAAGTCGCCGATGACACCCAGAGCCTGACTCAAATCGGAAGGCCCGACAAAGAGCATGTCTACTCCGTCGATGGCGGCAATAGCCTCTACCGCCTCGACTGCCTGTGCAGTCTCGATCTGAACGAGTACGAAGTTCTCCCGATTGGCCCGCTCGGTAAACTCTCCGAGCGGGGTCGAGCCGTATCCAGCGTCGTAACCGAGCGGGTTGAGACCACGCCGTCCCCGTGGAGCGAACTTTGCCCACCGTACGAACTCCTCGGCCTGTTCGGCACTGTAGATCTGGGCGGCCATCACGCCGCTGGCACCACTCTCGAAACAACGAGTGACGGTGGCGTAGTCGGTGGGCGGCACCCGGACAAACGCCTCCAGACCATGTGCCCTGCCAGCGGCGACGGCGATCTCGATGTCTCGTGTTGTGAGACCACCGTGCTCCATGTCGATCCAGAACCCGTCGAAGTCACCGGTCATGCCGAGGTACCGCACGATGTTGTGGTGGAACATGCGTCCCACCCCGAACACCAATAGCCTCTCCCCACTTTTGATGCGCAGTTTTAGGGAATCGGCCATAGCTAGTCCTCCTTCTTCCGCCGGACGATCCGGTGAGCGCGGTCCGGCGTGGTCGACAAAATGTATGATCGAGCGCATGGGCCGGTCTGCCGGCCACATCTCCCACGATAGAGATGGGACGATTGCAGGCCGCCGAGAGAGGGATCCATCATGCCGATCATCGACATGCACGCCCATGTCACACCGGAGCGGTACAAGACCGCCATCCGCGAGAGCGGTGAGTGGCACGGACTCGATTCCAAGGTAGGGGAGCTGGGTCTTGGCGGCTTTGATAAGTCGTTGCCCGAGCGGTTGGCCGAGATGGATGTTCTGGGAGTCGAGATGCAACTGGTGAGCCCGACAGTTGGCTTTTACCAATACGGCAACGACCTCGAGTTGACCAAAGTTATCCATCGAGAATGCAACGACGAGGTCGGCGAGATGGTCGAGCGGCATCCGACAAGATTCGCCGGGCTGGCCACCGTCCCGATGCAGGATCCACCGAGTGCCATTGCCGAGATGGAGAGGGCCCTCGGCGAGCTGGACCTCAAGGGGGTCATTATCAACGACCACGTCGCCGGCAAGACCTACGACGAGCCCGAGTTCCGCCCTTTCTTTGCCGCGGCCGAAGACGCCGGGGCCATTCTCTTCTTCCATCAGGGGCATGACACTTGTGTGGTCCACCGGACGAGGCGATACAAGCTGACCAATGCCGTTGGCAATCTCACCGAGCGCGCGCTGGTCTACGCCACCCTGGTGTTCTCTGGCATCGTCGATCGTCATCCCAACCTCAAACTCCTCCTCGCCCATGGCGGCGGGTACACGGCATATGGTGTGGCCCGCATGGACAAGGTGGCCGGGGCCTTGGAGGGTCATGGTGGCGGTGAGATGACGCCACCCTTCGGCCCCAACGATGGCTTCTCTCAGAAGCTGCCCCCGAGCGACTACCTGGAACGGTTCTACTACGACTGCTGTACTTACAGCGGACGGGTCCTCCGCTTCCTCATCGACACCGTCGGTATCGACCGTGTCGTTCTCGGCACCGACTACCCGGCCCCGATGGTGCTCCCGGACCCGGTTAATTGGGTCCGCGGGTTGACCGAACTGAGGGGCGGGGAGCCGGAGGCGATCCTGGCCACGAACCCCGGCCGGCTACTGGGGATCTGACGAGGTCGCTCACACAATGACTAATTCTCTAAACGATCTCGAGTGTCGTAACGGTCCGCAAGTCCGCGGAGCTGGGAGAAGAGCGCCTCGGGGATGACAACGCCGTCGCGGAGTTGTTCCGCCTGCAGCCGTGCCGGCCCTTCACCGGGGATATGGACTGACCCGGGGAGACCTGAGTCGCGCAACACCTGGAGATGGTGGTCAACGGCTCCTTTGAATCCATCGAGGTCCCGGAAGAGGCCCGGATCCATCACGAACAATGATTGACCCGTGTTGGCAGGCAGATCGGGTATTGCCCGGTGATCGATCACTTCGGCTCCGAAAGCGGCGCCGTTGAGCACACCCGCGAGGAGACCGATGGCGATGGTCAGACCAGAACCTTTATACCCCCCAATGGGGACCAGATAACCGTCGTCGGCGCGTGCCGGATCCGTTATCGGGTTGCCTTCGAAGTCCATGACCCAACCTGGCGGGATTGGCTCACCTGCGTCCGCCTTCACCTTGATTGTTCCGTGGGAGGCGACCGTTGTGGCGATATCGAGTTCGAATGCGCCCTGGTCTGCCGCCGGGATAGCTATGGCAATAGGGTTAGTGCCCAGGAGCTCTCCCCGCCCGCCCCAGGGAGGCATGACGTTGGCGCTCGCCACCGCCATGTAGATGGCGACCATGTTGGATTTCGCTACCAGCGAGGTGTACACCCCGCCGGCACCCGCATGATTCGATCGCTTGGTTCCCACCCATGCCATGCCGGTGTCTGCGGCTTTCTCCACTGCCACCTCCACGGCCATGGTCATCACCACCTGGCCGAGGGCATTGTCGCCGTCGATCAAGACACTGACGGGCGTCTCTCGAAGGCGTGTGACTTCTGGTCGAAGGTTGATCCCGCCTGCCACGATTCGGGTCACGTAAGGCGGCAAACGGATAACACCGTGACCTGTGCGTCCGCGGAGGTCAGCCTCCACGAGCCGACGAGCGGTGGTGGCAGCGTGATCGGGGAGAACGTCGAGTTTGACGAGAACCTCGGCGACGAAGCTCTCCAGTCGGTCGACAGCGAGTCTCACAGCTCGAATTGCTCCACGGTCTCCCCGGTATCGGGGAAGGTCCTGGTGACATGGGTACTTCCGTAGACCCAGAGAATCCGCATGATGGTCGACCCGCCGTTGATGAAGCGATGGAACTCGCCGGGGGCGATCTGAGTGGTGTCGTAAGGCCGTGCCGGGACGACCTCGCCATTCAGTTCGGCGAAACCTTCCCCTTCGATGATGGTCACCTGCTCAACGGTGTCGTGCGAGTGCAATCGAAGACTCGTGCCGGGCGGGAAGCTGGTGACCCCCATGACAAAACCCTGGTTCTGGAGAGGTTTGGGAGTCAGGCGGACGCTCTCGATCCCGTCGCCACGGGCAACTACCTCCTCTTCGCCGAACCTTATCAACCGAGCCATTACGCCACCTTTCTTTCCTAGCTCATGAACCTTCCGCCGTTCACCGACACGGTTTGACCGGTCATGAACCCGGCGTCATCGGACGCGAGAAAGAGCACCCATCGGGCGATCTCTTCTGGCGTTTGGTAGCGGCCCAGCGGGATCGAAGCCGCAGTTGCCGCCCTCTCCGCCTCGTTCCGTACGCTCTCGATCCGCTCTGTCAGCACCGCGGAAGGCGCCAATGCGTTGACGGTGATCCCGTCTCCGGCCAGCTCCGTTGCCATAACCCGGGTCAGGGCGTGAACCCCTGCCTTGGCGGCGGCATAGGCCGGAGCGGTGCGCCCGTGGACGGTTTGGCCGGCAAGCGAGCCCAGGTTGATCACCCTCCCGGCACGTGACCGGCGGAGAAGCGGTGCCATTGTCTTCGTCATGAGAAAGACAGAGGTCAGGTTCAGATCGAGGATCTGATGCCACTCGTCCAACGATGTGGTGTTGAGATCCCTCTGAGCGGGGAATCCTCCAGCATTGTTGACCAGGATGTCGACATGCGCGGTCTCCGTGGCGACAAGACGAGTCGCTTTGGCAACCCCATCCTCAGAGGTCACGTCACATGTTATGAACCGTGCGGCCGAGATTCCTTCAGCTACGCGTTCGCCCAGGGCCCTGTCGATATCCAACAAATACACGAATGCACCGGCTTCGCCAAGCGCCCGAGCGCTGGCGCGACCGATGCCCATGGCGGCGCCCGTAACCACCGCGATTCGACCGGTCAGGATGGCGGTCATCGTTCGACCAGTTCATAGAGGTCGCCAGGTACGGTGCGATGGGCCATGTCAATCGCGGGTGCCGACTTCTCCACGAACTCGGCGCGCTCATCGGCGGTCAGATCGACGAATTCGATCCCGTCAATTTCCATTTGGACACGCAGACTGGTTTCGAGCTCGGCGGCGGCTGTTCTCTGTGTCTGGACTGCGGTGGTCACCGCCGTCTCGACGATGGTGCGGAATTCGGGGTCCAGCGACTCAAATGTCGGGCGATGGGCAAAGAGCCCCCGCGCGCCATATAGGTGCCCGGTCATGGTCACAAAACGGTGAACCCGGTCAACCCCGTAGGCGACGGTGTTGGCCAAAGGGTTCTCCTGGGCCTCGACCTCCAGCCGGGTTATCAATTCGATGGCGTGACTCAACTCCACCGCAACCGGGATGGCGCCCCAACAGCGGATCAATTCCTCGTGGATCTTGTTCGGCTGCATGCGGACCCTCATCCCTCCGAAATCGGCCGGAGCATGCACCGGACGGAGTCTGTTCGTCATATGACGGAACCCGTTATCCCAGAATCCGAGTGCCTCGAACCCTGTCGAGCTGCGGACGGCCCTCCGTAGCCTCTCTCCAAGAGATCCGTCGAGGGCAGCGTGTGCTGACCCGAGGTCGTCGAACAGGAACGGTGTCTCAAGGACGTCCAACGCGGAGACACGGTCTCCCAGATAGGAAGTCGAGAAGTAGCACATGAACATCTCACCGGTCTCCACCAGGTCGAATAGGTCAGTGTTGCGGCGACCCTCTTCCATGATGTTCCAGGTGATAGGGACCGTGACGTCGCCGCCCGTCCCGGTCTCCACGACCTGTCGGAACGCGTCGAGACCGGCGCCGTGGGAGCTCTTTTCGGGACCGTAGCCCCCGATCGAAAGGGCGCTCGGGATCATCAGGCCCGTGGATTATGGGGGATGGAAGGGGCGATGATCGATGATCGTATATGATGCAGGATCTGCGTGTCGGCCTGTACTCCATTTGCGCTTCGCTGAAATGTTACGAACCGGGGGATATGCGTGACCTGGAGACAGCGCCCACCTGACGGCCTGAGCGGATATCTGGGCCGGAGACCACTTCTCACCGCAGTCTTGTACACGGGCACGGGTGTCCTGCCCCTATACCTGGTAAGTGCTCAGATCCTGCAGTTGGACAGAGATCTCGGGTTCGGGGTTAGCAAGCTCGGTCTAGCCACAACCATGTTTTTTGGTGTCGCGGCCATCACCGCCACCTCGGCAGGGCGGTTTGTCGCCGGTCATGGGCCACAAAGTGGGCTTCGGCGGGGAGCAATCATCACGACGCTCGCCTGTTTGGTGGCAGGGGCCACGCCGGCCTGGGGATTTGTGCCGGTGGCAATGGCGTTGGGCGGAGTTGCCAACGGGATGATTCAGGTCGCCGGCAATCTGGCGATCTTCGACGGTGTCGCCCTCGGCCGCCAGGGGCTGGCTTTCGGGGCCAAGCAGGCATCGGTCCCTATGGCCAGCGTGCTGGCCGGTGTCTCCCTGCCGGTCGTTGGCCTGGTATTCGGTTGGCGATGGGTTTTCGTCGCTGGTGCCGTTCTGGCAGCGGTGTTGGCAGCTGCCGCGCCTCATCTTGGCACCAGACAGCCTGGGGCAAGGAGGGAGGCCTCGATCAGACCGTTGCCCCGTTCTCTAAAGCTGCTGCTGACTGCGGGTCTGTTTGGGGCAGCCGCGGGAAACTCAATCGCCCTGTTCGTAGTCCCGTCGGCAGTGGACATCGGCATTGATGAGGCTACAGCCGGGATCGTGTTGGCGGTCGCCTCGTTTCTCGTTGTAGCGCTGCGGATCGGGGCTGGCTGGCTGGTCGATCACAACAGAAGCAGCGGGCACATCGAGATGTCATGGTTGCAGGGAGCGGGCGTGGTCGGGGCAGTGGCGCTGATCGCAGCCTCCACACCCGGGATGTACCTGGTGGCTCTGGCGGTGGCGATTCTCGGAGCCTGGGGCTGGCCCGGGATCGTCTTCTTCACGGTCGTGAGGAGCTACCCGATGTACCCGGCGCAAGCCTCCGGGATCCTGTTGTCATCAAATCTCACCGGAACGTTGACCGGCCCGCTGATATTCGGTGCGCTAGCCGGAAGGGGCGCCTACCCGGCGGCATGGCTGTTCGTTGCCATCGCTGGGTCGCTTGCATCAGCATCGATGCTTGCCAGTTACCACTTTCGCCGACGGCCCGATCCCCTCACGACTTAATTGATGTGGCCAGGGACGGGGCCGAGCCCCTGGCCAAAGGCAGATCGACGACCTGGCCGGTCTCTACCGACAAGTCGGCGGCCAGATACACCTCCATAGTCTGTCGCGCTAGCCGGGGGTCAACCATGACGGGCCTGTCGTAACAGACTGCCTCCACGAAGTGGATCGTTTCCCGTTCCATTGGCCCGGCGTATACATGATCGACATACTCGCCGGGCATGGTTGAGAGCGGGAACTGGATGCCATTCGACATGCTGTGGAGGACGATGTCTTTGTGGCTGGCGTCCATCATGAGCGCACTCTCGGTCCCTATGAACTCGATCCAGGTGGCCGAGTAGTTGGCATAGCTGGGTGGCAGCGACCAACCGGCGCTGATCGTCACCGTCACACCGTCGTCCATTGTGATGACGACTATCTGGGTGTCGGGGACCCCGTGATCGGCTTGGCGCACTCCCCAGGCAACCTGTGAGTAGACCCGAACCGCCCGCCTCGGCTCGAGGCACCACATCGAGAAGTCGATGTCGTGTGTCGCTTCCATCGCCGCGAGCGATAACGCGGTGCGCGCGCCGATCTTGGCACCCAGGGATCGAGAGATATGCCGGCTGATGAGGACGCTCACCGGATTACCCAGTGTTCCGTCGTCGATGCTGCGTTTCACGAGGGCCTGTTTGGAGTTGAAACGTTGTGAGTAGCCGATCGTGAACTTGACGCCACGCGACTCCGCAAGGTCGATCAGATCATCCGCCTCCTCGAGCGTTATGGCGATCGGCTTCTCCAATAGCACATGCTTCCCGGCCGACAAGGCTGCCTTGGAGATCGGGTAATGGGTGGTCTCAGGCGTCGTCGAGACAATGATCGCCTGGATGGATGGGTCATCGACCAATAGCTCCCAGTCGGTAGTAGCCGTGACGGCTCCGGTGAAGGCGGCCACCTCGGAAAGACGCTCGGGATTGATCTCGGCGACGCTGAGTGCACCGACCAAGGGGCTGGCGGCAGCAGCACGGGCTCTGATTCCACCACACCAGCCGGTGCCGATGATTCCCAGGTTGATTGTTTCCATATCGCTCCCATTCTCCATCAAAGAAGCTGCCATGTGCAGCGGTGTCGAAAGCCCGTCATCGACCCAAGCCCAGCAGGCGGGCGGCGTTGCCACCGCCGATCAGAGAAACATCGTCGGCGGATATACCCTCCACCCTGTTGATGAGTCCCAGGGGATCCTCCTCTCCCATGTCGTAGGGGTAGTCGGTGCCCAACAGGATGTGGTCAGACCCGTACTTGTCGATCAGAAACCGAAGCTGGTCGGGTTCGAAGACCATCGTGTCGAAGTAGAGCTTGGCCAGATATTCGCTTGGGGGTCGAGGGAGACCATGTCGGACGTCCTCCCGGGCGTGGTAGGCATGGTCGAAGCGGCCGGCGTATGCCGGGAGGAAACCCCCGCCGTGGGCAAAAACCAGCTTGAGCTCCGGATGGCGCTCGAGGACCCCGTCGAAGATGAGTCGACCGGCGCAAATCGTCTCCTCCAGCGGGTGACCGATCGTGTTGAGGAAGTAGTGCTCGGCAAACCTGGCCCGCTCGGTGAACCCTGTTGGGTGGATGAACACCACCATCCCGGTTTCCTCGACCGCCTCCCAGAAAGGCTCCAGTCCTTGGCTGGAGATCTCCATTCCCTCGACATGGGTGCTGATCTCGATGCCTGGAAATCCCAGTTCCTCCCGACAGTATCTGAGCTCGGCTACCGCGCCATCGGAGTTCTGTAATGGCACGGTTCCCAGGCCAACGAACCGGTCGGGGTGTAACCGCACCAGATCGGCGAGGTCCTCATTGATCAGACGAGATGCCCGCGCCCCCAGATCATCCTTCGCCCAATAGAACATGTGATATGGCGAGACACTGAGCGCCTGCACATCGACGCCCATCGAGTCCATGTCGGCGAGACGCACGTCGACAGACTCCATCTTTGGACGGATGGTCTCCAGCTGCCGGCGGTTGACCTCCTTTGTGACTTCGCTGCCGAAGTCGAGGGCATGACGACCGAGCCGCTCCGCTTCGGGTCTCACCAGGTCGGCCGCGGCTCCGCACTCTCGATGACAATGGATGTCGATGATCTGGCCCAGGCAAGTCCCTCCTCAAGAGATCGTGCACAATATACGATCAGCGGCCACAATCAACCGTCACAAGAACGGTAAAAGGCGGCCGATGCCGGCGCGGCGTCTGACCACCTCGATGATCGAGGAGTTGTCAAGATCGGCGAGGCCGTTGGCTTCTCCCTCGGCCAGTGCCTCCATCACGACGTTTACCAGGTCCAGGGCGCACCATGGTCGAGTCCATGTTCGAGGATGAGACGGGCGTCTTTGCGACTCTGCCGGAGGCGTGCATGCGGGCTCAAATGATCACCCCTGATCATTGAATCGCCCCAGGCATCCATCGCCTTTGAGTAGGCGAGACCGTCCTTGAGCACGTGGAGAGTGCTATCGAGGTCCATGCCTGCCAATTCGGCCACGACCAGCACCTCAGCCAAAGCCATCCGGTGGATGGTCAACAAGTGATTGACGATCAGCTTCATGCGTGACCCGGCTCCGACCGGCCCGACGTGGTGGCAGGAACGCCCGATCGCCTCAAAGATGGGTCGTCCCCGCTCGTAGGCGTCCCCTGGGCCACCCATCATCACGACCAGATCACCACTCTCCGCCAGCGCGCTGTTGCCACTCACGGTCGAGTCGCAGAAGACCACTCCCCGTTTAGCGAGAGCGCCGGCAATCTCCACCGCGTCGGCGGGTCGGCCAGTGGTGGTGTCGTACACAGTAAGCCCCGAGACTGAGGAAGCGGAGATGCCGTCCCTGCCGAGACAGACCTCCCGGGAGACGTCGGAGTCCGGCAGGGAGAGGAGGGCAGCCCAGCAACCCTCGACCGCAGATGCCGGCGAGTCGGCAGGCATGCCCCCCATGTTCTCGAACAGGTCAAGCCGGTGGGCCTCGGGGTCGTAGCCCGAAAGCCGGAACCCATGTTCGACAAGCCGTTTCGACATTCGCGATCCCATCAACCCCAGGCCGATGACGGCCACAGGGCCAATGTCAGTTCGTGTGCCCATCAAGCCATTCTCGCGGTAGCGGAGTGACGGTCGAACGTAGATGTGTGTCAGGATCAATGCTCATGGCCCGCGACGACTCTCCCTCCCCGGAGATCATCCGATGAGAACAGGACACATTGGCGGTCTCGAAGTCTCTGTGATCGGGTTGGGGTGCAACAACTTCGGCAGGTCCCTCGATCAAGAGCAGTCTGCGAGAGTGGTCGAAGCTGCACTTGATGCCGGCATCACCTTCTTCGACACCGCCCGCACCTACGGCGGTGGGCGGTCCGAGTCGTTTCTCGCCGCCGGTCTGGGTGGATCTCGCGATCAGGTGGTCATCGCCACCAAGTTCGGCCCTGTGCCGCGGCTCCCGGGGAGCGGGAGCGGTCGCCCGGAGCAGGTCCGGGAGGCGATAGAACGAAGCCTTGCCGAGTTGAGGACGGAGTGGGTGGATCTCTATCAGCTGCATTCCCCGGATTCGGAGACACCGATTGACGACACCTTGGCCACCCTTACCGAGCTTGTGGACGAGGGAAAAGTGAGAGCAATCGGCTGCTGCAATTTCGACAGCGCCGGTCTTGGCGATGCCCATCGAACCTCGAAGGCGAGAAACCATGCCGGTTTCGTCTCCAACCAGGTCGAGTACAGCCTGGTTCACCGCCAGCCCGAGCCCGATGGTCTCATCAAGGCCTGGGGCTCGCTTGGAGTCTGCCTGCTGCCCTATTACCCGTTGGGCAACGGACTGCTCACGGGCAAGACCAGGCGCGGGGAGACACCAACCGGGAGACTCGCGACCGATCGGTATCAGCGGTATCTGACCGACGCCAATTTCGACCTGATCGACCGCCTGGAGATGTTTTCGCTGTCACGAGGCGTGACCATGGCCCAGGTTGCCCTCGCCTGGCTGCTCTCCCAGCAAGCGGTCCCTGCCGTCACCCCGGGGGCAAGCACGCCGGAACAGGTCAGGGAAAACGCCAAGGGGGCCGAGTGGTATCCCTCGCCCGAAGATTTGCTAGCTCTGGAGTCGGTCTTGGACGGTGGTCAGCTCACTTCCGGCTGACCACGATCCAATCGACAGCTACCCACGCCGTTCCATCCCATATCAGCGGGTTGATCTCAACCTCGCTGAGACCTGAGCCGACAAAGCCCCTCGAAACCAGGCTGACCACTTCCGCCAACTGGTACACGTTTGCGGCGGGAAGCGTCCGAAATCCGTCGAGGAGCCTCCTCCCCTGCAA
This sequence comes from Acidimicrobiia bacterium, assembly GCA_040905905.1. Taxonomy (GTDB): domain Bacteria; phylum Actinomycetota; class Acidimicrobiia; order Spongiisociales; family ZC4RG35; genus JAICND01. Next base: position 106,810 of record JBBDQN010000031.1, read on the forward strand.
GCGGTCGATCATCGCGCTGGCCGCCCCTGGATCGACAGGCGCCGGTGCGAAGACGACGTCTTTCAACAACTCGGTGAAGATCCCGCCGAGTCCGACCGACACCAGAGGGCCGAACAGTTCGTCTGCGACTGCTCCGACGATCACCTCCAGCCCGGGCCGATATCTCTCGATCCGCGCGTTGTGAGGATGCGACCCCGCAGCCGCGGACGAGGCCATCACCTCATCGAAAGCAGATTCCACCGCGGCGCGGTCCCGAAGGTCGCCCCGGACCCCGCCGACCTCTGTTTTATGAAAGAGGTCCGGTGCGTGGACCTTGAGCACAACGGGATACCCGAGCTCGTCGGCACTATCGGCGGCTTCCTCCGACGACGACACGAGTCTCCTCTCCACCAATGGCAGACCCCAGTCCTCCAGTCCGCCAGGTACGGGGTCAACCCCGCTCGATCTCTTCTGTCCTGCAGATGAGGTAACGACCGCTAGGGCCCTCATCGCCGCCTGCGGGTCCTCGGTCGAGGGGACGCCGGCACTCCGCAGCATCTGGAGGCCCTCGGTGCCATGGCCACCCGTCAACCACAGATGCAAGAGCCTCGCCTTGGTCTGCACCGCGAGGAGCGAGACCACTCTCTCGCGGGTGTGTGCCGGTGGGTGTGGTGTGGACACCGCCAACACCGAGTCGTATTCACCCGAGGAAGCCACGACGTCGATCACCTGTGCGAATCGAGTTGGCCCTCCCATGATCCCGCCCATATCCACAGGATTGGCGGCCGCACCATGGTCGAGCAGGGGCTCGAGCATTTGCCGAAGCTCGTGGCTCGGTGAGGGCAGGGTCACTCCGTGCCTCTCGGCCAGGTCGGCGAGTAGTACCGCCATGCCACCCGAGTGGGTGACGATCGCCGACCGCGAGCCGTATGCGGCCGAAGATCGGGCCAACAACTCGGCAACCTCGTAGGCCTCCCCCGGCGTCGCGGTTTCGACCACACCCATCGACGCCAGGACTCCCGAGAGCACGGCCTCCGGGACAGCCATCGCCCCTGTGTGCGACTGCATGGCAGTCTTGCCCCGATCGGTGGTGCCGAGCCTGCACACGACTACCGGCTTCCCCTTGGATCGCGCCGACTCGATGGCGCCGATGAAGGCTGGCCCGTCTCGAATTGTCTCGACCAGCGCCAGGACCGCCGCCACCTCTTCCAGGTCTGCCACAGCAGCAAGCGCTTCGCCGAGCTTCACATCACCCTCGTTGCCGGTTGAAACCGATATGGCGAGACCACTGCTCCGCCTGGCGGCGAGGTTGTGCAGGTAGCTGCCGACGCCACCGCTCTGGGTGACGACGCCCACCGGACCGGTCCGAATCTCCTCCGAGGGGCGGTCGAGACAGCTGAGGAAGCTCGCCGCCAATCGGCGCCCCGGGCGGATCACACCAGCACTGTTCGGGCCCAACATCCGCACTCCAACCCTGGCAGCCTCATCCTGGAGGGCATGCTGTCTCACAAGTCCACCGGGCCCGGTTTCGGCGAACCCACCAGCGAACACGACGATTGCCCCCACTCCTGAGCATTGGGCTATCACCTCGGGCGCGACCTCACCGGGCACGGCGGATACAACCAGATCGGGTGGTCGTGGAAGGTCGCCCACCGTCGGGTAAACGCCAACTCCATCGATTCGTGGAAGTCCCGGGTTGACCCCCCAGACCTGACCCGCGAAACCGAGGTTGACAAGATTGCGTAGTACCCGCCGCCCATGTTTGGAAGGATCCGAGGAGAGTCCGACAATGGCGATTGTGCTCGGATCGAGCAGGCCGGAGAGTTGGCTCATCGAGTTTGGGGGATCACGTCCAACTCCGGGGTACGAACGTCCTGAACCGCATCAAACCGTCTCTTCCGATGGGTCGGGCCATACCTTGATCACACCCTCTTGCACCAGCAGCCGGATTTGCTCCTGGTCATGCCCGAGCCTCTCCGAGAGGACCTCCGCGGTGTGCTCACCAAGCATCGGGGCAGAAAGGTCGGGCGAGGTCCAGTCGCTGAATTTCACCGGGCTCGGGGGGTAGCGGATTTCACCCAACGTCGGGTGCTCATATGAACGAATCATTCCACGAGCGATCACTTGAGGATCGTGAAACACCGCCTCGATGTCGTTGACCGCTGAGTTGGGTATGTCGTGCGCGTCCAGGATGGCGAGCCAATCGGAGGTCGTTTTGGTGAGAAAGTCCCGGGTCAACAGCGGTATCAGGAAGTCACGGTTGGCTACCCGCGCCGTGTTGTCGCTGGTCCTCTCGTCGTCTTTGAGGTCGGGGCGACCGATGGCATCGCACAGGTTCTGCCAGAACTTCTCGTCGCGGGCAGCAACGACCACGTAGCCGTCGGACGTAGGAAATGCCTGCCAGGGCACCAGATGGGCGTGGGAAGTGCCGAGGCGCGTCAGCTTGCGGCCCGTGTTGAGATAGTCGACTGCGTCGTAGGACAACATCGAGACGAGGGTGTCAAGCATGGCGACGTCGGCGTGACCTCCTTTGCCATGAAGCTCCCGACCGACAAGGGAAGCGAGGACTGCGATGCACGAATAGATCCCTCCGGCAATATCCGCGATGGGGATGCCGACCCGAGCCGGTTCGCCGTCGGCCGGCCCGGTGATGGCGACATGGCCGCTGTAGGCCTGCACCACTAGATCGAAGGCGGGCTTGTCCCTCGCCGGGCCATACTCACCGAAGCCCGTGATCGAAGCGGTGATGATTTTCGGATTGTGTTTCTCAAGGGTCCCATGGTCGACGCCGAGTCGGCCCAGAACACCCGGCCTGAAGTTGTCGATGACCACGTCTGCTTGTGCCACGAGCGAATAGAAGACCTCAAGCCCGCGGCTGTCCTTGAGATTGAGGACCACGCTTTTCTTGCCGCGATTCATGAACAGGTGGATCGCGCTCTCGTCGTGAATCGGAGCGATCGTCGCATTGCGCGCCGTATCTCCGGAGGTGGGCTCGATCTTGATCACCTCCGCACCGAGATCGGCCAGGATCACCCCGCCGAAGTTGCCGGCGATCACTTGTCCCAGTTCGAGGACCGTGACGCCGGCCAGCATTCCTCGCGTCATTCGTCTCTGTTTCGGTGGGCACCATCCGCCCGGTGGGCATTCTCGGCCCGCTCGATGATGGTTCGCGCAACTCTGGCAACGGCGTAATCGACCATCCTCCCGTCTACCGCGATTGACGCTTTGCCCTGGACCTCAGCTTCCTCGAAGGCATCGAGGATCTTTCGCTGATAGTTGACCTCCTCCTCGGAGGGGCTGAAAACGTCGTTGATCACCGGGACCTGGGCGGGGTGGATGGCAACCTTGCCGACATAGCCCAAGGTGCGGGCGAGTTCGCACTCCAGGCGGAGGCCGGCGAGGTTGCGAAAGTCCATGAAGACCGCCTCCATCGGATGGGGCACACCGGCGGCGCGAGAGCTCAGGAGCACCTGCGATCGGGCAAGCAGCAAACCAGTGCCTTCGGGAGTCCATTCCACGCCAAGGTCGGCAACCAGGTCTCCCTGTTCGCCTCCACCGAACATCACACACTCAATGCGTCCGCTCGCCGAGGAGATCTCATAGGAGAGGCGGACACCCTGTGCCGACTCGATCAAAGGAACCAGCGTGATTGCGCCTTCGGGTCGCCCAGACAGTTTCTCCAGCACCGTTAGGGCACCGTCAATTTGGCTTATGGCGATGGGTTCCTCGGCCTTGGGGACGATCACCCCGACCGCCTCGGACCGGCCCGCGGCGATGAGGTCGTCCCAGAAGAACCTGGAGGGAAACGAGTTAGTGCGCACGAAATATGGCACGGGCGACTCGGGAAGGCTCTCGAGGATTCCCCGGGCCGCCTCCTTGGTGTCGATGGAGACGGAATCCTCCAGGTCGATGATCACCGCATCCGCCCCCGACCGTACCGCCTTTTCGATCATGTCAGCCCGGTTGGCCGGCGTAAAGAGCATCGAGCGAAGTGGTCTCATCGGGTGAGCCAGGATATCTCGCGCTCGACCAGGTCGTTGTGCGGGACCACTCCGTGCTTAGCCTATGAACGGCTCGAGGGGAGGAGGGAGACGGTGACGAAGCGGAGGGTGGTGTCGCCGACGTTCTCGAGGTCGTGGATGAGAGAGTCGTCGGGGGAGTGCACCAGGTAACGGGTCTCCCCCATGGTGTAGTCGCGGATGACGAAGCGCCCATCGATGAATCTCTGCAGACCCCGGCCGGGTTCAACCACCGTCCAAAAGTAGGGGTGGTCATGGATGTGGAAAGCCCCCCTTTCGCCCGGCTCCAATCTCACCTCCCACACCCGGATATGGTCGTTTTCAAACCACATTTTTGTGCCGAGCTGGCCGTTGGTCGTTGCTGCCTCCAACTCGGAGGCGAAGTCCTCGGGGTTGAAGGTGCCCTCTTCTTCCATCGGTGCTCCTCGTTTCATCACTGATCAAAGCAACTGTCACCGGCCCGATCGAGGCCGAAGACGATCTCAGGATCGTTGCCATCAAAGCGGCCTTCCACCTGGGACATGTTTCCCAAGCGGCGGGCACGAGCAACCAAATTCTTCCCCCTTCGGAGACACGCGGATTCCCACTCGGCCCAAGCGCCCGGCGCGTCATCGCCCGCGGCTGCGAGGGCCGCATGCAGGTCCCACGCATCGGCGGCGGCCTTGGCAGTGCCTGCCGCCGCGTGAGGGCGGGCGGCGAAAGCGGCATCCCCGATGAGAGCGACCCGGCCGATCGCCATCCGCGGAACCACGACATCGGCTACCGCCTGTATGAACGGCTCGGCGGTGGCAACCACCATGGCGGCCAGGTCCGGCGGAAGCAGTCTCATGGCATCTTCGCGAAGGTGGTCCACCTGGTCTTGCGCAACTGCCCCTGGTGGCACCGAGAGGTGCCTGCGTCCACCCGACCGATCGGTCATGGCGCCTTCTGTGGTTTCACTCACGTTGCGGTACCAAACGTAGTTGAGAAGCCGCTGATCCTCGCCAGGGTTGGGGATCGGGTAGGAGAGGATGTGGCTGAGTGCCGGTGTGTAATAGGTGATGGCTTCGTGGAGCCTTGAGAATGTCCCCTCCGGGAGCTCTGTCTCTCGCACCACTCCTCGCCAGCCCAGATAGCCGGCGAAAACCGGTATCGAGCCGGGTAGCAGCTGGCTGCGGGCCGTCGAGGAGATGCCATCGGCGCACACCAGAAGCTGGCCGACTGCGGTCCGGCCGTCGGTCAACTCGATCCCAACCTCTGGGCCCTCGTCATGGATGGAGCGCACTTCGCTGTTCGGGTGATAGAGGCTGTCGCCGATCGCCTCACGAAGTGGCCGGTAGAGCGTGTTCCACGCCGTGAACCGGTATCGACAGTGCGCCTCGTATACGGACTTGCCGTCACGTCCGACAAAACGAAACCAGCGGGTCCGCTCGCTGAAGTCGTCAAGACTCATGCCCATCCTCTCGACCAGGTATCGGGCGCTGGCCGGATGCAGGACGATCCCTGCTCCGCGCCCTTCCAGGTCGGCAGGTGATCGTTCAAAAACCTGCACATCCCAGCCGGCATCGCGGAGAAGGACGGCAGCGGTTAGACCACCAATAGACCCTCCCATGACCGCCACCGCTCGCTCGGTCACGTAACTAAACCATGAGAATCAGTTGACACCCTGCCCGACAGAACTGTATACGTAGATATTGCATGGTGCATGATCGGTCGGTGTTGGACATGACCGCCGCCACCACAGATGGAGACGGACGATGACGGCAGCAGAGGAGGCTTTGAGCCAGCTTCGCAGCCGCATATTGACCGGTTCCCTCGCAGCCGGGTCCAAGCTTCATCAAGAGGAGATTGCTACTCAACTCGGGATGAGTCGTATACCAGTTCGAGACGCCATCCGAACCCTGGCCAGCGAAGGCCTGGTTCGTCTGGAGCCCCGGCGGACGGCGATCGTGACATCGGTCAGCCTCGATGACCTGGCGGAGTTATACGAGCTGCGGGGGGCGATCGAACCGCTGGCAAGCGCGATGGCCGTACCAAAGATCACCGCCGGAGATTTGCTCAAGATGCGAGGTCTTCTGAGAACCATGATCGAGACCAACGAGCCGATCGAATGGCTCGCGGCCAACGACGGGTTCCACGCCTGCCTATTCGAGAACTCCGGCCGGCCTCGCATGATTGCCCTCCTGCGCCAGGCCCGCGAACAAACCCGTCGGTATACGGGGATCCGGATGGTGGAAGGACGCGCCGATCTCGACATCGAGCATCATCTGATCCTGGCGGCCACAGAACGACGGGACACGCAGGCGGTAGAGGCACTGGTGCGGGCCCATCTGATCAGCGCCTTCACCGCTTTGAAGAGGGAGATGGCGGATCTATTCGAGGATTCCTCGTCGAGTGAGGCGAGGAACGCATGACAGCACGGAAACCCCCGCGCTGTGACCAAGCGGAGCCCGAAGGGCTTCGTGTGAGCCGATAGGAGGAGGTCTGCCGATGGCGATGGCAGAGAGGGCAACTTTCGGAGGTTATTACGACATCAGGGAGGACCTGAAGCTCAACACGATGGACATCGTCGTGGCAGTCCTCCTAGGCGGAATCGAAGCGGCGATTGAGATCCTGGGCGCTCTGGGCTTTACCGAACGTTTGGTATGGGCCACAGGCGCGGCAGGGTTTGCCATCTACGCCTTCTACAACGGAATGACCTGGATCCTGTATTACGCCGGCGCTTATCTGCGCAAGCGTTCTTCAGTGATCCTGCTGGCGGCCATCGTGACCGCATTGGTCCGGTGGTTCTTTGGCGATCCTGATGGCCCGGTGTTGCTGTTCTATGGCATCTTCCCGGCCATTTTCGGGATGGTGGTTTTCTCGTTGATGCAATGGCATGGCGGCAGGCTGCTCTTCGCCATCTCAGCCGCTACCACTGCGGCCATGAACCAGGTGGCCACCTTTGTGGGCCAGGGCGGTTTTCAGATCGCCGAAGGCGCCGGGTGGGGCGTTGTCTCCATCACCATCGGCTTCCTGGGCGGACTGATCTGGGGCCCAGTGGCCTGGTACCTGGGACGTGGTCTAGAGAAAGCCGGCGTACCGTCGGTGGATCAGCCACCGTCTTGGGGCACCCCCAAGACGTCAATGGCCTGACGGAAGTAACGGTTATCGCCTAATCACGGTTTGAGCGCCGGGTCACGCCGGCGCTCAGACTGGGTCGTCTCGGACGCCAGTCGGAGGGACGGTCCCTTGTCCAAGGAGATTGATGACACGACCGCCTGTTTTCGTTGTCGAGGACTACACCTTTTGGTTTCGCACACCCATGGGCGAGGTAGCGCCGACGGCCTTGGAGAATGTCTCGTTCGAGATCGAACAAGGTGAGTCCGTTCTCATCCTCGGTCAGAGCGGTTCCGGCAAGAGCACGCTGGCTCTCAACCTTGTGGGGATCTACCCCGACTACTTCGGTGGACGTAACCAGGGCCGAATACTCATCAACCATCCTGAGAAAGGCCTGATCAACCGTCGCGAGTTGCAGCCGGGGGAACGGTTTCAGCTGGTCAACATGCTCTTTCAGAATCCAGAGGATCAGATCGTCACCCTCAGTGTTGAAGAGGAGGTGGCTTTCGCCCTCGAGAACTACCTCATGGACCCGGCCGACATCAATCCCCGTATCGATCGTGCACTCGACCTGGTTGGCCTTCAAGGATTTCGTGAGCGGTCGACCTTGAAGCTCTCCGGCGGGGAGAAACAAAGGGTCGCTCTGGCAGCCATGCTCGCTATGGAACCGAAGGTGTTGATCCTCGACGAGCCCACCTCGAATCTCGATCCGGTGGGGACCTCGGAGGTCCTCGAAGCGATCGATCGCGTGCGGAAACGGGTCGACATCACCCTCCTTGTCATCGAGCACGAAGTCGACGCAGTTTTCGACCTCGTCGATCGAGTGATGCTCGTAGACGAAAAGTCCGTGCATGGCCCTTACGAGCCGAGGACGTTTCTCGAGCGCCATGGCCTCGATGTTCGCGACCACCTGGGGTTGTGGATCCCTCAGTCCGTCGAGGTCGCTTTGGAACTTCGCAAAGCAGGTAGGTCAATACCGCGGATACCCCTCAACGGCAATGAGTTGGTCGAAGCCTTGGCGCCCGACGGCCCCTTGTCGACTGTTGAGGCTGCCAAAGATGAAGCGGTCTCGTCCGCTCCGTCTTCAGAACCCGTGATTGAGGTCAAGGATCTCTCTTTCTCCTACGGTGAGGGGGACGTGTTACGCGGCCTGAACCTGCAGGTCTACCGCAGCGAGCTCCTGGCCATCGTTGGCCAGAACGGTTCGGGTAAGTCCACTCTTGCCCAGCTTTTCAACGGAATTCTCACACCGACAGCCGGGCAAGTCCTGGTGGAGGGCAAACCGACCACGGATTACAAGTTTGCCCATTTGGTCAAACGGGTGGCCTACATCTTTCAAGTGCCAGAGAAGCAGTTCATCCGTACGACCGTATTTGATGAGATTGCTCATGGGCTGCGTGCCCTCAAGTTGTCGGAGGAGGAGACCGAGGCACGGGTCATCTCATTCTTGGAGAGATTGCGCTTGCTAGAGCACCGAGATCGCAGCCCGTACATCTTGAGCCACGGCCAAAAGAGGAGGCTTTCCGTGGCTTGCATGGTGGCGGCGGAGCCGGACGTGGTTGTTCTCGACGAGCCGACCTTCGGTCAGGACTACCAGCAAGCGCAGAGGCTGATGCAGCTGCTCCGAGGTCTGGCCAACGACGGCGCCGCGGTGGTGTTCATCACTCATGACATGCGTCTGGTGGCAGAGTATGCGGACCGGTGTGCAGTCCTCTCCTCGGGCGAGATCGTCTTCGAGGGGAACCCCTACCGGCTGTTTTCGTCCCCTGAGGTGCTCAGCCAGTCCAAACTCAAGGCACCCCCGATCCATGAGTTCTCCCAGCGCCTGATTGGTCAACCGATGCTTGACGCTCACGAGCTGACTCAACGCCTAAAGGAGGTGTTTGGTGCCGAATCTCGAACTGTCGTTTAGGGAGGCCAGCTCCCCCTTCCATCGAATGACGCCGTCCTCAAAACTGGTATTCGTGATCGGCGTTTCATTCGTAGCGATCTTCAACACCAACATGTGGGTGGGGATTGGTCTGTTTGTCTTCGTTCTCTTGTTAGCTGCCTTCGCCACCTCAGTGCCGCTCAAGACCTACTGGTCATTGGGCAAGGTGATCCTGCCGTTTGTGATCATCCTTTTTGTCGTATTCCCGTTCTTCTATAGCGGCCAGGCCACGACCGGCTCTGACATCATCGTGATCAGGACTCCAATTCGGGACCTCACCTGGGCGGACATTGGGTTCGGCTCCCTGCTTGCATTCCGGTTCTTGGCGATCGGGGTGTCGGGTCTCATCTTTGCCTTCACTACCCATCCAAGCGACTTGGTGCAGAGCCTTTCCAAGCGAGGCTGGGACTATCGGTTGGTGCATGCCCCGGTATTGGGTTTGGTGTTGTTTCCCGCCTTGTTGGAGATGGGTCGGGAGATCTCTATTACTCAGAGGATCCGAGATCTCGGTCAGGACACCAACTGGTTCAAGAGAAAGTTGGTGCGTCTGCGGCATCTTGCTTTTGCCATGCTGGTGCTAGGACTTCGCAACGGTCAGACCCAGGCCATGGCGCTTGACATCCGCGGCTACGGCGCCCACAAGACCAGAACATTTATGCGGCCCATGATCAACAACAGAGCTGGGACGATCTTCGCATGGGTGTTCTTTATTCTCTCCGTCATCTACCTCATCCTGCAATGGGACCCGATGACGATGCAGTGGAACATGCAGTTGTGATCGAGCCGATCATTCAAAGAGGCCTGTTGGTCGGCGGGAAGGAGATCGATGCCGCCGACGAGGCCCAACTGGAGATCATCAATCCCGCCACCGGCGGTTTGATTGGCCGGGTGTCGGCCGCCGGGGAAGCTGACATCGACGCGGCCGTGGACGTAGCCCGTGAGGCTTTCAACAACGGAGTGTGGTCTCGGCTTCCAATCTGGGAACGGGCCAAAACCCTGAATCGCTTCGCTGATGTGATCGACGAACACATTGAAGAGCTCTTCCGGCTCGAGACCCTCAACAACGGGCGACCCATTGCTGAGACCCGGGCCCAGGTAGCTCGACTGTCAGGTTGGTATCGCTACAACGCCGCCCTCCTGCTGGCGGATCGAGGCGCCTCCATACCAATGCCTGGGAGCTATCACGTTTACACCTTCCGATTCCCGATTGGGGTGGTCGGAATCCTGAGTTCGTTCAACCATCCGCTGATGATCGGGTCCAAGAGCCTGGCGCCCGCCCTCGCCACCGGCAACAGTGTGTTGCTCAAACCCTCGGAGTTGACCCCCCTTACGAGTCTGATCCTGGGCGACCTCGCCCAACTTGCGGGCATACCGCCTGGAGTTCTCAACGTGGTGCCGGGCTTCGGACCGGTGGCCGGCCGGCGCATCGCCGAACACCCTGACATAGGCAAGATCAGTTTTACGGGCGGATCGGCGGCGGGACGGCAGGTGGCGACTGCCGCGGCTGGACATTTCGCCAAAGTCACGGTCGAGCTAGGCGGTAAAACCCCGGTAATTGTTTTCGACGATATCGACATTGAAACGGCTGCCCGGGGAGCAGCTTTTGGGGCATTCATCGCCGCTGGCCAGACCTGTATTTGCGGCAGCCGTTTACTGGTCCAGCGGCACGTCTATGAAGAGTTCGTGACTCGGCTGGTTGACATCGCTCGATCCATCCGGATCGGCGACCCGGCCGACGCCGACACACAATTGGGTCCGGTCATCTCCGAACAAGCGCGTCAGCGGGTTCTGTCCTACCTGTCGCTAGCCGAAGCCGAGGGCGCCGTTTTGGCCACCGGTGGGGGCGTTCCGCAAGGGGCCGGGCTGGCGCAGGGCTATTACCTGGAACCGACGGTCCTCCGGGACGTGACGAACGACATGCGCTGTGCCCGGGAGGAGATCTTTGGACCCGTGACCGTGGTCATCCCGTTTGATGATGAAGATGAGGCGGTTCGTTTGGCCAATGACTCCCCGTTCGGGCTGGGTTCGGCCATCTGGACTGGACAGGTGGGCCGGGCCCACCGGGTTGCCGAGCGTCTCACCCATGGGATCGTCTGGGTCAACGACCATCATCGTCTGGATCCGGCGGTCCCCTGGGGCGGAGTCCGTGACAGCGGTTCGGGACGAGAAGGTGGTTGGGAGTCGTTCCATGACTTCACCCATGTCCGTTCCGTGACGATCAGGACCGATGCGAGTCCGGTCGACTGGTATGGAGGGGACACCGGGCGGTTGAACTAGATGAAAGCGCTCCTGTTGGAATCACCTGGCGCGGCCGTCCTGAGAGAGGTGCCGGAGCCAGACGTCGCCGGACGGGCCCTGGTGACTGTGAACCGGGTGGGCATATGCGGTACCGACGTCAGCATCTTCCGGGGCAAGATTTCTGTGTCGGTGCCACGCATCATGGGCCACGAGGTGGTTGGCGTGGTGGAGCGCGCGGGGCCGCTCGGTCTGGTTCCCGCGGGGTCCAAAGTCGTCGTCGATCCCACCATCACCTGTGGCTATTGCGACATGTGCAGAGGCGACCGTTCCAATCTATGTCGCAACGGCGGGCTCATGGGGCGGGAGGTCGACGGTGTCTATGCCGAGAGGCTGGCGATCGACGAGAAACTTCTTCATGTCATTCCCGATCAGGTGCCGATGGAGGCGGGACCCTTGCTCCAGGTGTTGGCCACCTGTGTCCACGCCCAGAGCGGTTTCGCGGTCTTCCCGGGGGACACAGCCGTGGTGATCGGACTCGGGGTCACCGGCAACCTCCATCTGCAGCTGCTGGCCGCCCGCGGCATAACCTCGATCGTGGCGGTGACCCGATCCGAATGGAAACGAGACCTGGCGACCGACTGGGGGGCCACCCATTCGGTTGGCCCGGACCGGGCCACTGAGGCTGTCATGAAAGCCAGTGATGGCCGGGGAGCCGCTGTCGTGATCGAGTCGGCTGGTTACGAGTCGACCTTGAGTCAAGCGATCGAACTAGCGGCCCCCGCCGGTACGGTCGTGTTATTCGGCACCATCACCGGTGGCCAGGCGGGGCTTCCTTATTACCTGCTCTACGAGAAGGAGCTCACCATCCTCAACCCGCGGGCGGCTCTCCCGCGTGACTTTCCCCGTGCGATCGAATTGGTGGCTGCGGGTGCCGTTTCTATCGCCCCGCTCGTAACGCATCGGTTTCCACTCGAGGAAGGCCCGGCTGCCCTGGCCGCTCTCACGGACGATCCCAAAGCCCTCAAGATGATCCTCGAGGTGAGTTGACCCGCTTCGATCTTCGGGTGCTGGGGGCAACCCTGGTCGGAACAGAGGTGTTGAAAACAAACCTCTATGTCTCTGAAGGGAAGGTCGCCATGATCGACGGCGGGGTTCACCCGGCCGATGAGACCATCGACGCTACCGGGCTCGTGGTGCTGCCGGGAATGGTTGACACCCATGTCCACCTGATGGATCCCGGTGATACATCCCGGGAGACATTCCCGTCCGGCACGGCAGCCGCGGTCGCCAACGGCGTCACCACCATCGTCGAGCACACCCACAGCCATCCGGTCAGGACAGTTGCCGATCTCAACGACAAGCTGGACCATCTCCACGGAAGGGCTCGGACTGATTACGGGCTCGCCGCCCATGTCTGGTCGGACAATCTCACAGACCTGCACGACCTGTGGTCAGCCGGGGTCGCCTTCTTCAAGATCTTCACCTGCGCCACTCACGGAGTTCCCGCCGTCGAGGGCGAGGACCTCAGAACGGTCCTGACCGAGATCGCCCGGTTCGGAGGAGCCTGCCTGATCCACTGTGAGGACGAGTCCATGACGGCCGCGGCCGAGCGGCAGTTGCGGGCCGCCGGTCGCACCGACCCGGGGCTGCTGTTCGAATGGCGGAGTCGGGCTGCCGAAGAGACCGCGGTGAGAGAGGCCGTGGCCGTGGCGGGGATGACCGGCGTTCGGGCAACAGTCGCTCACGTCAGCACTCCGGAGACGGCTTCCTTGGTTGCCGCGGCGAGGTCGCAGGGGGTCGATGTTGTCGCTGAGGCCTGTCCCCAGTACTTCCATCTGCGCGAGGACGAGGTCCGCACGCAGGGATCCCTCCGCAAATTCACCCCGCCAGCGCGAATCCGTTCGGACGAAGATGAAGAATCGATGTGGCGGCTGCTCGCCGAGGGCGGATTCGGCTATCTGTCAACCGACCACGCCCCATCCACCCTTCACCAGAAGTCAGCCGGAACGTTCTGGGATGTCCATTTCGGTCTCCCGGGTTTGGATACCACCCTTGCCTTGATGATGGAGGCCGTGGCGTCGGGCAGATTGGCCTGGACCGATCTGGTTCGGCTCTATTCGGAAGCGCCCGCCCGACGGTATGACCTTTACCCCCGGAAGGGCCATCTGGGGGTGGGCGCTGATGCTGACTTCGTACTGGTTGATCCTGACCGGAGCTGGCTCATCGGTGACCGTCCATACCTCAGCCGGGCTGGGTGGTCGCCATACACCGGTCGCCAGGTCCGGGGGTGGGTGCACGCCACTTACCTGCGAGGCTGTCTGACAGCCCTCGACGGGACTCCCCAGGGAGAATCAGGTGGGACTTTTCTCATGCCACAACCAAGGAGGAGAAAGTGACGGTCGGGGTCATCGGGTTGGGGATTATGGGCGGGGCGATGGCGCGCAATCTTGTCGCCGACGGGCTGGAGGTGGTGGGGTATGACGTGTCTGCAGATGCAGCGATGGGCCTAGAGCAGGCAGGCGGTCGGGCCATGGACTCCATCGAAGATGTGGCCGGCGCTGCCAAGATGATCATCACCTCGGTGGCAACCAACTCGGCGTTTGCGACCGTGATATCCGAGCTAGCCGCCATCACCGGACCCGAGCATGTCGTCATCGAAGCCAGCACGATGCCTCTGGCCGACAAAGAGAGGGCCAACTCACTATTGACGGCAACCGGTGCAGTGATGCTGGATTGCCCGATCAGCGGCACCGGCGCTCAGGCCGCTGCCCGTGACCTGGTCTTTTTGGCTAGCGGTGACGCTGACGCAATCGCCATTATCACTCCTCTACTGGAGCGCCTGGGACGGGCGGTCCACAACCTGGGTCAATTCGGGGCAGGTTCCAAGATGAAGTTCGTCGCCAATCTCCTTGTGGCTATTCACAACGTTGCTACGGCCGAGGCGCTGGTCCTCGCCGAGAAGTCGGGTCTTGACCTCGCACAGGTGTACGAGGTGCTCTTCGAGAGCGCTGCGACCTCCCGTATCTTCCAGTTGCGGGCGCCGATGATGATCGAGAACAAGTACTTGCCGGCCACCGCCAAGGTGTCGATGTTCTGCAAGGACCTGGACATCATCAGCGGATTCGCGGCATCGCTTGATTGTCCGACCCCGCTGCTGGCGGCGGTACAGCCTTACTACGCGGCTGCCATGGCCCAAGGGATGGCCGAGTCCGACGCCGCGTCCGTTTGTGCCGTGCTCGAGCAGATGGCTGGCATCGAACGCTCCTGAGCCGCTGTAGTACTCAGGGTCGCCGCCACTCAGGCATCTGGCCGTAATCGGCTTGCAGACCCGTCCCGGTAATGCCGGCGATTGCTGCTAACTCGTCATTGTCGGCGGTGTCTCCCGAGACCCCTACGGCACCGATGATGGTCCCTTCGGCATTGCGTGCCAACACCCCCCCGGGTAGCGGCACCATGCGTCCGCCTGACATGTCGGATAGCGCTCCGAAAAATACCGGCATCTTGGCTGCCCTCTCGGCCAGAACCCGTCCGGCATGTCCCATCCCCAGCGACCCCCAAGCCTTGCCGATGGCGATGGGCGGACGCAGATACTCGGAGCCGTCGGACCGTTTCAAAGCAACGAGGTGCCCGCCCAGGTCGAGCACGGCTACGGTCAACGGGCCCAGCCCCAAACGTCTCCCTTCTGCCAGGGCACCATCGATGATGAGTTCGGCTTGTTCGAGGGTTATCACGTTTGCTCCACCAGTTGACACTGGCTGTCGCGCAACTGTATACGAGCTGCCACATGATGCATGATGCATCGTTGCGTGGTCCGACGGCCAATGGACCAGGTTGGATGGCTGTTGATCGGGCGCTTCATCCCGTATACGGAACGGTCCTCTGACTAGGCCAATGCCGGTCTATCTCAAGTCCCCGATTTCGCGCCCTACCCAGGTTTCGGATGAAATCGTGGCAACCGTGTCTCGAATCCTCAAGGACGTCGAGGCCGAAGGTGAAGCCGCCATCCGTCGTTATTCGACGGAACTCGACGGGTGGAACCCACCCCGATTCCGGGTAGATCAGACCGAGATTGAACGGGCCTACACGGACTTCGAGCCCTCGGTCCGGGCTCATGCCGAGTTCACCCTCGACCAGGTAGCCAGCTTTGCCCTCCGTCAGCGCCAGACTCTGGTGGACTTCGAGGTCGAAACCATGCCCGGGGTCATGCTGGGCCAACGACACGTCCCGGTGGACTCGGTGGGGGCGTATTCCCCTGGCGGGCTGTATCCGTTGATCGCTTCGGCGATCATGACGGTCGCTACTGCCCGGACGGCCGGGGTGAGGCGGATTGTCGGTATGGCTCCGCCTAGGCACAGCCAGGGCATCCATCCTCCCCAACTCTGGGCTTTGCATGCGTCGGGTGCCGACGAGATCTTTTGTTTGGGCGGGGTTCAAGGCCTGGCGGCCATGGCGTTTGGCCTGGAGGATTCTGAGCCCGTCGACATGATCGTTGGACCGGGCAACGCCTACGTTGCCGAGGCCAAGCGTCAGTTGTTTGGAAGAGTCGGCATCGATCTCCTGGCTGGCCCCACCGAGATCATGGTCATCACCGACGACAGTGCTGACCCGTCATTGGTCGCAGCCGACCTGCTCGGACAGGCAGAGCACGGTCCCACCTCGCTGGCGATCCTCGCCACCACATCGGAGCGAGTGGGTCGGGAGACGATAAAAGAAGTGGACCGATGGCTCGAACAATGGCCGACTGCTGACGTCGCCGGAGTTTCCTGGCGTGACTGGGGGACTGTGATCGTCTGCTCGGACGATGAAGAGTTGGTCAAGATCGCCGATGAGGTCGCTCCCGAGCATCTCGAGGTGCAGACCGCCGATCCTGAGTGGTTTGCTGTCCGGCTCCACAACTATGGCAGTCTCTTTCTCGGCACCCATGCCACCGTGACCTATTCCGACAAGGCCATCGGCACCAATCACGTCCTCCCAACTGGACGAGCTGCTCGGTACACAGGTGGCCTCTGGGTCGGGAAATTCCTCAAGACCGTGACAACCCAGCGCTGCACCGCAGAGGGATCAAGGCTTGTTGCCGAACATGCCGCGGCGGTCGCCGATGCCGAGTTGATGAGGGGTCATGCCATCAGCGCTCGGCTTCGGCTCAATCCGGAGTTCTTCCCCGAACAACACCCCGGGCTGCTGTGACGCCTGAGCGCCGGCTCGCGGTGGTGACCGGGGCCAGCCGGGGGATTGGCCGTCAGATCGCCTTGGCGATGGCAGCTGCCGGGCACGATTTAGTGCTCGCCTCCCGATCAAGTGACGACCTCGAAGCTGTTGGCGCGGAATGCCGGATGGGTGGTGCCGAGACCCTGATTGTTCCCACGGATCTCCGCCAGGCCGACCATGTGGACCGTTTGGTGGCTGCGGCGGCCGCATTCGGTCCGGTTTCCACTCTCGTCAACAACAGCGGGCCCGCTGGTCCCTCGGGCTTGTTGTGGGAACTCGATCAGGATGACTGGGAAGAGACAATGGCTGTCAACGTCACCGCGGTTTTTCTCACGTGTCGGGGCTTTTTGCCGGGGATGATCGAGCGAGGCGCAGGATCGATCGTCAACGTGGGGTCGATCACCGGCAAGCGACCCCTTCTGGGGCGCACCCCCTACGCCACCAGCAAGCTTGCCTTGGTGGGCTTGACCCGAACCCTTGCTCTGGAGGTCGGACAATTCGGTGTCCGGGTCAATTTGGTATCGCCGGGCTTCGTGGAGGGCGCTCGTATCGACTGGGTAATAGATCGCCAATCGCAAACGCGAGGCGTAGAGCCGTCGGTGGTGCGGTCCGAGTTTGCCGGTCAATCACCCTTGGGCAGGCTCACCTTTCCAACCGAGGTCGCCGCCGCGGTCGTGTTCCTGGCAACGGATGCAGCCAGCGGTATCACCGGTGCTGACCTCAACGTAAACGCCGGCGTTGTCATGTACTGAACGAGGAGGCGAAGCCATGACTCTGGTCGATCTATCGCAAGATATCTATGAGGGAATGAAGGTGTATCCGGGTCACCTCAAGACGGTGACGTTTCAGCACGTGACTCATGAGGAGACAGCACCGCGATTCGAAGGCGGCTTCTCGTTTCAGACCTGGGGGTTCATGCTCAATGACAATGGGCCAACCCATGTCGACTCATTCAGCCATCTCGATCCGGATGCCACCGCCTCCACCATCGACCAAATGCCCCTGGAGCTCTTCTTCGGGGATGCCCTTTGTGTCGACGTGTCGGAGGTCCCCGCCCACACCGACATCAAGGTTGCCGACATCGAAGCTTCCCTTGATCGCGCCGGTCTCGAGGTGCGCAACGGCGACATGGTCTTCTTCTACACGGCCACCTATGACCGTTTCCGGGGCACTCCGCGTTACCTGACCGACTTTGCGGGATTGGGTGAGGAGGCCAGCCAATGGATCGTCGACCGGAGGATCAAAACCTTCGGTGTCGACTCTCCTACTCCCGACAACCCGATCTCCAAGACTTATCCGTGCCACATGATGGGCCGCGCGAACCACATCACCCACTACGAGAACCTGGTGCTCACAGAAGTGGTCGGGAAGCGGTTCACCTTCGTGGGGTTCCCCCTCAAGGTGGTGGGAGCACACGGGGGACCGACTCGAGCGGTAGGGATTCTCAACGACTAAGAGGGAGTACGTAGTTCATGACGTTAACGATCGATATCCACGCTCACGTTGTCGTCGCCGAGATCGCCGACCTCGTGGCTTCCGAGTTCGACACATCGAAAGACCCGTTTCTTCGGTATGGGGGTGTTTCGACCGAGAGCAACAGTGAGATCTTTGCCAAGCTGCTGCCCAAGCTCACCGATCCTGTCGAGCGCCTCCGGACGATGGACCGCCAGGGCGTCGCCGTTCAGGCGGTCTCGATTGCTCCACCCCAATACCACTATTGGGCCGAACCCGATCTCGGCACCGCGGTAGCCAAGATCGCAAACGAGGCGATCGCGTCGCTGGTCGACGCCCTACCCGATCGGATCGTCGGTCTCGGCACCCTTCCGATGCAGGCGCCGGAGCGAGCCGTCGCGGAACTGGAGCGCATCACTGCCACTCACGGCTTCCCGGGGGTGTCGATCAATCCCAGCGCCGAGGGAGTCGACTACGACGATCCCCGCTATGAACCTTTCTGGGCCAAAGTCGAGGAGCTCGACATCCTGGTGGTGCTGCATCCCAACGGCTTCAACCAGGGGGAGCGGCTGACTCGGTACTACCTGGTCAACGTGGTGGGCAACCCGATGGAGACCACGGTTGCACTCAGTCATATCGTTCTCGGCGGCGTCATCGAGCGTCATCCCCACCTGAAGCTGTTGGCTGTTCACGGGGGTGGTTACCTGCCGTTCTACATGGACAGGATGGATCACGCCTATCGGAACCGTCCCGATGTCGGCATTGATATCAAGCGGCCGCCCAGCACATATATGAGACAGCTCTACTTCGACAGCGTGGTCTTTGGCGACGGGCTCGATTATCTGGTCGACCGGATGGGGGCCGATCACGTCCTGATGGGCACCGACTATCCCTACGACATGGGCGAAACCGATCCGGTCGCCCGGGTCGATCGGGTAGGCAATGCGACGAAGGCGGAGAAGCAGCTCATCAAGGGTGACAACGCTGCCCGGCTGTTGGGGCTGTAGGACGCCTCCGTTCTTGCGTAGATCCTCGCCGCTTTCGGTGGCGTTTCTACGCAAGAAGGGGGTGTTAAAGCCCTCGGAGAAAGTCCATGGGTCTCGCTAGGTCGGGTAGCTCGAGAGCGTCATCGGTGACCCAGCGATAGCGGATGATGCCGTCTTGGCCAACCAGGAAAAGCGACCGTTTGGCCAGTCCACTGTGGCCCTTCCATGTGTCGTAACGCACCCCATAGGCCGCTGCGGTGGTGCCTTCCCAATCGGAGAGAAGAGGGAAATCGATAGCCAGCGATCGACCGAAAGCCAGTTGCGCAAACGTCGGTGTCACCGCCAACGCTACGACCTCGGCGCCTAGGTCTCTGATCTCTTTGGTCAATGCTCCCAACTGGGAGAGCTCGTTCCCTCAGATAGGTCCGAAGTCGAAGACATAGAAGGCCACCAGCACCGGTCCTCTGCTGGTCAGCTCGGCGAGCCGAACGTTCTCCTCGAAGGAGCGGCGCAGATCAAACTCGGGTGCTCGATCGCCCACGTCAATTGTCCGTCCGGTCATTTTCCGCCTCCGATCTCTCGGACCCCTGCCGGGGTCATTGAAGTGCGACGACCGCACGATCTCCAACCGGATCCTGGCGACTGCCAGGCGGGCACTCCGCAGAGATCACCGCCGGCCGCCTTGACGACCCGCTGCTCACCACTTCATAACCGCAACCGAACCGCGGGTGCCGTCGACGGATACAGCCCAATCTGAGCTGGCCAAACCGGCTAGATCGAGGTCGACTGCCGCCACGGCCGGGACTCCGAGGGAGCGAGCTGATTCAAAGAGGTGAGCTCCAGGGCTACCGTTCAGGGTCACCAAACCGGCCGCAGACCAAAGCAGTGGCGCCAGATGTGGGATCGGTTCCGGGGCGATGATCACCCGGCGAGGACCGATCTGGCCACCGACTTGGGCACCGGAGGGGTCGTTGACGACGTGACCACGGCCCAACCCAATTCCGGCGCTCGCCGCCTCTCCGCTGCGACGCAACCCATGGGCTTCATTCACGGCTGCTCCCAATGGCTCCCAGCGATCCACTCCCAAACGGAGGGGAACTTTGGGCTCTCCGGTCAACGTTTGCAGGAAGGCATTGCTCAAGTACCAGATCTCCTCGGGGTGACCGATGGCTCCCTGCTTTCGAAGACGAACCCCCACCCCCCGCAACAATCCCACGACCCTGGTGGCATCGGACAGGTCCGGGGTTTGGAGCCGTCCAATCAACGGAAGCGCCCGGGCGGGGTCGCCGGCCAGTTCAGCCAGTGCAGCGCCGGCAAGCTGGTCGCCGATCGAACTCTGCCAGACATGATTCGTTAGTGCGGAGGCGACTTTCCTCGCCTCTGCCATGCCCGCGGCCGGGTCATCCGACGGTACGGCCGCTATGTGGTCGAGGCCGGCGGGGTCACTCAAGGCCAATGCCCAGGGAAGAACGACTCCCGCGCCGAGGTGGCCTGGGAAACGACGCACGATCCGGGCCACACGGACCAGGTCCGGATGGCCCGGCAAGTCAATCGCCTGCTCCTCCACCACCGGGGGCGACCGCCGTGCCAGTTGGAGGACGAACACCTCACTTCCCACCGCGGCCCACTCCATGGAATTGGCCCCCGTCTCCTCGTGAGCGTCCATCGCCAACCGGGCAACCACTCCCACCAGGTCGCCGCCGGTGCAACCGCGGGAGCGATCGACCACAGTGCGGCGCCCCCGCTGCTGCCCGGAAAACAAGCGCCCCGGATGGCCCGGCACCGAGTCGATCACAACCGTGGAGTCGGTCATATGGGCAATCCCACCGGAGGTGGCGCTGAGAAACGGCTGGATCATCACCCCCATCGGCATGGGTTCCTGACCAGTCCTTGCGAAGCGTTCGAGGGTGGCTACCGAGAACATCGAGGCCCAGCAGCCGGTGACCGTCTTGGCGAGGTCCTCCGTTCCCACGTCCAGATATGACGTGAAGGCCCCCGACCATTCGCCCGCCTCTTCAAGGACACTCGACGACCGTACTGCCAACCGGGTCCATTTCACGGCCTGGGTCAGAGCCGCCGACACGGCCCCGGGAAGCCCGGCTCCGGAAAGCGCCATCCGGGCCACCCCGCTTCCGCTCTGTCGAAGAAGCTCAAGGCCAAGCTGAATCATGGGCCCCGATGCGGCGGCGGTAACAACAAGGCCGGGCAGGACCGGGAGTCCGGCCCGACGGCCCCGCGCAAGCCAGGCCGCCTTGGCGCCCACAACATTCGGATCGAGAGCAGCCCCGTCGTCGAGCTCGACGACCAGAGGCCCGGCTTCACTCACCGGCTTCAATCAACCGCGATTATCTCGTGGCTCTTGTACGTGGAAACGATCTCGTGCCCGGTGTCGGTGACAAAGAGCATTTCTTCGAGACGAACGCCGTACTCATGGAGCTTGCCGTGTTGGGTCTCGAGGGCGAAGGTCATCCCGGGCAATATCTCGACCGGATGATCGAGCGACCATATGCGGGAGATCACCGGCGGGTCGTACTGGGCCAGCCCGAGTCCGTGTCCCCAAAAGTTGGCAGCCGCCTGGTCCTCCTCCTCGTAGCCCCACACCTCCTTGGCCGATGGCCACTTGGAGGCGACGTCAGCAGTGGTCACACCGGGCTTTACGGCTTCGATCGAGTCCCACAACCACTTGTGAGCCTGGTCGTAGGTCTTCTGGTGTTCCTTGGTTGGTTTGCCGCCAACGCAATAAGTGCGATAGACACAGGACTTGAATCCATTCCAGGTCAGGGCGGCCATATCGACGATGACCAGGTCTCCAGGACGGATGATCCGGTCAGAGAAGTTGCGCCAGTTCGGCCAAGCGTTGGGACCCGAGGAGACGATGACGTCTTCGACGTCTTCCATCCCCGGGATCGAGTAGAGCTGGTGGAAACCAAAGGCGGCGACCTCGTTTTCGGTCATGCCGGGTTTGATGAAGTTGGCGATCTCGTAGTGGACCTTATCGCAGATCGAGCCCACCATTGAGAAGGCCTTGATCTCGTCGGGGCTCTTGATCGCTCTTGCCTCCATCATCGGCGACATGCCGTCGGTCCATTCGATGCCCGCCTTTTGAAAGGCTCGGATCATGTTGATGTCGATGAAGTCCACCCCTAGAGGCATACCTCTGACCCCCGCTGCTTCCAGGTCGTGGAGCAGGGCATTGACAAACTTGGTGACCTGTTGCTCGGCTGCCGGCCCCACTGCCCCTTTGATCCAGGCATAGGAGTAACGGATGTTTTCCTTCGGGATCCAGGGGCTGTGGACGGCAATGTGGAAGCCAATGTCACCCTGTTCGTACAAGATCGGTGGTTGGCCGGAGGTCAGGACCACATAACGGAGACCGGGCTTGAGCCGGTTCCAACCGGGAGTGAGGGTCGAGGAGACATAGCGCATGTTCTCGTCGTACATGAGAAGCAGGGCCCCGAGCCCGTGCCGTTCCATTGCCTCGTGGGCCCGTTTGAGGCGATAGTCGCGAACAGAGGCCCAGTTGATTCCTTCCTTCCAGTCCGTGCTGAGAACCCCGAAGGCCTCCCTCATTCCCATCTCCTCCTCTGGTGTGGTCAGTCGACCCGGCCGGGCAGGATATCTCGAACGATGTCAAGGAACTCATCGTCATCGAGCAGACCCTTCTTGGCCAGGGAGCGTCCCTTTACTTCGGCCAGGATCGCCTCGATCTCTTTGGTTTCGGCGTCGTTGATCCCGTGGCGGGACAACCAGATCCCGATGGAGTCGAGCCCGGATCCTTTGCCCAGCACGATCTGCGGCTGGGACTGTCCAACCAGTTCGGGCCGGTAGGGGAAGGCTTCGGTGAGATGTTCTGCTCCGACATTCCTCACCCAGGTGGTGATGATGCCCGACTCGACATGGAAGAGCCGCTCTCCCGTTACCGGGCGATTGGAGGGTTGACTCACGCCGGAAAGGCGTCGGACTAGTTGGGCGATGTCGAAGAACTTCTCGGTTTTGATTCCAGTGTCGATGCCGTACATGGTGAGAAGCGCCATCACGGTTTCTTCCATGGGGGCGTTGCCCGCCCGCTCACCGATCCCGTTCACGGTTGTCTGGATGACTGATGCTCCCTGGGCCACCGCCAGAACGGTATTGGCCACTCCGAGCCCGAAGTCCATGTGGAAATGGGTCTCGAGAGGGACACCGAGTCTTTCCCTAACTCGCTTGACGAAGAACTCCACTGCATGCGGTGATAGCACGCCGAAGGTATCCACGAGTCCGACGGTGTCGACGTGACCGTCTTTGGCCACCTTCTCGAGATCGTCCAGAAGCGCAACGATCCCGGCTCGCGTCGCGTCAATCGGAAAGAACGATACCTTGAGACCGTTCTCATGAGCGTAAGAGGTGGCCTCGATGGAGGCTTCGATGGCCTTCTCCAAAGGCCAGCGATAAGCCAACTCGATGAGGTGGTGACTGGAGGGGATCTCCATGACCACCCCCGTTGTGCCGGTGTCCACGGCCAACGCCACATCGGAAACCATGCAGCGGGAGAAGGCGTAGATTTCGGAGTCGAGACCGGCATTGACGATCCGGCGGACGGCCTCCTCGTCAGCCGGCGATACCGCCGGGAGACCAGCCTCGATGCGGTGGACTCCTGCTTCCGACAACGCCGTTGCAATGCGCAACTTCTCGTCGGCGTTGAACTCGACCCCGGCCTGCTGTTCGCCGTCGCGGAGGGTGACGTCGTGGACTTTTACCTCCTTGGCCAGGTTGAAACTGGCGATGATCTCAGGCAGGTAGTTCCAGGGACTCGAAAACCATTGATCAGTTTTCCAGGGTTCGGAAACCATCTCTCCCTCCGGACGATCGTGGATCATGCACAATACATGAACCTCGATCCATCCCGGTTAGCCGACCCGATAGTCGGGCTCCGCTCCGCTGAGGACCTTCACTACTTGGGTGGTGGCCTTGCGCTGTAACTCCGCCAAGGACTGCTCGGAGTAATAAGCCAGATGGGGTGTGACGATTAGGTTGGGAACCCCCTCGATGCGGGACACCTCGACCGGTTCCTGGTCGAATACGTCCAGTCCTGCCCCTGCCAGCCTGCCTGTTCGAAGAGCGGCAACGAGGTCGTCGAGTACCACCAATTTGCCCCGGGAGGTGTTGACCAGGATGGCCCTTGGCGACAGGAGGTCAAGAAAGGTGCGATTGACCAACCCCTGAGTCTCGGGAGTGAGGGGGACATGGATCGAGACGACGTCGGATCGCCTGGCCAACTCCTCCAGAGAAACGAGCGCCGGCATGCCGGGCCCTGCCGAGACGTAGGGATCGTGGACTACTAGCGCCGCTCCCAGGGATTGGACCACGGCGGCGACCTGCCGTGCGATTCGGCCATAACCGACCAGGCCAAAAGTGAGTCCGCTGATCCGGGGTATGGGCTGTAGCCCTTCGATACCCCAGCCTCCCGCTCGGAGGCGCGCATCGGCCTCGGGTAGTTTTCGCAAGAGCGACAGGATCATGGCCACAGCGTGGGCAGCCACTTCCTCAACGCAGTAGTCGGGGACGTTCGTGACGGTGATTCCCGCGGTTTTGGCCGCAGCCAGATCGACGTTGTCGAAACCGATGCCGTAACGGGCGATGATCCGGCAGCGCTGCAGACCCGAGATCACGTGGGCGTCGATCGGCAGATAGGTGTTGAGCAGGGCATCGGCGTCGGCCCCTTGCCGGATCACGTCGGCGGTGCTGCCATCGGCCACCAAAAGGTCCGCACCGATGGCACCCAATAACTCCCGTTCGATGGTCAGATCGGGAAAAACCTGATCCGAGACGAGCACCTTGAACCGTCTCAACCTCTCCACCAGTACCGGTATCTCACATCATGCACTATGTAAGCTGCCCGTCGCCCTCGTCGCAATGGCGCTCGAGTGACACCCAGATGAATCAAACATGAGCGAGCATCCACGGCGAAAAGTGGGGCGCCAGATCATCGTCGACGTCACTCCGCTCCGGGAATCGGTCCCTTTTCGATGGCTTTACCTCGGGACAGTGGCGGGTTTTGTCGGGCGCCAGATCACGGTCGTGGCGGTGCCGTTTCAAGTTTTTCTCCTTACCAATTCTTCATTGGCGGTGGGCATGCTTGGCGTCGTGCAGCTCGTCCCATTGCTGTTGGCGGCACTGGTGGCCGGGGCGGTTATCGACGCTTTTGACCGCCGCCGGATTCTGCTGGTCAGTCAGATGCTGCTGGCCGCGACCGCTCTGGGCCTGGCCTACAACGCCTCCCAGACGGCACCGTTGATATGGCCTATTTACGTCTTGAGCGCGCTCAACGCCGGGCTGTCGACACTTGATCTACCGGCGCGGATGGCGATGGTCCCTTCGCTGGTGCGGAGGGACCATTTCCCGGCGGCGATGGCGTTGCAACAGACGATGGTAAATGTGGGTCATGCCGTGGTGCCCGCCGTCGCCGGTTTGCTGCTGGCCCGTCTGAGCATCACCGCCGCGTACCTGGCGGAAGCCGCCGCTTTCCTCGTGGCGGCAGCACTGGTTCGCCGTCTCCCCCGGATGCAGCCGGAGGGAGGAGGGCGGGCAGTCGGGTTTGGTTCGATTGGTGAAGGCCTTCGATATCTGCGGGGCCAGCGCCTCATCAAGGCCACGTTCCTGATCGACATCAACGCCATGGTGTTCGGCATGCCCCGGGCCCTCTTCCCCGCCATCGGCACCAGCCTCTTTGGTGGCGATGCCAGTACGGTCGGGCTTCTCCACGCCGCTCCCGGAGTCGGGGCGTTCCTGGCGGCCTTGACCTCCGGTTGGGTCGGCAACATCCAGCGGAAGGGAAGGGCAGTCATCTACGCCGTCATCGTGTGGGGTCTGGCCATTACCGCCTTCGGGCTGGTCCGATCGTTGCCTATCGCGTTGCTGGCCCTGGCAGTGGCAGGTGGGGCGGATGTGGTCTCGGCCGTTTTTCGGGCGACCATCCTTCAACTCACCGTTCCTGATGCGCTGCGGGGTCGACTATCGGCGATTCACGTCGCGGTCGTGAGCGGAGGCCCCCGTCTGGGCGACGCCGAGGCCGGTGCCGTGGCTGCGCTCACCTCCCTTCGTTTCTCGGTGGTTTCAGGGGGAATGGCTTGTCTCTTCGGCGCATTGGCGGTGATGAGGTTCATGCCGGAGTTGTGGCGATATGGCGAGCCTGCTCCAGCCCGAGAGTGACCGCGATCTGACTGTTAGTCGGTGGCGTGAACGCTTTGATCGAACGCCCGGATCGAGACAGCGAGGTGCTTGCTGGTTGCGGCTATGACCGCCTCGGTGTCCCGTCGCTCGAGGGCATCAAGTATGGCCGCGTGGTCACGATTGGCCTCGTCCCTCAAACCGGGCACATGTTTGAGAGATGTGCCGATGTACATCACTGAGGCATCCTGCAAACTGCGGATGATCGCTGCCAACCGTGGGGAGGCGGCGTTCTCGATTAGCGCCATATGGAAAATCCGGTTGTAGTCGACCCACTCCGCCGAATGGGGCTCGTCCAACATCTTCTTGTGAAGTCGCCGGAGTTGTTCGAGAAGCGGCTCGGTGATCCTCGGAACAGCCTGTCGCATGGCGAGGGGCTCGAGCAAAAGCCGAATCTCATAAATCTCGTGGAGTTCTTTCCCGCTCAGCTCCTGTACCACCGCTCCCCTGTGAGGATCGAAGTTGATCAGCCCTTCGGTCGCGAGGTCGCGTAATGCCTCCCGTACAGGAGTCGTACTGACCTCCAGGACGGCCGCCAGTTCTGCCTGCACGAGCCTGGTCCCACCGGCCAGCTCGCCGTTGAGAATGGCGCTCCTCAGAACGCTGCGCACCAACTCGTGGGCGGTCTGGCGATTGGTATTGAACTCACCACCAAGCGTATTGAGGCGCTCGCTAAGGCTCGACAAAGCGTTGTCCATCGAAAGCTCCCTGGTCAGACGCTGCACTCTATCTGCTGTCGCGGACCTCGCCCCATGCCCTCCACCGGTTCCCGGCCCGTTCGATCTGAATCCGCATGCCGAAGGTGTCCGACAAGGTGGCCGTGGTCAGAACCTCGTCGATCAAACCCGCCGCCACGACCCTCCCACCAGCCAACATCAAGATGTGGCGAAAACCAGGGGGTATCTCTTCGACGTGGTGGGTGACCAGGATCGCCGACGGGGACGCGGAATCAGTCGCCAGGGCTGCCAGGGCCTCCAGAAGCCGCTCCCGAGCCCCTAGATCGAGAGCCGTGCTTGGTTCGTCCAACACCAGCAGGTCAGGATCGGCCATCAAACTGCGCGCTACCAGCACCCGCTTCTTCTCGCCCTCGGACAACGTCACGAATCGACGGTCGGCGAGCGCGGAAGCGTGCAGCCGCTCGAGGCAATCGTCGGCGTGTTCCCAGTCTTTGTCCTCGTAGTGGTGCCATCGGGTTCCTACAAAGCTGGCATGCCTTCCGGTGACGACGACTTCGATCGCCTTGAAACTCTGGCGCACTAGAGACGTTGGCCCCGGACCGACGTAA
Source organism: Acidimicrobiia bacterium (assembly GCA_040905905.1). Classification (GTDB taxonomy): domain Bacteria; phylum Actinomycetota; class Acidimicrobiia; order Spongiisociales; family ZC4RG35; genus JAICND01. The sequence continues at coordinate 134,191 of JBBDQN010000031.1, forward strand.
CCGATGCGGGCTCGCAACAAGCGGGCGTCGGTGCGACCGAGCTCCTCTCCCAGGATCGACACCACTCCCCGGGTCGGGAACAGATACGTCGAAACCACATCCATCAAGGTGGTCTTGCCGGAGCCGTTAGCCCCGAAAACAACCCAATGTTGACCGGTCTCCACCTCCCAGTTGACATTTGAGAGCAAGGTGGCGCCGTCGCGGACGACGGTCACGTCCCGCATGGAAACAAGGGGCCTGTTGTCGGTCACGAGCTCTCGGTCAAGCGGACCGGTCTGGCTGCTCTACAACTCCGTCTCCTACGGGCCACCACCGCCATCCCTTCCTGTCCCCGAGTTTCGGCTCACGCCTTGAGATAACGATCTAAGTAGGCAATCACATCCGTAATAGCCTGGTTCTGGGTGACGTCGACTTCATAAACCCCGGCGTCACCTCGCAACGGGTAGATGTAGCCATGGAGGGGATGGTCGTAGGAGACCCATTCCACCTCCTTTCCTGCTTCGAGCAGCAATTCGTAGGTGGCTCGGAAAATGCCCTGGAGATGGTCGGTTTCCCGGCCCATTACCAGCATCGGGGTTTCAATAGTGGCGATTCGGGCCCGTGCTACATCGGGATCGATGCGATTCCTCACCTTCTCCACCTCAGCCATTTGCATGTTCTCGATGTTGCGGAGCCTGGTGTTCTCATTCACGGTTGCGGTGTGATCCGGGGTGAGCGCCAGGAACTCATGGGCGGCCGGTTCAGCCGCCACCGCCACAGCGACGCCATTGAACTCCGAGGCGATCTTCAGGACCATCTCTCCACCGTGACTCATCCCGATGAGCCCTACCCGCTCGCGATCAACCTCGGGGAGTGTCTTGAGGAACTCGATCACCGCGATCTCGTCCTCGTATTCGAGCGGCGACCGGTTGAGGAGCCCCCGCCCCTGACGGGTATCGCGGACCAGGGGTCCACCATGGTGGTAACCCAACTCAACCTCGGTGCGATAGCGAAGCCAGGCGCAGGCGTATCCGGCGGCCAGGAGCCGCTCCATTATGTAGCCCCGGTTCTGGATGGCGTCGCGGATCCAGGCCATGCCCCCTCCGCCATTCCCAGAGGCGAGCAGGATCACCGGGTGCGGGCCCTCAGTCTGGGGCAGTCGCAAACCGATCGGGGCGTAAAGGCCATCCCAGGTCTCCACGTACATCAGGTGAACCGGCCGGTCAGACCCGGCGACCTGCTCGGTGATGACCACTCTCTCTGGATCCATCTCTTGCTTTTCGAACATCCGCTACTCCCGCTTCCCTTGGATTGCGGTCCACACCTTGCATGGAGTGAGAGGAAGGCTGAGATTGACCGGATTCCATGGTGCGAGTGCGTCATGCACTGCGTTGAGAACCGCGGCTGGCGCACCAATGCAGCCAGCTTCGCCAGCGCCCTTCACTCCTAATGGGTTGGAAGGAGCGGGGGAGAACAGCCGACCTGCATTCAGCGGAAAGCTCATCGAGGCTGAGGGAATCAAGTAATCCATGAGTGTCGTAGTCAGGGGCTGGCCGGTGTCGTCATAGCGAATCTCCTCGAGAAGGGCCTGGCCCAATCCCTGCATCAGGGAACCATGTAGTTGTCCTGCAACGATCATCGGATCGAGCACGACGCCGCAGTCGTCGACCGCGACCAGCCTTTGCAGATGGATCACACCCGTAGCGATCTCCACCTCGACCAGTGCGGCGTGCACACCATAAGGAAAGGTCTGGGCGTTGGGCACGAACATCTCCTCGTGGACCAGGGCCTCACCCTTCTGCCGGGCCAAGGCCGCCAGCTCGGCCCATCCGATTCCGGATCCGGGCGAACCCGCCACTACGAACGTTCCCTCTAAGAGGATCAGGTCGACCGGTGCCGCCTCCAATGCTTCCGCCGCGAAGTGGCGAGCCCGCTCCCGCACTGCCACCGCCGATCGGGACGCCGCCGATGCGCCCAGTTGCGCCGACCGGCTCCCAAAGCTTCCCCCGCCGGAGTCAACCACCCCGGTGTCTCCGGCTACGAAAGTCACCTGCTCGACCGCGACTGCCAGCACCGAGGCGACCAGCCGACGCCACACGGTCTCGATCCCCTGACCCATTGGGATCGATCCGGTCTGCACCACCACCGATCCGTCCTCCTCGACCGAGACCCTGCCCCACTCGCCTGAATCGATCGGTCCACCCGCCCGCTCGATGAACGCCCCGATGCCAAGGCCGATCGGATCGGCACCGGCGTCGCGCCGGCGGGCCTGTTCGACCCGAATCGACTTCTCGTCGATCATTTCCATGGCCATATCCAGAGCCGCCTCATAGTCGCCTGAGTCGTACAGAGCACCAGTGGCTGTTCTATGAGGTAACGATTGAATGAAGTTGCGCCGGCGGACCTCGGCTGGATCGAGCGAGGCGGCCGCGGCGAAGGCGTCGACTGCCCTCTCGATAGCAAGCGCTGCTTCGGGGCGGCCAGCCCCGCGATAGGAGCCGGTGGGAGCACGATTGGTGACAACGATGGTGGCATCGAGCTCCACGTGTTCGATGTCGTAAAGCCCGGTCGCCACGTACTGAGAGATCAGTGGGAGTATGGAACCGTTGTGCGGGTAGGCGCCCGTTTCGGCGAGGCTGGTGACCCGCGCCCGGCGGATCCGCCCATCCCGGTCACCGGCCAGCTCGATTACGTGGTTTTGGGCACGACCATGGGTCCCGCCGCTCAATTGTTCCTGCCTCCGTTGCAGCCAAACGACTGCACGATCGAGCTTGGCGGCGACGGCTGCGACCACCAGGTATTCGGGGTACAACATTCCTTTGAGACCGAAAGCGCCCCCGACCTCGGGGACCCTGATCCGAATGCCAGATGCCGGAACTCCGAGTATCGAGCTGAGCTGGTCGCGGAGTCGGTGGGGGGTCTGGTGTCCGCACCAGATGTCGAGGAAACCGTGGCCGGGCTGGACGAGGATGCCGATGGGCTCGATGGTGACGGCCGACAGTCTCGGGCTGGGTACTTCAACCGATGCCACGACCCCGTATCGGGCCGAAGACTCTCCTTTGGTTGAGATCTGTCGACTGGCGACCACATTGGTGCCGGCGTCGGGAAACAGGAGAATCTTGTCATCCAGCGCGGTCTCCGGAGTGGCTACAACAGGCAAAGGCTCGAGATCCACCAGGACAGCCTCGGCGGCGTCGGTCGCCTCAGCCCCGGTACGGGCCACTACCACCGCGATTGGCTCCCCTACATATCGAACCCGGTCGGCGGCCAGTGGCGGCCGGCTCATAGCGGCCGCCGGCTGATCGCTATCCCCCGGAATCGGTGCCAGCCCAAGGTCCCCGGCGGAGTACACGGCCACCACTCCGGGAAGGTGAACAGCCTCGTCTGTCTCTACCTGGCGGATAAGGGCGTGGGCCAGGGGGCTGCGAACAAAGGCGCAATGGAGCGTCCCCTGGCCAACCAGATTGGCGAGGAAGCCGCCTTCGCCTTTGATCAGGTGCTCATCCTCGAGTCTCCGCCCCGAACTCCAACCCCAAACGTTTGTAGTGGTGATCAAGGTGTGGGATGGTAGAAGGCGTGCACGGTCAGGAGACCGCCGGTCTGGGCGTCATCGGTCACTCGGACCTAAACGGATACGGCGACGGAATGCAGGTGATGCGTTACGGCGATGCCGTATACGTCGGGCATTTCGGGCCGAGCGGGATGGGTACGAGCATTCTCGAGGTCTCGGATCTGTCCAAGCCCACCGTCGTCAGGCAGTGGCCCGCGCCTCCCGGTTCCCACACCCACAAGGTGCAGGTAGCCAACGGGATACTGGCGGTCAACCACGAGTTGTTCCGGGGTAATGGACCGGCCCCGGTGGGGATGGCGCTCTACGAGCTTTCAGATCCGTTTGCACCGAGACAGGTTGGCTTCTTCGACACCGGCGGTAGGGGCGTACACCGGATCGTCTGGGAAGGTGGCCGCTATGCCTACCTGTCTGCCACACCCGAAGGATTCAGCGGACAGATCTGGCTGATCGTGGATATGTCCGACCCGGCGAGTCCCACCGAGGCCGGTCGGTGGTGGTGGCCGGGAATGTGGACCGGAGGGGGAGAGTTCCCCGACTGGCCGGCCCACGAGAATCGACAAGTCCACCACGCATTGGTCCACGGTGATAGGGCCTTCGTGGGCATGTGGGACTCGGGCATGGTCATCCTCGACGTGAGTGAGCCGACAAGCCCACAAGTGATCGCGCACCTCACCTGGGAGGAGGGTGGTCACACCCACACATGTCTGCCCCTTCCGGGTCGGTCGTTGGTTGTCGTCACCGACGAAGCGGTGGTCGATGGGTGTGGCGGACCCTCTCATATGATTCGCGTCGTCGATATTTCTGGCGAGGTCAACCCGCGGGTAGCTTCGATCTGTCCAGTGCCGCAGGGTGACTTCTGCGAACGCGGCTTGCGTTTTGGTGCCCACAACCTGCACGAGAATCGGCCGGGAACTTATCAAAGCGACCGACTCATCTTCGCTACCTATTTCAATGCCGGCTTGCGGGTTTACGACCTTGCGCAGCCCGATGCGCCCGTGGAGATCGCCCACTGGATTCCCGCTTGTCCTCCCGGTCAGGTCGCGGCTCAAATCAATGATGTCTTCGTCGATTCGGAGCACACCGTCTACGTGACCGATCGCATCAACGGCGGTCTTTACATCCTGGAGCCAGAGGATTGGCTCGATCGTCATATGGGTGAGGCTCAGATAACAGAACCGGAGGTTTGAATGTTGAATCCGAGTGTTCAAACGCTGCCGTTCGCGCCGAGTGAGAACCCGTTTGTGATCGAACATGGCGGGTTTTACCGGCGATGGTTGAAAGACATCGTCGACTTGACCGAACTCCAAACCGCGGTTGCAACGTTGCCCGGGACGACCGACAACCTCTGGGTGCCGGTTTGGCGCAGTCTCGGCAGAGCTTACGAGGAAGAGGGGGAGGGCCTCGAGGTCGTGGGAGATTACGACGGAGCCCGCCATGCATTTCTCCAGGCCCGGACCTTCTATTCGATCGGTCGGTTTCCGGAGGCGCTGACTCCCCTCAAGCGTGAGGTGAGTGACGACTGCAATCGCGCCTACCTGAGAGCGTGTTCGAGTCTCGTTCCACCTTTGCAAGTCGTGAGCGTGCAATGCGAGGGAAAGGCGATTATCTCGCACTATCGAGTGCCCGCCGGGGCTTCAGCTTCAAATCCCGTCCCGGCGGTGTTGATCATGTGCGGGGCCGACGTGTTCAAAGAAGACCGCGGTTGGGCGGCGGATCTCGCCCTTGTCAACGGGTTGGCCGTCCTGGTCATGGACGCCCCCGGTACCGGCCAGAACCCTTTTCCGCATGAACCACCATCGGTACGGGCCTGGGCGGCCGCCATCGACTGGCTGGCGGACCGGCCGGAGGTGATGGGCGGCTCGATCGGGGCACTCGGGATCAGCCGGGGTGGGTACTCGGTTATGCAACTCGCCGGCACATACCCTGAAAAGGTACAGGCAGCGGTGGCCATTGCAGGCAACCATTTCGGATACCGGATGAATCCCGACGAATCGGAGGCATTCGTTCGCATGAAGAACGAGCGTTCAGGTTTCCTTTTCGGGGCGCCAGGTGATCCGCCCACGTTTCCCCAGACGACTTTGGAAGAGGAGGACGCTCTCTTCATGAAGTGGTCGCTGTCGGAGTTGGGACTGGTTGATCGGATCGTGTGCCCGCTTCTGATGATTAACGGCAAACGCGATCATCTCGCCCCGATTGGCAACATCTACTACATGCTCGAACGCGGACCGGTCATTGGAAAGGAGGCGCGCATCTATCCGGATGATGGCCATTGCGCATTCAAATACCGCGACGAATGGGCCCCGGCCTCCTTCGATTGGTTGGCTCGGAAGCTCTCAGCTCAGACCGTCTGAGACTTCGACATTTTCGGGCTCGAGTCGGACTCCGGAGGCGTCTGCTTCTTGTAAGAGCATGGTGGCGAAATCCTGGTCACCGCGGCCTGAGCCGATCAGGGCAATGACCAATTGATGGACGAGGGCGGCGGTGGGAAGGGGAACATTCTGCTCGCGCCCGGCTTCCAGACCCAGTTCGAAGTCCTTGCGGAGCAGATGGCCGGTGAAGGTCGGAGTGAAGTCCAGGTTGACAAAGGCCGGGGTCTTGTATTTCGTGAAGGTCGAACCCATCACGCTCTGGTTGATGAACGACATGAAGTCGGCCCGCGACACCCCGGCCTTCTCCGCGAGGACGGTGATCTCGGCCAAGCTCTGGGTCACAACCCCGAGCAGCAGGTTGTGACAGATCTTCACCAACCGGGCCAGGTCGCCCTCGCCCACATACGACACTCCGGAGCCAAAGAGTTGCAGATAAGGCTTGACCCTTTCGTATGCCTCGAACGGGCCCGAGGCAACCACAGTGAGACGGCCGGCCTTGGCGACCTTGGGATTCCCGCTGACCGGGGCGGCCAACAGGACCGTCCCCTGCGCCTCGGCCCGTGCCCGGACCTTTTCGGAGGCCTCGTGTGAAATCGTCGATGAATCGATCAGGAAGCCTGGAGCCGCCCCATCTACGCTGAAGAGCCCCTCCGCGCCGATCGTGACCGTCAAGAAGGCATCGGGGTCGGCGACCATAGTGAACACGATGTCCCGATCGGCCAGCTTGGCCGGGCTGTCGACCGTCTTGGCGCCCTCCGCCACCAGGGGGGCAAGCTTTTCCGGGGTGCGGTTGTAGGCGGTTACGTCACAACCAGCAGAGAGAAGTCGCCGACAAATTTGCAGGCCCATTCGGCCAGCGCCGATCCAACCGATGGAAAGCTCGTTCAAGGTATCTCCCTTGCTCTGCAAACGATTGTCGCAATGGCGATGGCTGCCGTCAAGCGGTCATCGCAGACCTGTCCCGGTCAGGCGCCAGTTAGCACCACCAGCAGGGTCCCGGCCAGAACCGCGCCGACCCCAGCTACCAAGGGCCCGGTTATCTGTTCGATCGGCTCCCGGAACGTCAGCGGGACCAAGGCCAGGACGACCAGCACCGATAGCTGCTGGAGACTGATCGCTATCGCAATGGTGGTCTCGTCGAACGATATCCATTGGGCAGTAATCCCCACGGCTCCCGTGACCCCACCCGCCGCCATCCAGAGGTAGGTCTGGCGGGCAATCGGCGATCTTCGCCAGGCCCCGGCCACGGTAAGGACCAGCCCTTGGATGACCAGGCTCAGCCCCAATCCGATCGTTAGTCCCAGCACCGGTGCATCGAAGCCGGAAAGGCCAAGGCGAATCAATGAAGGGGTCGATCCCCAGATCAAACCCACTGCCAACCCAAACCATGGCTTGGTCCACCGTCGGCTTTCGGTTTTGGTCGCAGTGCTCAGGGACAAGACGGCCACTCCTATCACGACCAACAGCACACCGAGGACGATTGCCGGGGTCATGGGTTCGTCGAGGAAGAGAGCCGCCATCACCGCCCCCAGTAACGGGGCGGTCGAAACCAAAGCACCGGTGCGGGCGACTCCGACCCGTTGCTGGCTTGCAGCCAG
>JBBDQN010000031.1:141717-354781 GCA_040905905.1 Acidimicrobiia bacterium
AACGTCCAGCCAGCTCCAAAGTGCAACAAGGTCGCCGCCGCGAAAACAGCAGCCGCCCACAGCGGTGCACGTTCTAGGTCGACCAGTTCGCCGGTTATGGCCGCCCTCACCACCAACACCAGTTCCACGGCTACCAGCATCAAGAAGGCCGTGCGAAAGGCATCCAGTCTCTGGTTGGCCTTGCGATTGATGATCTGGGTGATGCCGAAGCCGACGGCGGCCAGCAAGGCCCAGCCAACACCGGTCAGGTCGTTCTCCCGACACTGGCTGGAGTCACCTAGGAACGGATTGGCTCAGGAGCAAGACCCGCCTCGGTATCCGCCATGTACTGGCGGTGTCCAATCCCCAGAGTCTTGATCCAGCGCTGCTGACCGAGGGTCAATCCAATGAAGAAACCCAATTCGACCAGTTCGGGCTCGGTGAAGTGTTGGTGGAGCTCGCTCCAAAGCTCATCGTCGGCGATGGAGGAATCCCACACAATCGCCTGGGCATAACGCAGGGCCGCTTTCTCGCGGTCCGTGTACCGATCCGAGCGTTCGAAGTCGAGCAAAGGATCTACCTTGCTCTCGTCCATCCCGGACTCTCTGGCGATCTCGGAGCGCTGGGTCCCGCAGTATTCGCATTCAACGGTTTTCGAGACATAGAGCCGGCACAGCTCTTTGACGGCGTGATCGGTCACCCCTTCGTGGAAGGTGGTTCGCCAGGCCAGGCTGAAGGCTCTCAGCACGGCCGGAACATGTGCCCTGACCGCCTGGCTCTCCGGGCGGGGTGTGCCGTGGTCCCTCGCATGCTCGAGGTAGCCCCGAGCCTCCTGGTCGAGTTCGGCGTAGTCCCGATAGCTGATTCGCTGCGTCATTGGGTTCCTCCGATGAGTTGTTCGGCCAGCCAATCGGCCGCCAGTGGACGGTACTTGTACGGGATGTTGTTGCACACGTGGTTCCCCTCTTCGAACATTACGAGGCGGGCACCCGGTGCTTCGGAAGCCAGGCGTTCGGCCTGCTGGTAGGGGATGAGACGGTCGAGCTTTCCAAAGACCACGAGGAGAGGGCTGGTGATCTTCGGGGCGATGCCAAGAAGAGACAGTTCCAGGGCTCGCTTTCTGGCGTCTTCTTCATCGCCGGCGCCGGAATGGTGCCTAAAGGTTTCCCTGGTATTGGGAGGCAGAAGGTCCCACAGCTCCCCGAAGTCGTAAGGGCCCCCGATGACACACGCCGCGGTCAGCCTGGGCTCGAAAGCAATCGCCCGGGCGGCGTAATAGCCACCTAGGGAGACCCCGACCGCTCCCACCCGTCGTGCATCGATATCGTTCCGGCGCTCGAGCCAGTCGAGGGCAACCGCGACAACGGTTTCGTAGTCAGGGCGGATCGATGTGTCGAATCCGGTCTCTCCTTGACCCGGTCCGTCGAGGGAGAACGTGGCCAGGCCACGACGGAGGAATACTTCCTCCCAGTTGAAGAACTCCTCCTTGGTGGAGTCGAGACCCGGAATCGTGAGGACCAGCGGGGGCCGTGTCACTCCGGGAGGCCGTCGCAGGTTTCCGATGACGTAGGTCCCTTCCCAGGGGATCTCCACTCGTTCGGCGGTGGGATCGAGCAGGCGGTGAGCCGACGCGAGGGCTTCGATAGCCCGGCGAGTGGTGGCCTGGTTCCGCTCGATGTCGACCATCCACACGAACTTGGCGAAGTGATAACAGAGCGCCGCCCGCACCCATGCCTCCCCGGCGGTGAGGCGGTGGCCGCCAGCCTCCGCTGTCCAAGCCAGTTCGGCATGACGATCGCCTGTGAGGCACCACGCATCGAGCCAGTCCTCCCAGCGTTCCAGACCTGCCGTCGTGGAACGGAAATCGTTGTAGTCGATCCCCTGGGTCACAAAGCGAGGAGCCCAGTGGGCGATGGCCGCCTCGACTCGGGCGTCAGGCACTGGCCACCGACTCAAAGTCGTAGCCGAGATCGGACAACAACACCCAAGCAGCATTGCGCCCGGGGCCACCGGAAACCGATGCTCCCGGATGTGTGGTTGAGCCAGTCTGGTAGAGACCGGGAATCGGAAGACGGTGCTGGGCCCAGCCAGGCGCTGGTCGCAGGAACCCGGATTGGGCGGCGTCCTGGTCGCCGCCGTGGCAAGAGCCGTGCCAGTTGTGGGCGTTCATTCGTTCGAGATCAAGCGGACTCTTGATGTTGGAGGCGAGGATGGTCTCGCGAGTGAGGTTGGGTGAGTAGCGACGGAGGTGCTCGAAATTTGAGGTCGCCACCTCGTCCTTGATCACGTCCCAATGCTCTGGGCCTTCAGGCAGTTCGTATGGCTGGAAGCCGATCACCTTGAGGGTGTGATGGCCCTCCGGAGCGCGACCGGGATCGGCCACCGTAGGACACAGAACCAACAATGGTGGATCGTCGAGGCACACAGACGGCCCGAGGAAGTCGAACCCAACGCGCAACATCCTCTCTGGTGACTCCGGAAGCCCGGCGGCGATGGGGCTGAGCTCTCCCTGGGCGGTGGAGAAGGTTGGGGCCGCCGTGGTGGCGTAGTGCGCTGCCATCATCGACACCCCTGCCCGCCACGTCTCTGCCCCGAAGCGAAAATTGTCGTCCCACGCGTTCGCTGGAGCCATGTCGATCAAGTGTTTGATGTGGATGCTCGAGAGCACGGCTCTTGACGCTCGGAAGACCCCGCCGTCGCTTGTTGTCACGCCCACGCACCTCCCTCCGTCAAGCACAAGTGAGGCCACCGGGTGGTTGGCGAGGACCTGGCCTCCCTTTTCCTCGATCAGGCGCATGAGAGCCAAGGGCAAGGCGCCCGAACCGCCCCGGGGGATGACCCAAGATTCAGTCTGGCGACCGTACGCAAGCGAGTAGGCGAGAGCACCCGTGCCCGCCCGCTCGGGCGGTTGGACGGTCATGAAAGCCATCCACAGCATGAAAGCCCGGCAATGCTCGTCCTCGAATTCGCGCCTGATGACATCCCAGGCGCTCTCCCGTACCTTTCGCTGCCATTGCCCGCCGTCCTCCCTAGCCGCCAGCCGTTGCTCAAGGTCGGGCCCAAAGCCGATCGGGGTGTACCGGGCCGCGCCAAAGTCGCTCTTGACGTCTTCGTACTCCTTCATCATCCGGCGGTAAGCGGCCCCATCGGCGATTGAGAAACGGGAGAACTCGGCGGCAGTGGCCTCGACGTCTCGCCACATGGTGATGGAGGTGCCATCAGGGAATGGCACGTGAACCACCGGATCGGGTCGAATGTACTCGAGGCCGTATCGTTCGAGTTGAAGCTCGTTGTTGCGGAAGGTGGGGCTTGCCTGAATCAAATTGTGCGCGGTCGAACATGAGTCGTGGAAGAAACCGGGCAACGTCAGCTCCTCGGTGGCGGTGTCACCCCCGATCACGGAACGCGCTTCCAGAACCAGACAGCGAAGACCGGCCTTGGCCAGATAAGCGGCAGCGATGAGGCTGTTGTGCCCCGCCCCGGCCACCACTACATCGAACTCAGGCACGTCGGACTCGGTCATGGGCTGTCAATCCCAGTCGAGGAAGGCGGGGAGACGTCCGGTCTCGCGGAGGCTTCCGACGATGCCCTGGGGAAAGAAGAGGAGAACGATCAGAAGAATCCCGCCGATGACGACGATGTTCAGCGCGGTGGCACCGAACATGACAACCGAGAGCTCGTTGACCGTTGCGATCAATATGGCCCCGATCACTGGACCGGCCACCGTTGCTCGACCACCGATGATCGAACTCAAGACCATCTGGGCAGCAATGGCGATCTGGAAGAAGGTGACCGGTCGAAAATACGTCAGGGAGTAACCAAACAGCGAGCCGGCGATCCCGATAAAGAAACCGCTCGCAGCGAAGGCCATCACTTTGTAGAGGCGGGTGTTGATTCCCGCCACCTCCGCCTTGGTTTCATCCTGGGATAGAGCACGAAGACCAAGCCCGAATTTGGAATGGGCGATCCGATACGAGAGGTAAACCGCCCCGATGGCGCAAAGGGCGATGCCGTAGTAGAAGGGCACCTTCACCCACTCGATCGGGAAGGGGGGAAGGGGGTAACCAATTCCGCTCGAACCACCTGCCGCGTCCCAGTTGTCGAAGAAGTTGAGCAAGAGCAGCGACAGGGCGATGGTGGCGATGATGAAGGAGGGTCCACGTGCCCGCAGGGTGATCAGCCCAAACAGCAATCCGACCAGCACTGCGACTACGCCAGCGACCACCGCAGACACAAACGGTGAGACGCGCAGATAGGCGAACATCATCGCCGCGAAGTACGCACCAACACCAAAGAACACGTTGTGCCCAAGTGATATGTATCCGGCGTATCCGCCAACGATGTTCCAGCTCGAGGACAGGGCTACCCACATCAAGAGGATCATTCCGATCTGGAGAACGTAGTTGTAGGGACCGATAAAACGGGCCAGAGGAAGCCCCAGCACGACTATCAGGATTACCGCGAGTAAACCGCGACGGGCGAAGCTCTTCGGTCGCCGGATAGCAACGTCGGTCGTGTCTGCCTCAACGACAAATTCGACACGGATCTCGGCCATCAGATGCGCTCCACCGTCCCGAACAGTCCTTGAGGACGCACCATGAGCACCAGGAACAGTGCAACGTAGAAGGTGATAGGCGACCAGGACGGCCCGAATCTGTCAGTCATCAAGGCGCTGGCTACCGCCAGGATCAACGCCCCAATCACTGCTCCCTTGAGGCTGCCCATTCCTCCCAGAACGATTAGCGACAACAGGATCGCCACCCACTGCCAGTGCCGGGAGGGGAAGAACGGAAATAGAAAGCTGAGAAGGGACCCGGCCGCTCCGGCCAGGGCCATGCCGATACCAAAAGACATCGCCGAGATTCGCCGCACATTGACGCCCACAATCTCAGCAGCGGTGCGGTTTTGCATGGTTGCCCTCACCGCCGTTCCCGGTTTGGTGAACATCAGGAACGCCCACAGGACCGTGAGGAGCACGATGCTGACTACCAGGGCCAGCACCTGGCCCTTGGGGATGAAGAACTCGCCGATGAAGAAGGATTCTCTTGCATAGGAGGGACCCGTGGAGCGGAAGATTCCCGTGAAGAAAAACGTCAACATCCCTTCCACCACCAGTGCCAGACCGAAGGTCAGGAGCACCGTCATCTCTACGTAACGCGGCGTGCCCTCGATCCGGCGGAACAGCAAGGTATAGATGACGATCCCGAGAACAAACATGATCGGCATTGCGATGAAAATCGCTAGCAAGGGGTCCACCCCGAACAATTCAAAGGAGAAGAAGGCGATGTATGCGGCCAGGATCATGAAGGCGGCATGGGCGAGGTTGACAACCCGCATGACTCCAAAGAGCAGGGTCAACCCTGAGGCCATCAACGCGTAAACGCCTCCGAGAAGAATCCCCAGAATCAGTACCTGGATGAAGTTGGTCAACGGCCGGCCTCCTTGACGGTTCCCCGCCTGGTCCCCAGGTACAGCTCACGAATCCTGGGATCTTCAAGGAGCCCGTCGGCCGGCCCCTCAAAACGAGTTGCACCCAGGTCGAGGACGATGCCCCAGTCGGCGCACTGGAGGCCCTTGTAGGCGTTCTGCTCCACCAACAAGACGGTGATGTCGAGCTTCCCTAGGTCTCTGATGGTGGCGAAGATCTGGTCGGCTACCTGGGGGGCCAGACCGAGGCTCGGCTCGTCGATCATCAGCAGCACGGGATTGACCATGAGTGCCCGGCCCAACGTCACCATCTGCTGCTCGCCGCCCGAAAGGGTGCCAGCCAATTGGTTGGTGCGCGCCTCGAGGATGGGGAACATCTCTAACACGCGGGCCATCCGTTCCTGAACGGTGCCCCGATCCCGGACCGAATATGCACCCATCATCAGGTTCTCCCGGACGTTCATTGCCGGGAAAACCGTCCGTTCCTGGGGCACGTAGCAGATGCCAGTACCCAGCAGCTGGTCGGGTCTCAGGCCGCCGACCGGGCTACCACGAAATAACACCTCGCCGGATCGTGGTTTGAGGATCCCGCACACCACCTTGAGGAGGGTTGACTTACCGGCTCCGTTCGGCCCGATGATGCAGTACGAGCGGCCCGACTCGATTGTGAGATTGATGGTGCTGAGGATGTCAGGTCCGGCTCCGTATCCAGCCGTCAGATCCTGGAGCTGTAGCAATGGGGTCATGCTCGCCCCAAGTATGCGCCGAGGACCGTGTCGTCACGCTGAATCTCGTCGGCGGTCCCCTGGGCGAGCACCTCACCGTGGGCCATCACTACCACCTTGTCGCTGAGTTGCATGACCATGTCCATTTTGTGCTCGATGATCAGGAAGCTGATTCCGGACTTCTGGAGTGCACGAATACGATCGACGATTCGCTCGAGCAGGGCAGGGTTGATGCCGCCTCCCGGCTCGTCGAGAAGTATCAGCTTCGGCTCTGACATGAGCACCGACGCGAACTCGAGAAGCTTTTTCTGACCGTAGGACAGCTTCTTGGCGCTGGTCGCAGCGAGGTGAGTGATTCCAACGAAGTCGAGCAGCTCCATGGCCCGGTCCCGCTCCCTGCTGAGGACCTTCGAACCAAGCAGGCCGCGCCAGCCGCCAACCAGGGAGCTGACCACCATGTTCTCCAGCACCGTCAGATCGCGCAGATCGCGGGTGAGCTGAAAGGTCCGACTGATCCCCAATCTTGTCAACTTGTGAGGGAGGTAACCAGTCACGTCCCGACCATCGAAAAAGACGCTTCCCGAATCCGCGGTGATGATGCCGTTGATCACATCGAAGGCGGTGGTTTTGCCGGCCCCGTTGGGTCCGATCAGGGACGTGATCGATCCGGCCTCCACCTTGAATGAGCAATCGCGGACAGCCTGCAGCCCTCCAAAGGCCTTATTGAGCTCCCGGGCTTCGAGCAGCGTCGTCACATGATTCGAGAAGCCATACGTCGCAGGTTGACCGTTGAGTTGGGGGGCCGGGGCGTGCCGACCCCCCAATCACCTACTTCTACCACTCGGGCTTGGGGTAGATCATGTCGACTGTTCCCTCTACCGCCGGGAAAATGGCCTGGAGTTCCCCGTCCTGCCACTGGACGAGGATGTGCGACCGTTCGATCGGTAGCCCCTTCTCATTCCAGCGGAACTCCCCGAGAACGGTCTGGACCGGATCGTCGGCGGTCCGGGTGGCAAAGAACTCGCGCAGTGCTGCCTGATCGGTACCGCCGGTGGCGAGGATTGCCTGCTCCATGCCCTGGCAGACCGCGAACGGGATGGCTTCGTCCTCGTCTGGGGGCCGTCCATGGACTGCCTCGAAATCAGCAATGAAGTCGAAGTTGCCGTAAGGCTCGCCCGCCAAAGTGCTTTCGAAGTTGGCAGCGGCGTGCCAGGAGGTATGGATGATGATGCCGTTGGCGGCGTCACCGATGTTGGGATCATCCCTGAACTCGGACTGGGCGCCCTGAGACATATAGAGCAGCTTGGGCTGATAGCCGATCGTCTGGAATGCCGTCACTACCTCCACCGCCTCCTCCACCGAAGCCGTTCCCACGAAGACGATGTCGGCGTCGGCCGCTTGCACTGTGTTGGCGAGGTTGATCCAGTCACCGAATTCTCCCGTCGGCCAGGATTGTTGGACTACTGGTTCGATGTCGGCTTCGGCGAGCCAACCGGGTGACAGGTCGAGGGTGACCAACGGATCGGTGCCGGGAAGCTCCACCATGTCTCCGGCCAGGCCTGCGGCGATGGCAATGGCAAAGAAGTCATCGGCATTGATCAGTGCGGCGGTCTGCGGGAAGTCAGCCTCGGGAATGAGGCCAGTATCCCGGTAATGCTCCAGAGCCCGGATCGGGCTTGCACCAATGACTTCGGCAGTGCCCTGCTGGAAGTAGAACAGGTTCTGAAAACCTCGCTCCCAGATACGGCCGGCTCCTCCGGAAGGCACCGGGTAAACCCAGTCGTTCTGTTCGGCCACCGCCGAGGTACCGAAGGTCAGAGCGCTTGAAAACGTGCCGAAAAGGACGTCGGCCGCGCCAGTCGTGATGAACCGTTCGTACTGGTTTATGGCCGTCGTCTCGTCCGAACGGCTGTCCTCGACTATCAGCTCAACCGGCCGATCCAGCATGCCACCGCGATCGTTGATCAGGTTCACGCAGAGTTGGAAGCCATCGCGGTGTTTGATGGCCGGGACCGAAAACTCACCCGTCAGCGGCAGCGACGTCGCGATCCGAATGGGTTCACCGCCAGCCCCAGTGGTATCTGTCGCTGCAGTGGTAGTCGCACCGGTCGTCGTGGTTCCGGCGGTAGTCGTGGTGGCCGATCCGCCGCCGCCACAGGCGACAAGCACCATCACCAACGCGGCTAACCGCGCCCAGGACCGCGAGAAATGTTGCATCTATTCTCCTCCCACTGTCCAGTGCCGGAGCCTCGACCGTGTTAGTCGCGGGCGGCGTTGCAAACGACTGTAGGCCGTGATCGCGGTCGGCGTCAACCGAGCCCTGGTATCAGCCTGCAACCGATTGCGGGATCCCTCATGTCACATCCCCGAAGCAGATTCCCCAGTCTCCCGAGGCCAAATGCCGTTGCGGGGAAAGCCACGATCTCGGTCACCAAATCCGCAGTGAAGTGCATTCGGGCTGGGCTCACGGAAACAAAGGCGACCCTGTTCGACCAGAACGGGGCTGGACGCCGGGTCCCCACCGTTTGACACCGGGTCCCTTCCAGGGGCTCCGATCTCGCCTTCCAAGTCGGACCTTTGATCCGGAACCGGTTTTCCTTGCGTACTAAAGAGATTGAGCGGTATGGTCCAGCGCAATCGTTTGTAGTTGCGAGGGTTCGGTTATCACTGATCCGTTGAGGAGGAGCGATATGCAGGTTCAAACACGTCAAGCAAAGTTATGGGTAACGATGGCGGTATCGGCGTTGGTGGCCGCCGCCTGCACCCCGGCTGACACCACAACGACCGCCGGCCCCGGCACCACCGTCGCCTCAACGACGACGGTCAGCCCGGACACCACGGGCACCGCTGGTGTGCCCAATGAGGGCTTGTTCGTGCATGCCGCCGACGACGAACCCACCTCTCTCGACCCCGCCCAGGTGGAACCGGGCGAGGGCGGTGAAACCATGATCCTTCAGGTGTACGAGCGTCTGGTGGAGATCTCGCCCGAAGGCCCCGGACTGATACCCGGTCTCTCCACCGAGGTCCCGAGCTCCGACAACGGCCTTATCTCGGACGATGGCTTGACCTACACCTTTCCCATCCGTGAGGGCGTCACGTTCCACGACGGCAGCCCGTTGACGGCCGACGACGTCAAATTCTCCTGGGACCGGGTGCTCACGATGGACCTGCCGGAAGGGAATGGCGGTTTATTGGGCGACACCGTGGCCGAAACAGCGGTGATCGATGACTTCACCTTCGAAGTGACCCTTCAACAGCCGAACGCGGCATTCCTGACGACCGTGGTAACCGCTTCGGTCGCCGCCATCGTGAGCCAGGAGGTGGTCGAGGCCAACGGCGGGGTGGTGGCCGGTCAACCCAATGAGTTCATGGTGACGAACCCGATCGGGACCGGACCCTATCGCTTCATCGCCTGGAATCGGGGCGAGAACCTCCAGTTCGAGATCTTCGAGGACTATTGGGGTGAGCCCGCCGCGCTTGATCTGAGGATCGATGTGGTGCCCGACCCCGATGTCCGGGTGCTCGGCCTGCGAGCCGGTGACTACGACATGATCGAGGCCGATCCCTCGTTCGTTCCAGATCTGGAAGGCGCCGAAGGGGTAGTGATCTATAGCCAGGACTTCCTACTCGAGCCCATCCACATCGGCTTCAATCTCAACATCGCCGAAGGGACGCTTCCTCCCGAAGACACCATTCCGGTGGACTTCTTTGCAGATCCCCTGATCCGCCAGGCGTTCAACTTCGCCTTCGACTACCAGGCGTTCATCGATGGTGCCCTGGGAGGTTTCGGGGCCCCGGTGCCTCACTATTTCCCCCAGGGTGTACTCGGATATAGCGAGTCGGCCCCGGTGTATGAGCAAGACCTGGCCCGGGCCGAAGAACTCTTCCGCGAGGCCGGAGTGTGGGACGACGGGTTCACCGTCTCGGTGATCGCCGAGGAGGCCAACCTGTTCGAAACTGCTGCTCTGGTCTTGAAGGATTCTCTCGAAGGGCTCAACCCCAACTTCTCGGTGCGGGTCTTGGCGCTAGCCGAGGCCCAATTCGACGAGGCGCATGCCGCGAACCCGATTCCGTACGCCATGTGGGTCAAGAATGCCGATCCGTATGGTGATCCCCATGCCTTCATGTCCGATTACATCCATCCGGACGGAGCCTGGGGTGAGGTGCATGGATTCCGCAATGGGTATCAAGACGCCGATCTCATCGCCTCGCTCATCGACGAGGCATCCATCGAGACGGATTCCGATGCACGGGTCGCCATCTACAGCCAGCTCGCCGAGCTGCTCTACAACGATCCGATGTGGATCATCGCTTCGAACGAAGTAGCCCTCAATGCTCATCGCGATTGGGTGCAGGGCTTTGTCATGAACCCGCTCTGGCCCCGGCCGAGCATCAAGTTCTTCTACCTGAGCAAGTAAGTAATCGAGCTGGCGCCTGTCTTTAAACAGCGGGCGCCAGTTCCATTTTCGGCTAGAACAACCAGAACCGCCACATGCAGATCCGTGATTATGTCCTCCGCAGGTTGATGATCCTTCCTCTGCTGGTGGTGGGCACCTCGATCATCGTTTTTACATTGACGAGGATCGGGGGATCGCCAATCGGGATTTATCTCTCACATGAGATGACCCCCGACGAGGTCGCCGAGCTCGAGGAGCGCTTTCACCTCGACGACCCCCTCCCGGTTCAATACTTCTACTGGGTGGGCGGGGTGCTGCGGGGAGACCTGGGCTGGTCCGGAGTGGCGGCCGCCCCGGTGACCCAGGTGTTTCCCGACAAGCTCGGAGCAACGATGGAACTGGCGGTGGCCGCCGGGATCGTGGCCGTGGTACTCGGCATCGGACTCGGGACCTTCGCCGGCGCCCGCCGCAATCGTCTTCCCGATCATCTGGCACGAGTGTTCTCGATTAGTGGAGCGAGCATGCCTGTCTTCTGGTTCGCGATCGTGTTGCTAATCGTCTTTTGGGTGTACCTCGGCTGGTTCCCCACGGGGCGATCCGATCCCAACCTGTTCGGGAGCATCGCCCATCCGACCGGGCTCTACACGCTCGATGCTCTTCTGGCCGGGAACTTCCGTGCTTTCTTTGACGCAATCTGGCATTTGACATTGCCGGCGATAACCCTCGGCTACGGCACAACCGCGTTGATCGCACGGATGATGCGATCGTCGTTGGTGGAAGAGTTGGGGGAGGACTACGTCGATGCCGCCCGGGCCAAGGGTCTGCCCGAGCGACTGGTGCTCCGCCGCCATGCCCGTCGCAACGCTTTGATTCCCACCGTCACTGTCATCGGGCTTAGCTTCGGGTTTCTCCTGCAGGGCACCGTGGTCGTGGAGATCATCTATCGCTGGCCGGGCCTGGGCAGGTGGATGGCCGACGCGGTGCTTAGGGGCGACCAGGCCACCATCATGGCCTATGTTCTTTTCACGAGCGTCTTGTTCCTGGTCGTCAACCTCGTAGTCGATGTGATGTACGCCTACCTCGATCGCCGCGTCGTCCTGGGGACTTGAGATGACCGATGTCGTAGTTGCGCCAGTGCGGATTTCGGTCGGCAGCCGGCTGGGAGTCCGGTTGAAGCGCTTCGGCGAGGTCGCCCGCGAGGTTTTGCGCAACCCCACAACCGTCGTCGGACTTTTCGTGATTGTGGCAATGATCGGCATGGCATTGCTGGCACCTGTGCTGACGGAGGCCAACACTCCCGACCCATACCAGATGCCCCGAGACTGGGGGGCTCTCAATGAGCCACCGGGAACTCCCGGCTTCCCCCTCGGCACCACCTCCCACGGCGGCGATGTTCTCTATGGCGTGGTTTGGGGGGCGCGGACGTCCTTGCGGCTGTCCCTGATCGTCGTGGGGGCGACCGTGACGATCGGCCTGATCGTCGGCAGCCTCGCCGGATTTCTTGGCGGGAAAGTGGATGAGATCTTGATGCGGATCGTCGACGTTTTCCTTTCCATTCCCGAACTGATCTTCGCCCTGGCCATCGCGGCGGTGCTTGGACCTTCCTTTGGCAACATCATCCTTGCTCTGGCTGTGGTGTTCTGGGTCAAGTACGCCCGCCTCATCCGTGGCCAGATCATCCATGTGAAAGGGAACGATTACGTCGATGCCGCCAGGGTGATCGGCGACTCCGGATTCTCTATCTATCGGCGCGACGTCTTGCCCAACTCGATTACACCCATCATTGTCCAGGCCACCCTCGACATGGGCCACATCGTGCTCGTCGGGGCCACCCTGAGCTTCATCGGTCTGGCCGAAGCAGGCCTGGCCGAATGGGGTGTCCTGGTCTCAGATGGCCAGGCTGGCATCTCGGCCGGTAGGTGGTGGGCCTCCACCTTCCCAGGGGCAATGGTGTTCTTGTGGGCCCTGGCCTTCAATCTGGTGGGGGACGGTCTTCGTGACGTGCTTGACCCCAGGACCGAGAAGCGGTGAGCCTCGGCTCGAAAGCGAATACATCGACTGACAACAATCCGTTGCTCGTCGCTTCGGTGGAGGACCTCGCCGTGCATTTTCAAACCAAGGCGGGGACCGTGCATGCGGTGGACGGTGTGTCATTCCAGATTCGCGGCGATGAGACGCTCGGGCTGGTGGGGGAAACGGGCTGTGGAAAGAGTGTGACCGCCCGGTCTTTCCTTCGACTGATCGCTACTCCGCCCGGTATCTTCGCTCGGGGCCGCATTCGCTTCTGGTCGCGCGAGGCGCGCGACCGCGGGACTGAACCCGTCGATCTGTTGACCATCCCTTTATCCAGGCTGCGGGAGATACGAGGGAACCGGATTGCGATGATCTTCCAGGATCCCGGCAAGTCACTCAACCCGGCGATGTCGATCCGCGAGCAGGTGGCCGAGGTGTTCTATCAGCACCGGTCCGAAGACCTGTTGGCGGGGCTCAATGGGAAGGTGCCGGCCACAGTTCGCCGTCACGCCCGCCAGCAAACGACGGCCGCCGAGCGAATGTTGTTACGAGTGCCGCCCTTGCGGTCTTATGGCCGCAAGCTGCAAACCCGGGTCGACGACCTGGTGGGGGAGGCCCTGGCCGAAACTCAGATATCCAACCCGCGCAAGATCATGGCCAGCTATCCGCACGAGTTGTCAGGGGGCATGAAACAAAGGGTGATGATCGCCCAGGCGCTCGCGTGCAATCCCGACCTGCTCATCGCCGACGAGCCCACCACCGCCCTCGATGTCACCGTTCAGGCGCGGATTCTCGAGCTGATCCGAGAATTGCAGCATCGCCGTCGGACCTCGGTCCTCTACATATCACACAACCTGTCTTTGGTGAAGAGGATCTGTGACCGGGTGGCCGTCATGTATGCCGGGCGGATCGCCGAAGTGGGGACGAGCGGGTCGGTCTTTGAGGAACACCTCCACCCTTACACCCGCGGTCTCCTCGCGGCGATACCCTCACGAGAGCACTCCCGGGGCGGGTTGGCGGCGATCGAAGGCACGGTGCCGGAACTGGTTGACCCGCTTCCTTCCTGTCGGTTCCACACTCGCTGTCGCTACGCGGTGGAGTTGTGCTCGAGAGAGGATCCTCCTCTTCGGAGTCATGTCGACACCAGCCACCCGGTAGCTTGTTTCGCATACGAATCGGCCAGCGAATGGAATGTGGGACCGGATCGCCTGCCCGATCTGGAGAAGCCCACGAGATGATCACCACCAATTCCGCCACCGCCTCGCCGTCACCGGTCAATGCCGGTGATCCACTCATCACGGTCGTTGGCTTGCGCAAGTACTTCCCGATCAAGCAGGGGGTCATGCAGCAAGTGGTGGGCCACGTCAAGGCCGTCGACGGCGTCAGCTTCGAAGTTCGCCAGGGTCAGACCGTGGGTCTGGTGGGGGAAAGCGGGTGCGGCAAGACCACCCTCGGCCGTTGTATCAGCGGTCTTTCGGTGCCGACCGCAGGCGGAGTGTATTTCCAGCTTCCGGACAACCTGCGGGTACGGCTCGAGGAGTTGTTGGCCAAAGCTCAACTCGACCCGACCGAGCTGGACGAACTGGCGCGCATCGATAGCGGCCATCGAGTGGACCAGATGAGAGGCGACCGGTGGCGGCGGTACCGGCGCAACTGTCAGGTGGTGTTCCAGGATGCCTACAGCTCGCTCAATCCGCGGCATCTGGTCGAGGACATCGTGGGCCGGCCCCTTCGCGTCTACAAGGAGGCATCGGGAAGCGAGCTCACGGAACGGGTGGTCGCCTTGCTGGAGAGTGTGGGGATGGGACGCCAGCACCTTCTTCGTTATCCCCATCAATTCTCCGGAGGCCAGAGACAACGGATCTCCATCGCCCGGGCGTTGGCTTTGGATCCCGACTTCATTGTCCTCGACGAGCCGACCAGTGCCCTCGATGTCTCGGTGCAAGCCCAAATCCTCAATCTTTTGCACGAACTGCAAAGGAAACTGGGTCTCACATATCTGTTCATCTCTCACGACCTTGGGGTGGTACGGCACATGAGTGATCGCATCGTCGTCATGTATGTGGGTGAGGTGATGGAGGCCGGCCCAGCCGCTCGCGTGTTTGCCGACCCGCTTCATCCCTATACCGAGGCGTTACTGGAAGCCAACCCCGACCTCGCAGGGGGATCGGGCGAGATGCAGGGTCTCGAAGGCTCAGTGCCCGACCCTGCCCGCCCGCCGGCCGGATGCCGGTTTCACACCCGCTGTCCCGTGGCGACGGCTCGATGTGGATGGGAGGTGGACGACGCGGTCGGCTGGTTACTCGAGCAGGCCATGCTTGGTAGCGGGGTGGTGGGAGTCCAACGGTCGTCGCCGTTCGATGCCGAATTGTCCTTCCACACCGAATCGGATGCCGCCGCGGTTGCAGCCGCCCTCGAGACCGGTCCCCTGCCGCCGCCACTCCGGGCGGCTTTGACCCAGGTTCATCATGATTCCCGGAAGGTCAGAATTCGCCTGACCGAGGTCGACCCGGTTGTGCTGGCGGAGGTCGAGCCGGACCGGTCAACCTCGTGCATCCTCCGCACCGGCCTTTAGGCGGGTGCAGGACCGGTCGAGCGACGCACTACCAAAACCGGGGCGAGGCGAATCGAGACCGGGTTCGACCCCTTGGGATCCAGGAGGATGTCGAGCATCAACTCGGCCGCTTTCACCCCAATTTGGTAATGGGGAATGTGGACCGTGGTGAGTGGTGGAGAGAGTTTGTCGGCGAAAGGGATGTCGTTGTAACCGACTACCGAGACATCGCCTCCGATCGAGCGGCCAACATCGTTGAGGACGTCATAACAGCCTATGGCGATCAGGTCATTGGCTGCCACCACAGCGGTGAAGTCGATGCCCCGGTCGACCAGAGCCCGAAAGGCCTTGGCGCCGGGATCCTCGTGGTACCAGTCGGCGAAGACCACAAGGTTGGGGTCAACGTCGAGTCCTTCGGTTTTCATCCAGGCGAGAAAGCTCTGATAGCGAGAAAGGCCGGTAGAGACGTGCTGTGGTCCTCCCACGTGGGCGATGCTGGTGTGACCCAGCCCCACCAGATGGCGCACCGCTTGACCGATCCCGGCGTGATCGTCGGCGGTGACCGCCGGAACATGGCGGGTATCAACCGTCCGGTTCACCAGGACTACCGGTACTCCGGCGGCGACCAATTCGTCGATTGCTGGTGTCTCTCGATGGGCGGTGGCGAGGATCAGCCCGTCAACCCTCCGGTGCATCATCGAAGCGATGAGATGCTGTTCCCGTTGGCCGTCGTTGTCGGTGTTGCCCAGGATGAGGGTGTAATCAGCGACTCCGAGGATGTCCTCGACCCCGCGGACGATGGGAGGAAAGAGCGGGTTGGTCAGGTCGGGCAGCAGCATCCCGATGGTGAAAGTCTTGTTGGTCTTCAACCCCCTGGCCAACGAATTGGGGCGATAGCCGAGTTCGCGCGCCGCCCGTAGAACTCGCTCGGTAGTGGCGTCGTTCACGAGGACGCGGGTGGCCTCATTGAGGGCGCGGGACACCGTAGATGGATGGACGCCGGCCCGTATGGCCACTTCGCGAAGGGTCGCTGACTTCAACACAATCAGATTCTACGCGCCGTGTGACGGCTCCAACCTCGTCCCGGCGATGAGCTGGGCCCGAAGCGACGTCAGGTAGCGGACATTTCGTCCTTCCAGACCAGCAGGCCGGACACAGGCCACCTCGCGGTAAGTGGTGGTGGTCTGCACAACCTGAAGGGGTCAAGCGCGTTATACAGGGAGTCTGCCGGCCTCAGCCGGCCAGGAACGCAGAAGTCAGGACGCACCACGTAATGACCCTCGAGATCGTCGACCGCGCCAATGCCCACCAATCTCGAATCGCGATCATCGATCAGACCGGAGAACACACCTACGCGGAACTTGCATCGGCGTCAGCCGAGGTGGCGACTGCGCTGTTGGGGGATCAACCCGATCTCAGTGAGGAGCGGGTCGTCTTCATGGTCGACCCCTCGTTCGACTACGTCCGTATTCAGTGGGGGATCTGGCGAGCCGGAGGAGTAGCGGTTCCTCTGTGCCTGACTCATCCCCCCGCTGAACTCGGCTACGTGCTCGACGACGCCAGGCCCACCACCGTTGTGGGTGGACCTCTATTCGACGATCTTCTTCGGCCGCTCGCAGCCGAGCGAGGTATCCATTACCTGCGTTCGAAAGAGCTTGGCGTCCGCATCGGTCAGCTCCCCCAGATTGCGCGAGATAGGCGGGCCATGATGCTGTACACCAGTGGCACTACCGGACGCCCCAAAGGGGTCGTCACCACCCACGCCAACATCGCCGCACAGATCGCGTCCCTCGTCCAGGCATGGGAATGGGGGGCGGCCGATCGAATACTCCTCACCCTCCCGCTTCACCACGTGCACGGCATCGTGAACGTCGTCTCCTGCGCTCTATGGGCGGGAGCAGTGTGCGACATGGCTTCGGGGTTCGACGCCGAAGCCATATGGGCCCGGCTGTCTTCGGGTGATTTAACCCTCTATATGGCCGTGCCGACCATATACCACCGGCTAATTGCCGCCTGGAATCAGGCGGACCGTGATCGCCAAAGAGGCTGGTCGGAAGGTTGCCAACGGCTGCGGCTCATGGTTTCAGGGTCCGCGGCGCTTCCCGTGCCCGTACTGGAGAGCTGGCGCGAGATCAGCGGCCAGACCTTGCTTGAACGGTACGGCATGACCGAAATCGGCATGGCGCTTTCGAACCCCCTTAGAGGCGAGCGCATCCCCGGCCACGTCGGCCGTCCCCTTCCTGGCGTCGAGGCGCGATTGGTGGACGAACACGATCAGCCGGTTGGCGACGGCGTCGTCGGAGAGGTTCAAATCCGGGGCGACAACGTGTTTCTTGAATATTGGGATAGGCCCGAGGCCACCGAGGCTGCATTCGCTTCCGGCGACTGGTTTCGTACTGGCGACGTCGCGGTATGCCACGACGGTCTCTACCGGATTCTCGGTCGGGCATCGATCGACATCATCAAGACCGGCGGCGAGAAAGTCTCGGCACTCGAGATCGAAGCGGTGATTTTGACGCATGAACAAGTCGAGGAGTGCGCGGTGGTGGGACTTGACGATCCCGAATGGGGCCAGCGCCTGGTGGCGGCGGTGGTGCCGATCTCGGGACAAGTTCCCACCGCAGAGTCGTTGCGCGGCTGGTGTAGGGAGCGTTTGGCGCCCTACAAAGTTCCAAAGGACTGGCACCTGGTTACCGAACTGCCTCGCAATGCCATGGGAAAGGTGACCAAGCCCGATTTGGTCAGGCTGCTCATTCAGGTCTGATGCTGGGGTCGATAACGCGTTCTAGCTGGCTGTTCGCCCGGGGAGAAGGAGCGCTGAACTAAGCGAGCGGCACTATGGCGTCGATCTCGACCAGGAATTCGGGTTGCGCAAGCGAAGCGACGATTAGCAGGGTGTTAGCCGGGGGTGGCGAGGGAAAGAACTCAGTTCTCACCCTGCTCACGGCCGAGCGATCTTCCAGCCGGGTCAGATAGACCGTGGTTCGGGCCACGTGGGCCATTGAGGCGCCGGCCTTTTCGACGATCCGCTCGAGATTGATCAAAACCTGGCGAGCTTGAGCTTCGGCGTCGCCGTCACCGACCAGGTTTCCCATTTCGTCCAGAGCGACCTGACCTGCCACGAACAACATCCGGCCCGAGGCCACGATCCCATGCGAGTAGTGCCCAGCCGGCGGTGCCAATCCATTGGGGACTATCTCAGTGCGCTCGAAAGGCATATCCGGCCTCAACCAACGTCTACGACGTCGACCGCTTGTCCCGAAGCTGCTGCTGCAACGGCAGCCTCGAGTACGGCCACCACCCGCATGCCCTCCTGGCCGCCCGTCTCGGGTGTGGCTCCGGTCGTTATGCAGCTGGCGAACTCAGCCAGTTCGTCGGCGACGGTATCGAGTTGGGCCACCTCAAGAGGCTGCGGTTCGCGTTCGGAGATTGTCTGCATGCTCAGCCTCTTTCCATCGAGGTCGTTCCACACCGCGGCCTTGGTGCCTATGACTCCATTGCGAACCGTCGGTGGTGCTACGTAGCTCGTCACGAGGGAACCAACCACCCCATTCTCAAACTCGAGAACAAGGACAGTCGCATCGTCGAGCCTGGTCCTCTTCAGGAGGCTATTGCTTTGCGCCGCGACTCTCTTGATGGGGCCGATCAAATAGTGCATGTTGTCGATCTGATGGACCCCCATACCGGTCATGCCCGACAACGGGCTCTCGGCCGGATCGGCCCTCCAGCTGTGCGGATCGATGCTCAAACCTCTGCCTCCTGCGTGGTGAGCCTCAACGGCGACCACCCGGCCCAACTCTCCCGCATCGATCATTTCCTTGACCTGTCGGTTCGCCGGCTGCCGGCGCTTGTTGTGGCCCACTTGCAACACCACCCCTGCCTCGGCTGCCGCCTGGATGCAGCGGCGGGCATCCTCGACCGTGAGAGTTAGGGGTTTCTCGACGAACACGTGCTTGCCGGCCCCGGCTGCAGCGACCGCGAGAGGAGCATGGCTCGAGTGGGAGGTTGCCAAAAGGACTCCGTCAACATCGGGATCGGCCAGCAACGACTCATATGAATCAGCTTCGGGGATCTGCTGTTCCGCGGCGAAGGCCTTGCGTGAATCCACGGTTCGGGCAAAACAGGCCACGATCTCGGCCGTCCCCGACGCCCGCACCGCCTTGACCAGTTCGCCTCCCCACCAGCCCAGCCCCACAATCGCCAATCGTGGCTTCTCGCCCATGCCAGACTCCTCCTCGAGTCCTGCAAAGTACACGATTGTCCATAATTGTGCTCAGGTCGGTCGCGACCTAGACGTACTCCTGATGAGGAGCCTTGGTGGCCACCAAGGAACCGATCATCGCTGCCACGGCGGTGGCAGCAAAGGCGGGCAAATATGAGCCGGTCCGATCGACCAGCCACCCGAAGATTGGCGTGCTGACCCCCGATCCGCTGAGAAACCCGAGCAGCACCCAACCGGTGGCGGCGCCCGCTCGCGCCGGACCGGCGGTGACGATGGTGGCGAGCATGCCCACCGAGTTCCAGGAACCGGCCGACATGCCGATCAGCGCCGCCCCAGGCCAGATCAGCCAGGCCGTCGTCGTCGAAGCAGCCAGGGCGGCTGCCGCCAGGACCGTCAGCAGGGCCAGGGTGCGCAGGGTGGCGGGGAAGGCCTGCTTGCGCTCGGCTCGGCGGGTCCAGGCCATCCTCCCGACGATGGCAGCAATGGCCGCCAGCGCCGCCGCTTGCCCGGCGGCGATTCGATCGAGACCTAGAGATTCCTCGGCGAAGAGTGGCAGAAGCACGAGAACACCAGCTCCTGTCCCCATCAACATCCCGTACACCGAGATGGGCCAGACGTCCCGGAAAGCGGATGCCCATGGAAGCCGCGCGATCCGGTCTGACACCGGGGCCGGCTTTGTGACCCGGAACGTGACAGGAAGAAAGGCGAGCCACACAGCCCCAACCAGGAGAACCGTGGGCCGCCATCCCCAGGTCAAAACCCCCAGGGGGACCAGCAATCCCAGCAAGGCCGTTCCTACCTGAACTCCTGACTGTTTAGCTCCGGTGATGAAGGCCCTTTGTCCGGGGGAGATCTCGGTGGCGATCAGTTTGTTGGTGGCCGGATTGGTCAAACCATTGGCGAAGCCTCCCAAGAACGAAGCCACAAACATGAACGCATAGGCGCCGGCTATCCCTAAAACCGCGAAGGCGAGGCTGGCAGCGCCGAAGACCACCGCCAATGCCGTGCGGCCGCCCAGGCGGTCGGTGAGCGAGCCCAAGAGGGGAGAGGCTGCCCCTCCCGTGAGCATCGATGCTCCGATCAGCAGACCGAGCTGCCCGCGACTGATGCCGAATTCAGACAGGAGCTCCGTCCCTAACAAGCCCAGTGTCGCCGCCAGGGAGGTGGCGGCCGCCATCGAAGCTGCCAGGGTCAGGGAGAATCCGATTCGTCTGCCGACGGGCAGGTGCTGTGTCAATTGGAGGCAGAGGCGATCATCGCATCGCCCAAGGAAAGGAATGAGCCGACAACAGCCAACAATGCCTCGGGGTCCTGCAGCTGAGGAGCATGAGCGAGTCCGGAGATCAGGTGAAACGATGCCCCCGGGATAAGCTCGGCCAACCTCTGGCCCATCGCAGGTGGCGTGGCCTGATCCTCGGAACCAACCACGATCAATGTGGGGTTGCGCACCTGGGACGCCGATGACGTGTAATCCACCGTCTGCAATGCCCGGCAGGCGATTGTGAAGGCCTCCGGATCAGTTCCCAGCAAGGCCTCGCTTCGCTGAGTCGCTTCAGCCGGATGATCAGCCAGATAGCTCTCGGTGAAGATCCGTCGAAGTGCGATGTCGACCACTGCTTGCATGCCCCCGGCCGATACCTTGTCGGCCATCAATTCGAACACCTGGCCGGCGGCCGCGAATCCGGTGCCGCATCCGATCAGAACCAGGCGGCCGAACGATCCCACGTGACGGATGGCGACGCCGAGGGCAACGAAGGCGCCGAACCCGTTACCCACCAAGGCAGTCGTCCGGGGGTCGTAGCCACCTTCTTCCAACAGCCCCCCGATACAGTCGGCGAACGAATCGATTTCAGGTTCGCAACTTGACGATCGGCCGAATCCGGGCAAATCGACCTTGTGGACGCGCCAGCGGGCGGACAATGCCGGAATGATGGGGTCGAAGGCATTGCGATCGGTGAGCAAAGAGTGGAGGAGCACGAGATCAGGCCCCTCGCCAATGACTTCCCGGGAGATGATGCCTCGACTCGTCACGACCACGTCTTTTGTCAATTCTCCTCCATGGTATTTACCCGGCGCTTTCGGTGAAGACGAGCTGGCTCGAACTCATCTAGACCTCTAACGGCGAATGTTGTCGATGAGTGCCTGGAAATTCCCATGGGTGATCATCTCGTACTCGTCGGGGCCGAGGCCCGGGGAGGCCTTCAGGGTGGCCAGGGGATCAAGGTCGCCCATCTCGAAGGGATAGTCGGATCCGAGCAGGACTCGATCCGCTCCGACCAATGAGATCAAAGCAGCGACTGCCTGCGGCGAGTGCAGCACCGTGTCGAAGTACAGACCGCGTGCCACTTCCGACGGTGGTCGTGTTGCATTGCGAGCTGCGAGGTGGGGCACAGTCCGAAACCCATGCTCAAGCCTTCCCAACTGAAAGGGAAGAAACCCGCCCCCATGGACAAGTAGGACTTTGAGATCGGGGTGGCGATCGAATACCCCTGACAGCATGAGGTTTCCTATCGCCAGGGTCGTCTCAGCAGGTCGTCCGACCATGTTGTCAAGATTGTTGCGCCAGGCAACGCCTGCCAGGGGTTGGTAGGGGTGAATCAAGATTGGACAGGACAGGTCGGTCGCCGCCGCCCAGAAGGGGTCGAGAGCTGCCCGGTCGAGGTCGGTTCCGTCAACCGTGGTGGCTATCTCCACTCCGACCATGCCAAGCTCCACGATGGCGTAGCGCAATTCCTCCGCGGCGGCGTCCGGAGTCTGCAGGGGAGCAGTGGCCAACGCCAGAAACCGATCGGAAGCGGAGGCCTCCTCCGCCAGCATCTCGTTGAGGCGTCGGCTGTAGGTGGCTGCCCCCCGACCTTCGAGCGCGTAGCCGGTCAGGTCGATCCAGCTCGACAGGATCTGTATGTCGATACCCGTACGGTCCATGGTTTCGAGTCGGCGAACGCGGTCGGTGAGAAACGGCCGGAATGGTCCGGCCCTGACCCGGCCAACGAACAGCGCATTGAGGCCCGTGTCATCGGTGAACACCTCGACACCGAATCGGTGGCCGTCTGCTTTGAGCAGATCGATGAAGGCGGATGGAATGCAATGGGCATGGACGTCGTAAGTCATCGGTTCCTCGGTATAAAAGGAAGAAGCACCGAGCTGTCGTGGACCGGACCGCCGTGGATCGTGGTGATGCCGCCGAACACCTCGGTCGGGCGGTCACCTGGATCGTCGTGAAGAAACGGACCCACGCCGGTGAACGGATTCTTAAAGGTCGAAATAGAGTCACTCGCCGACCCGTCATGTCGGTAGTCGTTGCCGCGAACGCTGAGCCCGATCCGCCAGCCCATGGGTGCCACGATCGAGGTGGGCCATATCTCCACTTCGAGCTCGTACACCTCGTCTGGCCTCAACGGCTGGAATTCGGTATGCGTGTGATAGGGACGCCACGGAGTCGAACGGCTCTGATCCTGCCGCCGATGGGAAGCGCGCAACCAACCGTGGGCGAGAGGTGATCGCGGGTCCAGTGCACCCTGAAAAGTCACCTCCTCGCCATCCGGGTTGAACAGCCTCAGCACAAGGAAGAGGTCGAGGTCCTCGGTGGAGGAAGAGACCCACAGCCTCGCCGATGCGGGTCCGGTGATCTCGGTCTCATCATCGAATGGCTGGGTGAAGAAGGTGATCCCCGCGCCAGGGGCGGCGTATTCGAGTTTCCACTCATGGGCGGCTGGCGCGGGTTCCAGGCGCCCATCGGATTGGAGGTGTAGCCGGGTCCAAACCGTGCCTGGCAGCGGCCATGACTCGGCTTCCCGTCGTTCGAAATGCTCGAGGTGCCGAACATTGAGAATGACCGGTGACCGGCGGTCCCAGCCGTTGTCGATGTCCTTGAGGAAGTGATCAAAAAACTCGAGCTGGAGTTCCCGGCCGTAGTCGGTGTAGAAGTGGGTCCAGTGTTCGAGTCCGTGTATCTCAAGCCACTTGTGCTTCGAGGACACGCTCATGAACCCCTCGACGTTGCCGCGCAGGTGAAGTCCGTGACCTCCCCAATTGCCGGCGGATAGCAGTGGAGTCGTGATGTGTTGGAAAGCCGGCGACCGGTTGCGGTTGTAGGCGTCCTCGAAGGGATGGGCAGCGATCTCAGCACCAAAGTCGGTCCGGTTTGCCTCAAGCTGAGTCGCACTCAGATCTTCTTCTCCACACACTTTGAGGCCGTTCATCGAGGTGGAGGGTCCCCGGCTTCCCAACCCGTACTGCACGGTTTTTACCTGGCGGTCATACCAATTGGCAAAAAAGGTGCAGAGGATCCCGCCGTGATGGGTCATGTCCCGGTAGAAGTCGGCCGCGCCCTCCCACACGCACATCGCGGCCAAGTGGGGCGGTTGTAATGACGCGACATGCCACTGGTTGATCCCGTAATAGGAAACCCCGTTCAACCCCACCTTTCCACTTGACCACGGCTGGACCGCCGACCATTCGATGCATTCATACAGATCGCGGGTCTCCCGGGGAGAAAAAGGATCGATCAATCCCGCGGACCTTCCGGCGCCTCGGGAATCAACGCGAACGCACACGTAGCCCTTGGGCACCCATTTCTCCGGGTCGACCACCTCCCAGTTCTGGTACTTGTTGGAGGAACCCCAACTCACATCCGGGTGGGCGGTCACCATCCGGTTCCACTGATCGGGATAACCAACCTGAAATGGAAGCCCCTTGGCGTACGGCCCATAGCTCAAAAGGACCGGATGTTGCCCTTCTGCTGGCCGGTAGATGTCTGCGCGCAGAGTGGCCCCATCGTCCATAGGAATCCCGACATCCCAATCGATCTGCATCGGCCTCCCGTTTGAACAGAGTTCGTGACACGTGGCACTGGCACCGTCATGACAAACGCTTGCATGGCTCCACGGCTGAAGATAGAGCCCGGAATTGAGGTGCGCAACCGGCCTCTGAACGTTGACACTGGCGCGTGTCGGCTGTCAATTCAGCGGTGAAGTTCCTCGACTGGAAGCTCCCGTTTCCGCCCCCAGGAGCAAGCAGCCGACTTAGGTGCGACTTGTGATCAGGGCCTTGGCCACCGGCTGGTCTGACTTGGTGGGCTCGGAGGGCACGATCAACTGAAAGATGCTTCCCGATTCGTCACTGTGGTAGGCGACATTTCCCCCCATCAAGCGGGCAAGCTGTCGGGAGACGGTTAGCCCAAGGCCGATCGAGGAGGGTTGGGTAGGTCGGTCATGAGCCCGTTCGTAGGGCTCGAAGATTCGCTCCCAATCGGCTCTCGGTAGACCCCGCCCGTTGTCCCGCACCGTCAGCGTCGTGATGGGTCCGGCCGTATCGGCCTCTATGAAGACCTCTTCTCCTCCATATCGGATGGCGTTGGTGAGGAGGTTGCGGATGATTTGGCGGGTCCGGCTCGGATCGGCCCAGCACCTCCCCGACCCACCCGTCACCTGGATCCTTCTCGAGTCGGCCGAACCCAGGGCCAGCACGGCCGCTTCCGCCTGTGACCGCAGATACACGACCTGGGGGCGGACCGAGACAGTGCCGATCTCCGCCCGCGCAGCGACCAGAAGGTCCTCGACCATGTCGGCCATGTCATGACTTTGTTGCGCGATCAACTCGAGCATCGCCGTCAACTCCTCTGCATCGTAGGAGTGAGCCCGATCCTTCAATTCCTCGGCGAAACCCATCACCGCCGCCAACGGGGTTCGCAGCTCGTGAGAGATGCTCGCTACAAAACGATCCTTGGAACGGAGGAGATCTTCGAGACGAAGCCTCGTGCTCTCCCGGTCCCAGTAGGTGGCCAACATGGGAGCGGCCACCGTCAGCAGCTTGATCGCGTCCTGCGACCACTCACCGGTGCCCAGTGCCCGAAACCCGATGGCGCCCAACCATCTGGCTCCGTTGAAGATCGGCACTCCCATCCTCACGGCACCCTCTTGGGGGTCAACCTTTTGGTAGGGCTCACCGCGAGAAAATTGTTGCAAGGCCTCGGGCCAGGCGCTCCAGGGGATGACTTTGCCAATCCCATCACGCAGTCGGGAGGAAGGAGCTTTGGAGGCATTGACGATGCGAAAGCAGAGTCCCAGTTCGTCGTCCTCGACGTTGAGTACGAGGTAGGCCGAGTCCCCCCCGATCGCAGAACGCAGGGTATGGATGGCCTCCTGGAGGGGGTCTTCATCGTTACCAAGCAGGAGAGCCCGCGAGCACGTGGCGATCGCCTGCTCGAATGAGAGCAAGTGCTGGTTCGTCACCAGGGCGGCGGCCAGGCGCTCCTCTTCTTTGATCAGGGTGTCATCGGCCCGGGCCAGCAGACGAAATCCGGCAACCAGCGTGGCCGCCAACGAGACCCCGATGGCGGCGATCTCAGGCGCGGTCGGATCGGGGAAAAGCCGGGTGATGCTCGCCACGGCCAAGGTTCCACACCAGACGCCAAAGCGGACTGCGGTGGGTCTCGACAAAGTGAATACACCTACGAAGGTGAACAGGGCGAAGACGGGCAGGGCCGAGGCAGCCGCCGAGCGCTCTCCCAAGAAGACGGCCACCGACATTCCGACCGAGGCCAGGATCAATACCAGGAGCGGTTGGGATCGGTTTCGGCGTCTCTGGAACTCGGTCCATGCCCCGATCGAGAGGGTAACCATGGCAATCATCAGGGTCGTTGGCTGGCTGGCGAGCAGCCCGATGGCCAACAGGGCCACGCCGGATCCGAGCGCGATCGGTGCGGCCACGCCGAGGAGGGCCGTGGCCACGACGGCCCGGGCCTTGGAACCCACCGGGGGTGAAGGCTGGCTCAGCCAGCTCCTAGCGCCACTGAAGAAGGTTTCGGCAGCATGACCCGGGTCTTGAGGATGGGCTGGCGGAGGTCGCCCGGCAAAGCACGCTCCCGGTCGCGTAGGTTTGAGGAGGTACCCCACGGGAGGGAACATGGAAAAGGAACAGGACGTCGTGCTTTCGATCCACGTGACCGAAGACGAAACCGAGACCGTGGCCGTGGCAAGGCTCGACCTGCGTGGAGAGCACTTCTAGGCTACCGGGCAGGCCAGGCGCAACCCGATCGATCCACCGAAGCCCCTGATTGGTGAGGAGCTAGCGATTTCCCGGGCGCTTGGGTTGCTTCAGCATCAGATCACCGAGTCGGCCCAGGACAAGATCGAACGATTTCTGGTTCGACAGAACTGAGCTGTCCGGCACTTCACGCCCGCTGGCGGACTCCCACCTCGTCGAGATGGCCGAGAAGGTCGGCCGGGTCCTCATAGACGCGGTAGGCACCGGCCCGCTCTAGCTCTTCTCGTCCATAGCCCCCCGACAGCAGCCCGAGACCGAGTGCTCGCGCCCGCCGGGCAGCCAGCAGGTCCCACACGCTGTCGCCTACTACCAACGAGTGGGTGATGTCGACTCCGAGCCGGCCGGCCGCCGCCAGGAACAGGTCGGGATCGGGCTTAGCGTGGGCCACCTGGTCGCGGGTGACCACCGGCACCCCGGCCGGCACGTTGAGCTGGCGGAGGATCGGCCCGGCGGTCTCGATATAACCGCTGGTGGCGATCGCCCAGGGAACGCCTACCTCCGATAGGTAACCGAGCAGCTCGATGGCTCCCGGGAGCGGACGGATCTGGGGAGCCCGGGCGGCATACGCTTCGGCGTGGAGCCGGCGGAGCTCGGCGGTCTGATCGCCGCTTAGCGTCATCCCGGTCTCGCGGGCGAGAGCAGTGGCGAAGAGGCCACCACTCATCCCGATCTTGCGGTGGATCCTCCAGACCGAGACGGAAATCCCCAAATGGTCGAGGGCGTCCTGCCAGGCGAGGACGTGCTGATAGACGCTGTCCACCAATGTTCCGTCCAGATCGAAGAGGAACGCAGGGGCACCGGGCGCTTTGTCGTCCATAAGACAACCGAGCGTACTCAGCGAGCCTTTCCCGCAGGCAGATTGGGCCCGCCGATATCCCTGCCCCAATTGTACCTCGGCCGCATCAGCAATACGCTGCCCGTTGGACATGATCGAGGCAGCCCTTGAGTGAACCAGATCCCACCATTGAGGCAATGTGGCGGGACATGCTCACCAACCCCGAGAGTCCCCTCTACAAGAAGGGGCGAATCTTTAAACACATCCCCGGGGATCCGCGTTGTCGGTTGTGCAAGATTCCGCTCGGTGGTTTCGCCGGACCGGTCCTGAAACTAACGGGACGTCGACCGGCTCGCTACAACCCCCACTTCTGCAATGCCTGCGAGGTCTGGTCGACCACTCATCCCGGGGGGGCAGTGATAGATCTGACCGTCCTCTTCGCTGACGTCCGGGGCTCGACAGGCCTGGCTGAGAAGATGGG
The DNA here is from genome assembly GCA_040905905.1 of Acidimicrobiia bacterium. GTDB lineage: Bacteria > Actinomycetota > Acidimicrobiia > Spongiisociales > ZC4RG35 > JAICND01. The sequence goes on from JBBDQN010000031.1 coordinate 169,338, forward strand.
ACCCAATGCGTTTGCTCAGCTGATGCAGCGTTTCTATCGGGTCAGTAACAGCCTATTCGCCGACAGCGAGGCTTTCATCGATACACCAGTTGGTGACGAGGTCCGAGCTTTCTACTTTCCAGTTTTCGCCGCCGACCATGCCGCCGCCGCCCTGCGGACTGCGCGTGAGCTTCTAGTCGCAACTGGACACGGCGTCGCCGGCGGACCCTGGGTTCCGGTCGGTGCCGGTGTCCACACTGGGCGGGCATTTGTGGGAACTGTGGGGGTGGAAGGAACCCACGAGTACGACGTCACTGTGCTCGGAGACGTTGCCAACGTGACTGGACGCCTCGCTTCATTGGCTCGTCAAGGCGAGATTCTCGCCAGTGAAGACGCCTACACCGCGGCGGATCTCGACCTAGGTGAACCCGAGCGTCGGACGATCGAGCTGCGGGGACGCACGGCGCCTCTCGATATCAGGGTCATAACTGTGGCACCGGTGACGGTCTGATCTCTGACCGGAGCCGGCTTCCTCACCGCCAGGTCTTCTCAGTGACGCGCCTGTGCCACCACGTGAGTGACGGGGATGGACATCCGCCGCACCAATCGGTCGTAGGCGTCGACCTTGAGCCAGCGTGAAACACCCTCGGGGAGCGTGGAGAAGATCACATGGTCGTATTCGGGGTGGTCATTCCATTCGTCGACCGCGGCGTTGAAGGGATCCGCATCTCCCACCCGCACCGCTGCCAGTTCGATCCCGTGCCGCTTCAACTCTTCCGAAGCTTTGTTGCCTGCCTGGGTCGCGGCCGCCCGGGCCTCTCCTTCGGTCCATCCCCGCAGATGTTCGACGTGGGTGGCCGGGACTACCAGCACGAAGGTGGAGTCGGGATGGCGAGTCCGAACGGCTCGCAAGGCAGCGGCCAGCTCCGGGCTGTCGGCAGTCTGATGGGCGACCACCAGGTAATGAGCCACAACCCCTCCTACCGTACACCGCCGGTTGACCTTGTTGACGGGTAGTTTGCTGCGGTGAGCTTCACCGTTTCGGCGGCCTCGTACGACCGGTTCATGGGCCGCTATTCGACCCAACTCGCCCCCCAGCTTGCCGACGTGGCCAAGGTGGTCGCTGGTGAGCGCGTGCTCGACGTCGGTTGCGGCCCCGGCGCTCTCACCGCCGAACTCGTCAAACGGCTAGGTGCTGAGGCGGTATCGGCCGTCGACCCCTCCGAGGCGTTCGTGGCGGCATTGCGGGACCGGCTCCCGGCGGTAGACGTACAGAGAGCCTCGGCCGAGGCGTTGCCGTTTCCAGACCAGTCCTTTGACTGCACCCTGGCCCAACTGGTGGTTCACTTCATGACCGACCCGGTGGCGGGCCTCGGTGAGATGAGACGGGTGACCCGCTCCGGTGGGGTGTTGGCGGCGTGTGTCTGGGACTTCGCCAGCAATCGCGGCCCGCTCGGCCCTTTCTGGGAGGCGGCTCGCAAACTCGACCCCGAAGTGGAGAATGAAGCAGTTCGTCCTGGTACACGCCAGGGCCACTTGTTCGAGTTGTTCCAGCCCGCAGGTCTGGGTGAGATCGAGGAGAGCACCGTGTCAGCGGCGATCGAACATGCAACCATCGAAGACTGGTGGGAGCCCTTCACCCTCGGGGTAGGCCCGGCCGGAATCCACGTCGCAGGACTCGAACCGGATCGACAGCTCCTGCTACGCGACCTCTGCCGTGACCAGCTCCCGGACTTTCCCTTCGTGCAGACGGCCCACGCTTGGGCAGTCCGTGGCCGGGCCTAGACATCCTGAGAGGGCCTCAGACATTGACGGCAGTTGGGTTTTCTGCTGTCATGCCGCCACTTGACGCGCTCATCAAGAGCGGTGGAGGGACAGGCCCTTTGAAGCCGCGGCAACCGACCCGATCGGTGCCAATGCCTGATCGATGAGTCAGTGGAAGCGGATCGTCCGCCTCGCTGGCATTCGAAGAGTGCGTAGCAGCGAGAGGAGTACTTAACCGATGTCAATATGCTCGTAGAACGCCAACCGCTCGAGAGCCACCCGGAGGGTCTCCCTCCTCCGCGTTTCGCCCCGTTTCGATCGCACAACCATCCAAGGAGAGAAAATGACGACCACAAAGAAACCTATCGACAACGGCGTCAACGTCGAGGCGCTGCTCGGCGCCCGTAACGCCCTAGTCGACGCTCCCCAAGCCGCTCAGTTCACCTGGCGGGCCACCAACAGTTGGGTCAGGGGAACCCACAGCAACTCCGTCGTCGAAGGCTTCTTTGGCCTGGGAGATGAACAGAAACACCGATCGACCTTCACCTTCGACGCCGATCATCCCGAGGTATTCGCCTCCGAGGACCAGGGAGCCACACCCGTGGAGCTGGTGCTTGTCGGCCTGGCAAGCTGCTTGACGGCCGGCATCGCTTCCGTCGCCCAGAACCGGGAGATTCAGCTCAACTCGGTAAAGGCCACCATCGAAGGCAACATGGACATTCTCGGCATCCTCGGTGGCGACCCCGAAGTCCGCAACGGCTTCAACGGGATCAAGGTCAGGTACGAGATCGACGCCGATGCCTCCCAGAAGGAAATCGAGGCGATCGTGGCCCAGTCCCAGAAGCGCTCGGCCGTCTTCGACGTCATCACCAACCCGACCAACGTGACCGTCGAGGTCAACTAAGCCATCGGGGGCATGCGCAGAACAACCGTCGTGATCGGGGCCGGGCACACCGGTCTGGCCATCAGTCACTACCTCACCCAACGCTCGATCGACCACGTTGTCCTCGAGCGAGGTGAGGTGGCCAACTCCTGGCGCAACGAGCGCTGGGACTCGCTGCGCCTGTTGACGCCGAACTGGCAGAGCCGGCTGCCCGGTGTCGCCTACGACGGGGACGAGCCCGACGGGTACATGACCATGCCCGAGGTGATCGGGTTCATCGACAGCTACGCCAAACAGATCGCCGCGCCAATCCAAACCAACACCACGGTGACGTCGCTTAGTGGCGTCGATGGTGGGTATCGAGTGGTCACCGACCAGGGGGTCTGGGAGGCACCGACGGTTGTGATTGCAACTGGTGGGTTCAATAAGGCGAAGGTTCCAGCCATCGCCGACTCGGTACCGGCCGGGGTCGAAATGGTCACCCCGACCACCTACCGCCGACCCGATCAACTTCCTGACGGAGGGGTTCTGGTCGTAGGTGCTTCGGCCACCGGCATCCAGATCGCTGACGAGGTCCATCGCTCGGGCCGGCCGGTCACCCTCGCCGTCGGCGAGCACGTGCGGTTGCCGCGGGTGTATCGGGGCAAGGACATCTTCTGGTGGCTGGAGCGGACCGGCATCCTCGACGAGCGCTACGACGAGGTCGACGATCTGGTCCGGGCCCGCAACATCTCGTCGCCCCAACTCGTCGGGACGCCCGACCGGATCACTTTGGACCTCAACGCCCTGACCGACCGGGGAGTGAGGCTGGTCGGCCGCTTTGCCGGTGTCACCGAAGGCAAGGCATTGTTCTCAGGCGGACTTCGCAACAAGTGCAACCTGGCCGATCTCAAGATGGGTCGGTTGCTCGACACGATCGATGAGTGGGTCACCGAGCACGGTCTTGATGGAGAGGTCGACTCACCCCACCGTTTTGCTCCGACCCGGGTCGAAAACTCGCCGCCACTAACGATCGATCTGGAGCGTGAGTTCTCCACAATCATCTGGGCGACTGGTTACGTGGCCGACTACTCCTGGCTCCACCTGCCGGTGCTCGACCGCAAGGGCCAACTCCGCCACGAAGCCGGCATCGTGGTCGACGCCCCCGGCATCTACCGGATCGGACTGAACCTGCTGCGCCGCCGCAAGTCGAGCTTTATCCACGGCGCCGAAGCCGACGCCCGCGACCTAACCGATCACATTGTCGCCCACCTCGGTGTGAGGACTCCGTGAGGTACACCGATCAGAATGGCTTCTCCCAGAAATGTCTGAACTGCGACACTCGTTGGGATGCAGCCAAAGGTAGACGGGTACTAAAAGACCAGGCTCATCGACGTGCCGGCGCTAAATCAGTCTCGGCGAGTCAGGAAACTTGAACTCTCCCGCCTTACGGATCGCCTCGACCTCAGCCCTCTACCTGGAACTCGGTGGCCATGCCCAGGAAGGCGTGAGGGGTCCCGTCGCCCATGTCGGGTGGGCCTTCGCCGCCTCCTTGATCTGCCATCGCAGCTTCGACGACGGCCGGGTCCGCTCCTTGGGGAATGAAGCAGACAAGGGCATAGCGACCGGCTTCCGAAACGGTGATGGAGGTGCCTGGCCCTTCGGGGTTGACACCGGTCTCGCCGGGGAGGGCAACAAGTAAGCCCTGGAACTCGACCAGTGCGTCCGACTCCTCTTCGGGGAGAGCCAAGAGTTCGTCGATGGTCCGCTCCTCGCCGTCGACGATCTTCACGACGACCATCTCGTGAACCTCAGCCGCTGAAGCGTTGGTGAACGTCAATTCGGCGCCAGTCTGCACGGCGCCTGGAACCCCATTGAACGCATAGTCCATACCGGTTATCTCGATGGTGCCGCCCACGGGCGACTCAGTGCCAGCGCAGGCGCCAGCAGCCAACAAGCCCACCACCAATACGATCTGATTCTTCTTCATGATCCCCTTCTTGATTGACGCGAGCGCCTCTGTCTCGCTGATCGCATCGTAACGGGATGGCTGGGGCTAGTCACTGGCCTGGTGTGTCTGCTTAGGGTGAGGCGGAACACCGGGTTCCTCCGAGCGTGGGAAAGGCCTATCAATGCCGGTGCGACCGCCCGGTCGGCCGAATAGTCCGACGACCGAGCATTGATTCGATGCGGCACGGTCAGTGCGCCACCTGTTCTGGCTGCCTGGAGTTGGTGTTTCCGCAGGCGTGTCCGTACTCCCAGAGGTACCGTGGCTGACTCGAGGAGGTGACGGTGCAACGCGCGCCCGTGTTATCCCCGTCAGCGGCATCACCAGCGACGCTGAGGAGCTCATGGGCGAATTGATTGGCGAAGGAGCGCCCACCGCGAGCCACGATGCAATACCACCGTCACCAGCTCCGCACGCCGTATCGGCGACGTTGGACCTTGAGATCTCGCCGTCTTCCGAGCCGGGCGAAGGGCCCCAAAAGCCCTAGATGCGGTTGCCGCTCCAGACAACAGGATTGACTTAGTGCCTGGCAAGGAATCGGACTATGAGAGCAAGCGGAGTTTTGACCGGACGCCAGAGCCGCCCACCTCGGCGGCGGGGGAGGACGTCGACCCGCGGGTAGCCTCGGTCGGACCGTCTTTCGTAATTCATCAGCACTACGCCACCAACCTCCATCACGATCTTCGGCTCGAGATGCTCAATGACTCCGGACCGGTGTTGGTGTCGTGGGCTGTTCCAAAAGGAGTCCCGTGGCGGCCGGACACCAAAGTGCTGGCGGTGCGGACCGAGGACCACCCGATCGAATACGGGTCGTTTAGCGGATCGATCCCGGCCGACAACTATGGCGCCGGCGAAGTTCGCATCTTCGATGCCGGCACGTACGAGATCGACGAACGTGACCGCAAGAAGGTCAGCTTCCGGCTGCAGGGTCGCCGACTCGACGGGCTCTACCACCTCATCAAGACGAAGTTCTCGGAAGGTCGAGAATCCTGGCTGTTGTTCATGACCGAGGACTATCGCCCACCGCCCGAGCCGCAACCACGACTCGAGCCCATGCTGGCCACCCTCGCTGCTGATCCCTTTGACGACCCCGGCTTCCAGTTCGAACCGAAGTGGGATGGGGTCAGGGCGTTGGCCGTATGTGACGAACAGACCGCCCTCTACTCCCGGCTCGGCAACGAGATCACCGACGGCTATCCGGAGTTGGGGGCGCTCCATCGCCGACTGGTAGCAACCGACGCCATCCTTGACGGTGAGATCGTTGCCTTCGACGACGGAACCCCCTCCTTTCAGAAGCTCCAGTCTCGGATGCATGTCCGCGACCGCCGTCAAGTCGAACTGCTTATGAAGAGTGTGCCGGTGGTATTCATGGCCTTCGATCTCCTCTATCTCGACGGGCGCGACCTCACCCGGATGACATTGGAAGAACGACGATCCCTTCTCGGGGAAGTAGTCGTAGTCGACGATCGCGTCCAGGTCTCCCCGGCGATCCGTGAGGACGGCGTCGCCCTGTTCGAGGCGGCCAAGACCCAGGGTTTGGAAGGCATCATGGCCAAACGCCTCTCATCGCTCTACCACCCGGGTGCCCGCTCTCGCGAGTGGCTCAAGGTCAAGACCAAATTCGACCTCGATGCCGTCGTCGTGGGTTGGACCCATGGCACCGGCAACCGCCAGGGTACCATTGGCTCTCTGGCGCTTGCCCTATATGACGGCGACGACCTTGTCTATATAGGCAACGTCGGCACCGGCCTCAACCAACGCTCGCTCGACGATGCATTGCGAAAACTACAGGCGCTCGATGAGGTGCCACCACCTTTCACCTCCCAGGTCATCAAGAGCCGTCCCGAGCTCCGCAAAGCCCGCTGGGTGGCACCAGCGTTGGTGGCAACCGTTGAGTACCGGCAACTGACCCAGGCGAAACGGCTCCGAGCCCCTTCTTTTCTCGGGTTCCGAGACGACAAGAAGCCGCAGGACTGCACGGTCGACCAGCTGTCTAACGAAACTCGCTGACCGCATCCGCAACCACGTCCGGGAAGTTTTCTCCACCGCCGTGGCCGGCATCATCGAGAACCTCAAGCCGGCTGGTGGTCCACCGTTGGGCGAGCTTCCAGGCCGTCTCCAATGGGCTGCTGACGTCGTACCGCCCGTGTATCAAAACGCCCGGTATGCCATTGAGGACCGGCGCGTCTCTCAGGAGTTGGTCATTGTCGAGGAACGCATGGTTGCTCCAGTAATGAGTAACCAGCCGGGCGAATCGCAGGCGGAAGTCCGGGTCTTCGTAACGCGGGTTGGGCTGATGACCAGGAGTGAGGGAGACGTGGGCATCTTCCCAAGCACACCATTCCCGAGCGGCGTTGTCACGAACAGCCGGGTCGGGGTCGAAAAGCAGGGTGGCGTAGGCATCGACCAAAGGGATGTTGCGCAACTCGTCGGGCACGGCCGCCGCAAACTGTTCCCACTCCTGGGGGAAGATCCGACCGACGTCCTGGGTCAACCACTCGACCTCAGGTCGTGAGGTCGTCGTAACCAGAGCCAACACCATGGCGTTGACTCGCTGCGGATACTCCTGGGCATAGGCCAGACCGAGGGTGGTACCCCACGACATCCCGAGGATGGTCCAACTTTCCACCTTGTGAAAGAGCCGCAGTTTCTCGATGTCGCCGATCAGATGGGAGGTGGTGTTGGTGGCCAGAGTCGCATGGGGATCGCTGGCCAAGGGTCGGCTCTGTCCGGAGCCACGTTGGTCAAACAGGGTTACCCGGTAGGCATCCGGATCAAAGAAGCGGCGCTGACCCGCACCGAACCCCGAACCGGGCCCACCATGCAAAAAGAGAGCGGGTTTGCCATGGGGGTTACCGCAACTTTCCCAATACACCTGGTGCCCGTCACCGACCTCGAGCATGCCGCGGTCATACGGCTCAATCGGTGGGAATCTGCCCGTCATTTTCCGCGCTTGCGACGCCGTCCCCATCCGCGCCCACCAAACAGGATCCCTGCCCCGAGCACAAAACCGAGGTCGTACCAATTGCCGTTGTTGTCAACCTCGTAGAAGTTCACGTTGTCCGAGAAGAGAGAAATGATGAAGGTGACGGGGGCGATGACTCCGTGCCACAGGCCCAGCCAGAAGCCGGCCACGGCTTCCCCTTCCACAGCCGTTCCTACTTCGGGGTTCACGCCGGCGGCACATGCCGCCAGCAGCACGCCAAACACCACCACCGTCACCGCCCGGGCGTACCTCACAAAGAAGCTCCTTTTCGCTTTCAGCGGGCCTTGGGTTGGTACAGCGGCCATTCCCCGGGCACTCCTTTGAGTTGGACACTGCCGAAGGGAGCGAACTCGATGCCCGAGCCGACCACGAGGTCTTTCACCGTTCCCGAGACCAGGATCCCACCAGAGTCGGCCTGACTCATTACCCGAGACGCAATGTGCACCCCCACGCCGGCGATGTCGTCTTCGCGGAGCTCAACCTCACCGGTGTGGATTCCGGCCCGTAGCTCGAGGCCAATCGCGGCCACCTGTTCCACAATCTCAACTGCGCACGACACAGCCCGGGCAGGACCGTCGAAGATGGCGACGCATCCGTCGCCGGTCATCTTGATCTCACGGCCGCGGAATCGTTCGAGTTGCGCTCGCACGATGCGGTTGTGGTGTTCGAGTAGGTCGAGCCAGCGTTGGTCACCCAGGGACGAGGCCAAGGCGGTGGAGCCGACGATGTCGGTGAAGAGAACCGTGGCCAGCACTCGATCACCGCGCACGGCATCTCGCCTTCCAGTCAAGAATTCTTCGACGCGATCGAGCGTCGGTCCGAAATCTCCGGCGTGAAAGGGAAGCGTGTCGGCCCCTTCCAGCAGGTGGAACTCGGCACCGTGGATGTGCTCGGCCAGGTACTCGCCGAAAGCAGGCCGGTGGAATTTGGCCTCGCGTCTCGCCAGAACCAGCGTGGGAGCGGTGATCAACGCGAGGGCCGCGCGGACGTCGACCTCCCCGAACCACTCGAAGGTCGTCTTGGCCAAGCCCAATGGCAGGCAAAGTCGCTGATATCGGGTCCACCAATTGCGAAAACGCATGTCGTTGGCGACGCTCGGAGCGGTGAGGTCGAGCATGTCGCCGGTGGTGCCATGTTGGGCAACGTATTGCCGAGAGAGGGATTCGGCTGCCTGAGGGGGCGCGCCGATCGGGTAGTCATCCTCTCTCGGAAGATGAGGGAGCGCATTGACCAACACGAGGGCACGGACCCGCTCGGGATCGACGGCGGCGAGCATCATCGCCGAGAGACCGCCCTCGGTGTCACCGTAGATCACCGCCTGTTTCGCTCCGGCGGCATCCAGAACTGCTCGTACATCGTCGACGTTGTCTTCGATCGTCATCCACATGTTGCGGCCGGGAACCGGATCCGAGACTCCCGACCCGCGCATGTCGTAGCGGATGACCCGGCCCATCGAGCTCAAACGATCGAAGAAGCGGGCGGCCGAAGGTTCGTCCCAGATGGCGTCGGCGTTACTCAGGGCGCCGGTGATGAACATGATGTCTCGGTCGCCGCTGCCGAATACCTGATAGCCGACGTATCCGAGATTGGACTCGGCGTACCGGGTCTGAGGACCGCCACCACGCCCGAGCACCATCAGGTCACCCGTTGAGGCGAAAGGCTTCGTGGATCGCGTCTACTGCCGAGGTCTCGCCTGTGACACCCAGAACCATCTCGCCGTCCACATCATCAATGTCCCATGCGACGAACCCACAACAATCGCGTTCTGCGGCCACCAGCCGGTTCAACTCGACTCTTACGGATTCGTCATCCTTAAATCGAACCCTCAACTCGAGAGGCGAGCGCTCCTCGGAGAGCCGATCTGCGATAAGGGCACGCCAGTCGAGCCAGCGTTGTCGTGCCTGGTTGCCCTCCAACGAACAGGCAATCGGCAGAAAGCGGCGGTCCATAGTCAGATTCTGCCACAGGCTATTCCGGAGCCGACTCCCAGCGCTTGAACAGGGTATGTTCGATGGCGAACTGGTCGAGGATCTTTCCGGCCGTATGGTTGAGCAGATCGTCGATGGTTTGGGGCCGGTGGTAAAAGGCCGGAACCGGGGGAAGGATCACCGCTCCTGCCAGGGTGGCGGTTTCCATGTTGCGAAGGTGGATGAGGCTCAACGGCGTTTCCCGGGGGACCAGCACCAGCTTGCGTCGCTCCTTGAGGGTGACGTCGGCCGACCTGGTGAGAAGATCGGTTGAGTTGCCAGTGGCGATAGCCGCCAGAGTGCGCATTGAACAGGGAACCACCACCATCCCCAACGTGACAAAGGAGCCAGACGATGGGCCGGCCGCGAGGTTTCCTGAGTCGTGACAGACGTCGGCAAGGCTCTCGACCTCCGCCGGATCTGTTTCCATCTCAAGCTTGATGGTGAGTCGCGCCGCGTTGGAGAGAACCAAGTGAGTTTCGACTGTCCCGAGGTCCCGAAGGGCACGAAGGACAGCAACACCCAGATGGGGCGCACTCGAACCAGATATCCCCACCACCAGTCGCGGTCGAGTCAACCGGGCCATCAAATGCGTCCCTTGCACACTTGTAACCTCATCTCTAGCATCCGCTGGCCATCAGTTTGTCTGGCAATCAGTTTAGCGCTCGACATGACTCACCTGCCTTCGACTATCACCACCAGCAGCCAGTCGGTGATGGTATCGGTGGTTACGCATCCTGGGGGCGAGAGGGTCGAAGGCGAAGTTAGACAGCTGGTGGTGGCGGGCTATACGGGTCGAGACACGAGCCAGGTGCAAGCCCATATCGACGAACTGGCCAGGGAGGGAATCTCCCCTCCACCCCAGATCCCAATGTTCTACTCCGTTCCCGTCGACCGACTGGTGGTCGGCGAACGGGCACGAGTCAATGGCGAGATGACCTCTGGAGAGGTGGAACCGGTCCTCCTGTACCTGGCGGGCAGGCGCTTTGTGGGAGTCGGATCTGACCACACCGACCGCCACCTGGAGAGGACTGACATCGCTCTCTCCAAGGCTGCCTGCCCGAAGATGATCGCTCGGGTGGTCCTTGATTACGACTTCGTCCTTGGCCATTGGGACGAGCTTCAATTGCGGAGCTGGGTTGGCCAGGAACGCCGGCCCTACCAATCGGGCGCGGCTGGTCGCTTGCGGTCACCAGACGAGTTGACGGCATTGCTCAAAGGTGGGTTGTCCGAGGGCACCGTCCTCTTCATGGGGACCATCCCACTTCTTGAACCTGGATTCGTCTACGCCGATCGTTTCGAATTTGAGATGTCGGTAGGAGATGACAGCTCCACCATCCGTGGGTCGTATGAGTTGGAGAGGAGAGCCATATGAGAACGGGAAAGGAGTACCTGGAATCTCTGGCCGATGGACGATGTGTATACGTCGACGGTGAACGGGTAGCCGATGTGGCCTCTCACCCCGCTTTCCAGGGGGTGGCAGTGTCCGTCGGCGCGTTGTTCGATCGGGCTGGCGAAGACGACATGACTTTCATGTCGCCGGTAACCGGCCAATCCGCTAATCGGGCCTTCATGATTCCCCGCAGCATCGAAGACCTCTCTGTCCGCCGGCAGGCAATCACCACCTGGGCTCACCAATCCCGCGGGTTTCTCGGACGAAGCCCGGATCACGTAGCCGGCTTCCTGGCCGGGTTCGCCAGCGGGGCCAATCTATTCAATCGCAACGGTCGCGACTTCTCCGAGAACGTGACCAGGTTCTATCACCGATTGCTGACCGAAGATCTGTTTGTCTCCTACGTGATCATTCCACCGCAGGTGGATCGCAGCACCACTGCTTCGGGTTGGGATGGTGAGCTGATCCAGGTTGGTGTTGCCGAGGAGAAGCCCGGCGGTTTCGTCGTGCGGGGTTCGCAAATGCTGGGGACCGGCTCCTCCGTGTCTGACTACTTGTTCGTCTCTTGCATCAAGCCACTCACGCCTGCCGATGAGCGTTATGCCCTGTCATTTGTCTTGCCCCTATCGACGTCTGGACTCAAGCTGTACTGTCGGCGACCCTATGCAGTTGGACAACCGAGCCGGTACGACTATCCACTTTCCACCCAGTTCGACGAGTCGGATGCGCTGGTGGTGTTCGACGATGTCTTCGTCCCGTGGGAGAACGTCTTTGCGTACCGGGACGTCGACATGGTTCGATCGCAGTTCTTTCAGACCGCCGCCCATATCCTGGGCAACACGCAATCCCAGATCCGGCTTGTGGAGAAGATGAAATTCCTGATCGGAATCGCCCGCAAGATTGCGGCGGTCAACGGCATTGACCAAATGCCACCGGTCCACGAGAAACTGGGCGACCTGGCCTCTCTGGCATCAATCGTGGAGGGGATGGTGTTGGCCGCCGAGGCCACCGCCACCATCGATCAGTTCGGCGTCGCCCGCCCCAATCCCCGCTTTCTCTACGGTTCCATGGGGCTGCAATCAGAGATCTACCCCCGGGTGCTCCATCTGATACGAGAACTGGTGGGAGGTGGGGTCATCCAACTTCCCTCCTCGTATCGGGAGTTGACCAACCCGGAGACCCGCCCGGACATGGATCGATACATCCAGTCGCCTGGCCACAGTTCGGTCGAGCGGATCAAGCTGTTCAAGCTTGCCTGGGACGTCATCGGGTCCGAGTTCGCCGGTCGCCACCATCAGTACGAGATGTTCTATGCAGGAGCGCCTTTCGTGGCCAAGGGCTATGCATACCGCAACTACGGCTATGAGGAAGCCCTCGACAGCGTGGAGTCGTTCCTCGCCTCCTACGACCTCCCCGATTCCGGGCCGTGACCGAACGGGAAACAACAGCCACAGGCGTGACTCCCGATGTCCTCCGGCGAGTATTGGGAGGTTTTCCGACGGGGGTCACGGTGGTCACTGCCACCCGGGAACGAGAACGTCATGGCATGACGCTCAACTCCTTGACCTCGGTGTCGCTCGAGCCACCGTTGGTTCTTGTTTGCCTTCACAACGACAGCCGTACTCTCTGGGCGGTCCAGGGGAGCGGTTGGTTTGCGATCAACTTTCTGGCGCAGGGCCAGGAGGGAGTCTCCAACGCTTTTGCTCGACGGGGCGAGGACCACTTCGCCGGGATGGCTGCCCCTGAGGATGGTGACGCACCTCCACTTATTCCAGGGAGGATCGCTCACCTCCTTTGTCAGGTGGAGACGATCCATCCGGGTGGGGATCACCATGTGGTCCTGGGTCGGGTCGCCGAGGGCGTGAGCAACGAACTCCCACCTCTGGTGTTTTTCAAGGGCCGCTATCACCGGCTGGGTGGACTCGACTCCGATGCCGAAGCCCTCTGGTACTGGTAGAAGACTGTATGGCCAAACCCGAACTCGAATTCATCGATCCGTCTGCCCCCGATCGCGTCGCCTGGCGACCAGTGGCGGGAGACAAGACCGGCTTGCTCGAAGAGATGATCCTGGCAGAGGACCCCGAAACCGGTGACTTCACTCGGTTGCTGAGGTTTCCTCCTGGTGCTGACACAAGCCCCAACGGTCCGGTCCACCACGATGTGTGGGAAGAAGTCTTCATCGTGGAAGGCACGTTGATCGACCTACGTCTGCAAGAAGAGTTCGGACCGGGTATGTACGCCTGCCGGCCCCCCGGCATGGAACATGGCCCCTGGACCTCCCCACTTGGAGCTGTCACATTTGAGGTCCGCTATCGCCGGAACGACGGATGAGCACTCTCTTTCGTGACGCCGTGCGCCGGCTCGATCAGGCCGGTCGTCTCGTCAAGGTGGCTCGACCGGTGAGCCAACACCAAGAGCTGGCCGGAATCCTGCGTCGCTTTGACGGAGATAAGGCGTTCCTCTTCGAGTCGGTCTCAGGGTCGGACCTGACCGTGGTCGGCAATCTCTTGGCCAGTCCACTAAACGTGCAGGCTGCCCTGGCCGCCGATCCCTGGGCTATTCGGCGGATGATGATTGCTGGTCTGGAGAAACCGATCCCGCCCGAGATGGTTGCTGATCCGCCCGCCCAGCAAGAGGTCGTGAGTGAGCCATTCGAGCTGGGCACCCTGCTCCCGGTCCTTGCCCATGCCCCTGGTGACGGGGGGCGATTTATCACCGCCGGAGTCGTGATCGTGCGCGACCCGGAGACCGGCGTTCACAATGCCTCCTATCACCGTCTCCAGCTATTGGGTGGGAACCGGACCGCAATCAAACTCGACATCGGGCGGCATTTGCGGGCTGCCCACGATCGGGCCCGTCAGTTGGGACGAGCTCTGCCGATCTCGGTCTGCCTGGGCACCGACCTCGCCCTCATGTATGCCGCGGCACTTATGGGCTCACAGATGCCCGAGACCGCCGATGAGCTCTCGGCCGCCGGCGGGATCAAAGGGGCGCCGCTGGCGGTTGCGCCAGCCCTCACCCAGGACATCCTGGTAGCGGCAGAGAGTGAGATTGTCCTGGAAGGCGAGATCTCGCCCACAGAGACGGTCCACGAGGGTCCCTTTGCTGAGTTCGTTGGTTACCACTCGGATGAGGGTCCGGCTCCGGTGGTTACCTTCACAGCAGTGACCCACCGTCCCGAGCCGCTGTACTACGCCATCAACGGCGCGGGGCGGGAAACCGTGATGCTCCGGAAATACACCTTGGAGGCGAGCGCCCTCAAGGCCGTGCAGGCGGCAGTGCCGATCGTCACCGACGTCGAGATGACGGCCGGCGGTCTGCACAGGTTTCACATCATCATTCAGGTGAACAAGACCAAGCCCCAACACGAGGGCCTGCAGCGCAACGCCATGCTGGCGGCGTTTGCTGCGCTCAAAGACCTCGATATGGTCATTGTCGTCGACGATGACATCGACCTCCGGGATCCAACCGACGTTGAGTATGCGTTGGCCACCAGGTTCGAGGCTTCCCGTGACATGGTCGTGATCCCGGGAGCCCGCGGCCACGAGTACGTACGCGTCTCAGCAGGTGGCATTCGCACCAAGCTCGGGCTCGACGCCACTGTTGTTGCTTCCGAGCGCGATCGGTTCCGGAGGGCACCCTTTGCCGCCGTGCAGTTGGAGGATGTCGACACAAGGACGGAACCGGGGAGCAGCGGGCTGCCCTGGCTCAGTGAATAGGGGCATTTGGCGTCGCAGCACGCGGGCGGCGTTTCGGAGTGTGGGAGAGCGCAACTTCCGGCTTTTCGTCGTAGGTCAACTGGTGTCAGCGGCGGGCATGTGGATCCAGAGGGCCGCCGAGCTTTGGCTGGTTCTGTCTCTGACCGGTGATCCAGTGGCGGTGGGAATCGTGACTGCCCTCGGATTTGGACCGGTCTTGTTTTTGGGACCGTGGGCGGGACTCATCGCCGATCGCAGCGATCGCCGACGACTCCTGTTCGTCACACAGAGTCTTCGAGCCATCCCTCCCCTTGCTCTCGGGCTTCTCGTGGTCATGGACCAGGCCAGCCTGGGGGCGATCTACGCCCTGACCCTCGCCTCGGGAATAGCCACCGCTTTCGACAATCCCACCCGGCGCTCGTTCCTCCAGGAGATGGTGGGACGGGATCGGGCTACCAACGCAGTAGGTCTCAATGCTTCAGTGATGACGTCGGCGCGCGTGGTGGGACCATTGATCGCCGGGGTCGTGATCACCTCGGTGGGTATTGGATGGTGCTTCATCATCAATGGACTGACCTACCTTGCGCTCATCCTCGCCCTGGTCCGCATGCGCCCGGACGAGTTGTATCGGCGGCCGCTGGTGGAGAGAGCTCCGGGACAGGTTCGGGAAGGTTTCCGATACGCGGCTAACAACGCCGCGGTCAGATGGTCGCTGCTCTTGTTGTTGGTGGTGGGCACTCTCTCGTGGAGCAGCGTCGAGGTGATGATTCCCTTGATCGTTCGGCTTGTGCTCGACGGAGAGGTGACCAGCTACACGGTCGTCTTCGCCCTCTTCGGAGCAGGGGCGGTGTTGGGGTCACTGATCGTGGCTTCCCGCAGCCAGGTCACTCTCAAACAGGTGGCGATCGCACTGGCTGGCCTGGGACTCGCCCTTGTGGCTTCCGCTGCTTCCCCCAACCTTTGGTGGGCCGTGATCGCTTTTGGCGGCGTCGGCCTGACGGGCGCAGCCTTCGTAACGGCCCAGAACGCCCAGGTGATCCACATGACTACCGACCGATTTCAGGGCCGGATCCTGGCCCTGGTCTCCAGCATCCAATTGGGGGCAAGGTCGATCGGAGCTTTGGCCATAGGGGGGATGGCCGCCGTGGCGGGCCCGCGGGTGGCAGTGGCGGTCGGGGGTGTCATCTCCCTAATAGGTGCCGCTGTGGCGTTTGGCGGGCCTTCCCAGCCCCTGGAGAATTGAGAGCGCACGGTGGGGGTCTACCGACGTCAGCAAGGCTGCTCGTCAGACAGCCTAGAGTTCACACCGTGACCGCCTCTTACGAGGGAGGACCGCCGGCTTCAGTTGGCGAGACATCCCTCGCCCCCCAGAAACTGACGCGCGTGCGATTGGCTGACACCTTGCTGACCCAGCTTCGCCAACAGATCCTTTCCGGCCGTCTTGAACCCGGGACTCCCTTGCCCTCCGAACGGGAGATCGGTGAAGCATTTGGAGTGGGGCGGACCACCGTCCGTGAGGCCTTGCAGGGCCTGCTGGCCACAGGATTTGTCGAACGATCCGGCAATCAGCTAGTCGTGCGCTCGGCTGATCTGGTTGGCCGCGACGAGGTGGCGTTCGCGGCCATGAGCGCCCGGGTGTCGGTTCAGGAGGTGTTCTCGACCCGCAAGCTGCTCGAGGTCGAGATTGCTCGCCTGGCTGCGGTGCACAGAACCAGTGAGGATCTGACCGATATCTGGGCCATTCTCGAATCTATGGATGATGACCAGCCCACCGATTACCACGCCCACGACATCGAGTTTCATAGTCGGCTTGCTCGAGCTTCTGGAAACCGGGTGCTGGCAGGGGTGTACGAGTCGAGCATCCATCTGTTCTTTCGATTGCCCGCCTTCTGGAAGGTTTTCGGCAAGTCGCAGACTCCGATTGGTGGGGGGCGGGAGGGCCACGAGGCGATCTATAAGGCAATTGAGGGTGGTGAGGCCGGCGACGCCGCTCGGGTGGTTTTCGAGCACCTCGATCTGGTGGAGCGAGCCCTGATTCGCAGCATTCACCGATCGCACGGCGATCGTCGTCCCTCCTCGGACTGAGCGACGAGGCTTTCCATCCTCAAGGCGTTTCGCAGTCCGTTTGAGACTCTCTGACCTCCCTTGCCAGACAATCGGGCCTCCTTGCCAGACAATCGAGGTGATGGTTATGATCCGCTCATCAGATTGTCAGGCAATCAGGAAAGGAGTCAGTGACCATGCGGCAAGGCTTCAAGGTCATCGATGTCGACACCCATGTGACCCCGGCCATGGAAGTGTTGTTCCGCTATGCCGACAAGGAGCTCCTGGATCGTAAGAGCGAACTGGACCCCTACATCCGCATGACGAAGCCGGTGGCCGGCAGAGGCCATCCTGAAACCGAATATGGGGTGCTGCGGGTCAACCCCAAGCCATATTCGCGGGTTGCGGGATTCAAAGAGGAGCAGGAAGTACCAAGCGGAGCGGGTGCCAAGGGCGCGTTGGAAGGCAGAGTTTCCAACCTGGCGGTCAAGCCGATTCAGGTGGGGGTCCAGCATGACAACTCCAAAGGTCGACTTCTGGACATGGACGTTGAAGGCGTCGACATCGACGTCATCATCCCGGGCACCTGGGCCCCGGGCAGCTCAGCGCTCGATCTCGACCTGGCCAAAGGGCTTTATCGGGCGTACCACCGGTATATGACTGACTATTGCTCGGCCGACTCTCGCCGGCTCAAAGGCCTGATGATCGTGCCGGGGGCCGATCCAGAGTGGGCTGCGGCGACAATCCGTGAGTATGCCTCTTCCGATTGGGTGGCGGCAGTGTGGCCTGCTCTACCCGAAGGCTTACCGGTCGACGACCCTGACCTGTCACCGATCTGGGAGGCGATGGATGAAGCCGACCTCCCCTATATGCACCACAGCTTCTTCTATGAGGCGCCCTACTTTCCCGGCTACCGGGACATTTGGGGCAACGCGGTCGTGGCGCGGACGGCCGCTCACATGTGGGGCGCGCAGAGGCTGGTCTCGTACATCCTCATCTCGGGGATGCTCGATCGTTACCCCAACCTCCGTGTCGCCACCGTCGAGACGGGCCATAGTTGGCTGGCTCACTGGTTGATCCGCCTGAGTGGCCAGGTCAAGTTCGTCAAAGGTGGAGCCCACCCCGATCTCAAGCACACTCCACTTGAATACGCATTGATGGGTCGGGTCTTTTGTGCGATCGAGGCTCACGAAGGTCCTCAACTGACCAAAGCGGCGAACGATGTTCTCGGAGATGGTGTGTTCATGTACTCGTCGGACTTCCCTCATCCGGAGTGCATGTTCCCCGAACATACCGACCATGTCATCGCATGGAGAGACGTGATCGGCGAGGAGGCCACCCGCAATCTCATGGCGGAGAACGCTATGCGCTACCTGCGCCTTCTTTCTCATCCTTGGGATGGTGGTGCGGTCAAGGGGAGTTCATCCCAAGAAGAGGCCAAGATCGCATAAGAGACCGGGAGCCGAGAAAGAGATTCCATTGATGGACTTCGAGGCGGCGATGGTGTACGTCGATAGGGCACGCAAGATCGGCGCCCAGATGGGTCTACGGGTAACCGTGGCGGTTCACGATGCCGCCGGTCACCCCGTGGTGGTGGCTCGTGGCGGCGACAAATGGCACGGTCCCTATATGGCGATGGGTAAGGCCCGACTGGCAGCCGCCTTCCAGAAACCGACAGCCGATCTCGTGGAACAGTGGCGTGATCGGCCGCTCTTCCCGGCCAGCCTGATCGAGGTCATTCCGGGTGGGGTAACGGTCAACCCCGGAGGTCATCCCATTTTCGTAGATGGCGAATGTGTGGGGGCGATCGGGGTGGGCGGAGGTAACCCGGAACAGGATGCCCAGGTGGCCCGCCTCACGGTTGAAGGGGTGGAACAAGACTTGTAATCGAAGGCGCCCGAAGCCTGTCAAAGGAAGAACACCGGCCAACTGACTCCTGGGAGGTCAATCGCAATGCCCCGAGCAAGAACGCTTCTGTTGGCGCTAGCACTGGTGCTGGCAGCATGCCAAGGAGCTGAAACCACAACCACCACCGGTGGCTCTGACACCACGTCGGCAACGACGGCGGCCGAGGAGACGACCACCACTACCGCAGCGCCCGTGGCCGAGGGGATCATCATCGCCCTCGCCACCGAGCCCTCGACGCTGGATGGCCAGCTGGTGAACGATCGCAGTTCGCGGGTTGTCACCAACAATATTGTCGAAGGGCTTCTCTTCCGGGATCAGAGCGGTGAGATCGTTCCCCACCTGGCCGAGACCTACGAGGCCATTGCCGACGACCGCTGGCAGTTCACCCTCAGGCAAGGGGTCACCTTCCACAACGGTGAGCCCTTCAATGCCGATGCGGTTGTGTTCTCGATATTGCGAATCACCGCCGAGGACTATGAAACCCAGAAAACGTCGTACATCGAAGGACTGGTCGGTGCCGAGGCCGTCGACGAGTACACCGTCGACATCATCACCGATGGGATCAGCCCGGTGGTTCCTGCCCAGATGACGAGTATTCCGATCGTTCCCCCTGTAGCCGGCGCCGATCCCGGGTATGGGGACAATCCGGTTGGAACCGGGCCCTACCAGTTCGTCTCCTGGGATCGAGGTCAGCAGATCACTCTCGAGGCCTATGACGGGTACTGGGGTGAGGCTCCGGCAATCCAGAGCTTCAGCATTCGGTTTATCCCCGACGCCCAGACGTCGCTGGCGGCGTTGCAGGCCGGGGAGATCGACATGGTCCTCGACCTGCTGCCCGAGCAGGCGGATCTTGTCCCGGTCTTCGTCAGCACTCCTGGACCCGAGTTCAGCTATATCCAGCTCAACACCTACAAGGAGTTCCTGGCCGATCCCATGGTGCGACAGGCGCTCAACTATGCAGTCGATAAGGAGACCCTGGCTGCCACCATCTACGAAGGCCACGCTCGACCCAATGACGCTCAGCACCTGTCAGCTTCGATGCTCGGTTACAACGAAAGCGTCGATGCCTTCCCCTACGACCCGGAACTGGCCATGCAAATGCTGACAGACGCCGGGTATCCCGAGGGCTTCACGATGGAGCTGCATGTGCCGATCGGGCGGTTCCTCAAGGGCAATGAGACCGCCGAATTCGTGGCGGGACAACTCGGGGAAGTAGGCGTGATCGTGGAGATCGTCTTGACCGAGTTCTCGGTCCACCGCGAGGTCACCCGTATCCCCGGTCCCGATCCGGCGTCGGTCGATTCCCGTTACGGGTGGAACTCAAACGAGTGGTTCGACGCAGCCCGCTACTCGGGATTCTTCGCTTGCGAGGGAGGCTCGTCGAAGATCTGCATCGACGAGATCGATGCCCTGCACGAAGAGGCCTCATCCACCAACGATGCCGAGACGCGCGACCAGCTGTACCAACAGATCTGGGCCATCCTGCACGAGAACCCGCTGAGCATTTACCTGCTCCAGCAGAACCTCCTCTACGGATTGTCGGACCGTCTCCAGTGGGAGCCCCGGGTCGATGACGAGGTGCTGGTGGCGAGCATGAGCCTGACCGGGTGATCGGGTGATTTGCCGGGCCGGGGCGGGTCGAACCAAGGCAGGTCGACCCGCCCCGACCTTTGATCGCCTCCGGATGGTCGCATGAAGCAATCACCTTCCACCTCTATGGGGCGTTTTGTCATCGGCCGTCTCCGGGATGGGGCAGTCGTTCTGATCCTGGTGGTCCTAGTCATATTTGTTTTGGCTTTCGTGGTCGGAAACCCGGTCGAGTATTACGCGCCTCCCGATGCCACCCAGGAAGACATCGATCGCCTCAATCGAATCCTTGGATTCGACCGACCGTTCCATATCCAGTTCGTCGACTACTTCGGTGGCCTCATTCAGGGCGACTTTGGTGAGTCTCTGTTTCAGCGACGTCCGGCCATTCGACCGATCATGGAGGCCCTTCCGGCCACCATCCTTCTAAGCCTGACGGGGATCGCCCTGGCTGGAGTGCTGGGATCGGTCGGAGGGGTGTTGGCGGGAGTGAGACCGGGGACGCTGTTCGATCGGGTGTCGAACTTCATATCGGTGGCACTGGTGTCGGTACCCAACTTCTGGCTTGGTCTGGTGCTGATTGTGATCTTCGCAGTTCAGCTGCGGATTCTTCCGACGTCGGGGTTCTTCGACAACCAGGGAATCATTCTCCCGACTCTGACCCTTGGTCTGGTTCACGGGGGGCGAATCTTCCTTATCGTCCGCTCGGTCACGTTTGAGGAGACCACCAAACCCTATGTGATGGTGGCTGAGAGCAAGGGGATGCCGTTTTCTTCCGTCGTGGGGCGCCACGTGCTCCGCAACGCCGGTGTAACGATCGCCACCACTGTCGGATGGGAGTACGTCCGGATGATGGGAGGCACCGCCTTTGCCATTGAGTTCGTATTTGCCTGGCCGGGCGTTGGCAACCTCATGATCGACTCGGCCCATCGTCAGGATTTTCCGGTCCTACAGGCGGGAGTGATTCTCACCGGGGTCTTCGTCGTCACCGCCAACATTGTTGTCGACCTGGGCAGCAGGGTTCTCGACCGGCGATTGCAGCCGGTATGAGCGCTCCCACCATCGCCGGTCCTCCGCCTGCCCCAGCCTTGGCCGGGGTGGAAGGCCCACCGGGGACTGGAAGGTGGGTGTTGTGGTTCTGGGTGGCTTTGCTTGGTGTCTTCCTGGTCGCCGCGTTTACCGGTGACTTGCTGGCTCCCTACGACCCGTTTGACCAGGCCCCTGTCGACCGCCTCTCCCCCCCAATGACGGTGACCGAGCGCGGCCTTCATATCTTCGGAACTGATCCACTTGGTCGCGACTCCTTCTCAAACATCATCCTCGGCACCAGGCTGACGTTGCTGGTGGGCCTGCTCGCCACTGCCATAGGGACAGTGGTAGGGACCCTGATCGGGGCGGCGGCTGGCTATTACGGTGGCTGGGTTGACCGTATCGGCATGCGCCTAGCCGAAGCCCAAACCGCGATGCCGATGTTCCTAGTCGCCATATTGCTGCTCAGTCTTTTGGGTCCGTCCGTCATCAACCTGGTGGTGGTGCTGCCGGCTCTCATCTGGCCCACATTCGCCCGGATCATCCGCGCCGAGACCCTGCGGTTGCGCTCCACCGCCTTCATCGAGGCGGCCCAGGCTCTTGGCTGCACAGGCTGGACCATCATGCGCAGGCATCTGATCCCCAACCTGGCCGGCCGTATCGGTGTGCTCGTGGTCGTTTCGGTCGGCCATGTCATGTTGGCGGAGGCCGGCCTCAGCTTCCTCGGGGTAGGAGTGCAACCACCGGACATCACCTGGGGACTCCTGATCTCCCTCGGCAGGCAATATCTGGCCGTGGCCTGGTGGCTGACAATCATTCCCGGTCTGTTCCTCGGACTGGTGGTCCTATCCATCAACATGATCGGTCGCCATTTTGAACGAAACCTGGGGGCGGCCGGGTGAATGCTGCCCCCTTGCTCGAGGTCCGCGACTTGAAGGTCTGGTTTCCCACCGCTCGCGGGATAGTGAAGGCCGTCGATGGAGTGTCGTTTCGGCTCCAGCCGAAGGAGGCACTGGGGATCGTGGGGGAGAGTGGCTGCGGCAAGACCGTGACTGCTCTATCCATCCTCCGCCTCTTCGGGCCGGCAACCCGGGTCAGGATCCAGGGCGAGGTTCTGTTCGAAGACCGCAACCTGCTGAAGGTTTCCCGCAAAGAGATGCTGCAGATAAGGGGGGTGCAGATCGGCATGGTGTTCCAGGACCCTCTCACCGCCCTCGATCCGATCATGCCGGTAGGTGAACAGATCGCCGAATCGATCCGGTTTCACCTGCACTTCGATCCCAAGAGGGCTCGAGCGAGGACCCTCGAGCTCTTGGACCTGGTCGGGATTCCCGATCCTCGGCAGCGGATCGACGATCTCCCTCACAGCTTCAGCGGTGGCATGCGCCAGCGTCTTGTCATCGCCATGGCGATTGCTTGCGGTCCCAAGGTGCTGATAGCCGACGAGGCAACAACTGCCCTCGACGTGACTGTTCAAGCTCAAATCCTCAGGCTCATTAACGATCTTCGGCGCGAGTTGTCGATGGCACTCATAGTCATCACTCACGATCTAGGGGTGATAGCGGCCACCTGTGAAAACGTCCAGGTCATGTATGCCGGCAAGGCTGCCGAGTACGCAGACGTGGCCCACATCTTGGAAGGCGGAAGTCACCCTTACACACAGGGTCTCATGCGTCTGGTTCCCCGCCTCGACCAGGATCGGCACCGTCGCTTAAGGCCTATCGACGGCACGCCCCTCACTGTCTTGGACGCCTGGCAAGGCTGCCGATTCGCTCCCCGGTGCGAGCATGCCTGGGAGCGCTGCCGGGTGGATGAGCCCGGCTTGCTCCCGCTGGGTCCCCACCACGCCAGCGCCTGCTGGCTGGTCGAGGAGCCCTCCCGTCGAGGCGCCGATCGTCGAGCCGCGAACTACCAGCCGGGAGCGGTTGATCATGTCAGCTAACGGCTCCGCCATCCTCAATGTCGACGAGGCCGTGGTCAAGTTCTGGGTTGATCGCGAGCGGACCATCACCGCGGTTAACGGTGTCTCACTCCATATTGCTGCGGGAGAGACGCTGGGTCTGGTCGGGGAGAGCGGGTGTGGGAAGTCGACGCTGGGGCGAGCGATCCTCAGGCTCGTTGAGCTTTACTCCGGGAGTGTGTCGTTCCTAGGCAAGGGGATCGGCTCACTCGCCAGACGCGACCTGCGACACCTGCGTCGTGATCTGGCGGTGGTGTTTCAAGACCCCCGCGGGTCACTTGATCCCCGCATGAGGGTTGGTGACATCGTTGCCGAGCCTTTGCGCGTCCACCGCCTCGCCAGTGGCGCCGAGTTGGACCGTCGGGTCAGCTCGTTGCTCGAGCAGGTCGGTCTCGGAGCCGAGTATGCCAAGCGCCGCCCCACTGAGCTCTCCGGGGGCCAACAACAACGGGTCGGCATCGCCCGAGCACTGGTGACGAAACCGCGACTGGTGATCCTCGACGAGCCGGTGTCGGCCCTCGACGTGTCGGTTCAGGCCCAGGTCATCAATCTTCTGCAGGGTCTACAGCGTGAACTGGGGGCGGCCTTTCTTTTCATCGCCCACAACCTGGCGGTAGTCCGTCATCTCAGCGATCGCGTGGCGGTGATGTACCTTGGCGAGATCGTCGAGGAGGGATCGTCTCATGGGCTTTTTGCCCGACCTCGGCACCCCTACACAAGAGGCTTGGTCGCCTCGGTGCTGCGGCCCGATTTGGAGGCTCCCGCCCGGTTGGAGGAGGTAGCGCGGCTGACTCCGGGAGAGGTACCGAGCATGCTCGACCCCCCAACTGGCTGCAAGTACCACACCCGCTGCATCTATGTCCAGGACATCTGCCGCATTGAGCGGCCGCTCCTCGAAGAAGTGGCCACCGCCAGCGAGCACCGGGTTGCGTGTCATTTCTGGAAGTCCATACCGGATCCGATTCCAATCGCCCGTGCTCGATGAAAAGGGAGCTTCAGTGACTTCACCACGGCCAATCCAGACTGAGAACGCCCCCACTCCAACCGGGCCCTTCAACCAGGCGATCAGGAGGGGCAATCTCATTTTCACCGCCGGTCAAGCCGGTCGCAATCGTGATACGGGAACGATGGGTGATGCCGGCGAGCAGACCGACTGGGCGCTGCGCAACATCAGCGCGATTCTGGAAGCCGGCGGTTCCAGCCTGGCCGATGTGGTCAAGGTGACCTTGTTTGTCAAAGAAGGCGTGGAGACCGGCCCGATCAACGACGTCTACAGGAGCTTTTTCGACCTGCTTCCGGCACGATCGCTCGTGTTTGTGACTCGTCTCAAAGGGCCTGACATGTTGGTGGAGATCGAGGCGGTGGCGGTTGTTGATTGAGAGCCATTCACCCGAGCCTGTCATCGCCGACGGGAGTGGCGGTGCAGTAGCCGCCGGCCATGTGATCGCAGCGCGAGCAGCGCTCGATGTGCTGGCCGACGGTGGGAATGCAATAGATGCCGCCATCGCGGCTTCGGCGGTGCAATGCGTTGTCGAGCCGGCCTGGTGTGGTGTCGGCGGCGACGCGTTCGCAATGATCCACACCCCGGGGGTCAGCACGGCCATCAACGGAAGTGGAGCGGCGCCGACCGGGTTGAACGGGATCCAACCCGGAGCAATCCCCCGTTTCGGTGCACTATCCGTCTCCGTGCCGGGGACGGTGGAGACGTGGGATGGAATGGCTACCAGATTCGGGACCCGTCCGTTTCCAGACCTGTTGAACCCTGCTATCGAATTGGCCGAGGAAGGGTTCCCTGTCGATGCGAGATTGGCCGCTGCTCTTGGCCGGCTCCGACCAGAACTCGACGGATATCCGGGCTTGGCCCGCCTGCTCGAAGCGAACGGAGCGGAGGTCGGGGATACCTTCTATCAGCCGCAGCTAGCCAAGACACTCCGGACCATCGCCCACGACGGTGCGAAGGCTTTTTACGAGGGCAGCCTCAGCGACGCACTCGTGGCAGGGCTCCGCTCGCGAGGGGGCGTAATCACCGGTCACGACCTGGCCGGTCATTGGGGCGACTGGCTCAGTCCGCTCTCGATCGAATACCGGGGGCGACAAATCCTCGAGCATCCCCCCGTGTCCCTTGGTGTGATCCTCCTTCAGGAACTCAGGATCCTGGAGGGTTTCGACCCGGCCAGTCTCGATCATCTTGGCCCGGAGCTCGTCGATCTGATGATTCTCTGCAAACAGGCTGCGTTCAGCGACTCTCTCGCCCATCTGGGCGATCCCCACCACGAGTCGGTGCCGCTCGACTGGATGCTGAGTGAAGACCGAGCCAAGTGGTGGCGGGACGAGATCCGTCGCAGCCGGCCGACCTCGTTCTCCGTCTCCCAGGATGGGCCGGATACCACGTCGCTGGCGGTTGTCGACGGCATGGGCAACACCGTCACCTTCATCCATAGCCTCTTCAACGAGTTTGGTTCTCGGGAAGCTCCCGGCGACCTCGGGGTGATTCTCAACGACCGGCTCGGCAACCTGGTACTCGAGGGCGGGCGCCCGGGCGGGATCCGTCCCGGGCACCGGCCGGTTCACACCCTGAATTCCTTTATGGTGCTGGAGGACGACCACGTGACCTTGGCCGGCGCCACCCCAGGAGGACGAGGCCAGGTCCAAACGTTATTTCAGGTACTGGTTCGATACCTCGACCACCGATTCGACATCGGGGAGGCGCTGCGGGCGCCGCGATGGCTGCACGGATCGCCTCGTACGCGGGGCGTCGATGGTGTACTCAACCTCGAGTCGACCTTCCCGCCGTCGACCGCCCAGGCCCTGGCCGCCAACGGCTACCAGGTCATGACGGTCGCTAACGATGACACCGACATCTTCGGCAGCTGCACTCTGGTAATGAGTGCCCGGGCCGACCACAAGCTGACCGCCGCCGCCGATCATCGCCGCGGGGCGGCGGCGCTGGCGTTCTAGGAGCGACGTGACCAAAGGCATCACCTACCCATACCCCATCGACCGCAGCCTCTACTCGTGGCCTTCGTTCTCGGACGTGGAGTTCGCTCGTCGACATGACCTAGTCCGAAAGTTCATGTCTGACCAAGGCCTCGATTGCCTTCTCATCTCAGGCAACAACGCCATATGGGAGCGTTCGTGGGCAAACATCCGCTGGGTGTCGAACTTCATCGGGACCATGGAACTCGACGCCTTTTGTGTCTTCCCTCAGATCGGCGAGCCAACACTTCTGATTCTCGGGCTCAATGCCCGGCTGCCCGACCGGATCGCCCGCTCGATCATCCCCGACGTACGCGGTGCTCTCAACACCGCCGACCTGCTAGTCGAGAGAATCCGCGAGCTCGGTCTCGAGCGCGCCAACATTGGCGTGATCCGGCCCGCCCCCTGGTTGTCGCTCTCCAAGGACCACGATCAGGCATTGCGGACGGCGTTTCCTGCCGCGACCTTCCGTGAGTACAGCGACGAGTTCTGGCGGATCCGGATGGTGCTCTCTGCAGAGGAGTTGGCCTGTCTGGACGAAGCGGGGCGAATTGGCGATGCCGCGGTCCACGCACTGGCCAATGAGCTGAGGCCGGGCATGAAGGAGAAGGATCTGTTTGCGATCATCTATCGGGCTCTGGCCGAAAACGGTGGCGAGATCCCCTGCATGGTGCTGGCCGCCAGTGAGTCGATGCACCAGTCGATCAGCGGTTTTCAACGACCTCGCCCCTTGGACCGGACCATTGCTTCGGGCGATCAGCTTCTTCTCGAGATCGGCGCCCGCGACGGTCATGGCTATGAAGCGCAGACAGGAAAGCCCATCGTTTATGGTCCGCCCCCACCCGACTTTGCCGACATGTTCGAGGTCTGCCTGGAGGCGTATCACCGGGTGGTGGCGGAGTTGAAGCCTGGATGCACCGCGGCCGATTTACGACGCGCCGGCCAGATCATTTGGGATCGCGGATACCAGGTGGTGGCTCCTTTGGTTCACGGTGTCTTCAACCCGATCGACGCCGGGCCCTTTGTCGGTACGTCCCATCGACCTGACAAGGACGTGCCACTCGAGCCCAACATGGCTCTTTGTGTGGAGATACACCCTTGTAACGAGGATGTCACCAAGGGCGTATTTCTGGGAGACACGTTTGTGATAACCGAAACGGGTGCGAGATCGGTCAACAAGGTCCCGCCCGAGTTGATTGTCCTCTGATGGCTCCCGTCACCTTCGATCAAGTCGATGACCTGATCCGGAGCCGCCGCTCGAGTCTCCGGATCGACCCGGAACGACCAGTTAACCCCGAGCTGATCGAACGTCTTTGCGAGCTTGCCACCTGGGCGCCCAACCACAAGCGGACCTCGCCATGGCGTTTTGCCGTTCTCACCAACGGGGCCCGAACCAGACTCGGCGAGGTCGTGGCGGATGCCCTCGTTCGCAGCGGCGCGACCGATTCGCAGGCTCTTCAGAAGGCATTGACCAAATACCTGCGGGCCCCGGTCATCGTCATTGTCGGCAGTGCCCGCAACGACGACCCGGTGCTCGATGGTGAGAATCGTGATGCGGTGGCGGCCGGTGTCCAGACCTTGTTGCTGGCCGCTAGCACTTCCGGGCTCAGCACCTTCTGGTCGACGGGTGCCACTGCCAGGATCGACGAAGTGAAGGAGCTGGCCGGCTTCGAGCGTGATGAGCAGATCGTGGCCGTGATATACATGGGCTGGCCGGATGGTGAGGCGCCACCGGGACGACGAGAGCCGGCCCGGATCAACTGGTTGAACGCATGAACCATGACGCGACTCCGAGGTCTCGACGCTTCCTGATCGCCGAGTGCTTCCTGGTGAACCTCCTCGGTCTCGATGAGACCGTGGCAGCCCGCGAGATGTTGGCCTGGGGAGTGGCCCTGAGCTCAGATTCGGAGAAGGCGGTCTGGAACCTCCTTGGCCGCCCAACTCAGTGTCCCCATGGGGAGTCGATTCCAGCCCTTTAGGTCATCAGTTCGGCCAGTTTGCGGACGATGTTGCGGTTGGGCGAGCCGCCTAGCTACTGCGGACTATTCGCGGTTGGCTCGGTAAACGCGGACGTCGACTCGTTCGAGGGTTACCAGCCCGTCGCCGATCATCTCATCGAGGGCTGGAAGGATGCCTTCGATCTTGTCATTGCTGTCGACACACTCAATGATGATGGGCAGGTCTTCGGAGAGCCGGAGGATGTGGGCGGTGTGCAGCCGGCTCGATTTGCCGAAGCCCTCTATGCCTCGGAGGACGGTGGCACCGGCCAGGCCCTGCTTTCGGAGGGTCTCGACAATCGCCTGGTAGAGAGGCTGGCCATGATGGGTGTCGGACTCTCCGATGAAGATCCGCAGAAGTCGGGCGTCTTGGTCTTCCATAGTTGCCTCATTTCAGTTGGTCAGGACATAACCGGCGGCCGCAAGAGCGATACCCGCGATCAGAGCCAGGAAAAGGTTGGCGAATGCTCGGGTGGAACGGAGGACTGGGAAGCCCAGACGGATCGTTTCGATCATCCAAGTGGAAAAGGTTGTGTAACCGCCAAGGAACCCGACGATTGCAAGGCTCGTCGTGGCATTGAGCCCGTTCGTGCCGGCAACCAGACCGAGCAAGAACGAGCCCGTGAGGTTGACGGTTAATGTGCCGACCGGAAAATCGGACCGGCTGAGTCGATGAGTCCACCCTGAGATGAGATATCGACAAAGAGCACCCGCGGCACCGGCGATGGCTCCGATCATGAGAGTCATCCGAAGGCACCGATGCGCTGACCGGCTACCGCCGCGGCTAGCCCACCCATCACGGAAGCAGTGACATAGCCGGCAGCGGTCCATGGGTGGCCGTCAGCGAGCAGATGGACAACGTCGAGGCTGAACGCCGAGAAAGTCGTAAACGAACCCAGGACACCGATCGCCCAGAACTGCAGAGACCATCGTCCGCCCACAGACCGTTCCCTTCGAGACAGGTAGAGACCCAGTAGGAAGGATCCACCGAGGTTGACTGCCAGGACACCGGCCGGAAACGCTCCACGTGGAGTGGGAACCCACAACCCGATCCCGGAACGGACCGCCGAACCGACGAATCCCCCGGCGGCCACGGCGGACAATGCCCTCATTCTATTGTTCCCGGAGCCATCAGTTCGGCCAGTTTGCGGACGGTGTTGCAGTTGCGGATCGTCATTCCTCTATATAGCTCTGAGCCAACGAGCTGCCTCAGTCCACTGCGGTTCACGTTGGTCCGATCCACCCGCCAGATGATGGCTCCGGGGACGTAGACCACGTCCTCGAGGTTAGGTTTGATCTTCAGCTCCGCGAGGATGTCCTTTCGGTCGAATCGCTCCCAAAGAAACATGACGTCGCATCTCATAGTCTTGTCGTTGGTCCAGTTGTCAGGGATGGCTTTGGTCGTTTTCCTGATCGCCGCCAGGTCACGAATCAGCACCTTGATCTGGAACCCGAAGTCCTGTTCGATCGCCTTCTCGAGAGCGGAGATGATGGTGGCGGGCTTGCGTCGGCTGTCCTTGAAAATGACGTTGCCCGAATTGATATAGGTGGTCACGTCGGTCAGCCCTACCTCCTCGAAGGTCCTCTTGAGGCGCGGCATCGCCATTTTGTTCTTCCCACCAACGTTGATGCCTCGCAGGAGCGTCACGTAGATCATCGGAACCATTCAACCCACCTTTTTGAGGGAGATATCCTCGGCCAGCCTTGTTCAATGAAGAAACCGAGCTCGACAGGCTCTACGCGGCTCCCCTCGAGGAGTTCACGAAGCTCCGCAACGAGATCGGCGGCCAGGCCCGCAAAGATGGTGACCAGGCGGTTGCCTCCCGGATCGGGGCTCTAAAGAAGCCGTCGGTGTCGGCATGGGTGGTCAATCAGCTTGCTCGCACGGGCCAGGTCGAATTGCAGCGGCTAATCAAGGCGGGCGAGGCGCTCGAGGAGGCCCAGCGCGATTCCGTGTCTGGGAAGGGCCCTAGCGGGTTCGAGACGGCTCGCAAGGATGAGAGCGATGCGATTCGACTGCTCCGCGCCGCCGTCAAGCAGGTGCTTCCCTCGGTATCGGCCGCGGTCCTCGATCGGGTCATCAACTCTTTGCGGGCAGGAGTGGCATCTCCGGAGGGACGCGAGATCCTCAAGAAGGGTCGACTGACCGAGGATCTGGAACCATCCGGGTTCGGAGCCTTCTCGGGAATACCGACCTCGAGCCTCACCAAACCAAGCAAGATCGACACTCTCCGGCGACGTCGACAGGAGGCTGAAACCAAAGCCACTGACCTCGAAATGCGAGCGCAGGAAGCCGAGAAACTGGCCAAGAGAACATCTATGGATGCTGCCGCGGCCCGCAAGCGAGCAGGCGAGGCTTTGGCCCAGTTGCAAAAAATCGAAGGCGAGCTAGCCGACCTCGACTAGATCTGACTGACGGGCTGGGCTACCCGGGAACACCAGCAGAGGAGCCCTACGCCTTCCTCGCGCCGTACTCTCTGGTAAATGCCCACAGCCATAGACGAGTATCTGGCGTCCGTCCCTGATGAGGTGGTCCGGGCTGCCCTCGAGAAACTACGTCAAACCATCAAGAGCGTGGTTCCCGACGCCATTGAGGTGATCAGCTACAAGATCCCCTCTTTCAAGTATCAGGGTCGAATGTTGGTGGGCTTCAATGCCACCAAAGAAGGTTGCACCCTCCACCTATTGAGCAGCTCGGTTTTGGGCACCCATGCCGCCGATGTCCAGGGTTACAAGACCGGGAAAGGATCTATCCGCTTTGTGGCTGACCAACCGCTTCCGGCCGCTTTGGTCAAGAAACTCGTCAGGGCGCGAATCGCCGAAAACGAAGCCCGTTCCGGCTAGTACAGGAACATCGGTTTGCCGAGGACATGGCGAACCTTTGGTAGATAGTTCTCACGGTCGTAGAGCTCGTCGACATCTACCCGTTTGACTCCTTCTCGTGTCGCCTCGATCGGCACGTGGGTGTAAGTCCCTCCCCGTAGGGCCACCATTCGACCGTGGCTTCCTTCAAGGGCTAGGTTCGCTGCCATCACCGCATAATTGGTGGCGACCATCAGATCGAGCGAGTCAGGGGTGCCGGACCGCATCAAGTATCCGACCTGCTGATAGAGAACGTCGTGGCCAGTCCGCTCCTTTAACAACTCACAGGTAAGTGCCCCGATCCCGCCCAGTTTGCGATGCCCGTAGGCGTCGGCCGCACCGGAGAGATAGATGTCGCCTTCCACCAATCGGGCGCCTTCGGAGATGGTCATCATGGCGTAGTTCGATGGGTTGAAGGCCCGATCCGCTAACAGAAAACCGGCCAGACGGTCGATGTCGAAGGGCTCCTCGGAGATGATCGCCCGATCCACCCCGGAGAGATAGGCCGTGATCAGCGAAGTCTCCCCGCTGTAGCGACCGAACAGCTCGACCACCGCGATCCGCTCGTGGGAGCCGGCGGCAGTACGGAGGCTGTGAATGAACTGGACACCTCGGGTGACAGCGGTCGAGAAACCAATGCAGTAATCGGTCCCGTGCACGTCGTTGTCCATCGTCTTGGGGATGGCGATCACGGGAACACCTTCTTGGTGGAGGCGGAACCCGTAGGAAAGGGTGTCGTCACCGCCAATGGGGATGAGCACCTCGATCCCATGCTTTTCGAGGACCCGCAGCACATTTGGGGTCACGTCGTGGGGACCTTCGCCTTCGGTCTGCCCAAACAAGAACTGCGGAAGTTCGGCGGTTCGCACGTTGGCCGGATTGGTGCGAGAAGTGTGGAGGAATGTACCCCCGGTGCGGTCTACGGTCCGCACCAGCCGCGGGTCGAGCGGCAGGAGGTTGGCGACGGCCGTTCGTTCGTCTTCGGGGTCAGTGAAAGCCAACCCGGCCCAGCCGCGACGTATCCCGACCACCTCGTGACCATCGCCCATTACCCGGTTCACGACCGCCTTGATGCAGGCGTTGAGGCCGGGGACGTCACCGCCTCCGGTCAGGATGCCGATTCGCATTGATGCCCTTCGTTGTGCGCTGGTCCATATTGGCGCGTTGTGGTTCTCGTCAAAGGATCCAACAGCTGCCCGACCGAGCCAACCGACGGCGTCGGGTACCCTCCCTGGTCGGTGAGAGAGTCAAGCATCCGCCGTCTTTCGAGGATTCACCGACTCCTTTTTGAGGTGACCGCCGGTGTGATCGGTCGCCGTCTGGTTGCCAACGACATGCTGCTGCTCACCACGATCGGCCGTCGGTCGGGCAAGCCACACACCGTGCCCCTCCTTTACATTGAAGACGGGGACCGGTTTGTCGTCATTGCATCATTTGGTGGCCGACAGCACCATCCCGCCTGGTACCTCAACCTCACCGCCAATCCGAATGTGGAGGTGCAGGTCCGCAACCGACGGTTTCCGGCTCTCGCCATGACGGCTTCGCCCGAGGACCGATCGCGGCTCTGGCCGCAGATCACAGAGACCTATCGCGGCTACGCCGCTTACCAAACGCGGACCGATCGGACCATCCCGGTGGTTTTTCTCAGTTCGCTGTAGTGCGGGTTCGGGGACGTACCTTCCACGGGTCGTCGGTTCGACCGAGGTTGTGATCGCATCCTTCAGTGACAAACCAGGCGAACTTGGCTCTATGGCCCGGCGGATTGCCGACACGGGCACCAATATCAAGCTGGTCTACATCACCTGTGATGGCCGGATTGCGTTCGCCACCGACAACAACGCCGCTGCCGGGGAGGCTCTCGGCGCCTGACGCTCTGCCTCATCCGTTGCGGGGGACGAAGTTTTCGACGAAGCCGTAGCCGAGGAATGCGATGGCGGTAATCGCCGCCGCCGCCAGGACCAAAACCTGGAAACGACCCAGCCTCAAGGCAACAGTCATGGCCGGGGCGGCAGGCTGGTGGTCAATGGTGATACGCACTCCGGGGAGCAGCACGAGGGCCACGGCAACGAACGGGCTCAGGACAACCACCCACTCCCCCACAGGTGATCGGAAGAGCGGGTCGAGGATGTGACTCTCCGAACCGGTCACCTCGTTCGCCAGATTGATCCCCAGAAAGAGCAGCGGCATCAACATGAGAAATGCGGCCAGCTTCGTGAGTCGTTGAGTCATTTGATCACCTCCGGGCGATCTGGTCCAGGCATCGATAGCTCCCCGGATTAGGTCGACATCGGTCCGCCAACCGGGCGAAGAGGCGGCAATCTCGTCTATCTCAGGACCGTGTCGTCGGCGCCACTCGGGTGGGTAGAGCCGTATCAGCCTGCTCATGAAGTTGCCAGTCTGGTCGTGCCGGTGGTCACGACCCCTTGGAGTGAGTTCAACTCGGCCGCCAGGGCCACCTTCCCGCTTCGGGTGAGCCGGTAGGGCCGCCTCCGGTTGTGTTCGGGCATCGCCTCAATCAAGCCGTCTTCCTCCAGCCTGGCTATGGCTCCGTAAAGAGTGCCGGGACCCGGTCGCTTTCCTCGCAGGCGCTCGATTTCTTCCATCAGCGCATACCCGTGCTTGGGGCCATCCGCCAGCCCCACCATGATGAGCAGGCCTATTTCAGAGAAGCGGCCGAGTTCCATTCGGGCATACTACGTTGCGCGTACTACTACGTCAACCGTATGACCGGCAGTCTCGGGCCGAAGTGCGAAGATGGGTGTCGAAAGTCAAACTTCGAGTCTGCCTAAGACCGGGAGCGATCGCATGGAAACCTGGGACGCCATTACCTCAAGACGCAACATTCGAGAGTTTTCAAACCAGACCATCGAGGCTGGCTCCCTCGACCGGATTCTGGAGGCTGGACGGCGGACCCCTTCCTCCCGCAACTGGCAACCGTGGGACTTCGTGGTGGTGATTGACGCGGCGCAACGAGCCGAGCTCGCCGGGGTGTGGAGGGGCGCCTGGCACGTGGCCAATGCCCCGGTGGCGGTTGCCATCATTGCCCCCCAGCTTGATACCGAGCGGGAACAGCACATCCTCCACTTCGATCTCGGTCAAGCGGTTATGTCGATGATGCTCGCGGCAGCCGATCTCGGGATCGGCACGGGACACGCGGCGGTCGCCGACCAGGACCTGGCCCGCTCGATCCTGGAATTTCCCGATGACCGATTCTGTGCATATCTCATCTCGTTCGGCTTTCCTGTCGATGGTCCCCTGCGCCCTCTCAAGTCGGTCAATCGCCGCTCCTTCGAAGAGATTGTTCATCGCCATCGCTGGTAGTTAGTCCGCGGACGCCTACATCGTTTGGGACATTGCCAGCTCGGTTGATTGACGCACCGGTAGCTACACCAGCACGGGGTTTTATGTCGTCGTTGTGTCTTCGGTGATTATCCACGGATCGTCTCCCTGACAGATAGGCCCGGGCCGCTGTGCCAGGACCATGCCGTCGAGGGTGCGGGCGGTGAGGTCCGGATCGATGCACTCTTGGCCGGAGAATGCTCTGCTCGCACGTGCTGACCGTACCCGCTGAAGTCAGTTTGGCTTGATGGCTTGCTCAAGTGGCGTCCGACGGTCTGAGGCCGAGGGTTGTATTTCGGCGAAGTGGGATATCACCCGCGCTGGGGATCATTCTTTGGCGTCCCAGCGTCGGCCCAGACGTTCTTTGGCGCGCCAGCGACGAAAACGGTTGGTCAGACACCAAAGAACCTCCGAAGCGACGCCTGGGCGCCAAAGAACTCCACCGGGCCCATCCACGGCACGCATCACCAGCAACGTTCCCCTCATTGCTGCTCTGGCTTTGACTGCCAGGTCCCCTTGACCAGAGCCAAGCTGACCCACTACCGGACATTGGGCTACAGCCGCCAAAGCAGTAGGGTTAGCACCGCTAGACCTATGAAGGAGCGCGGCCATACAACCTCAACACTCCACCAGGCGGGTCTGACATGCCCCAACGAGGCCGGGAAGGCATGGGCAAACGCGCCCGAGAGTTGGCCCGTCAGGAAAAGCAGGAGAACAAGAAACTCCGTCGCGAGGCCTTAATCGAGGTTTCCCGCACCGCCCAGGCACCCGACACCACTGCCTTGATGGAGGAATTCCATCGTCTAAGTGAACAACGGGCGGCCAAAACGGTCAGCGAGTCCCACTATTTTGAGGAACGCCGGCGGATTATGGAGAAACTCGGCATCGAAGATCCCGTCGAGTAGTCGCCGCCGATAGCAGTCTGTTCGGCTGACGGGAGAATCCGAGTAGACTTGTCTACAGCACGTCGCGACGCGTGCAGCGCCCTCTTTGCTCCCTTAACCGTCGAGTGAAGTCACCGCAGGAACAGCCTGTTCTATCCGAGTCGGCCGCAACCTGCGGGGCGTCGGCTTCCGACGGTGATCGAGCCCTGGAAGGAGCATCGAATGTCCGGACGACATGCGGGCAAGGCCACAGGCTTTGTCAACAAACATATCGATGGCAATCGGCAACGCTGCATCAGTTGCGGCCACCCTCGCAAAGAACACCGCAACGAGGGCTGCTCAATACCCCAATGCAAATGTGTCGAATACGCCGCACTGGCGAGTATCACACCTAAGGCTGCTCAGCTAGAGAAGTAGACCTTCGAACCCACGGCGCCTAAGCCACCTCGTCGGTCTTGGTCGAGTCAAGTTCGGTCGCGCTCTCGTCGAATGGAAGGGCTGGCTGGGCGCTCAATGGCACCACAAGTGCGCTCGGAGTAGCGGCTTGTGCGTTTTCCAAATGGGTGAGCTGATCGTCGAAGAAGATATGCGGTTTTAGAGCTGCCAGTACCCCGGACTTGTCGATGCCTCCAAGAAAGAAGGTTTCGTTCAAGCGGATCCCCCAATGTCGGAGGGTGTTCACGACCCGCCTGTGAGCGGGTGCGGCTCGAGAGGTCACCAGAGCGAGCCTGATCGGAGACTCTTCCGCGGGAAATCTCATTTGGATCCCGGCCAAGCTCTCCAGGAACGGTTTGAAGGGGCCAGGACTCATTGCCACGTCCGCCAGGTCAGCTTCGCGCTCGTTGAACGCCTCCAACCCTTGCGTCTGGAACACATGCTCGGACTCGTGATCGAAAAGCACCGCGTCGCCATCGAAGGCGATGCGGACCTCGCCGAGGGGTCCGGCATCATCCGAAGACCTGGCGGGTCTCATGACAAGTGCCGCCGGGCGATTGTTACGAAGGGCTTCCTCGACGTCCTCTTGATGGGCCGATAGAAAGAGGTCGCAGGCAAACGCCTGCAGGAAGGGCCAAGGAGGTTTGCCGTCGGTGAAGGCCGCCCTGGTGATGTCAAGTCCATGAGCCTCGATCGAGTTCAGGATTCTGATTCCAGAATCGGCGTCGTTCCTCGAGATCACGACGACTTCGACCAGGCGCTCGCTCGTGAGTGCGTTTATGCGAAGCAAGTTGGCGACCAGGGAGAAGCCGGTGCCAGGGTCGAGAGTCAGCAACTCGCGTTGCTGCTGGTGGGCCCGATAGGCAGATATCCCGTCGTTCTTGAACACGCTGTCTGCCTCTTCCAAATCGAAGAGCGCCCGGGATGTAATCCCGATTACGAGTTTGTTTGCCATGCTGAAGGGCATAATCAGTCCGTGGTGACGACCACAAACTAATCGGTCATCACCTTTGAAACGAGGGACCGGTCGGGTGAGGGCGTTAGGGTCGCCGCTCATGTCTACGCCCTCCACGCCGGCACGGCTCCTCGCTGACGAGTTCGTCACGTTTCGTTTGTCTACCGAACACGATTGGGCCCTATGGGCCGGCGACGTCACCCATCTGGAGGAGTGGCCAGATGTGTCCGAAGAAGGGACCAAAGCTCGTCTCGCCGGGCTTGAGGATTTCGCTCGTCGGGCAGAACAGATCGAGGCCGGGTCAAGCGACGACCAAACCTTGTTGGAGACGATCGCTTTCACGGTTAAGTCCCAGTCGCTGCAGCTCATTTGGCAACCGGAGCTCGAGTGGGTCAATCATGCCAACGGCATCTTCTCCCTCATCCTGACCTTTCTTCCCCGGTTCCCGCTCGTCTCGGTTGAGCATGGTGAGCGATATCTGGAGAAGGTTCGGCGGCTGCCGGACTTTCTCAATGCCTGGGCGAGCCGACTCGAGGCTGCTCCTTCCCAGGGCTTGGTCCCCATCGCACACCTGGCGTCTTCACTGATCGCTCTGCTGGATCGACACCTGGCGGCGCCGCTATCGGCTGGCCCTTTGTCTTATCAGGCCCCACCCACCTCGCTCGACGCCGCGGCGAGCGAGGCTTGGAACGGCAGGCTGGCGGAATTGCTCGACAGCGTCACTCCTTCCTTGCAAAACCTGCGGGGGGTGCTCGCCGCCAACACTCTGCCTCACGCCCGTCCCGACGACCTGGCGGGTTTGGTTCACCTGGGTGGTGGCCGGGAGCATTACGAGCGATTGGTCTGGGCCCACACCAGCCTCGACTTCACTGCCACCCAGGTCCATGAAATAGGCCGCCAGCAAGTCGATCGGCTCGAACTCGAATATCGCCAGATCGCCGGTCCGTTGTTGGGTACGAACGATGTCGACGATATCTACCGGCGGCTTCGCGAGGACGAATCGCTCCATTACCGCGATGCCGCCTCATTGGTCGCTGATGCCACCGCCGCCCTTGAGAAAGCAATCGCGTCGGCACGCGGGTGGTTTGGGGTCCTCCCGCAGGCTTCCTGTGTTGCCAACTCCATCGAACAAGGAGCCCTGGCTTTCTACTCCCGGCCTGCTCGCGACGGCTCCAAACCCGGCCGGTTCTTCTTCAACACCTCTGATCCGACGATGTGGGGAACGTTTCAGGTGGAGGCGGTGACCTATCACGAGGGTGTTCCCGGTCATCATCTCCAGCTTGCCATCGCGCAGGAAAACCCGACCCTGCACCACCTCCTGGCCGACTACTACATCGCCGCTTACAACGAGGGCTGGGGTCTCTACACCGAGCGACTGGCCGATGAGATGGGTCTCTACTCCTCGGACCTTGACCGGGTGGGGATGTTGTCAGCCGACTCGATGAGGGCTTGTCGTCTGGTGGTGGACACCGGACTTCATGCTTTGGGTTGGACCCGCAGTCAGGCCATCGACTACATGCTCGATCACAGCCCGATGACACACACTCAGGTGGTCGGCGAGATCGATCGGTACATCAGTAGCCCCGGGCAGGCCCTGGGCTACATGATGGGCCGACTTGAAATCGACCAGATCCGGTCGCAGGCGGAGACAACGCTCGGTCAGAACTTCGACGTCAAAGCGTTTCACGATGCAGTGCTGTCAACCGGATCCGTGCCGATTTCGACTCTTCGCCGGGTGGTCAGCGACTGGATGCGGTCTCTCTAGACGCAGAAGCCCTGGGGATCCACTCCCCGGGAGCAGAAATTGCGGGCTTCGACGGTGTCCAGGTAGAAACCTTTGCCTCCTGGCGCACCAAAGATGTGAATCCGGAAGCCCGAGACCGCATCGTCCTCGAGTCCCACGATGTCAAAGGTGACCTCGCCAAGGTCTCCCTCGGTCGGGACCACCGTCAGGGTGATCCTCGACGGCGGATCGGTCACCGCCAGCGCCCTGGCTATGAGGTCGCCGAGGTCGAGCATCGTCCCGGCCTCGGGGATGCCACCCATGGTTTGGATGACGGAGGCAGTTATATCGTCGATGGGACCGGGTTGTCCGACAAACGACGCGTTCACCCACCCGCTGACGCCATCCACTTCAATCTGATGCCAGAAAGACCCTGGCAGCCTGCGTGTATGGCCGAGCGCAATCAGGTCATCGGCGGTGGGCGCAAGCTCATGCACGATCGGCTGATTGGCTCCCGGGGCTCCACGGACATTGAGGGTGTCGTCATGGGCCACTCCCATCACGACCAGCCGGTCACCGGCTTCCGGACCGAGGTCGCTGGGCTCTCCGGGAAGCTCTCCGGTGGTGGTGGAGGTGGTCGGGGCGGCGGTGGTCGTGACCGAAACACCGGTGGTCGTGGTGGTTGCGTCGCCGTTGGTAGTGGTGGTGAGAGCAGCAGTGGTGGTGGGGGCGGTGGTGGTGGAGATCGACGAAGTGGTAGCGGCGCCGTCAGCTCCGCAGGCAGCCACCATCATTCCGACGACCGTTAGGAACACGATGCGGTGGCTTGGCACCCGGGGGGTAAATGTCGTCATGCCCGGTAAACGCCACATGGCTGTCCACGGTTCACGCTCTTCTTCCATTCTTGTGTTGGCACGTCATATACGTGCCAACCGTCACAAGAATGGTGATTCCCCGGCGATCAGGTACATGGCATGGGACCAGAGCAGCGGTCGCGCGATCTCTCCCCATCTTTCTACCCATACCTGGTAGTAGGCGGGATCGTTGAGACTGGAAGGCACCTGTTCGGGGAGGCGGTATTCGTCGTCGGCTTGCTCCTCCACCCAGTGCAAGAGTTGCTCGGCCCTGGTGTCGTTTCCCTGACGGCGGTGATGCCAAGCAAGCCAGGCCGTCAGGAGAACCCATTCGCCGCCGCCGTAGTAGGTGTCGGTTGAATAGCGGCGGACACCACCACCGTTCATCAGCTTGCGCTCGATGAGATCGATCGTCGCCTCCATCCTCGGGTCGAGTGCATCGATGGCGTCGTAGGGGGTTGTGAGTCCGACGAGGGAAGCGTCGACGTCTCGAGTCCCAAGCGACTTTATGAACGCACCGTCAACGAGCGCATCCTCGTAAAGACACCTGGCGATCCCCTCCAACTCATGTGTGTGTTCGATGCTTGCCATCTCCTGGTGGGCTCGCATCCCAGCTGCGATGGCCGCCAGAGTGTGTGGATGAACGCGATCGGGGAATTCCTCCCAACAGTCGTAGCACGGCAGACGCCATAAGGCAGCCAGGTACAACGCAGTGAGATCGGCGGCTGCGCGCAAAGGTCCTTTCACCTCGGTCCCGTTTCTCCGATGGTGATCTCCGAGGGCCCACAACCAGGTCCCGAATCCGTCGAGTTGGAAATTGGGCCAGTCTCCGTCCTCGACCGGTTCACCCTCGAGTCCGTAACGGGTATGGAGGACGTCTCTTAGTTCGAGAGGGCGGCCGGCCCTGGCTTTGCCAACCGCCCTTTCTACGAGGTCGGCTCTTCTGATGATGGCCGCAGCCGCCCACTGATGGAACTGTCGGGCGCTGTCATGTTCACCGACAAGGTCCATGGCATACGCGATGAATGAGCCGTCACGAAACCAGGAATACCTGTACGTTGGGAATTCGAGGCACGCTGGATAGGCGCCGGAAGGGGCTTGGGCCGTCAGGATG
The DNA here is from genome assembly GCA_040905905.1 of Acidimicrobiia bacterium. Classification (GTDB taxonomy): domain Bacteria; phylum Actinomycetota; class Acidimicrobiia; order Spongiisociales; family ZC4RG35; genus JAICND01. Next base: position 209,661 of record JBBDQN010000031.1, read on the forward strand.
ATCTCGATACTTCTTGCGCGGAGATCGGTCATCGGGGTTGCTCCACTTCGAAAAGCAGGACACCCCAGTAGTTGAGTTCAGGAAGCCGCACAATCCCCCCTTCCTTGGTGGGTTTCCAGACCACCTCGCGCGCCCTTGGATCCGATCCGTCCGGGTTGACCCACAACACCGAATTCACTCTGAGTTGGGTTGAGAAGCGGACCTCCAAGTCTTCTTGTGGAGGGGGAGCTCCGTGAGGTTCGTCCCACCGATCACCATGCCCAAGCCACTGGTTGAGAAGGCTGATACCTAACACACCCGGGCCGCGATGGACGACTGTCGACACCCTGGGTATCGGCTCCACGGCAAGCTGTTGACCATCAGTGGGTTCGTACGTGAACAACAGATCGCCATACCGGACGGCCGTGTCCCAGTAACGCCGGAGTCGCTGTTTGAGCTCGTCCGGAATCGCTTGACTTCGGGGAAAATACGGATCGGCTAGCAACCGCGCTTCTTCACCGAGAACAATTCGTGTACCGCCGTTGGCGAACACCACCGCGGTGGCCAGTAGTACGTTCGGGATCTGGTCGGAGGGGATGTACATAGCAACAACCACCGGTTTGCCGTGTGAGTTGCGACGGGCTTCTCGCACCACCCGTGCCACGTCGACATAGGTTGGCTGATCGGGCCAAAGCTCGACGTAGAAGTAGTCCTGTCGGCTCCCAGCCAGGATCTTGGCGGGCCAGTTCTTCACTGCGTTCATGACGACCACCGCTCCCGGGCGGCGGTCCTTAAGAGCGGAAATGACGCCGGAGAACGCGCTAGCAAGGTCTACCTCCTCCCCGTCGGCGTCCCAAGCATGGCGGGGCTCTCCGTACTGATCGAGGTGAATGCCGTCAAATGCGAGTTCGTCCATTGCCAGTTCACACTGAGCGATCAGATGCTTACTCCAAGGCCGACCGAGCGTTGGGTCCATATAACCGAGAAACCCTTCGAACGTCAGAGGCGAACCCTTGACGTCGTACAACGCCCAACCGAGGTGTGACCGCTGAAACTCAAGCGATGCCGAATAAATGGCCGCGTATGCCATGGCTCCGATGCCTCTGAACCTTGCACCGTCAACAAACCGCCGAATCGTTTCTACCGACAAACTCCGGCCCAGAGGATCCACAAAGTCGGGCTGGGGAGCGACCAACTCGTCATGGCGGTATTGCCAGTCGTAGAACTGAAGGGCGTTGATGTGAAACGGCAGCAACGCATCAAACATGGCATCACCGCGCCGCCCAGCCGAGAAGTCGGCAACAAATCCATAACGAGGACGTTCGGTCCAGTGATGGAGCACGTCGAACGCGGTTGACCCCGCCTCCGTCGCAGAACCACCAGGGCTCCAATTGAGATCAACTCCGTATCCTCGGGGAGCCGTCGGCGGAGGGGACCATTCGAAAAGGGCAGTCCCGCCTCGTCCCAGTTCACCTGTCAGAGTTGCCACTTCCGAGGTGAGACTGGATATAGAAGCAGTGACCCGTCCGCCAGAACGTCCGGGTATCTGAACCTGCAACCCTACGGTTTGTCCCGGCAGGTAGTAGCTCCGATCCGGCACGACGACCAGTCCACTCATCCTTTCATCCCCGTAGTCGAGATGCCGCGAACGAAGTGGCGCTGGAAAACTGCGAACACGACGACAACCGGGACCAGGGCCACCACCGAGGCCGCAAAGACCTGGCCCCACTGAGTGAGGTGTTGGGATTGAAAGAGGGCAATGCCGATAGGCAGGGTCCGTTTGCTGGTCTCCCTGATGGCAACGTGGGCCCAGGGAAACTCATCCCAGGCATAAAGGAATGTGAAGATAGCGACTACCGCCAAACCTGGTCGCGAGAGCGGCAAGATGATGCGCCAAAGGATCCGCCAGCGGCCGGCTCCATCGATCAGGGCAGCCTCCTCGAGATCGCGCGGAATCCCGTCAAAGAATCCCCGAAGCAAGAAAGTCTGCATCGATACATTCATGGCGACATAAACCACAACCAAGCCGGCCAGAGAATCGAGCAGGTTGAGGTTCTTGGCGATCAGGAACTGGGGGATAATCAACATCACGGGTGGCACCATCATCCCGACGAGGAGTGTGTAGAAGACCGCCTCCTTGGCTGGGAACTCGAGACGTGCGAATGCGTATGCCAGCATCGACGACAGGAACAGCGTCAGCATGGTGGCCGACAGCGCCACAACCACCGAATTGAGGAAGTAGACACCGAACATGTCCGTTTCGAGAGCATCGCGGTAGTTGTCGAGGGTCACCTCGGCGGGGATCAGCCGCGGGGGAATGTCGAATATGTACGCCTGTGGCTTGAGTGAGGTGGCCAACATGAACCAGAACGGAACCACCACTAGGCCGGCCCCTGTTGTCAGCAATAGGTACGTGACAATGTTCGTCTTCCGGCGGTCGGTGCGGTTGGTGGCGATCAAAACTCCACCCTTTTGCGCAGGAGGCGGATCTGGATGGCGCTGATCAGGAACACAAAGACGGCGAGCAGGTAACTGATGGAAGCCCCGTAGCCGAAGTCGAGTCGGGTGAATGTGGCCTCGTACATGAGGGTCAGCACAAAGTGGGTTTGGTCGAGGGGGTTGCCGCCGTCGGTGATGAGCAGGTTCGAGATGTAGGCGTTGAGACCACCGATGACCAGTACGACCGTGAGAAAGACCAGCACGGGGCGAAGCAGCGGGAGGGTGATGTAGCGGAAGCGGGTATAAGGACCTGCACCGTCGACCGCTGAGGCGTCGAGCAACTCTTGTGGGATCGCCTGGAGCCCGGCCAATGCAATGATCGCAGTCCAACCCACCCCCTTCCATATGCCAAGCAGATGGATCGGGACGAAGGCGAGAATCGGGTCGGCCAGCCAGAGCACATTCTCGCCGATGACCCCGAGTACGTCACGGAGGAGCCAGTTCACCAGGCCACCCTGGCCGACAAACATGTACTCGAATAGCAGTGTGACGATGACCCAAGGGGTGATGACCGGCAGGTAGTAGAGGACCCGAAAGAAGGCACGGCCACGAATTGCCTGATTCAGGAGCAAGGCGACAATCACTCCGAAGAGGATCTGACCGGGGACGGTGACAACCGTGTACGCGATGGTGTTGACAACTGCCCGGCGAAACACCGGGTCCCCCAGCGCCCGGCTGTAGTTGTCCCAGCCCAGGGGCTCGGACAAAGCAGGATTGACAATGTTCCAGTCGTAGAAACTCAGTCGAGCCGAGTAGATCATCGGTCCCAACAAGAACGTGCCATACATGGCCATACCGGGAAAGAGAAACGCGGCCGCTATCCAAAACCTTCGAACCGGATGACCGGACTTGGCACCGGCGGGCTTAGGTGCGGTGCCCCGCTCATGGAGACCAAGAGCGGGGCCCGCAGGTGTTGTGGTCACTGGCTCAACAGAGTGTTGATCTCCTCAGCGGCCTGGTCAAGCGCAGCCTGTGGTGTCTGCTCGTCACGTAGCACCCTTTGAAACGCGTTGTTGATGGCGTTGTCCATATCGGACCATTTCGGATGGGGAACCCGGGCCTGGGCTGTCTCCAACTGCTGCATGAATATGTCGAAGTAGTCAGGGAGAGCTGGGTCACCGGCAAGTGATGACAGAGTCGGGATCACCCCTACTTCGGCCATCATTCGCTGTCCCTCCTCTGACATCAGGTAAGCCACCCACGCCAGTGAAGCCTCCTGTTGATCGGTGTCGGCGAAGACGACAACGTCTTCCCCCCCAACGACCGATGAGGTGGAGCCACCCGGACCCGATGGCACGAGGGAGAACGCCACATCGAAGTCCGGATAGGACCCGGCGTAAATGTCGACCATCCAGGGACCGTCGGTGATCATTGCGTAGAGACCTGTGGCATGACCATCGGCTGTTCCGATGCCGCCTCCAAGAACGTTGGGCGACAGACAACCGTCGTCATACATGTCTGAGAAGAGTTGCATCGCGGCTAGCGAGGCTTCCCCGTTGACGTAGCCCGTGGCAGTGCTTATTCCCTCGTCGACAACCTGGCCACCCATCGAGTAGAAGACAGGAGCCGGGGCCCAGAAGTACGTGCCTCCAAGGGCATAGCCATATTGCTCTTCACCTGTCGACAGCTGGCAGGCCACAGCCGCCAGGTCATCGAGGGTTTGAGGCGGACCTGTCAGACCTGCTGCGCCAAACACATCCTGGTTCCAGAGCAGAACCTGGGTGTTGGTGTTCTGGGGGAGACCGTAGTAGTGGCCTCCCCAGCTGTTGGTTGCCAGAGGTCCTGGGAATACGCCTTCGGCGATATCCTCAAACCCGTTCATGGCCCCGTCGAGCTGCATCAGTGCTCCAAGCTCGGCAAATTCCGGGACCCAAATTATGTCGATGCGAGCAGTGTCAGGAGCCTCACCACCGGCAATCGAAGTCAACAAGGCCGGCTTGAAATCGTCGTAGGCATAACGTGTGGTCTCCACGGTAATGCCCGGGTTGGCGGCCTCAAATGCGGCTACGACAGTTTCGAGTTGGGCGGTCTCTGGATCGCTCATCGTGTGCCAGTAACTGATCTCGACCGACTCGGGAGGGGCGGTGGTGGTCGGGGCGGCGGTGGTGATCGGGGCGGCGGTGGTGGACGGGACTGCCGTTGTAGTGGTGCTGCCCGTCCCACATGCCGCGATCAGGACGGCCAGCGCAGTCAGGGCCGCCGGCAGTCGGGATCTTTTCATTGTCGTTCCTCCTCGGTTGTGGTTCTGTCCTACGGAAATCAAGAAACGGCCTCTTTCGACCAGAGCAGATCGGCCTGAACATTGGTGGGAAGCTCAAACAACTCGCCCAGGACGAGGCTGGCTGCCCCCCGAGCCCAAGCAGCATCGGGGAGGGGCTCGACCACCAGCTGAAAGGTTCCTCTGAGCCCATCGAAGACCCGAGCCTCGAGCTCCTCCCGTAAGGGGTCGAGCAATACATCACCAGCCCTGATGCCTTCGCCTGAAAGGATCAACAGGGTTGGCGCAAAGAGGTTGACGAGGTTGGCGAGAGACCGCCCAAGCATTTTGCCTGCAACTCGGAATAGGGGTCGCAGGCTCGCGCTTTCCGGGATCATGCGGTAAAGCTCCTCTGCATCTCCGGGACCCGAAGTACCCATCAAGGTCCGGGCAGCTGCAACCAGCGCAGGCTCGGAGACGGTGGCCTCCAGGCATCCGAAGTTGCCGCAGGCGCAGGGCCGATCGCTTCCGTCGACAACTGTGTGCCCGAATTCACCGGCTCCGCCGCGAGCTCCCCGGTACAAGCGCCCGTCGGCGACAATGCCCAGGCCAACTCCCCGACCCAGGGTCACCAAAACGAAGTCCGCCACATCGTGCCCGACTCCGAACCAGCGCTCGGCCAGGGCCAGCGTGTTCACGTCATTGTCGACGAAGACTGGAATCCCTAACTCTCGGGACGCCATGTCGCGGATGTGAACGTCATGCCATCCCAAGAAAGGCGAGTAGCGGCAGATCCCAGCCCGAGCGTCGACAACACCCGCTAAGCCAATGCCTATCCCCAAGACCTTGTTGCGAGGAATCCCGGCCCGGGCGACCAGCTGATCAACCAGCCTGGCTATGGCATCAACGACGTTGTTCGGGTTGGAACTCAGTCCTTCTATAGCTACATCGACCTCGGCGACCGCATCACCCTCGAGGTCGGTAACGGCACCAACCACATGACTCTCCATCACCTTGGCGCCAATCGCGAAATAGGACTGGGGGACGAGGTGAAGAAGGGTGGCTGGTCGACCTCCGGTCGACTTTGCCTGGTCGCCTTCTCCGACCAGTCCGTGCGCCATCAGCTCGGAGGTGATGGTTCCAACCGTGACCTGAGTAAGGCCCGTGGCTCGGGCGATCTCCGCTCGGCTGATCGGCCCCTCCCGGCGAATGAGCTGAAAGACCAGGGCTCGATTGATGGCCCGTATCAGCTGACGATCGGCCGCGTCCTGCACCTAACTTACTTTACTCACTTAATGAAGAATGCGTCAAGAGGTTGTCACATGAGTGGGTTCGCCCCTGGCATGTTCCAGAATTGGGGCGACTTATTACGGTCACTGATGGAACCCGCTTCCGTTCTTGTGACGGTTGGCACGTCATATACGTGCCAACCGTCACAAGAATGATGATTTGGCGTTTCGCCGTCGCTTGAGGGCAAATTCGGTCGGAGAGGGGGTCGAAACCCACCGGGTAGCCCGGCGAATCGTCAGAACCGAGAGCCCGACATAGAAGAGTCCGCTGTAGACCCAAAGCGGTGGGCGGGTCAGCCGGACAAACCGGTGGCCGTCTTGTTCGACGATGAGGTTGGCAGCTACCCCGCCCCCGAAGTTGGTGTCTCCGGCCTCGCGTGACAGCAGATATGCATGGACAGGCCCGAAGGGGGTCAGCACCGAATTTGCCTCGAGTGGATGCAACACGGCCGATCCAAGGGCGAGGTAGGGATTGGGAATGAGGCTGAAGAGCTCACCGTCAAGATCTTGGCGAAATCGTTCGGTCTGGAAAAAGGCCTCGCCCACTGCAACGAGCGGCGTCGCAAACAGCAGCATGAAGGTCAACATGTACGAGCCGGCCACGGCAGCACGCGTGCTCTTGGCACGAGACGACAGCCATATCGACATCGAACCAATGGCGGTCGCTATCAGCAACAGCATGACCACTGCTCCGATGGCGTCGCCGAGGCCCACGCCTCCGAGCAAGAGCGGCGCTGCCAGCACTGGCAACACCGACGCCACCAGCCACCCGATATAGCCAAGGGACGCTACCAACTTTCCCGTGACGATCTGGAGGGGAGTTAGGCGAGTGACCTGAACGAGGCGGAGAGTCTGTTTTTCCCTTTCTCCGACAATGGAGACGGAAGCCAGTCCCGGCAGGATCATGACCACTCCGAGCAACAACAGCACCAGCGCTCCGTGGAAGACGAACGGACCCACGGCTGGCCGGCCAATCAACCCACCAAAACCCTGGTTGCTTATTTCAGAGCCGAGGAGCAGAAGCAGGTATACGGCCGCCACATTGCCGAGAACCCACAACAAGAGGAAGGGCCAGGCCCTTTTGCCGCGGAACCGATCCAGAGCTTCCCTGACGAGGATCGGATTCATTACGTCTCCGGGTCCCAGGTGAGGGAGATCGATCCGATGGGGAACTCTCCAAAGAACTGATCTTCGGCGCCCCCAAGGCTGATCCGTAACAGGACCGTCCCGTCAGGGTCGACGAACCGAGAATGGTCGATCCCGCCCGGCTCAACCGATTCGAAGGTTCCACTGGTCCAATCCCAAGCCTCGTAGACGGACGGAGCGGGTCCGAACATGTCAGCTTCGTGATGAAGGTTGACCTCCCGATCGAGAGGGACCGTGAATCGCATCAAAGCCCAGTCCCCCGAGAACCATCGCCACGAGCCCTCGCCTTGGATACTGCCCTCGGGGCTGGTGGCGACGATTTGCGGACTGGCGTGCCCGAGACCGATTCCCTGCATCGCCACCACGACTATTCCGGGCCCCGTGATCGTCCGCTCCTGCCCGTTCACAAGAAGCAGAAGAGGGAGGTTTTCAACGAAACCGAAGAAATACTGATCTCCCACAAACTGCTGGGCTGCCGCCGCGAGCGGTTCGTAGATCTGCCACCAGCGGCTGTCGTTCCACTGTCCCGTCTGTTCGGCCACCGCCTGAGCGGGCGACCCGAATCCGGGGCCGTCGGCCTGAAACGAAGTCTCTTCCCCGCTTCCAAGACTTCCGGGACCGACGGCAACAGACAATCCGGCAACCACCCCATACGCCTCGAACACGTAGGGAGATAGGTTCTCAACAGAGATCGAGGGGGGCTCTACTCCATCAACCATCTGGACGACCGGCATGGGTGGTGCAGGTCCGACCACTGCCGCGGTGCCGTATCCGGCGGCAGGGAAGACCAGCTCGAGCTGTTGACCCGACACCACCTTGCGCGTGGCGGCGGTGCCTCCAGCACCGACGGCATCGGCGGTCGCGGCGGGGAAGATGAATGAACCGTCGCTTGTTGAGAGCGTTTCGGTCACGCGGCTGTTGGCGGAGGCGGCAACTAGCGAGATCGACTCCGACCTACCCTCCCTGCCCAAGATGATGGTCGCTTGACCCCAGTCGGTCGTGTTGTTCTGGATCGATCCGAGGACGACAAAAACGAGAACCGCCGCGAGGCTGATGGCAGGCACGGTTATCCAGGCGAGCTCGCGCCGCCGCATCCGCCGCAGGACGATCAGATTGACTGGTGCCACAGCCACGGCATAGACGACCAGGCCGATGAGCACACCCGAGTACGGAATCCCCGCCTTGGCGCTACTGCTGGCCGCACGGATCATCTGAACTTCAGAAGATCCCCAGAAGTCGGATAGGTGATGTTCCTCGCGGAACGGAACGAGGACCGACGCCCACTCCTCGGTGGATGGATTGGGCCGGCTTTGCTCGAGGACCTGTCCGTCGCCCAACCGGTAGACACCCGGCCGCATCTCGTCTGCGACCCTCGAGCTCCCTACAACCTCAGCTGACGTTCCCGGCTGGACCAGAAGGCGTCCTCCGTCTGCTACCCACCGCAACATCGAATCCGTCACCGGCACCCCACGCTCAACGACCAGATAGTCGAGCGGCGCCAGGTCGCCCTCCCCATCTCCCACCAGGACCTCGACGACGGGTACCGAGGCGATGGTGGTATCTCGCGGGAGGTCGAGTTCTTTCAGAAAGCCCATCGTCCCCACCAACAGATTGCCGTTGGGGTCCTTGGGCTGGACCCGAATCGAGGCGACTGCTGAATCATCGGACGACGGCACCAACTCGATAGTCAAGGCCCTCGTCGCCATGGTGGGAGAGATCAGCAATTCGTAAGTCTTCTCACCACCTGCTGGGACCTCGACCGCACTCGTCACCTCGGCGCGGCCGTGACGTAGCTCGAGATTCCCCGAGAAGAGCAATTTTGACCTGATCGTGACGCGGAGTCGAACGGGTCCGGAAAGCTCGACCCATCCATCAAGGCCAATGTCGGCCTCAATTGAGATACTGTCGGAGCCGGTGTCCTGAGCGACAGCCGGAACGCACACGAACAAGAGCACCGTTAGTGCGAGAGTGGCCACGATTGGCGTTTTGTGCACCGCTTGGTCCTCCTGGGCCAAGCTAGCCCACGACCCACTGTTAGTCCCGTGCACGGGCATAGATTGCGATGGTGGCGACGCAAGGTCTGGTTTGAGTCAGGTCGAGCTCCGCCGGTTGGGCCGAACCGGATTGGCAGTCCCGGTCATCGGCATGGGCACCTGGAAGACGTTCGATGTCAGAGGTAAAGCCGACGAGAGCGCCAGGACAAGGCTGGTCGCGGAGGCGATCGGACTGGGGGTGAACCTGTTCGACTCCTCTCCCATGTATGGCCAGGCAGAGAGGGTGCTGGCCCAAGCCCTTGCTACCCGGCGCGATGTGGGAATGGTTGCCACCAAGGTCTGGGCATCTGGGGTCGATGAAGGCAAGAAGCAGATCGCGTCGGCGCTGCGCTTATATGGCTCGGTCGACCTCTATCAGGTCCACAATCTCGTCTCCTGGCAGACCCATCTGCGGTTGCTAGAGAGTCATCGCGAGGCTGGAGTCGTCAAGGCCATCGGGGCGACCCACTATTCATCCGGGGCGTTTCCCGAGCTCGAGGAAGTCATGAAAACCGGTCGCATCACAGCGATCCAGATCCCTTACAACCCTCGCCAGCGAGATGTCGAAGAACGCATCCTTCCGCTGGCGGCCGAGCTGGACCTCGGGGTGGTCGTCATGCGGCCATTTGGTGAGGGCGCGTTGATGAGGTCAGCCCCAAGCCCCCAGCGTCTGTCGCCGCTCGTCGAGTTCGGGGTTACTACCTGGGCGCAAGCTTTGCTCAAATGGGTGCTGTCCGATCCTCGCTGTCACGTCGCCATCCCCGCGACAGCTTCGGGTGAGCATCTCAGGGAAAACGTGGTCGCCGGCAGGCCCCCTTGGTTCGGGCCGGAAGAAATACAACTCGTGGCCGGTTTAGCTAGCGCATGAACGACGCCGCCCGCCAGGTTCAACGCACCTTTCTGCTGCTCACCCTCCTGTCGACGCTAGCGACGTCGTTCATCTGGGGGATCAACACCCTGTTCTTGCTCGATGCGGGGCTAAACAACACCGAGGCGTTTGCGGCCAATGCCTTCTTCACGGTGGGTCAGGTCCTCTTCGAAGTTCCAACCGGGATCGTGGCCGACAGCCGCGGCAGGCGGCTCTCGTTTCTATTGGGGGCGCTCACCCTGCTCGTTTCCACCGTCCTCTACCTCATCATGTGGCAGATCCAGGCCCCACTGTGGGGATGGGCGATTTCATCGATTCTGCTGGGACTCGGATTCACATTCTTCTCGGGAGCGATGGAGGCCTGGCTGGTCGACGCACTCCACTCCACCGGTTACTCGGGCGATCTGGAACCGGTGTTTGCCCGCGGTCAGGTGATCGGCGGAGCCGCCATGTTGACCGGGTCAGTCGCAGGTGGATTCGTCGCCCAGATCACCAACCTCGGTGTTCCCTACATACTCCGAGCGATCATGCTGCTGGCGGCTTTTGCTGCGGCTTTCTTCTACATGCGTGATCTCGGGTTTTCACCCGCACGAGGTATCAAACTCTCGAATCAGGTTCGCCAAATAGTGCGGGCGTCGATCGACAACGGGCTGCGTAACCCTCCGGTGCGGTGGATCATGCTGGCCGCTCCGTTCACGGGCGGCGTGGTCTACTACGCGTTCTATGCGATGCAGCCCTACCTGTTGGAGTTATACGGCGATCCCACCGCGTTTGGGGTCGCCGGTTTAGCAGCTGCCATCGTGGCCGGAGCTCAGATTGTCGGAGGACTACTCGTCAACCAGGTGCGACGCCTGTTTGTGCATCGGACCCACGTATTGTTGGTTGCTACCGGCGTCAGCGTATTGATCCTGGTAGGGGTTGGCTTAACCAGGAGTTTCGTCGTCGCAGTCGGGTTGATCGTGATCTGGGCGATGATGTTCTCGATGAGCTCGCCTATGCGCCAGGCCTATCTGAACGGCTTGATACCTTCCGAGCAGCGGGCCACTGTGTTGTCTTTCGATGCGCTCATGGGGTCCACCGGCGGGGTGGCCCAACCCTTGCTGGGTCGGGTAGCGGACGTGTCCGGTTACGCGGCTTCGTATCTGGTCAGTGCCGGAATCCAGGCACTGTCTCTGCCGTTCATTCTCCTCGCCCACCGCGAGCGGGCGCCTTCGGACGTGATCGCCAAGCAGGAAAGCTAAGCCCTCTGCTGTCCAATCGGTGACGGGGACCTTCGGCCGCATATGCCACCATGGAGATTGTGACCGCGGCCGTCGTAACCACCGAAGTGCTGACCCACAACTACGGAGAGGTCCGGGCGTTGGACCGGGTCAGCGTTGAGATCCCGCCAGGCATCACCGGGCTGGTCGGAGCCAATGGGGCCGGCAAGACCACGCTCCTGCGGATTCTGCTCGGCCTGGTTCATCCGACGGGCGGACGAGCTGTGGTTATGGGCCACGATGCGATCACGGACCCCCTTTCGGTACGCTCGAGGTCCGGGTACATGCCCGAGAACAACTGTCTTCCCAAGGATCAGACCGCCGCCGACTTCGTCGCCTACGCAGCCGAGCTGGCAGGGCTGCCGACTTCGGAGGCTCGCCAGCGGGCATCGGAGACCCTGTTTCTGGTCGGTCTGGAGGAGGAACGGTTTCGATTCCTTGGTGACTTCTCTACCGGGATGGCCCAACGGGTGAAGCTGGCCCAGGCCATCGTCCACGGACCGGAGTTGGTTCTTCTCGATGAGCCCAATTCGGGGCTCGATCCGGTCGGGCGGGAACAGATGCTCGATCTCATTCGCCGGCTGGGGGCCTTCGGAATCAACGTGATCTTCTCCTCGCACGTCCTCTCCGACATCGAGGAGACCTGTCAATCGGTGGTCTTACTGGACGGCGGGAGGCTGGTCCGCTCAGGCCCGGTTGAAGGCCTCGGGGCCACCTCGACCATCACCATCGAGTTGATCGGGCCGGTGGAGCTGTTTATCGCCGCGCTTTCCCGCCAGGGTCTCGAACCGACCGGGCACGGCCAACAGGTGGTGCTGGCCAATGTCACCGACGAGGTGTTTGACCTGGTGCGAGACACGGCCGCCGGCCTGGGGCTCGGCATCCTCGGGATGGCCCCTGCAACTCGCTCACTCGAGGACGAGTTCTTGACCAGGAGCGTCGAGGGGTGAGCAACACCGTCATCTATGACCGGGGCTACCGCTCTTATGGCGGTATCCGCAAAGGACAGGGTTCCATCCGATGGGCTATTGCCCGCGATGGCATCCGCCGCATTCTCGGGCTTCGTCGCAAGGCCCGGCGCAAGATCTTTCCCTGGACCCTGCTCTCGATCGGTTTGTTGATGGCGGCCATCGTCATCGGGCTCCACTTCGTGGCCGGTTCGATCGACGCGGGGATTGAGGAGGGCCTTCCGAGCTACGCCAACTTGTTCGATCTCTACTCGCGGGTGTCACTGCTATTCATCGCCATCACCGGACCCGAACTGCTCGGCCCCGACCGCTCCCAGGGTGTGCTCTCGGTCTACTTCTCCCGGCCGATGACGGTAGGGGATTACCTGAGCGGAAAGGGGCTGGCGTTCCTGATCGTGGCGGGATCGATATACGTAGTCCCTCAACTGATCCTCCACATAGGTCTGGCTTCCTTGTCGGACGAGGGTTTCTTGGGGTATCTGGGATCCAATCTCGACATCCTCTGGAAGGTGCCGGCTGTCGCCCTCGGCTTTCTGGCGGTGAACGGGGGAGTGCTGGCCATCATCTCCAGCTACGTCGACCGGGCCGGTTTTGCCGCCGCCGCCTATCTCGGCGTCCTCACCGCAGGCAACGGTTTGGCAGGGGTGCTGGCACAGGCAGGGTTCCCCGGGTCGAGGTACCTGTCGTTGCTGGCCCTCGACGACCACCCTCGTTTTGTCCGCGATTGGATCTTTGATGTCGATCTGGGGCGCTTCACGCCGGAGGTGCACGGATTTGCGCCCTGGGTTTCGGCGGTGGCCATCGCAGTTGTGGCTGTGGCGGGAAGTTGGTGGACCGCCCGCCGATATCGGAGGCTGGCGTGACCGCCACCGTCGAGACCAACGGCTTGTCGAAGTGGTTTGGCCAAAAGGTGGCCGTCTCCGAGGTCAGCCTGTCCTTTCATCCCGGAGTCACCGGGTTGCTGGGGCCCAATGGCGCTGGCAAGACCACTCTGATCAGACTCCTGACCGGCCTGCAACGTCCCTCGCAGGGAACCGTGAGGCTGCTGGGGGTGGATCCTCGTGAGGACCACCGGGTTTACAGACGGGTGGCGATGGTTCCCGAAGACGAGGCGGTCTACCCACGTTTGACCGCTCGCGAGTTCGTCCGTCTCAGCGCCGACCTGGCCCGGTTGCCGGATCGGGAAGGTCAGGTGGCGGAGGCGATCGCAGCTGTCGATCTCGTCGCGGACCAGGACCGCACCCTCCAGGGCTATTCGAAAGGGATGCGGCAAAGGGCCAAGGTGGCGGCAGCTCTGGTCGGCAAACCCGACGTGCTCATTCTCGACGAACCTCTCAACGGCGCCGACCCGGTGCAACGGGCCCATCTCATCGAACTATTCCGCCGCCTGGGTGAAGAGGGTCACACGGTCATCGTCTCCTCACACGTGCTCTTCGAGGTGGAGAGGATGGCGGGCCGGGTGATTGCCATGGTCGACGGGAGGCTGGCTGCGGAGGGAACGGTGGCGACGCTGCGAGCGGCGATGACCGACAAGCCGCGCCTGGTCCGTATCAAAGCTGACGAACCCCGGAGACTTGCCTCGCTGCTGTTGGCAGCCGACGGCATCGACGGCGTCCGCATCGACGGTGCCGTCATCGAGGTTTCGACCTCCGATCCGACAGGGTTGGCTCACACTTTGCCTGTGGCTGCCCGCGGTGCCGGCATCCGGGTGCGTGAGGTAAGGCCTGCAGACGAATCGTTGGAGAGTGTCTTCAGGTACCTGGTGGGCCGATGATCGATGTCGGGCTGACGCGCCACATCGTCCGCCAACTCACCCGGGGCAAACGCTTATGGGGGCTGTCCCTCCTGTCAGCCGTAGCCGGTCTGGCAGCCTGGATCGCCGGTGCTGGCCGGACGGCAGGGGATGTTGCGGAGAACTACCACGTCATCGTGGCAACTGTCGCCGGGGCCACCCTGTCGATTGCAATGCTGGTCATGGGTGCGGCCGCTTTACGCGACGAGCGGGACTCCGGCACCCTCTCCTATCTCTACCTGAAGCCAATCGCCCGCTGGCGTTTTGCTCTATCGGCCTGGGCTGCCGCCGCCTGGGCCGCAGGGGTGGCGGGCACACTTGGATGGGCGGTCGGATGGGTGGCGATGGGGCTGACGGTTGGCTCCTGGACTCTGGCTCTTCCGGCTTTGTCGGCGTATTTGGCCGCTGCTGTGGGCTACACCGCCATCTTCGTTCCTGTGGGTTATCTGTTTTCGCGTGCAGTCTTGGTGGGCCTCGCCTACGTGTTCGTCTGGGAGGCGATCATCACCAGAATCGTGGTCGGGCTGGGGGCAACCTCGGTATGGCGCACGGCCCTCTCGATCTACGCCGACCTCACGGTGCTCCCCAACGACGCCCTGGAAGCCCTCGGCCAGGTGGCTCCGTCGGTGACCACCGGGGTCGTGAAGCTGGTGGTGGCGGTCGTAGTGGGCATCGGCGTCTTGACCTGGGCCCTCAAACGGCGCGACGCCCTCTGATCCCGCATAGACCCCCGCTTCTGGCGCGTAGAAACGACGCCAGAGCGTCGTTTCTACGCGCCAGAACGGGAGGGGTCCAGGTCCTTGAGGATCTGCTGAGAGGCCAGTTTCCCCGGGGCGCCCATCACACAACCGCCGGGGTGGGTCCCGGAGCCGCACTGGTAATAGCCATCGATGGGGGTTCGGTATTGATTCCAGCCGGGGGCCGGTCGGAAGAAGAACATCTGGGGGGCCAGGAACTCGCCGGCAAAGATGTTGCCCTCGGAGAGGCCAACCACCCGCTCAATGTCGAGGGGCGTCACTACCTCCCGGTGCAAGACGAGTTCGGAGAAACCCGGAAAGAACGACTCCAGGGTCTTTTGGACAGTGTCTCCCAGGTTCTTGCTTTCGCTGTCCCAATCTGACTGCTTGAGGTGATAGGGGGCGTACTGGACAAAACAGCTCATGACGTGTTTGCCAGGTGGAGCCATGTCGGGGTCGATGGTTGATTGAATGGCACCATCGATGTATGGGCGGGATGAGTACCACCCGTATTTGGCCTCGTCATAGGCCCGCTCTAGATAATCGATCGAGGGGCCGATGTTGGTGAAGCCGCGGTATTGGTCACCCCGCTCACCCAGAGCCGGATACTTCGGCAATCCGTCAAGCGCGAAGTTGACCTTGGCCGACGTTCCCTGGAAACGGAATCGTTGGATGTTCTCAACCAGATCGGTGGGGAGCTCGCGGGGATCGACCAGATGCAGGAAGGTCCGCCGCGGGTCGATGGCGCTCACGACGATGTTGGCTTCGATCTCGGTTCCGTCCTCCAGAGCCACCCCGGTGGCTTTGCCGTTGTACGTGATCACGTTGGCGACTGGTGACTCCAGGATTATCTCGGCCCCAAACGACTGGGCGGCCTGGGCGAGCACTCTGGTAAACCCGCCGTTCCCGCCTTTGTGAAACGACCACGAGCCAAAGACCCCATCGTGTTCACCTATGTTGTGATAGAGCAGCACCAGACCCGAACCCTGCGAGCGCGGTCCCACCTTCGTGCCGATGATGCTTGACGATGCCAGGTACCCCTTGAGGATCTCGCTCTCGAAATAGTCGTCGAGAAAGTCGGCGGCGCTACCGGTGAGAAGCCGGACCGCGTTGTGCATCACCCGTGGTTCAAGATCGCGCAGGTGCTGGGCCAGGGCCGACATCGCCACCAGCTCCTCAGGGTCTTTGCTGAAGAGGTTGGGGGGTACGTTGTCGAGCAGCGGCTTGAGAGCCTGGCAGACCATCGTGATGTCGTGCTCGTACTGATCGAAGGCGTCGGCGTCGCGGCGGGAGTGGCGGGCGATCTCTTTGATGTTCTCGTTGCGGTCCTGTCCGAAGAGCACGTAGTCGCCGTTTTCCATGGGAGCGAAGGTCGTCGGCATCAGCAGCGGCATGAAGCCGTGTTTGGTCAGCTCCAGCTCATGGATGATGTCGGGTCGCAGCAGCGACAGGGCGTAGGAGAAGGTCGTGAACCAGAATCCGGGGTGCAATTCCTCGGTGATGGCGGCCCCACCTACCAAATGGCGTCGTTCGATGACCAGGGTCTTGAGCCCAGCCTTGGCTAGATAAGCCCCATTGACGAGGCCGTTGTGGCCGGCACCGATGACAACCGCGTCGTACTTTCGTTGGGTAGGCGTGCTCATCTCAGGCGGTCTTTCTCTCCGGGTTGAAGTGGGGGAGGCGGGCCACATGGGCGCCCACCAATTCGTATCGGTGGTTGATGGTGACCTCGAGGTTGACCCTGGTGCCGAGAGCCGAGTGCTCTGGACGGACCCGGGCTATCGCGATGTGGCGCTGCACCATCGGTGAGTACATGAAACTGGTGGCGTAGCCAACCCGCGTGTAGTCATCGGTGTAGACCATGAACTCTTCGGTCACCGGCGTATGGTCTTTGGGTGGCACCAGCCCTGCCGAGTTGTACTTGTGGTCGTACTCCTTCCAGTCGACCATCAGTCCCACCAGTTTCCACCGCGAAGTAGCGTCGGCCAACTCGCGACGTAGGGCCTTGCGGCCGATAAAGGCGCGGTTGTCGGTCTCGATGTCCCGGAACATCCAACCGAATCCGAGCTCGATCGGTGTTGAGCGGTGATCATCGTTCCAGGCGAAGCGGCTTGACTCGAAGTCGGCATTGAGAAGGAGCAAGCCGGCCTCGATCCGTGCCATCAGCAAGGCTGTCTGGCCGAAGGGGATGACCCCATGTCCCTCTCCCGCATCGGACACGGCGTCCCAGACTTGCAGGGCGTCGTCGGCGTTGACCCAGATCTCATAGCCGAGATCGCCAGTGAAACCAGTGCGGGAGATGGTCACAGGGGCACCGCTTACCTTCGATGGTGTGAGGTGGAAGTAACCGATGTCAGCCATCTCCGGGGCCAGGCTCGAGAGGATCAGTCGCGAACGGGGACCCTGGAAAGCGAGAGTGGCCACGTCGTCGGTGACCTCCTCGATCTCCACCGCGTCATGTCCGATCAGGTTGTGGAAATAGGCGAGGTTGGGCTCGGCTGAGGTAAGGAGGAACTCGTCCCCGGAGAGGCGGAGGATCACCCCGTCTTCAACCACAAATCCCCGGTCGTCGCACCACATCGTGTATTGCGCTCGCCCCGGCCTGCATTTGCGAATGTCTCGGGCCAACACCCCGGCCAGGTACTTCTCTGCATCTTTGCCCGAGATGCGGTATTTGTAGAGGGGGGAGGAGTCGAACATCCCGGCGGCGTTGCGGATGGCGAAGTATTCGAATTTCTCGGACATCTGGTATTTGTCGACCACCAGGTGTCCGGACCAGTGGCTCCACAAGCCGGTCTGATTGGCGGCCTCAACCCGCACATGAAAGGGGGTGGTCTTGATGATGGCGGCGCGCTCCTTGGTGTCGCTACGTCACGATAACCCTTGGGGAACCGGGTCGACGCCGCCGCTTAGAAGGTCGATTCCCGCCGTCCGCGTCTGGAGAGATAGGCATGCCAGAGCAGCCGGGCGGCGGTCGAGCGATGTGGTCGCCAACGTTCCCCGATTTCTCCCAGCCTCTCCGGGGAGGGCACCTCTGCCAACGAGAGGGATTCGGAGGTGGCGACCTGCAGCGCTCGGTCGAGGATCGGCCAGACGTCGGGTCGGCGCAGGCAGGAGAGCAGATACACATCGGCAGTCCACGGTCCGATTCCGATGAGACCGGTCAGTTCTCGACGGACGTCGTCGTCGGCCTTTGATTCAAGGGCCGCAAGATCGATTCGACCATCGAGGACCGCCTTTGCCAGCTCCCGCACGTATCGAGCCTTCTGTCGCGAGAAACCGTCGGCTCGTAGTTCCCCGTCGGTGGGCAAAAGCACCGCTTCGGGGGTGACCTCGCCCAGGCGATTTCGAATTCGGTTGAAGGCCGCCGCCCCTGAGGCAAGCGACACCTGTTGTTCGAGAATGAAGAGCACCAGGGTTGAGAAACCGGCGGGCCGGTGCCAGAAGTCGGGCTGTCCGTACTCATGGACGATCTTTGCCAGGAAATCGTCGCGTCCAGCGAGGTGGCTGACCGCATCGGCAAAGGCCTCCGGACTCTGGTAAATCGTGTTCGAGGGGCGCCGGGCTCTGGTCATTCGGCTATCAATGGCCCATGCACAGCCCCGAGGTCGATGCCTGGTTCTCCAAAAGGAACCATCCGTTGGACGAGGCCATGCAACGAGTCCGTGACATCGCCCTCGCCGCCGACCCACGCATCACCGAATCCATCAAGTGGAGCACACCGACCTATTCGCACAAAGGCAACATATTCAGCTTTAACCCGGCTAAGAGACTTGTGAGTCTGCTGTTTCACACCGGTGCCGGATTACCCGGCGATCACCCGTCCCTGGAGGGCGACACCGACACCGCCCGGGTCATGCGGTTTGTTGATCTCGGAGCGGTCGAGGCGGGGGCTTCTGAACTCACCAGGGTGCTCAATGCTTGGTGCAAATGGAAAGATTCCTGACTTTGGCTGCAAGACAATGACCTCCCCATCCGTTCCGGTCTCTCCCAGTCGACCCTGGCAGACCCGACTGTTGATCGTCACGCTATCGGGGGCGGCGGTGTCGGTCGCCCTTGGCGTTTATGGACGTTTCCACGACCCCGCCGGTCAGCAAACCGTAACCGTGTTCTTCGGATCGACCCTTGCTTTCAAGGCCTGGATGGCAACGGTGGTGGTGACCCTCGCCCTGGTTCAGCTGCTGACCGCGCTGCGGATTTGGGCCAAATTCTCGTGGCCGAAGACGATGCCCTCCTGGTTTGGCCAGGTCCACCGGCTTTCGGGAACTCTGGCTTTTCTCGCCAGCCTTCCCGTTGCCTATCACTGTTTGTGGGCGATCGGCTTTGAGCCCGATCTCACCCAGACCCGCCGATTCGCCCACTCTTTGCTCGGTTGCCTCTTCTACGGAGCTTTCCTGGTCAAGATCTTTGCCGTGAGGTCACACAAGCTTCCCGGCTGGGTACTGCCCGTGATTGGCGGGACCGTGTTCACAACCCTGGTGGCCCTGTGGTTGACCAGTTCCCTGTGGTTCTTCACCACCGTCGGCTTTCCGGGTTTTTGATGAAACGGTTGGTCGACTCATTACAGGTCTTGGCCGTGGCCGCCACGGTCTGGACCGTGTTCCTGTTGTTCACCGCCCAACCACCGGTGACCGGCGACCCGGTCCAGGACGACGGTGCTCGCATCTACGCGGCTCGTTGCTCGGGGTGTCATGGTGGAGCCGGTCAGGGGTTGTCGGCTCCTGCTCTCGCGGGTCGGGTGGCCGAGGTCTATCCCGAAAGAGCCGACCAGATTGCGGTCGTCGCCAACGGACGGGGAGGAATGCCCGCCTTTGGATCCCGGCTTACCGCCGAGGAGTTGGATGCGGTAGTCGAGTTCACCCGTAGCCGTCTCGGGGCCTAAGCCAACCGCGAGCCCTGGGTTCGCAGAGACATCCCCACTCAATCGATCAAGCCCGCCAGGCCAATTAGCCCCTGAGCCAGACCGACCTCCGAGTTGACCCCTGACCACCGGTCGGGGGCCGGGACCACGGGACGCCCAGGGCTTGGCCCCAGTGACTCATTGATCCACCCGGCGATCGCGTCGACGACCTCCACCCCCTCCGGCCAGCTGCTCCAACCGGAACTCAAGACGGCCATGGCGTATCCAGTGCCGTCAGAGCGAAGCACTCCGCCAATCGAGTTGGCAACAGTTCCTGCGAACCCGTTCTTCTGAGCGACCGCCGACCCCGGAGGGGCACTCGTGCCAACTCCCCATCTCTGGCCAGGAGCAATGTCGGTCATAAACCCCCAGGCCTGGGCGCGGGCCGATTCGTGGAGGGGGCCGAAGTCCCGGAAAAGGACCTGGCGGAGGAGGCCGACTTGATCGGCAGCAGTTGTCGTTGTCCGGCCCCAACCAAGTTGGTAGTCCCCGACCACAGAGGTGCTGGCGAGACCGAAAGTGGTCGTCTGCTCCGTGTACCAGGGGGCGCCACCGTGGAGCCGCCACAAGGCTCTGACCGGACCGTTGGCCGACTCCGAGATCATCGGTTCGATGAGACCTCGCTCGTAGTCGGACAAAGCTCGCTCTTCGTATTGCGCTTCCAAAAGCGCCCCGGCCATCACCATGACCTTGAACACGGAGGCGGTCTGCTGGCGGTTATCGGGGTTGACTGAGAACACGCAACCTGTCGCCGCATCCCAGACATAGGCGGTGAATTCTTGTGACGGATATATCTCATCAAGGAAATCGGCTCGCTCGGCCGTGAACGGGTCGGCTGGACAATCTGCGTTGGGAGTCAAGACCGAGGCGACCATCATGAGGACGCCGCCGAGCGCGTTCACAGACCGGCTCGCCTCTCGGTGACATCAATCACCCGTCCGCTCAATCGAGCCTCTTCAGCCAGAAATGCCAGCAAGTGGCTCTCCAACGACTCAACCGCCGAGGTCGCAGGCTGCAAACCCTGTTCGATCGAGTCGGTGAACAACTCCAAGATGCCGGCGTCCCCTCCTCCATGGCTTCCCTTGGCGATTTCGATCGGCACCTCTTCCGAAAGGCCCGTCGCGTGAACGTTGAGCTCGATCGACTGGTACCGGCCGAACCGGCCGCGCAAAGTCGCCCGGGTGCCGTCGTAGCGCATGGTCCGGCCTTCCTCATGACTGTGCCCGTGCATGTGCAACACCGCAGTAACCCCGTTGGCGTACTCCATCGCCACGACTTGATGGTCGACAACGTCGGACCCGGCTTTGTAGGCGCAACGTCCGTATGGCCCATGACGGAGTGCCTCCAGTCTGCCTTCAGGGCTGAGGTCATCAGTGATGACGTGGACTGGCCAGCCGGTCAAGGCAGGGTCGAGATAGACGCGTCGGGCATCGTAAGGGCAATCGTCGACAGGACACGGGTCGGTGCACCGATCGGTGGCTCCGGCCGGTGCTCGCTCGGGCCGGAACTCGTACAAAGACCCAAACGAGCTCAGGCGGGTGACTATCGACCCCAGGTTCCAATGGAGAATGTCGAAGTCGTGACAACACTTGGCCACGATCATCGGAGCCGCCTCACCTGACCGTGCCCAATTGCCCCTCACATAGGAGTGGGCCATGTGCCACGCCCAGACGTTCTCGCGGTGCTCGAGAGTGACCACCTCACCCAACCGACCGCTCTCGAGCACGCGTCGAACCGTTTGAAAGAAAGGTGTGAATCTCAAAACGTGGGCGACATGGAAGGTCCCCGATGCCGAGCGGGTTGCGTTGGCCAGTGCGATGCATTCGGCCAGGCTGGCCGCCATCGGCTTTTCGCTGAGGACGTGGTAGCCCGATGCCAGGGCGGCAATTGCTTGGAGAAAGTGGTGCCGATCCGGCGACGCAATAATGCAGGCCGTTGCCAGGCGAGGCCGGGCCAAGAGTTCGTCGGGGTCGGTGAACTGTCGGTCGCGGCCGATTCCGTGGGCATCGGCGAAGCGCCGCACCCTCTCGGGGTCGGGATCGGCCACGGCTACGAATCGGAGGCGCAGCGGGTTCTCGCGGGCCCAGCGCCCATAGACGTGGTGGCCTCGTTGCCCCGCCCCGATCAGAATTGCCTCCACCATCTGCCTACTTATAGGCGATTCGATAGGCTGACGGGAGTTGAAGGTCCACCTCTTCGTTACCTGTTTGGTCGACGGCTTGTTCCCAGAAGTCGGTGTAGCGACCACCCGGGTTCTGGAACGGGCGGGATGTGAGGTGTCCTTCGAGCGACGACAAACCTGCTGCGGACAGCCAGCTTTCAACGTGGGGCTGATGGAGGAGGCAGGCAAACTCGCTCGCAAGTTTGTCGATGAATACCGCCCGACCAAGGGGCCGATCGTGGTCCCGAGCGGGTCGTGCGCCGACATGATCATCCACCACATGCCCGGTTTGTTGCCTGATGACCTGGAGGTAAGGGCGGTCACCAGCCGGGTGATAGAGCTCACCTCGTTCCTGGTGGATCATCTCGGCAACCCCGAGCTCGGGGCCAGTTGTCCTGCCAGAGCGGCTTATCACCACTCGTGCCACGGTTACCGCAATCTCGGGCTGTCGCGCCAACCCGCAGCCTTGCTGGCCCAGGTCGAGGGGCTCGACGTCGCCGAGATGGAAGGCGCTACCGAGTGCTGCGGCTTTGGGGGGCTCTTTTCGATCGAGTTTCCCGAGATGTCGGCGGCCATCCTCGGCCTCAAGCTGGATCAGATCGATGCCGCCCGGCCCGACTTTGTGATAGGTGGCGACGTTTCCTGTCTGCTGCACATCGAGGGTGGGCTCAAGAAACGTGGAAGCCAGGTGGAGGTGCGGCACATCTCTCAGATCCTGGCGAGCGAATGAGCGCTGCCTCCCGATCCGGCACGGCGCCGGGCTTCCGAGCCCGATCCACCGAGTTGTTGGGCTCGGAGGAAGCGGCCGCAATCCGACTCGGTACCGATCGGTTCCGTGCCCTCCGGTCCCAGGCGGTGGCGGGCTTTCCACCGATCGACGCGATGCGTGGTCGAGCCCGGGAGATCAGGCTCCACACTGTCGCCCACCTCGGCCACTATCTGTCCCGGTTTGCCGCCAACGTAGAGGCTCTGGGAGGTGAGGTCCATGTTGCCTCGGGAGCGGCCGATGCCTGTCGCCTGATCAGCGATCTGATCGAAGGAGCCGGATCGTTGGTGGTGAAGTCGAAGTCCATGTTGACCGAGGAGATCGAGCTCAACCAGTGGCTGGAGCGGGCCGGGCACAGGGTGGTTGAAACCGACCTGGGCGAGTTCATTGCCCAACTCGCCGGGGAGACACCCTCCCACATCATCGCCCCCGTGATGCACCTCAACCGCCGTCAGATCGGCGAACTATTCGCCGACCGGCTCGGCGTCTCCTTTACGGATGATCCGGTCGCCCTCAACGACGTCGCCCGTCGGCGTTTACGGGAGACCTTTCTTGCGGCCGATGTCGGCGTCTCGGGAGTGAACTTCGGAGTAGCCGAGACGGGATCGATCGTGACCGTGACCAATGAGGGAAACGGTCGCCTCATCACGACCACTCCCAGGGTGCACATAGCTGTCATGGGAATCGAGCGACTAGTCCCGAGCTTTTCCGAACTTGCGGTGTTGCTCGAGGTGCTCGCCCGGTCCGCCACGGGCCAGCGACTATCGGTGTACACCAATGTCATCACTGGCCCCCGGCGGCCGGGGGAGGCTGACGGCCCCGAGGAACTGCACGTTGTTTTGGTCGACCACGGCCGTTCCTCGCTTGTGGGCGGTTCCTTCGACGAAGTGCTCGCCTGCATCAGGTGTGGGGCCTGTCTCAACGTTTGCCCGGTCTACCGCCAGGTCGGTGGCCACGGGTACGGGTCGGTTTATTCGGGCCCGATCGGGGCAGTCCTGACGCCGCTTCTGTTCGGAGAGTCAACCTGGGGCGAACTCGCCTACGCCTCCACCCTGTGCGGTGCGTGCGTCGAGGTCTGCCCGGTGGGAATCGACCTTCCCCGGATGTTGATCGACCTCAGAACTCGCCAGGCGTGGGCGGGACGGGTTCCGGCTCCAGCCGGCCCGGTTGCCCGGCGATATGCGGGCCTGGCGATGCGACCGGCGCGTTTCGGACTGATGTGGCGTATCGCCCGGATTGTCTCGTGGCCCCTGACCAGCAAAGGGTTTTTCAGATGGCTGCCCGGACCGGGTCGGGCGTGGACCTACCATCATGTGCTCCGCCGGCCACCGCGCCGGCGTTATCGTCGGATCCAGGGGGACAGACGGTGAAACTAGACGAGTTACTGGCAACACTGCCGATGACAGCACCCGGCCCATCGCCCGGGTTGCTCCTCCCTGACCTTGAGCCGTCTGACCTCGTCAGCCTTTTTGGTCGGAGGCTGCGGGAGGTGGATGGGATCGACCACGGTCCGTTGCCGGCTTCTGCCGCCGGTGATCTGGTCCTCTCGATTTTTGTCGAAGCTGGTGTTGAGGACTATCTGGGTTGGGACGATCCCGGGTTGCCCGGCATTCACCAGAAGCTGGCCGCTGCCCGGATCCGCCGGATCGAGGCTTGGGTGCCCAAGCAGCCGGTCCCCCGGCTGGCGCATCAACAGACCTATGCAACCCTCTCGGGGGGACTGACCGGCGCCGACGCGGGTCTCGCCGAGTCAGGATCGATCGTGCTTCGTTCGGGTCCCGGACGACCCCGATTGGCATCGCTGCTTCCATCGATTCATGTGGCGGTGCTTCCCGTCGCTCGTTTGGTCCGGACGTTGGCGCACTACGCCGCGGAGCATCCAACCGCACCGGCCGGGATATCGAACTTGGTGGTGGTAACCGGCCCCTCTCGCAGCGGCGATATCGAACAACAACTCAACCTCGGGGTTCATGGTCCCCGCCACCTCCACGTTGTTCTGGTGAACTAAGGCCGTGTCACTCGCCAAGCCTCCGCAGTCAAAAGCATCAAGAGGCGTCTTCAGCTCGATTTTCCGGTTTATCGCCATCATCGTGACAGTGGCCTTATTGGCCGGCCTGGTCTGGGCGTTCACGGTTGCCAACCAGGTCGAGGGTGCCGAAACCGTCAATCCCACCGTGGCGCCACCCGGCCGGTTCCTTGCCTTGCCCGGCCTGGTCCCCATTCATCTGCGGGAGGACGGCGGCGCTGGTCAACCCGCCGTGCTCTTTATCCACGACTTCGATATAGCCGGGGGCCGGCAATGGTTGGCCGTGGTCGATGAACTCAACGGTTACCGATCGATCATGCCCGACATGGTGGGTTTTGGTTATAGCCCGAGGTTCGAGGATCCGGGTCGGCTCCACACCGTCATCGGCAAAGCCGAGACGCTGGAGGCACTCCTGGATGAGTTGGAGATCGGAGAAGCAACGGTGGTGGGTGCCGGATACGGGGGAACGGTGGCGGCCCAGCTGGCGTCAAGCCGTCCCGACCTGGTGGGCAAACTGGTCCTCATCGGTGCCGAGATATTCGGGCCTGAGCCTCCCTGGCACGCGACTGTCAACGGGTGGCCCATTGTCGGGGATGCCTACAACTTCACCTACTTCGGCGCCTCGCCCACGGCAGCGCGCCGCTATCAGGTGGGGTGTTCAACTGATGGATGGTGCCCCGATGAGGAGGCAATGGCCGAACGTGATGTGACCGCACATGTGATTGGCACCGCTGAGAGCCTCAACGCCATGGCTGCCACCCCGTCCGCCTCTACCTTGCCCGATGCTCTCACTTCTATCACTGCCCCGACCCTGATCCTTTGGGGTGAGATGGATGCGTTGACACCTATCAGTCAGGGCGAACAGATCCGCGCCGAAATTACCGGTGCGGAGTTTCTTTTGGTGCCCGGCACAGGGCACCGCCCCCATCTCGAGGACCCGGTAGCAACGGCTGGCTTCATCGGAGCGTTTCTCTCGCCCTGACTCAGGGCGGCGTTGTTCGCCAGCCCCGTCTGTTCAACTCCGCTGCCAGAGCCCCGTCGCTCCAACCACTCAGGTCCGGTTCGGGTGGTGGCGCTCCCAGGAGTTCCTCAGCGCGGTCCCGAAGCGTGCGAGCCCAGGCCCGACCTTGCGCCTCCGCATGAAGCGTCAAGGTGGCGTCGCTGTTGACGGTGTACAGACGGGCTTCACCTTGAGGATTTGCCCGGCTTCCGCGTTCTCCGTATAACAACAGAACCGATCCGGGAGCCAGATCCTGGATTCCCCCGTCGGCCACGAAGTCCCCGACAAACGCCCACCCTGACGCTTTGGACGAGTCAACGGCTGTCACCACCTTCGCCCAATGTTTGCTCCGGCTGTCACCCAGTTGCGGCACGTTGATCGGCACGGTCAGTCGGGTCATGCTGGCGTCAGCCCCGCGTCTTTGAAGCTCATTCCCTCCCTTATACATGATTTGCATGGCCCGGGTTAGGCTGGCCTGGCACCTCAGGAGGAAACACCGTTGGCGAATCCGTACGGGGGAACCCCCTCCGATCCCTTCCCCATCAAGGGCTTTCATCATGTCGAATTCTGGGTAGGCAACGCCTACCAATCAGCCCAGTTCTTCCGTTCGCTGATGGGATTCGCGATCGAGGGATATCGCGGTCCCGAGACCGGTATGCGCGAATCCGCCTCCTGGGCTCTGC
This sequence comes from Acidimicrobiia bacterium, assembly GCA_040905905.1. Lineage (GTDB taxonomy): Bacteria > Actinomycetota > Acidimicrobiia > Spongiisociales > ZC4RG35 > JAICND01. The sequence continues at coordinate 235,964 of JBBDQN010000031.1, forward strand.
GCCAGGGTGACGTTCGGTTCATCGTCAGCGGCGCCCTCTCCCCGGATCATCCGATCAGCCGCCATGTGTTCGAACACGGTCCCGGTGTTCACGACGTAGCCCTGGAAGTGCCCGAAGCAGGCATGGCGTTTGACCACGCCCTGGCCCGGGGAGCGGAAGCTGCCTACAAACCGGAGGTCCTGGAAGGCAACGGTCGCAGCTGGACAGTGGCCGGGATCAGGACCTACGGCGAGACGATCCACTCTCTGGTCGAATCCGATGGGCAATGGCCGCCGCCCGACTTTCAACCCATGGCCGATGACGTGGCCCAGGCAATAGGTTTGCGTCGGATCGACCATGTGGTCGGCAATGTTCCGATTGGCGAGATGGACCGCTGGGTCGAGTTCTACGAGCAGGTTTTCGGGTTCGTCTTGCTGCGGCACTTCGACGACAAGGCAATCTCCACCGAGTACTCAGCCCTGATGTCCAAGGTGGTGTGGGACGGCTCGGGGCTCATCAAACTCCCGATCAACGAGCCCGCTAGCGGCCGGCGACGCAGCCAGATCGAGGAGTACCTCGACTTCTATCGCGCGGCCGGGGTCCAGCACCTGGCCCTGCTCACCGAGGACATCTTCGAAACGGTGGCTGCCGTGCGCGAGCGGGGCCTGATGATGATGAATGTGCCCGACACCTATTACGCCGAGGTGCCGGACCGGGTCGACCACATTGACGTCGACATGGACGAGATGCGCCGCCTCAACATCCTCATCGACCAGGACGAGGGAGGAATCCTTCTCCAGATCTTCACCCGCATGCTCCAGGACCGCCCGACGGTGTTCTTCGAGTTCATCGAACGGCGGGGAGCCGTCGGTTTTGGAGAAGGAAATTTCAAGGCGCTCTTCGAGGCCATCGAGCGCGATCAGGCTGCGCGCGGGAACCTATAAGGAAAGTGGTGGGTCGTGGGTTTCCGACTCAACACTCGCAACCCATAACCCACCACTACCTTCTTCTGTCTTAGAAAGCCGGTACGCTCCGGCCCATGACCACGGTCCGGCTCTTCGCCCACCTTCGCGAACTGGCTGGAACCGGCCGCCTCGAGGTTGAAGGCGAAACCGTCGGAGAAGTTCTGGCGGCGGTCGAGAGTCGCCTGGGTCCGGAATTTGCGGCCGGGCTCTCCACCGCCGCAGTGTGGCGCAATGGGGAGACTGCTCGTTCGGATGACCCGGTTGGTGCCGACGATGAGTTGGCTGTCATTCCCCCGGTTGCGGGTGGTGCCAACGAAGGTGGTTCCCGGGTAGTTGTCGACGCCTCGGCCCTGGCCGGCGTCATCGCCCTACTGGTTCTGATAGGCGCCAACATTGCCGACGGTGCCGCCTTCTGGGCAGCAGCCCTCGTCGCCGTTTTGGCCGCCTGGGTGATCGACCTGTCGTATCGCTTCGAGGTTCGCGGACGGCTGCTGCCACAAACAGCACTGCTGGTGGTGATGGTCCTCTCCGCCGTCTCTACCCATGTGCTCGGTGGCATCGGTCTCGGCCTCTCCCTGTTCATTGCGGTGGTGGTGACGATGGGATGGGGCGTCGCTTTGCAGCAATACCGGGCGTTGGAAACGGTCGCGCCCGGAGTGATGGTTGCCTTGCTCGGTGGATCTGCCTTGGGCTCGCTGATGTTGTCCCGGACAGTTCATGAGGTCGAGTCACACGCCACCTCGATCTTCTTGTTGGTATTGGTGGTTGCGGGCATCGCCGCCTGGATCCTCGATCAGGTCCGGACTCCTCTGATCGATCCTTTCACAGGAACCGCTTTGGCGTCAGTAGTGGCCGCCGCCGCCGGTGCCTTTGTTTGGGGCGAAGATCTCGTCGGATATCTCCTGGTGGGCCTGGGAATGGCCGTGGGCTTGGTGGCCGGGCGGGGTTTTGGGTCGTTGATCAGAACTGGCCGGTTGTCTCTCTCCCGACCCGCTCCGGGAGCCCTGACGGCTCTGGACGGGGCGATTCTGGCCGCCGCTCTCTATTACCCGATTCTGAGCGTCGCCTTGTGAGTGGTTCGACCGGGTTCGCCTCCTGGGGTAGCCTCTCCGCAGCATGACCGGTCGTTATTCGCGCCGGTGGACCTCCTTGTTGGTGGCATTGCTGCTGGTAACGATGTTGGTCCCCGGTTCAGCCTGGGCCGTCACCAGAAGCCAGGTTGACCAGGCTTGTGAGACCTCAGCTGATGCTCTTGACGAATATCGACGCGCCCAGGCAGCGTTCCGGGAGGCGGCTGCGGCGTACGAGGCTGCCCAGGTCGAGGTCGACAACGTTCTCTACCGCCAGCAGCGGACCAGCGATGCTATCGATCTGCGTCGGCAGGGGATGGACGTCGCCCGACAGAGGTTCGAGGAGCAAGCTGTCGAGGCGTACATGAATGCGGGCAGTACCAACGCCCTGTTCTTCATGGCTGGATCCCTGGATGAGATCATTACTGCCACCAAGTTCCTCAACGCCTCGGCCAGTGACGAACTCGACGTTGCCGGCGACCTCGCCGCGGCCCAGACCGAGCTCAATAGCCTGCAGGGACGTCTTCAGGGCCTTGAGGCCGAATTGCGTCAGGTCGAGGCGGAGCGATTGGATGCCAAAGATGCTCAGGAGTCGGCGATGGCGGCCGACCAGGCCGCCTGGGAGAAACTGTCGGGTCGCTGCCGCGATCTACAGAAGCAATTTGAGATCGAACAGGCCCGGGCTGCAGCCGCCCGTGGAGGCGGTGCGGCCGGGGTTCCCCCCGCAGCCACTCCAGGGTTCATCTGCCCCTTCCCCGGTTCGTCGTTCATCGACTCATGGGGATTCCCCCGGTCAGGGGGCCGCAGCCACAAGGGCACAGACATGATGGGACCCAACGGCGCCAACCTCTATGCTGTCGCCTCGGGGACTGTGTCGGTGGGTAACAGCGGTCTTGGTGGAAAGACCGTTTGGCTCACTGCCGAATATGGAACGGCCTACTACTACGCCCATCTCTCGAGCTTCAATGTTTCCAGTGGCCAACGGGTCTCAAAGGGTGATGTCGTCGGATACAACGGCAGTACCGGCAACGCTTCCGGGGGTTCGCCTCATCTCCACTTTGAGATTCATCCGAATGGGAGGGGGGGGTCGGCGGTCAACCCCTACCCAACACTTATAGATGCCTGCCGGTAATCTGGCTCACGTGGCCACCGACTCCGCCCAGAGGCACCGAAGACTCGATCAGGTGCTTGCCGCCGAGTTCATCGCGGATGTCGAATCCTTCGACCTCGATGAACTTCGCCGCCGCCGCAATCTGGCTGACGAGGTTGAAACCGAGTTGTCCTACTATCGGCGGCTCCTTCATGGCCGGATGGATTTGCTGGCTTTCGAACAAAGGAGACGACGCGGCGAGGAGTTGAGAAGTCTCATTGAAGCCCTGCCCGAGATCCTGGTAGGTCGTGAGCGGGGGGGAGGCGGGTCGGCCCGGCATCTGTCCATGGAGCTGCCGCCCTTGCCAGTACAGGGTCGGCGCACGGTGGACCGCGTTTTGGGCAGTGATCTCATGGTTCGCCTGCCTGAGTTGACCACCGAGGACATCACCGAAGCCTCCGTCGAATTAGCCGAAGTTGAGTCGGAACTCTCCAATGCCCGGATCCGGGTCCAGGAGGTGCTCGACCGTCTTCAGGCCGAGGTCATCAGCAGGTACAAGAACGACCTGGGCGATCCAGCCCTACGCACCACCTAGACAATTCCATGCTCGCCGAGCAAGTCCGCTCGGGTCTGGTGGAGACCGTTCATGATGGCGCCGTTGCTGTGGTCGACCCGACCGGAGACCTGGTGGCGTACTCAGGAGACATTGATCGTCCCTTCTACTTTCGATCTGCTGCCAAACCATTTCAGGCTGCGATATCGCAGGCTTCCGGGGCTGGTCTCGCTCCCGAAGAGCTGGCGATGGCCTGCGCCAGCCATGACGGCGAACCTGTGCATCTCGCGTTGGTGACTGCGATGTTGAATCGAGCAGGGTTGAGCGAGGACCAACTCCAGTGTCCCCCCGATTGGCCGATTCGGGGAGAAGCTGGCCGCCGGTTGGCGTCAGGTGGAGCGCGTCATGCTCGGCGATTGTTCAACAATTGTTCAGGGAAACACACCGCGATGTTGCGGGCCTGCGTCAATTCGGGCTGGGACCCGGCCAGCTATCTCGACCCAGGTGGCCCCCTCCAACGACAGATCACCGACTTGATCGCCGATGTCAGCCAGCTTGCCCTCCAAGTGGGGGTAGATGGGTGCGGCGCCCCGGTCCACAGCACAACGACCCTTGGAATGGCTCGGGCGTTCGTGCGGTTGGCCGTTGACGATGTCTTCACGCCAGTTCTGGCTGCCATGCATTCATATCCCGGCCTGGTTTCGGGGATAGGCAACCCCGATTCTGCCATCGCCCGCAATATCGACGGGGTGGCTAAGAGGGGCGCTCGCGGCGCGCTCGGGGTGTCGGTGAGGCGCCGCTTCGGTCTCGCAGTGAAGTGTTGGGACGGGTCAGACCTGGTGGCCGGCATGGCTTCCATCGCCACTCTCGACGAGTTAGGAGCGGTGCCTACACACTCATGGGAATCGCTCCAGCGGTATCGGCAGCCGTTGGTCAAAGGCGGAGGACGTCCCGTTGGGAGTTACCGATCGTTGTTGGAGCTGCAGTGGGTCTGATCCGTACGAAGGTGTTTCCTCCCGACGGCCTCGACCTGGAGCCGGCCGTCGACGAGGTCGGGCCGTTTCCGCGGCGGGATTTCGTGCAGGCATGGTGGGAGGAGTTGTCGCCCGACGGTGAGCTGGTTCTAGCTAGCAGTGACCAGTCGGCGTTGGTACTGGTCGAGTCCTCCGGGCGGATCGAGTTTGCCGGTGATTCCGACCTCACCGACTACCACAGTCCGCTCGGCACCGATGCGGCTTCCGCCTGTACGGAGCTGGCCGGGTACCTGCGGACCGGCCAGCACATCTGCCTCGATTCGCTTCCGGCTGAAGGCGCCAAGATGATGCACGAGGGGCTGGCGGGAATCGGTCTCGCCCCAGAGACTGTCGAAAGCGACGTCGCCATGGTGCTGGAGCTACCGGCGACGATCGACGGCTTCTATCAAATGATCGGGAAGAAGGAGCGCCACGAGTTGCGCCGAAAACGGCGTCGCTACGAGTCGGCAGTGGGAACGGTGGTTCATCGCACGTTCAACGGGCCTGGCTTCGGCATCGATGAGTTCGTTCGATTGCACCGCCGGGCCGGAGGACGCAAGGGTTTGTTCATGACCCCGCCCCGGTCGGCTTTCTTCAAAAGGTTGGCGACTCAGACCGGGTGGCGGGTCGATCTTCTCGAAAAGGAAGGCATCGCCACTGCCTGCATGTTCGGCTGGGTCGACGCTCGCGGTTATTACCTCTACAACTCCAGCTTTGAACCCGACCTGCAATCGGCTTCCCCTGGCCTGGTGTTGCTGGCTCTGATGATCGAAGCTGCCATTGATGCCGGGATCAGAACACTTGACTTCCTCAAGGGCGATGAGGGATATAAGAGTCGGCTGGGTGCTCGACCCCGCCAGTTGTACAAGGTGGAGGCCCAGGTTTGATCGACAATGTCGCCTTTCTCTCTATGCACACCTCACCCTTGTTACAGCCCGGATCTGGTGATGCCGGCGGCATGAACGTTTACATTGACGAACTCTGCCGGACGATGGCTGCACGCGGCGTCCAGGCCGATGTATACACCCGCAGGATCGACCCTGATGACGCGGACGTCGTGAAGGTGTTGCCCGGCTATCGGGTGTTCCATGTCGATGTCGGTCCGGCTGCACCGCTGCCGGTTGCAGCGCTACCCAAATACGTTCGCGCATACGCACGGCAGGTGGAAACGATGTTGAAACCCGCTCTGCCCCAGATCATCCACTCTCACTACTGGCTGTCAGGTTGGGCGGGATTGCTCGTCAAACGTTCCCTCGGTATTCCCCTGGCCAACTCGTTCCACACCCTCGGGCGGGTCAAGGATGATTCCAGGCGTCAGGATGAACCACCCGAAAGCCTCTTGCGGATCGCGGCGGAACACGAGGTGATCGAAGGCTCGGACTGTGTCATGGCTTCGACGCCGACGGAGGCGCAGGAACTTCTCGAGTTCTATGGCGCCGACCCCAACCGCCTCTGCACGTCGCCTCCGGGCGTCGACCATCGTCTGTTTCGTCCCGGTTCAAAACCCCGGGCCCGGCAGCGACTCGGCTTGGGTAAAGGACCCGTGGTTCTCTTTGTCGGGCGAATTCAACCGCTAAAGGGGGTCGACATCACGGTGGAGGGGATGGCGGCCATCGTCGAACGTCACCCCGATGCCGTCCTGATGGTGGTGGGCGGCCCGTCAGGTCCTCGTGGCCAGGCAGAGATGACCGCCCTGCGAAAACGAGGGGTGGAATTGGGCCTGGCCGGGAATATCAGGTTCGTCGGTCCGATGCCCCATGGTCTGGTCCCCGATCTCTATCGCGCTGCCGATGTTGTGGTCGTGCCCTCCCGCGCGGAGAGTTTCGGGTTGGTTGCGGCCGAAGCCCAGGCCTGCGGGACCCCCGTGGTGGGAGCCCGGATCGGGGGTCTGATCGATGTGGTGGATGACGGGTCTACCGGATTCCTGATCGACGGATGGGATCCCGCCGATCACGCTGAGGCGGTCCTCCGCCTCCTCGACGACCCTGAACTTGCGGCCAAGATGGGGGCTGCTGCGGTTGTGTGGTCGCGCCGGTTTTCCTGGGACGCAACCGTCCGACGCTATCTCGAGTTGTACAAGGGAGTGTTGGGGAGCGGCTGATTTGATAGACGGTTTGAGCGCGAAAACAACCGGTAGAAAGTTGCCAACATCCCCTTGTGCACAACCCCCTGTGGAAACATGTGGAAAGTGGGGATAACTAGCCCCTGGGGCCGATTTGAGCGACAGCAACCACAAGTTTGATGGCAGTTAGCGCCAACTAGGTATCAAGAACGCGAAAAACCGTCCCAATCGGACTCCTTGACGGAACTCCCGGATTTTTCGTACTGTCGGTCAACAAGCGCCCAAGGGGGGGACTCGGTCCGATGATCCGTTCGGGGAAGTGCGGGTAATCGAACCGGGAAGGCTCCTTGGGCGCTTATCTTTTAGCCGGTTAGCAGCGTCTACAGACCGAACATGACTTCGCGCAGGTTGACCGGCCGGGTCGAAAAGGTTGCGGGGTCGATCCGCATCGATCCAAGACGGAGACCCTGCATGCCCTCGCCGCGACTGGTCACAACCCGCAGGGTGCCATCGTCAACCTCAAGGTATCCGAGACCCGTACACAGGCCACTTTCGTCATGGATCCCCACCAGGAGCCCATCGAGCCGATTGGGATCGAGACCCGAGGGAAGGGTCGGGGCAAAGACAGTCGGCTTCACTCTCCAGCGGTCGAGCGGCGGCGTGAACGCCTCACGGAATCGAGCGGTGCGGCGGGCGGCGCGTGCGTCCGGACTGGAGGGCAAGACGTCTGGTTCGACGGGAAGGCTCACCACCTCTGCCCCGAAAAACCGGCGCAACATTCCCACCACCGGCTCCATCTCGGCTCCCCGTTGGAGTGCCACCACGCGGTCAGGCCGGCACAACTCCATCTTGTGATACTTCAGGCTCTCGCCGACCACTCCGGACACGATTCCGGTGGTATCAACCACAACCAGGTCCGATCGCTGCCGCGCCCGCTCGACGAGGGCGGCGGTGGCGATGACTTGTTGCAAGACCAGCCGGTCGGGGCTGATCCCGCCGACGAAGTGGAGACCATCTGCCAGGGTCAGGTTGTCGAGACCGGCCTCGTCCTGCACCAGCTTCATGGCGGCACAGGCCGGAGGACCGCAGGTGGTGTTGCCGATGTCGGCATCGACGTAACCGACCCTTCGACCCAGCCTGAGAGCTTCCTCCATGATCCGCCGCGACATGGTGGTTTTCCCGGTATCGATGGCGCCGATCAGCATCACCGTCTCTGCCAGCGCCAGCTCGCGGGCGGCATCTTGATGCGGTGACGGCTCCATGGCGCGCATCATAAGTCCGCATGCCAGCCGTCTCTATGCTCGTGCGCAGTGTCCACCCCCATCAGCTTCCTTTCTGACTTCGGTCTCCAGGACGAATTCGTGGGTGTCGTGAAGGGTGTGCTCTACCGAATCAGCCCCGCATCGGTGGTCATCGACATCAACCACCAGATCCCGGCAGGGGACGTGCGGGCCGGTGCCCTGTCGTTGTCACGGGCGATCCAATATCTGCCTCCGGGAGTGGTCCTGGCGGTGGTCGACCCGGGCGTGGGTACGGTCCGCCGGGCTCTGGCCGCGGCGACTGAATTCGGAATGTTCGTAGGGCCAGACAATGGTCTCCTCTCACCGGCGGTGGCCATGGTCGGCGGTGCCACCGTCGTCCACGAGATCACCAACCCCGAGATGATGATCCCTGGCCCCGGTGCCACGTTTCAGGGTCGAGACGTGTTTGGCCCGGCGGCCGGATTGTTGGCGGCCGGCGAGGCCCAACTGTCTGACCTGGGTCCCGAGGTTGACCCCGCTTCCCTGATCCCGATGATGCTCCCGTTGCCACGGGTCGAACCTCCCCTCGTGTTGGGTGAAGCCTGGTGGATCGATGCCTATGGCAACGTCGAGACCAATGTCGGGCCGGATGAGCTCGAGCTAATCGGCCTGCGCCTCGGCGACGAAGTGATCGTCCGGGTCGGTGCAGGCGCTCACCGGGGTCGGTGGGTCGCAGCCTACGGGGATGTCGCAGACGGTGAACTCGCTGTCCATGTCGACTCGGCCGGGCTGGTTGCCATGGCCGTGCGTGGAGCCAGGGCAGACGACGAACTGTCCCTTTCAGCGGGGATCGCGGTCGGCTTTAGCTCGCCCGAATGATGGCGAGTGCTTGGAAGATCCCGGCGATGAGGATCAGCGCCAGCAGCACGATGATGACGATCGCAGTGGCAGGGCGCACCACCCGAGCGTATACCTCCCGGAAAACGACGAAGCCCCCGGGGCAGGGGGGCTTCGTCAGAGAGTGAGGGTCTCCGCTGTGGGGCGGGCTGGGAGGCTGTCCGACACACCTCGGGTGAACGTGCCCTCGGTATGACGGAGCGGAGCCCCTAAATCACTCTCTCTTCGACAGACTATCGGCATTCTCGGACAAGAACTTTAGACGGAGCGGGGTCTTTCCCTGGGAAGAAATGGAAGATATCAGGGTGCCGCGGTGGTGGAAGTTGTGGTTTCGCCGGGAGCTTCTTCAACCGGAGTTTCTCCGCCAGGAGTCTCGGCGCCGGGTTCTCCTTCGGGGGGAGCGGGCGTCACCAGTCCACAGGCCTCCAGGGTTTCTTCCGGCGACGCCCCGCCAAACCTGACCCGCTCGAATGCCACAACGGTGGCGATCTGTTCGGGACTCAACTGAGCGGCAAACGAGGGCATCAGGGCGCTGGTCGCTCCCACCGGGGTGCCGAGATCCCCATAGGTCGTCCGGCCCTCGGCCTGGAAGCCGCTCGTGCCTTTGCTGACCCACTCAATGTGGTCGAGACAAGACGAGAACGTGGCCAACACACCGCCGAGGGGAGGCCCGGTGCCGCCTTCACCGGCCCTGCCATGGCAACCGGCACATGCGGGCGCCCCCGGGTAGAGCTCGGCGCCGAGGGCGATGAAATCGCTCCCTCCACCGGCCGGTCCCCGCCCTTGGAAGGGGGAGCCGTCACAGTTGACCAGTTCTCCTGTGACCCGATCGGGGAGAAGCTCGGTGCCCAATCCACATTCGTTGTCGGTGGCACTTGCCAACTGAAACAGACCGAACAGCGGAATTATCACCAGAAACGCCGCCAGCCACGATGGCACCACGCCAGCGGTGCGTTCGCTGAGCCCGGCGGTCGCCACCGTTACTACAACGGGATGGCGGATGGCTTCTTTGGGACTGACCTCCGCTGGCGGGGGCGGTCGTCCAACGATTGCAGCTGCGGGGCTTCCGACTTCTGTCTTCCTGTCCCCCTCGGGGCTTCCGTCTCCGGTCTCCCGACTTTCGACTTGAGTTTCAGGGCTTCCGTCTTCTGCCTCTCGACTTTCGACTTGAGTTTCAGGGCTTGCGACTTCCGTCGCCCCACTTCCGACTACCGGGGCGCCACCGGCCCATGCCGCCAGCACCGCCTCAGCGGTGGTGCCCGAAGCTTTGGCACGAGCTTCGGCGGATCGACGAACCAATGCCTCAGGTACACCCAGAGCAGCGGCGGCAGCAGCCAGGTCACTCATCTGGATTCCAGGAGGTATGCGGTTAGATTGGCGAGCTCGTCGTCGCCCAGAGTGCTGGCCACCGGGTGACCCATGCCAGTGAGGACACTCATCAGGGCGACGGGATCGCTGATGCGGCTGCCAGCCGCGGCCAGATCGGGGCCATATCGGCGATAGCCGATCACCTGATTGGTGTCTGACAGCGTGACCGGGCCCAAACCGAAGTCGCTGACGACATTGCGCACCATCTGGGTGTGACAGCTTCCACAACCCTGGTCCAGAAAAACCTGGCGACCTTCCCGAGCGGCTTGGCTGTAGGCGAAGTTGGAGGTGCGGACCCCGTTTCCTGGTTCAGGAATCCCCGGCATCACCACCGCCAGGAGGATCGACAACAACAACAAACCTACGACACCCGCCGCCAGTCCACCCACCCGCTCCTGGTCGCCGACGAGCAAAGGCGGCGCGTAGTCGGGCTGGCTAACTGCTCGCCCCGACTCCGAGGGGGCCGGGGCAGCCGGAGCTGCAGTCGTTACAACTGCAGCGGTTGTAGCTGGTTTTTCGACTTGGGTCGGGGACGGTGCGCCCGGCACCGCAGTAGAGGCAGGGTCCAGCGCTCCGGGCGGGGGTGCCTCGCCACCTGCCCATGCCGCCAGGACCTCATCGACTGAGGTCCCGGTTGCCTGGGCCCGGGCTTCAGCTGAACGTTGCACCAGCGCCTCGGCAGCACCGAGAGCAGAGGCGGCGGCGCGGAGGGCGTCACTCATGGTCGAGGTTCCTCGACACCAACACCTCTTGGACGGTCGCCCGACCTGAAGTCAGGGTGCGGTAAATCGAGAGAGCCAGGCCCGCCTGGGCCGCAAAGGCTCCGATGCCGAAGAGAATTGCCAGACCGAACAGAACCCCGGAGAGTCCCGTCGCCTCCCTCCAGCCTGCACCGGTTGCGACCAAGGTGCCGGTGAACGCGCCTCCTGCCCAAGCGTATCCCGCCGCGATTCCCGCCATCACCAAGAAGAGAGAGGTCAAACCCACGAAGAGCACGGTTCTCCGCACCAGGGTGGCGGCGCGAACCAAGTCGACCCGGCGTCCCACCATGTTGGGTAAGGAATACCACGCAAACGAGGCGAACAAGAGCCCGATCGCTCCGAACATCAACATGTAGATGACACCATCCCAAAAGGCTGTAAGCGCCACTATCACGGCTGCCGACCGGAAACCACCGACGGCGGCAAGGATGGTTGCAATGGCAGCGAAGGTCGATCCCGCCGCGGCTGCGCCCAGGACTGGCTCTTGACCGATGGACTTCCATCGCGGCCCGATGGTCATGGCCAGATTGGTGGCATTGGCAACTGCTGCCACCGGTAGCGCCAAACCCAGAACTGCCGACACCCCCTGCAGCCAATCGGGTACCGGGCCAGCCACGAGTTGTCCGGGACCAGCCCAGACCGCTCCAAAGACCAAAGACCAGAATCCAACCCTGGCAAGCTGGCGGCTGGCCAAAGGTTGACCGGCTGCCTTGGGTACGACGTAGTACGCGAGACCGGTCGCCAGACCCAGGCCCCAGATGTGGAGGAAACCGGCGCTGAACACCAGGTCGGACATGGTCGTGACGACGCGATTGAGACCTGGAAGATTGGCCGCGAGATAGAGGACCGGAAGCCAGGTGACGGCGGCGATCACGAACCACACTGTCGGGTAGACGGACCGTTCGTTGCGGGCCCGCAAGGTGCCCATTGTCGCCAAGGCCGGCACTGCCGCCAGGATGACGACCGGAACATCCAACCAGGCGGGGAGGGCGAACGGTTCGCGCCCATCGCCAAACCCGAAGGCGATGGCGACGATGCCGAGGAGGACAACCACCACCGAGGCAGGGAGCGCCATCGAGGCGATCGGGCCAGCGACGAGCGGGGACCCGGTAAGTCGCGGCAAGAGGTGATAGATGCCGGCACTAAGTCCGAGCACCATCCAACCCAGCCATAACGCGGTCAACGCCATGGGACGCAGATGTCCATACGAAAGTGGAAGCAGATTGGGAAATCGCACCGAGGCCATGGCTGCCAGCCAGAGAAGTGCTCCGATGGCGAGAAATGCCGCTGAACCAAACAGATAGCCGGCGGCAACACCATCATGGCCGATGCCCCGGGTGCCAATCAGTTGAGCCTGACCAGCGGTCGGTCGGCGATCACCTGTAGAGATAACTTCCACCTTCCATATCAGAGGCAGGACGCCGGGAGCTTAGAGGGCTAACACCGCCCTCCCCACTCGTCTCGTAGGTTCGTTAGAGCACTGGCGGTGTGGTAGAAACTGACTGATGTATCGCCTCGCAGAGTTGACCAAGACCCAACGGACTCGGCTGGGCTGGACAATGATGATCGTGGGGACGTTTTTGCTGACGGCAGCGGTCATCTGGATCCACTTCTCGAGCCTCCCGAAGACGATCGTGACAGACGGGGTAACCACCCCGCTAGTGGTCAACTACTTCAACTGGATACCGCGAGCCTGGTATTGGAAAGCCCTTGGTTATCTGGCAGCGTTCGCAGCGTCCCAGCTCCTGATCGGCGGGGCCATCCTTGCCTGGGTGCTCGGTCAGCGGATGACCTGGGCCCGGGCGGCCTTCACGGCATTCCTCACCTGGATCGAGCTCGTCATCATCTACGGCATTGTTCCCTCAGAATGGCTGAACCTTTCCCAGACCGACCTCGACTGGTCACCTCAGAAGATCGCCTTGACCATCCCTCCCTGGCTAATGCTGGGCAACGAGGTTTCACTCTCGTTTGCCGCTCTCAAGGACGCCATCTCGGGGGCATATCACGGAGTGATGCTGGGAGCGGCCGCCGTGTTCGCAGTCCGGGTGCAGCAGCTCAACAGACCTCGCAAGGTCGCCGACAAACCGGTCCCGGTTTCACCCTACGGTCGTCCGCTCATCAAAGGGGGCAACTGATGCCGCGGGGCGTGGTTGATGAAACCCCTCCCATCCGTGACGACTACCAACTCGCTCTGGTCGAAGGCGACTACTTCAAGGACAAGCTCCGTCCCAAGCAGTTTCTCCACATCGACCAGTCCGAGTGCATCCTTTGTGAGGGATGTGTCGACATCTGCCCGTGGAAGTGCATCCACTACCTGTCGTTGGATGCGATCACCGAAGCCGTCAATGTCGATCATCCTGGTGAGGACACCACCAACTTCGGGTTCTTTATCGTTGATGAAGACGAGTGCACCCGATGCGCCCTCTGCATCGACCGATGCCCCACCGGGGTTATATCACTCGGCAAGTTTGAAGGGTCGTTGGCCGACCAAGCCGAAAAAATGGGCATTAACCACGCTCCATGGGAGGATGACAGCGGGCAGCGCGACTTCAAGCACGGTTACAGCTACGGGATGCGCTGGTAGGAGGCGAGAGTGGCGGACGGCCTACGGGGACGAGTAATCGAAAAAGCCAGGGAGATCAACGACCGCTTGCGCGGCTCCCAGGCCATGGAGTCGATCCTCCGTCCCGGCTCGCCGTTCAAGAAGGGCTATGCCGACACCCCTCGCAACCGCAGCTACGTGGTGATGAACAACGTGCTCTATCACTTGCACCCGGTCAAGGTGAAACGGCACGGCGTGAAGCTTTCATACACCCTGTGTCTAGGTGGCCTTTCCTTCTTCCTCTTCATCCTGCTCACCATCACCGGCATCTTCTTGATGTTCTATTACACGCCTACGGAAAACCGGGCCTATGTCGACATCCAGGCGTTGTCGACCTCGGTGGCGTTTGGCTCGCTGGTTCGCAACATGCATCGCTGGGGTGCCCACCTAATGGTCCTGACGGTCTTTCTCCACATGAGCAGGGTCTTCTATCACGGTGCCTACAAACCGCCCCGCGAGTTCAACTGGGTGGTGGGGGTGGTGTTGCTGCTCTTGACCCTCCTGCTCTCGTTCAGCGGTTACCTGCTCCCCTGGGATCAACTGGCATATTGGGCGGTGACGGTGGGGAGCAACATGGCCGGTTTTGTTCCGGTCATGGGCGCTCAGGTCAAGTTTCTGTTACTGGCAAGTGTCGAGGTGTCGGCCGCGACGCTGCTGCGTTTTTATGTTCTCCATGTCCTCTTTTTCCCGTTTGTGATCACCATCTTCCTGGCCGTTCACTTCTGGCGGGTTCGCAAGGACGGCGGGATTTCGGGGCCCCTATGAAGGTGGAGCGATAGTCATGTCAGAGATTCCAGAAAGCCTGTTGCGGCGCTCTGCCGAAGCCAAGGCCAAGGCACTTGGTATTCCGGTCGAGCAGGTTCTGGCGGAGATGCGCGGGGAGGCTCCTGCGACTTCGTCGCCGGAGCCGATGGTGGGTCCTGAGCCGACTCCGGCGAGCGGTGAGTTGGATGTGGCCGGTGGTGAGTCGGAAGCCGAACCACAGGAAGCCGCAGTTGCCGTTGCCACCGCCGAGGTTGACACTGAATCGCCAGCGGTTGAAGAAGAGGCGACCGAGCCAGAGGCACCGGCGCCGGCGCCTCCGACGCCGGTGCCTGTCGGGAACGGATCCGGCAACGGCAAACAGGCTGCAGTGGTCAGCCCCCGTCCCTTGACCCCTCCCTCAGGAGTTCCCGAAGGGGTGCGGACCCAGCGTCTGTTGACGGTAGTCAAGGCTCGGGCCATTCAGCAGGTCAAGACCGAACCCACCGACAAAGTCAACACCTGGCCTCACCTCATGATCGCCGAGTTCACCGCCCTGATGGCGATCACAGCTCTATTGCTCGTGATGTCGGTGGCGCTCCAGGCCCCTCTGCTCGACCCCGCCAACCCCAACGCCACCCCCAACCCGTCGAAGGCACCCTGGTACTTCCTCGGTCTCCAGGAGTTGCTCTCCTATTTCGACCCCCAGATTGCCGGCGTGACCGTGCCCACGATTGTCGGGTTTGTCGGGTTCATACTGGTTCCGTTTGTCGATCGCAATCCCTCGACCCGGCCATCCGATCGCAAGTTCGCGATCATGCTCTTCACCTTCTTTATGGCAGGGGCTGCCACGCTGACCATTTTCGGCGTGTTGTTCAGAGGAAGGGGGTTTAACTTCGCCTATCCCTGGCAGGACGGGATCTTCTTCGATGACATAAAAGACTGGGTGTTCTTCGAATGACCGCGCAAACCCTGATTCTCATTGGAGTAGCCGGCATCGCCTTGCTGGCCTCTTTGGGCGCCTTTGCCATTGCCTGGCGCCGATCCACCGGTGCCGAAAGCTGGCGGGCGGCGGTGGGAAGGGAAACGCGCAAGGCCGACCGACGCGAGCCGGTGTCGATCCCCGGCGATGAGCCCGCTTTCGCAGAGACCGTAGAACCGGAGGTCAAGCTCGACGAGGCTCCTGTAGCTGTAGCTGTGGCGCGCGAACAGAGGGTGGTCGAGGTCACTCCCGAAGAGTCCGGGGTGAGCCGACGCCGCTTCCTTAACCGGGCCCTTGCCGCCACGTTCGGGTCTTATGTAGCCATTCTTGGCATCGAACTTCTCGCCTTCATGTGGCCCAAGCTTCAGGGCGGCTTTGGAGCTGACGTCGAAGCGGGCACCGTGGCCGATCTCCTCCTCGCCACTCGTACGCCCGATGGCGGGGTGATTCCTGCCTTCATACCCGAAGCGCGGGCATACGTGGTCCCGGTCGACGAGACGAACCTCTCTGCCCAGTTCGAAGGACGCGGTGTGGCTGCGGGCGGTCTGATGGCCCTCTACCAAAAGTGCGTCCATCTGGGTTGCCGGGTTCCCTGGTGTGCGACGTCTCAGGGTTTTGAATGCCCATGTCACGGCTCGAAGTACGACTTCATCGGTGAATACTTCGGTGGTCCTGCTCCCCGCAACCTCGACCGGTTCGGCGTGGAAGTGATCGACGACCGTTTTGTGATCCACACCGGTACCATCTTCCAGACACCGCGAGCTCCTGTTCGGTCGGTCTCCTACCCGCAGGGCCCGTCCTGCATCGGCGCCATCGCGGCAGAAGAAGAGGCATGAGCTCGAGTCTTGTAATCACACTGGCCGTCATCGGCGGCGTTGCCTGGCTCGTCTTTTTGGGCGTCTCCGCGGTCCGGGCAAGGGGCAAGGAGGAGGTGCCGCGCAACCTCGCCCCGGGTTTGACCGACGAGGAACTGGAGACACGGCGGCTGGAACGGGTGCAACAAGCCGCGGTGCTGCTGTCGGCCTTCATGGCGGTTGGTCTGCCGCTGTACTTCCTTGGCGAAGAGGCCCGCCAGTCGAGCTTTGTGGGCCAGTTCGACCAGGAGTCGGTTCTCCGGGGTGAACATCTCGTGGAGGAGTTTGCCTGCTTCAACTGTCACGGAGCCGGTGGCTCTGGCGGAGGTGCGCCCTACATTGAGAAGAGGCTCGGGGTAGCCACCCAGTGGTTCGCACCATCCCTCGACGATGTCTTCTACCGCTACGAACCGGACGAGGTGAACTTCTGGATCACTTTCGGGCGACCCAACACTCCGATGCCGGCCTGGGGGGTGGCCGGGGGTGGTGCCATGAACGAACAGCAGGTGCAGGACATCGTCAACTACCTGCAGTCGCATCAGATCCCCCAGCAGGATTCGTTGGCCCGCATCCAGGCGAACGTCAATGGCCAATTGCAGCGTCTCGATGGCGCGGAGGCCGCGGTCACGGCCCTGCTGGCAACGCAGGAACAGTTGGTCAAGGACATCCAGCGGGGGAAGACCCTGGCAGGCACTGCCGACACCATTTCCAAGCAGATGCGTGACGTCCTCGATGCGGCGGCATCAGGAGTCGATACCGACGGCGACGCTCTCAGTGACAACGCCGAAACACAACTCACTGATCTCAACCACCAGTTCGCCGCCATCTGGGCCTTGCCCGGTGTCATCGAGATGGTCTTCGACCCCGCCAACGCCACATCGAACGGAAACGACGACGACCTCGCGGTGGTCACCGGCACGATTGCCGCCTTGACGGCACTGCTTCCCGAATACCCGATCCTGTACGACGAGTTGGCAGCCATCGAGGCTGCGGCGGCGGCCACCGACGCAGATCAGGATGGTGACGGGCTTAGCGACGAGGCCGAAGCAGCGATCACCACCCAGCTAGGACGGGTGGTCAGTTCGGTCCGTCCGGCCGCGGTTCGCGTGGTCGTGTTCGATCCCACCGACCCCGAGTCGAGCGGAGCCCGGGATAGCCGTACGGCCAGCCAGGTTGTGTCGGCGGCAGAATCCGCTGCGCTTCAGTTGACCGTCACCAGGGACAACGAAGCCCGCCTCTTGACTTCGGCGGAAACGGGACTGGCCCGGATGCGTCAGGCAGCCGCCGACCAGAAGTGGGTGGTGGACATTGATGGAGTCGCAGCCGACGCCTTTTCAGGCGACGTTGCCTCGGCGGGACGGTCCGTTGGTTTGTTCAATGCCTACTGTGCCCGTTGTCACACCTCCGGCTGGTCGGCCGGGGTGGTGTTCACCCAGGAGTCCGGATCGGGCGGGTTTGGCCCGGCACTAAGGGAGGGTCGCCCCAACGTGCAATTCCTCGCCGAGGAGGATCTCATCGAGTTTCTCACCGAGGGATCCGAGGCGCAGCAGGCGTATGGAGTGAACGGGATCGGGTCGGGACGCATGCCCGGGTTTGGCAAGGTCCTGGCGGCCGCCGACATCAAGTTGATCGCCACTTATCTGAGATCCGGCAACCTCAGAGGAATGGACTGACCCATGCGTGAATTCTTCCGAGAACTGCTCTCGGCCAACCTCTTCGTCACCGGGATCCTTTTGACGCTGGCCTCCTTCGCCATCTTCTACGGAACGATCTACCTGCTGCTGTCGACCAACACCGGGCGGAAACTAGGGTCACTTTTGACCGGGGCTGGAATCTTTGGCTGGATCACCATCTCCAGCCTGTTGTTTGTGATTTACGCCCCGCGGGGTCCCCGACCGGCCGACATCGAAGGCCTCAACGCCTTTGAGATCCGGATCATCCCATTCACTTATCTCGTTGTGTCGGCGGCATTGTTTGTCGGGTTCCTGGTGGCGCTCAAACAGTACGAGGACGTCCAGGAAGGCACCGCTACCTGATCGTTCAGCGTCCGTGTTTGCGGTAGAAGCTGAGGATCTGGAGTTCGGTAGAGAGATCGACGTTACGGACCTCGATCGACTCGGGTGGTCGTAGGACCGCGGGAGCAAAATTGAGGATCGACCGAATCCCCGCTTGATTGAGCCGGGCCAGCACCTCGGGAGCGGCATCGGCGGGAGTGGCAATGATGGCTATTGCGAAGTGGCCGGCGCTGGCATCGATTGCCATGTCGTCGAGGTGTCGGATCGGCAACCCGCCTACATGTTGGCCCACCTTGGCCGGGTCGATGTCATAAAGGCTGAAAACGGTGAACCCGCGTTCAACGAACCCTCTGTACCCGGCCAGGGCCTGGCCAAGGTTCCCGGCTCCCACGATCGCTACCCCAACAGTGCCCACCAGGCCAAGTTCGCGCATGATGGCACTGCGCAGATGTTCGGCGTCGTAGCCAACCCCTCGCACACCTTGGTGGCCGAGGTAGGAAAGGTCCCTGCGCACCTGAGCGGCTCCCACCCCCACTACTGCCGCAATGGCATGGGAGGAAACGGTGCGGTCGTCTAGTTGGTCGAGACCCTGGAGGTAGTGGGCCAACCGGGCAACGGTGGCGCGCGGGATCTGGCGCATCGGGGTCATTGTGGCCGGTTCCTGATGCTCATCCGCCGCCGGTAACGTGACAGGTGATGTCAGATCGCCCGGTCCTCGTCGTCGGTGGTGGTCCCGCCGGTTCGGCGGCCGCCTACTGGCTGGCACAAAAGGGCCACCCGGTCACGCTCGTGGAGAAGAAGGAATTCCCGCGGGACAAGACCTGCGGAGACGGGTTGACCCCGCGCGCCATCTACTGGCTCGACGAGATGGGTTTTGACTTTTCGGCTCCCGAATTTCATCTCATCACCGGTCTCCGCGCCTACGCCGGGAACGAATTGTTCGTGGAAATGAACTGGCCCGACCACTCTCGTTATCCCAATTGGGGTGGGGTCATCCGTCGCCGCGACCTCGATAGCCAGGTGGCCGATCTTGCTCGCAAACAGGGCGTCGAAATTCTCGAGAAGACCGAAGCAACGCCGGTAGTTGAAGAGGGTCAACTCCTTGCCGTCGACCTGTCCCATGGGGGCGAGACCGAGCGGATTGAACCCGAGTACGTGGTCATTGCCGACGGCTCCCTCAATCGTTTTGGACGCGAGCTCGGCAGCGTTCGTCGCCGGGACTACCCGATGGGCCTGGCGGCTCGTGGTTACTATGCATCGCCGCGATCCTCCGACCCGTTTTTGGAAAGTCAGCTCGATATTCGAGATGACAAGGGAGCCACCATGCCCGGTTACGGTTGGGTGTTCCCGCTTGGTGATGGGACGGTCAACGTCGGGGTCGGTCTGTTGTCGACGTCGAAGAGGTGGAAACACGTCAACACGACCAGGATGATGGCGGACTATGTCCGGGTCGCTCCTCGTTATTGGGAGCTGGACGAGGAGTCCAAACTGTCAGATCCGGTAGGGGGAAAGTTGACGATGAGCTTCTCCAAGGCGCCCCTGGTGGGTCCCAACTGGGTCACGGTTGGAGACGCCGCCGGGGCCATCAATCCCTGGAATGGCGAGGGGATTTCCTACGGGTACGAAACCGGACACTTGGCAGCAGCGGCGATCTCGGAGGCAATAGGTGCCGGCGACCCGTCCCGCCTCCAGGGGTATTTGCAGCGGCTCGACGAAGAGTTCGGCCTCTATTTCAAGATGGCACGTGTGTTCGTGAAGCTGATTGCCAACCCCTCGGTGATGCGCAGCCTCGCGCATCTGGGCATTCATAACCGGCCGCTCATGGAGTGGACCCTGAAAGTGATGTCCAACCTCCTCGATGAGGACGAGAAGGGCGCGGGCGAACGCGCCTACGGAATGTTGGCGGCGATCGTTCGGCCGTTACCGGTGGCCTAGTTCCGACCAACCCCTCGACCATGGCTTCTGGCGCCGTAAAAACGACACAAGGGCGTCGTTTCTACGCGCCAGAAGCCATGCCGGAGCTTTTGGGGATCACCAGGGCATCGACAGCTACCACCCCCGCCGGTCCGGCCAGCAGGGGGTTCACATCTACCCCGGCCAGGAGATCGCCTAGATCGGTGGCAATGTTCGAGAGTCGCACCAGCGCATCGATCACTGCCGCCCGATCGGCTGGAGGTGATCCCCGCACTCCCCGGAGGAGCCTCGACACCCGCACCCGGTCGAGGATTCGCTCAGCCACGGCGTGATCGATGGGAGCAAGGGCCATGGCTCGATCGTCGAGGATCTCCACAAGCCGCCCGCCTCCCGCAACCACCACCAGCGGTCCGAACTGCGGGTCGTTGACAAGTCCGAGGGCGAGTTCGATGCCTTCCGCAGTCATGGGCTGCACCAAGACCTGCGGACCCAGTCGGGTTGCCAGGTCGTGATAAGCCTCGACCACTTGATCCGCGTGCTCCAAACCAAGGCGGACTCCACCGATCTCGGTCTTGTGGTGGTGGCCGGCGGCGGTCTTCATGACGATCGGTCCGGATACTTTCTCGAAGGCCGCTACTGCTTCATCTAGTGAACCGGCGGTGACCGACTGCACCACCGGGATGCCGTAATCGGCGATCAGGGCCAGGGACTCCTGCTCAAACAAGGGTTGGGGCTGGGTGAGGCGGTCTCGCCATTTGGTGAACAGAGCCGGTGAGCGGGCAGTGGTCGCCACTGCCACCGGTCGGTGCTTGACATGTGCGAGGGCATGGCCGATCGCTTTGAGCCCGGTCTCAGTCCCCTCGAGAACAGGGATGCCTTGTCTACGCAGGCCTACGGCCTGGATGGGGTCGATGCCGGTGCCAAGATTCGAAAGAACCACCAGGGGCACCTCGATCTGTTTGTTGAGGTCAGCCAGGAGGTCGACATACCCGGGGCCGGGATCCTCCTCTGCAGTCAGATCCACTGCGAAAGCGAGTAGCCCGACCTCAGGGTCGCTGGCCAGAATTCGCAACGTCTCGCCAAACACCTCCTCCGCATCGTGGCCCGTGCCCCACGCATCCACCGGGTTGTCGGGTTCCAGCCCCGGCTCAAGGATCTGGGTGAGACGACCTCTGGTCGGCTCGGAAATCTTTGCGAGGGGAACGCCGATCGTTTCGGCGTGGTCGAGCAACATCGTCCGCTCACCGCCGGAGTCGTGGACCGAACCAAGACCACCGATTCTTGCCCGGCGGGAGGTGGTGAAGACTTCGAGGGTGTCCATCATCTCCGCCATGGTGTCTACCTGGTGGACCCCATGAGCCTCAAAGAACGCCCGGTGAACGTCCTCCTCTCCGGCCAGGGCACCGGAGTGGGTGGCGGCAGCTTCCCTGCCTCTTTCGCTGCGACCTACTTTGAGGGCGACGACCGGGATGTCGCGCGCTCCAGCCAACGTGAGGGCGGCGGCCATCATTACGGGCCGGCGAACGGTTTCGAGGAAGAGACCGACCACACGAGTCGTGGGCTGCTCCACGGCATGGGCGAGGTACTGATCCATCGTCACCACCAGTTCGAGCCCGCTGGAGACCACGAGATTGAATCGCAGGTCACGGTGGTTGTGGATCACCGCCGAGAACAACGAGCCTGAATGGCTGAGAAAGGTGACCGGTCCCGCCTCCAACTCCCACGGTTGAAAAAAGCCACAGACCCGTAGGCTGTGATCGAGGTTGAGGAACCCCATTCCGTTGGGGCCACAGATTGGTATCGCCGCCTCTTGGGCCATCTCTGCCAGGCGTTCTCGCAGAGGCACCCCGGTAGAGGCCGCCCCCAACGCAGGTGAGAAGATCACGGCTGACCGGGTTCCTGCGGAGAGCGCGTTATCGAGCAGCTCCTCGAGCCGGTGGTCCGCAACCGCCAGGATGGTCAGATCGACCGGTTCGTCGATGTCGGAAAGTGAAGGGCTGGCCGGCAGACCCGCAATCTCGCGATGGGAGGGAGTGACCGGGTGGATGCGACCTGAAAAACCACCTCGGATGAGCTGGGAGGTGGCTTGCCAGCCCACACTTCCCGGTCGCGGGCTGGCGCCAACCACCGCCACCGACCGTGCCTCGAGCATGGCCGAGAGGGGTTGGGGGGTCAGGTCGTCACGGGATCTCAGTTGCACTGCCTGGCGGGTCAGGCGAATCTACCGCTCCGGAAGAAGGTGAAGGGTGAGCCCTCGTCAGAAGTTGACCGATTTTCGGCGCCAGCAGATTCTGGAGGCGGCCGGACAGGTGATTGCTGTCCGCGGCATATGCGAAACCAGGGTGGCGGACATTGCCGAGGTGCTGGGTGTCAGTCCCGGCTTGATCCTCTATTACTTCCCGTCCAAAGACCGATTGCTGGGAGAGGCCCTCGCCCACCAAGACCGCCAATTCTTTGCTGAGGTGGCGAGGCGGAGCTCCGACCTCGACACCGCCCGGGCTCGGCTGGTTTTCATCATCGAATCGAGCTGTCCCACTGCATCAGTGCGGAAGACCGCCATCGACGACGAATATGCCTTGTGGCTGGAGATGTGGGCCCGCGCTCGCCAGGACCCGGAACTGGCCGAGGCCCGCCAGCGTATGGATCATGAGTGGAGGGGTTCAATCGCCGAGATCGTCGTTGACGGTCAACAGAACGGAGAGTTTTCGACTGCGGTCGACGCGGGCGACTTCGCCGTCCGGTTGTCGGGATTGATCGATGGCCTGGCTGTCCAAGTGGTGCTTAACGACCCCGAGGTCGGGTACGAACGGATGCGGAGATTATGTCTTCAATCTGCCGCCGCTGAACTCGGGTTCGCCTTACCAGACGATGTTATGGTGCCTTGATTGGCCGTTCAGTGAGGCTGCCGCCTCACCCTGATGGGAGGAACCCGACGTGGTCTATCACCCCCGAGAGAACTGGAACCGGCGAAGCAGGCGAGGTCTCTATACACGCCGCGATTTTCTTCAGCGATCGACAGCAGCCGGGCTGTCTCTTACCGCGTTTTCGTCCTGGCTGGCCGCGTGCGGCGGGGGCACCGGCGATGACATCGAGATCGTCATCGGAACCCCCACCAGCCCTGCCACACAGCCGTTGTTCGACGATGTTCCCGCTATCGAGTCGGGATTAGCGCCCGAAGCGGGTCCCCTCCGTATCTACAACTGGGCCGACTACATCAACCCAGAGGTCATTCCTATGGCTGAGGAAGCGCTGGGCGTTCCCATTGAGGTCACGATCTTCTATAACGAAGAGGAGGCTTTCGGCAAGCTTCTGTCCGGGGAGGTGCAATACGACATCTGGTTTCCGGCGGGAGAGTCGATCGGCAAGGCCGTGGCCGGCAAGCTGATCCAGCCGCTCAACCACGATTACCTGCCCAACCATCATCAGTATGTCTGGCCCGAGCTGTTGAGCCCGTTCTACGACGTCGATTCCCGCTACAGCGTTCCCTACGTCGTCTACCAAACCGGGATCGGATGGCGCAACGACTTGTTCGACCCGGCAGACGTGGAGGGGTTGGCGAACCCCTGGGATGTATTCTGGAACCCCAAGTACAAGGGTATGACGGTCCTCTACGACGACTTTCGGGAAACCATGCAAATGGCCATGTTCCGAAGTGGGATCTCTGAACCCCGCAACGCAACTTCTGAGCAGGTAGCGGCAGCCGCCGACTCTCTGATTGAGTTGGTGGATCTGATGAACATCACCTACAGAATCGATGGCGCGTATCAGGGGATCCCCGAGGGCCGTTACGCTCTCAGCTTGGCCTGGTCGGGAGATATGGTCAACGCTCAGTACTACTTTCCCGAAGAGGCCGACGTCAACGGTGTATTGGGCTATTTGTGGCCCGCCTCGGCTGAAGGGTCTACCGCCAACGGCCTGATCGCTAACGACACGATGACGGTGGTGAAGGGAGCTCCCAGTCCGGTGCTGGCTCACAACTTCATCAACTTCATGTTGGATGAAGCCAACTCGCTCGAGAACTTCGCTTGGTTGGGCTACCAGCCGCCTCAGGTCGGCCTCGATCCAGCCGTTCTCGTGACGGACGCATGGATTCCCGAGAATCTGGCAGCTGTCGCGGTTACCAGCGACGACTTCGCCCGCCCCCGGGCGGTGGTTCCGACCCAGCTGACCCCTGAGACCGAAGCATCGTGGGCGGAGAACTGGTCGCGGGCCAAAGCCGGGGGATGAGGTCGTTGGGTGCCTTCCAACCTGCAGGCAGCCGAAACTAGCGCTGTCGGGCTGAAGGATTGGGTTTGGAAGGCCCTGGCCGCGCCAGGCCTGGTCTGGCTGGTGCTCCTTTTCGTAGTTCCCTTCTACGCGATCCTGTCTATTGCCATGGGTCGGCTGCACCCGGTCTTGGTGCGACCCGTGCCCGAATGGAATCCGTTGCGTTGGGAGGTCGGTCCCTTCGGAGAGGTGTGGTCGGGTCTTTTTGGGGGCCAACTCGGCGTCATCGCCATCCGTACCTTGCTTTACGTCTTGGCGGCGTGCGCCCTCAGCGTTCTCATCGGATATCCCGTGGCCTACTTCGTGTCTCGCAGAGCAGGACGGCGCAAGGGGCTGTTCTTGCTCTTGATCCTGGCACCGTTCTGGATCAACTACCTCATGCGAATGCTGGCCTGGGTAAACCTGCTCAGCAACGACGGTTTTGTCAACACCACGATCAGCGCGTTCGGTTTCGCACCTCAGGATTGGCTTGGTGGCAAACCAATGACGGTGATCCTGGGCCTGGTCTACGGCTACCTGCCGTTCTTCATCCTTCCCCTGTATGCGGCTCTTGACCGCATCGATGGGCAGGTGTTGGAGGCGGCTCGAGATCTCGGGGCCAGTGCCAGGGCCGCCTTCTTCCGAGTAACGCTGCCACTCTCCAAGCAAGGCGTGCTGGCCGGGCTCGTCATCATCATGCTCCCAATGTTCGGCGACTACTACACGCCCAACCTGCTTTCCGGATCTCCGCGAACCCAATTGATCGGCAACCAGATCGACCTGCTGGTCAATCAGACCACCAGCCAGGGTCGGCACGGCGCCGCCCTCACCCTGATCCTGATGGCAAGCGTGGCTTTACTGATGCTCTACTACCTGTTCAACATCGCCCGGGTGACCGAAGAGGCGCGGGAATGACCGTGCGCACGGTCCTTGCGAATCCATGGGGCCGACCCCGGCTGCTTCGCCTGGTCACCATCGGATATGTGCTTTGGTCGATTGTGCCGGTCCTGGTGGCGATTCAATTCTCGTTTAACGCTGGCCGCTCACGCACCGTTTGGCAGGGCTTCTCTCTTCGCTGGTATCTGACCGACGCCGCCTCGGTGGCGCGGGACGACTCGTTGCGCCTTGCCCTAACGCAAAGCGTGCGGTTGGCTTTTCTGACGATGCTGGTAGCCACGCCTTTGGGAGTGGCGCTCGCCCTCGGGCTTGCCCGCTGGCGGGGTCGCGGTGCCCGGGCCGCCGGCTTTTTGATGTTGGTGCCTCTAGTCACTCCGGAGATCGTGATGGGCGTCGCCCTGTTCATGGTGTTTTCGAACCTTTACGACTTCGTGTCGTTTGGGACCTTCGCGCAGTTCCTCGGGCACGTGACGTTTTCGCTGTCGTTCGTGGTCATCATCGTTCGGGGAAGGCTGTTCGCAATCGGAAGGGATTATGAGGAGGCGGCTCAGGATCTGGGAGCCTCACCGGCCCAGGCTCTTCGCCGGGTCTTGTTGCCCTTGCTGGCACCGGCGATCTTCTCATCCCTCGCCATCGTGTTCGCCGTCTCGATCGACGACTTCGTCATCAGCCAGTTCCTGGTCGCAGGAGCCGACACAGTGACGATTCCGGTCCGGCTCTATTCGGGAGCGAGACTGGCACCACCACCGTCGCTGAACGCGCTAGCAACGCTGATGCTGGTGATCACCATGGTTGCCATCACCGTGGCCGGCCTCGTCATGAGGAGGTACAACCGCCGCGAGGGTGCCGGGGGTGAGTCGGCGTTGCGGGCGCTGACCAGGCTCGACTTTTAGATCTCCGTTCTTGTGACCTTCACAAGAACGCAAGGTTCTAGGTTGCTGGCTTCTTCAGTACGCGGAGGGAGTCAGCCGGCAGCCCCAATGAGACCCGGTCGCCCCGCCGGGGGATGGCTTCGCCATTGTTGGCGACGACTGCCTGGAGCTCACCGATCCCCTCCACCTGAATCAGGACCTGGAGCGTCGATCCCATATAGACCACCCGGTCGATGACACCTGGTATTGAGTTCTCTCCCACCTGGCCCAGCATGATCCTTTCCGGTCGAATGCACAGGTTCACCGGCCCGACCGCCTCCACGGCTCCGTTTTGGGCAGTGAAGTACCGTCCGCCGACGGCCACGAGATTGGCGCCGGTGTGGTCGAGCCCGCGGGCCGTTCCCGGGATCAGGTTCGAGAGTCCGAGAAAGTCGGCTACGTAGGCATTGGCAGGTTGTTCGTAAACCTCCGACGGGGTTCCAACTTGTTCGATCCGGCCCTGGGACATAACCGCCAGCCGATCCGACATCGTGAGGGCTTCCTCCTGGTCGTGGGTCACGTAGATGAACGTGATCCCGACCTCCTCCTGAAGAGCCTTGAGCTCGATCTGAAGAGCCTTACGCAGCTTGGCGTCGAGGGCTCCCAGGGGTTCGTCGAGAAGGAGGACCGACGGGCTCAGGACAAGGGACCGGGCCAGGGCAACCCGTTGCTGTTGTCCACCGGAAAGTTGGGTTGGCCGGCGTTTTTCGAACCCAGCTAGCCGCACCAGTTCGAGAGCCTTGCCGACCCGTGTGGCCGTTTCCGGTTTGCTGAGCGATTTGTATCGCAATCCGAAAGCCACGTTCTCGCCGACGTTGAGATGGGGGAACAGTGCGTAGTTCTGGAAGACGGTGTTGACTGGTCGCTGGTGGGGAGGGGTATCGGCCATGTCTTTGCCATCGATCAGGACCCGTCCCGAGGTGGGACGTTCGAATCCGGCGACCATCCTCAACGTGCTGGTCTTGCCACAACCTGAAGGCCCCAGAAGGGAGAAGAACTCGCCTGGCTTGACGTAAAGGTCAACGTGATCGACCGCGATCACGTCTCCGAACTTCTTGTCGAGTTCGACTAGCTGAACATCCCCACCGGCCATGGCGGTGGGAGCCTACCTATCAAGACCTCGCAGGGCCCGAGCGAACAGTTCCAGTGTTTCCAGGTACCGATCGACGTCCGCCTCGGTGTGCTGCACCGAGACGAGCCACTGCTCACCTTTGGTCCAGGGTGGGAGGAACACGCCACGATTGAACTGGGTCAGCCAGGAGGCAAGGGCATAACGACCATCGATCTCGAGGAACTGGCGGTAATTGACGATGGGTTCCGTCGAATACGTCACCGAGCCCTTGGCGCCAAGGTCGACGACATAGGCTGGCAGTTCGTATTGCTCGACGATGAGCCTGGCTCCATCCCCGAGCCTCTTCTCGATGCGTTCCAGATGCTCGTAAGTCGGGGCCACCATGATCTCTGTGAGCATGGCCCGCGCCGCCGCCATTCCCAATGGGTTGCCGTTGAAGGTGCCGACCTGTTCGTAGGTGCCGTCGGCGATGGCACCCATCACTTCCAGACTTCCGCCGATGGCGGAGACCGGCAGTCCACCACCGAGGGCCTTGGCCAAACACACGATGTCGGGCATAACCCCGTATTTGCGAGTTGCTCCGCCCCGGCCGATGGTCAGCCCGGTCTTGACCTCGTCGAAGGTGAGCAGAGATGCGTGCTCCTTCGTCACCTGCCGCAAACCTTCGAGAAACCCCGGCAAGGGGGGAACGATCCCGCAGTTCATTAGAACCGGTTCGACGATGACACCGGCGATCTGCCCTCGGAACTCGTTGAAGATCGCTTCTACGGCTTCCAGGTCATTGAAGGGCGCCACCTTGGTGAGTTCAACGATGGCCTGGGGGATTCCCGGCGACGAGGGAACGCTCCGGGGGCGTCGGGCCGAGCCGAGATCTTCTTCGTCCCAGGTCGAAACCTGGACGGAGTCGTGATGCCCGTGGTACGCCCCTTCGAACTTCACGAGGAGGTCGCGGCCGGTGATGGCCCTCATCAGATGGACGGCGTCCATCGTGGCTTCGGTGCCGCTGTTGCCAAATCGCCACAATGGTTGTCCGTAGCGCTCGGTCAGATGTTCGGCGACCACCAGGGCGTCTGTCACCGGTTGGGCAAAGTGGGTGCCGTTGCTGATGCGATCGGTGAGCGCACCGACGATGGCGGGATGAGCGTGGCCAGCCAGCATCGCCCCGTATCCACCATGGAAGTCGACGTATTCGTTACCGTCCACGTCCACTACCTGCGAACCCCGTCCCCGTTCCACCCAGATCGGATGTGGAGACGAAATCTGCCAACTGGAAGTGACCCCTCCCGCCAGCGTGGCAACCGCCCTCTCGGCGTATTTGCCGGACCTTTTCATTCGACCCAGGAAACGGTCCTGCTCGGCGGCGATTATGCGATCGAGGGCCGCCACCTCGGTCTTGTGGCCTAGGGCCACCACGACAAGCTCCTTTAATTGAACCGCCGTTCAGTTTACTAGGTTAGAATCGATCGTGCACGGAGGAGGACTGGTGCGTCGTCCGGCGCCTCTCGCTAAGACCGATATCGACAACCTCCTCCGCCCGTTTGGGGCCAGCCGGACCTTGCCTGCGCCGGCCTACCGATCCCAGGAGGTGTTTGACTGGGAGTGGTCGGAGGTCTTCTGCCAAACGTGGGTATGCCTGGGGCGAACCGCCGACTTGTTGGCACCCGGACAGATCAGAGCGATCGACCACGGGTCTGAGTCTTTCCTTCTCACCAGAGCCAACGACGGGACCCTGCACGGATTCTCCAACGTGTGCCGGCATCGAGGCCACCCTCTGGCCGAGCCCGGGGAAGCTTTCGACGCCCGGCTGATCCGTTGCCCGTACCACTCCTGGTCGTACCGTTTGGACGGGACCTTGCGGACCGCTCCCGTCCTCAGTCAGTCACCCGACTTCGAAGCGAAGGAGTGGC
Source organism: Acidimicrobiia bacterium (assembly GCA_040905905.1). Classification (GTDB taxonomy): domain Bacteria; phylum Actinomycetota; class Acidimicrobiia; order Spongiisociales; family ZC4RG35; genus JAICND01. The sequence continues at coordinate 265,103 of JBBDQN010000031.1, forward strand.
CGCTGTCACCGGTTCGGGTAGGGGAGTGGATGGGATGGTTGTTCCTAGACCTCTCCGGTCAGTCGCCTCCCCTGGAAGAGACATTTGGCAACCTCACCGACGTGCTCGCTCCCTATCAGCCGCACCGATTAGTGAGGGTGGCCCGGCACTCGTACGAGATCAACGCCAACTGGAAGCTGGCAGTGGAGAACTATCACGAGTGTTACCACTGCACTTCGATTCATCCCGCGCTGTGTGAAGTGACCCCGGTGGACTCTGGGCGTGACATCCAACCAACGGGTCTTTGGTGCGGGGGCACGATGGTTTTGAAGGATCACGCCCAGACGATGTCGTTGACCGGTGAATCTGGTGGTGTCAACTTTCCCGATCTGGCGCCTGGCTCGGAGCGACACGTCCTATACCTAGGACTGTGGCCCAATCTCCTCATCAGCCCCCATCCCGACTATGTCATGACGCATCGGATCGTTCCGATGGCTCCCGGCCGGACCTTCATCGAATGTGACTGGCTCTTTCCTCCCGAGGCGCTCGCCCGGGAAGGTTTCGACCCCTCCTATGCCGTCGACTTTTGGGACTTGACCAACCAGGAGGATTGGAACGCCTGTATGAGGGTTCAGCACGGAACCGGCAATCGCGGGTTTGCCCCCGGCCCCCTCAGCCCCTGGGAAAGCACGAACTACCAGTTCCTGCTCATGATCGGTCAGGCCTATCGCGGCGAGCAGGTCACGGCTCCGGCCATGCCCACCATCCGGATGGCAGAGTTAGCACCTAACTGAGGGTTTCAATTCCTCGCTTGCGGAGCTGGTCGGCGATGATCGCCCGCTGGACTTCGGAGGCACCCTCCCAGATGCGGTCGACCCGCAACTCCCGGAAGAAACGCTCAGCGACGTTCTCGCGCATGAAGCCGCGGCCGCCGAAGATCTGCACCGCTCGGTCCGCCACCCGGTTGGCCATCTCCGAGGCAGTCAGTTTGGCCATCGAGGAGTGGGCGTGGATCACCTTGACATCGGCGCCGGCATCAACTTCACGAGCTGTCTGGTAGGTCTGCAACCGGGCCCCCCACATCTCGTTCAGTGAGTCGGCCAGCATGAACTGGATGACCTGTTTGTCGGCCAGCTTCTCGTCGCCGAGGTCCCTCGCCTCGGCAAAGGCAGTCGCCTCGGTGATGAGGCGTTCAGCGGCCCCGCAGCATCTGGCGGCGATCATCAGGCGTTCGAAGCGGAACCACTCGTGGGCGAAGGTCATGCCGTCACCCTCCTCGCCAACCAGGTGGGTGGCCGGGACCCGAACTCCCTCAAACGCCATCTCCCAATGGTGGTGGGCATAGGTGTGGGTGTAGGCCGGGGTGCGGAGGTGTCGAACTCCGGGGGTGTCCATGTCGACTATGAACATGGCGTGGTGTCCGGCCTTGGGCCCCTCAACGAGTTTGGCCTGGAAAAAGACGTAGTCGGAAAGATTGGCCGAGGTCACATGCCACTTCACACCGTCGAGGACGTATTCGTCGCCTTCCCGTCTGGCCGTCGCCAGGAGGCTGGCCACATCCGACCCGGCTCCCTCCTCGGTGATGGCGTAACACTCGTGTTTTTCACCGATGATGGTGGGCAACACATAACGCTCCATCAGATAGGGGCTTGCCACCCGGGTTAGCCAGCCCGGTGGCGTGGTCACCACCCATCCGAGGGCATTGGTCGCCCGTCCGCTCTGCTCTTGAATGAGGACTTGTTGCAGTGTCGAGTAACCATGCCCGCCTAGCTCGAGAGGCTGGTTGATGGCGGTGAGCCCGAGCTCGCGCGCCAGCTTCTCATGGCGATGTTTTACGTCATCGGGGATCTCACCCTCGTTCATCTCGGCGTGGACTTCCCACGGGATCAACTCCTCGTCGACGAACGCCCGCGCCCGTCCCTGTATTTCGAGATCCGCTGGGCTCAACCCGTTCGCCAAGATCCACCTCAATGCTGAACGACGGTTCAGTGTATCGGCCCCATTCACCCTGGTTTCACCGAGTTCGGGCGGTTCTCTATTCTCGCTGAGGCATGCAACTTGTGGATTACCTGCCCATCGCGGTGATGTTGGTCCTGGCAGGGGGTTTCGTGGCGGTTTCTCTCTCTGTGTCCCGCCTCTTTTCTCCTCACAATCCCACCCCCGAGAAATTGGCGCCATACGAATGCGGCATCCTTCCCGAGGTTGAGCCGGTCCAACGCTTCCCGGTGAAGTTCTATCTGGTGGCGATGTTGTTCGTGATCTTCGACGTGGAAATCATCTTCTTGTTCGCATGGGCCTCTCGTTTCACCGACCTCAACTGGTACGGCGTGGCGGCGGTAGCAATCTTCACCTTCTTCGTTCTCGAGACCCTGGCCTACGTTTGGAAACGGGGCGCCCTCGATTGGTACGTCCACCGACGGGCGCGTTATCGCGAAGTCGAGACGGACGTGGCCGCATGAGCGTGCGGAGGACCGCACCGACCAATGTTCTCACCAGCACGGTCGACAAAGCGGCCCGATGGGCCCAGACCCGCTCAATGTTCCCGGCCACATTTGGCCTTGCTTGTTGTGCGATCGAGATGATGGCCACCGGTGCTCCCCACAACGACCTCGCCCGTTTCGGGATGGAGGTTTTTCGGGCCTCACCCCGACAGGCCGATTTGATGATCGTTGCCGGACGGGTCAGCCAGAAGATGGCGCCGGTGCTACGTCAGGTCTACGACCAGATGCCCGACCCTAAGTGGGTGATCTCAATGGGAGCCTGCGCCTCGACCGGAGGCATGTTCAACAACTACGCACTGGTGCAGGGTGTCGACCAGATCGTTCCGGTCGATATCTACGTTCCCGGCTGCCCCCCCGGTCCGCAGGGCCTTATGCACGGGATCCTGACATTGCACGACCGGATCATGGCCGGAAAGGCGTAAAGAAGAGTTGTGGGTGGTGAGTGGTGAGTGGTGAGTTAAGAGAGAGGTTCGCGGAAGCGGAATGGTTGGACTCGCATGGGCAGGAAGTTGTGCGGCTTGGGCGAGACCAATTGTTGGAGTTCTGCAAGGCAGCGTTTGAAGAAGGCTTCGAGGTGTTGGCCGATGTAACCGCGGTCGACTGGTACCGCACCCGCCAGCCTCGTTTTGACCTCGTGATCAACCTGCTCTCGATGCAACACCGTCGCCGCCTAAGGGTCATGGTCGGGATCCCGGATGGCGACCCGGTGGCGCCGTCATTGGTACCGATCTGGCCGGGCGCAAACTTCGGGGAGCGGGAGGTATACGACATGTTCGGCATCACCTTCGAGGGTCATCCCGATCTCACCCGCATACTGATGCCCGATGACTGGGAGGGCTACCCACTGCGCAAGGACTTCGAGGTGGGAGCGGTCCCTGTTCAGTTCAAGGCCTCGCACAAGGTGAACTGATGACCGACCAGACCGTCGACAAACCCGAGGTCGAAGAAGTCGACCTGTGGGTCTCCGGAACCGAGGAAAGCGAGTGGGACACCTACTCCACAGACGAGGGCGCCCAGAAGATGCGCCTCGAAGAAAGCGGGCCGCGACTCACGGAGCAGCTCGGGTCGGTGGTGACCGACGACTACGACCTCGACGACATCCTCACCGAAGACGAGCGGATGATCATCAACATGGGGCCGCAACATCCTTCGACCCATGGAGTCCTCCGGCTCCAGCTCGAGCTCGAAGGCGAGATGATCAGGCGATCCAAGTCCGTCATCGGTTATCTCCACACAGGGATGGAAAAAACCGCCGAAACGCTGACCTTTCTCCAGGGCCCCACCAACGTCACCCGAATGGATTATCTGGCGCCGCTTCACAACGAACTCTGTTTCTCGCTGGCGGTGGAACGCCTTCTCGACATCGAGGTGCCACCCAGAGCAGCGGTCATTCGGATCCTGATGACCGAGCTCAACCGGATCGCGTCACATCTGGTGGCCATGGCGACCAACGGAATGGACATCGGGGCGCTCTCGATCATGACGTACGGCTTTAGGGACAGAGAGCAGATCCTCGCCTTCTTCGAAAAGACCACCGGCCTGCGCCTGAATCACAACTACATCCGCCCCGGAGGGGTAGCGGCCGACCTTCCAGTTGGATGGCGGGCCGATGTCACTGACATCTGCGACTCCATCACCCGCCGCCTCGTCGACTACGAGGACATGCTCAAAGAGAATCCAATCTGGACTGGCCGGACCAGAGGGGTGGGTGTAATCACTGCCGACGAGTGCCGGGCATACGGAATCACCGGGCCAACGCTGCGAGCATCCGGAGTGGCCTGGGACCTGCGCAAGGCTTTTCCTTACTCGGGCATCGAGCAATACGAGTTCGAGGTGCCGGTGGGTGAAAATGGCGACGTCTACGACCGCTACCGGATTCGGATTGAGGAGATCCTCCAATCGGTGTCGATTGTCCGCCAGGCGGCTGCCGCCATGCCCAAGGGTGACTACCGAATCGACGACCGCAAGATCACCCCACCGCCTCGCCATCGCATCGACGAATCGATGGAGGCATTGATTCACCACTTCAAGATCTTCACCGAGGGCTTCAAAGTGCCGGCCGGCGAAACCTACGTGGCGATCGAGTCACCCCGAGGAGAGCTGGGCTGCTACCTGGTCGCCGACGGATCGGGCAAGCCCTGGCGAATGCACACCAGGGCGCCGTCCTTCTACAACCTGCAGGCTCTGCCGATCATGATGGCCGATTCAGTCGTGGCGGACACCGTCGCCACCATCGCCTCCCTCGACCCGGTGATGGGAGACGTCGACCGCTGACGCCCGCTGCCGTCTGGTCTTGAGCCATTCCACTCCGATCGGGATGAAGGAAATCAGGATGATCAAGGCGATGATCGGAAGCAGGTACCGGTCGATGTCGGGGATCATCTCGCCGAGTGCGTAGCCGAGAAGGGTCACCCCCACTGCCCACAACAACCCCCCGATGACGTTGAATGAGACAAACGTCCGATAGGGCATTTTGCCCACCCCGGCCAGGATCGGGGCAAAGGTGCGGACGATGGGAACAAACCGCGCCAACACGATGGTCTTGGCGCCGTACTTTTCGAAGAAGCGCTGGGCTCGTTCGACGTACTCCTGCCGAAAGAACCGCGAGTCCGGTCTCCGAAAGAGGGCTGGCCCAACCCGCTTCCCGAACAGATATCCAACCTGGTCGCCGGCTACCGCCGCTACAAAGCAGCCAACCAGGATCACAGGTAGGGAGAGGGTGCCCTGGGAGGCGAACAGCCCGGCGGTAAACAGAAGCGAGTCTCCGGGAAGAAAAAACCCGAAAAACAGGCCCGACTCGGCGAAGACGATGGCAAACAGGCCAATCGTGCCGAAGGTGACGATGAGGTCGCGGGGGTCGAGGAACACCAACGGACACCCTAATGTCGGGCTCCGATGAGTCGGTGGCGGCAGAAAACTCGAGAACGGGCTCGCCAGATCATTGCCAGCTATCCGCAGAAGCGGTCGGCGGTGATGCCGCTTCTCTATTTGGCAATGGCCGAAGACGGGTATCTGACAGAGGCAGGCATGGCCGAGGTGGCGGAGATGGTGGGGATCACCCCGGCCCAGGTCCTAGCGGCAGCTTCCTTCTACACGATGTACAAACGCGAGCCGACCGGCAAATACCTCATCTCTTGCTGCACCTCCATTTCCTGCATGCTCCTGGGGGGCGACGAGGTGCTCCACGCCGTGGAAGACGAGGCCGGGGTTCCTCACGGTGAAACCGACTCCGCCGGCGTCCTCTCGGTCGAACATGCCGAGTGCATCGGAGCCTGTGGAGGCGCTCCCGCCCTCCAGGTCAACTACGAACTAGTGGAGGGAATCAGCCCGGAGAAGGCCCGTCAGCTCGTGCAATGGCTTCGCACCGCCCATCCCGACGTCGTTGGCACCGACGAGCTCCAGAACCTGTTCGGAGGCAACCCTTCCTTCGATTGGGCTATCCGGGAGGATCTCGGTGCGGTCGGTCCTTACCCGGCCTTCTCTCCCCTCGGCACCGCGGCTCCGGTGGGAGGCGAGGAATGACCGCCCAGACCCGGCTGGTCACCAAACGGATGGTCGATCACCCCACCGACAGCCACACGCTCAAGCGGTACATGGCCACCGGGGGGTACAAACAGGCACGCAAAGCGGTGCGAATGACCCGCGATGAACTCGTCGAAATGGTGAAGGCCTCGGGGCTCTTGGGTAGAGGCGGTGCCGCTTTCTCGGCTGGTCTCAAATGGAGTTTCCTGGCGCCCGCCCGGCCCGCCTATCTGGTCGTAAACGCCGACGAGTCGGAACCAGGCACCTTTAAGGACCGTCAGCTGCTCGAACGCGACCCCCACCAACTCGTGGAAGGGATCATCATCACGGCGGTTGCCAACGAGGTGCATCACGCTTTTGTCTACATCCGGGGCGAGTACGCCAAACCGGCCCGGAGGGTGCAGAAGGCGGTGGAGGAGGCCTATCAAAAGGGATACCTCGGCGACAAGATTTTCGGCACCGACTATGACCTCGAGGTGACGGTTCACCTGGGGGGAGGCGCCTACATCTGCGGAGAAGAAACCGCTCTGCTCAACTCGTTGGAGGGTTTGCGAGGCGAGCCCCGGCTCAAGCCTCCGTACTTCCCGGCCGCGATGGGTCTCTACAACAAACCGACCATCGTCAACAATGTCGAGACCCTCTCCAACCTGCCCCACATCCTCGAAGGCGGCGTTGACGGCTTCAAGGCCCTGGGACACGCCGCCGACACCGGGACGTTCTTGTTCTCGATCTCGGGTCATGTTCGCAAACCTGGCAATTACGAATTGGCCCACGGTCTCACGTGGCGGGAGTTGATCTTCGAGGTGGCCGGCGGGCTCCGGGAGGGTCGCGACCTCAAGACCTGGATTCCGGGGGGAGCCTCGGCTCCCTGGTTCGTGCCCGAAGACCACCTGGAGCTGCCCATCACAAAAGACGACACGGCCAAGGCCGGCTCGATGCTGGGGTCGGGAGCCGTAGTGGTGATGGACGACACCACATGTGTGGTCCGGGCGGCCGAGCGGATAGTTCGCTTCTTCTCCCACGAGTCGTGCGGTCAGTGCACTCCCTGTCGGGAGGGCACCACCTGGCTGGAGATGATCCTGCGTCGGATCGAGACCGGTCAGGGCCGGGACGTCGACATCGACCTGTTGCTCGATGTCTCCGACAACATCTCGGTGGGTCTGGACTGGCCCCCCAAGATGACCACTATTTGCCCCCTGGGCCCTTCGGCCGTGTCGCCGATCATCTCGATTACCAAATACTTCAAGGGTGAGATCCAGAGCCACATCCAACGGGGAAGCTGTCCGTTCGCCTAGGTTGCGCCTTATGGAGGGATACCACAAGGAGACTTACGGAGCTTCCTGGGCTCCCGATTACGACGAGATATTTGCCTCCGTGGCCGGGACGATGATCGATCGGCTAGTCGAGTTCGGCAGGGGCGGGCGAGTGTTGGAGCTAGCGATCGGCACCGGACGGGTGGCGTTACCTCTCGTCGAACGCGGCGTGGACTTAACGGGCATCGATATCTCCCAGGAGATGGTCGAGCGGTTGCGCACCAAACCCGGTGGGGACCGGATCCCCGTCGTCATGGGCGACTTCTCCGTGGTGCCGGTCGAGGGCAACTTCCGCCTCGTCTATCTCGTCTTCAACACCTTGTTCGCCCTTGAAGACCAGGAAGCGCAGATCCGTTGCTTCGCCAACGTTGCCGCTCATCTGGAACGAGGTGGACGGTTTGTAACAGAGACGTTCTTTCCGGACCTCACCCGCTTTGACCGCGGACAGCGCTTCGGGGCATTGGCCGTTGAGGTGGACGAGGTACAGGTTGAGGCGAGCCGTCACGACCGGACGCGCCAGTCGATCAACACCCAACGGATCCACTTTCGCGAGGACGGCCTCAAGATGTACCCCGTGCGGGTCCGATACGCCTGGCCTGCCGAGATGGATCTAATGGCCCGACTGGCGGGTCTCGAACTGGAGAGCCGCTGGGGTGGCTGGGAACGTGAGCCGTTTGATCACCAGAGCCAGATCCACGTGTCGGTTTACCACAAACCAGTCTGACCTAGTTGCCCCCTCCGCCTGGACCGATCGAGCGCAGCGAGATCGAGGGGGGTGATGTCCACCCCACGGGCCGAAGTCGGAGCCCTTTCCTGGCCTCTCTATGCTGGCTCGCCGATGAGCGAGACCGTCAAGGTGACCGTCGACGGGCGGGAGATCGAGGTTCCCAAAGGGGAGTTGGTGATCAAGGCCGCCCAGGACCACGGCACCTACATCCCCCGCTTTTGTTGGCATCCCCGGATGAAACCGGTCGGGATGTGCCGGATGTGCCTCGTCGAGGTAGAGACCCCCCGTGGTCGGGCCCTCATCACCGCTTGCACCAACCAGGTCGCCGATGGGATGGTGGTTGACACTCGTTCCGATGTTGTGAAGAAAGCACAGGAGGGGGTGCTGGAGTTCCTGCTGATCAACCACCCGCTCGACTGTCCCGTTTGTGACCGTGGCGGTGAGTGCCCGCTCCAGGATCACACGATCGCCTTCGGTCCGGGGGAGTCGCGTTTCGTGGAGGAGAAACGACACTTCCAGAAGCCGATTCCGATCTCGGCCGTGGTCGATCTCGACCGGGAGCGGTGCATCCTCTGTGCCCGCTGTACACGATTCTCCGAGGAAGTCTCCGGCGACCCTCTTATCGAATTCCTCGACCGCGGCAATTACACCCAGGTCAACACCTTTCCTGATCTTCCGTTCTCTTCTTATTTCTCCGGCAACACCGTCCAGATCTGTCCGGTCGGCGCCTTGACCGCCCGCCCTTATCGGTTCCGGGCACGACCTTGGGATCTGACGGCTGTGGAGTCGACCTGCGTCCAGTGCACGACCGGCGATCGCATCAGCATCCAGGCGAGCCAAAACGAGGTGCTGCGCTTTCTCGCGGTTGACGTCGAGGCGACCAACTGGGGTTGGCTCTCGGACAAATGCCGGTTTGCCCATCAGGCGATCAGCTCTCCGGATCGATTGACAATGCCACTGATCCAACAAGACGACGGTCAATACGAGTCCGCCACCTGGGGCGAAGCCCTTGCCCTGGTGGCCCAGAAGTTCGGGGAGTTGGCAACCGAAGGCAAGGGAGTCGCGGTATTGGGTGGAGCCCGCGGCACCAACGAAGACGCTTACGCGCTCTCCAAGTTCGCCCGGGTCGTCTTGGAGACCAACGACGTCGACTGCCAGATGGACGACGGTCTCGATCCCCAGTTTGCTGCCGCCACCGTTGACCGGGCCCTGATCAGCGATCTTGACAAGGCCAGGACGATCCTGGTGTGGGGCCCCGATCTCAAGGAGGAGCATCCGACCTTGTATCTGCGGGTGCGTCACGCCGTGCAGGAGAACGGTGCGACGCTCATCATCATCCACCCCCGACGCACCGGCCTAGATGATCGAGCCGACCACAAACTCTCATATCGACCGGGCGCCGGGGCGGACTTGCTGATCGCCCTCAAGGGCGGCGAACACCCAGAGGTGACCGCCGCGCTCTCCAAGGGGCCGGTGGTGGCCCTGGTGGGTCGGAGCGGGATCACAGAGGATCGGAGGCTGGCAGAGGCGGTGGCCGCCTTCGCTCGCACGCTGCCAGACGCCAAAGTGCTCCCGCTGGTTCGCCGCTCCAACACCTTTGGAGCCCTCGACATGGGTTTGGCCCCTTCGCTGTTGCCGGGCAGGGTGGCTGCAAGGTCGCCGGATTTCGAGAGTGCCTGGGGGCCCCTTTCCGCGGTTGCCGGCCGGGAGACGAGTTCCATCCTCAAAGCGCTCGAAGGCGGTGCGATCTCGGGGCTGCTCCTGGTCGGCGCCGATCCCGTTCGCGACGTCCCCGACGGCTCCTTGGCCCGGCGGGCCCTGGAGGCCGCAGGCTTCGTTGTTGCCATTGACACCTTCCTGACCGATTCGTCCCGCCTGGCAGATGTCGTCTTTCCGGCCGAGGGTTTTGCCGAGAAGGAGGGTTCGGTCACCAATCTGGAGGGAAGGGTGCAAAAGGTGAATCGGGTCGTGCCGGGCCCGGGTCAATCCCGCCCCGACTGGTCCATTCTCGATGATCTGAGCACGCTCATGGGCAAGCCCCTCAACCTCGCGTCAGCTGAGGCGATCGCCAAAGAGATCGCCACCGTGGCCGTCGCCTATCAGGGGGTGACGTGGGACGTGCTCGAATGGGAAGGAAACGACGGCGTCGTCGTGCCGTTGCCAGAGGCCCGACAGCCCTTGAACTTCATCCCTGCCGATGCCCCGGGTAGAAGTGCGGCCGGCGAGATCGTCCTTCATTACGCCAGGACTATGTTCGACGACGGGGTGATAATGCGACATAGCTCTTCGCTAGCGCCGCTGGCTCCAGGGGCGGCGGCCCACCTGCATCCCGATGACGCCCGGCTGATGACTGTCCGGGAGGGCGATGATGTCGAGGTCGAGACTGAGGCTGGTTCTGCCACTCTGTCCGTACGCCTCGATCAGAGCCTGGGCCATGGCGTGGTTTACATCCCCTTCAACCAACCGGGAGTGCCCTCATTCGGCAGCGACCCCCGGGTCACGGTCAAGAAGGTCGTCAGCTGATGGACGGTATCGACGTACTCTTTGTAGTCGGGCGGGTCTTGGCGGTTTTTGTCCTTCTGTTGGTGGTGACAATCCTCAATGTCTGGCTCGAGCGGAAGATCCTGGCCGACATGCAAAACCGGATCGGGCCCGATCGGGCTGGCCCCTGGGGCATCCTGCAAACCGTGGCCGACGGCCTCAAGCTCTTCTTCAAAGAGCAGGTCACCCCTCGCAAGGTGGAGTACGGCCTGTACATTCTGGCGCCTTTCCTGGCGGTCATCCCGGCGTTCCTGATGTTCATGGTCGTGCCCTTCGGCCGGCCGATCACGATTGGAGGCCGCGAGGTTCCTCTCCAGGGCGCCGATCTCAATATTGGTCTGCTGTTCATCCTGGCCATGTCCTCGATTGCTGTCTACGCGGTGGTACTGGCAGGGTGGTCCTCAGGCTCGAAGTACCCGCTGCTTGGTGGCGTCCGGGCCACGGCCCAGGCCATTTCCTACGAAGCGGCGATGGGTCTGGCCATGGTGTCGGTTGTCATGTTCTCGGCTACTGCCGGACCTGAAGGAACCCTGTCGCTTGCCGGGATCGTCGAGCGCCAGGCTGGCACGTACGACGTCACGATTCCGCTCCTGCAATGGGCCGACTTCATTCCCCGCTGGAACCTGTGGCCGCAGTTCGTCGCCTTCGTGATCTTCCTGATCGCCATCGTCGCCGAGACCAACCGTGCCCCCTTCGACCTGGTGGAAGCCGAGCAAGAATTGGTCGGTGGTTTTCACACCGAGTATTCGGGCATGCGCTTCGCCATGTATTTCTTGGCCGAATACATCAACATCTTCTCGATGTCGGCTATCTGCGCCACCCTGTTCCTTGGTGGATGGACCGGTCCGACCTTCGATGGGCAGGTGCCAGTCCTGATCTCGGCGCTTCTGCCCTTCGTGTGGTTCCTCCTCAAGACCTACGCCATCATCTTCCTGTTCTTCTGGATCCGTGCCACCCTGCCCCGGATGCGTTACGACCAGTTGATGCAGCTGGGATGGAAACGGCTGATCCCAGGGGCCCTGATCTGGCTCATGGTCTCGACGGTTGTCATCAGCTTCCGTCAATTCGGGCCCCCCTGGAGTTGACATGGGAATACTGAGCGAGTTTTTCAAGGGTTTGCGGGTTACCGGCCGTGTGTTTGTCGACACCGTTACCGGCGATGGCCTGGTCACCACCAAGTACCCGGAAGAGTTCCGTAAGAAGCCGGCGCGTTTTCACGGCAGGCACGTTCTCAACCGCTATCCGGATGGCATGGAGAAATGCATCGGATGCGAGCTGTGTGCAGGCGCCTGCCCCGCCCGGTGCATTTACGTCCGCGGCGCCGACAACCCGCCGGAAGACCCGGTGGCCCCGGGAGAGCGGTTTGGTTTTGTTTACGAGATCAACATGCTCCGATGCATCTTCTGCGGCTTGTGCGTCGAGGCATGCCCGACCGAGGCCATCACGATGAGTTCGCTCTTTGAGATGTCGACCTGGAACCGGGCCGATGCCATCTACACAAAAGAAGAGTTGCTAATGAGACCCGACGGCAGCGTCCCCCATATGTTCCCTGACGACCCCCTTGCCAGGCATCAGGAACTCGAAACTGCCGACGGCTGGTTGCTGGCGACATCCCCGAGCGGGGTGGCGGCTTATGAAGGGGTAAAGGGCTGGCAGGGGACCCCCGGTCGTGCCAACTGGGACCCAGAACCCGACCAGGAGACCCGCGATGCGTGAAGCTGGTTCGACGATGCCCCCTCCGGCCCTCCGGGCCACCTCCCCCAACGGTCGCTTCGCTTCCTGGGGGAGGAAACGGGACTCTATTTCTCCCCCCAGCGAACGAAGTGAGCGAACTCAGCACTTACTGCTCACTTCCCACACCCACCACTCCTCATGATTGAGCTCATCATCTTCGTTTTGATGGCTGCCGGTGCTTTGGTCGGGGCCGTCGCTGTGGTCAGGGCCCGCAACACGGTTTATGCCGCCATGGGTTTGCTCGCCACCTTGTTGGCGATCGCGGTCCTTTATGTGGTCCAGCTTGCCCACATGGTGGCCGCCGTCCAGGTGATCGTCTACGCCGGCGCGGTGATGACTCTCTTCCTATTCGTGATCATGCTCGTGGGTGTTGATCGCAACGAGGACACCCGTGAGACCATCCCGCATCAGCGACGTATGACGATCGGGGTGGTGGTCGTACTCCTCGGAGTTATCGGATTCGTGGTAGTCAGCGGCAGCTTCGACTGGGTGCCGGTTGTTGGGACGGCCGCCGATCCCCAACTCACGAACGGCACGGTGCAAAGAGTGGCGGGAGAACTTTTCACGGGGTGGGTGCTCGCGTTCGAAGCCACGGCCCTCCTTCTCACCATCGCCGCAGTCGGCGCCATCGCCTTGGCTTCCACCCGTCGACGCCGGGAGGAGTCGTGAGTCTGGTGGTGACTCCCGGCTGGTACATGACCCTGGCGGCGATCCTGTTCGTGATCGGGGCGGTGGGCATGCTTACTCGTCGGAATGCCCTTGTCATGTTCATGTGCATCGAGTTGATGCTCAACGCGGTGAACCTCACGTTTATCGCCGCCGGGAGAGCTTTGGGCAGCCTTGACGGTCAACTGGCGGTGTTCTTCGTCCTGGTGGTGGCTGCTGCGGAGGTAGTGGTGGGTCTCGCCATCATCGTTGCGATTTTCCGAAGGCGGCAGTCGGCCTCGGTCGACGAACTCGCGGACATGAAGGGCTAATGCAAGACCTGCTCTGGCTGGTCATCGCCTTTCCGCTCGCCGGAGCCGTCTGTCTTCACTTCTTCGGTCGTCGAATCGGTGAGCCCCGGGCAGGTTTCTTGGCCACGTCGGCAGTGGCGGGGTCGTTCCTGGTTTCACTGGCCGCAGCCCTGCCCTTCTTTGGCGGTGCGGCGCAAGCCCATCGCCTGACCCTCTGGGATTGGATGCCATCGATCGGTGCGTCCTTCGAACTTCACTGGGACCCGCTGGCGGCGCTGATGGCACTGGTGGTCACCGGGGTGGGGTCTCTCATTCATCTCTATGCCATCGGTTACATGCACGGCGATCCCCGCTTCGCTCGATTCTTCGTGTACATGAACCTGTTTGTTGCATCGATGTTGACCCTGGTCCTGGCTGGCAACTTCGCAATGCTCTTTGTGGGTTGGGAACTGGTGGGTTTGTGCTCGTACCTCCTGATCTCGTTCTGGTTCACGCTTCCCAGTGCCGCCGCCGCCGGGAAGAAGGCTTTCATCGTCAACCGCATCGGAGACGTCGGGTTCATGGTGGCGTTGATGATCATCTTCGGCGCTTTCCATACACTGTCGTTTACAGGGGTGTTGGACCGGGCCGCAGAAGTCCTCGACCCCGGAACCGCTACCGCCATCGCCTTGCTGCTCCTGTTGGGAGCGGCCGGTAAATCTGCCCAGATCCCGCTCTACGTGTGGCTGCCCGACGCCATGGAAGGGCCGACGCCGGTCTCGGCTCTGATCCATGCCGCCACCATGGTGACCGCCGGTGTCTACGTGATTGCCCGGTCGGCGGCGATCTTCGAGATCTCGCCGATCGCCGGTCCGGTGGTTGCCACCGTCGGGGCACTCACCGCATTCGTAGCCGCCACCATCGCCCTCGCCCAGACCGACATCAAGCGGGTGCTTGCCTATTCAACGATAAGCCAGCTTGGCTACATGTTCCTGGCGGTGGGCGCAGCTGGGCACGTCGCCGGCGTGTTCCATCTCATGACCCACGCCTTCTTCAAAGCCCTGCTCTTCCTCGGCGCTGGATCGGTCATTCACAGTCTGCAAAACCATCAGGACATGAGACTGATGGGTGGACTCCGAAAACACATGCCAGTGACTGCCGCCACCATGGCGATTGGAACCCTCGCCATCGCCGGTGTCCCTCCGCTGGCCGGGTTCTGGTCGAAGGACGAGATCCTGGGTGTGGCCTTTGAACGGGGCGGCTGGTTTGGCCTTCTCTGGGTCATCGGTCTGGTGACGGCGTTGATCACAGCCTTCTACATGACCCGTCAGTTCGTGCTGGTGTTCCTGGGCGAACCCCGCTGGCCCGACGGCATCCACCCACATGAGTCACCCCGCCTCATGACGATTCCACTGGTAGCGCTGGCCGGCCTCTCGGTTGTGGGCGGGTTTGTCAACACGCCGTTCCGGCTGGGTCTCGAACACTTTCTTGAGCCCTCCTTCCACGGGGTGGAGTTGGCCCATCCCTCCGAGAACATCGGGATCTTCATCCTTCTAGCCGCACTGTCGGTGGGAGCAGGGTTGGCGGGGGCGGCGGCCGCTTTCCTCGCCTACAACCGGCCGGCCCAGCTCTGGGAGAAGTTCGAGAACAGCTTCGGCAAAATCTGGGGTTGGTGGCAAAAGGGATACGGGGTCGACGATGCCTACGGAGCGGCGGTGGTCGTACCGGGTCGGAAGCTGGCGGAGTCCGCCGCCTTCCGTTTCGACCTCGGGGTGTTGGACGGTCTGGTCAACGGAGTTGGCAAGGCTGTGCGGGGGCTGGCCGCCCGGCTGAGGCCGATCCAAAATGGTCTGGTACGAAGTTATGGCCTCCTCTTTGCGGCCGGGGTAGTGGCGGTCGTTACGTGGATGTTGGCCAGGGGAGCCTGAGGTGTTGACCGCGCTGATCTTCATTCCCGTCGTGGGAGCCATCGTGGTGGCGCTGCTTCCCCGTCGCCGCACCGAACTCGTTCTCCCAGTCGGAGTGGCGCTGTCGTTGATTCCGCTGGCCGTCGCCGGCTACCTGTTCGCCACCTTCGAAAGCGGGGTGGCCGGTTATCAATTCGTGGAGGAGGCTGTCTGGTATCAGCCCTGGGGAATCTCCTGGGCGCTCGGTGTGGATGGCGTCTCGTTGCCGCTGGTCGTCCTCACCACCCTCCTGGTGCCGATTGCCCTGGCCGCCTCCACCAGCATCTCGCACCGGCTCAAGGAGTTTGTGGCCTACACCTTGGCACTCGAGGCGGGTCTGATCGGAGTCTTCCTGGCGCTCGATCTCTTTCTCTTCTTCGTCTTCTTCGAGGTGATCCTGGTTCCCATGTACTTCATCATCGGGGTCTGGGGAGGGGAACGTCGGGTTTATGCGGCGATCAAGTTCTTTCTGTATACGGCCTTCGGCTCGGCCCTCTTATTGGCCGGAGTCATCGCCCTGGCGGTGCTCCACGCCTCCCAGACCGGGGTCCCCTCGTTCGCTCTCACTGACCTGATGGCGCTCGATCTCTCCGCCGGCACCGAACGATGGCTTTTTGCCGCTTTCGCAGTCGCCTTTGCGATCAAGGTGCCTTTGTTTCCGTTCCACACCTGGCTCCCGGACGCTCACGTGGAGGCGCCCACGGCCGGATCGGTGTTGCTGGCAGGAGTCCTCCTGAAGCTAGGAACCTACGGCCTGCTTCGATTCAACCTCGGCCTGTTTCCCCAGGCGGCGGTCGACCTGGTCCCCGTGTTGGCGGTCCTGGCGGTGATCGGCATCATCTATGGGGCGGTGGTGGCGATCGTCCAGCCCGACCTCAAGAAGCTGGTCGCATACTCGTCAGTGTCCCACCTCGGCTTCATCGTCCTCGGCACCTTCGCTCTCACGTCCGGTGGACTGGCCGGGGGGGTCGTACAGAACATCAACCACGGCATCACCACGGGAGCTTTGTTCTTGCTGGTTGGAATGATCTATGACCGCCGCCACACCAAACAGATCTCTGACCTTGGCGGCTTGGCTCAGGTGATGCCGATCTACTCGGGGATATTCCTCTTCACCGCCTTCGCCTCGATCGGTCTGCCCGGACTCAACGGTTTTGTCGGTGAGTTCCTGGTCCTGGTCGGCAGCTTCCCCACGCTCCCGGTCTACACGATCATTGCGGCCGTCGGCGTGGTGCTGGCCGCGATCTACCTGCTTTGGGCATACGAGCGGGCATTCACCGGCCCCCTCGACAAGCCCGAGAACCAGAAACTGACCGACCTCTCCGGACGTGAGATAGCCCTGCTTGCACCGCTGGTGGCCCTGATGTTGTTCCTCGGCCTCTATCCAAGAGTGCTCCTCGACCGGGTCGAACCTTCCACGGAGGCGATCCTCGATCGGATCGAAGCTGTCACCACCTACTCGGTCCCTGCTCCCGGGAGGATCGGCGATGTGTTCGCCAGTGAGGGCGGTGAGGAGTGATCTTTCCTGAGGTCAACTGGATCGCCATCTTCCCTGAGATGATTCTGGCACTGGGAGCGGCGGCAATGCTGCTGGTGGACGTGCAATGGGCACCCCGGGCCCGAACCCTGGCGAGGATCAGCTTCGGTCTGTTCGTAGCCGCCGGGGCAGCAGCGTTGTTCCAGCATTTCTGGCTGGAGGGTCTGGCCGTAGACGACCTGTCGCAGGCGTTGCCCTTCTCCGAGATGGTCGTGGTCGACCCGTTTGCCGTCTTCGCCCGTCTGGTCCTGGTGGTGGTTGCGCTTCTGGGTCTGGGGGCGGCCTGGCGTTTTATAGAAGGTTTGGGTCGACGAGCCGCGGAAGCTCTGGCGTTGTTCCTGCTGGCGACCGCCGGGTTCTCTCTGATGGCAGCGTCGCCCCACCTGGTGATGATCTTTCTCGGTCTCGAGATCGGTTCGATCAGCCTCTATATCCTCGCTGGCTTCGGCCGACAGCACCCCCGCTCCGAGGAAGCCGCCCTCAAATATTTCCTGCTCGGATCCTTCGCCTCGGCGATCTTCATCTACGGGGTGGCGCTCCTTTTTGCCGGGACCGGATCGCTCAACCTTCTCGACCAACGGCAATTCCTGGCTGGGACGATTCTCCTGCGCCCCGCTGTTCTTCTTATCGGGCTGGCGCTGGTCGTGGTGGGGATGGCGTTCAAGGTCACGGCCGCCCCATTTCATGGCTGGGCTCCGGATGTGTATGAGGGGGCCCCGGCCGGGGCCGTCGGGTTCATGGCCGCCGCCGCCAAGGTGGGCGGATTTGCCGCTTTGACCCGAATACTGGTCACGGCTTTTGCCGACTACGCCGACGTATGGGCTGTAGTCGTCGGAGGCATCGCGGTGATGTCGATGCTGGTGGGTTCGGTATTGGCCCTGGCTCAGGATGATCTCCGGCGGCTGCTTGCGTATTCGGGCGTGGCTCACGCCGGTTTTATCCTGACCGGCCTGGTAGCGGGCCGGGCCGGGACCCCGGGCGTTTGGTTCTACCTGGCGATCTACTCGGTGCAACTGGTCGGGGCCTTTGCGGTGGTCGCCGCAGTCAGCGGCCCGGCCAGCGCCGGTTCGCCTTTCTCTCGTTACCAGGGCCTGGCCCGGCGCCAGCCTCTTCTTTCCTTGAGTCTTACCGTCTTGCTGTTGGGGATGGCCGGAATACCTCTGACCTCCGGGTTTATCGCCAAGTTCGGAGTGTTCCAGGAAGCGTGGCGGGCAGGCTTTGCCTGGCTCGTCATCGTGGCGGTGATCGCCTCTGTGGTTGCTTTCTTCCTTTATCTGCGGGTCATCGTCGCCATGTACATGGCCGAGTCGGACGGTGAGGAGGTGCCAGCTCCGCCGTTGCCGATCAAGGCGGTGCTGGCCGTGGCGATCGCGATCACGATCGTGTTTGGCATCCTTCCCGCCCCTCTGCTCAGCTTCGCCGCTGATGCCCTCCCGTTCTAAACGACTGGTTCTCGTCCTGGGCTTGGTCGTCTTTGGCTTGAGCCCCACGCTGGCCCGGGCCGAGGTCACTCAATCGGATTTCGTGTTGGTCCGCCCGGAAGACACCATTACCGAGGATCTCTATGTCGCCGGTAACACCGTCCGGGTCGAAGGGCGGATCGAAGGCGACCTCTATGCAGTGGCGTTCAACGAAATCGTGGTGAGCGGCGTGGTCACCGGTGACATCGTGGCGGTGGGGGGCCGGGTTGAGGTGTCGGGATCTGTTGAGGGATCCCTGCGGGCCGCGGCTGGGCGGATCGTGATCAGCGGGTCGGTTGGTGACGATGTGTTGGTGGCGTCCTGGTCGGCCGAGGTGACCAGCGCCGGGTCGATCGGGCGAGACCTCTTCTCCTGGTCCAGTCGACTAGGGATGGGGGGGATGGTGTCGCGTGACCTTGGTGCCCAGGCGTCCTCTTTGAACATCGGAGGGGAGGTCGGGGGGAAGGCCGACGTCACAGTTGGACGAGTGCGGCTGGAGCCAACTGCTCGTATCGGCGGAGACCTGATCTACCAATCGCCGCGGGAGGCGGAGATAGAGAACGCCGACCTCGGCGGCAACGTCATCCGCCGTACCGCCCTCCCCGCCAATGTCCGTCTGCGAGGCTTGCGGCTCCTCACCTACACCCTGGCACTGTTGGGTGTGGGCGCCCTGGCGCTGACCCTTTCCTGGCTCTGGCCCGGGCGAGTGGCGGCAGCGCTGGGAGTGGCTCGCTCCGGGGTTCGAACCTGGCTCACAGGAATGGTGGTGATTCTTTCGCCGCTGGTGGCCGGTGGCCTGCTGTTTCTGATCGTCGTTTTGTCACCTCCAGAGGCGGGGTTGCCGCTGGCGGTCGTTTTGTCCCCCCTTGTTGTCGGGTTGCTGGGAGTGGTGCTCATGGCCGCCCTGGTCGGAGTCGTGCCAGTGGCGGGTCTAGTCGGAAGCATGATCTTGCCACGCCGTTCGACCGCTGCGGAGGTGCTGGTGGGGCTGGTGGTGTTGGCTGTCTTGATGATGGTTCCGGTGGTTCACTGGCTGGTGCTGGCGGCCGGGATCCCACTGGGCATCGGCTCATGGGTGCGTCATCTCAACCTCACCCAGGATCTGGCCGTGAGAGCGGAAGCAACACCTTGAGTGCCGTTTTCGCCCGCGGCGATGGCCTGCCGATGGCGGCGAGGGCGGAGGGATGTTGGATCATCGATGCCGACGGCCGCCGTTATCTGGACGCCGCCGGAGGCGCGGTCGTGTCGGCGGTGGGGCATGGTCGCGTCCGTGTCGTCGATGCGATCGCAGCACAGCTCAGTCAGCTCGACTATGTCCACTCGACGACCTTCCGCACCGAAGCGGTCGAGTCCTATGCCCACCAGGTGGCGGAGTTGGTTCCGATGCAGGGTGCTCGCATCTATCCCGTGGCCGGTGGGAGCGAAGCGACCGAAACTGCGCTGAAACTCGCAAGGGCCACCCAGGTCGCCCGCGGGGAAGGGCATAGGGTCTCGTTTCTTGCCCGGCGAGGCTCCTATCACGGAAACACCCTCGGGGCGCTCGACGTCTCTGGCCGACCGCGGCTACGCGCTCCTTATGAGCCTCTACTGGGGAGGGCAGTTTTTCTACCGGAGGTCAACGAGTATCGCTGCCCGGTCCCAACCCACCCCGAAGACTGTGGACGTCGGCATGCCGATCGGCTCGAAGAGGAGATCGTCAAACGCGGCGACGTCGTGGCCTTCATCGCCGAGTCGGTGGGGGGCGCCACCCTGGGCGCTACCGTTCCGCCTCCGGGCTATTGGCCGGCCGTGGCCGAAGTCTGCCGTCGCCATGGAGTTTTGCTGATCGTCGACGAAGTCATGGCCGGGTTTGGCCGAACAGGAGAATGGTTCGGAATCCAACACTGGGGTGTCGAACCCGACATTCTCATCGCCGGCAAAGGCGCCGCTTCCGGGTATTGGCCACTGGGGCTTTGCATCGCTTCGGGTGAGGTGTTCGAGGCGGTAGCCGATGCGGGGTTTGTTCACGGCTTCACGTTCTCCCATCACGGTGCCGGGGCCGCCGCCGGCCTCGAGATCGTCAAGATCATGAAGGAAGAGGGGCTGGTCGAGGCGGCTACGCGACAGGGAGAGAAGCTCCGCGCGGGCCTCGTGGCCGCCCTCAGCGACCATCACCACGTGGGTGATATCCGTGGGATCGGCCTGCTGCTGGCGGTCGAGTTGGTGTCGGACCGGGCGACCAAGACCGCATTCGACCGGGCCGATCGGGTAACCGAACGGGTGATCGAAGCCGCCCGGGAGGTGGGACTCTTGCTCTATCCGGTGCCGGGCGGTGCCGACGGAGTCAACGGTGACGCAGTCCTATTGGGGCCGCCGTTGACGATCAGCGACGAGGAGGTGGGCCAGGCCGTCGACCGTTTGGCCTCCTCCCTTGCCCGGTTTCGGTCGTAGCATCATGGTTGCTGTGAGCTCTCTCGTCGACACCCTTGGACGGCCTCTCCACGATCTCCGGATCTCGGTGACCGACCGCTGCAACTTCCGGTGCACCTACTGCATGCCAAAGGAAGTCTTTGGCCGGGAATATGAGTTCCTGGCCCGTGAGCAGTTGTTGTCGTTTGAGGAAATAGAACGGGTTGCCCGTGCCTTTGTCCGGGCCGGAGCCCGCAAACTCCGTCTGACCGGGGGAGAGCCACTGCTGCGTAAGGACATCGAGGATCTGGTGGCTCTCCTGTCCCGGATTCCTGGCGTCGAGGATCTGACCCTGACGACCAACGGTTCTCTGCTGGCTCGCAAGGCCGAAGCACTGAAAGAGGCCGGTCTGAATCGGGTAACTGTCTCACTGGACTCGATGGACGACACGGTGTTCATGGCCATGAACGATGTCGGCTTTCCGGTCCAAAAGGTTCTTGATGGCATCGAGGCGGCCGCCGCCGCCGGGCTGAGTCCTGTCAAGGTCAACATGGTCGTGAAGAGGGGAGTCAACGAGGATTCGGTGGTAGAGGTTGCCCGTCATTTCCGCGGGACCGGTCATGTCGTGCGATTCATCGAGTACATGGACGTCGGTACCACCAACGGCTGGCGCCTTGACGATGTCGTTTCTGGCCGGGAGATCGTGCAGGTGATCGGCGGCGCCTTTCCCCTCGAGCCGGTCGATCCCGATTATCGCGGTGAGGTTGCGCAGCGTTACCGCTACCGGGACGGGGCCGGCGAGGTCGGAGTGATCACCAGCGTCACCCAACCCTTCTGTGGAGACTGCACCCGGGCCCGTCTTTCGGCCGAAGGCCAGGTCTATACCTGTCTCTTTGCAGGCAAGGGCAACGATCTCAGAGCGCTCCTGCGAGGTGGAGCCAGCGATGGGGATCTTGACGAGGCCATTGCATCCATTTGGTCGGTCCGAGCTGACCGCTACTCAGAGATCCGCACCTCACAAACGGTGTCGATCCGTCCCAAAGTGGAGATGAGCTACATCGGCGGGTGAGAGACTGAGAGGTTCAGAGACCCAAACCCTCAGATCTACAAGTCTCCTGTCTTTCTTTGTCTCTTAGTCTCCAAATCTCCAAATCTCTACCCGGGTGCGCCAAAGCGCTTCAAGCCTTCCGAAAGCGCCCTTTCGTCATCGACCGAGAACCATGACCGGCCATCTTCATTCCAGGATCGCCACTCCTCCTCCTCGATGGAACGGTAGGGAATCTGGTCGAGCATCTCTTGAATGGATCCCGCCGCCACCGTGATCGTCGCCGAGTACCGGGCGCACGTGACCTGACGGACCCCGTCGTTCAGCGGCACAGCTGTTCCCTCCATGGCGGCCATCGCTGCAAGGGTGTCGACACGAATCCAGGGTTGGTCCACTGCCACTACCAGAAGATCGCTTCCGAGTTGGAGGGCAGCCACGAGACCTGCCAGTGGACCTCCCAGCCCAGCAGGGTCGACCAAACCGTGACGACCTCCCCATCCATCGGGCTTGCCGGCTATCACAACCCGGTCGCAGATCTGGTCCAGGGCAGTAACCACCCACTCGATCATGGGGACCCCTGCCACCTCCACCTGGGATTTGTCTCGTCCCATCCGGCGGCTCTCACCGCCTGCCAGCACCACTCCGATCATGGGCGGACACTACGGTCGTCGCTCGATGCCGGCCTCTGCACTGCTAGCCGTTCTCGCCGCGGCTCTGCTCCACGCTTCCTGGAACCTCCTCGTCAAGTCGAGCAGCGATCGTCTGGTGGCGGCAGCGGCCCAGGTGGTGTTGGTCGCCGTGGCCTTCATACCTGTCTTGATCTGGACCGGGCTTCCCATGGAAGCCTGGGAGTATGTGGTTGCCTCATCAGTGGTTCAAGTCGCGTACTTGTATTCGCTCGCGTCGGCCTACGACCGCGCCGATCTTTCGTTTGTCTATCCGCTGGCACGGGGAACGGCCCCGCTGTTGATCGCGGTGGGTGGCCTGTTCGGGTTGAGCACCCGGGCTACTGGCATCGGCTGGGTGGCCCTGGCCCTTATCTGTGGAGGGGTCATCGCCATTGGCCTCACCGCCGAATCTCACCGGGGGGTCAACTGGTCCCTGATCACGGGAGTGCTCATTGCGATCTACATCACCATCGATGGCGCCGGAGTCAGGCGGGCAGAAAGCACGCTGGCGTACACGGCGTTTCTCTATGCGGTCACCGGGCTGCTGCTCCTGCCTCTCGTGTTGCCGTTGAGAGGCATGGACAACATCAGGGCCGCACTGCGCCGCGAGTGGAAACGCCATCTCTTTGCCGGGGCAGCCTCCCTGATCTCGTACGGCCTCTTGCTGGCGGCATCGCGGGTGGCCCCGCTGTCGTTGGTGGCGGCAGCCAGAGAGACTGGAGTTCTCTTTGCCACGATTGGAGGCTGGTGGTTCCTCCATGAAAGAGTGTCACCAAGCCGCGTGGCGGCGGCAGCTGGGATCGCATGCGGGGTTGCCCTGCTCGCCCTAGGCAGATGAAGGAGCGACTGCCCGGCGGGCTCCTGTGGCCAACCGATACCCGGCCCAGATCAATGTTGCCGCCAGCAACAACGACAGTGCGAAAGCAGCGCCCGCACCAATGGCGAGCCCGGTTCCACCCCACGCCGCCGCAAACGCCCCGGCTGTAATCAGAAGGTTGCCCACAACGAGTCGGCGGTTGCGGCGCCAGAACCGGAAGACGCTCACAATCGAGAGGAGGATGATGATCGTCGCTCCGCTCCCGCCGGCGATGGCTGCGAGTAGCCGCGGGCCGAACCCGTCGCTGATCGGTGCGAAGATGTCGTGGGGTATACCGCCCGTGGGGAGGGGAGCGGTGAAATCGACCGTTGTCGTCAGGGTGATTGAGATGGCCGAGATCGCCCCAACGGCGATGAACATGATGGTTCCCGCGCGCCGGCCGATAACGAGATACATCGATCCGAGCGCCAGGTAGGGAATGTTGAGGATCGCCCCGAACAGAAAGAATGCCCTGTACGCCGCGCCGTTCCAGCCAAGAGTCAGGCCAAACGCAAGAGCCCAGGTGGCGGCAGCAAACATCGCAATTCCAACTGCGTACGCGGCCGTGTGGGGGCGTGGCCGCCTTTTGTAACCGAGGGCGAGATCGATCATGAATCCCGTCGCGATCAACCCCGCAGCAACTGCGATCGGCCCGTCCATGACTGTGGAAGTTATGAGCCGTGCACGTCGACGGCGAGTCGGAGCTCAGCCTCCCGGTTGGGCAGAAAGTGTCCTTGCCGCCAGTTCCCGATCAAGCAGCAGCAGCGCCGAGCCATCGTCGCCGACATGTCCAAGCTGACCGAGGATCTTCTCGACGGTTGCCTCTTCCTCGACCTGTTCATTGAGAAACCATTCGAGCAGGGTGAAACTTTCGACGTCACCTTCTTCAGACGCCAACTTGTAAAGAGTCCGAATCGAGGCCGAAACCGCCCGCTCATGTCCCAGGGCTGCCTCGAAGCACTTCCGGGGGGAGGCGAATTCGGCGGCCGGAGCCGGAACGGGCCCAATGACGACGGAGTTGCCACGGTTGATCATGAAGTCGATGAATCGGAGGGCATGCAACCGTTCCTCCTCGGATTGAATCCTCATCCAGGAGGCCATCCCGGGAAGGTCTGCCCGATCGAACCAGGCCGACATTTGCAGGTAGGCGACCGACGAGGACAGCTCCATCGTCACCTGTTCGCTGTAGGCGGCGGCCAGCTTGTCGGACATCTTCATACTTCGGGTCCTTTCGTCAGTCGCGGGCCAATCGTGATTTCCCTTCTTGCCAGCGGGCCAGCACCCACAAGAGATCGGAGAGGCGGTTGACATATCGAAGCACGCAAGAGTCCGCAGCAGCAATCGAAACGCAATATCGCTCGGCACGTCGAGCCGCGGTTCGAGCCACATCCAGGAAGGCCGCCACGATGTTCTCACCGGGAAGGACGAAGTCCTTCGGTGGTTCGAATAAGGCCGAGTACCGGTCGATCAGATTCTCGAGACGCTTGACCATGTCCTCGGTCACGAGGGTCAGGCCCGGCTTGAGCTTTGAGTGGTTTTCGGGCAGGGTCGACAGCTCCCCCATCACTACGTAGAGGTCACGCTCGATCTCGATAAGTAGTTCTCCCAGAGAGTTGCCGGCCCCAAGGTGAGCGCGGGCGACTCCCACCGCAGCCTGCAATTCATCGACACTCCCTAAGGCGACTGGGCGGGGATCATCCTTGCGCACCCGACCGCCATAAAGGAGGCCGGTGGTGCCGTCGTCTCCGGTCCGGGTATAGATGCGCACCGCGGCGACGTTACCCGCCAGCCACCAGGAGGGGGATAGCGACCTCTTCCTCGGTGAGGCCACCGTGATAGCCCACCAGGCGCCGGTCGAAACCCCTCGGAAGGATCACCGTGCCGGGCCTCGCCAGGACAACGTGGGCAGGGAGGCGGTCAGTCAGGCGAGGGTGGGGGATACCTGTCCCCAGCCACGTCACAAAACGCTCGGGCTCGACCAGCTCTCCTCCAGTCCTTTGCGCCAACCGCCGGGCGAGTCGGATCGACCCTCGGATCATCACGGCCCGAGGGTCTCCGAAGCACTCGAGCATGCGGAATTCCTCGTCTCGTACGAGCAGCTTCCCGTCGTCGGAGATCGCAGTCATCCCATGATCGGCAGTGCCGAGCAGAACCGCGTCTGGTGGGAGCGCTTGGGCCATCCCCTGCCAGATCGCCGCCACCTCGGCGACGGACTGTTCGTACTCGGGAGAATGCATACCGAACACGTGAGCGGAGAAGTCGACTGGGGGCCAATAGGCGAAAACCAACCGACCGGGCCGGCCCACTTCCTCCAGAGCCCGGGTCACTAAATCCTCGGGGTTGGCCACCCCTACCCAGCGACACCCGCGATATAGGGCCGCGGTGAGAGGGGTTGCAGCAAATCCTTCCGGCTGGATGGTGACGGGCTCAATTCCCGCTTCCCGGAGGCGCTCCCAGAGGTTGGGGGCGGGCAGTAATCCGACCGTGTCGTAGGTGACGGCCGCCCCGGTCAGGTCAACCCACTTGAGGGTGTTGACCACCAGGCTGAGCTCGGCAAACCACATCAGATGGCCGATCCACCCGTGTTCGGCGGGTGTCGTCCCGGACGCGATGGTGGCGAGGCTGACGGTGGTGGTGGTCGGAAAGGGGGCCCGAAGGGCTCCGCGCCTGCTGGCCGCTAGCGGAGCCGCCACCCACCCTTTCAGCTGGTGGTCCCCGAGACCGTCGAAGAGAACTACCAGGTACGACGACCCGGGGGGTATAAGTGAAGCCAGGTCGGGCGCCAAACCGCGAGTCGACGAACGCCGGGTAAGCCTTTGCTCTAGTTCGCCGACCAAGTTCACCAGGCCGTTGCGGTCGTCGGGGGAGGTCAGGTCCATGCGATCTGGCAGAGTATTCGAGGTTGGCGGCGCCTCCGAGCGCTCTCCCTATACTCGCCGCCCGGATGCAACGACCCGGTTTGACCGCATGAGCCCGTATTTTCAGGACTACCTGACCGTCGGCTTTTTCGCCGCTCTCGGGGTCGTTCTGGTGATGATCATGCTCGGTGTGGCCTCGGTGCTGAGGCCAACGAACCCGACCAGCGCTAAGGCCCTCACGTATGAGTGCGGGGTCGACCCGGTCGGGTCGGGGTGGAGTCAGACCTATGTCCGCTACTTCATGTTCGGCCTGCTCTTTGTCATCTTCGACGTCGAGGCCGTTTTCATATTTCCGTGGGCGATCCTGGTCGACCAACTCGGATGGTTCGGCCTGGTCGAGATGGCCGCCTTCATTCTGATTCTGGTGCTTGGCCTCGTCTACGCCATCCGCAAGGGAGTGTTGAAGTGGGAGTAGTCCAGAAGTTCGGCACACCCAAGCCGGTGACCTGGCTGCTCAACTGGTCGCGCAAGTACTCGTTGTGGCTGTTCCAATTTGGTCTGGCGTGCTGCGCAATCGAACTCATGGCCGCTTCGGGTCCCCGGTATGACTTCATGCGTTTCGGAATCATCCCGCTGCCGGCATCACCTCGGCAGGCCGACCTTATGGTCGTGGCGGGCACCGTCACCGACAAGATGGCTCCGGCCGTGCGCCGTCTCTACGACCAGATGCCGGATCCCAAGTATGTGATCTCGATGGGATCTTGCTCCAACTGTGGTGGCCCCTACTGGGACTCTTACTCCGTGACCAAAGGTGTAGACCAGCTCATTCCCGTCGATGTCTACGTTCCCGGCTGCCCTCCGCGTCCCGAGGCTCTGATGGATGGCATCGTCCTTCTTCAGAAGAAGATTCAAGGTGAGGACATTCGCGAAAAGTGGAACCGGCGTGACCGTCAGCCCATCTGAGATCACCACCATCGATGAGCTTGCGGCCGCATTGGCCGAAGAAGTCGGGGGGTCGGCTGAGGTTGCCCACGGGACCGCCAAGGTCCGGGTCGGCCGGGAGGGATGGGTCGAAGCGTGTCGCACTGCCCGTGACGACTTCGGAATGGTCTTCTTCTCCTGGCTCTCGGCCGTCGACTGGTCGAACACAGTGGAGGTGGGCGACCCCCTCAGCCAGCCGGTGGAGGAGCGCTACGAGGTAGTGGCGGCCCTGGCAGACATCTCCGTCGGGTTGATCGTCCTCATATCTAGCGACATCCCGAAGGATGATCCGCGAATCGACAGCCTCGTTGGTTTGTATTCGGGGGCCAACTGGCATGAACGCGAGGCCCACGAGATGTTCGGCATCGAGTTCACAGGGCACCCCCAACTCATCAAGCTGTACCTGCCCGAGGCGTTCCAGGGGCACCCTTTGCGCAAGTCATTCCCGCTGCTGAGCCGCGAGGTCAAACCCTGGCCGGGAACGGTGGATGTGGAAGGAATGCCCGGACACCAGGATGAGGACGAGCCGTCGACCGAAAACCCGGAGGCCTGATGACGACCCGCGTCTCCGCCGATCAGGATCTGGTTCGCCATCTCTCGGAGGTGTCGGTTTCGGTCGAGCTGCAAACCCCCGATATGACCCTCAACATCGGGCCCCAGCACCCCTCCACCCACGGAGTGCTGCGCCTCGTTGCGACCATCGACGGCGAGAGGGCTTTCAACGTCCTGCCGGTGATCGGTTACATGCACCGCGGATACGAAAAGCTGGCCGAGGTGCGCAATTATCCGCAGATAACCACCCTGGTCAATCGAATCGACTGGGTCTCTGGTTACGCCAATGAGGTTCCGTTCATAGTCGCCGCTGAGAGGCTGCTTGGAGTCGAGGTACCCGAACGGGCTCAATTCATCCGCCTGATCCTGACCGAGATGGCCCGGATCGCCTCCCATCTGGTGTTCAACGCCTCCTACCCACTGGAACTGGGCGCCGCCACCCCGCTCTTTTTCGCCCTCCGGGAACGCGAAAGGGTGCTCGACCTTCTCGAGTCGGTAACCGGGGGTCGCTTTCATCCCAACTTCAACCGGATCGGCGGGGTCAAACCGGCGCAAGCGGCGGGTTCGGCCACTCGCAAGGTGATTCAAGATCTACCCAAAGGGTTTCTGGCCGAGACCCGGGCGGCGATGGACAAGGTCCTCGCCACTGTCGATGAACTCGAGACGTTGGTGGCCGGCAACGAGATCATCCTCGCCCGCACCAAGGGCATCGGTCTGATCCCGCCTGAAGTTGCGGCTTCATACGGCATGTCCGGTCCCAACCTGCGGGCCTCGGGAGTCAACTTCGACTTGCGAAAAGTTTCCGACTATCTGCCGTACGCACAATTCAACTTCAAGGTGCCAACCGGTGAAAACGGTGACTGCTGGGACAGATGGTGGGTCCGTCTCGAGGAGATCCGGCAGTCGGCCAGCATCATCCAACAGGCGATCGATTCCATCCCGGCCGGTCCGCTGCTGGCAAAAGTGCCCAAGATCATCAAGATCCCCAAGGGCGAGATTTACGTACGGGCCGAGAACCCCAAAGGTGAGATGGGCTATTACCTGGTTTCGGATGGCGGATTGGGTCCGTATCGGCTGAAGATCCGCTCGGCATCATTCTCCAACATCTCGATCCTGCCCTGGATCCTCGAGGGGACCCTCATCCCCGACATCATCGCCATCATGGGAAGCCTCGACTTCGTGTTGGGAGATGTCGACCGATGAACTTCTGGCTGAAGCTCGTCATCACGCTGGTCGTGGCCGCCGGGATCATTCCCGCGGTCGGAATGGCTATCGGCTTTGCCGAGATGAAGTTGTCGGCCAAGATGCAGAGCCGGGTGGGGCCCTATTTCGCCGGTGGGCGCTGGGGCTGGGCACAGCTCATCGCCGATGGCGTCAAGTTCTTCCAAAAGGAGGACCTGATCCCCGCCGATGCTGACCGGCCGGTGTTCAAGTGGGCCCCCGCTCTGGTCCTCGCCGCCACCGTTGCGATCCTCGTTCCTATTCCTTTTGGTCCGGACGTGGTCGGCCGCAACCTCGATCTCGGCATCTTCTATGCGTTGGCCGTCTCCTCGCTCTCGACCATCGGGGTCTTGATGGCCGGATGGTCATCGGCCAACAAGTACTCCCTGATTGGAGGATTGCGCGCTGCTGGCCAGCTGATTGCCTACGAGCTCCCATTGGTGCTGGCGGTGGTGGGGGTCGTGATGTTGGCGGGGACCATGTCCCTCACCGGGATCGTGGAGGCGCAGGCCTCCTGGTTTTCCGAGAGGGGATGGCAGTTCGGTCTTCCCTTCGTGGCGGTTCAGTTCGTCGGTTTTGGCATCTTCATGATCGCCAGCCTGGCCGAGCTCAGCCGCATTCCTTTTGATATGCCCATCGCCGAGTCGGAGTTGGTGATGGGATACCTCACCGAGTACACCGGCTTTCGCTTTCTCTTCTTCTTCCTGGCCGAGTTCGCCAACATGTTCTCGCTCTCGGCTATCGCTGCAACGCTCTTTCTTGGTGGCTATTGGGTGCCCGGTCTGTCTGACGCCCAGCTCAACTTTGTTGGACCGATTGTTCTGTTTGCCAAGATCGGCGTGTTGGTCTTCATCATGATCTGGTTCCGGTGGACCTTTCCTCGTTTCCGTGAGGATCAACTGCAATCGATCGCCTGGAAGTGGCTCATACCCCTCTCGCTGGCGAACATCCTGGCTACCGGGGTCCTGAAGGTGGTCTTCTGATGGCTATGCCGAAGTTGCCCGGGATCGGCATGCTCAAGGGGTTGGCGGTCACCATGAAGACGATGGTCAAGACCATCGTCCTTCCCGGGAAGTATCTCAATACGATCAACTACCCGGTTGACAAGGAAGCACCGGTTCCGAGGGCGCGCGGGGTGATCGCCCTCGATCAGGAGGCTTGCACCGTATGCATGTTGTGCGCCCGCAACTGTCCCGACTGGTGCATCTACATCGAAGGTCACAAGGAGGAAAAGACTCCTGAGAAGCCAGGGGGAAGGGTCAAGGTTAGGGCGACGCTCGACAGGTTCGACATCGACTACGCCCTCTGCATGTACTGCGGCATTTGCGTCGAAGTTTGCCCCTTTGATGCCCTCTTCTGGAGCCCCGACTACGAGTATTCCGAGAACCACATGGGCAAGCTCATGCACGACATGGATCGTCTCCAGGACTGGATGGCGACCGTTCCTCCCGATCCGGGGCCCGAGCGATGAACATCACAGATTGGGTGGCCGAACCTGCCAACTGGGTGTTCGTCATTCTCGGAGTGGCGGTGCTTGCCGCCGGGTTTCGGGTGGTCACCTCCCAAAACGTGGTTCACGCCGCGTTGGCCCTGGTGGCAACTTTGGCCGGGACGGCCGGGCTGTTCCTGTTGCTCTCCGCCGAGTTCGTTGCCTGGGTCCTCGTGCTGGTCTACATCGGAGCGGTAATTGTTCTGTTCTTGTTTGGAATCATGATCACCAGGGCGCCCACTGGTCGTGACACGGCCCTTGACCACCCGCGCAAAGCCTGGGCCGCCCTGGTGGCGGGGGTGTTGTCCGTGGTGTTGGCCTGGTCGTCGATCCAGGCCTTCGGTCTCACAGAATTGACCCAGGTTGGCGAGCCCACGTCCACCGAGACGATCGGTCTCTCGCTCCTGGGAAGATATGTCGTTCCATTCGAAGCGGTGTCGTTCGTGCTCCTCGCTGCCCTCATCGGCGGAATCACCATTGCCCGCAAAGACCTCACCCCCCTCGAAGAAGCAGAGAAGGGCGCCGTATGATCGTGAATCAATTCCTGGTTCTGGCGGCCGTGCTCTTCTCACTCGGCATTTATGGTCTCCTGGTTCGCCGCAACGCTGTCATGGTTCTTCTGGCGGTGGAGTTGATGCTCACCGCGGTAAACATCAACCTGATCGCTTTCGAAGCCGTTCTCCGATCATCCGAGGCCATTGGCCAGGTTTTCGCGATCTTTGTGATCACCGTGGCGGCAGCCGAGGTGGGTATCGGCCTGGCAATCATCCTGATGATCTTTCGTAACCGGGCCTCGGCCAACGTCGACGAGCTAAACCTGATGAAGTGGTAGGGCGCTCTCTCATGGATGGCGGGCTTCTTGTGGACTACGCAGGGGTGCTGCTGGTCCTGCCGTTTCTCGCTTTCCTTCTGATCATCCTGGTCGGAAAACGGATGCGTTATCAGGGCGCCGAGATAGCCGTCGGTGCCATGGGCATCAACTGGCTCTACGCGACGGCCCTGCTTGTGTTCAACGTCATCGGAATCGCGCCCCGTGATGTTCAGTTCGAGATCGGGCGGATCGGCCTCATCGGTGGCGAGCCGTTGGTTTTCGAGTTGGGATGGACCGTCGACGGTCTCTCCTCGATGATGTTCTTCGTCGTTACCACCGTGTCTCTATTGGTTTTCATCTACGCGGTCGGGTACATGAGAGGTGACGTCCGGGTTCCGTTCTTCTTTGCCGCGCTGTCGCTCTTCGCCGGGTCGATGCTGGTCCTGGTGGCAGCCCCCAACCTGGTCCAACTCATTATTGGGTGGGAAGGCGTTGGTCTCGCTTCCTACCTGCTGATCGGTCATTACTGGGAGAAGCACGAAAACTCCTCCGCGGCCATGAAGGCCTTCTACGTCAACAAGGTCGCTGATGTCGGCTTGATCCTGGGAGCGGTCATCCTCGGCATCACCACCGGCACCTTCCGCATCAACGAAATCCTCCACCTTGCCGAGGAGGGAGCCGCCTCTCTGGGGGCGGTGGCGGTAGTGGCGGGATTGTTGATCTTCTTCGGTGCGATGGGCAAGAGTGCCCAGTTTCCCCTTCACGTCTGGCTACCGGACGCCATGGCCGGCCCAACTCCAGTCTCTGCCTTGATGCACGCCGCAACAATGGTCACGGCCGGGATCTACCTCATCGCGAGGATGTTTCCGTTCTACGAGGGGATGGCCGCCGGTGCCCGCACGTGGATCCTGTGGATCGGGGCGGCCACCCTGTTCCTGACCGGATTGCTGGCCCTCGTCCAGAACGACATCAAGAGGGTGCTCGCCTATTCAACGGTGAGCCAGCTTGGTTACATGATGGCGGCACTGGGGGCAGGCGGGTACGCGGCCGGGTTGTTCCATCTGTGGACCCACGCTTTCTTCAAGGCTCTCCTCTTCCTCGGAGCCGGGTCGGTGATCCACGCCGTGCACTCCAACAACATGTCAGACATGGGCGGGCTTCG
Organism: Acidimicrobiia bacterium; assembly: GCA_040905905.1. Classification (GTDB taxonomy): domain Bacteria; phylum Actinomycetota; class Acidimicrobiia; order Spongiisociales; family ZC4RG35; genus JAICND01. The sequence goes on from JBBDQN010000031.1 coordinate 297,329, forward strand.
TAAGGACATGCCAACCACGTATCGGACCTTTGTGATCGGAGCGCTGGCCCTGGCCGGGATTCCACCGCTGGCCGGGTTCTTCTCAAAGGACGAGATTCTCGCCACCTTCAACCATGCCGATGCCACCGTCATCTTGTGGTTGGGTGTGGCCGCTGCCTTCGTCACGGCCTTCTACACGTTCCGGATGGTCTTCTTGACCTTCCATGGCACCTATCGAGGCCACGGTCATCCGCACGAGTCACCGCGCATCATGACCGGGCCGCTAGTGGCGTTGGCTGTGGGGGCGGTCGCCGCCGGGTGGGTCAACATCCCCGGCGTCTACACCGGATTCCACCATCTGGTGGAGGTTCGGGAGGTATTCCATCCCGAGGAGGCACCGACCTCGTTCGATCTGGCAGCCCTAATACCAGGTGTCATCGCCGGGTTGCTCGGGATCCTCCTCGCCTATCTCGTATTCAAACCTGATCGAGAGTCTCAGGTCGATAGAGACCGACTCGAGATCCCGGTCCTGTACCCGGTCCTCCGACGCAAATATTTCCTCGACGATCTGTACTGGTATGGGATCGTCGAACCTATCAAGGGCCCGATCGCTCGGGCGGTCGAATGGATCAACGTTTACGTCATCGATGGTGTGGTCAACGGCGTGGCAGGGGTGTCGTTACTGCTGTCGAAGTTCGTCTATCAAGGTCTCGACCAGCGGGGAATCGACGGGGTCGTCCACGGGCTGTCGGCGGTGGCCGACTCTGCCGGCGGATCGCTCCGTCGTCTTCAAAGTGGACGGGTACAGCAATATGCGGCCGGGGTCGTCACCGGGACGCTGGTGCTGGTGATCGTGTTAGTGGTCTTCCAATAGGAGAGGTGCGGAAACGATGGACTTGCTGAACGAGTGGGGACTAAGTGCAGTCGTGTTCTTGCCTGCACTGGGGGCGATAGTGCTCATGGCGATGCCCCGTGGCAAGGAGTCGGCCCTCAAAGCCTGGGGTCTTCTCGTATCGGTGGTGACGTTCCTCATCTCGTTAGGTCTGGCGACGAACTTCGACTTCGACCGGGCCGACCGGTACCAGTTCGAAGTGAACCAGTCCTGGATCAGCGCCATCAACGCCAACTACCACGTCGGAGTCGACGGCATCAGCTTGCCTCTGCTCCTTCTGTCGACCTTCATCGTCGTTTTGTCGGTCATCTACTCCTGGAACCACTGGGAGGAACCGCACAACCCCAAAGCATTCTTGGGCCTGATGCTGCTACTTGCCACCGGTATGAACGGCACGTTCGTCGCCCTCGACCTAGTCCTCTTCTTCATCTTCTTCGAGATCGTCCTCCTGCCCATGTACTTCATGATCGGGATCTGGGGGGACAAAACACCACGCAAGATCCCGGGTTTTGCCCGGGAAGTCGAAACCCGGCTTTACGCCGCAATCAAGTTCTTTCTGTTCACCCTTTTTGGCTCGGCCTTCATGTTGTTGGGATTTCTCGCCCTCTACTTCCGATCGGGCACGGGCGAGTTGCCGCGGACGTTCGACATCCCCGCCCTGGTGAACATTGCCAACACCACGCCTGAGCTCTTTGCTGGCCAGTTCGGGTGGCTGGTTTTTGGCGCCATGTTCCTGGGGTTTGCGGTCAAGGTGCCGATGTGGCCTCTTCACACCTGGCTCCCCGACGCCCACACCGCGGCTCCCACCGTTGGTTCGGTGTTGTTGGCTGCGATCCTCCTGAAGCTCGGGTCATACGGGTTTATTCGGATCGCCATTCCCATCCTCCCTGACACCGCCCGAGAATGGGCGCCTGCGATCGCGGTGCTGGCCGTGATCGGAATCATCTACGGCTCACTTGCCTGTCTCGCCCAAACCGATGTCAAGCGCCTGATCGCCTTCTCGTCGGTCGGCCACATGGGTTTCGTCATGCTGGGGATTGCCACTCTCACCGATGTCGGCATCAACGCCGCCATCATCGGCATGGTGGCCCACGGTCTCATCACGGGGCTCTTGTTCTTCCTGGCCGGATCGATCTCGCATCGCTATCACACGAGGGACATGGCCCGTCTGGGCGGTAACCAGAAGCTGATGCCGATCCTGGGAGGGATTTTCGCCTTCACCACCTTTGCCTCGCTCGGGTTGCCGGGTCTGGCCGGTTTCTGGGGCGAGTTCATGTCGTTGCTCGGGGCCTACAACCCGGCTTCCGGTCTGCCGCTCGGCCTCTTCAGGACCGCCATGGTCCTGGGGGCGGTAGGAACCGTGCTGACCGCCGGCTACATGTTGTGGATGCTCCAAAAGGTGAATCTCGGGGAGCCTAAGGATGAATGGCAGGGCCACCACTTCCACGACGTCGATCGTTACGAGCTGGCCGCCTGGCTGCCCATGATCATCCTTATCGTGGCGATCGGTCTGTTCCCGCGCATCATCTTCGAAGCGACCACCGATGCCGTGACCTCGCTAGTAGATGCTGCTTTCCGGGCGGGCCCCACTGCCGGTCAAAACGGCCTGTTGGGAGGCTGATCGGTGCTATTCGAGGTCGACTACCTGGCGCTCGCCCCCGAGCTGATCATCGTGGCCACCCTGGTGGTGGTCCTGACCACCGACCTGTTTGTGAGGCGGGAGAACAAGTACTGGATCGCCGCGTTCTCGGTTCTGGCGGTACCGCTCGCCGCCATTCCCCTTATCATCATGGCCGTCGACGGTTCTACGCGGTCGATGTTCGGCGACTCGTTTGTGGTCGACACCTTTGCCCTCTTCCTCAAAGGATTCTTCCTCGTCGCGGCGTATCTGGTGTTGCTCATGTCGGTCTCGTATATCGAGGGTGATCGCTACTACCAGGGGGAGTACTACTTCCTCATCCTCTGCTCGTTGCTGGGATCGATGATCATGTCGTCTTCCCGTGACCTCATCGTCATGTTCATCGGTTTGGAGCTGACGACCGCTCCGCTGTTCATGCTCGCCGGGTGGCGCAAAGGCGATATGCGATCCAACGAAGCGTCCCTGAAGTACTACATCCTCGGGGTCCTTTCGACGGCTCTACTTCTCTACGGGATGTCTCTGGTTTATGGCCTGACGGGGGCAGTTTCCTTCAGCGAGATCAGCGCCGCAGTGGCCGACCCGGAGTTGGCCGGCCAGCCCGCCATGGGCGTCGCCGTGCTTCTGATGATCGTCGGGTTCGGCTTCAAGATCTCCTCGGTCCCGTTCCACTTTTGGGCACCCGACGTATACGAAGGCGCACCCACGCCCGTAACCGCGTATCTGTCAGTCAATTCCAAGGCGGCCGGGTTCGTGGCGATGCTCATCGTGCTCTATCTGGCGGTGCCCGGAGTGGCCTCGGTGTGGGCTCCGGCGGTGTGGGCCATGGCGGCGGGCTCGATGATCGTCGGAAACCTCTCCGCCTTGCGACAACAGAACATCGTCCGCCTATTGGCTTACTCCTCGATCGCCCAGGCCGGTTTCATGCTGGTCCCGTTTGCCGCCGCCGCGGTGGCCGGGGCGGACCTGTCCGAGGCGTTCTCGGCGACGGTCATTTACCTGGTGATCTTCGGGATCATGAATCTCGGGGCGTTTGCCGTTGTCATCGCCGCCGCCCGCAAGACCGGCAGCGGAGACATCGACGGCTGGGCCGGGCTCGGGTCGTACGACCCGCGGCTGGGCCTGCTCGCAGGGGCCTTCTTCTTTTCGCTGGCCGGCATTCCTCCCCTGGCCGGTTGGTTCGCCAAGTTCGTTATGTTCCGCTCGGTGATGATTGCCGGGGGAGGGGCAACGGTGGCTCTGGCTGTGATCGCCGCTGTCAACACGGTCATTGCCCTCTACTACTACGCCAGGGTGGTCAAGGCGGTCTGGCTTGATGAGGCTCCGGCCATTGCGACCGGGGATCGAAATTTCGTCCCTTCGGGCTCTCTCCGATTGGCGCTGCTGATCTCAGGTGTTCTCACCCTGGTGGTGGGGGTGTTCCCTGCCATTGCGTCGATTTTTGGCGACGCTTCCCGGGTGCTGGCCACTGGTGGCTGAGTTCGGCTGAGTTCGGCTGAGTTCCTCAAACCCCCCCGCTTTTGGCGCGTCGTTGCGACGCCAGGGGAGCAGAACGACGCGCCAAAACGAGGCTTGGAGGCCCCTTGCCTCACGTCTCACGCCTTCGAACCGACCTCCACCACCATTCCTTCGGCCACGGCCTCGGCATTAGCGAAGTGTTCACGGGCCTGGGCTGCGATGTGGTCGATCTCAGAGTCGGTGCGGGTGGGATCGTGGCTGGTCAGAAGGAGGCGTCCTACTCCGGCGGCCGTGGCGAGGGAGGCGGCGGCTTCCCAGGTCGAGTGTCCCCACCCCTTCTTGGTGGTGGCCCATTCATCCGGGTAGTACTGGGCGTCGTAAATGAGAACGTCGGCCTTGTCCGCCAGTTTCAACACGGCCTTATCGCTGTCCGGGTCACCGTGTTCCACGTCGGTGGCCACCGTCAGCACCGCTCCGTCCTTCTCCAGTCTGTATCCGGTTACACCTTGGGGGTGATAGAGGGTGGAGGACGTGACGGAGAATCCCCCGATGTCGAGAGTCTCTCCGTCCAGATGGTGAAAGTGTTTCTTGGCCGGAGCAGAGCGGAACGAGACGGGAAAATAAGGGGGCTGCATCACCGCTTCGAGGGCATCCTCGATCCCCATTCCATTAGGACGGTGGCCATAGAAGTCGAAACGGTTGCGGCTGTCGTACAACGGGGCAAAGAACGGCAGTGCTTGCGTGTGATCCCAGTGCAGGTGGGTTAGAAGAATCGTGAAATGGGCGGGACCGGTTACCCGGCCGATGTTGAGGGCGCCGCTGCCGGCGTCGATCAACAGACGATGATCCTCGGTGAGAACAACCTCGAAGCAGGTTGTCGCACCGCCATATCGGTGGAATTGGGGACCACTGACTGGTGAGGACCCCCTGGCCCCTCGGCAGACAACGGTAAATCCCATGACCACCAGAATCTACTGGCCTGATTCCAGTGCCGGAGTCGAGTGATATTCCCGATCCAGTAACGAATAGAGGGTGTGGTCCACCCAGCGGCCCCGAATCAGCAATTCCTCCCGAAGGACGCCTTCGCGGGAAAACCCGAGCTTTTCAGCAACTCTCTCGGAGGGGCGGTTGCCGATAGCGATGCGGAGGGTGAGTTTGTGGAATCCGAGTTGATCAAAGCCGACCTTGACGATGGCGGCGGTGGCTTCGGTCGCAATTCCGTGAGTGGTGGCATCGCTGCGCACCCAGTATCCGATCTCGCCAGTCCGGGTGAGGCGGGACACCGACCAGATGGAGATGTTGCCGAGATGGCGCCGTACATCTCCCCGGCGACGAATTGCGTAGTCGTAGGCCCGGCCTTCCTTCCAAGCTTCGCCGCTGTCCCTGATGTAGTTGGAGGCGTCATCCTTGCGATACCCGGGGTGTGCCCAGGGCAACCATTCGTTGAGATCTGACAGCGAACTCTGGACTGCTTCGGTAACCGAATTGATGTCGCGCCGCGTGAAACGGCGCAGAATCAAACGTTCGGTGTCGATACGCTGAGTAGGCATCGGCGGTCCAGCCTATAACGTGGCGAAATGTGGGACCGCTTGCAAATCCGCCCGGCTTTTGAATCCGACTCACCACTCCCGCGGGCGGCGGTCCTGATCCCGCTCTACGAGGATGAGAACGGCGATGTGCGGGTGGTTCTCACCAAACGGCCCGAGACGATGCCCACCCACGCCGGACACATTTCCTTCCCCGGGGGCCGACCCGATCCCGATGACGGCAGCGTGGTGGTCACTGCGTTGAGGGAAGCTGAAGAGGAGGTCGGGATCGACCCGACCACGGTCGAGATTCTTGGCTATCTGCCGGAGATCCATACCGTGGAGTACAAGTTGCTGGTGGTACCGGTAGTAGGCAGGTTGTCGGGGATACCCCGTTTGAGGCCCTCGGAACGAGAGGTCGCCCGGATCCTTATCCCCCGCCTGGAAGACCTGGCCGAGCCGGGCTCTTGGCGCTTCGAGCGCTGGGGTGACCGACAAATATGGTTCTACGAAATCGAAGGTGAAATCTTGTGGGGCGCGACGGCCCACATGATGCGCAACCTACTTGGCATGACTCCTTGAAGGGAACAGCAACTCACGGGCCTGCTCACGCCAGCCTTCTCTCTCGATCCGTTCTGCCACCGTTGGGAGCCGGATTGACAGGTGATAAAGCGCCGAATCGGACATGTTGGCCAACCGGTTGAGACTTGTGATTCCTTCGGCCGCCAACAGCACGGCGATCTTTGGCCCGATTCCTTTGACCAGTTCGAGATCCGGTCGTGTCTCCAACTCGTCAAGCACCACTGACATGTCGTGGGCAGGCGGCTCGGTGGGCTCTGCGTCATAACGCAGGTCCAGGGAAATGACTTTTGGAAGTGCAGCCGTGGAGTTCAACTCCTCCTGCAGACGTAGACGTTCGACGTCGGCTGCCGACAGGCGCGTGTACAGATTGACAACCTGGTTGCTCAGGGTGCGGCGGCTTCGTCCCCAGACGAACCAACCAACTCCGGCCCCGATGGCCGCCCCAAACAATGCTCCAACGATAAGCCCCACGATATCCACTGCCCCTGTGCTCCTTTGACCTTGGACAGGTTACCCCAGCGACCACCAGGTGTGGCGAAAATTCACTCTAGGTGGTCGCCTATATTTGGCCGGTCCGCAGGAGGCCGACAACGATTCCGTCGACCAGCGCCTCCCAGGAGGCTTCGATGACATTGTCGTGTACCCCGATGGTACTCCACGAAGTGACGCTATCAGACGTCTCGAGCAGCACTCGTACTCGGGCGCCGGTGCCGTCAGCCGAGTCCAGGACACGGACCCGATAGTCGGTAAGTCGCAGCGTCTCCACCGCTGGAAAGCGTGACCTGAGGGCGGCTCGCAACGCCTGGTCGAGGGCATTGACCGGCCCATTTCCTTCGCCCGTTGACACCACCCGCTTACCGTCGACAACCACCTTCACGGTGGCCTCGGCGATCACCTCTTCGGCTGCCCGTCTTTCGACAAAAGTTCGAAAGGATTCCAACTGGAAGAAGGGCTGTTCCCAGCCGAGCGTTCGTCGTACCAGCAGCTCAAAGGTACCGTCGGCGGCCTCGAACTGGTAGCCGATGTGTTCCAGTTGTTTGACCCTGTCCAAGACCGCCCGCGCTTGTTCGTCGGACAGGTTCAACCCCAATTCCGCCGCCCTGGCCACGATGGAAGCGCGGCCAGCCTGCTCGGAAACAACGATTCTGGTCATGTTGCCGACGTTGACTGGTGGGGTGTGTTCGTAGGCATCAGGTCGGCGGGCCAGGGCGGACGTGTGGAGACCCGCCTTGTGTGTGAATGCCGACGTGCCCACGTAGGGGCGGTGGGGGTCGAGAGTGATGTTGACGATCTCGGCGATGTGGTGGGAGGTCGGTGCTAGCTCGGCAAGACGTTCGGACGAAACCACCGGTATACCCATCTTGAGTACGAGGTCGGGGATGATCGAGCAAAGATCGGCGTTGCCGGTCCGCTCCCCGTATCCGTTGACGCAACCTTGCACCTGGCGAACACCAGCCTGGACCGCCGATAGCGAGGCTGCAACCGCGCAGCCAGAGTCGTTGTGAAAGTGCACTCCCAATTCGGCTCCGACCAGGTTGGCGCGCACCTTCTCAATGGAACTGACGATCTCGTGCGGTAGGTTGCCGCCGTTGGTGTCGCAGAGGATCAGTCGTTCGGCGCCCGCCTCGTGGGCGGCGCCCAACACTCTGATGGAGAACTCGGGATTGGCTTTGTAGCCGTCGAAGAAGTGTTCGGCATCAAAGAACACACGGCGGTCATGGCGGCGAAGGAACTCAACGGACTCCGCCACCATCCGAACGCCTTCGTCGAGATCGGTTCGTAGTGCCTCGCGTACGTGATAGTCCCAGGCCTTGCCCACGATGCAGATCGCCTCGGTCTCGGCGGCCAACAACGCAGCGAGCTGGGAGTCACTGGCCACGGCACTCTGCGGGTGCCGGGTCGACCCGAAGGCGACCAGGCACGCATTCTTTAGGTCGAGTTCCTGTCTTGCCCGGGTGAAGAACTGGTCGTCTTTGGGGAGAGCTCCGGGCCATCCGCCTTCGATGTAGTGGACCCCGAGATGGTCGAGGAGTGTGGCAATGCGGAGCTTGTCGTTCACCGTGAGGGAAATCCCTTCTTGTTGGGACCCGTCCCGCAATGTTGTGTCGTAGATCTCGAGTTGGTTCATTTCGGTGTCCTCTCCCTTGTCAAGTCGAGTAGGCACGAAAAAACCCTCCGCCGAGACGAAGGGTTTGGCACACGCCGATGCGACGTGCGCCTAGTCGATAATGACGATGGGGTTGATCGTGGCCATTGCCGCTGAGTATGGCCCATTGGGAGTGGTGAGTCAACGGGTCGAATATGTTGCCCGTTTGGAAACCGCTCCCTACAGTTACCGAGCCGGAAGGACCTGAGCCCGGGAGGGAACGGTGCACGCTGCACACGAGGGCACAGGTTCTGGTCCTTTCGTATTGGAAAGGAAGGACCATGCGATCCGGAAGCGCCTCCCGCCATGAGCGGCTGTTGCAGCTATTCGAAAAGAACGCCTTGGCGGCGCGCACCGCCGGTCTGTATCGAATACGAGTCAGCGACAAGGCCCTGGAAGGCGACATTCTCAACATCGAGGGCCGCCGAGTGGTCAACTTTGGCTCGTGCGCCTATATGGGTCTCAACCTCGATCCACGTCTGAAAGCTGGTGCAATCGATGCGATCGAACGGTACGGCACCGTTTTCTCATCATCGACCGCTTACACATCGCTTGAGATGTACAACGAACTGGAAGAGAAGATATCCCGAATATTCGACGCCCATGTGGTTGTTCCCACCACCACGACCCTTGGTCATCTAGCGGCATTGCCAGTGCTCATCGGCGACGGTGATGTGGTGCTGGTCGACTCCCAGGCACATTCAACCGTACATCTGGGAACCCAAATTCTCCAAGCCGAGGGCATTCTCGTCAACCCCCTCCCTCACAACAACGTCGATGCTCTAGAGACGGCCATCGCCGAAGCAAGCAAGAGCTTTCGCCGCGTCTGGTACCTGGCTGATGGGGTCTACTCCATGTTTGGCGATGTGGCTCCGGTCTCAGCGATACATGACCTGTTGGATAGCTACCCGAAACTTCATGTGTACTACGACGACGCTCACGGCTTTGGATGGCGTGGCAAATTCGGCCGGGGGTTTGTGCTCGATGGCCGCCCCCTCCACCCGCGGATGGTGGTCATTGTCTCTCTAGCCAAGTCTTTTGGCTCGGGGGGGGCGGCGATCGCCTTTCCCGATCCGGCCGATGCTCAACGGGTCCAGCTTTGCGGGGGGACCCTCACCTTCTCGGGGCCCCTCCATCCGGCCGAGCTGGGTGCGGCCATCGCGGCCGCCGATATCCATCTCTCCGACGAATTGGTCGGCCGCCAAAAACGCCTTCATAGTCAGATCGACCTGGTCCGTGATGCTCTGGTGAGCGCCTCCCTGCCAGTAGTGGCGCTGGACTCCACCCCGCTCTGGTTTGTCAGGGTCGGGGGAATCTCCCAGGCAATCGATCTGGCCCGGCGGATGCTTGATGACGGTTTTTATCTCAACCTGGCGTCGTTTCCGGCCGTGGCACCGGGCCAAAGTGGTGTGCGGTTCACACACACCTTGTACCACTCCGACGACCAAATACATGACATGATCGAGGCTTTGACCCGCCATGTCAGGGCCGTAACCGGTCACCTTGAGATAGTCATCGACCTTGCCACTCTGGAGCAAGGGGCAACGGCGCCCGGCAAGAGCATTTCCGCCGGCTGATTCTCCTTTTCTCGGCCAGAAACCCAGCCGATAAGCCCTGTATGCCCCAGGCTGTTGGTGCTCTCGTGGCGTCAGGCACTGCCAACGTCTCACCGCGCAAACCCTTGCGTGTGTACGCATCGGCCGCCTGTTTCCTGATGCTGGTGGCAGCGGCCATCATCACCGTGCTCGACCCTCAGAATGACGAAGTGGGTCCGATCGCGGTCATGGTGGGCAGCCTGGTCTCTGGAATTCTGGTATTACGCGGCTCGAGAGCGTACGTAGATCGTGAGCGTCTCGCCTGGCGCCTGGTGGGTGGAGGTTTCGTTTACATAGCCCTGGCGGTGCTTGTGTACGCCGTGTTGTCGACGGTGCTCGTGCTGCCGGCGTTTGGACCGTACGACCTCGTCTTCCTGTCGGCATATGGGATCACCCTGACCGGATTCGCCCTGATGCCACACCTCGGGTCGGTACTTCGGAGTCGAGCACGGGTAATCCTTGATGGTGTGATCGGCGCCACCGCCATGGCCACCCTCGTGTGGGTTCTGTTTCTTCCATCGCTCCAGGCTCATCTGACGTCGGCGACGATCTGGGAGAGATTTGCAGGTGTCGCCTACCCGGTGATTGACACTGTGGCCGTAGTAGTTGCGTTGATCGTAACTATCCGCCGCTCCGCCTGGCGTTTCGACATCCGGATCGTCCTTCTCGGCGTTGGAATGTTGGTCCAGGTCGTCGGCGACTTAAGTCTGATGTCTTCAGGAGTGGGCCAGACCTTTGCCAATGCCGAGCCCAACTTCCTTTTCTTCATTCTCGCCCAGATGTGCTATCTCGGCGTCGGCACTTGGATCGGCCATCGGCCTAAGCCCAGGGAGTACGCCGACAAGCGGCAGGGACTATGGCCGATGCTGGCCCCATACGCCGCGGTCGTGTTGCTGGCCTGGTTGGTGGGCACCAAGCTGATAGAGAGCACTTTGGCACCTGACACGCTCGCACTGCTGGCGATCGCGGTTGTCATTGTCGCCCTGGTGATCATTCGCCAGACTGTCGCTCTGAAGGAATATCACGTCCTGGTCGAACAGCGACGAAAGGCCCTGGTCGCGTCCGTATCCCACGAACTTCGCACACCGCTGACAGCCATGGTCGGATTTCTCGATGTCATGAAGGACCCCAACGTCTCCATCGGTGACGAAGAACGACACGAGCTGACCGGGGTGGTTCATCAACAGGCCATGTACATGTCGCGGATCGTTGCCGACCTCTTGCTACTAGCCCGCGACTCCGCCGGGCCCGACTTGAGGGAGTCGGTGGTGAAGATCGAAAAGCTTGTCAACGACTCGGTGTGGTCGGGGCGATCGACCCCTGTCGGCCTCGAGGTGGAAGTCGAGCCGGGACTCAGTGCTTACCTCGATCCTGATCGCATGCGACAGGTGCTCGACAACCTGGTCACCAATGCTATTCGCTATGGGCGAGGCAATGTGCTTGTGACCGCCGGGGCCCTCGAAGGCGACATCGTTTTCGAAGTGCACGACGACGGGCCCGGCATCCCTCGGAAGTATGAACTGGCCATCTGGGAACAGTTCGAGCGTGGGCCCAACCGGCTCAACGCCAACGTCCCCGGTTCCGGCATCGGCCTGGCCGTCGTCGACTTGATCGTTCGCCGTCATGGCGGCACCGCTTCTCACGAGCGATCAAAGCGGCTGGGAGGAGCATGTTTCCGCGTCATCTTGCCGCGTCGTCATCGGTCGGCACCCGCCCCGGCATCTCGGCCGGAAGGGTTGCATGCATCGGTGCCCGCTCAGTAGTGTTCGTGCTGTGAGCGTTCTTGATCGCCTATCGTGGTGGTGGCCCCAGTTTTGATGGGCCCAAACGCGAAACGTGCACACGTAGCCGGAGGCCCGACCTCCGGCTCTCTGTTTTCCGAGGAGTGACATCAGGTGGCAATTCAAACCCCAATAGGACGCAAGAGAGTCTTCTCCGGCATCCAGCCCACCGGCGATGGCGAGCTGCATCTCGGCAACCTGATCGGCGCTCTCGAAAACTGGGTCAAGATGCAGGAGGACTACGAGACCTTCTACTGCGTTGTCGACCTCCACGCTATGACGGTTCCCTATAGCGCCGAGGAGCTCGATCGGTCGCGCCTGACCACCGCCAAGACGGTCCTCGCCACGGGGGTGGACCCTCGGAGGTCGCTCTTCTATTTTCAAAGCCAGGTGCCGCAGCATGCCGAATTGGCATGGATCCTGGGGACGATCAGCAGCATTGGTCAGCTCGAGCGGATGACTCAGTTCAAGGAGAAGGCCGACCGGGCCGGACAGAACCTTGGGTTATTGGCTTACCCCGTCTTGATGGCCGCCGACATCCTGATTCATCGGGCCCAGGCGGTCCCGGTGGGTGACGATCAGACTCAACACCTGGAGTTGACCCGCGATCTCGTCCAGCGTTTCAATAGCCGCTTTGGTGACACTTTTCCGCTCCCCGAGAGGATCAGCCCCCCGGTCGGTGCCCGGGTGATGTCGCTGCAAGATCCGAAGGCCAAGATGTCGAAGTCGGACCCCGACCCCGACTCCCGGGTCAATCTGCTCGATCCCCCTGACGTAATCCGCAAGAAGGTGAAAGCGGCTGTCACCGACTCCGATCGGACGGTCCGCTACGACTGGGAGGAGAAGCCCGGGATCGCCAACCTCCTTGAGATCTTCTCGGTAAGCGTCGGCCGGTCCGTTGCCGATCTCGCAGACGAGTTCGCTGATGCCGGTTACGGCCGCTTCAAGGAAGCTGCAGCCGAGGCTGTGGTCGAGCGCCTAACCCCGATACGTACGCGGTTTAAGTCCTTCGATGACAAAGAGGTGGGTCGGGTGATGCTTAAGGGTGCTCTCGACGCCAGGTCCCGTGCAGAGTCGACCATGGTGGAGGTTCGCCGGGCAGTCGGTCTGGCCGGCAACTAGATCACCTGCTTTTGGCTCGGAGGATCGACACCAGGGGAGCAGAACTACGCGCCAGAACGGGGGCTTTCGGGTCACCCCGACATCTGTTCCACAAGTTCTGGCGGGATGAGGAGCACCACCACTGCCAGCAGGTTGAAGCCGGAATGGATGAAGATGGCCGGCCCCAGTCTCCCTCGCCGCAGGGTGACCCTCGCCAGGATCAGGCCTACCACCAGAAACACGGGTAGAAGCAGGACGATCCCGATCAACAGATCCCCGGTCAGGCCGAAAAGGTGGAAGCCAGCGAAGCAAAAGGCGGTGATAAACGACGCCCTCCAGGCGCCCCTCCCGGCCACGGCTTTGAGGAGGATGCCGCGGAACATCAACTCCTCGGCGATCGGGGCCAGCACAATCACCACTCCGGCCATCAGGACTTTGGCGGCCGTACCCCGCAGTTCGCGGATCTGGTCGGCCACCTCCTGGCCGATTTGATCGTCGCCCAAAAGAGAGGCCAAGGGGGCCACCAACAAAGGCAGGATGATCTGGAGTCCGAGTCCGTAGAAGATATAGAGCACATCGGATGGCTCCACCTGGAACCCCAATGAAGCGGCACCCCCGCGGGTGCGAGCCAGCCACCACAGCGCCCCCAGGTGACCACCAAACTGGCCCAGGCTGCCGAGAAGAATGAGGTCCTCGGTCCCGCCACCGGCGGCGAGGACCGGGATTCCCACCGCTGCCACCCCCACCAGCCCTGCCGCCATCGCCGCCACGAAGTCGCGCGGTCGCCATGTCCGGGGCGGTTCGGGTTCCACCCTGGCAGCGTAAACGGCGAGCCAGCCACCGAAGCGGTGTCGGAAGTCGCGTCATGCGGGCCGGTACACTCACCCGGTGGAAATCGATATCGGCATCGGTAAGACTGCCAGGCAGGCCTACGGACTCGACGACATCGCCATCGTCCCCAGCCGTCGCACCCGTGACCCTGATGACGTCGACATCACCTGGCAACTTGATGCTTTTCGCTTCAACCTGCCGATGCTCGGCTCGGCCATGGACGGGGCCCTGAGCCCCGCCACCGCGGTCGAGATCGGGCGTCTCGGTGGTCTTGGAGTTCTCAATCTGGAGGGGTTGTGGACCCGTTACGAGGATCCCGAGCCTTACTTCGGGGAGATCGCCGAGTTGGGATCCGAGAAGGCCACCCAAAGGATGCAGGAGATCTATCTCGAACCGGTCAAACCCGACCTGATCCGCCAGAGGGTTGAAGAGATCAAATCTGGCGGGGTTGTAACGGCTGCAAGCCTTACTCCCCAGCGGGTCCGCGAGTGGGGCTCGTATGCCCTGGCCGGAGGCCTCGACATCCTGGTCATCCAGGGCACTGTGGTTTCGGCCGAACACGTCTCCAGCCGGGTAGAGCCTCTCGATCTTCGCCAATTCATCGCCGAATCCGAGGTCCCGATCATCGTGGGAGGTTGTGCCTCATACTCGACCGCTCTCCACCTGATGCGCACCGGGGCGGCCGCGGTCTTGGTCGGCGTGGGTCCCGGTGCGGCCTGTACCACCCGGGGAGTGTTGGGGGTGGGTGTCCCCCAGGCCACCGCCATCGCCGACGCCGCCGGGGCTCGCATCCGTCATCTAGATGAGACCGGCCGTTACGTCCACGTCATCGCCGACGGAGGGATGCGCACCGGCGGGGATGTGGCCAAAGCGATCGCGTGCGGCGCTGACGCGGTGATGATCGGTTCACCGCTCGCCGCCGCCGACGAAGCCCCCGGCCGGGGGTTTCACTGGGGAATGGCCACCTTCCACCCAACCCTGCCGCGGGGGGCGAGGGTCCAGGTAGGAAGGTTGGGCAGCCTGGCGGAGATTCTCGTCGGACCGGCTCATGAGAACGATGGTCGTCGCAACCTTTTCGGAGCACTCCGAGCCTCGATGGCCACATGCGGTTATTCCGACCTCAAGGCCTTTCAGAAGGCCGAGATCATGCTCGCACCTTCACTCCAGACAGAAGGCAAAGGCCTGCAAAAGGCGCAACGAGTTGGCATGGGATGAACGAGTGGTGAGTTGTGAGTGGTGAGTTGTGAGTCCCGAAACAAACCCACTACTCACCACCCACCACCCACCACCCGAAGAAGATTCCGTCCTGGTCATCGACTTCGGTGCCCAGTACGCGCAACTCATCGCACGGCGAGTGCGGGAGGCTTCGGTCCACTCCGAGATCGTCCCGAGGACGGTTACTGCCGATGAGATTCGGCGCCGCCAACCGACCGGGATCATCCTCTCAGGTGGACCCGCTTCGGTCTACGCCGAGGACGCTTACCGGATGGACCCGGCGATTCTTGAGGCGGGGGTCCCGGTCCTAGGCATTTGTTACGGGCATCAGTTGATCGCCGACCTGGCGGGCGGGAAGGTCGCCAACACCGGCTCATCAGAGTTTGGCCGCACGACCCTCGATGTTTTGTCGCCGGGTGCCCTGTTGGCCGACCTTCCCCCCAACCTGGGTGTGTGGATGAGCCATCGCGATGCGGTGACCGAACCCCCACCCGGTTTTGTCGCCACGGCTGCCAGCCCCGGCGCCACCGTGGCAGCGATGGAAGATCGGGCCCGCGGCTTGTACGGCGTTCAGTTCCATCCTGAAGTGACACACACCGATCGCGGGGCCGACATTCTCAAGCGGTTCCTTTACGAGGTGTGTGGAGCCCGGCCCCTGTGGACCAGTCACTCCATCATCGAAAGAGCGGTCGAGCGAATCCGGGCCCAGGTAGGAGATGGTCAGGTTATCTGCGGGTTGTCGGGCGGCGTCGACTCGGCGGTTGCTGCCGCCCTGGTCCATGAAGCCGTGGGCGATCAGCTGACTTGCATCTTCATCGACCACGGTTTGCTGCGGAAGGATGAAGGTGAACAGGTCGAGGAGACCTTTCTGCGCAACTTCCGGACCAATCTGATCCACGTCAAAGCGGCGGATCGATTCCTGGAGAAGTTGCAGGGACTCACCGAACCTGAGACCAAGCGAAAAGTGATTGGTGAGACCTTTATCAGGGTATTCGAGGAGGCATCGTCCGATCTGGCTGATGTCCGATTCCTGGTCCAGGGCACCCTCTACCCGGACGTAATCGAATCAGGGAGCGCCAGCGCCGCCACCATCAAGACCCATCACAACGTCGGGGGTCTGCCCGACGACATGAAGTTCGAACTTGTTGAGCCTCTCCGCGATCTCTTCAAAGACGAGGTGCGGGCCATCGGGGAGCAACTCGGGCTTCCTGAGGAGATCGTCTGGCGCCAGCCCTTTCCGGGGCCGGGACTGGCGGTCCGGATCATCGGTGAAGTCACGTCTGAGCGACTGGAGGTGCTCAGAGCCGCCGATGCCATCGTTACCGAAGAAGTGAGACGGGCCGGTCTGGAACGATCCCTCTGGCAGGCCTTCGGGGTGTTGCCTGCCATCAAGACGGTCGGGGTGCAAGGGGATGGCCGTACCTACGCCTACCCATTGATAGTGCGGGCCGTGACTAGCGAAGATGCCATGACTGCCGACTGGGCTCGCCTGCCTTACGACCTTCTGGAGAGGATCAGTTCTCGAGTCATCAATGAGGTCCCCGGCATCAATCGGGTCGCCTACGACGTATCCTCAAAGCCACCTGCCACGATTGAGTGGGAATAGTCCCTGGGGGCCCAGAGAGAGCCAAAAACAGGCCTCGTTGAGCAGCCTCGGCTCAACTCACCAGTTGCGCCGGCCGATGTTGCTTAGAGACCCGGGAGCTTATTGGACGCTGCGTTACCACCTGAACTGATCGAGATCTATCACACCGAGATCATCGAACGATCACGGCGCTTGGCCAGCGGCGCCCGCCAACTCGCGTTGAGCCGGCTCTCCCCAGAGTCGATCGGCGATCTGGTCCGCGACGCGCACACGGTTAAGGGATCTTCGCGGGTGGTCGGTCTGGCTGAAATGGGCAATGCCGGTGCCCTCCTCGAGCAGGCCTGGAAGAACATCGAGACGGGAAGCACAACTGCCAACGCCACCGTTGGCAGGGCCCTCGAACAACTGGCCAACATGTTGCCCGAGGCGGCAGAGCAGGAGCAGCAGGGGATGACTGCCCGCCTGCGGGATTTGGTCGTCCGCACCGAGAAGGCTCTGACCGGAGGTAGCACCAACGAAGACGATCTTCCGCTCAAGCTGGCGGAGGCTCAAGACCAGAGCTTTGGCCCTACTTCGCTCGGTGGACTGCTGGCAGCCGTCGAACGGTCGATGCTCGCCGGGACCTCGCGGGTCGACACCATCGACCTCTACCAGCTCATCAACCAGGCTGTGGAAGTGAGCCTTGATGCCGATGCGCTCTCCGACCTTGCTCTTGTGCAGTTCGAAGGGGCCGATCCCCAGCGGTTGATGTCCGCCTGGCGGTCCCAGCTTCGGCGGATGTCTGTGGCGGTAGGCCAGCTCCAAGCGCTGGCGGTTTCGCTAGCCAATGCGCCCCTGCGCCAGGCCACGGAGACCTTCCCCCAATTCGTCCGCTATCTGGGCCGCAAGCTCAGCAAAGACGTTCGCTTTGAACAAGCCGGGGAGGAGCTCGAACTCGATCGCCAGATCGTCGAGTTGATGCGAGAACCGCTACGCCACCTGCTGGTCAACGCTGTCGATCACGGCTTGGAACCACCCGCGGAGCGGATTGCGCTGGGCAAGTCAGGTACCGGCGTTGTATCACTCTCCGCAAAACGTGATGGAGACAAGGTTGTCATTGCCATCTCCGATGATGGGCGGGGAGTGGATTGGAAGGCAGTGGGCGAAGCTGCCCGTCAGCGAGGGATTCCCGCCGAGAACTCCGAACTCACGTCGTTGTTGTTCATGCCGGGATTTTCCACCGTCGACCTTGCTCATGACTTCTCGGGGGCGGGTGACGGTTTGTCGACCGTGGCGGAAGCTCTGGAGAGGGTGAATGGCGGACTCTCAATGGAATCGCGCCCGGGGGAGGGGACCACAGTGACGATCACCCTTCCCATCTCTCTTGTGCTCCAGAACGTTCTGGTGGTGGCCAACGGCGACAACTACTGGGGTTTGCCCGAGGCCGCCATCCAGGCTTCGATCGTCCCAGCGAGCTCTGACATCAAGGTTGACATACACGGAGTAAGGCGAGCCCGGTTCCAGAGCCAGGACATCCCCCTCATCTCCCTCGGCGCCGCCATGGGCGTACCACCTGTGGGAGAAGAGTCCGATCTGGTGGTGTTGGGGACCCGGTCAGGCCCGGTGGCGGTGGCGGTGGCGGAGATCTTGGGAAGGAGGAGGGTGGCGGTGAAGGCACTGGGCCCGATCCTTGGCGGCGCCCGGAACCTCACCGGTGCGGCGCTGTTGGGGGGCGGCGAAGTGCTGGTTGTCGTTGATCCTCACTACCTCGGTGAGTTGGCCCGACACAACGAGGCGTCGCCGGAGCGGCGCCGGCGCGTCCTGGTTGTCGACGACTCGGCCGGGGTGCGTCAACTCATCTCGGCGACACTTTCAGCACGTGGATATGAGGTCGAAGTGGCGGGGAGTGCCAAAGAGGGCGTGATGGCGATATCAAGCGGGCGTTTTGATGTTCTGGTGGTCGATTACGCGATGCCACGCTCCAACGGGGTCGACCTGGTGCGAGCCTTGCGGGCAGGCAACATAACGATTCCGATCGTGATGGTTTCCGGGGTCGCCACCCCCGACGAACAGGCGGCTGCATGGGACGCCGGGGTGGACGCCTACCTCGAGAAAAGCGACCTTCGTCAGGGGGCGCTGGTTGCAACGCTGCGCTCCCTCCTCGAAGGCTCCAATTCATGAGATGATGAGACTGTGAGCGGGATGGTTGACTCGATTTACACCTGGATCGAATCCCTTCCCCCGGTCGTCTGGCTCGTCTGCCTGTCTGTGACGCTGGTGGCCCTGGTATGGAGCGTCACGAGGGTGCGCATCGCCCGCGAGAAGGAACAAGCTGCCCGCCAGGAAGCGATCGAAGCCCGTCACATCAAGAACGACTTTGTGGCCATGGTCTCCCACGAACTGCGGACTCCCCTCACATCAATCGCCGGTTTTGCCGAGACCTTGACGAGCGATTGGAAGAGCTTGACCGACGCCGAGATTGCCGAGTTTCTCGGTTATATCTCGAAGCAGTCGCACTACCTGGGGGATCTGGTTGAAGATGTCCTTGTCATCCCCCGACTCGAAGCGGGGAGGCTTCGGTTCCGGGTGGAGCACTTCGATCTCGGATCGCTTGTGCACGAAGTAGCGAACATGTTGTTCCCCCCTGGCGGCGGGCGAGAGGCGGCGGTGTCGCTTCCGGCCGGGGTGCGGTTGCAGGCTGACCCCAAGCGAGTCCAGCAAGTGGTTCGCAACCTTCTGGAGAACGCTCGTAAATACGGTGGCGATCAGGTATTGGTAGAGGGATTCGCCCACGGCGACCAGTACGTTTTGGTGGTTTCGGACAATGGACCAGGGGTGCCGGATGCGGCGATAAACACCGTTTTCGAACACTTCGAACAGTTGTCCAAGGGTGATTCGAGGTCCTCGTCTGGCATCGGCCTCGGCCTACCTATCGCTCGCCGGCTGGCTAGGGCCATGGGTGGAGATGTCTGGTATGAGCGCCGCTTTCCCACCGGGAGCCGCTTCTGCTTCTCGCTACCGGCCAAGGCTCCGGTCACCGAGGACTTCATTCCTGCTCAATCCGAGGCTGTGAGCACGCGCCACTGATATTTCAAGTTACCCGCATGTGATTCGATCTCATGGAGCCGGTACCATGCTCTGGTGAACGCGGAGTGGTTTTCCGACGACCTACTGGTCGATTCGCCGTTGTTGACCGAACTCAACCCGAGCCAGCGGGAGGCCGTTGCTGCAACTGAAGGGCCGGTGCTGGTGGTGGCCGGTGCGGGGTCGGGCAAAACTCGGGTGCTGACCTACCGGATCGCCCATCTCATTCGCGACCTCGGGGTTCCTCCAGAAGGGCTTCTCGCCATCACATTCACCAACAAGGCCGCGGACGAGATGCGCTCGCGCGTCGCCCGGCTGGTGGGACGGGCGACCAGGTCGATGTGGGTCTCCACGTTCCATTCCGCTTGTGTACGAATACTCCGCCGGGAAGCCCCCCGCCTCGGTTACCGCTCGGGGTTCACCATCTACGACGAAGACGACAGCCTGCGGTTGTTGACCATATGTGTACGCGACCTTGACCTCGACCCCAAGCGATTCCCTCCCAAGGCAATCAAAGCGGCGGTGAGCAAGGCCAAAAACGAACTGATCGACTACGAGGCCTTCGCCTCCTCCGGGGACGGTTTCTATCACGAGCAGGTTGCGGACGTGTACCGGTTGTATCAGCAACGGCTGTTGGAAGCCTCGGCTATGGACTTCGACGACCTCCTCATGGTGACTGTCGAATTGTTCGGGGCTTTCCCCGAGGTGCTTGCGCACTACCAGGAGCGGTTCCGGTACATCCTGGTGGACGAATATCAGGACACCAACCGTGCCCAATACATCCTGGTCCGCCGCCTCTCCGAGCAGCACCGCAACCTGTGCGTTGTGGGCGATGGAGATCAGAGCATCTACCGGTGGCGGGGTGCCGATGTTCGCAACATCAACGACTTCGAGAAAGATTACCCGGACGCCCGGGTGGTGATCCTCGATCAGAACTACCGCTCCACCGAGAACATCCTCAACGCCGCCAACGCCGTGATCGCCCATAACCCACGGCGAACTCCTAAGCGATTGTGGAGCGACCGGGGAGCCGGTCAACTGATCGTGCGTTTCGAGGGCGAGGACGAGCACGACGAGGCCGGGTTCGTCGCCGACGAGATCGAGCGACTGACCGAACAGGGCTTCAACATGTCCGATGTTGCGGTCTTCTATCGGACCAATGCTCAATCCCGGGTCATGGAGGATGTCTTCATGCGCCGGGGAGTCCCCTACGTCGTTGTGGGTTCGGTCAAGTTCTACGAACGCAAGGAGATCAAAGACGCTCTCGCCTATCTGCGTTCGATCGTCAACCCTGACGACGCCGTTGCGCTCAAACGCATCATCAACGAGCCCAAACGGGGCATCGGCGACACCACCATTGCCCACCTCGATCGGTTTTCGCAGGACAACCACCTCTCCTTTGGCGATGGAATGCGTAAAGCGGGCGAGATCGGGCAGTTGACAGCTAGGGCACAGAGGCAGATCCTGGAGTTCGTCGGCCTGCTCGATCTTTTGAATATGAAGGCCGACGCCGCCGGCATCGCCGGCGCCCTCGACGCCGTCCTCCACGACACGGGGATCATGGCGGCGCTGGAGGCCGAGCGAACCATCGAAGCCCTGGGGCGAGTCGAGAACTTGCGGGAGTTGCTGTCGGTGGCTTCGGAGTTCGAGTCATCCAACCAGGGCGCGGTGATCAACGGTCAGGAGTGGGACTCGCTGCCGAACCTTGCGCGGGTCGAACTGTTTCTGGAAACCGTCAGCCTGCAGAACGAGACGGACGAGCTGGAGGAAGGGGCAGGGGCGGTCACCCTGATGACCCTGCACAATGCCAAAGGGCTCGAGTTCCCGGCGGTCTTCCTGGTGGGAATGGAGGACGGGGTTTTCCCCCACATGCGAACCCTGGGTGACCCCGACGAGCTGGAGGAAGAGCGGCGGCTCTGTTATGTCGGCATCACCCGGGCCCAGGATCGGCTGTACCTCACCTCGGCCTGGAGCCGGATGCTCTTTGGTGGCACCAACTACAACCCTCCCTCCCGGTTCCTCAAGGAGGTGCCGGCCAATCTCATTGAGAAGGCCGAAAAGCGCCGTCGCGACTCACGGGCGGAAACTGCGTGGTCGGGTCGATCGACGGTTGGTGCCTCCGACATAGGGCCGGGGGATCGGGTTCGTCACGACAAGTGGGGACTCGGAACTGTCCGCGAGGTCATCGGCAATGACGACCGGGCTGAAGCCGAGGTGGTGTTCGATTCGGAGGGGAAAAAGAGACTGTTGCTCGCCTGGGCGCCATTGCAACGAGTCTGAACTAGCCCCTTTTCCCGGCGATCTCGGTCAGCAGCTCCTGCCACGACCTGGCGAACTTCTCGACACCTTCCCGCTCGAGGACGTCGGTGACGTCGTCCATGTCGATGCCAAGGGATCCCAGGCGCTCCAGGGTGGTGGCGGCAGCGTCGATCTCCATAGCCCCGAAAGGCAGCGGAAGCACGAGTCCATGGTCCTGGTAGGCGTCGATGGTTTCAAGGGGCATCGTGTCGACGGTATGGGGTGCCACCAGTTTCTCAACATACATGGTGTCGGGATAGGCGGGGTTCTTGGTCGAGGTGGAGGCCCACAACGGCCTCTGTAGGCGGCCACCCTCCGCCGCCAGCTCAAGCCAACGCTCCGACCGAAACCGCCGCAGAAACAGCTCATAGGCGCGCAGTGCGTTGGCAATCGCCGCGGTGCCACGCATCGCCAGGGCGGCCTCGGTGCCAATGGCTTCGAGACGTTTGTCGACCTCGGTGTCGACCCGCGATACGAAAAACGAAGCCACCGAATTGACGTTCTTAAGCCTTCCACCGGCGGCGGCGAACTCTTCCAAACCCGTCTGATACGCTTCGATCACCTCCTCGTAGCGTTGTAACGAGAAGATCAGAGTTACGTTGATGGATATTCCTTCCGAGGTGAGCTGGCGGATGGCGCCCACTCCTGCAGCCGTGGCTGGCACCTTCACGAGCAGGTTCGATCGGTCGATCCTCTTCACCCATTCGCGGGCCTCGGCCACGGTCGCTTCGGTGTTACCAGCCAGTAACGGGCTGACTTCGACCGACACAAATCCATCTCCACCATCGCTCCATTCCCAGATCGACCGCAGCACATCACAGGCATCCTGGATGTCTGCCGTCATCAGTCCAACCGCGACTTCGTCGTCGGACAGGCCAGCGGCAACCAGTTCCTTGAAGGCGCGGTCGTAACCGTGGCCCTGACCGATGGCTTGGGCGAAGATGGTCGGGTTGGAAGTCACGCCACTGACCCCATCTTCTGTGACCCGGCGGGTCAACTCGCCAGAATCGATCAGGGGACGGCTGATCTGATCTGACCACACGCTCTGTCCGGCTGCTGTAAGAGCATGAAGCCGTGAATTGGGCACTTTCAGGCCTCCTTCTAGTTCAGATGTTCAACTTAGCGCACCACCGGAGCCAGCATTCCGAGTCGTTAACCTCACGGTTCGTGCCACGACGGATATTGATCGCCAAACCCGGTCTCGACGGACACGATCGGGGCGCCAAGGTGATCGCCCGGGCCTTGCGCGACGCCGGCAATGAAGTCATCTATTCCGGACTTCACCAGACTCCCGAGCAGATCGTCGCCACCGCTATTGACGAGGACGTCCAGGCCGTGGGGTTGTCCTCACTATCTGGGGCCCACATGACCCTCTTCCCCAAAATCGTCTCGCTGCTGGCGGCCCAGGGTGCCAATGACATCATGGTATTTGGTGGGGGAGTGATCCCCGAAGCTGACGCGGCCGCTCTCAAGGAGGCAGGGCTGGTAGCCATCTTTGGTCCGGGTACTCGACTGTCCGAGATCACCGAGTGGGTCGCCACTAACGTCCCGGCCCCCTCCCATCCATGAAGATCCACGAGCACGAGGCCAAACAGTTGATGGCCGCCCGCGGTATCGCGGTTCCGCGAGGAACCGTGGCTTTCACCGTTGGAGAGGCCGTGGCCGCAGTCCGCCCATTGGTGGAGGAGAGCGGCAATCCCGTTGTGGTGATGAAGTCTCAGATCCACGCCGGCGGTCGCGGCAAGGGGACTTTCGTCGAACACCCCGACCTGCGCGGCGTGACTGTGGTTACGGTCGGAATCAAGGGTGGCATTGACGCCACCGAAGCGGCTGTGGCCGATCTGGCTGCCCAAATGCTCGGATCGCTGCTCGTCACCATTCAGACCGGGCCGGCCGGCAAACTGGTCAGCCGGCTCTATATCGAGCAGGGCATCAACATCAACCGAGAGCTGTATTTGGCCGTGTTGCTCGATCGCGCCATCGCTCGCAACGTGGTTGTGGTGTCAACCGAAGGGGGAGTGGAAATCGAGCGAGTGGCCGAGGAGACGCCGGACAAGATCCATCGGGCCGAGGTTGACCCGGCGGTGGGCCTTGCCACATTCCAGGCCAACAGTCTCGGGTGGAGTCTGGGCTTGGAGGGACCGGTTCATGTCGGCTTCGCAGAACTCGCCAAGACAGTGGTCTCGCTCGTCAGCGAACTAGACACCGACCTGATCGAGATCAATCCCTTGGTGGTGACCACCGAGGGGAAGGTCATGGCCCTCGACGGCAAGATGGCTTTCGACGACAACGCTCTTTACCGACATCCAGACGTGGCGGCGATGAGAGACGAAACCGAAGAGGACCCGGCTGAGCTCGAAGCCAAGAAGACGGGTCTCTCCTATATCAAGCTCGATGGAACCATTGGATGCATGGTCAACGGCGCCGGATTGGCGATGTCGACGATGGACATCATCAAACACTTCGGAGGAGAACCGGCCAACTTCTTGGATGTGGGTGGTGGCGCGAGCGCCGATCAGGTAGCCGCCGCCATTCGCATCATCACGGCCGACCCCAACGTTCGGGGAGTCTTCGTCAACATCTTCGGCGGGATCATGCGTTGTGACACCATCGCCAGCGGGATCATCAGCGGGGTGCAGGAGGTCGGGCTAGCTGTGCCGATGGTCGTGCGGCTCGAGGGCACCAACGTCGAGCTCGGCAAACAGATGCTGGAGGAATCGGGCCTCAACCTGGTCACCGCCAACGACATGAAAGAGGGCGCTCAAAAGATCGTCGAGCTGGCTGGATGAGCATTCTCGTCTCCAACGAAACCCGGCTTCTTGTTCAGGGACTAGGAAAAACCGGTCGATTCCACGCCGATCGCTCGATCGCCTACGGCACCAACGTGGTGGCGGCGGTGCACCCGAGCAGGGCCGGCGAGGTGGAGGTGTTCGAGGGTGAGGCCGATAGGTCAGGCGTCCCCGGTCGGCCCGATCGATTTCGGGTTGAGGTTCCAATCTTCCGCACAGTCGTCGAGGCTGTAGGCGCTACCGCGGCAGATGCTTCGGTTGTGTTTGTTCCACCGCCCGCGGCCGCCGACGCCATCATGGAAGCCGCGGCTGCACCGGTACCGCTTATCGTGGCCATCACCGAGGGCATCCCGGTGGCGGATATGGTGGTCGCCAGGCGCTACCTAGCGGACAAGCCGGTTCGACTTGTGGGACCCAACTGCCCGGGAGTCATCACTCCCCGAGAGTGCAGGATCGGGATCATGCCGGGATACATCCACCAGCCTGGTCGGATCGGGGTGGTTTCCCGTTCGGGAACCCTGACCTATGAAGCGGTCTATCAGTTGACCAGGCTCGGGTTGGGCCAAACCACGGCAGTCGGCATCGGCGGCGATCCAGTCAATGGGACCAACTTCGTCGACGTGCTCCGTTTGTTCAATGACGACCCGGCTACCGAGGGTGTGATCATGATCGGGGAGATCGGCGGTACCGCTGAAGAGGATGCCGCCGCCTTCATAGCCAAAGAGATGCGAAAGCCCGTGGCGGCCTTCATCGCCGGGACCTCCGCACCGGCCGGAAAACGGATGGGTCATGCGGGCGCCATCATCTCGGGCGGCAAAGGCACCGCTGCGGCAAAGATCGCTGCCCTCAAGGACGCCGGGATAACAATCGCCCCCACTCCTACCGACATGGGTACAGCGATGATGAAGGCCCTTGGCTAAGCGAAAAACCGCGAACCCAGGGTTCTAGAGGTCATTTATGGGTCCTACAACCCTGGGTTCGCGGTTTTAAGGCCGGACCGGGGATTCCCTGGCCAAACCTTCGTACACTGCCCGGAATGGAATGGATCATTCTCGGAGTCGTCGTACTCCTGCTTCTTTGGGCCTTCACCACCTACAACAGCCTGGTTACCAAACGCAACCGCATCGACAACGCCTGGGGTCAGGTAGAGGTCCAGACGAAACGCCGTTACGACCTCATTCCCAACGTCGTCGAAACCGTCAAGGGATACGCCAGTCACGAACAACAGACCTTCGAGAAGGTGGTCCAGGCCAGGAGCCTTGCCCAGAGTGCCAGCACCCCCGGCCAGCAAGCTCAGGCTGAGAACCTCCTCACAGGGGCTCTCCGGCAGCTTTTCGCTGTAGCCGAGGCCTACCCGGAGCTGCGGGCCTCCGAGAACTTTCAGGGTCTTCAAGCGGAGCTATCCGAAACGGAGAACAAGATCGCCGTTGCACGGCAGATCTACAACGACTCGGTGCTGACTTTCAACAATGCCGCCCAGACCGCCCCTACCAACCTGATCGCCGGGGTTTTCGGCTTCAAGGTGCGTGAGTTCTTCGACGCTCCCGACGTAGCTGACGAGGCACCCAAGGTCCAGTTCTGACCAGATCCTGGCGTTGGACGGCACCCGCCCTGATCGGGCTGTGCCTGCTGCTCGCCCCTCTGCCAGCTATCGCGCAGGAGTTCAGCCTGCCCGAGGCCGACGTCCAGATCGAGGTCGAGCCCGACGGTTCGGTCATCGTCACCGAGAACCTCACTTACAGCTTCGATGGCTCGTTCTCGGGGGCATACCGGGAGATTCCGCTCCGGGCCGGCGAGTCAATCACCGATGTCATCGTGAGTGAAGCAGGGGAGCCTTACGGCCCCGGGGGCTGCACCGATCTGGGCTGTAGCTCGGCTCCCAGCACTTTCGGGGTGGCCGACCTTGGTGGTCGGGTGCGGGTGGTGTGGCACTACCGGAGTTTCGGCGAGACCCGCACCTTCACCCTCCGATACACGATGTTGGGTCTGGCCAAGGCCGCCGACGACGTGGTCGACGTTTACCTCCAGGTCTGGGGCGATGAGTGGAAAGAACCCCTCGATCAGCTAACCGCCTCGATGACACTGCCGGGACCGGCGGTTCCGGGTGACGCTTTAGTCTGGGGACATCCAGCTTCGGTGGCAGGGTCGACGAGCCTTGGAAGCGATCAGGCTCGACCCACTCTTGAGGCATCCAACATTCCTCCGGGGCAGTTCGTCGAGATGAGGGTTGTGTTTCCACGGACGCTCCTGACCTCGACGACCGGCGCTGCCGTGATCCAGGGCGACCGTCTCGAGGACATCCGCAACGAGGAACTGGAGCTCGTGGAGGCGGACCAGCGCAGGGCGGGCCTGGTTCGAGCGCTGGCTATCGGGCTGCTGGCCCTCATATTCCTTCCGGGTTTGATCGGGGTGATCTACATCTACTTCCGCTACGGCCGGGAGCCAGCGATCACCTACGACCGCGAATACGAGCAGGAACCTCCCTCTGACCTCCCTCCGGCTGAAGTTGGCGCGCTGATGAGCCAGGGCAGCGTCGATGAACGCCAGTTCACAGCCACCTTGTTTGAACTCATCCGGCGTGGCGTCATTGGTGCCCGTCCGGTGACCGTCGAGCGGGAGACCTGGATGGGGCTGCGTTCGGAAGACATCAGCGACCTGGAGTTGTCCCTGACGGGCAAAGAGGAAGGGTTGACCGTCTATGAAGCCGAGGTGCTGGGAGTGGTCGAACGGGTTCTCGATGATGAACCCAGGCCGTTACACGAGTTCCGCAAACTGATCAAAGAGGATGCTGCCGCCAACGCCGCCGCGTACAAGAGTTTCCGGAGTAAGGCGGTCGAAGCTTTGGAGAAGCGCAAACTTCTGGACCGACGAGGCGGGGTGAGGCTCGCCGCCACCGGTGGTGCCCTGGTGGTGTTGGCGTTTATCGCATTCTTCTTCACCGCCAACTTTGCCACCGGGTCGGCGACCACATTCGTGGCACCGATGGTGATCCTGGCCGTCCTCTTCAACGCCCTGATTCTCGGAGTCTTTGCCGCTTCGCGCCGTGGATATGTCAAACGCACCGCCGAGGGAGCATTAGAGGCGGCACGTTGGAACGCATTCCGCCGTTATCTGAAGGACTTCAGCCGTCTACAGGAGGCGCCACCGATCTCACTCGCCCTGTGGGATCGGTTCCTGGTCTATGCCATCGGTTTTGGCATCGCCGAAGAGGTTTTGGAGGCTGCCCGTTTGCGCGCACCCGCCGAACTCGAACAGGGATCGAGCATCTACTGGTTCGGGTCCCACGGATATACCGGCGGTGGCACCGAGAACGCATTCGCCGGGCTTACTTCGGCCCTCAACGGCGCCTTTACACCACCATCGAGCAGCGGTGGCGGAGGGGGATTCTCCGGGGGTGGCGGCGGCGGCGGAGGGGGTGGCGGCGGTGGAGCCTGGTAACAGCCGAACTTGGGTACATCCACGCCGTTTGCGGCCGTATTTCTACGCAGAAGCGAGGCGGGAAAGGCTTTCCGATCATATAGTCGGGTGGCGCCTATCGAGAGGACGTTTCAGGTGACCCAGGACAATCAACCAATGGAACAGGCTTCCAGCGAGGCCAAGGGTTCAAGCGGTTTCCTTATGCTCGGTGCGGCGGTCATCGTGGCGGGCTGGGTGCTGTTTGGCCTCCTCATCGGCGAATACGCTTTTTCGGCGGTTTATGTCGGTTTGGCAGCCCTGGTGCTTCTCTCCATCCTCGGCATTGGTGGCATTGGCGTCCGTCCTGGAACCCAAAGGACCATTGGCCTCTTCATGGGTGTTGCCGGCCTGCTGCTCCTGTTGTCAGATCTCCGCTTCAGCGACTTTCCGGATGGGTTTATGGACGTCTTGGCCTACCTTGCCTTCATGGTTGGAGCGGCGTTGATGTTTCTCGGCGCCCGCGGCATGAAATCGAGCTAGAAGCGCTGACCGTCGACGGCTGCATAACCCACCACCGCCTCGTCGGCCTGGCAGACGCCCGCTAGAGCTGTCGCCAGTTCGGTGAGCCGCGTGCCGGGGACAGCGCAAGTCAATTCGTCATCACTCATTCCGGTGCGGGCACGCGAAAGAGCGCATCCCATTGAGGCGGCAATGACCTTCCGGTCGGCGGCCCGGGGAAGGATCTGACATTGCGGTTTGCCGGAGAACTCCACCGGGACGGCGTCGGCGACCTTCATCATCTGGCGGGGCTTGAGTCGGAGCAGCACCAGGTCCGGGACGGTCTTGGCTTCCGAGATCGGTCCATAGGTGATCGCAGCCGGGCGCCGGGACAACGCGGCTACACCGGCAAACGCTTCCATCGTCACCCATCCGACCTCCAACAAGGCTGCCACGTCGGTCTTGTCGAGGATCTCGCTCGCCTGGGCCAAGCCGTGGGTGAAGAGTCCCACCGAACAATTGCCATGGTCTTCAGGAACGGTATGGAAGGTCGAACTGTGTCCGTGCATCCAGAAGACGCAGGAAGCTGGGGCCCTACCCGCCCGGCCGTCCTCGGTAGGGGCACTCATCGGCTGGCCGAAATAGGGAGCCCCGTTGGCCGGTGCCACTTCGTGAAAGGTGACGGCCACCGGCGCATGTTCGAGGCCGAGAAGTTGCTGGATCTGGTTGCCGGCTGCGTGGAGCGCGGTGATTGTGTCCATCGGGGGACCATAGCGTTCGTACAATCCCGCCAAGCCAAGGGGTGTGTTCGATCGACTTTGCTGTGCTGGCCAGCGGCGCCGGAACCAACTTGCAGGCCATTCTCGACTACGGGGTGCCGGGTCTCCAAGTGGTGATCTCCGACGTCCCCGGCGCCAGAGCGCTGGAACGGGCCGCCGAAGCAGGGATCCCCACCATGACCGTGCCTCATACCGGCGATCGGTCCCTCTTCACGAAGAACGTGTGTGATGCCGCGGCCCAGCACGGGGCGCAAGCCTTGGTGCTGGCAGGCTTCATGCGGGTCCTTGGTTCCGAAGCGATTGACCGGTTCCCGCACCGGATCATCAACATCCACCCTTCGCTTTTGCCGTCCTTTCCCGGGGTGAACGCCGTGGCTCAAGCTCTGGGCGAAGGGGTGACCGTCACCGGTGTCACCGTCCACTTCGTCGATGCGGAAGTGGATCACGGGCCAATCATCGCCCAGCGGGTGGTGCCGGTGTTGCCTGGCGATGACGAGCGGACCCTCCACGCCCGTATCCAGAAGGTCGAGCATGACCTCTTTCCGAGAGTGGTCTCGTCCTTCCTGAAAGGGGAGGTCGGGGTCGAGCACGGAAGAGTGGTTTGGCCGTGAAGGTCAAAGTCAAAAGGGCTCTGATCTCAGTCAGTGACAAGACAGGTCTGGTCGAGTTTGGGCGCCGTTTGGCGGCGGCCGGGGTGGAGATCATCTCCTCGGGCGGCACCAGCTCGGCTTTGACGGAGGCCGGAGTGAAAGTCACACCGGTTTCGGAGGTGACGGGCGCACCGGAGATGCTGGGCGGCCGGGTCAAGACCCTTCATCCTCGAATCCACGCCGGAATCCTGGCCCGGAGCACCGACCCTGACCACGGTCGCCAGCTCGAAGAACAGGGGATCGAGAGCTTTCAGCTGGTCGTAGTGAACCTCTATCCCTTCGCGGAAACGGCAGCACGGGCCGGGGTGAGCGAAGAGGAAGTTATCGAGCAGATCGACATTGGGGGCCCGGCTTTGATCCGAGCGGCAGCCAAAAACCACGAATCGGTGGCGGTGGTCACGAGCCCCGCCTGGTACTCCCCGGTTGTCGATCAGGTTGAATCCGGGGGAGTCGAGGAGGGCTTGCGGATCAAGATGGCCCGAGAGGCCTTCTTCCACACTGCCGCCTACGACGCCGCCATCGTCAGATGGATGGAACGCGACCAGGTGCTCCCGGTACGGCTGGTACTTCCGCTGCGGCAAACCCGATTGCTTCGCTATGGCGAGAACCCCCATCAGCCGGGGGCGATCTATCTCGAAGACGGACGCTTCGAGCCGTGGCAAGTGTTGGCCGGCAAGGAGATGTCGTTCAACAATCACCTCGACCTCGAAGCAGCTCGCCGTCTGGCGCACGCGATCGCCGAGCCGGCCGCCGTGATCGTCAAACATACCAATGCCTGTGGCGTGGCCACAGGGGCGAACTCCGTCGAGGCATTCCACCGGGCCTGGGAGTGTGACCCGGTTTCAGCCTTTGGTGGGGTGGTCGCGTTCAACCGCGAACTCGAGGTCGAAACCGCCGAGGCCATCGTGGCCGCGGGGTTCATCGAGATCGTCGCCGCCCAGCCGATTCGCAAGGATGCTCTGGATGTGCTGGTCCAGAAGAAGGATCTCAGGGTGGTTGTGACAGGCGCTCCGTTGGATGGGGGGCTCGACCTGCGCAGGGTGGAGGACGGTGTGGTAGCCCAAACCTGGGATACCGTTGATGCCTCGGTTTGGACCGCTGCCACATCGCGAGAGCCCACAGGATCGGACGTGGCCGATCTCCGGCTTGCCTGGACCGTGGCGGCACACACCAAGTCCAACGCTGTTGTAGTGGCGCGAGGTGGGATGGCAGTTGGAATCGGAGCGGGTGACCAGAGCCGGGTGGGCGCTGCGCAACGGGCCCTGGCGAAGGCAGGAGATAGAGCCAGGGGGGCGGTGGCCGCCTCCGACGCCTTCTTTCCCTTTCCGGACGGGCTCGAGGTTCTGGCCGAGGGCGGCATCGTTGCGATCGTGGCACCGGGCGGCTCCAAACGAGATGCCGAGGTGACGGCGGCTGCCGAGCGGCTCGGCATTACCTTGTTCCTGGCCGAACAACGTCATTTCCGGCACTAGGAGACAGGTATGGGAGCGATGATCCTCGACGGTAAACCGGTGGCGGCGGCAGCCAAGGCCGAGGTCGCCTCCGCCATCAAGAAGATGTCGAAACCCCCGGGGCTGGCGACGGTACTGGTGGGGGACGATCCCGCCTCTCATACCTATGTCCGGGGCAAACGGCGAGATGTCGAGGAGGTGGGGATGGTCTCAATCCACCACCACCTCCCCGCCTCGGTGTCTCAACGGGCTATCGAGGATCTCATCGGCGAACTCAACGTCGATGTTGCGGTCGACGGGATCCTCGTCCAGTTGCCGCTTCCGGCGGGGCTCAACTCACAAGCTGTGGTGGAGAGGCTCGACCCGGCCAAAGACGCCGACGGCCTCCACCCGATCAACCTGGGGAAGATCATCCTCGATCTCCCCGGGCCCCGGCCTTGCACCCCGAGCGGGGTTATCCGGATCCTCGAGCACTACCGGATCTCAGTGGCGGGGAAACGAACCGTGGTGGTCGGGCGATCATTCCTGGTGGGACGCCCGCTGGCGTTGCTGCTCTCGGCCAAAGGTGTTGACGCCACTGTGACGATCGCCCACTCCCGCACCCCCCACCTTGCATCCGTCACCAGGGAGGCGGACATCGTCGTTGCTGCCGCTGGTGTGCCCGGACTGATCAAGGCCGAACATATCCGCCCCGGCGCCACCGTCATCGATGTGGGCATCACCCGGGTGGGTGACCATCTCGTGGGAGACGTCGACTTTTTGGACGTCGTGGCGGTAGCGGGGGCGATTACCCCGGTTCCCGGAGGGGTGGGTCCGATGACCAGAGCGATGTTGTTGGCCAACACCCTGGCGCTGGCACAGAACTTCCGTTCTGGCGCGTAGGTCTGCTCCCCTGGTGTCGATGCTACGAGCCAGAACGGGTGTCTGACGGGCGCCACTACCCTCGGCGGCTGAGTATCAAGGAGTTAACAAAGAGTGGCCACGTCCATCACGATGACCCCGCAGGGCCTCGCTGTCCCCGACGATCCCATCCTCCCCTTCATCGAGGGTGACGGCACCGGGCCCGACATCTGGGCGGCGGCGGTGCGGGTGTTTGAAGCAGCGGTCGGCAAGGCCTATGGCGACACCCGGGCGATTGCCTGGAAGGAAGTCCTGGCGGGTGAGAAGGCCTACAACCAGAGCGGATCGTGGCTGCCCGACGAAACCGTCGACGCCTTCCGGGCCCATCTAGTCGGCATCAAGGGCCCTCTCACCACCCCGGTCGGAGGAGGGATCCGATCCCTCAACGTCGCCCTGCGGCAGACTCTTGACCTCTACGCATGTGTACGGCCCATCCGGTGGTTCCGGGGTGTGCCCTCTCCGGTGAAGACTCCCGAGTTGGTTGACATGGTCATCTTCCGGGAGAACACGGAAGACGTCTACGCCGGCAAGGAACTCGAGTCCGGCACCGACGGAGTTCGCAAACTGCTGGATTTTCTTGACAAAGAATTCGGTTGGGAGATCCGTCCCGACTCCGGAATCGGAATAAAACCGGTTTCGGTCACCGGGTCAAAACGTCTGGTGCGGGCCGCTCTCTCCTACGCAATCGCCGAAGGTCGCCGATCGGTCACACTGGTCCACAAGGGCAACATCATGAAATTCACCGAAGGTGCATTTCGTAAGTGGGGATACGAACTCGTGAAAGAGGAGTTCGACGAGGTCGCCGTGTCCTGGGAGGAGAGCGGCGGTAACCCAGGTGATCGTCTGTTGGTCAAGGATGTCATTGCCGACGCGTTCCTCCAGCAGATTCTCACCCGCCCTGCCGACTACGACGTTATCGCCACCACCAATCTCAATGGCGACTACATCTCTGACGCTCTCGCCGCGCAGGTGGGCGGGATCGGCATCGCCCCCGGTGGAAACATCAACTACATGACGGGTCATGCCGTCTTCGAAGCCACTCATGGCACGGCCCCCAAATATGCCGGCCTGGACAAGGTGAATCCGGGGTCGTTGATTCTCTCGGGCGAGATGATGCTGCGATACATTGGTTGGAAAGAGGCTGCGGACCTCATCGTCAAGGGTCTGGAAACTGCCATCGGCGACCGAGTGGTCACATATGACTTTGCCCGGCTGATGGAGGGCGCCACCGAGGTCAGCACCTCCGCCTTTGGCGACGCTGTCATCGAGCGGATGTAAACGAGACGATGACATCCCTCCAACCGAAAAGGGTCACTGTTACCGGGGCTGCCGGCCAGATCGGGTACAGCCTGGTCTTTCGTATCGCCTCGGGTGAGATGCTCGGGCCCGACCAACCCGTGATCCTTCAGCTCCTTGAGATCCCCCAGGCCCTCAAGTCGCTTGAGGGCGTGGCCATGGAGTTGGAGGATTGTGCCTTTCCCCTATTGGCCGGCATCGTCCCAACTGTCGATGCCGAAGAGGCGTTCGCCGAGACCGACTTTGCCCTGCTGGTCGGGGCGATGCCTCGCAAGGCAGGAATGGAGCGGTCCGACCTGCTTTCGGCCAACGGGGCGATATTCACGGCTCAGGGACGCGCCCTGGCCTCGGCTTCCCGGCCCGGGGTGAAGGTACTGGTGGTTGGCAACCCGGCCAACACCAACGCTCTCATCACCCTCCACAACGCACCCGGGATCGACCCGCGCAATGTCACCGCCATGACCCGTCTCGATCACAACCGGGCCGTGAGCCAGCTAGGGGCTCGTCTCAAGGTGGCAGTCACCGCGATAAAACAGATGACCATCTGGGGCAACCACTCCACCACTCAGTATCCGGACCTGATCCATTGTCTGGTAAATGGTCAATCTGCCTACGAGTTGGTGGCTGACCACGAATGGGTCGAGCAGGTGTTCATCCCCACCGTGGCCAAAAGGGGAGCGGCTGTTATCGAGGCCCGGGGCGCCTCATCGGCCGCATCGGCCGCTAATGCCGCCATCAGCCATGTCCGTGATTGGGTTCATGGAACTGCCGACGGAGACTGGACGTCGATGGCGGTGGTCTCGGATGGTTCCTACGACGTTCCCGAGGGTTTGGTGTCGTCCTTCCCTTGTCGATGTTCCGGAGGCGATTGGTTGATCGTGCCTGGTCTGGAGATCGACGAATTCTCCCGCCGCCTTATCGACCTTTCGGTGACAGAGCTGGAATCGGAACGCCGAGCCGTTAACGAACTGGGCTTGATCTAACGCCTCACGCCTCTAGTACTCGACCTCCATACCCTTGACGGCGGCGGCCCACTGGGTGATCGCCGCCTGCTGCATCATCAGCTTCGCCAGGTTGCCCGCCACCTTGAGTTTCCCGGTCATGAATGCGGTCTGGGTGTTGAGCTCACCCTTAGAGATCGCTGCCGCCGTCTCGTAAGAGCTGCCGACCGTCACATCGGCATTTTCGAGGGTTCCCAGGTCGAGGTTGGCGTTGCCACCCGTGGTTTTCAGAAAATAGGACACGTCCCCATCGGAGGCCCCGGTGACATTGAAAACAATCCCCAGTTCGGTGTTGCCGATGGCCGACTTAAAACCAGCGTGTGAGTTGAGGGCCTTGGTGACCTCGTCGGCCCATTCGGTGGTGAGGAACTTGACGGCCATCAGTTTTGGTTCTCCTTGGTGGGGTTTGGCGTGAGAGAGTAGAACGAGCGATCAAATTGTGGCGAACAGGGCTTCGATATCGCGGCGAAGGCGGGCGGCAAGCGGTTCTAGTGGCAGACGGGGGAGCCCGGCTCGAAGGCCCGCGATCTCAGCGGCGACCTTGACGCCAGGGATGCCGTGGCTCTCGACCTCAATGGCGATGGCGGAGAGTTGGGCTTGTAGTGCGCGGGTCTCGACCGGGTTTCTTCGGGCCGATCGCACGATCCTCTGGACCAATTCGGGCAGGTAGTTGGTGGAAGCGGTGATAGCGCCGTAGGCACCGGCGCCGAGGGCCTGACTGAGCGCCTGAGACGATCCGGTGAACAACTCGAACTCGGGGGGCACTGTCGGCAAAAGCCTTTGCATCCGTAGGGGGTCACCACTCGAGTCTTTGATTCCAACGATGTTGGGATTAGCGGCCAGCCTGGTAATGGACGCCTCCGGGAGCGAGAAGGCCGTCACCGCCGGGACTGTGTAGAGGTAGACGGGAACCGGGGAGGCGTCGGCCACGGCGAGGTAGAAGCTCTCGACGTATTGGATGCGGCTGCGGACCAGGGTGGTTGGAGTCATGACCAGAACTGCGTCGGCTCCGCCATCGGCGGCCTCGGCGATCAGTCGCAGCGCCAGGCGGGTGGTTTCAGCGGCAACACCGCAGATCACCGTCGCTCGGCGCCCGAGGGTCTTACGGGCGGCACTGACCAGCGGATAGCGCTCTCCTGGCTCTAGGTAGGGCCCTTCTCCGGTGGAACCGGCCAGTAGAAAGCCTTTGATTCCTTTCTCCGAAAGGATCCCGAGATTGTGCCGATGGGCGGCCAGGTCGATTTCGCCTGCCCGGTCAAACGGGGTGATCAACGCCGGCATCGACCGCGGTGACGGGAGCATCGGCCGTCAATTTAATCAGGCTGGCCGATCGCCCTCCAGGGGATCGACGTTCTTCAGCCAGCGACGAGACGTACCGCCTTCGGGAATCCTTGCTTGAAATCAGAGAAGCAGTCGCCATTCACCTTTACGTCATCGGTAAAAACGACCCTGACCGCAGCGATGAATTTGACTTGCTGACCATTGCTGAAGAAGTCGTTGGCAGGCGAACCAGATGGCCCCGGCCCATCGGGCGATTCTTCGCCGTTGAAATAGGGTCGAAGCAGGAAGACTGTTTCAAATTGAGATATTCGGGCGCTGCACTTGTTGACCTGTGTTAGGTCGTCCGGATCGCTAATTGTGCAATCCGACTGCGGGAAGGCGTCGACAACGGGGATCCGAGCAAATCGAGGACAGTCGCAATCGAAGACCTCACTTACGTAAACGACAGCGGGCACGTCGTTCGGTCCCGTCCAGGTCAGGGAATCCTCCGGAGTCGGACAGCTGACGACAGTGGTGGAGTTCGGGCCATCGACACACGTAGCCATCTGCTCGAGAGTATGGCTGTCATAACGATCGCCCTTATGGTCAAAAACCAAGTGGTGCTTCTCAAGATACCCAATTTCGGATTCAGGTGGATACTGGTTGTACCCAGAAATCAGGCCCTGGTATACCTTGCTGGGATCGCTACCGCTTACCGTGGCCACCCGATTGCAGGGTTGGGGATCGGAAGGTTGTGGAGTACCCACAGTCCTACAAAGCACGTTTCGGGTGCTTGGGAACGTTTCGCCTGCGGGGAACAAGTCCCAATTGATCCCTGACACCATGTTGGCGATGTAGTTCTTCGCTGTGGTTACGCCAAACTGCGAACCCACAGGGTCGTCTTTACGAGGAATAGCGAGCCCGGAGCATTCGCTGTTTGTGTCGAAATTGAGTGTGCAATCGTTGTTGTCGTAGTTCACGATGCCCCCGGTGAAACCGCCCAGAACTCCAAAGGGCATGTCGGCCCCACCGCCTAGAGCCGAGCCGACCTCGCAGAAGGCCTCCTGGTTTATGGTGACTTCGGTGGCACCAATTACCCGGCCGAAGTTGGTCGGAGTGTCTTGAGACACACTGACTCGCATCTGCGTTGACTCGCCATTGAACGGAGTCTCAATCGTGATGGTGAAACCTCGGTGGGAGTAGACATTGGCACCAGCCACGGGTGGCCCAAGAGCGTCAGTCACATTGGGGTTGAGACCGGCCAGATCGGGGTGATTGGGTCGGAGGAAACTGGCGGCCATCTTCACGGCCGATACCGGGTCCTCAGGCAGTTCCTGGGCACCCGCCAGACAAGCCAGATCCGCAACCCGTTGTTCCGATCGAGCCTGCTGAAAGAACATCGAAGTGTCCACCGCCATCGCGGCCGCTCCCAACAGAAAGAGCAACGCGGCGGCGGTAAGCAAGGCTGCGTATCCGCCCTGACCTGGTGCTTTGAAGTACTTCACGGTTCAAGCCTTGCGACAGCCTGACCCTTGAGATCGACATCGATTTGGAAGAAGAGGAAATCCAGCGGGTAGCCGTTGATCAGGAGCTTGACTTGGACCCGGTCGTCGGTAGTTGGATCGTTCCCGGGGTTAGTTCCAGAGGCCAGGCATAGCGTTCCCGTACCATCGTTGGAATCGACGGTGACACCGTTGATCACGGCCGAGCAGAACACATCGACCTCACCCCAAGGGTACGAGGCGGCAATTACCTCACCTTGGGCGATCGTGAGGATCTCCGCGTGGGTGGGGTCTACCGCCCCGTAGCGAGCGGCTTCACGGGCAGCGTGGTCAAGGACGTTGTGGATGTTCCAGGCCCGGGCCGTGGTCCAGATCCCGAACAGCAAAAGGATCAAGAGGGGGGTCACGATGGCGGCCTCGATCAAGACCGCCCCACGGTCGTTCAATTTGCCCAGCCTTGAAGCGCCTCCCAGCACCTTTGCCTCCCGACCTCCAGGTCCCGCGACCTACCCCACCACCCGCGGTCACAGCGTAAGCGCGCTGGGTGGTCACGGCAACAGGGTTTATTGCGGTTTTCCTGGAAGAACGACCGGCAATAGCGAGGGAAAGTCGCCGGTCAGAGGCAATGACGTCGGGCTGGAGGGTGCCTCCAGCCCCATCGTCAGCGGTAAAGCTCTGGGATGAAGGGCTCAACTCCACCGAAGGCGGAGCTGCCCCGCAGCTCCGCAGGAAGGGCGTGGTCGGGGAGAAGGATTCCCGAGAGCTGAATCAGTGAGTAGTTGTTTCCGTTGAAAGTACCGCCCTCGCCCGGGTGGAAAGCCACGGTGGTGTTGCCCTTCTTCCACCAGGTCGCCTGGAGCCAGGTCGACTTGTAGCGGAGGATGTGACGCCACTCGTTACCGGTCCCAAAGCTGTTCTCCCAGAATTGGGGCACATAGGCAAAGCGGGGTGAAAACTTCAAGTCCCCGACGAACAATGTCGGCAAGTCCTGATCGCCCGCGTAGGTGAGGAGACAGGCCCCCATGTGCTCCCACGACTCGGAGAGGTCTATCACACCGTCGCCGTTCCAGTCAGTGGGAGTGTTAGCTGTATTGCCGTCGTCGAAGGTCGAAGCCTGGCAATGGGCAGGGATGGCAGGGATGGTGGCGGAGGTCAGACTGGGGTCGATGTACTCCCACAAAGGCTTGTTGTCGAGTGGCTCGCCAAAGACATTTACCTTGGTATTGGGACCAGCCTGAAGTCGAGGAGTGAAACCACCGGGCACCGGTCCGGTGGCAAGACCTTCCTCTAGGCCTCCCGAGATACCCTGAAAGGTGTTGATCGTGTCGGGCGTGAACCCGTTGTTAATCGTCGGGCAAGTGTCCAGAACCTCATCGCCCGGATCACCGTTGCTGTCTGGAAGGACCCGGTGGTCGAGGCCCAGGGCAATGTTGATCGCCAGGATGTCGCTCTTGGGAGAGCCGTTACAGTTTTGAGTCGTGCCAAGACCAACGTTGCCGTAGAGCGGCGACTCGATCGCTCCGAAGTTGCCAGCGTCGGTTCCGTCGCAGGGCTCCTCGGCGATCCCTCCGGCAGCGTCACGAAGACATACATGCGAGCCGTCACCGGCGTTGCCGAGGACCCCAAAGGGGAGAATCCCGCCTTCGGCGCGGCTGTTCCAGCGGGCAATGGCGTCGGCATGGGTTGTGAGCTGGTTAACCCCGACGACGGGGGCAAAGATGGTCTTGGTCACTTGATTGGGTATCCGAACCCGGACATAGCCTGCCGGATCGATGCTGATGCAGTCGACCCGGGCGACGGTCCATCCGGCCGGAGACGGCACGGTGATGAAGTTGTGTCCTGATGCGTTGAGCCCGGCCCTCTCGGTGTCGACGCAACCTTGCCAAAGGGCTTGCCAAGCAGCGTTGGTGTAGGCAGTGTCGAGGTTCGATCTGGTGAAGGCCAGGATTTGGTCCCGTACCTGCGCGTTGGTCCCCAGGGTTGAGGTCGCACCCGCCATCACTCCGAGGTCGGCGGCGGCGACATCGCCACGGCGTTCATTCATCCCGAAACCGATATCGATGGCTATGGCTGTCAGGCCCAGCACCAAAACGAGGCAAAACGCGACGAGTATCGCGCTCACCCCTCTTTCATCGCGCTTTGCAACTCTCAACACGTTCCACCACTCCCATTGGTCCAAGTAGCCACCTGTTCGAGACGGAAAGTCAAAGATTCGGTGAAGGTCGTCGGGTACAGCGCTCCCACGAACGGAAGCGAGGAGAAGCCCGTCAGAGTTCCAACTGGAGCCGCGAGCGTTACGGTGCCCGTGCTGCCCACGGTGGCGGCGCCCCGACTGAAAGTGACGATGGCGCCATTGCTGGTCTGCATGGAGTCGCACACCAAGCCCGCCATGGTTGTCCCGTCGGCGGTCGAGACGGCCGCCAGCCGAGCAGCTTCCCGGGTGCCGTGCCGTACATCCTGGTGCTGGCTGAGAATCCAGCCAAAGTCGATGATCCCAAAAAGGATTGCTAGCAGTAGTGGTGCGATCAGGGCGAACTCGACGAGGTTCGCGCCCCGCTCCCTGTCATGCCTCTTTGACATGTCGTGTTCCCATTCCCTTCAGCGCAGGTGTCGAAGGCCTCCTTATCGGATGGACGCCCGGGAAAGTTGAGGTCTTTTTGGGCGTCGGCGCCCGCTGCTACCGGAAGAGCGCGGGTTCGAAGGGCGTCGACCCGCCTGGGAAGGAATTTTTGACTTCCTCCGGAATCGCGTTATCGGGGAGGACCCAGGCCGAGAACTGGTCAAGCGACAACTGCTGGCAGTTACCGTTGCCAGGGTCATCGCACAACTCTGTCGTCTGGTCGGCGTCTGGGTAGAACAGGACATCGCACACGGTCGAAGCGGCATCGCAATTGAAGGACAGTCCTGCGATGAAGACCATACGGTAAGTCTGTATCGGCTCCCATGACAATCCCGTGGTTGGAATGTCATACCAATACTGCGGAGCCCAGGCAAACCGGGGCGACCTAGCGATCAACGGGTCAAAGATCACGCCACCGACGTAACCGGCAATGCAAGCGTTGAACTGGGCGGCCTTTTGGACCTCAGTCATGCCACTCGTGAAGTTGCTAGGGCTGCAGGCACCACTGGCGCTGCTATTGAGGTAGTCCCAAGGTCCATGATTGTCCAGTTCCCACAGAGTCTCGTTCGCTCCGGTGCGTTGGGCGACGACGGTTCTCTTAGTGTTCGTAACTGGACTGACTCCTCCAGGATGAACACCAGACTGCTGTAGTCGCGAGGCCTCACCAAAGAAGCTGCCATTCGAAACAAGGCCACTCTCCATCGCGTTAGAGGGAAACCCGGAATCGACCCGCATCGTGTTCATTGGCACACCGTCGGTCGCAACGGCGACCCCACCGGAATTGGTACAGCTGTCGCGGTTGGTGTCGGGCAACGCCAGAACGGCATTGTCTCCGGGGTGGGGTTCACCTGAACTCACTGAGCCTCCAGCATTGGGCCAGGTTCCGACAAAATGGTCTATGCCCAAGGCCGTTGCGGTCGCAATCTCGGTCGCGCCCGGGTTACCGCAGTCGACTGACCCGTAGAAATCGCCGAAGAATTCACTCAACAGAGTGCCGAAGGTTCCTGAGCTTGGTCCCGTGCATGGTGGATAGGCCGTGCCCGACGGAGCGGAGCCAAAGCACAGCTCACCAGATCCCGCAGCTCCACTAATGCCATACGGGACAATTGGTGGGTTGTTCTGGCCAAAGCTGATAATGGCTACAGCGGCGGCGTTGGTCGTGAGGTTGGAGAACCCGAGGACTCGACCGAAGGTCGTGTTGACGAGCTGATCCGGAACGCGCACCCTGAGGAAACTGCTGCTCCTGCTTATGCAATCGATGGTGCCAACACCCGTCCAGGGATCGGGAAGGGGAACGAACTGGACCGTCCGCCCACCATCGGAGCAACCACGCCAAAGCGTTTGCCAATCTGAGAGCGCGTAAGTGTTGTCGACGTTGATCTCGGCGTAGTTGACAACCTGGGTTGCCACCTGCTGGTTCGACGATGTGAGGAACGATGCCTCAAGTGCCCCCGACATCACCGCCATGTCAGCCGCAGTTTGATCTTGGCGGCGTCCGTTGAAACCGGCTCCAATATCAACTGCCACCGCCGCAATGCCCATTAATAGGAGCAGAGCGAAAGCAACGATGAGAGCCGTTGCTCCTTCTTGAGGTTCCCGAACGGGAAAAGGCCTCATGGACATGAGAGCGGTCCCGACGTGCTCCAATTGGATGAAGGTTGCTCCAAGCGGAAGGCCACGGCTGACGAAAGTTGACTCGGCAGGAATGAGCTAATCAGCGGCACGCCCGAAAGTGAGGACAACTGAGCAGTGACGGCGATATCTCCCTGAGCGCCTACGACAGCACCATCGGTAAATGACACTGATATTGACGTCATGCCGGCGGTCAGGCCCTCCATCGCGCTGCACACCGAATCGCGGATGGCGTTGTTGTCGCCTGCATTGACCGCAGCGAACCGAGCTCCTTCGCGGGCGCCGTGGCGAACGTCGTTGTACTGACCAAACAACCATCCGAATTCAATGATGCCGAAGAGCAGCAGAAGCAGGAAGGGAGCGAGTATCGCGAACTCAACGAGGCTCGCGCCGCGGTCCCTCCCATTACCCAATCCATGCATGAAGCAACGCCCCTTGTGGTCTCCCTGAAGGCGTGAGGCTACCACTCACCGCGCGAGAAGAGCGACGGGAAGTAGAGACCTTCGGAGTGACTAGTTATGCGTTTGCGTTTACCAGCCGGTAGGTCTTGATGTCGCCGTTGCCGAAGGTCGCTGTGCTTCCACTTGGACCTACACATCGAGCTAGGGGTCCGTACCAAACAACATAACTCGAAGCGGTCTTCAGCGAGTCGGAATTGGTGAGGTCGGCTGTGGCTGATGGGTCCCCGTCCGGATTGTCGATGATGATGCTGTAGAAGCCGACGACTTTTACGGGGTCGCTGTTGCCGTTCGGGAGATTGATCAACGAGCCCGGTGCCCAATCAAGCTGGGCGATTATGGGAATTCGAGCAAGCCTGGGCGAATCACAGTTGGCGATGGCGGCGTTGTACCAAAGCATCGACGCCCCGTTGGGAGTTCCCGGGAATGGTCCGTGGACATCTGAGTCCCAGGCTGCGGGCTGCTCTGGGAAACTCGATGTTCCGGTGATGATCGTGGAGCCCAAGATGTCTTCGGGTTCGTCACCATCGAGGAAGCGCCCATGCGGGCTTTGCCAAGGCGGATCGACCGAGGACCCAGTGTTCTGTAATCGCCCAACCACGCCGGCACCTTCTCTGATCAAACCGTCGGATAACTGGCCAGTCGACACACCTTGGTTCTGATCGAGTACGGAGCATTGTGGGGTACTCGAGGTACAGGTCACGGCCACCCCAGGAGGAATCGGGTTCTTGAAAGGCACCAGCTCCCGATCTGAGCCAAGGGCAACATTCCGTATGAACCGGTTGCCGCTCCCATTGATGTCAGACCTTGGTACGTCTAGGGCTCGACAGTTTCCTGTGTCGCACGGATTGTTGATCTGGAGCACCCCGTCGAAAGCGCCGTCAGGCACGGCACCGAACGGCAGATCACCCGTTCCGGCTGCGAAGACCTTGCAGTAGGCCTCCTGGGTCACGGGAACGTCGTCGGCACCTAGGACCCGGCCGAATACCGCCTGGTCGGTTTCGGTGACCAGCACATGCATCTTGGCGGAATCACCGTTGAAGGGGGTTGTGATCTGCACGGTGGCACCCGAGCCGTCGGTAAGCGTGAGCGTGTTACCGGCGGTGCTTGGGGTAGTGCTCGCCAAAGCCCCATAGTTGCGTTGCACATTCTCGGCGGCGGCGGCCCGGGCCGTGGCCGCGTTTTCGGGAAGGTGCGGAACACCTGCCAGGCAGGCAAGGTCGGCCGTGGTTTGGTCGGTGCGAGCCGTCTCATAGAAACCCGAGACGTCGACGGCCAGTGCGGCCGCGCCCATCAAGAAAAAGAGGCAGAACGCAACCCAAATGGCCGAGAAACCGTCCTCGGAAGGTCCTTGACGGGGTCTCATCCTTCGTACCTCCCTACCGCTTCGACGTTTAGGTCCACTTGCATCTGGAAGAACAGGAAGTTGAGTTGGTAACCCGGCCATCGGATCTGTACCGCGACCTGGTCATATCCCTGGCTCACAGCTGCAAATCCGCAGGGCGCCGCGTCGAGGTCAATGCAGACGGTGGTGACCGACGCGGGGAGGATGGAGGTTGTCGCCAGTTCTGCGTCGATTACGGCACGAACTGCGTCTTCGCTCGGAGTCCCGGTCCAGGGGAGCTCGGTGGCAGCGAAGCGCACTCCTTCGCGGGCGGCATGTTCCATGGTGTTGCGAATGTTCCAGGCCCGGGCCGTCGCCCAGATGCCGAAGGTCAGCAACAGCAACAGAGGCAGGATGAGCGCGGCCTCGATCAGGGCCGCCCCTCGATCTGTCCTGGCCAGCTTCCTCATACCCCGTACTCCCTTCGTTGCACCCCGCCGCTGTGGCCACTCAGAGTGGCCGGTCAGCCTATTCCCACGATAGGCCGCTGGACCCAAAACTTATGCAAGTACCGCGTATGCGGTCCTTGTTACACAATTAGCCAGGCTAGCGCGCTGGGAGTCCTGCAAGTGCCCACGCCCGGGGGTCAGGCTGGCAGAAGTCCATCACCAGCCCAATGGGTCGAAAGGACTTGTTGTCCCTGTCAGGGCACCGCGAGAAATTTGCGGTTGACAACCTTTGCCTTCAGGTAGTCGCGGTTCAAGAGAGCGATGAAGTC
The DNA here is from genome assembly GCA_040905905.1 of Acidimicrobiia bacterium. GTDB lineage: Bacteria > Actinomycetota > Acidimicrobiia > Spongiisociales > ZC4RG35 > JAICND01. The sequence continues at coordinate 341,351 of JBBDQN010000031.1, forward strand.
GATGGAGATCGACTTGGGGCAGGCGGTTTCGCACTCACCGTGGTTGGTGCACGATCCGAAAAGACCCTCCATGGTGTCGACCATCCGCTCGACCCGACGGTACCGCTCAGCCTGACCCTGGGGCAGCAGATTGAGGTGGGCGACCTTGGCTGCGGTGAACAATTGGGCGGCGCCGTTGGGACAAGCGGCCACACAGGCGCCACAGCCGATGCAGGCGGCGGCGTCGAAGGCGTTTTCGGCGACATCCTTGGGGATCAGGGTCAAGTTGGCGTCGGGGGCCCCCCCGGTGGGGGCGGTGATGTAGCCGCCGGCGGTGATGACCCGGTCGAAGGTTGATCGATCGACCACTAGGTCCTTGACAACGGGAAACGCCGCGGCCCGCCACGGCTCGACAGCGATGGTGGCGCCATCGGCGAACTTACGGAGGTGGAGTTGGCAGGTGGCGGTTCCCAACTGCGGGCCATGGGCCTGGCCGTTGATCATCACCCCACAACTGCCGCAGATGCCCTCACGGCAGTCATGTTCAAAGGCGATCGGCTCCTCCCCTTGGTTGTTGAGCCGATCGTTGAGCACGTCAAGCATCTCCAGAAACGACATGTCGGGAGACAGACCCTCGAGCTGATACGTCTGAAATCGGCCCTTGACCTGGGGCCCGGCCTGCCGCCATACCTGGAGGGTCACCCTCACTTGTAGGACCGGGTGGCTGGTTTGACCTCTTCGAAGACCAAAGGCTCTTTGTTGAGCTTGGGTTCGTCCCCGGTCCATTCCCAGGCGGAGACGTATGCGAAGTTCTCGTCGTCACGCTTGGCCTCACCATCAGCGGTTTGATGTTCCTCGCGGAAGTGACCCCCACAGGACTCCTCCCGTTGCAGGGCGTCGATGCAGGTCAGCTGAGCGAACTCGAAGAAGTCGTCGACTCGGCCCGCCTTCTCCAGCGATTGGTTGAGCTCCTCACCAGTGCCGAGGATGCGCAGATCGCGGCGGAACTCCTCGTAGAGGGCGGGGATCTCCGACAGGGCCTTCTCCAAGCCGGTGCGGGTGCGTGCCATGCCGCAGTACTCCCACATCAGTTTTCCCAACTCACGGTGGAACCAGTCGACGGTGCGAGTTCCTCCCGTCGAGAGATAGCGATCCACCCGGGTCCGAACCTCCCGGTCGACCACGGCGAAGGCCGCATCGTCGGTTGGTACCAGCGGTTCGGTCAACAACCCGGCCAGATAGTCCCCGATGGTGTAGGGAAGCACGAAGTAGCCGTCCGCCAGGCCTTGCATGAGCGCCGATGCCCCGAGGCGGTTGGCGCCATGATCCGAGAAGTTGGCCTCCCCGATCGCGTAGAGACCGGGCACCGTGGTCATCAGGTTGTAATCCACCCACAAGCCCCCCATCGTGTAATGGGGGGCGGGATAGATCCGCATCGGCACCTGGTAGGGGTCCTCGTCGGTGATGCGCTGGTACATCTCGAAGAGGTTCTCGTAACGCTCCTGGATCTTGTCCCGGCCCAGCCTCGCTACGGCCTGGGCGAAGTCGAGATAGACACCGTTGTTGAGGGGGCCCACGCCCCGGCCTGAGTCGACCATGCGCTTGGCTGCCCGGGAGGCGACATCACGGGGGGCGAGGTTGCCGTAGGAGGGGTAGATCCGCTCGAGGAAGTAGTCGCGGTCGGACTCGGGAATGGCAGCCGGAGGCCGGTTGTCGTTGGGGGCCTTCGGAACCCAGATGCGACCGTCGTTGCGCAACGACTCCGACATGAGGGTGAGCTTTGACTGGAACTCGTCCGACTGGGGGATACAGGTGGGGTGGATCTGGGTGAAACAGGGGTTGGCGAAGGCCGCCCCCCGCCGGTGGGCCCTCCAGATGGCGGAGGCGTTGCAGGCCATGGCGTTGGTGGAAAGGAAGTACACATTGGAATAGCCACCGGTTGCCAGCACCACCGCATGACCGCTGTGTCTCGAGATCTCGCCGCTCAGCAGGTCGCGGGTGACGATCCCCACTGCCCTCCCGTCTTTGAGCACGACGTCGAGCATCTCCATCCGGGTATGGATCTTGACGGTGCCGACCTCGACCTGGCGCATCATCTGTTGGTAGGCCCCCAGCAGAAGCTGTTGACCGGTCTGCCCGCGGGCATAGAAGGTCCTCGACACCTGCGCCCCACCAAAGGAGCGATTGTCGAGGAGACCGCCATATTCACGGGCGAAGGGAACTCCCTGGGCTACGGCCTGGTCGATGATGTCGACCGAAACCTGGGCAAGCCGGTAGACGTTGGCTTCCCGTGACCGGAAGTCGCCGCCTTTGACCGTGTCGTAAAAGAGCCGGTAGATCGAGTCGCCGTCGTTGCGGTAGTTCTTGGCGGCGTTGATTCCCCCCTGGGCGGAGATGGAATGAGCCCGACGGGCCGAGTCGTGGAAGGTGAACACCTCCACGTCGTAGCCAAGCTCACCGAGGGTGGCGGCCGCCGAGGCACCTGCCAGGCCCGAGCCGACGATGAGCACCTTGAAGCGCCGCTTGTTATTGGGGTTGACGAGACGGATCGAGAACTTGTGGTTGTCCCACTTGTCGGCGATCGCTCCAGGCGGGACCTTCGAGTTGAGCTCGATGGTCATGTCAACCGATGATCCCGAACTGGATGGCGATCGGCATTGAGATGTTGCCTATGACTATGACCGCCGCCAGACCCTGGGCGAGCCACCGCCGCCATCGATTGAAGCGGGGGTTGTTGATCCCCAGGCTCTGGAACATCGACCAGGCTCCGTGATAAAGGTGGACCCCGAGCAAGACGTTGGCCAGCACGTAGAACCCGGTCACGGGCCAGCGGCTGAAGCTGAAGACCATGTTGGCGTGGACGCTGCCCCGTACCCAGTTCGCCGGGGCAAAGGGCTCGATTCCCCAGGTGAAGTCGGCCAGGTGGAAGGCGAGATAGGCGAGAAAGATGAAGCCCGACCAGCGCATGGTTCGTGACGCGTAGTTGGCGGTCAAATACTGGCGGGGGCCCTGGTACTCGAGGGGGCGCGCCCTGCGGTTGATGACGGTGAGGGCGACGGCGGCGTGGACGTGGAGGGCGAAGGCGACGATGAGGCCCGTGCGCATCAACCAGAGGAAGACGTGGCGGGGGAGAATGGGATAGAACAGGTCCCGCAATAGGTGGCCGTATTCGTCGATCTCATAGACCCCACCGGGTTCGGGGCCGAGGAAGATCTTGAGGTTGCCGATCAGGTGGACGACCACAAACGTGATGAGGATGACCCCCGTGATCGCCATCACCCACTTCTTGCCGATTGCCGAGCGATAGAACTCGAGAAAGAAGGGGAGCCGTCTCCTTTCGGCGGTGGTGGTCACGAGTCCCCATTAAAGCGCGGCCTCTAGGCCGCCCGCCCCCTTGACGCCGCGCGTAAGACTTGGCACAATCACATTCTTGTAATTACACGTGTGTTAGCCGGATGAGGTGAGGACTGTGAGAGCACGTGTCGAGGGAGGGACGGGATGCGGGGAAAACTGATCGAAGCGTTGGCCGTGGGTGAGCTCTCATGGCAGGACTACGCCAACTGTCGCGGAGCCGATGCCGACTTGTTCTTTCCCGAGCGGGGTGCTTCCACCCGCAAGGCGAAGGCGATCTGCAACGCCTGCGACGTGAAGAGCCAATGCCTTGACTACGCGATCATCAACGGCGAGAAGTTCGGCATCTGGGGTGGGATGTCCGAGCGCGAGCGACGCCGGGTCCGCCGTCTGCGCACGGTGGCTGCTCGCAAGGTGAGCTAAGACGCTTGTCCGCGCAGGTTCTCGAAAAGGGTGCTGAGGGCATCCTCGGTCGTTCGATAGCTCGGGAGGATCTCCTGTAGTTGTAGTAACTCGAGAAGCCTGCGCACTGGAGCGGAAGGCACGAGGCTAAATGTGCCGTCCGCTTGGAAAGCCGAGCGAGCCTCGATGAGAGCCGCCACTCCGCGGGCATCGAAAAATGTGACACCGGTCGCATCGACGACGACGTTGTTGAGTCTCTGCTGGGCTAGTACCTGGCAGTGGAAGGCCAGTTGGGGAGCGGTGACAAGGTCGATCTCTCCGCGGACCCGCAAGACTGCCACATGGGGTGTCTGATCTACCTCGATGCAGAAATCGGTGTCCGCCGACATAAGTGTCGTCCTCGACTTGCCCAAACTTCCTCAGCTCATCCGAGCCCCAACCATATCGCGAGATTCTGTGATTGTAAATACCTCAAAATCTGTGCAGCAGGACCATTTTGCCGATTTGAACAGGCGTTCAGCCCATTAAACCAATCTATTGAGGAAGTTCCTCAACGCTTTGTGGGAGGCTTATACTGGATTGGTGGTTCACTCGACTCCGGTTTACAGCATCGGAACCGTGGCGGAAATGCTCGATGTCGCCCCCGGCACGCTGAGGACCTGGGAGGAACGCTACGAGTTGGTCACTCCGGAACGCACTGCCGGTGGTCACCGGCTTTACAGCCGTGATCAGATCGAACAGCTTCGCTTCATAGCCAGCAAAGTCGCCGAAGGGATGCAGCCAGGGGAGGCCCACCGATTGCTGGCGGAGAGAATCGCGACGGGTGCCTCCCTCTCGGTACCCGCCTTGCAGTCGCGGTCGCTCGGGATCCTGCTGGCCGAGAGGGATCCCAACTCGGCCAAGCTCGCCGACTACTTCCTCAGGACCGAAGGCTATGACGTGGTGGTCGCCATGGGAGCCGAAGCTGCCGAGGCTGCCTTCATAGCGGGCAAGCCCGAGCTGGCCATCATCGACCTGCTTATGTCAGACGGCCTTGGCCTTGCCCTCTGTCGCAAGATCAAAGAAGACGGGCACACACGCATCCTGGCCATATCGACGCTTTCGAGACGTCAAGCCGCCCTCGATGCCGGGGCCGACGCCTTCTTGCAGAAACCCCTCGATCCCCTCCAACTGGTGACGACTGTTCGCGACATGCTCAGGACCAGCGTCGTGACCGTCAGGTCTGCGCCTTGAACGGCGTTCGCCTATCGAGCGGTAATCGGCGGCTTGACGAGATCTTCGACGGTGGATTAGCCGCCAATGGGATTGTGCTCATCACCGGCTTGCCGGGAGCTGGCAAGACGATTCTCGCTCAGCAATTTCTGTTTAACAATGCCACCGCGGAGCGTCCGGGCATCTATCTGACGACGGTGTCGGAGCCGATGGAGAAGGTCCTTCACTACGGAGAGACTCTCGACTTCTTTGATCTCGAGGCAATTGGCACCTCGGTTTTCTACCAAAACGTTGGCGATTTGCTCGCCTCCGGCGGCCTGGATGCCCTTCTCGAATTTTTTGAGGACTTATTGAAGACTCGCAAGCCGGGGATTCTGGTCATCGACAGTTTCAAGGCGATCCATGATTACGTCAGCGATAGCGGACACCTGCGCAGCTTTCTCTATCGGTTCGCCGGACTTCTCTCCGCTTTCCCGGTCACCACTTTTCTGCTCGGTGAGTACGCCATAGATGATGTCGCCAAGTTTCCCGAGTTTGCCGTGGTCGATGCGATCGTTGCGCTCAGGTTTGAAAGAATTGCCCATCGTGAGATTCGAATGCTGCAGATCTCAAAACTGCGGGGGAGCAACTTCAAGGCCGGTCGCCACGCCTACCGGCTGACCAGTTCAGGGCTCAGCTGTTTTCCCCGCCTTGCCGACGTTATCGACGTGGACGCTTACCTCCTCTCCCCGGAGCGGTTGGAATCAGGCGTCAAAGGTCTTGACCAGATGCTCGGTGATGGCTTCACAGGCGGCACGGCCACGCTGGTGGCCGGTCCCGCCGGATCGGGGAAGACCCTGCTGGGACTGCATTACATCTTCACAGGGGCCAGTCAAGGCCAGCCGGGCCTGATTGCCAGCCTCCAGGAAAATCCCATCCAGCTCGAGCGGATGTGCCGGGGATTCGGATGGACAATGAGCGATAACAACGTCGAACTGATGTACCGGTCTCCGGTCGATCTCCATGTCGATGAATGGGTATACGAGCTGCTCGACCGCGTTGAACGTATCGGGGCCAAACGTGTGGTCATCGACAGCCTCGGCGAGTTGCGGCAGGCGGCAGGGGACGATGTACGTTTCCGGGAGTACATCTATTCGCTTCTGCAGAGGCTATCCAGATCCGGAGTCGGACTTGTCATGACTCAGGAGAGCGCCCAGTTCTCCGATATCAGCGAGCTCGATGAGCGCGGTGTTTCACATCTCTCCGACAACGTGATCCTCCTGCGTCATGTGGCGGGGGACGCTGAGTTGACCAGAGCGATAACCGTCCTCAAGACCCGGGGCACGGATCATGACCACACCATCCGCACCTTCGTTATCACAGGAGAGGGAATGAGCGTGGGGGATCCGATCCATTCGGGTGCCGAATAGCTACGGACTTCTAGAGGTACAACCCCGAGCCCTGCTCGGTTTCGCCACCCTTCCCAAGGTGGGCGCGGCGTTGCATCTCCTGGAGCTGAGCCTGCGCCGCCATCTGCTGGCTGAACAAGGAGGCCTGGATCCCGTGGAAGAGCCCTTCCAGCCATCCGATCAGCTGGGCCTGGGCGATTCGCAGTTCGGCCTCCGAAGGGCTCTGGTAGTCGAGGGGCACCATGATCTCGTTGAACTCTTCCAACAATTCGTCGGGAAGCATCTCCCGCAGTTCTTCGAGGGTGGCCCCATGGACGGCTGCCAACCTGGCCCGGCCCCGATCGTCGAGAGGGGCATGTCTCACTTCTTCCAACATCGCCCGCGTCATGGAGGCGAGCCGGATCAGCTTGCTCGGTGATCGAATTGCAGACGAGTCTTCGGGGGCCGTCTCGACGGGCTGAACCTCGACGGAATCTGGTGGAACTGGCGGTTCTGGAGATGTCACCGGGCCAGCGTACAGCACCCTTCCAGCTGGTCCTCGACCACCGTAAGCTCGCTTAGTAGAACGAAGGAGGACACTTTTGGCAGATTGGCGTGACCTGCCTCCGATCCTGGATGCAGCCCAGGTTGCCGAGTTGTTGGGGATGAACGTTCAGATGGTCCGGCGTTACGCACGTGAGGGACGATTGCCGGCCTACAAGATTCCCGGGGGACGAACCTTTCGATTTATCACCTCGGAGATCTTCGAGTTCTTGAAGGCACACCCTGCCGTCGCCACCGACGCCGTCGAAGACCCCGAGACCGCCGAAGACCTCTAGAACCGCGAACCCCGGGTTGTAGAGCCCACTTATGGGCCCGTGAACCCAGGGTTCGTATCGATAACCCCCTTCCATCGCGGCCGGAAATCACGCATGGTGGGCCTGTCGAACAGGGAGGAGGGAATGGATTCCGCAACCACCGGCTCAACGACGCCGAAGCACCACCGCAACAACCGCCAGGGGCAGGATCGATCGGCGGTCCCCGGTGTCAATGACCAGGTGGTCCGAAGCCACCACCTCAATTCTTCCGGTCACTTCGGCGTTCGCGGTGGGCGCCACCAGGGCGATCGTCTCTCCTTCGAGCTCGAGTTCAATCAGACGGGCTCGCCAGGTCGAAGATCCCGGCGATCCGGACCGGCCTCCCGACCGCGAGGGCTCGATCTCGAGGCCGATAGACGGCAGATGGGCTTCAACCAAGAGCTCGGCTGTCTCCAGCACGACGTAGTCATCGCCCACCGACTGCAGCTGTCCAACCCAGTGTCCGGACTGACACGAAATCGTGACCCGATCCCCTCTATGCATGGCGGCCCGGGCGACCTCAGCGAGGTCCGCTCGTCTCCGCCTTTGCAGTTCCGTCAGCTGCTCGATTTCGGCAGCCTCCTCAACGAACTCTGCTCCAACTCGGCGCCGCAGATCGGAGGCGAGATCGTCGAATTCGTCGCCACGCCACGTCACGGATTTCGCGCTCTCGACATTGAGGCACTCATGTTGGGTAGTTTGCCCGGCCTATCGGCCGTAGGTAGGAGAGAGTGGGAGGCGGTGTGGTAGCGGGCGAGAAGGATCAGACATTTTCGCCCGCGCCAACACGGCTCCGCCGAAGCCCGTTCAGTCGGTTGTCGGCGGCACATGTCCTCATGGTTCTTGCTGCTGTTCTCGCCTTCGCCGTCAACCTGGTGGTTCTCCGCAGTAGAGACGACACGGTTCCGGTTGTGGCGGTGGCTGCACCAGTTGCGGCTGGAGAAGTGGTCGGTCAGTCTGATCTTCGCCTGGTTGAGGTCGATGTGGATGGCGATGTCCTTTCCGGGTTGTTCGGGGGCCAAGAGGTCGACCGGCTGGCGGGGATGGTTGCGAGCAGGGCACTGGTTGCCGGCGAACTGTTGAGCAGGTCGGCGCTGATCCCCACGGCGGCCGGGAATGGACTGCGGGCGATGAGCGTGCCGATCGACCCCGCTCATGCTGTCGGCGGAGCATTGGTGCCGGGCGACCGGATTGACATCATCCACGTCACGGAAGCCGGGCCCCGATACGTGTTGGTTGATGCCGAGGTTCTTTCTGTGGCGACACCCGACCGGGCTGCTCTCACCGGTTCCACGGGCTTCCATGTGGTGCTGGCGGTCGACGCTGATTCCGCGCTGAAATTGGCCGCTGCCATCAGTGACGGCAAGATCGAACTCGTTCGCACGACCGGGGCAGTCGCCGTTCGTGACCAGGCCGTCGAGCCATGACCGAGATCGAGGTTGCCCTCGCCATCTCGGCTCGCGACTGGCCAGATCGTATCCATCGATTTTTGGCCGATCACGGTGGGGCCAGGGTCCGAGCTCAGGTTCTTTCCGCCGAGGACGCGGTCACGGAGAGCTTTCAGGTTCTCATTGTTGATGACATATGTTCGTTCCTCACACCGCGGCTGGTCGACAAAGTCCGTCGCCAGGGGAGGATGGTGCTCGGAGTCTTCGACCCGGTAGAGGCTCCCGATGGCAAGGAACGTTTGCTCGAATGTGGTGTCGATTTGGTGATCGAGGCCGACGCCGAGGCCGATGAGTTTGTGATTGCTCTGCGGACGCTTGCACTGAGCGACGCCACCATTGCCCCCGAGCGTCCGCAAGCTGTCACCGAGCGGTCGTCAAAGAACCTCGTGGTGATCGGCGGTCCTCCCGGTGGTTGCGGGGCCACGGAGTTAGCCGTCGCCTGGGCAGGTTGCTTGTCGTTAAAGGGCCCAACAGTTCTGGTTGATGTCGACGAAGTGGTGCCTTCCATAGCCCAGAGACTCGGCCTTCAGCTTCTCCCAAACCTCCGTTCGGCGCTGGACGCGCTCAACCATCGGCCCGATTCGCTCGACCGGAACGTGGTCAAGGTAGGGCGGCTTTGTGTGTTGACCGGCCTGTCAGGGGACCGGGACTGGATGGAGGTCCGTCCGGAGCAGGTCGTCGACCTTCTTGCTGAGCTTGGTCGTCACTTCCGGTACGTCGTAGCTAACTGCGGGGGCATGCTCGAGCAGGTTGGTTTCGCCGACAAGGGTCGGTTCGGGATCAGTCGCCAGGTTGTGGCTTCCGCCCACCATCTCGTCGGGGTTGGATTGCCCACTCCTGTCGGGGTGACACGACTGTTGGCATGGGTCGCCGAGGCTGTTGCCTTGAATTCGGCCGCGACGCTTCAACTAGTCATCAATCGCCAACCAGGTTCGCGTTATCGCCGAGCTGAGGTCATGGAAGAGATGGGCCGGGCCCTGCCCAGGATGGCGATCGGATTTCTTCCTACCGACCCACAAGTCGAGACCGCCGCGTGGGCAGGGGAACCGGTCACATCGGGGCCTTACGCCCGTGCGGTTCGCAAGCTGGTCGATCGAAGCCTGAAATGACACTTGCTCCCGCGTATGAGGAGATCCGTCGGCGGGCTCTTGAGTTGGTCGAAGCAGGGCGGATCGATCCTGCTGGCGATCGTGACTCGGTTCGGGAAGTGGTGGCCGGAGCAGTTGACGAATACCAACGACGCGCTCATTTGGGTCAGGGACGATCTCTCCACGATCCGAGGCAGATGGTGGACCGGGTCCTGCGCTCGGTCTCCGAGTATGGCCCTTTGACCGATTTGTTAGGACGGTCAGATGTCGAGGAGATATTTGTGGAAGGGGCCAGAGTTTCCTATCTAGAGAACTCAGGGCGTCTCCGAGGACTAGATCAGCCCACCTCCGAAGCCGAGAACCGCCACGTGGTCGACCGCCTCCTGGCCGAAACCGACCGTCGTCTCGATGCCTCGAGTCCGATCGTTCAGGCCCGGGTCTTGAACGGTGCTGCCCGGCTCACCGCCGTCATTCCGCCGATCGCGGACCAACTCTCCATGACCATCCGTCGTTATGCCCTTCGCAAGGAGACCCTGGCCTCGCTGGTCGAGCTCGGGTCCATGACAGTGGCGGCCGCAAGTTTGTTGGCGGCGGCTGCTCGAACTTCGGCCTCGTTCCTGGTCTCGGGCCCACCAGGGTCGGGCAAGACCTCGCTGTTGGCGGCCCTAATCCAGGCAGTACCCGCAGGCCATTGCGTCCGCTGCTGCGAGGAGGTCCGCGAGCTGCATGTCCCGCTTACCCACGGTTCTTACTACGAAGCTCGTCCGCCTTCCCTCGAAGGCAAAGGCGAGATCAGCCTCCGTGATCTGGTCAAAGTTGTGTTGGCGACCTTTTACTTTTCGTACTATTTTGGCACACGTGACAGGAGTAGCTCGCGTCCGGTCAGCGGCGATCTACTGCAGGATCAGTCGAGACGCTCGCGGCGAGGGTCTTGGGGTCCTTCGACAGGAAGCCCTCTGTCGGAAGCTCGCTGCTCAGAAGGGATGGCCGGTCGCAGGCGTCTACACCGACAACGATCTCTCTGCGTACTCGGCGTCCCCTCGACCCGCCTACGAGCAGATGATCAGGGATCTGGAATCGCAGGTCGTCGATGCCGTGGTGGTGGTCGACCAGGACCGGCTTACTCGGCATCCGCGGGAATTCGAGGACTTCATCATCCGAGCCGACAAGCTGGAAATTCCGCTTGCGAACGTCTCTGGTGAGATCGACCTTGGAACTTCCGACGGCCGGTTCCGCGCCCGCATTCTCGGGGCGGTAGCCCGACAGGAGTCTGAGAAGAAATCCGAGAGGCTGAAACGCCAGCGAGAGCAACAAGCGCAGATGGGCTTGGCAACCGGTGGCCGCAGACGGTTCGGATACCGGCCCGTACGCAACGATCAGGGCCGCGCCACGTTGGCGATCGTCGGCGAGGAGGCTGCAATCGTGCGAGAAGCTGCCTCCCGCTTCCTCATGGGGGAGTCGCTGCGAACGATCGCATCGGATTTCAACCGCCGCAGTGTTTCGACGGTGACCGGCGCGTCTTGGCGGGTCACGACACTCAGAACGCTGCTGACCGGCCCTCAGATCGCTGGTCTGCGTGTCCACCTTGGCGAGATCGTGGGCGATGCCGATTGGGAGGCAATCCTGGACCGGACGTCGTGGGAACAGATCCGAGTGAAGATCGGAGACCCGCGGAAGGTGCAATCCGGGCGTCCGCCCGCATACCTACTCACGGGTGTGCTTCGATGCGGTCGGTGCGGAGCGACCCTTCACTCGTCGCGGAGGGTCGACGGTTCTCGCCGGTACATGTGTAACGCCGGTGCAGCGCAAGGGCCATGCGGCCGCATCGCGGTTGCCGCTCAGCCGGCCGAGCAGGAGGTTGCACATCAACTCATTGATGCGCTCGCCGGACCTGCCCTCTGGCAAGCACTCGATCGGAGCAACGACGTCGACACCGAATCGATCACCCGCCAGCTCGTATCTGATGAGGAGTCCCTGGAGCAGCTTGCCCGCGATCACTACGTCGACCGCAGGATCAGTCGCCGTGAGTTCCTCGCTGCAAGAGACGCTTTGGAAAAACGGATAGACCAGAATCGGCAAGCGCTCAGGGTGCCGACCAGTCGGGCTGCTCTTGCAGGGCTACCGACCACGCTCGATGAGCTCCGTGAGATTTGGCTCGCCTTGGGTGTGGACCAGCAGCGGACGATTCTCAAGGCGGTGGTGGAGGTGATCGTGATCAATCCTGGTGTGCCCGGGCGCCGGCGATTCGATTCCTCACGGATGGTGATCGATTGGCGGGCATGACCGGGTGGCGTCGATGTGACGGTCATGCCACGTCACTGGACGCCACGCTCAGCGAACGAGTTACCGTTGCAAGCACTGCCACTACGCGAGCGAGAACAATGCCATCCTCAACATGGTCCGGGAGACCGGCGGCCCGACGCGACTCGCTGGCGGGTGAGGGCAATCGTTTCGGGTCCGCCGACCGAGCGGCCCGAGCCCGCTGATCAGCGGCTGGGGGTCGTGGTGCGATAGCGACGGTCATCGGCTGCTCCGCAGTTGGCTGTTGACTGCTTCGCTCCGATCATCGGAACCGACCCTGTCGGGCGAGTGTCAGCTGCTGATCATTTGCGGCGACATGGGCGTGATATGGCCGGTGGGCTGACGGGCGATCGGGGCAAGGCGAACCTCGATGCCCGACCTGTGTTGGAGGGTTTCTGACAGGGCTACTGACACTCTGGTGACAGGGTTCGATGTAACTGTCTGGGGATGGCGACGTCGGTTTCTTCGGAGCTAGGCGGCCCTGCTGGGGGTTGGAGGGTGGCTGACATCGGAATGACAGGGTTGTCGCGTCAGCGGACGGTGGGCGCCCCTTACCTGGATGACATGACACTCTCGGTTCCCCCCGACAGCCGGGACCGCAACCGCCTAGGGTTTATCTGGCTACAGGGAACGGGGGTAGCCAAGTGAGCCCACGGCGCTGGTCATCTGGGTTCGGCGGCCCCACCCGGCCGCCGTTTCTCGTAGGTGTCGCATTGGCGACGCTGCTGGCTCTGGGCGCCTGCTCCGCGACTGGATCCGCCGAATCGACGACGACTGCATCGACCGCGGCGCCTTCGACCTCCCTCGACCCACCCTCAACTTCCGCGAGCGCGTCGACGTCGATCACGACCAGCACGACCCTTCGGCCCACTGAGGACGTTCTCGATGCGTGGGGAGCGTATTGGGATGCGTGGGCCGAGGTACGCGCCTCGGATGATCTGGATTCGGCTCTACTCGACGCGGTTGCCTCACCGAACGTGGTTGACGGCGCTATCTCGCTGTTCAAACGTCAACGATCGTCGGGCCTCGGTCCCGTTGAAACGGAAGTCGCGTTGCATCCCATTGTCCTTGACTTGGACGCTGACCGAGCGACACTCGAGGACTGCGTGCTCCTGGCGCCGTCATTCACCGACGCCGTCGGCGTTTGGTTCGAGGCGGACCTGACTCGGAGCGAACAGGGCTGGATCGTCGACGCAATCCGGATTCCCCGAGCCGGTGGATGCATACCGGGCGAAATGGCCGAGGCCTCGATCGCTGGCTACCAGGCCTACTACGAAGCCGAGGCTGAGTTCTGGAATCCGGCCAATCCTTTGAGTCCGCTTCTTGACGAGGTTCTGGCTGAACCTCAGAAGAGCTTCATCGTGGGTCTCCTCGAACAGCACCAGGCTCAGGGGGTTGCACTTCGTGGCCAGCCGACAACGCATCC
>JBBDQN010000032.1:0-119267 GCA_040905905.1 Acidimicrobiia bacterium
GGGGGGTTTGGCTTAGGAAATAGCCCCCACTTTTGGCGCGTGGTTGTGCTCTCCTGGTGTCGATCCTCCGAACCAAAACGGTCTAAGGGACGGGGGGCCACGAAAACGCCGGGCACCGCGGCCAGCCGAATTCGCAACGAAACGTGTTGCGTCAATCTTCTGGGACCCAGGGTGGGCGCGGTGCGTCGATCCGGGCGAGCTTGGAAGGAACGGGACCGAACCGGTCGGTGTCGTGCAGCTGCCACGCCCGCCAGGCGTCGGTGAGCTCTTCTTTGGTGCGAGCTACGAAGTTCCACCACATCATGATCTTCTCATCGAGCGGCTCTCCTCCTAGAAATAGAAGACGACCACCACCGTGTCCAGTCTCGATGCGAACGGACTCCGGGCCCGCGTCGATCAGCCCGAGCCAGCCTGGTTCGACGATGTCGTCATCGAGTTTGATCGACCGGTCGATCGGGACCACCCCGTATTCGAAGTGCGGCTGCAGAGTCATTTCGCATACACCCGGTCGCAAAACGAGTTCCATGCCCACGAGCGGTGAGTCGGTCCGTGCCGGCGACGCCGCGGTGTCATAGGAACCGATGATGACGGTCGCTTGCCCGTTGGGAAGCTCAAGGTGGGGGAGCGAGGCGTGGTGTTCGAACTTCGATGGTCCATGTCGCGTTGTCTCTGGTTGGGCGATCCACATCTGGGCGCCGTGCACGCCGGCGGAGGATGACAACTCCGAATGGGCGATACCGTGACCGGCAGTCATCAAGTTGAGCTGGCCTGGCCGGATCACCTGCTCGGTGCCGAGAGAGTCCCCGTGCAGAGCCTCGCCATCGAACAACCAGGTGGCAGTCGACAGTCCCATATGGGGATGCGGGCCCACCTCCATTGGCTGGGGGTTGTTGACATCGGGGGGGAGCATCAGATCAACGAAGCACCATCCGCCGATGGTGCGCCGGCCTTTGGTGGGGAGGACTCGCACCACCTCCATCGAGCCCACGGTGGTCGTGCGACCTTGACGGACCTGGACGCCCATCTGTCCATGGTTGACCCATTTGGTGGCGCGTTCGTCGATGGGACCGCTCATGTGGGGAATCTACCGAACAGGAAATATTCGAACGAGGTACTTGAGGGGATCGTATTCCTGACTCAGTAGGTCAGACATCGGGTTCATCCGATTTGGGAACGATGTCACCCCCGTAGGTGACCGATAACTCTGCAATATCAATGGTGGTCGGTTCAACTCGTCCACCAATTGCCAACACCCTTCTAAGTTCGGCCTCTAGTTCATCGTTGACTCCAAACCCGATATCGTCGAATGTGCAACCAACGAAATGACATCCCTCAAGAAATAGCGCCCCTTGCACAACGTTCACATTGTCAGCGAAACGCCAGAAGATCCCGCTCTTCTCAAATTGGTTCACATAATTGACAACATTGCCTTCACCAAAAACGGCACCGTTGAGAACAAAAACGGCTGGTCCCACGAAGCGGCATTGATCAAACGTACGTGACTTCATAATTGATTGGCCGCGATTTAGGCGGACAAGTTCAGGGATGGTCAACGTGCGGCCTCTTACGTAGGGAGATGAGGCACCAAAGTATGACCTAAGGCGATCGGCTAAGGTGGCTGCCGCAAATACAAGCACGCCAAAGACCAATAGCGCCCACGATAAAAAGCTCCCAGTCAAGATATCTGACCACTTTTGAAGGTCAGCCGGAAGACTTACGACACCGACAGCAGCGAATACCAACCCGACGGTCCTAAGGGCTGCTCTGAGTCTGCTCGACATCCCCCAAGCCTACGCATCAGCGCCGCCGGTACTGAGACACGTATACGATGTCGGTACTTGACAATCGAACATGCGTTCGACTACGCTGGCATTAGGAAAACCGGCCAGCGCCCCGACTGGTTCCCTTTCTGGAAGGTTGAGCATGGGCGTTTTGGGTCAGGTCATCGAAGCTTTGAGATCAGAGGATCTTGCGGTTGTCCCTGCTGATCGTCTGGTCGATGCGGTGGTGGTGCTCCGGCGTGATCTTGACTTGCTCGAGTTGGAGTGGATCCGCCGGATAGCTGCCATGGATCCCAAAGCCTCCGGTCATTCTTCGCCTACCGCCTTTCTAAAAGATCGTTGTCGGATGTCTTCGGCTCGGGCCCAAAGGTCGGTGGTCTTGGCCAGCGGTTTACCCAAGGTCCCGTTTGTCGGTAAGGCGTTGGAGACGGGAGAACTGTCGTTGGATCAGGCTCAAGTGTTTATCAATATCCCCGAGCATC
Organism: Acidimicrobiia bacterium; assembly: GCA_040905905.1. Lineage (GTDB taxonomy): Bacteria > Actinomycetota > Acidimicrobiia > Spongiisociales > ZC4RG35 > JAICND01. The sequence goes on from JBBDQN010000032.1 coordinate 2,264, forward strand.
TCACGGATGATTTGGCTCGGGATGAAGTGACGTTGGTCAATGCGAGTGAACCTCTTTCGGTGGCTGATACCCGCCGGGTGGTCGAATATTGGAAGACCGCGGTGGACGGACCCGGTGCAGAGGCGACCGTGGAGGAGTTGTTCGATCGCAGGTATCTGTTCGGATCGAAGACTTTGGAGGGGATGGTCAAACTCGATGGTCTGTTGGATCCGATGGCGGGAGATCTGGTCCTCACCGCTTTGCAAGCCGCTACCCCACCCCGCCGGGATGGTGACCATCGGTCACCCCGGCAGCGGCGGGCCGACGCTCTCGCCGATCTGGCCCGCACGTTTCTCGATTCGGGGATAGCGGCGGGGACCGAGAAGCCGCATGTCCTGGTCCTCACCGATCTCGAAGCGCTCCAAGGTTTCGGGGGTGGGGTCCATGAGACGGCTTCCGGGCAGGTGTTAACTCCTAATCAGGTGCGGGAGACCGCCTGTGACGCGGTGATCAACCGGATGGTGTTCGGACCAGGTTCTGAACCGGTCGACATCGGCCGGACCAGCCGGGTCACTCCTCCGTCGATGCGGCGAGCCCTGATCGCCCGTGATCGTCACTGTCGGCACCCGGGTTGTGATCGTCCCCACCAGTGGTGTGACGCTCATCACATCAGGCATTGGGCCGATGGGGGACCCACCGCCCTCTGGAACCTCAAACTCCTCTGCCGCTACCACCACACCCTCGAACACCGCAGCCAGGGACCGTAAGAGCTGCGAGATGCCCAAAGCGCACGCAACCTTCGTAGGCTCTTCGTGTCCGCTACAACTTAACGTTCTGTTCCGTGGCCGATGTGTGTCGGTCAGTCGGCCAGGAGGCGCGTGGCGTACTCAATGGCCTCTTCGAGTGTCATCTTCCGTCCCTCGGCGAGAGCCTTTTCGACCGCCTCCGAGCCTATCGTTTGTCTGGCGACATCCTCCACCTGCCGCCGCGTTAGGGCAGCCTGCGGGAGAGATGCGCCCGTCGTCTCCCTGAGCCGGACAGCGGCACCCAACAGGTGTATTGCTTCGATGTGGCGGCCGACCGAGGACTCGAGGGCGCTTACTTGCTCCAGAGTCGCCCCGATCAAAGGCAGATCCCTGACATCGGTGACCACTCGGAGGGCTTCCTGATAGGCCTGTTGCCCCGCTTGAAGGTCCCCTCGGAGACGGTACGCCTCTCCTAGGAGGCCCAGGGCCCAGCTCATATGGAAATGGTCGCCGGCCGCCCGAAAGAAAGTCAATGCCTCTTCTGAGTACCTGACCGCTTGGTGCAGGTCAGCAGCGTTCACGGCTGCCACGGCAAGAGAGAGCTGGTTTCGGGCCGCAAGATGCGGGTTTCCGATCTCGCGAGCGAGAGCCAGATTCGCTTGGAATCGCCGGCGACCCTCCTCGGGGTCCTGGCGCATTTCCGGCACGAAGGCGAGGTTGTAAAGCGCTTCAGCGACGGCGTTGCGGTCGCCGAGCTGACGGTAGATGCTTAATGCCGACTCGTAGGCAAGCTCGGTTGTTTCGGTGTCGGTGAGCCAGTAGGCCAATCCCCCTAGGGCCGTGAACGCCTTGGCGCGAGCGACGGAGACGCTGTCGGGGTCCAATGCCTGCAGCTCCTCCAACCATGAACGGCCTTCGCGGAGGTAACCGCGCTGGAACCAGAACCTCCACAGCGCGGCGCTGAGACGCATGCCACTTTCTGCGTCGCGTGTGTCGAGAGCTCTGCGCAGGGCATCTCGCACGTTGTCATGCTCGCGCTCGAGGCGGTCGAGCCAACCGGCTTGGCTGACTCCCAAAAGGTGGGGTTCGGCCTGCTCAGCCAGATCGCGAAAGTAGAACAGGTGGCGTTGACCTATTTCGTCAAGAAGACCATCCGCACTCAGCCGGTCGCGCCCATACTCCCGGATCGTCTCCAGGATGGTGAACCGCCAATCCCCACTGTCGCTTCTCTGACCAACGAGACTCTGTGACACGAGCGAGGCGATCCCCTCGAATGTATCGATTCCAAGGGCTCCACCCGGATTGCAGATGGCCTCCGCCGTTTCAATGGTGCAACCGCCTGCGAAAATGGAGAGTCGTGCAAAGAGGCCCTGTTCGGCCGGGCGGAGGAGCTCGTAACTCCATGCGATTGCGCCGCTGAGGGTCCGCTGGCGCGCAGGCACGTTGCTTGCTCCCGCGGCGAGCACCGGAAGACGCTGATCGATGCGCGAGAGGATCTCCCGAGCTCCCATCAGCCGCACGCGGCTGGCGGCCAGCTCGATTGCAAGGGGCAACCCATCGAGTCGGAAACAGATCTCGGCCACCGTTGCGGCGTTCTCACTTGTCATCCGAAACCCTGGCTTCGCCAAGCGGGCCCGGTCGATGAATAGCTCCACGGCTTCGTACTTCGTGAGGTCATCGACATCAGTCCCTGCCCCTGGCTCCGGGAGGGCTAGAGGAGGAACCGCGAACTCTTGCTCGCCATACAGATTCAGGATGCTTCTGCTCGTGATCAGGAGTTTCAATCCCGAGGCCGATGCCAACATGGCCTCCACGACATCACTGGCCGCCAAGAGATGCTCGAAGTTGTCGAGGATCATGAGCAGTTCCAGCTTCGCAAGGTGGATCTTGAGCAGGTCAAAGATGGGACGATCCGGCTGCTCGCTGAGGCCAAGGCTCCGGGCCACGGTTGGCCCGACAACTGCAGGATCTGTCAAGGGAGCGAGGTCAACAAACCAGGCCCCATCGGCAAACCCACTGGCTGCCTCGCGCGCCAACTCGACGGCGAGGCTGGTCTTGCCCGTGCCTCCTGGCCCGACGAGCGTGACGAGACGACTTCGTCTCAGCAAGCCTTGCAACTCATCGAGGTGTGCGCGCCTGCCGACAAAGCTCGTCATTCGAGCGGGCAGGTGATCCTTGCCGACTTGAAGGGTCCGAAGCAGGGGGAATTCGGAGTCCAGACCTTCGATCGTCAACTGGTACAACCGCTCGGTTAGGTCGAGACCTTTGAGGCGGTGTTCCCCTACGTCGCGCATTGCAACGCCCTTCGGGAGTGTTCGTTCGGACAGCCCCCGTGTCGAGTCAGAGATCAGCACCTGGCCGCCATGGGCGGCGGAGGCGATTCGGGCGGCACGATTGATGTCGAGGCCGATGTAGTCGTCGCCGCCATGAATACCGGTACCGCTGTGGATGCCCATCCGCACGCGGACTCTCGCTCCGGCTGGCCACGTGGCCGCGGCGAGCGACCGCTGCGCATCGACGGCAGCCGCGATCGCTGATGGGGCGTCCCGGAACACGACGAGGAACGCGTCCCCCTGGGTGCCCCGCTCGACACCACCATGAACGCCAAAGGCCGAACGCAAAAGGCGATGATGCTGCTCAATCAGCTCGCGGTATGTAGAGACGTCGAGCTCTTGAGTGAGCCCGGTTGAGCCTTCGATGTCGGAGAACAAGAACGTGACAGTGCCGCTTGGAAGCTGGGTTCTCGCCTCGTCCATGAGCCGAACCCTACCGATCGCTGATTTTCCAGCAGGTGCCCAACATCGCGTTTCGATGCGCACCAGACCGGGTATGAGAAGCGTTACACAACAGAGGAGTGTTCAAGATGGGTAAGAAGCTTCGATTCTTGTTCGGAGCCTTGACCGGAGCGCTCATTCAATATCTGTTCGACCCCCAGGCGGGCAAATATCGGCGCGCCCGGGTGGGCGACCGGACAATCACGTATATGGATGATGTCCGGAAAGGGATCGATCGCAGGAGCAGGGGCATCAACGGACAACCAGCGGATGCCTTCACGCCCCTTGGCAAATGGCGCACAGCCCGCATCCACGTATCGAATGAGCAGCCGTATTACAGCGATGAGGCTCCGCGTATTGTTTAGCCCCTTCTAGGGAAGGGGTCGAGAACCGACCTTGCCCAGGAATCGGCGAGGTCGGGATTGCCCGGGTCTAGCGGCGGCTCTTTCTGTCCTGACGTTCTCGATCCGCCTCCGGATCAAGAACTCCATTACCAAGATCTTGACCAGGGCGGCGATCGGCAACGCCAGCAATGCACCCACTATGCCGGCCAGCGTCCCACCGATCATGAGGGCAATGATCACGAGGAGGGGGCTGAGATCGACGGCCCTCTTCATGACCCGGGGAGCCAAGACGTAGTTCTCGAACTGTTGATAGACCAGGACCAGGATCAGGGCCCAGATCAGTTGCTGGCGCCCTGTCATCGCAGCCACCACCAGAACGGGTATCGCTCCCACCAGTGCACCAACTGCCGGAATCAGGTCGGCGATGGCTACCCAGACGGCGAGAGCGAGAGCGTAGGGAACGCCGATGATTGCCAGGCCGATGAAAGTCACAACCCCGGCGACCAGGCTTATGGTCAAATTGCCGACGATGTAGTTCGAGGTGAGTTCCGTTGCCTGATTGATGACGTAGACGTAATCCGCTCGATGGTCCGTTCGCAGCAACCGGAACATCCCCGACTTCATGGCAGGAAAAGCAACCGCAAAGTACGGCGTCAGCAAGAGCAGCGTAACTGTGAAGAAGATCCCCTGGGCGACGCTTCCCGCCACACCGATCGCATCAGGCTCTCCCTCCGCACCCCCGAGGTCAACCTGATCCAGAAGATTGGACATCAGAGGTGAACGCGATTCGAGATCGGATATGAGCTCGGGGAGCCTCTCAATTGCAGTGGCAGCCTGGCCGACCACAGTGGGGACGATGGCAGCAGCAGCGCCAGCCGCAAGGATCAACCCGCCCAGAACGATGACCGCCATGGCGCTACCGCGCCTCAACCCCCGTCGTTCCATGTCGGTCAATGCCGGTTGTAGACCAAGGGCGATGACGAAAGCGGCCACGACGACTAAGAGCACGTTGCGGAGCGCCGCCATTGCAAGCACAGCCATGACAACAACGACGACTGCAGCGGCGGCCCGGGACCAATAGGAGATCGGAGGCCACAGTTGCTCCCATGACGGAAGCGGCTGGGTTTCTTCTGAACCTTCCTCGACCCGGTCGTCCTCCGCCATCGCTAACCGGGCATCGCTTCGAGGGTGGTAAGTGCTCGTCCCACGACAACGAAGCCTGACATCGTCAAGGCCGACATAACGCCGACCAGCACGACGAGGAGTCGGGCAGTCAACTCGCTTCGTCCGAGCCCATCGGTGGTGGTCCGAACAACCACGTCGACCTGATCTGTCGTCACCCGGTAGTCGTCGATCACCGTGCGTGCGTTTTCTACGGTTGTTCGCATTAGCCCGACCTGGGTTGCAAGAAGGGTCGACTGGTCACGGAACCCGTCAGCCTGGGGCACCAGTTCGCCGATGGTGGCCGCATTGTCTCGCAGGCTCTGGGGCATCGAGGCAAGTTGTCGGTCAAGATCCCTGAAGGCATCGTCGAGAGGCACCTCGGGGTTGTAGGGGACGCCGACCAGAGCAAGCCCGGAGAGCGTGGAGTCAATGACGGCCGAGGCCTCGATCAGTCCCGGCATAGCGGCCCTGATGGCCTCGATGCTGGCTGGGAGATCCTCTCCGATGATGACCACCGTCTCGTCGATTGCTTCTGATACGGTTGCGGCGCTGGCAGAAGCCTGGTTGGTGGCGGCTGAGGCAACTTCGAGGGTGAGGGTGAGATTTGCCAAGGCCTCATCGGCGATGTCGAGCGTCACGCCGATGGTCTGCAAAGCACTACCAGTGACTTCCAGCGTCCCGTCGAGACGTCGAAAGAGATCATCGACCAGGAGCCAGGCCGTGATCGTCACCAGAACAGTCCCGATCAATCCTGCGGTCCCGATGCGAGAGATCAAAGGACCCCGGGTCCGCCGCGCAGTGTCAATAGGTCCAACCAGGGTCATGTTCTCGAGGGTACCCAGGGCTGGTCGTTGGCAAACAGTGTTTGACGCATTGAAACTCTGGGTACCCCGGGATTTCATGAAATCTGGTCCCTCCAATGGGCCGCCCTTAGCCGTGCGCGCCCGCAATCTCACCCGCACATTTGAAAGCGGCGTAGGCGTTCATGACCTCGAGCTCGACATCGAGCGGGGGACCATTTTCGGATTCGTTGGACCCAGCGGGTCAGGCAAAACCACCACGATCCGGTTGATGACGGGCGTCCTCGCTCGGGAGTCCGGAGAGCTCTCCGTCTTCGGTAAAGACCCATTTGAGTTCCTCCCGTCCGAACGCGCCCGGTTGGGGTACATGCCCCAACTCAACGTGTTGTACCCGGAGCTGAGCCTGGCAGAGAACCTCAGTTTTTGTGCTTCTCTCTTTGGGATGCCTTGGAGGGGGCGTCGTCAGCGGATGCAGGAAGTGCTGGATCTGGTCGAGCTCACCGATGCCCGTCGCCGCCTCCTCCGCGAGTCGTCGGGTGGCATGCAGAGACGGCTCGCACTGGCGGCGACGTTGATTCACGATCCCGATCTCCTCTTTCTCGACGAACCGACAGCCGGGGTGGACCCCGTGCTGCGCCGTAAGTTCTGGGATCACTTCTCCACTCTCCGCGACGATGGGAGAACAATTCTGGTGACCACCCAGTATGTGGGGGAGGCTGCCTATTGCGACTGGGTGGGGGTGATGGCCGAAGGCAGGCTCGTGACCGTGGACACTCCCGAAGGACTTCGTCGCCAGGCTTTCGGCGGTGAAGTGGTTGACTTGACTCTGGCCGCTCCGGTGGGTTATGCCGAGCTCGACCAGATGGTGCGAGTGTCGGGGGCGACCAATAGCGAGCGGCTCAGTCTCAATCAGGTTCGCCTGGTGGTGGATTCCGCCGGCGACGTGACGCCTCTTCTCTCGACCTGGGCCGCCGACAACGGAGTCGAGATCGAGTCGATCAATGAATATCTTCCGCCATTTGACGATGTATTTGTCGAACTGATCAATCGACTCGCGTCGACATCCACCAAGGCCAACGATGTCTGATCGCAGCGGCAGCCTGACCCGAGTCCTCGCCTTCTTTCGCAAGGACCTGTTCGAAGTGCTGCGACAGCCTCGTCTGCTGATCACGCTGGTACTGGGACCGTTCCTGATCCTGGTCATTTTCGGAGTGGGCTTTGCCCCCGATCCGCCCACCCTCCGGACGGTATTGGTGGTGCCATCGGATAGCGGCCTCGAAGAACCAAGCGCTGAACTGGCTGAACGAATCGGTCAGCGGATGGAATTGGTCGAGACAGTCACGGACGAGCAGGCGGCCCGCGACATGCTGGAGACTGGCGAGGCCGACGTGGTGGTGGTGGTGCCTGCCGGGGCCGTCAACCTGATCCAGGAAAACCGGCAATCGGAGATCATCATCCTCCACGACCAGATCGACCCCTTCGAGAGGTCGTTGATAGACATCTTTGCGGCTTCCGCTGTCGATCAGGTCAACCGGGAAGTGCTGCAACAACTGGTGGCAACCACTCAAGATGCGGCGGCGGGAGTGGAGGAGCTGGCGACGTTTCGGAACCTGTCACCAGAGGTCCTCGTCAGCCCATTTATATCCACCGTCAGCAATTCTCGGGGCGTGAGTATCGACTTCTCGCATTACTACGTGCCAGGCGTGGTGGCGCTGTTGCTGCAACACCTGGCTTTGACCTTTGCCGCATTGTCCCTGGTGAGAGAGCGGACCCTGGGAACGGTCGAACTCTTTCGAGTTTCCCCGCTATCCGGTGGGGAGACGCTCATTGGAAAGTACCTGGCTTACACCTTGCTGGGGGCACTGATCGGGGCAGCCTTGACGGCCGCCGCTGTTTTCGGGTTCGGGTTCGAGGTGACGGGATCCTGGTGGTGGTTTGCGCTCATCTGCCTGCTGGTGCTCCTGGCCGCGTTGGGAGCGGGATTCGTAGTTTCGTCCGTGGCCCGCACCGAAAGCGAGGCTGTCCAATACGCAATGATCATGCTGCTGGTGGCGATCTTCTTTAGTGGGTTCTTCATCTCCCTCGATCGCCTCATTCCTGCCGTCAGAGTCCTCTCTTATCTCATCCCTGCCACCTACGGGATTTCCGGGCTACAGGAGGTCGCTTTCCGTGGCCGAGCACCAAGCCTCGAGACGCTGGGTGGGGCAGCTCTTCTGGCGGTCCTGTTTCTGGTGACCGCCTGGGCACTGATCAAGACCAGGGTGGTGGCCGGCATTCAGCCAAGGCGATCCAGAGCTAAGGCATAACAAGAGAGAGGGGGCACCCGTTCGGCGCCCCCCTCTGCTGGTCAGGAATTCACTGCTGCGTTGAAGCGGGCGGTGAAGCCGGTCCAAAACTCCTGAAAGGCCTCCGACAAGTCGTCCTGATCTGCCTGGACGGCAACGGACACCTCTTCGAGTGCGTCGCGAGCCGGAGCCAGATCGAGTTCTCCGATGTTGCCCTGTTGAGCCGAATTGGCCAGAGCCGCAAGCTCAGAGTCGAGATTCGCCCATGCTTGCTCTAGTTCGACCGAAGCTGCTGCCTGCACTTCGGTTCCAAACGTGGCGAGTTCGGCTCGTAGCTCGGTGATGGCCGCCGCGGTGGCCTCGCTATCGATAACAATAGAGGCCGTCGTAGTTGACGAATCGGCCGAGTCAGGATCGGTGACTCCGCTGCCGGTACAGGCCGTGAGGGCCGCAGCAAAAATGGCCGAAGCCAGCGCCGTCTTTTTCATAGAGATAGCTCCTGTGTACGAGAGGCCGGGTTGCCTCCGTAGTGGTGCTACCCCCTGCGACCGGATGCGAAACCCGGTCAGCGGCGTTTTCGCAGCGCCGGATGGGGGAGAGGGACCGGTGCATCCAACCTTCTGACGAGCATGGAATAGACCTTGGGCCCGACGATTTCGACGATCTCCTCCTTGAGGGTGCGGTAGACAGGATCAGCTCCCCCAAAAGCAAGAGGGCTGTCGGTGCACCACCAGGCGAACTGATCACCGCCGGCGCCCCAGTCTCTTCTTTTCCACTCGCGGAGAATCGAGGTGACGTGGCCGTCTCCGTCGGTCTGATCCTCCAGCCGCAGTGGGAGCTGCCAGCAAACCGTGGGTTTCCAATCGATGGGTCTTTCGCCGGCCTTCAATGCCCCGTGGTGGAGGGCGCAGCCGATGCCTCCGGCAAAGCCGGGGCGGTTGAGGAAAATACAAGCGTCCTCAACCAACCGGGTTGTGATGGTGCCTTTGGCCCGCTTACGCCAGATGCGGTCACCCGCCTTGGACAGGAACTGCCAGGTCGTTTCGTCGAGGCGCGCTGCGGCCTTTTCGACCTTGGCAACATCCTCCTCGTCCAGGAACCACGCACCCATCGAGCAGCAGCCCTGGTGCAACTCAGGGGTGGGTTCGGTGTAAATACCCTGGCAGCCACGTCCGTAGATGCATGACCAGTTTGAGCGAAGGAAGGTGGCGTCGAACATCCAGGTTCGTTGTTCATCGGGATCTTCGAAGCTGATGAAGTCATGCAGGTCCTCGGGCAGGTGCGCCATTCGACCGCGATGCTAGAAGGAACTGACGTTGGCTAGGTCTGTCTCAACCTTGTCGGGTGACGGTGGCGGTGTCGCAGACGTTGGATGAGTTGCACAGCCGGTAGACGAAGCTGGTCGGCCCCTCGTAACCCTGGGCGATGTATTTGATCGACAGACCATCGACCTGGACTTTGCCCTGCCCCTCCGGGGGTCCCGACACGATCGAGAGAGTGGGTGGTCCGCTAAAGGTGTCGTTGCTCAACACCTGAATGTTCGTCACCGGACTGGTTGCGACGAAGGAATCGTCGTTGGCCACCAGCGTTGGAGCGGTTGTGGTGGTCGTCGGGGGGGCCGTTGTGGTGGTCGTCGGGGGAGCGGTTGTGGTGGTCGTCGGGGGAGCGGTTGTTGTGGTCGTCGGGGGGGCGGTTGTCGGTTGCGACGTCGCTGTTCCGGCGGTTGTTGTAGTGGAGTTGGAGGTGGCCGGCGGTTGCTCGGCGGTGGAGCTCTGCCCGGGGATGGTCGTTGTGGTGGGTTCGCCTGGCTCGGTGGTCGTGGGAACGCTGGTGACCGGATCCAGACCCAGCGTGGCGGCCATCGCCGCGGCGGCCCGGTTGGCATCGACGATCGAGAGATCCGGTCCCGTGAGTACCCCCCCCATCGCAGCGCTAGCAGTCAACGCGCCGGCGGTGACCATCGTGACGACGTCGCGGCCCAAAGCCTCGAGCGGTCGCAGGAAAGGAAAGTCGGCAATTGCGGCTAGCGGTCCGGTCGACCATCTGAGTTTGCCAAGGGCAATGTTCATCAGGGCGCGAGCGACCTTGGGGTCGAACTGACTGCCCGATACGCGGGCGACCTCCTTGCGAGCCTCAGAGTGGGCCCGGCTTGGTTGATACGAGCGTCCTGAAGTCATCACGTCGTAGGCATCGGCTACCGCGACTATCCGGGCTCCAAACGCGATTTGCTCCCCTGCTAGTCCATGGGGGTAGCCGGAGCCGTCCCAGCGCTCGTGATGATGTTCGATGGTCTTCGCCCACGGTCCCAGCCAGGCGGCGATCGGAGCCACCAGCCGCATGCCCGCCAGCGGGTGGTTGCGGACGATCGCCCACTCATTGTCGTCCAGGGCGCCGTCCTTGTTGAGAATCTCGGATGGCACATCCAGCTTGCCTACATCATGGAGGAGCGCCGCCCAGCGAAGCTTGTCCCGGTCCGCTTCCGGGAGTTTCAATTCCTCCGACAGGAGGTCGGTGTAAGCCCTGGTTCGTTCGGAGTGGCCCCGGGTTTTGCGATCATGGTTGGAAAGAGCACTTGCCAGGGAGAGAACGAGTTCGGCGGCGGAGGCTTCGTGATGATGGCCTTCTACGCCAGCTTCGGTGATCCGACGCCGGAGGGTCGTGATGTTGGAGGCACGTTGAGCCACCCGGAAACGGGAAGGGGCCTTGTCGGGGAAGGCCATTGTCATCTTGAGGAGACCGGAAAGCGGAATTAGCCGGCGTGTGTAGCGATCGACCAAGTTGGCGGCGACGCTGGCGACCGAGATGACGAAAATCCACCAGAACACCACCCCCGAAACCGTGCGTGGCTGGGCAAGTCGACCTGCAGCGTATGCCCCGGCGAAATAGCCCGCCACCAGGGGGATGAGAAACGCCAGGGCGCGCACCAACAGGGCTGCTCCCCACCGGGGCCGCCAGCGCTGGTTGGGCTTGGGCGTGGTCGTAGACGTTCCTCTTCGAGAATTAGATCTTCTATCGGTATGTGGCAACGAAGGGCCAAGTGTTTCAGGCCCTGTCTAGGCCCCCAGGCCCAATGAATCACCCTATAGATATAGGATGTTCAGTGGGCGAAGCGAGAGTTGGGGGCCTCCGGGTCGATCCCGTACCGGGAGATGGCGTCGGCCACCGCCTGCGGGCCGAGTTTTCCCTCTCGCACCAGGGCGGACAAAACCGCCAGGACAACATGGCCGGCATCGATCTCGAAGAACCTACGGAGGTTGGCCCGACCATCGGAGCGACCGAACCCATCGGTACCCAGGATGACAAATGTCCCCGGCACCCACCGCCCGATCTGATCCGGGACCAGCTTCATAAAATCTGTGACCGCCACCACCGGCCCGCCTGCTCCCCGCAATTCCCGGCTCACCCGGGGTACCCGGGCAGGCTCGCCGGGGTGGAGGCGATTCCAGCGCTCGGCGTCGACCGCCTCGTCCCGCAGCTTCTGATAAGACGTGACCGACCACAGCTCGGCCCCGACCCCATAGTGCTCCGCCAGGTCTGCCTGGGCCACCCGGGCCGCGAGATTGGCGGTTCCGGAGAAGAGGATGGCCGCCCGCATCAGGGTGCCGGCCGGGGCTGAAGCCCAGCGGTAAATACCGGAGAGAATGCCCTCTTCGGCTCCTTCGGGCCGCGGAGGCTGGACGTAGTTTTCGTTGTAAAGCGTGAGATAGAAGAAGATGTCCTCAGGCTGGTCGCCGTACATCCGGCGAATCCCGTGCTCGATCAGGGTCCCCATCTCGTAGGCAAAGGCAGGGTCGTAAGCCTCGGCAGCGGGGTTGGTCCCGGCCAGGACCAGGCTGTGGCCATCCTGATGCTGGAGACCCTCGCCGGCCAGGGTGGTGCGGCCGGCCGTTGCCCCCAACAAGAAACCGCGGGCCCGGGCATCACCGGCCGCCCAGGCAAGGTCGCCGATGCGCTGGAAGCCGAACATCGAGTAAAAGATGAAGAACGGCACCATCGCCACTCCGCGGTTGGCATAGCTGGTGGCGGCGGCGACCCAACTCGCCATTGATCCTGCCTCGGTGATGCCCTCTTCGAGGATCTGACCGTTCCGAGCTTCAACGTAGCTGAGCAGCAGTTTGGCGTCGACCGGCTCGTACAACTGACCGTGTGGTGCGTAAATTTTCAGTTCGCGGAAGAGCGAGTCCATACCGAAGGTGCGCGCCTCGTCCGGCACGATCGGCACCACCCGGGGCCCAAAGCCCTCAACCCGGCACAGGTTGCGGAGAAGACGGGTGAAGGCCGTGGTAGTGGAGGCTTCGACTTTGGCCGAACCGGAGTAGACCTCGGCAAACGCTTCCGGGCCGGGTAATGGGAGAGGGCTCCGGACCCGGATGACCCGGGACGGGAGCGTGCCCTGAAGGACCTTGCGGTGGTCCATGAGGTACTGGATTTCGGGAGAGTCTTCAGCCGGGCGGAAATAGGGAGGCTCGCGGTCTCCTTCCAGCGACACCTCGGGGATCTCTTCATGGAGCTGCAAACGCTCACGCAACTCGCGGAGCTGGGCGTTGGTCAACTCCTTGATCTGATGGGTGGCGTTTCTTCCTTCGACATCGGGTCCGAGGGTCCAACCTTTGATCGTCTTGGCGAGGATCACGGTGGGAGCACCCGACAGCTCGGTTGCCACCTTGTAAGCGGTGTAGACCTTGCGGAAGTCAAGGCCACCCCGACGCAGGGCCCAGATCTCGTCGTCGGTCCAGTCTTTGACCATCTCGAGGGTCCGCGGGTCTTTGCCAAAAAAGTGCTCACGCACAAAGGCCCCGTTTTCAGCTTTGTAACGCTGATATTCACCGTCGACCGTGTCGGTCATCACCTGGACAAGAGCGCCCTCTTTGTCGGCGGCCAACAAGGGGTCCCACCCGCTGCCCCATATCACCTTGATGACGTTCCACCCTGCCCCCCGGAATACCGCCTCCAGTTCCTGGATGATCTTGCCGTTGCCGCGAACCGGCCCGTCGAGCCGCTGAAGGTTGCAGTTGATGACCCAGATCAGGTTGTCGAGCTTCTCCCGCGACGCCAGCGAAATGGCACCGAGCGTCTCGGGCTCGTCCACCTCGCCATCGCCGACGAAGCACCACACTTTCGAATCGGAGGTGTCGTCGAGGGCGCGATTGTGGAGATAGCGGTTGAACCGAGCCTGGTAGATCGAATTGATCGGTCCCAGCCCCATCGAAACCGTCGGGTACTCCCAGAAGTCGGGCATGAGGCGGGGGTGGGGATAGGAGGAGAGTCCATTTCCTCCGATCTCGAAACGGAAGTTGTCGAGCTGGCTTTCATCGAGGCGTCGCTCGAGAAAGGCCCGGGCGTAGATCCCGGGCACGGCGTGTCCCTGGAAGTAGACATGGTCACCCGGGTTTCCGTCGTCTTTGCCCCGAAAGAAGTGGTTGAAGCCGACCTCGTAGAGGGTGGCTGAGGAAGCGAAGGTCGACAGGTGTCCACCGATTCCCTTTTCGTGATGGTTGGCCTTGACCACCATTACGGCAGCGTTCCAACGGATGAAACGGCGGATCCTTCGTTCCAGGTATTCGTCACCTGGGAACTCCACTTCGTCTTCGGCGGGGATCGAATTGACGTAGGGCGTTGTGATAGTGGGTGGGATGCCGATGTTGGATTGGTGGCCCCGCTCCAGGAGCTTCGCCAGTAGATAACGGGCGCGGGCGGGGCCATGACGGGCAGTGACCTCGTCGAGCGACTCGATCCATTCACGGGTTTCGGCAGGATCCTGGTCGTACAACTGGTGAACGAACTCGTCGGGGAGCACCCGCCGGATCTCATCCCGATCAGGCTTGAACTCCTCCCGATTGGGGTTGGGGTCCAACGTTTGGTTCATTGGCCGAGACTATCAGCAGGCCCAACCAAGCAACCGGGCTCAGCCGGTTCCGGAGGTGGCGTGTCTGCGCTGGAGCCACTGGTCGACCACCGCCAGGAACTCGACAGGAGCCTCCAACTGCGGGCAGTGGCCGCTGTCTTCCATCACCGCCATTTCCCATTCGGGGCGGTGGGAGATCAGCCAATCGAGTCCCGACCCGGCGACCACACGATCGTGGCCACCCTTGATGATCAAAGTGGGAGCCGTGATACGGGCAATGGTCGCCGCTAGTTTTGTTCGCGCCGCCAGATGTTGGCCGGTGGAACGACCCGAGCCGACCAGGGCGGTCACCGCCCAGGGTTGATGGCGCCGGGCCGTGGCGAGGGCCAGCGATGCAACGATGACGTCTTTGGGCACCCGATCCGGGTGATGACAGACAATCGACAAGGTGTCGGCCATCTGACGTGCCGGGGTGGCGGATCGCCAGTAGCGACGGATCATGTCCGGCCCCACGAAGGGCACGCCCTGAAGTAGCAGTCTCTTTGCAACCGCCCGATCGATGGTCGGGTCGGTGAGTCTCGGGGGAGTGGCGGGAGCTACCAGGATCAACGACGCCACCAGGTCAGGACGGGCAGCCGCGACCATCATCGAGACCAGGCCACCAAGCGAGTTGCCTATCAACAACGACGGTTGGTCTTGGTGGTCGAGCAGGTCGATCAGGACCCGGCAGTGGGTCGAGAGCCGGTAGTTGCGGGCCGGTGGGGAGTAGCCGAACCCGGGGAGGTCGGGGGCCAACAGATGTCCGTAGCGGCTGAGCCCTGCGGCCACCGGCATCCAGTTGAGATGGGCACCCCCCAAACCGTGCACCGCGACCACGGGAGCGCCGCTCCCGCCAAAGTCGTGGACGTAGAGAGTCGCATGGGGAAGACGGACGAACTCGCCTGGCATCGGGCACAAGTTAGTCCCCGTTTTGGTTCGGACGATCGACACCAGGGGAGCAGAACTACGAGCCAAAACGGGGTCTGGGGCTCAGGTCCTTGACAGTTAGCCTGTCGGGAATGATGAGGTCGACGGGGACCACACCGTAAGCGGCAGTCTGCTCCGTTTCGGGCTTCGGCAAGCAGCCAATGCGCTTACGACACTGTTGGTGTTTGTAGCTGTTGTCTTTTTCCTGACCAATTGGTTGATTCCCTATGACTATGCGACCCAGTTCCGGCTTCAGGGCGGAATTGGAGCGGTCGCTGCCGTGACCGAACAACTGGGTCTTGACCGGCCATTGCCGATCCAGTTTTTTGAGTATTTGGCGGGTTTGCTGGTGGGCGACCTTGGCCTGTCTTATGGGGGCGAGTCGGTGTCGGCCGGCGTCTGGGGTGCACTACCAATGACGATTGTCATCTTTGGCGCTGGCGGGGTGTTGGCCGTTCTCTTGGGAAGCGGCCTCGGGCGATGGATGTCGACTGCTCGGAACCGGCCGGTCAAGAGTCTCGTGGCGACTACGGCGGTGCTGTTCACGACCGCTTTTCCTCCTTGGCTTGTGTTCCTGTTGGTGACGGTAGGGACCGGACCGTTGCTGGCTGCTCGGGAGGTGTGGGGCCTTCCTATCGATTCCGCTCGGATTTGGCGGGAGAGTCTGGTCTCTGAGGGTCAGGTCACGGCGCTGGCGAGCGTTGCTCTGATGGCCTCATTGGCGATCGCATTGGCGGTCCGGGGGTGGGCGAAGCGGCGCGATCTTCGCCTGGTGTCGCTGCTTGCGGTTCCCCTGGCGCTTACAGGATTTGGATTCGGGCTTCATAGGGCCGGGGTCGGGCCGCAGTCGTTGGACCTTTTCTTCTTCCGATCTTCAGTCGACGTGGGCATCGGATCGGGGAGCCCTGTGTTGGCGGTGTTGGCCTTCGCCCTCTTGGCCTTCGGCGAGCTGATGTTTTTGGTGCAGGGTGGTGTCGGATCAGAGTTGTTGGAGGATTACGCCTTCACAGCGAGGGCAAAGGGGCTGCAGAAGCGGTTGGTTCGTGATCGTCATGCCTTTCGGAATGCCTCGCTTCCGTTGCTCTCCAGAAGTCTTGTGGGTGTTCCATACATGCTCACCGGTCTCGTCATCATCGAACGTCAGTTGAGCGTCGATGGGCTGTCCGCTCAACTGTTCGCCGCAGTGCAGGTGGTGGATGTCCCCGTGATCGTGGGCATCCTGGTCACCGTGGGCGCGTTGGTTTTGTTGCTTCGTTTCGTCCTCGAGGTGACATACGCCAAGCTTGATCCCAGAATTCGACTGGTTGGTGGCCCTTGATGTTGACCTTGAGAAGGCACATGACGACCAGCGACCGACTGCCGGGAATCCTATCGGCGCGATGGCATCCCAAGGTGATCGCAGGAGTCTTGATATTGGGGTTGATGGGGTGTCTGGCCGTTGCTCACCCGGTGTTGCAGGCGACTGTCTGGCGATCATCACAACAGATCTACCTGCCGCTGACGGGCTACGACCCGGCCGTATTCCATCCATCGGGACCTGGTCCGGGTCACCTATTTGGAACCGACGCTTTGGGTCGTGATGTCCTCAGCCTCCTCACCTACGCCCTGGGGCCGACCCTCGGGCTGGCGTTGGTTGCCGCAACAGCGGTGGCGGCATTGTCGGTCATGTCGGCGATCCTTTCGGCCTACTACCGGGGAGCTGTCGACACACTGTTGTCCAAGTTGGCCGACGGGTTGACACTTCTTCCCGCACCGATCGTGCTTTTGGTGATCGGGCTGGCGCGCCCGGACTTCGGAATTCCGCAGTTGGGGATCATCTTCGGTCTGGTGTTTGGACTGGGGCCAGCCGCCATCGTCGTGCGTTCAAGGGCGCTGTCGGTGATGGCGAAGCCATTCATCGACGCCTCACGGGTGGCTGGAGCAGGGGCAAGACGCATTATGGCCGCCCATCTGATTCCGGACGTTCTCCCCGTTGCCATGGTGCAGGTGATGGCAGGGGTTACCGGTGTCATAGTGGCCCACGCCTTCGGGGAATTCCTGGGCTCGGCTCGGGGCCGGCCAGGGCTTGGCAACCTGGTCTATTTGGCCCTTTCCTACCAGGGCGTCATCACCAACGAGATCGCCTGGACCCAACTGGTCGCGGCCTCCCTGACTATCTCTCTGCTTGCAGGAAGTTTCTATCTAGTTGGTGTCGGTTTGCGGGAAGCGCTCGACCCACGTTTCGGTCATGGGCAGACGTTTGGTCCGCCATAACAGAGCCGTTGATCAAACCTAAAAACTGCCTCCAGCGAGACGAGCTGATCCGAGCCAATCCTCTTCATTCCAACACAGGAAACTGTCCCCGACCCGATGGGACCGACCGAGTAATTGCTGATGTCAAACGGCTTGGTCTCGCGCATCTCCATCGACTCGATTGTCGCCGTGCATTGACCTCTGGTTCCAAAGAGCGACTGGCCGGAGAACGATCCCGAGACGTCCAGAGCTTCACCATCGATGGCTCCCGGTGACCTAGTGCCGGCGATCACGAGAGAGTCGGAGGACCCGTTGCGAAACGACACCGAAAACCGACCGTCCTCGGAGAGGTCCGAGGCGATAACCCGATCCATGACGAATGAGCCATCCGTGCCACCTACAGCGACTACGGCCACTGTGCCCTCCAACTCTTCAAGCAATGGCAGAAGAGTCCTCAACTGACTGCTATCAGGCTGTGACAGGAGCGTGGGCTGCGTTGAGATTCCTTCGGGCAACATGGCGGCGCCTAAACCCTGGACCACCAGGGCGACCACTCCACCCACGAGAAGCAGGCCAAGGATCTGAGAAGCAATCTTCAACGGACCCCGGCTCATATCGTCACCTTTCGCAAATCGTAACCCCTCGTTTTGGTTCGGACGATCGACACCAGGGGAGCAGGATCACGCGCCAAAACGGGGTCTGGGTCGGGCTTTTACTCCTCGCCTGGCACTACCCGAAAGACTCCGCTGAGGCTCACCGATCGACCCGATTCGGAGACGAGATCTTGACACTCGAGGCGGCCGGCAAAGGCTGGTAGCGGGACCCCGCGTGGTGGACCTGCTTGAACAGCTGCCAATGGCCTGAGGACGACGTAGTGCAGTTGGTCGAGTTCGACGCTACATGCGGAGTCGGATACTTCGAATCGTTCGCCGTTCAAGGTCACTCCGATCATTATCCGATCTCCGGTCAGGCGATCGTCTACACCGGCATTGTGGGCAGTGATATCGAGGCGGTTGGGCGGGCTTGCGTAACTGATGCCGAGGTCAAGGGCTCGTGCCGTGCCGCCTTCGGTGTCTCCGACCTGCGCCAGGAGGGAGCGGTCGAGGAGGAATCGGCCACTGATGTCACCGGTTGCAACCAGAATGGCCATGGTGCCGCCGAGCTGAGTCGATGAGGGGAGGCCGTTAGGTCCCAGCCGTGGGACAAAGAGTCCGCCAGCAACGAGGGCCAGGGTTGTGGTGACAACCAACCCCACCACCAAAACGGCTAGATCCTTTGACATCCTTGCAATCATCACCCAGTAGCCCCTCTTTGTTGAGGTTGAACTCGTTTGGGGTCGGCTGCCTCCTGGATTCCGACGCTGAGTAGGAAGAAGGCGGCGGAAAGCAGGGAGATAGCCAGTGCTCCAGTGAGGAGCGTGCTCCAAGGGACTGCCGATTGGAGTGCGGTCCGATAGGCCAGTGCTAGGTAGACCAGGCTCCCCATCCCTAGCCGGGTTTCGGCGGCGCCAAGGAGTTCTATGAACCCTTCAGTAATCATCGCTCCGGTAACTGCAACCAGGACCTGGGTGGCTACATGAGGTATCAGGTGGGGAGCGAGGTGGTTGGTGATGATGTATCGACTGCTTCCTCCCGCGGCTCGGGCTGCCTCGATGAAGGGTTTTTGCATGACCGATAGGGCTCGGGATCTCACTACCAACGCTGCCGGACCAAGACCGAAGAAGAGCCCGTAAACCATTCCAAGCTCGAAGACGCCGTAGTCGGGGCGGCCCTTGCCGATGACAAGGAACATGATTGGCGCCGGGACCAGTACCAAGATGCTGGCCAGCTGGGTAAGGACCGAGTCAACCCGCCGGCCGAAATAGGCGGTGATGCCGCCGACCATCATCGAAGTGACCGCCACAACGAGGGCGGTGGAGAACGCCACGATCAGACTCGGAGTGATGGCCTTCGTCACCATGCTTAAGACGTCTCTGCCCAAGGGGTCGGTCCCGAGAAGATGATCTGACGTCGGTCCCGACGGATGGGTGATCCGGAGATCGAAACCGACCTCGGGGTGATAGATGTTGGGGCTGTCGGCCCAAACTGTTGCCTGCAGAATCGGATGCAGCACCGGAAGAATCAGAAACACCGTGAGCATTCCCAGACCGATACGCACCTTGAGGTTACGGCCGAAGCGGCCTCGCACCTGCCGCCAGCTCCGAGAACGTATATCGGGCAGTGCCAGGGCAGTCACGCGGCCTCGCCTGGCACACGAATGCGTGGATCGAGCGTGAAGTGGAGCAGGTCGAGGACCACGCGGGCCGCCACACCGATGACTCCCATCATGAGGAGAGTTCCGATAATCAACGGGGTGTTTGCCTCCTCTATCGAGACGAAGAACAACGAAGACAGTCCACCCAGTCTGAATTCACGCTCGAGAATGATTAGGCCGGTCAAAAGGTAGGGGACGCCGGTGAGGAAGCGGGAGAGGGTTGGAAGCACGGCGTTGCGGCCGACGTGGTGATCTCTCACAACCCGGTCGGGTAGACCCTTTGCATGTGCGACCAGGACGTAATCCTCTGTCATCTCCGCCGACACTCCTGCCCGTGCGATCAGCATCGTTTCGCCAAAGGCGATCAAAATCAAGGCGATGGCCGCTATCAGGGGGCTGCCCTCTCCGATCGAGAGGGAGCGGTCGGCACGGAACAGCACATCGAGGGCAAGGTCACCCACTCCCAGCAGGCTCATTGCAAGCCCCACGCCGATGAGGGCCACCGGCATGGCCAGCCACACGACCAGTCGGCGGTCGTACCGCTTCCCCCACCCTCGGAGAAGCAACGCCACCACCAGTCCGATAATGACCGCTACTGCCAGTGCGGCGATCACGTCGCTTTCGTCGATCAGACGTCCGGTCCATAGTGGCGAGCTATCCACGGGCAGACCAACCACCGATCGAGCGCGCAGTAATGGACCGGCCCCGAAGTAGATGAGAAGAAAGGCCAACCAGGGCGGAAACGAGGTGAACAGCACCACGCTGACAGTGCTCGCCGCACCCGCGAGAACCCGGCTGCGCTTCCACGCCACAAGGCGTCCCAACCAGTCGCCGAGCAAATAAGCCACGACGCCCGCCGCCCCGAAGGTCAAAAGTGTGATCGGCAACGCTGCCATCACCTGGTCGATTACTGGAGTTCCGTCCAATCCGACGCCCACGCCGCCGGTGAGTAGGTCACTCATGTATTCGAGGTATCTGACCCAGATCGAGCGGCCCAGACCCAGCACCTCGCGCATCTCCATCATTAGCCGAGTGCCGCCTTGCCACCAGTAGTTAGTGGCATAGTCATAAGGAATCAGAAGATTTACCGCGAAGAACACCACAGTGGCGAAGGCCAGCAATGACGCCAGAGCCCACACGACCCTGCGGGCCAAGAAGGCGACAACGGGAGGGACCCTTATCACGGCGGTAGGAGACTAGAGCCCGGTCGGCTCTGGCGGACCAATCCGTTGTGACCTCGGACTTGGTCTAAGTTCATTGAGTGCGCGTTTTGCTCGTGTCCACCTATGAGCTCGGTCACCAACCTTTACATCTGGCGTCACCAGCGGCCCGGTTGCTGGCCGACGGTCACGAGGTGCGTTGTCTCGACCTCGCCGTGGAGGAGTGGGACGCCGACCTGTTCGCCTGGGCGGAGAAGGTGGCGTTTTCGGTGCCGATGCATACCGCCATGCGCCTGGCGGTGCAGGCGGTCAACCGATTGCGTCAGCAACGGTCCGATGTACCCGTTGCGTTCTATGGCCTCTACGCAGGTATTGGCGCCGATCCGGCACACCGAATCGTCGGTGAATACGAAGACGAACTGTCCGCCTGGGTATCGGGCTCGGTCAGCCAGGGACCGGTCGTCGTCGATTTGGGCAAGACGTCGTATCTAAAACCGGCCCGGCACTTGCTGCCATCGCTCGACCGATACGCCAAGCTCGAAATAGGTGGTGAGCGACTGCTGGCGGGTTATGTCGAGGCGAGCCACGGGTGCCGGCACCGTTGCCGGCATTGCCCGATCCCGGCGGTCTACGACGGTCGCTACCGGGTGACAGGCCTCGAAACCGTGCTGGCCGATGTCGCCCAATTAGTCGAGATGGGCGCCCGCCATGTCAGCTTCGGCGATCCCGACTTCCTCAACGCACCCCGCTATGCCCTCGATGTGCTGAGGGAGGTGAGCAGAACCTTTCCCGGTCTCACCTTCGATATCACGGTCAAGGTCGAGCACGTTCTTGACCATTCCGAGATTTGGGAAGAGGTGGCCGCGCTCGGGGTGGTGTTCGTGGTATCCGCGTTCGAGACCACCAACGATCGGGTGCTGGGTCTACTCGACAAGGGCCACATCGCTTCCGACATGTCAGCGGCCACGAAGATCCTGCAATCGGTGGGAATCGCAGTCCGACCTTCTTGGCTGCCTTTCACACCCTGGACCGAGAGCCGGGACCTCGCCGACATCATGCAGTTCCTGGCCGACCACGATCTGTTGGTGTCGACCGATCCGGTCCAACTGACCATTCGTCTGCTGCTCCCCGAAGGTTCGCTTCTCCTCGATCTACCCGAGACCGCCGCCGCCCTTGAGGGATATGACGCCGATCTGCTCACTCACATCTGGCGGGCAGCCCGCCCAGCCGTCGACGAGCTCCAGGCCGACCTTGCGTTGTTGGCCGAATTGGGTGGCGCAGATCAATGGACGACGATCGACGCGATGTGGGACCGGGTCATGCCAGGTTCGGATCGGCCCGCCCGATCGGACCGAATTGTCCCTCGACTCACGGAGGCGTGGTTCTGTTGTGCGGAGCCGACCACGCTCCAACTGGCGGCAGTAAAGCGCACTTGACAGCAAAGCACTCTCGGATCATCTCCGGAGTGCAAAGCCTGATAGATCGCGTCAACGAGAAGGAGAAGAAAGTGAACGTCCTGGAAGCGATCGGACTGGCCAAGAGCTTTGGAGATCTCAAGGCCGTTGACGGGGTCAGCTTCAATATTGCTCCCGGTGAGACCTATGGCCTGTTGGGTCCCAACGGAGCCGGAAAAACTACCTCGATCTCGATCGTCTCCGGACTACTGGAGGCCGATGCCGGTGAGGTCCGGGTGATGGGCGAGGTCATGAGCCCGCGGGCGGTGGCTCCGAAGGTCCACATCGGACTGGTGCCACAGGACCTGGCCGTTTATCCCGATCTCACCGCCCGCGAGAACATCGAGTTCTTTGGCCGTCTCTACGGGATGAAGGGCAAAGAGCTGTCGAGCCGGGCCGGGGAGGTGCTGGAGGTCATCGGGCTCTCGGAGCGCGCCGATGACCGAGCCAAGGAGTTCTCGGGCGGGATGAAGCGCCGGCTCAACATCGGCATAGGCCTTCTGCACAGACCACAGCTTCTCATCCTCGACGAGCCCACCGTTGGAGTCGACCCTCAAAGCCGCAACGCCATTCTCGAGTCGGTCGAGACACTGGCGGGCGAGGGCATCGCAGTTCTCTATACGACTCACTACATGGAGGAAGCGGAGAGGTTGTGCGACCGGGTGGCCATCATCGACGAGGGCAAGATCAAAGCCGAAGGGACCCGAAGGGAACTGGTGCAACTGGTCGGTCAGAACGACCGGGTCTCGATCGCCGGCACGGGCCCGCTCGCCCAGGTGGCCGGGGCCTTGGGAAGGATCGCCGGGGTTACCGAGGCGACGACCCACGAAAAGCGAGTTGACCTCCTCGTGGAGAATGCCTCCGGTCGCCTACCCGATTTGTTGGCCGCGGCGACCGCGGCCGGTATGTCGATCAGCGGGGTCGAACTCGAGGAGCCCAATCTGGAAGCGGCTTTCCTCCATCTGACCGGGAAGGCGCTGCGGGACTGATGAGGAGCCTTTTCGCCATTACCCGCAAGGATCTGAGGCTGCGCCTCCGGGACCGTTCGGTGATCATCACCGGCCTCCTGGCCCCGCTGGTCCTGGCCTTGATCTTCAATTTCGTATTCGGTTCCGCCCTGTCGGGCGGCGCCCAGTTCGAGCCGGCCTACGGGGTGGTTGCCACCGACGAGGGTCCCACCGCTCAGGTGTTGGCCGAGATCGCCGCCAGCATCGGATCCGAACCAGAGATGTTCACCTCGGTGTCGGCCGCCGAGGAGGCGGTTGACGAGGGCGACCTCGACGCAGTCTTCGTAGTGCCGGCTGGATTCGACGAAGCCATCCAGGCCGGCGGAGGCGGCGTGCTGGAGGTGATCGGCAATGTCGACTCACCCACAGCAACCCAGATTGCTGCCGCCATCGCCTCAAGCTATGGGCTCGGTCTCGAGAGGGTGCAATTGTCGATCGCCGGGGGTATCGCTGCCGGTGGAGATCCGGCGATGGTCGTACCGGCGGCTACAGCCCAGAACCGCAACCCGGTAACAATCGGCAACGTCGAAGCCGCTATCCGCCAACTCGATGGAACTACCTATGCCATCGCCGGCATGGCGGTGTTCTTCCTCATGTTTACGGCCCAGTTCGGCTTCAAGAGCCTGCTCGATGAACGGCGCGACGGGACTCTTGCCAGGATCCTCGTCACCCCGACCTCCCCCCGGTCAGTGCTCGGAGCCAAAACCCTGGTGTCGTTCCTGTTGGGGTTGATGTCGCTGACGGTGCTCCTCATCGCCGGGGCGGTGCTGATGGGGGCGGAATGGGGAGACCCGCTGGCCGTGGGAGTGTTGGTGATCGCCGCGGTGGCAGCGGCGGTATCGATCTCGGCTTTGGTGTCGGGGTTCGCCAAGACTCCCGAGTCGGCCGAGAACCAGCATGCAGTGGTGAGTGTTGTTCTGGGCATGTTGGGTGGCACGTTCTTCCCGATCGGGCAGGAAGGAGGCGTGCTGTCCACCTTGACGACGCTCACCCCCCATCACTGGTTCTTGCGCGGGCTCGCCAACGTGTCAGGTGGTGGGGGATTGGCCGATGCCCTCCCTCCGGTTGGCTGGTTGCTGGTAATGACCGCCCTGGTGGGTGGTGTGGCAGCCTGGGTCATGTCGAGGGAGGTGTGGAAGTGAAGGCCCTCGCAATTGCTCGCAACAATGTCACCCGGTTGCTGCGCGACCGATCCAGCATCTTCTTCGTATTCATATTCCCTTTGGCCCTGGTCCTGCTGATCGGGCTTCAATTCGGAGGGAGCTTCACTCCTAAACTGGGTGTGCTGGTCGAGTCACCCGGAGAGCAGGCCCAGGGGTTCGTCGACCGTCTAGTCGAAGAACAACGACTCGAAGTGGTCGTCTTCGAAGATGAGGTTGCGTTGATCGAAGCCGTCGAGCGCGGTTCGGTCGCCGCGGCTGTGGTGGTACCCGATGGTTACGACGCGGCGCTGGAGAACGGGACGACCGTGGAGGTCGGCTTTGTGGCTCGGCCCGACGGTTCGGGCGCCATCCTGCAAACGGTCGTTGGCGAGGCGTTGACCAGTTCCACGCTGGAGGTCGTGGCCGCCAGGTTCGTAGTCGACCAGGGTCTGGCCGGGTTCAACGAGGCAAAACAGCTCGTGGGCCAAATAGCCCCCGAGCTGCCCGGGATCGAGGTGACCACTCGCACGGTGGGCCAGAGCTTGTTCCCGGCGACTCTGGGACGCTTCGACCTGGGTGCGTCGAGCCAGCTCATCCTTTTCATGTTCGTGACGGCGTTATCGGGAGCGGCAGTCCTCATCCAGACCCGTCAACTCGGTTTGTCCCGACGAATGCTCGGCACTCCCACGAAGGTGGGGACGATCGTCCTGGGGGAAGGCCTGGGACGGTTCGGAGTGGTTCTGGTGCAGGGCCTCTACATCATGATCGCCAGCCTGCTGGCTTTCCGGGTTGATTGGGGAAACCCGATCGGAGCCGCTGCGATATTGGTCACATTCTCGGCAGTGGGGGCGGCGGCGGCGATGCTGATGGGATCGGTGTTCTCCAACGCCGAGCAAGCCGGCGGGGTCGGGGTGATGTTGGGACTCGGTCTCGCCGCCCTGGGTGGTTGCATGCTGCCACTCGAGCTCTTCTCGTCAACGCTGCAGACCATCGCCCACATCACTCCCCATGCCTGGGCCATTGACGCCTTCGCCGAATTGGTGCAACGCCGGGGCGGTCTCTTCGACATTCTGCCCGAGCTGGGCGTGCTGGTCGCATACGCAATAGTGCTCGGGCTCATCGCCATCTGGCGGTTGCGAGCCGTGATAACCAGGGTCTGAGAATCACAGATCAGAAGCCCGGGCCACCACTGCCGCGATTTCGGAGGCGAAGCGGGCCCGGGCTCCGGCGGTCCCCTCCTCAAGGAGGCCACGGTTGGCGGCCAGGGCCAGCGCCTGCTTGAACGCCACGGCCGACACGGAGTCGGCAGCGATCTTTCTCTTGAGGCGGTATTCCTCGCCTCGTCGCATGCAGGCCGCCACGATCGTCTTCTCGTCGGCCGCACCCGGTCGGGCTTCGAGCTCATCCGCCACCACGAGGTACGACTCCAGCATCGGCATCACTGCCCATCGGGCCACCTTGGGTTGCATCCCCGCCAGCAGCGTCTTGGTCTTGGTGAGCTGTTTCTCCCAGCCTGGGACGGCCCGGTCGAGGTCGTGGCGAACCATCTCGCGAAAGGCGTCCTTATCCGGGAAGAAGAACTCGAACTTGAGGAGGTCGCGCAACTCCGTCACCGTCTCCCAAAAGGTCTCCGGTTTGCGCGAAGCGGCTACGGCCAACTCGGCGATGCCACGAGGCACGAAGTGGTGTACGACCACATTGCGGTAGTAGGAAGCGCGCAGCGCTTGGTCGCCTTGCAGGTAGAAGACCTCGTTGACCCCCTGGTGAGTCGACACGTTTCCGTGTTCTGCGAGCAGGCCGAGGACGCGGCCTACCTCGGCTGCATCTTCGAGACGAAGAGGTTCGGTGGTGGGCAACTCTTGCTCCTCGATGAAGCGATCGAGTGCTGCGCAGGTGGTCGCCAGCTCGGCTGTGGTTTGGGCTTTGCCGCCCGCCGATAGCAGTGCGATCGAAACCACTGCCGCCGGCGTGATGGGCGTCACCTGGGAGATCCGGTACATCACCTCGAAGCCGACCTTGGCAAGATCGATCGAGTCCTCCGACAGCTCAGTGCCCGCTAGCGCTTTGGCGACCGAGATCGGTTCGCCGAAGCGGATGTGGATGTTGCCGTAGCGGCGCCGGAGTGACCTAATCGCCCCCAGGACCCAGGCGAGCGACTCCTTCTCCTTGCCCGAGCCGCGGGCTTCGGAGGCGTAGGAAGACAGGTCCTGGATCTGGTCGTAAACGATGGACACCGGCACCAGCATCAGATCTTCGGCTTTGCCTCGCTGCCATGACTCCACTGCATAAGACAGCAGTCCGAGTTTGGGAGGAAGCAGCTTGCCGGAACGGGACCTTCCCCCCTCCATGTACCACTCGAGGGGGAATCGGTTCTCGACCAGATAGTCGAGGTAGGTGCGCAACACGAACTTGTAGAGGTCGTTGTCCTTGAAGGAGCGACGGATAAAGAACACCCCCGTTCTCCGGACCAGAGGCCCGATGGGGAAGAAGTTCATGTTGATCCCGCCGGCGGTGTGGTTGGGAGGAAGATCGTTCTCCCACTTGAGGTATTGCAACGCCAGCCGATCGAGGTTGGAGCGATGGGAGGGAAGAAAAGCAAGCGGCACCTCCTGACCGACGGCGGCAATCTCCGCCACCCGCTCCCGGTCGTAGATCAACCCTCCGTATCCCTGGCGGTAGAGCCAGTGGATGGCGTTGGCGATCAGATCGATCAGGAAGGGACTGTGCTGGGCGGCGATCTCCTTCAGGTAGTGACGGGCCCGGGCGAACGACACCTCCGCGTTGAGGCCTCGCTTGGCGCCATTGACCATGGCCCCCTCCCCAAACTCGGCCCGCGAGGTGATCTCATCGTTGAGAAACCTGGGAACCTTGTAACGGTTGCCTCGCAGGTTGCGTTCCGCCTTCTCCAGCGCAAGCCAGGCCCGGCGGGTGACGAAGTCGGTGAGACTGCTCACCTCCACGGCTGCCTGGTGATCATCGATCAGACGGCTGGCTGGTGCGCCCGGTCCGGTGACGATGGCGGCCCGGTCGGGCCAGGTTGCCAGGATTACTCGTTGCCGAAACGCGTCCGGATCGCGGGGATCGCCCAGGCGCAACACGTCGAACCAATTCGCCGTCCGGCGACCCCTCCGCAGGAACGGCGACCACACAACCCTGATCGGGAGCACGTAGGGGTCGTCGGCGTTTGATCGCAATCGTGCCTCGAGGCCAGGGTCGGTCCTCTGCCGTGGCCGGCGTCGGCGGGATGGGGCCACCCGCATTACCTCGACCTGGGTGTCGAGAGGGGCATGGCGTTCGGTCCAGGCCGCCAACAGCCCTTGTTCCAGCCGGCTCGAGGCATCGACCAGCACGATCACGGGACCGGACCTTGCTGCATCCGCTGGCCAGTCGGGTTCGACCGGCAGCGGATTGTTGGTGGGGTTCCGGTCCCACCAACCCAACCATCGGCGCAGCCAGCTCATCGGGCGATTGTACGGATGGTGCTTAGATCGTCGGCTGTCGAGAGGAACATATGCGGGCGGTATTGCAACGAGTCACCCGGGCATCGGTGACGGTGGAGGGGCGGGTGGTCGGTGAGATCGGCGCTGGCTTGTTGGTGTTGGTAGGCGTGGCTGACGGGGACGATCCGGCCGACGCCCAGGCGCTGGCCGCCAAGGTCGCCGAGTTGAGGGTGTTCGCCGACCTGGACGGAAAGATGAATCGATCAGTCACCGAGGTGGGGGGAGCGGTGCTGGTCGTGAGCCAGTTCACCCTCTACGGGGATGTACGGCGGGGGAGAAGGCCTTCTTTCACCAGGGCTGCGCCTCCCGAGGTCGCCCGACCAACGGTCGCAGCTATGGTCGCCAGGCTGCGCGAGCAAGGTCTGCAGGTGGAGCAGGGGGTTTTCGGTGCGCACATGACCGTCGCGCTCGTCAACGACGGACCGGTGACTCTGGTGATCGAGGTCGAGGGGGGTCGGGTCGTCTAGGGTCAGTGCGCTCCGACGAACTGTTTGCCGGCAGGGCAGAACCGGAGGAAATCACAACCGGTGCAGGCTGGAGAAGGGGTGGGGGCGAACTCCCTGTCGGTGATACCGGTGGCGATTGTCACCAGGCGGTCAGCGGCCTGTTCCATCCAGAGAAAATCCACGTGGTCGGTGACCACCTCCAGACCTCCCCCGAGGTAGGCAAAGGTGACATCCAGGGTCTGGGGAGCGGTTGTCGCCACGGCTTCGCGAACGGCGGCGAGAGCGTATGCCTCCAATTGCACCTTGAGGTTCGGGTCGTCTTTGCGCCGACCCGACTTGAAGTCGACGATCTCCCACACGCCGGGTTCGTTTTGATAGACGGCGTCAATCCGGCCCCTTACTCGCAGATCCCCCACAACCACCTCGAATGGAGCCTCGACCAGCCAGGGAGTGACAGTGGCAAAACGGCTGGAGGTGAAAGCGCTAAACGCCTCTGGGACCGCGGGACCGCTATCCGCTTCAGGGAGGTCGTACAGATCGGTAGTGACGTCGTCGAAGGCAAGTTGGCCCCGGTGGTGCAATTCGATCCGGCGATGGATGTCGGTGCCGTGGCGGGCGGCTGGATTGGGCCGGCGCGGGAGGCGATCTACCTCGGTCCAGAAGAACCGCCGGGGACACCCGGCATAGGTGACCAACCCGGTGACCGACGTGCTCAACAACGATTCGATCGGGTCCGGTCGGTCGGGGGGCAGGTCGATCAACATCTGGACGAACTCGGTGTGATCGACGACAAAGCTGTCGGCCACGTCGACCAATCCGGCCTGGGTGGCCGCCCATCCCGGGTGGGCGAGCTCGGTGCGCAGCGCCGCATCCCACCCCTGGTGGAAGACCGGGTCGGGGCCGGGAGGGGAGGGCTCAAACCGCAACATGAGCGGCCGGGGCGGTGGTTCCGCAGCAGGTGACGACTCGACCCTGGTGGAGGAATGTTCGGCCACCAGACGCCAGAGGTCGCTCGGCGGGACCGGCTTGGCATGGGGTTCGGGGTGGCCGTACCACGTGGCGCCGCTGACGAAGAGCCGCTCCTTGGCCCTGGTCATGGCCACGTAGGCCACTCGCCACTCCTGGCGAAGGTGGTGCTCGCGCAAGATGTCGTCAGCGTCTTTCTTCTCCATGTCGGCGGTGATGGGCGGCAGCCCGGCGGTGTCGAGACGCAATTCGTAGGGGAGGTAACGCCCCGAGCGATACGGGTTCTCAAATCCCGCCGACCTGGTTGGGAAGTTGTCGCGATAACAGGCCGGGACAAACACCACCTCCCATTCCAGTCCCTTGGCGCGATGAACCGTCAGCAGGATCACCGCGTCCTCGCCGGACAAACGGGCGGTATCGAGCTCCTCGGTGGCGTCCTCATCCATCAGTGACAGGAAGTCAAGGAAGGCCTCGAGCGAAGGCCGTCCTTCCAATGGGCTCCACTCCTCGGTGAGATCGAGGAAGCGGTAGAGATTGAGGCGGGCGGTGAGCTGTTCGGTTTCGGGCAGCGACGCTAGGTCCTGCCAGGCCCCGACCCGATCGAGGATGCGACGACACAACTCGACCAGAGTCACCCCTTGCGCCGCCGAGAGCAGGTGGCGGTATTCATCACCGAATCGCTCCAGCGCCATCCGCGCCGCCGGGCGGAGGCCCTCGATCTCGTCGAGATGATCCACCGCCTCCAACAGGGTGTGCGGGGAGGTAAGGAGATGTTCGGCCTGCTCCCGGCGGCCCGGGTCGCGGCTGCGAACCCATCCGGCCAGGGAGCGGAGGTCGCCCATGCCGAGGCGAAAGCGGCTCCCCATCAACACTCTGAACAGGGACGGCTCGTCGGACGGATCCTGAATGATCGCCAGCCAGGCCCGGAGGTCAGCCACCTCGGGGATGGTGAGAAGGCCTCCCAGGTTGGCGACCTCGACCGGGATACCACCAGCTCGCAGAGCGTCGTGAACGAGCACCATGTCTTTGTTCTTTCGAAACAGGACGGCCATGTCTTTCCAGTTGTGATGAGCGTGAAGCTGGGCGAGGGTGCGGGCGATCCATTCCGCCTCGGCCACGGAGCTGTCGTGCCAGGAAACGGCCACCTCGCCGCCGATGCGATCGCGCAGGGGCACCAGGTCGGGCTGGCCCGACCCGGTGCGGGCTCGGACCGAGTTGGCGAGGTTGATGATCGAGCGGTGCGAGCGGCGGTTTTCGGTGAGGTGAAGAGTCGAGCTAGGAGAGCCGTCCTTGAGCGGAAAGTGAACGGGGAAGCTTTCGAAATTGTCTGGCGACGCCCCGCGCCACTCATAGATGGTCTGATCGGCGTCGCCCACCGCAGTCAGCGGAAAGCCCGCCGGGAAGAGGGTGCGCAGGAGCTCGCGTTGGCCGGGGTTGGTGTCCTGGTATTCGTCCAGGAGAACAGCCTGATAACGGTCCCTGATCTCGGCTGCGACCTCGGGGAACCTGGTCAGAAGACGATGGGCCATCACCACCAGATCGGCATAGTCGGACACCCCGAGTCGCCTTTTCTCCCTCTGGTAATGAGTGAGGCCGGTCAGAAGCGCCGATCGAAGCTCCCACGGCGAACCGGCTTCGAACTCAGGGACCGCAACCTCGTCGGCAATGAGCAGGTGGTCCCCCAATGACGACCCGAGTCGGCGCAGGTCTTCCACGGTACGGGCATAGGTGGCATCGAGACCGGGGAGCTCGACCGATCGCAGGATTTGGCTGAGGAGCTGGCGGGTGAAAGTGGGGGTGATGACTCCGGCGCGCCGCTCGACTCCCACCAGGGCGCCAAACTCGCGGAGGATCTGGGCGGCGAAGCCGTGATAGGTGTGGACCTCCACCTCCCGACCTTCATCGACCAGCACACTGGCGTTGGATTCGCGCAACATCTGCCGAATGCGATCTGCCAGTTCGCCCGCGGCTTTGTTGGTGAAAGTGATTCCGAGGAGCCGTTCCGGTTCAACTTGGCCGGCGGTGACGAGGTGAACCACCCTGGCCGCCATGGTGGTGGTCTTCCCGGTTCCGGCGCCAGCTGCCACTCGCAGGGGGACGAACGGTGCGGTGATGATGGCTGCCTGTTCAGGCGTGGGAACGATCATGTGACGAATCCCTCCCGCCCCTCTGGCCAGGCCGGACACACCAGTCGGAGTCGACAGCGCCCGCAATGTGGCCCCGGCAGGGGGGTCCAGTCTTCGGCGGCGATGGCGGCGGCCACCCGGCGCAACTCCTCCGCAACGACGGGGAGATTGGCCTGGTCGAACGAACGGGTGATGCCTGCCAGCGGATACCAGAGTTCAGCCTCCGTTGGGGTACCCCATGCTGCCAACTCCGGGTCCGCCGCCACTGCCAGCAGATAGAACCCGAGCTGGAGCGATCGTTTGGAGTCCGTGACCGTCGCCGCGGTCTTGCTGGTCTTGTAGTCGACCACCCTGAGCTCACCCGTCTTGTGGCTTTCGATCCGGTCCGAGTAGCCGGTCCAGCTGTGGCCGTCGAGCTCGAGCGTCAACCTGCGCTCGAGGACGACCGGTATGGCAACGCCTCCGGGCCACTCCGCATACATCTTCTCGAGGAGCTGGCGACCCCGGTGATGCCAAGCCTGATTGAGCACCGGTGAGCCGAAGTTGGCCGACCTCTCCCAGACTTGATCGAGGACCTCGAGGGCGCGGTCAAGCCCGGAGTTGGGCTGGCGTTGTTCAACCGCCTCCTTCTCGGCCACCTCCAGGACTTCGTGGATCAAAGACCCGAACTCGGCATAGGGGCCGGACTCCTGGGCCGTCTGCACTCGTCTCTCTAGCGCGTATCGACGGGGACAGCTCGAATAAGCGTCGGCCTGGCTGGGAGACAGGACCAGGGGCAGGCTCACCAGCGGCGAGTCGGGGCCGCGCTCGGGGGCGCCGGCAAACGCCGCGGCGTCCCACAACGGCGTCGGGGGCGAGGCCAGAGTGGCCAGCGCGGCCAACCGGCGTGAGGCGCTCTGGGCGGGATCGGTGAAGAGTTGTCGGAGGCTGGCCTGGGCTTCGGTGACTGTCACGGGCCGACGGTCGGGATCGCGGGAGGGGGCGCCGAGCTGGTCGAAGCCGTCGGCTCCTACCGCCGCCAGCAGAAACCGGGAGGGCCGTCGTTCACCTTCGTCGATGGCTGCCGAGGTTGCGGTCCACACCACCCGGCGTCTGGCCCTGGTCATGGCCGTGTAGGCCAGGCGCATCTCCTCCTGAAGTCGTAGCCGGACCGGGTTTTCGGCGGCGGCGTAGGTCGGGGACAACAACTCCGGCCGCAACAAGGCCCGGGAACGACGGAGATCGGGGAACACACCTTCGGCAGCGTCGGCGATGAAAACCACTTCGAACTCGAGGCCTTTGGCCTGGTGGAGGGTTGTCAGGGTGATGCGGTCGTGACGCCGTCCCAACAAGCTGTAGAGAGGGGTTGCTTCGAAGTCGTCGTGTTCGGCCAGGCGCCGGACGTCGAGGAGGGTGACAGACGGGTCGCGTTCTTCCTGGCGATCGAGTACCTGGGCGAACGCTGCCCAAGCCGCTCTGTAGTCGGCAAGGTGGGGATCACCCACTAGCCGTTCCAGTTGGGGAAGTGAGGTCCAGAGGTGCCAGAACCCTTGGTTGGCGCCCAGTTCTACGGCCCAGCCGGGATCCCGCAAGAGCTCCGCCAGCGGCGAGCCCTCGTCGAGGTCGCGGTCGAGCACTGAGCTCCACGGAGCGAAGTTGCGTTGCCGGTTGCGAAGAAGGTTTCGTTCGGCGGACAAGGCCAGCCCAAAGAGTGGACCGAGCAATATCCGACGGATTGCCCGATCGACTTCGTCGAAGGAAACCGAACCTGTCGAACTCTCGCCGGCCGCGGCCAGCGCCAGGTCGAAGACGAGCTGGACCGCAGGATGGTCGACCAGGCGGCGGTCGGGAGCATCGTGAGGGATGTGGCGTCGCTCCAGGGACCGGGATAGCTCCGGCAAGAGATGGCGGGTCGTTCGCACCAAGACGGCGATGTTGTGCCACTCGAGGCCTTCGGTTCTGACCAGGTGCTCAACCTCGGAGGCAATCCATTCAGCCTCGGCTGTCGCCTGGTCGAAGACGTAGGCCTCCACCCTCCCCTGATGTGCAGCCGGGCGGACGGGTCCGGCACCTCCTGGCAAGTCACCTCCGGCGACGATTCGCAAGGCACTGCTCAAGATCTCGGCGGGCACACGAAAACTCTGAGTGAGGATGAGCCGGCGGGGCTGGCCGAAAGACCCAAAGCGGGCACCAAACTCGGCGACATTGGCAATCTCGGCGCCCCGGAACGAATACACGGACTGGTACGGGTCGGCGGCCACTGTGATATTGCCGTGATTGGCCACCAACAACTCCAGCAGACGTGCCTGGGCAGGGGCGGTGTCCTGGTATTCATCAACCAACACATACCGAAACTGTTCACCAAGGGTGGCGGCGACACTCGGCTGTTCCAGACAACTGACCGCTGCTGCCTGGAGACCGCCGTAGTCGATCCGCCCAAGTCGCTCGAGTTCGAGGTCGTATCGAGTCATGAATCCGCTGAGCGCCCGCCATTGCGGGCGGCCGATCGCCAGGTCGGCGAGGTGACCGGGACCGAGAAGGCGTTCCCGGCTGCGGAGAAGGAAGTCGGCCAGTTCCTGGCCAAGGGTGTTGGTCGTGAGGAGGGGTCGCAGCGTCAGCGGCCACTCGGAAGGATCCTCCCCGCCGAGGAGGTCCGTGACCAGCGCCACCTGCTCGGGCCCGGTGAGGAGCGACGGGACCTCACGCCAACCGTGCACTGCGGGTCCATGGACCTCTAGCAGACGGTGAGCGAAGGAGTGGAAGGTGGAGGCGCCGACGCCGGGACCACCCGATGGGAGGCTGGCAACGACCCTGTGGCTCAACTCCCCGGCGGCCCGGCGCGAAAAGGTGAGGATGAGGATCTGGGAAGGTTTGGCCTTGCCCGATTCGACGAGATGGGCGGCCCGACCCACCAGGAATTCGGTCTTACCGGTGCCTGGCCCGGCCACGACCAACTGTGGTCCGTCGCAATTAGCAATCGCTTCTGGCCACCCGTCGGGTTCGACCCTGATGTCAATGAGGTTTGCTGATGTCATCTCCACGAGTAGGCATTGTGGACAGAAAAACACGCCAGGTCGACAACAATGCCGTCGTGGTCCACCCGGTTGCAGCCAAAGGCTTTGAGGAGAGTCAACGATACGACCGTGGTCGCCCGGGATATCCACCTCAGGCTGTCGATTGGCTGCGGCTAAACCTTGGTTTAGGGCCAGGAAAGCTGACGGCGGACGTGGCGAGCGGGACTGGCAAGCTCACGGGCTCTCTCGCAGAGGATGGAAGCGGGGTGATCGGTCTTGAGCCAGTTGCGTCTATGCGTCGCCAGTTCCTGATCAACTGCCGGTCCGTTCCTTGTGTCGGGGCGGTAGCCGAGAGACTCCCTCTCCGTTCAGGTTGCCTGGATGCAATCACGGTGGCTCAGGCATTTCATTGGTTCGATGCGCCTCGGGCCTTGGAGGAGTTTCACCGAGTGCTGAGGCCGCAGGGTCGAGTGGGCTTGATTTGGAACGTGCGTGATCGATCAGTGGACTGGATTGAGCGTCTCTGGCAGGTCATGGACCGCGTGGAGAGACACGCTCCCTGGCGTGACCATGATCGCCTGCCCCTGGCTGGTGTGGCCGGGGCAGCAGGATTCGGCCCCATTCAGCAGGCACAATTCCACCATGTTCATACGATCGATCGGCAAACACTGGTCGACCGGTTTTGCTCGGTCAGTCATGTTGCCGTGCTGTCCGAACCTGAGCGGCAGAGCGTGATCGACGAGGTCCTGTCGGTTGTTGACGAACACCCTTCAACAAAGGGCCAGCCAACACTGGCGATTCCCTACCGGGTTGACGCTTATTGGATGGAGCGGATCTGAGCCGGCTCAACCGCCAAAGACGTGAGTGGTCCAGAGTTTCCCGCTGGAGTCGATGAAGACTCCTACCCCGAGGTGAGTGAACCTGGTGTCGACCATGTTGGCGTAGTGGGGAGGGCTCGCAAACAGGGCGTCGAAGATGGAGGCAACGGAACCGCCCCTGCCTATGTTCTCACCGACAATTCCCCAAGGCCCGAGCAGCGAGGCGATGTTGGAGTGCCGGAAGTTGCCGCTGGTGGCCATTTCCTGTGACCAGTCGCGGGCGTAGTTGTTGAGACTGGAGCTGACGGAAAGCTGAGCCAAACCTTGCTGGGCTCGAAGGTTGTTGATCCTCGATACGAAGTCGGACTCGGCGCCCGGAGAGAAGTTGCCGGCCGGAGCGGTAGTGGTGGTGGGGGCCGCGGTGGTCGTCGTCGCCGGAGAGGTGGTGGTAGCCGGAGGGGGAGCGGCTGTGGTGGTGGTTGCGGGTGGTGGCTTGGGCCTCGTGGTTGTGGTGGTGGCCACAGCGGTGGTTGTTGTCGTAGCCGAGGTGGTAGTCGTGGTGTCGGCAGTGGCTGAGGTCGTTGTGGTGGTGGGCTCCGCCACCGGATCCACAAACGCAGTTGGCGACTTATCCGCCCGTGTCGAGTCGAAGAACTCGGTTTGGAACTCGGTAACCAGACCCTCGACTTCGTATTCGACAGGGGGAGCCATGCTCCCGGTGACCAGTTGGATGACTGCTACCCAACCGGTAGCAGCAATCGTCAACGCCAGCGCTCTCCTCATCTTCCCTCCTAATGGAGTATCCGACCCCGTACGGGTATCGGCCATCACGGAGAGTGACTTGAGTGGCTAACCCGCCAGGATCTCGGCCGGCGCCCAGGCCGGGCAGCGGTCCCGGAAGGAGCAGTAGTCACAAAGGCGCCCGGGGCGGGGTGGGAAGAGGTTCTTTTCGATAGCCCGATTGATCGCCTTCCACAGTGCCCGCAACTGCCTTTCCATCGCATCGAGTTGGCTGGCGTGGATCGGGATTCGATAAACGGTGGGGCCGTTCAGGTATATCAGGCGGACCTCGGCCGGAGTTTCACCGAGGCGGCGTCTGATCAACAGGGCATAGATCTTCAAGGCGAAAAACGCCGGCATGGCGTAAAGCTCGGGCGGGGCTCTGCCGGTCTTGTAGTCCGTGATGATCAGCCGGCCGTCGGGAAGGCGATCGATCCGATCAAGGATGCCGCGGATGACGATCTCATCGTCGATTGCCTCGAGCATGTCCAGCTCGCGGGCGAGAGGCTCGACCAGGGCCGGGTCTTCGATTCGCAGATAGTTGGCGAGGAGGGCGAGGCTGTCGAGTCCCCACTGACGTTCATCCTCGACCGAGCCGAAAAGTTCTGTGAACTCTTCGTTGGTCCGAAGTTCACTCCAAGCCTCCCGAAAGAGGTCGTAAAGACGTTCAGGCGTGCGTTGATCCGCCGACAGGTCATAAAGGCGCTGTAGGGCAAGGTGGGCAGTGGTGCCTCGGGCCTGATACACGGTGGTGGGCTCGGGCAGGTGGTCGATCGCCCGGAACCGGAACAGTTGCGGGCACGTCTTGAAGTCACCCGCTCTGCTTGGTGACAGCGTCTCTAGTGCCATGTTCGGGACTATACGGGGTACGAATGACAGATTTGCAATTCTCCTCGTCCAGAGCTTCTGCATCACACCGCGAAAACAAATCAACCGCTCGCGAAAACCAAGTTGTCAGTCAGCTTGACGTTGGTCCACCGAGCTCTTTAAGTTGCGCCCTGCCTGATCGGGGGTGACTCCGAATAGGCGCCGGAAGGTCGAGAGGCAGTCCGGCAAGCCATTGGAAGAACGGGCCCTCGGGAACGGAGTTCGAATGGCGAGGAATCCCGAGAGGGTGCGACTTCGGTCGGAGCTCTCTCGGGGTTTTCTCATTGGGCGGCGTTCCTTCGTGAACGCTCAGGCAACGGCAACGAGTCGCGAAAACGAAAAGCCCCTTCGCGAAAACGAGATTGCCAAAACCGGCTCGCAGCCCCCATTGACGGTCTACATTGACTTTTGCGCTGTGGGGTTCGCCTCAAAGCGACCTGGAAGGCGGGAAACCGTCGTCTAGGGAGCGGATCGACCCGCAAGAGTTGAACCGCTCGTCGTCCGGGCTCTGCTCGCAAGAGGAGAACGGCCGGGGACCTTCGGGTCGTCGAGCCGCCGGAAACGACACCTCGGAGACCGGAAACGGTTCACCGAGTATCTCCGGCAACGGGGATAGCTGACATGGTCTTCGGACCAAGCCAGCGTTTCGCTGGCGACAGGATCTTCGGGTCTTGTCACCAAGGAACAGCGAGGGCCCCGAGAGGGTGGAGATTCGTCGAAGCTCCCTCGGGGCTTTCGTATTCTCGGACGGAGAACCCGGAGGGTTCCGGGTGGGAAGGGGGAGAACCCTCCGGGCTCCGTTCGGACATCATGGTCACCACCTGCGAAGTAGCCTCGCCACGTGCCTTACCCATCTCGCCTTCTCAGTCCTGGTGAAGAAGTCGTAACGGAGTTTCGTCCACACTGGACGGCAATTCTCGGGCCGCTCTCGATCACTCTCGGCGCCCTGGTTGCGATCATCCTCCTCGCCTTTGTCGTCCCTGACAGCCAAGCCGGCCTGAGCCGCTTTGGTCCGGCGGTGATCGCGGTGCTCTGGTTGGCGGTGACGCTCCGCGGATTCATCAAATGGTTGACCACCCAGCACATCATCACCAACGAGCGGGTCATCCACCGCCAGGGTT
Source organism: Acidimicrobiia bacterium (assembly GCA_040905905.1). Lineage (GTDB taxonomy): Bacteria > Actinomycetota > Acidimicrobiia > Spongiisociales > ZC4RG35 > JAICND01. The sequence goes on from JBBDQN010000032.1 coordinate 40,032, forward strand.
TTATCTCCAAACAGGGCAAGGAGATCCCCCTTGAGATGATCAACACGGTTTCGTTTTCCCAGAATGTGTTCGAGCGGATAGTGGGCAGCGGGGATGTCGTGATCGAGTCGGCCGGGGAGGGTGGCCAAAATCGGTACAAGGACATCCCCGATCCTGAAGGTCTGCAGACCCTGATCTATAGCAACCGCGAACAGCGGATGTTCTCGCTGGAAAGAGGGGGCCAGGGCGCCACCAAGGCCGAGCAACTCCAGATTCTCTCAGAGCTGCACGACAACGGAAAGCTCTCGGACGAGGAGTTCGAGCGCGAGAAGGCCAAGATCATGAACCAGGATCAGGGTGGGAGCCGTTGATGACGCACATGATGGACTTCCCCTTGTTGCTCTCGACTCTCTACGACCGGGCAGTGAGGCTCTATCCGGATCGAGAGATCGTGTCCGTGGAGGCCGACAGGAGTCTGACCCGGACCAACTTTGGGGAGGTCGATGGCCGGATCCGGAGGTTGGCAACCGCTTTTGCTCGCCTTGGAGTGGAACCAGGGGAGGCCATCGCCACTTTTGCCTGGAACAATCACCGCCACCACGAGCTGTACTGGGCAACTGCCAACACAGGTCGTATCTGCCATACGGTCAACCTGCGGCTCTTCCCCGAACAGCTCGTCTACATCATCAACCACGCCGCCGATCGGGCGCTCTTCGTCGATCCCGACCTGGTCCCCCTTATCGAACGGATTGCCTCCGACCTTGAAACTGTGCAGAACTTCGTGGTGATGGGGGCATCGGTGGGGGAGACGACACTTCCCAACGCCATTGCCTACGAGGACCTGATCGACGGGCTGGTACCCCATGGCGCCTGGCCGCTGCTCGATGAGCGGTCGCCGATGATGTACTGCTACACGTCGGGCACTACCGGCAATCCCAAAGGAGTGGCCTACACCCAGCGGTCAACCTACCTCCACACCATCTCCAACCTGGCCAACTTCAACCTGGGCCCGGCCGACAACGTGTTGCCCGTCGTGCCGATGTTTCACGCGTCAGCGTGGGGCTATCCGTGGATGGCCACGGCCGTGGGAGCCAAACTCACCTACCCGGGCCCTGACCTCACCCCGGCGGGTCTGGTCAAGCTGTTCGACGATGAGAAGGTGACGTTCTCCGCCGGGGTGCCCACCGTCTGGCTGGGCATCCAGCAATACCTGGCCGACCATCCCGAGGCAGATGTGTCCTCGATGCGAGCATTTTTGTGTGGAGGGTCAGCGGTGCCGCGGGCCATGATCGACTGGTTCTGGAAGAACCGGGGGATCCTGGTGCAACAGGGTTGGGGGATGACCGAGACCAACCCGGTGGCGTCGATCGCCCTGCTCAAACCCGAAATGGAGGATTGGGACTTCGAAAGGAAGCTGGATGTGCTCGAAACCGCCGGCCTCCCGGTGCCCGGGCTCCAGGTGAAAATCGTCGATGACAATGGTAAAGAATTGGCACAGGACGGGGAGGCTTTCGGCGAGCTGCTGATCAGGGGACCCTGGATTGCCGCCGAGTACTACCGCGACCCCCGCTCTGCCGAGACATTCCAGGACGGGTGGATGCGGACCGGGGATGTCTGCAAGATCACACCCGAGGGATACATCCGGATCACGGATCGGGCCAAGGATGTCATCAAGTCGGGCGGAGAGTGGATCTCATCGCTCGACCTCGAGAACACGCTGATGGCCCATCCGGCGGTCTTGGAAGCGACGGTTGTGGGCCTCAAACACGTCAAATGGCAAGAGCGTCCCGCCGCGTTTGTAGTGCTCCGACCCGGTGCCGGTGCGACCGAGGACGAGTTGGTCGAGTTCCTGGCTACCAGGATGGCCAAGTGGTGGCTGCCCGACCGGGTGGTCTTCATCGATCAGATTCCCAAGACCGGAACAGGAAAGTTCGATAAAAAGCTTGTGCGCGACCAGTACTCTGATTTACTGATGGAGGCATAGCGGGCAATCGGGGCAACTTATGTTTGAGTCGGTCGAATTTGTGGAACCTCAATTGCCAATCGGCGCGCCAATTTCCCAACGGTTGATTGGGGTTTTTGAGGTTGAGGAGGATGCCATAGAGGCAGCCCGCGACTCCCGCGAGGCATTTGGCGAGTCCGAGGACTATGCGTGGTGGATCGTGCGGAGACAGGGCGCCCAGCTTTCCCGCTGGATCGCCGACAACCGCAGCCACAAGGAGTTCGTGCTCGACATGCGGACGGGCACCCTCGTCGAGATCCCCTAGGACCGACGCCCTTAATCAGCGGTTAGCCGTCTAGCAACCAGGTGTCGGCCGAGTTGACGACATCGCCCGCCTCCTTAGAACCGGCGATCACGAACAGGTCATCAGCGATTGCCACCATCGGAACCCCATGCAGTGGCACCGGCAGTCTGGGGGCCGCGGTCCAAACCCCACCCACCAGGCTCTCGACCTCGTCGAGGGTGCGAGTCGGGTCGAACACCTCCCCACCACCCACGAAGATGGCGCCCTCCACTACGGCCGCCCCAAACCCGGAGCGGGCGTCGATCATGCCAGGACCTTCGCTCCAGGTTGCCAGCGCCGGGTCGAAGACCTCCACCGATCTCAGCATTAGCCCTTCCCAACGCCCACCGAGCGCCCACAACTTGTCGTCGTGTGCCACGACGACAAAGTGTTCGCGGGGCTGTTGGAGGGGTGCCAGCGAGGTCCAGGTTTGGTCGGCGGGGTCAAAGACCAGAGTTTCCGTCCCGTTGGGAACCCCTCCCAACACGTATATGAGCCCATCGAGGGTGGCCGCGGCGCCTGCCCCGGTGGCCTCGGGGAGGTCGGGGATCTCAGCCCACACGTTGGTTGCGGGGTCGTATGACCATCCACTCGCCACCGGGATGAAACCCTCAGCGCTGTAGCCCCCAACCACGTATACCAACCCTCCCATGGCCGCGGCCATCAGGTGATGGCGCGGACTGGGAAGGGCGGCCACCGGCTCCCATCGATCTTCGTCAGGGAGATATCGCTCGACGGACTCGGTGGCGGCGAAACCCTGAGCGGTGCTCACCAGACCCCCGATAGCGTATATAGCCGAGTCGACCGCCACCGCCGGCATCTCTGAGCGGGGAATGTCCATCGGCGCCCGACGGATCCAATCCTGGAATGCCGGGTCGGAGTTGCTGCAGGCCACCATCACCAGCGCCACCGCGATCAGCATGGAGCCGAACGGCGGCGATGTAGCTGGATATAGGCTGGCGTGGTGGGAGCTTTTCATTCGGTCTTTGGTTGGGTGGTGGTCGGATTGTGTGCCTTGTCCGGTCTCTATGGGATCATCCTGGCCATCGCCAAACGAACTCCCGGGGGATTCTTTCGGGGGGCGCTGACGGTGGCAGTGGGGGCTCTGCTCCTGCAGGTGGTGCTGGGAGTGGCATCGATGAACCTCGAGGAACGGGACCCCGGGAATCAACATCTCTTCTACGGAGTGGTGGCAGCCACCACTCTCGGCTTCGCTTACATCTACCGCATCCAATTCTCCCGGCGCCCGGCGCTTTACTACGGCTTGTTGATGTTGTTCCTGATGGGTTTGGCGATTCGCGGCATCATGACATTCGGAAATAACTTCTAGACCGAGGAGGCGTGCGTGTTGTTGCAGGGGAAGAGACTGCTGATCACCGGCATAACCACCGACGATTCCATCGCTTACCACGTGGCCCGGGTGGCTCTGTCCGAAGGTGCGGAGATCGTCGTCACCAATTTCGGCCGGGGTCTGCGGCTCACCGAAAGGGTGGTCCAACGCCTCGATCCGACGCCCCCGGTCCTGGAGATGGATATCAACGAGCCTGCCCATGTCGCGGCCGTGGCGGAAGACCTCAAAGGGCGCTGGGGAGCATTGGATGGTGCCCTTCATGCGATTGCTTTCGCGCCTATGGACGCCCTTGGCGGAAATTTCCTCAACACTCCTCCGGAGTCTGCCCAAACCGCTTTTATGGTCTCTGCCTTCTCGTTTAAGACGCTCGCAGTGGCGATGTTGCCGCTGCTGCAAAATGCAGGCGGGGGAGCGCTGGTGGCGCTCGACTTCGACAATGAACAGGCCTGGCCGGCTTATGACTGGATGGGGGTAGCGAAGTCGGCCCTGGAGTCGGTTACTCGTTATCTAGCCCGCGATCTCGGTCGTCATCGGATCAGGGTCAACTGTGTTTCGGCGGGCCCACTGCGGACGGTGGCAGCCAAGTCCATCCCCGGCTTCGAGATCCTCCAGGACATTTGGAACGACCAGTCGCCCCTGGCCTGGGATCTCAACAACCCGGACCCGGTGGCCCGCATGGTCTGTGTCCTTCTGTCCGATTGGGCACCGATGACAACCGGTGAGATCGTCCACGTCGACGGTGGATTTCATGCGATGTCGGCCGGAGGCGGCACGCCGATGCCAACTGAGGAGGCCTGACTCCGACAACCCTATCGACGGCGATCTATCGCCTGGTGAACGTCCGCTCGCGGGCCGCGGCCAGTCCGACCGCAGCCGAGGGCAGGGTACGGGGTAGCGAGATCGTGAAGGTGGCTCCGCCGCCCACCGTCTCGTGCAGCCCGACATTGCCATTCATGGCTTCGGTAAGACCCCGGACGATGTTCAAGCCGAGCCCGGTTCCGCCACGGGTTCTCGTAGCCGAACCCTCCATCTGGGTGAAGCGTTCGAATATCCGATCGCGCTGTTCGGCGGGCACACCCTCGCCGTGGTCGATGATCGAGATGTCGACCCGGTCGCCACGGGCCCGGGCGAAAACCTCGACCGCACTTCCCGGGGCGTATTTGGAGGCGTTGTCGAGGAGGTTGACGAAGATCCGGTTCAGGTGATCGTGGTCGGCCAACACTGCGGCGTCGTCGGGATCAACGTCGATGTTCAACTCGGCAATGGCGATCGTCGAGGTGACCTCCTTCAGGAATGTCATCAGCGGGACTGCCTCGAGCTGGATGGGGACGGCATTGCGGTCGATGCGACTGACGATCAACAGATCCTCAATGAGGCGCTGCAACCGGCCCGCCTGGCGGCGGGCGGTGTTGAGGAGGTTGCGGGCCGCCTCCGCCTGGGGAGCCAGTTCCGGTCGGGCCACCGTATCGAGCGATCCGATGATCGAGGTGAGGGGTGTTCGCAACTCGTGGCTAACCACCGACACGAAGTCGGTTTTCATCTGGGCTACCTCCTCGAGCCTTCTGGTCATCTCCGAAACGGCTTCGTAGCGCCCGAGCTGAGAGAGCACCAGCGCAGCCGGAGCGCCCAGGCTGTACAGGGCTTCAAGTTGGTCGGCCTGGAAGCCGCCGACGACCGGGTCGCCGACGGCGATCACCCCGACCTTGAATTGCTCGACCCGCAAGGGCGCGACCATCGCTTCCACGAGGCCGAGTTCCCCGAGCACGCCGTAACTTTCTGGTTTTTCGGCGATCCTCTGCAATAACACCGGCTTGCCAGACTTGAAAACCTGGGCTACCACCCCTCCGGTGCCGACCGGGATGCGAATGTCGGGGATGGCAAGCGGATAGCCAGTGACCCAGATCGGGTTCATCACCTTTAACTCATGTGTGTCGGGGATGTACAACATCACCACCCCCACCTGAGCGTTGAGGTAGGTGCATATGCGACCGACCAATTCGGGGAGGACGTCGGCGAGCGATTCGGCGCCGGCGAGGGTGGTTGAAACGGCGTATAGGCGTTCGAAGTCTGCTCGCTGCCGCTGGAGGTCGGAGAGCCGGCGCCCGCTTCTTTGGGCTTCCCTTTCGAACTCGGATCCGATCAGGGCAGTCGCCGCCGCCACCACCGCAGCGGACAAGGCCTGCACCACCACCTCGGTGATGTCGAAATCGGGGACAGTGATGATCGTGCTGATCGCCAGAGTGGAGACAACGGCAATAGTCACCATGACGTGTTTGAAACGGTCGAGCACCAGACCCGAGAGGGCCACTATGCCGAAAAAGAGTGGCTGGGTAACTGCGCGGAGGTTGGGGATCGAGGAAATCGCCGCCAGGCAGACAATTATCGACATGTTCCAGACGAGGGTTGCCCACAGTCCTTTCTCGGTGGGCATCACCCGGTTCCAATCGACAAGCGAAGCTGCCACCAGGACAGAACCCATGAAGGCGGCAGGAACCAGGAACCAGGGATCCTCGAACACGCCGGAGGTCACGGCCCTGGCGCCGATGATGACGAGCACGATCCAGCCCAGGGCGACCGAGCGTCGCAGTGAGGCGGCTCGAAACCGCCAAAGCGGCTGCGACGATTCTGCTGTCAGTTCCACCGTGTCCTGTCGGGTCGGTTGCAGAACAGTATTCTCGACTGCTGTGCCCTCCGCATTGAGTATGTCGTGGCGCTGAGGGCCTTCGGGGGCGGCTCAATGTTCGGGGATGTGGCTGGTAACGGGCCACCTGTGGTCCTTGCCCTACACGGTTGGGGCCGGCGGGGAACCGATTTCGCTGCCTCTTTGCAAGGTTTTGCCTATATAGCTCTTGATCTGCCCGGGTTTGGCGCGTCTCCGGCCCCGGACCGACCCCAGAGCGCTGTCGGCTACGCCGAGATGGTGGCCCCGGTCCTCGAAGAAATGGCCCTGCGGCCCATACTGGTCGGGCATTCCTTTGGCGGGCGGGTGGCGGTGGTTCTGGCGGCCCGGCATCCCGAAAAGGTCGGAGGTCTGATCCTGACCGGGGTCCCCCTCATCCGGCGGCCGCGATTGCGGCGGGCGTCGTCAGTCTTCGGGGTCTTGCGATGGGGACACAAGATTGGATTGATCTCCAAGACGCGCATGGAACGGTTTCGACGTCGCTATGGATCGGCCGACTATCGGGCGGCGACCGGGGTGATGCGCCAGACCCTGGTGGCAGCGGTCAACGAGTCGTACGAGGACGAATTGCGTTCGATCAAGGCGCCCGTGCATCTGATCTGGGGTGAGGCCGACACCGAGGTGCCCGTGCGGGTTGCCGTCGAAGCCGCGGCCCTCTTGAAGGGGTCCGGCGTGGAGGTCACCATCGAGGTGGTGCCGGGAGTGGGTCATTGGCTTCCCACGGAGGCACCCACCGCCCTCCAACACGCGGTAGAGACGATGTTGTCCAACCCATGAATGCCTGGTTGACGGTGTTGGCAACCCTGGTGGCAGCCGTTACCTCGGTGCGGTGGCTCCGAATCGCCCAGCGCGAACACTATCTGGCGGGATCGGTCGTCCGTTTCGCCCTGCGCTGGTGGCGATCGACGCCTCTCAACATGGTTGTGGCCGGCCTGGCCCTGGTGGGGGTGGTCGGGGTTTGGCTATGGCCGCTACTCGGGTGGCTCGGGCTCGTTGCCGGGCTTGGTCCCCTGGGTCTCTCGATGCGAGGGCGCACGTCGAAGCTGGCCTGGACCGGACGCCTGCGCAGGTTGTCGGGAGCGGCGGGCGCGTTGTTCGGGGCGACCCTGCTGATCGGATTGGTCACCGGAAGGCCGGGGTGGACGGTGGCCACAGTGGTTGGATCACCGCTGATGGTCGATCTGTCGCTGGTGTTACTTTCGCCGATCGAGCGGCGACTCGGGCAACGATGGGTCGACCAGGCCCGCTCACGGTTGGCAAGCTCGGGGGCGCGGGTGGTGGCCATTACCGGGAGCTATGGCAAAACCACGACCAAGGGTTATCTCGGCCATCTCATCGGCGGTCGCTTTCACGCCTCGGTCAGCCCGGCATCGTTCAACAACCGGATGGGACTGGCCCGGGCGATAAACGAACACCTGGTGCCAGGGACCGAGGTGTTTGTTGCCGAGATGGGGACCTATGGCCGTGGTGAGATCACCGAATTGTGCGAATTCGTGACACCCGAGATCGGGATCATCACCGCGATCGGCCCTGTCCATCTCGAACGGTTCGGCTCGCTAGAGGCGATCGTGGAGTCCAAGAGGGAAATCCTCGAAAGGTCCCGGGTAGCGGTCCTCAACATCGATGACGATTATCTGGCGAAGGTCGCCGACGAAGAGACAGGACGTCGCCAGGTGGTGCGGATCTCGGCCCGGGCGCAGCACGCAGATGTCGCGGTGGTTGGACAAGTCCTCAGGGTGGGACAAAGAGAAGTCGCCTCAGTTGGCCCCGAGGTGTTTGGGGCCAACCTGGCCGCGGCGGTCGCGGCCGCCCTCGAGCTGGGAATGACGGTGGCAGAGATTGCCCCCCGGCTCGGGGATCTTCCGACCACCGCTCACCGGCGCCACGTGATGACCACCGACCGGGGCTTGGTGGTGGTGGACGACACTTACAACTCCAATCCGGCCGGGGCGGTGGCTGCACTAGACGTGTTGCAAGCACTCCCCGGTTCCGGTCGCAAGGTGGTGGTCACCCCGGGCATGGTCGAGTTGGGAAAGCGCCAGTACGACGAGAACCTCCGCTTGGCGCGATCGGCGTCGACCCTGGCCACGGACTTGATCGTGGTCGGGCAAACCAATCGCCGGGCCCTTTCGGAAGGTGCGGTGGGAGGAAGAGCCGCGGTTACCGTGGTTGCCTCAAGAGAGCAGGCGGTTGACTGGGTCCGATCGCATCTGGAACCGGGCGACGCCGTCCTTTACGAAAACGATCTACCGGACCATTACCCATGACGATCCCCGCAGTGGTGTTTGGCGGGCCCTCCGACGAACACGACATCTCGATCCTGACAGGCCTCCAGGTGAGTCATGCGCTGGCGGAGGTCAACGTCTTCTACTGGAGTAAAGGGGGGCAATGGTTTCAAGTGGACGCCGACTCCGAAGCCGCTGACTTCATCGAGGGTCCGCCCCGTCGAGCCAAGACCGTGAACCTGATTCCAGAGCTTGGCCAGGGTTTCGTCAGTAAGAAGCCCATCCCCGTCTCGGCGGTGGTCAATTGCTGCCACGGTGGGCCAGGCGAAGACGGTACGTTGCAAGGGATATTCGATCTGGCCGGAATCCGCTACACCGGGCCAGGCCAGGCGGCCTCGGCCCTTGGCATGGACAAGTTTGCATTCGGGGGGGCGATGGCTGCCGCCGGCTTGCCAACCTTGCCGCGGGCGTTGTTGGCCGCACCGGACCCAAAGGCGCCGGATTTCGCCGGCCCCTATATAGTCAAACCCCGGTTTGGTGGCTCTTCGATCGGAATCGAGGTGGTGGAGGATTGGTCCACGGCGATGGCTCTGGCCCGCTCTTCCCCATTCTTTGGCAACGGTGGGGTCGTCGAACCGTTTCTGGCTTCCAGCCGCGACCTTCAACTCGCGATCAGGACCTGGCCTGGCCTTGAGTTGTCGGCAATCGAGGCACCGCTCAGGGCGGGAGGCGGCATCTACTCCTACAGTCAGAAGTACCTGGCCTGGGGAGGGGAGGTGTCCGGTGGTCGCGAATTGCCGGCCCGCGTCGATGAGAACGCCGAACACACTCTCCGGGACCTGGCCCGCCAGGTGGTAGCGGCCGCCGGGCTCCGCGGAGTCTGCCGGATCGACTTTCTGGAGATGGATGGCCAGGTTTGGGTCAACGAGGTCAACACCATCCCGGGCTCGATGGGCGCCTATCTCTGGATCGACCCGCCCATCTCGCGACCTGCCTTGTTCAAGGCCATGCTCGAGGAGGCGATGGCGTCACCAGCGAGGAGGTTCTCGACTGCGGGCTCGGACGGGACGGCCTTGCGGTCGGCCGGAGCCATCGCCGGCAAACTCGGCTAACCCTCCTCGACGCCGTCGTTATTAGAGGTGAACTACCGGGCAGGTCAGGGTGCGGGTGATTCCGTCAATCATCTGGATGCGGGCGACTACCAGTTTGCCTAATGCATCAACATCCTCGGCCGACGCTTTGACGATGACGTCGTAGGGACCGGTGACGTCGTCGGCTGACTCGACGCCAGGGATCTTGCGGACTTCCTCGGCGACCAGCGCCGCCTTGCCAACCTCGGTCTGGATGAGCACGAACGCTTGGACCACGAATCCTCCCTCTGGATCGCTGTTACTTATGGGGGTGGCCGCGGCGGACTATAACGATTGGGCGGTTCCGGCGCTTAATAGCCGTCCGACCCGATGCGCACGGAGGCGGCGAAGGGCCGCCCCTCTTCAGTGACAACGTCAAAGACGATGCGCTGGCCCTGGCGGAGCATGCGAAATATCGAACCGGCCAGAGATCCGGGGCGCAACAACACCTCGCTGCGGTCCTCGTCGCTGACGACGATGCCAGCACCGGTCAGGGGGTCGTAGAGTTTGACGACTCCCTGCATGGCTCAGCCCTTTTGGACCTTGCCTGCCCTGATGCAGGAGGTGCAGACCCGGGCACGGCGCGTGTTGGACCCGTGGGTCACTCGCACTCTCTGGATGTTGGGCAGCCAGCGACGGTTGTTGCGCTTGTGGGAGAAGCTCACGGTTTTGCCGTAGCCAGGCTCTTTGCCGCAGATTTCACACCGGTAGGACATAGAAGGAAGGAGGCTAATCGGGGGGTGGGACGTAACGCGAATCAAGTCGGAAGTTGGAAGCCGCAATCCCCAACGCGTCAGAGCTTCCGTCTTCTGCTTGCCGTCTTCCGTCATAACCTTGGCTGGTGAGGTCCCTCGCTTATCTGGCCACTGTCGACATCGCCAAGGTGCCCGGGCTGGGCGGCCAGGGGGGAGTGACCCTTCGCAAAGCCGGGATCAGCACGGTGGCCGACCTCCTGCTTCTGGCACCTCGCAAGTACCTCGATCGCAGTCGCACCGAGCCCATCGCCCAAGCACCGGTTGGCGAAGAGGTGACCCTCCTCGTTCGGGTCGTTTCTTCTGGGACCCGCAGGCCCCGGCGCAACCTTGTGATTGTCGAGGCCCGACTTACGGACGGGACCGCGACGTTCAAGGCGGTGTGGTTCAACCAGCTCTTCCGGGAACGGCAGTTAGAAGTCGGGGCTGAGGTGGCCATATCGGGCAAACTCGAACGATTTCGCGGGAACCTGCAGATGAACAACCCGGCAGTGGACATCGTCGACTCGCCCAAAGAGTCGCTCAGGACCGGACGGGTCGTTCCCATCCACCCGCAAATGGGCAAGATCAAGGCGGGTCACATCCGGCGCTGGATCCACAACGCTTTGGGGGTGGCCGGGGGCATATCTGAGGTCGTGCCGGCCGAGATTCTCCACCGCCAGGGCGTGGTAGGCCGCGACGACGCGTTTGCGAATATCCACTTCCCTCCCACCCCCGAAGACGCGGCCGTCGCCCGCCGCCGTCTGGTATTCGATGAGTTCTTTCGCCTGGAGCTGGCACTGGCGCTCCAAAAGCGGAGACAGATGGCGGAGGCCAGGGGCACCGCTCATCAAATCGAGGGCGAGCTGGTCTCGCGTTTCGTATCCGGGCTGCCCTACGACCTGACGGCCTCACAGCACAAGGTGATCGCTGAGATCAACGCCGATCTCGCCTCAGGTCACCCGATGCATCGGCTGTTGCAGGGGGAGGTGGGGTCGGGCAAGACCGTCGTGGCAGTCGCGACACTCCTGGTGGCGATACAGGGTGGGTGGCAGGGAGCCGTGATGGCGCCCACCGAAGTTCTGGCAGAACAACACTTTCTGGCAATTCGTGCGCTGCTGGAAATGGCGGGGCTCTCCCCGGTAGAGGAAGGTGACGGGGCTCGCAGAGGAATGGCCAACCTCTTCGCCACCGACAAACCCCAGGTGCGGATGGTGGTCCTGACGTCGTCACAGGCCAGGGCCAACTACGACCCTGGAGCGAGCCGGACCGAGATCATCGAGGCGATTGCCTCCGGCAACGTCGATCTGGTCATCGGCACTCACTCACTCATTCAGGAAGGAGTCGACTTCGCCCGGCTGGCGATTGCAGTGATCGACGAACAACACCGCTTCGGGGTCGGTCAACGCGTCCTCCTGAAGGAGAAGGCCACCGAATCCGACCCGGACCTGCTGATCATGACTGCCACCCCGATTCCCCGGACGCTGTCCATGACCCTGTATGGAGATCTCGATGTGTCGATCATCGCCGAGATGCCCCCTGGACGATCACCGGTCAAGACCATCGCCCTGGGATGGGCCAGCCAGCAGCGGGCCTGGGACCTTGTCGAGAGAGAAGTCAAAGAGGGCAGGCAGGCATTCGTGGTGTGCCCGCTCGTCGAAGACAGCCCCAAGATCGAGGTCACGTCGGCGACCTCAGAGTTTGAACGGCTGCAAGCGATCGTGGCGGACCTGCGGCTGGGGCTGATCCACGGTCAACTTCACTCCCGCGACAAAGAAGCAGTAATGGCCGCATTTCGGGCGGGCGAGATCGACGTCCTCGTGTCGACCACCGTGATCGAAGTGGGAATCGACGTTCCCAACGCGACGGTGATGGTGATAGAAGATGCCGATCGCTTCGGACTGTCCCAACTCCACCAGCTCAGGGGCAGGGTTGGCCGCGGTGCCCATCAGGGAACCTGTGTCTTGATCGCCGACCCCACCACTGAGGAGGGTGAGACGCGGTTGTCGGCGATGGTCGCCACCAACGACGGGTTTCGGCTGGCGGAAGAGGACTTGCGGCTGCGCGGCCAGGGAACGGTGTTTGGAGCGCGCCAGTCGGGAATAGCCGATCTTCGCCTAGCGGACCTTCTCGCCGACTTCGATCAACTGGTCGCCGCCCGGACCGAGGCGTTCGCATTAGTGGATCGCGACCCCGACCTCTCCTCCCACCCCGACCTACGCGAGGAGGTCCGAGTCATGCTGGGCGAACGGGTGGAGTGGCTCTTCCGGTCCTAACGGGTCGCGGAGGGCTAGATGAACAGCTGAACGTCGGCGTCACCGGCGAAGTCGAGGAAGGCAGCAGCCCCCGCGACGAGGCAGCCGTCGATGAGGTCGCGGTCCTTGACGCCCATCACTCCCATGGTGGTTGAGCATGCGAAGAACTTGACGCCCTGGCCTTTGGCCATCTCGATGAACTCGGTGACGGGAGGCATCTTGGCGTCGCGCATCCACTTCTTCATGATCCCGGTGGCGGCGGCAGTGGCGCCCGGAATTGCTCCCAGAAGATTGGGCAGCTGTATGGGTCCCGAAGGATTGGCGAGCGACGCCACCTTCAGTTTCGGGAGACGTTTGCGGTGGATGATGTCGAGTCCGTAGAACGTGAAATATACCCCGGCCTCCCAACCCAGGCTGGCGGCGGTGGTCGCCAGGATCAGAGGTGGGTACGCCTGATCCAGGGTTCCTTTGGAGGCAACCAGGGCGATGCGCTTGGGTCGGCGGGCAGGCTCCGCTTCCGAATCAGTCGGCGCCAGGTTGAGCGCAGCGGTAGTCATCGTGGTGATCCCTTCTCTATCCAGAAGAGCTGGCGGCTTCCCTGGTTGTCGGCGCCAAGCAACGCATCGCCGCGCTGGCGAGCCAGGGCAGGGATGTCTTCGAGGGCTCCAGGGTCGGTGGTGATGATGTGCAGCACCTCACCGGTGGCGAGGCGGTTGAGCACCAACCCCGCCTTGTAGACCGGCAACGGGCACAACAGCCCGGAGGTATCGAGGGTCTCGGTTGGTTCTTTTTTCGGCGTGGCCATACGGTGTCCTTCCTAACTTCCGTCTTCCGTCTTCGGTCTTCCGGGATCCCTTCCTCGGCGAGTCCGTCCGCGAAAAAGCTCGTGTACTTGAACCCCGGGTCGGGTGAGATCCCCACGGTCAGACCTGGCGAGTCGAGCCGGGTGGTCGCCTCGACCACGGCACCGGTCGAGGGCCCCACCATTAACGCTTCCTCCCGGAAGAGTCGCTTGGTCATGGAATAGATAGGCGGCGGCCCGATCCTTGATGGAGCCGAAAGGGTTGAACCACTCGAGCTTCAGATAGACCTGGCCGGGAGGCGGCACGATCCGGCTTACCAGGACCATTGGACTCGGATTGTCGAGGTCGGGCAAGAGTTGGCGGATGTCGTCGAACCGTCTCAAACGGCGATCACTTTGCAGTTGTAGTTGTCTGGATATCGAGGTGGTCAAAGGCCTTCTCCCGGAAAAGAAAAAGACCCGCCCATTTGCCGGTGCGGGTCTCGAGTGGAGTCTTGTCGCAGTTGAGCGCTAAGCAGTCTCCTCGCCGCACGGCACGGCCGCACACACGCAAGCGCAGAGACAGGCGCAGGAGGTACGGGCGAGGTTCATCCGAGGTTGAGTGTACGCACCTTTTGGTGATGGGACAATGGCCAATGCGCGTGATCGCCGGGTCGGCCAAGGGGCGGCGTCTGATCGGACCCGATTCGATGGCGACCCGTCCGCTGACCGATCGGGCGAAAGAAGCGGTCTTCTCATCGCTGGCAGACCGGGTGATCGATGCCGACGTGCTCGACCTCTACGCCGGCTCCGGGAGCCTCGGGATCGAAGCGATGTCCCGCGGAGCGATCCGAGCGGTGTTTGTCGAGAAGGGTCGCAAGGCCCTTGAAGCGTTACGTCGGAACCTGACGACGGTTGGTTTTGACAACGTGGTAGTCGTGGGTCAGGACGTCGAAGGATTCGTCGAAACGTCCCACGGCGAGTTCGATCTCGTATTTTGTGATCCGCCCTGGGCGATGCCGACAGAAGATGTCGAGGTTGTCATGGCGAAAGTTGACCGGATCACCGCCGATGGGGCGGAGTTCATCGTCCAACGCCAGAAGGCGGATCGGGAGCCGCAACCACCCCCCGGCTGGCGACATGTCACCACTCGGCGGTATGGAGACGGCAAGATATGTCGGTACGTGAAGGAGACCACCTGACCACAGCCCTCTGCCCGGGGAGTTTTGATCCCCCCACCAACGGCCATCTCGATGTCATCTATCGCAGCCTCGAGATTTTTGAACGGGTGGTGGTGGGGGTGGTTCACAACCCGTCAAAGACCCCGTTCTTGCCCGCGGAGGAACGGGTAGCACTGCTGGCGGACCTGGTCGAGGGGCGAGCCGAGGTGGAGGCTTTTGAGGGGCTCCTGGTCGACTTTGCCCGCACGAAATCGGTTGATGTGGTGGTCAAAGGGGTGCGAGTAGTCAGTGACTTCGACTACGAGCTTCAGATGGCGCAGATGAACTGGACCCTGGCCGGGACCGAGACCCTTCTCATCCCCAGCAACCCGCAATGGGGCTACCTGTCGTCGTCGCTCGTCCGGGAAATCGCCCGGCTGGGGGGCGACGTCGATAGCCTCGTACCTCCCAACGTGGCTAAGGCCCTGAAGGAGCGCTTGTGATGAGCGACGAATCACTCCATGCCGCCATCGAATCGAGGCTGCATGACACGACCGACGTTTTTGAGCTGATCGAGAGCCTCATCGCCGAAGTGCAGGAAGCCAAGTCGGTGCCTTTGTCCGGCAGCGTGATAATGGACCGCGAAATGCTCATCGACCAGTTGCAGAAACTTCAGGTGATCCTCCCCGACGAATTGCGAGCAGCTCGCTGGATGGTGCGGGAGCGGGAGGCTTTCATCGCTAGAACCAACGAGAAGGCCCGCGACCTCCTGGATAAGGCGCAGACCGAGTCGAGACGGCTCGTGGGCGATACATACGTGCTTGGCGAGGCAGTGGAGGAAGCCAACCTGCTCGTCCGACGCGCCGAAGGTGATGCCCGGCGGATGCGACTCGAATCCGAGGACGATATCGACAGCCATCTCAGCCGGGTCGAAACGCTTCTGACCGAGTTGTTGGGACGGGTTCATTATGCGCGGGACGAGTTCCATAAGGCCCGCCCCAAACCGCCTGAACCGCCCATCTGAGAAGCCGATGTCCGGGCTTGCCTTCGACGTTGGCGACCTCGTCGGCCACCCGGGTCTGTATCGGCAGGTGCAGGGCGAGTTGGGAGTCAAGTTCGAGGTGGGGGAATCAACGGTTGACGACAATGCAGTTGTCAATGCCCGTCTGGAGTGGATTTCGGACGGCGTGCTGGTCACGGCTTCCGCCACGACCGTTGTCACCCATCAATGTGCCCGGTGTCTGACCGAGTGGACCGGAGAACTGGAGGTGAGGTTCACCGAGATGTTTGCCCGGCATCCCACCGAGGAGCAGTCCGGTGTCAACCCGGACGCCACCGTTGACCTCGGGCCGGTTGTCCATGATGAGCTCTCCCTGGCCCTTCCCTCGGACCCGATATGCCGCCCCGATTGCCAAGGACTTTGCCCAACGTGTGGAGCCGACTTGAATGTGGAGCCCTGCGCAGGCCACGGCGACGAATCGGCCTCGCCTTTTGCCGCGCTAAAACAGTTGTTCGAAGCCGAAACCTGAAGGAGTGCACCATGGCGGTGCCAAAGAAAAAGAGTTCGCGCATGCGCACCCACCATCGCCGTTCGGCATGGAAGGCTGCCAAGCCGCCGTTATCGATCTGTCCGCGTTGCAATGCCCAGAAGCTGCCCCATAGGGCTTGTCTGAACTGCGGCACCTATCGCGACCGCGAGGTGCTCGAAACCGAATGATCCCGATCGCCCTCGACGCCATGGGGGGCGACCGAGCCCCGGCGGAGGTGGTGGCGGGCGCCGTTGAGGCGGCCGCAGAAGGCGTCGAGACGATCCTGGTTGGAGACGAACACCGTCTCAAATTCGAACTGGCCGGTCTCGGCGCCGACCTTCCCATCGTCCATGCCGCTGACGTGGTCACGATGGATGACGATCCCCGCCGGGCCTTGCGGGAGAAACCCGACTCTTCGGTCAGCGTCGCCGCCCGCCTGGTTCGAGACGGCGTGGCCGGGGCGCTGGTCTCGGCTGGTTCGACCGGGGCCGCGATGGCAGCTGCCGCCATCGTGATCGGCCGGTCACCCGGGGTTCAACGACCAACGATCGCTTCGGTCTTCCCCACCCTCGGCAGTCCCACCCTGGTGCTCGACAGCGGAGCCAATCCCGAGGTGAAGCCCAAACATCTGGTGCAGTTTGCATTGATGGGATCGGTGGCGGCGGAGGTCTTCTTCGGGATGGACAATCCCCGGGTCGGCCTTCTCAACAACGGCGAGGAGCCGGGCAAGGGAAGGTCGCTCGAAAAGGAGAGTCATGCCCTCCTCACCGCCGCCGCCGTTAACTTTGTTGGCAATGTCGAAGGCCGTGATCTGGCCCTCGACCGGGCGGATGTGATCGTCACCGACGGTTTCGTCGGCAACATCTTTCTGAAGACCACCGAAGGTGTTGCTCAGATGGTTATCGCGCTGGTGACAGAAGCGCTGGGCGGGCTCGACGGCGCAACCTTGTCAAAGGTTGAAATGGCGCTGCAGCCGGTTCGTCAGAGGCTCGACTACGAACACACTGGCGGCGCTCATCTACTCGGGGTGGGAGGGGTGGTGGTCATCGCCCATGGCGCCTCCTCACGGCTGGCCATTGCCAATGCTCTACGTCAGGCCAGGGACGGCATCGCCCGTGACCTGGTGGCGAGGGTTACCGCCCGCCTTGCCCAGGAATGACCGGGCTCGAGTCCGCCCTCGGTCACAAGTTCGCTGATCCTTCGTTGCTCGAGAGGGCGCTCATCCATCGATCGTTTCAGGCTGAGCACCCTGAGTCCGAGGACAACGAGCGGATGGAGTTCCTGGGCGACGCGGTGTTGGGCCTGGCGGTCGCCTCCCATCTGTATGAACGCCATCCCGAAATGACCGAGGGACAGATGGCCAAGGTCAGGGCCGTAGTTGTCAGTCGAGACGAGCTGGCGGCAGTGGCCCGCACGCTCGACCTCGGCCAATATCTGGTCCTGGGCCGCGGCGAGGAAGCGACCGGCGGTCGCGACAAAGCTTCGATCCTTGCCAACGCCGCCGAGGCGGTCATCGCCGCCGTCTATCTCGACGCCGGCTTCGCAGTCGCCCGCCGGTTCATTCTCGACCATTGGGAGGCCCGCATCCAGGCCCGCACCGAACGTCCTGGTGGTGCGGATTACAAGACGAGATTGCAGGAGATGCTGGCGGCGGCAGGTATGCGACCTGATTATCGGGTCGAGGCGTTCGGACCCGAGCACGCCAAACGGTTTGTGGCGCGCTTGATGGTTGACGGCGAGGTCCGGGGGGAGGGGAGTGGTGCCTCCAAACGCGAGGCCGAACAAGATGCGGCCCGGGCAGCACTGGAGTCTTAAACCGGCACGGTGCCGACAAATAGCCGCTCGGCTATGAAAGAGCCAATCCCAACCTGGAGGTTGTCGTTGATCCGAACGGTGAGGGTGCCGTCAGGGGTTCGGGCAACCAAGGCAACCCTGGCCCCGGGTCGCAACCCGGAGTCGTCGAGGAATCCCATGATGTCGGAGTCGAGCTCAAGCTCCTCGGATATCCGGTGCAGGACTCTGTCTGAGTCACCTATATCGGCCAGAGGGATGAGCAAGGGCTGGCGATATCCGGCACCGGGAATCGGGTTGCCGTGGGGGCAGGTGGTCGGCTTTCCGAGCTTGGCCAGCATCGCGGCTTCAACATCGTCGGAGATGGCATGTTCCCACACCTCGGCCTCGGCATGAACCTTCACCCACGGCAGCCCCAAAACCTCGGACAGGAATCTCTCGGCCAGCCGATGTCGGCGTACCACGACCTCGGCCAGATGTCGTCCCTTCCCGGTGAGGCGGATCTCCCCCTCGGAGGTGACGATGTCATCCGCCTCCATCCGTTTGATCATCTCAGAAACGCTGGGGCGGCTTATTCCCAACCACTCGGCGATCCGGGCCTGGATCACGGGCAGGCCTTCTTCCCCCAACTCGTAGACGGCCGCTACATATTCGCGGTAGGTGGCCGTATAGACCGAGGCGTCCATAACCGCATAGTACGGCAGTAGATGGGGAGCGGTCCGAAAATGATTTGTGATAGCGGGAGAGTGATAATTAGGGTCACCTATCATGAGGCGCTATACGAACCTACTTGTCAACGTTTGGTTGCTCGCTCTACTTCTCATGGCCTGTGGCGGCGCCGGTTCCACGACGACCGCCGCCACGGACAATCCTCTGGTGATCTACTCAGGGCGGTCCGAGGAGCTGGTGGCGCCTTTGATCGCCTCATTCGAATCCGACACCGGAATCGACGTCGAAGTCAGGTACGGGAGCTCGACCGAAATGGCCGGCACGATCAATGTCGAAGGCGCCTTGTCGCCGGCGGACGTCTTCTACGCCCAGGATCCCGCCACCATCGGAGCGGTTGCCAACCTGCTCGCCCCTATTCCAGAGGCGGTGCTGACCCTCGTCCCCGAGCGGTTCCGTGATCCTGACGGGTATTGGACCGGCATCACCGTGCGCAGTCGCGTGCTCGCCTACAACCCCGAACTGGTTTCTCCAGGCGAGCTCCCGGATAGTTTTCACGCCCTCACTGATCCCGCCTGGGCCGGCCGTATTGGCATCGCCCCCACCAACGGGTCGTTTCTTACTTTTGTGGCGGCGATGATCGTCCTTGAGGGGGAGGAGGACACTCTCCAATGGCTGACGGGTTTGGCGGAGAATGACCCGGTCGAGTTTGACGGCAACGCGCCGATCGCCGCCGCGGTCGACGCTGGCGACATCTCTGTAGGACTTATTAACCACTACTACCTTCTGCGCCTGGGCGCCGAGCAGGGTGGAACCACGGCCGCGAACTACTTCTTCCCAAATGCCGACGCCGGGTCCTTTGTGATGCCGGCCGGCGCCGCAATCCTGGCGACCGCCCACAACCCCGAGGGCGCAGCCACCTTCCTCGAGTATCTGCTGTCGTCGGGCTCGCAGGCATATTTTGCCGAGTCCGTCTTCGAGTACCCGGTGGTAGCAGGAGCGCCCGCCCCGGCCGGGGCCCCGCCCCTCGATTCGCTGGTGACGCCGCAGGTGTCATTGGCAGATCTGGCCTCAGCGTTTGACCGAGCCACCGATCTGATCTCGGAGTCGGGCCTCTTGTGAGGGAGGTGAGCTGACCGTCGTCACCGCTCCGGTCTCGTCCTCCGCGGCGCAGGCCCGATCCGAGCGCGCTCCGCGAGGGCTGGTGCTCGCTTCCCTGCTCGTAGTGGGGCCGCTGGCCTTGCCCATCGTCCATCTGCTTGGACAGGCACTGACCGGCGGAGCAGGGTCGAGTGTGCTTCCCGCTGGTCGGCTCTTCCAACTGGCCCTGAACACGTTGGCTTTGGTGGCGGGGGTGGTCTTCGCCGCCACTTCCATCGGGCTCGTCACGGCCTGGTTGACGACCCGTACCGACCTGACCGGCGCCAGGGTGTGGTCGACTCTCGCAGTGCTTCCGCTAGTGATTCCTTCCTTCGTGGGAGCCCTGGCCCTGCTTGGGGCGACCGGCCGCCGGGGAATCATCAGCCAGGCACTGGCCCAAATCGGCGTGGGTCCTCTGCCCATACCCCACGGTTACTTTGGTGCCTTCTTCGCCCTGACGATGTTCACATTCCCCTATGTGCACCTCCTGGCGGTGCCAGCTTTGCGCAGGCTCGACGCCGGGCTCGAAGAGTCGGCTCGTGGCCTCGGAGCCTCACCCACCCGGGTGTTCCGCACGATCACCCTTCCCCAGGTCGGTCCGTCCCTGCGGGCGGCCATGTTGCTGGTTGCTCTCTACACAATGGCCGACTTCGGCGCGGTTTCTCTTCTGCGGTACGACACTTTCACCCGGGCCATCTTTCTCCAATACGCCGGACGACTCGATCGGCGCCCGGCGACTCTGCTGGCGGGCACCCTGGTCGTCATTGCCCTCGTGGTCATCTGGGGCGAGCGACGCAGCCGGGGGCGGGCGGCGATCCTTGGCGGTCGCGCCCTGAGGAGCCCCCGCCGGGTGACCCTGACCGGATGGAAACGGATGGCCGCCTTTGGATTTCTCGGGTCGGTGGTCACCGGGTCCCTGGTGCTGCCCGTAACCGTCCTCGCGGGCTGGTGGTTGCGCGGTGCCGCGGCCGGTCAGGCGCCACTAGCGATTTGGAGCGAGACCGGGCGGTCACTTTCGGTATCGGCAATCACGGCGATCGTGGCGGCAGTGGCTGTCCTGCCGATCGCCATCCTCACGGTCCGATACCGCACCAGAGTTGGGGCAATATGTGAGTCGTTGGCCTGGTCCTTGTACTCGTTGCCCCACCTCACGGTGGGCCTAGCGGTCCTGGTCATGGGTCTGACAGTTCTCACACCGTTCTATCAGACCCTCCCGCTGCTCTTGTTTGCGTATCTGATCATGTTCCTGCCACAAGCGATGGGGCCCACTCAGGCAGCGCTCGGGCGGGTGGCACCAAGTCTGGAGGAAGCGAGCAGGTCGCTGGGGCGATCCGCCCTGGCGACCACCCGTCGGATAACGGTGCCGCTGGTCGGGCGGGGGATGCTGGCCGGCGCGGGTCTGGTCTTTCTGACCACCATGAAGGAGTTGCCGGCAACCTTGCTGCTGCGCCCTACCGAGTTCGAAACTCTGGCGGTTCGTATCTGGTCGACCACCACGGAAGGTTTCTACACAAGGGCCTCGATGGCGGCCCTGGTGCTGGTGGCGGTATCGGCGGTGCCTCTCCACCTTCTGGTCTCGATGAACACCCATGAGTGAGGCGATAAGGCTGACCGAGGTCACCAAGACCTATGGCGCCACCACCGCCGTCGACCTGTTGTCTTTTGCCGTGCCCTCTGGCTGTCTGTTGACTTTGCTCGGCCCTTCGGGGGGAGGCAAGACCACGGCCCTTCGACTCATAGCCGGCTTCGAAAAGCTCGACAGAGGTTCGATCGTGGTCGGCGGGGTGGAGGTCTCCGGTCGGGGGGTGCACATGTCCCCGGAAAAGCGTCGGGTGGGGATGGTGTTTCAGGACTACGCCCTCTTTCCGCACATGACCGTGGCCGCCAATGTCGGCTACGGGGTCGAGGCTGGCAAGAAAGTGGGGGAGCTACTCGAACTCGTCGGGATGACCGGTCTTGAACACCGGTTGCCTCACGAACTATCCGGGGGCCAACAACAACGGGTGGCGTTAGCCCGAGCCCTTGCACCCGAACCGGCCGTCATCCTGGCCGACGAGCCGTTCTCGAATCTCGACGCCTCGCTTCGCACCAGGGTGCGGCGCGAAGTGAAGGGGATCCTCGAGGCCGCCCACACGACGGCGGTGTTTGTGACCCACGACCAGGAGGAGGCCCTGTCGATCTCGGACCAGGTGGCGGTCATGAACGAAGGAAGGGTGTTGCAGATTTCCAGCCCCTCGGATCTTTATCGCAACCCCATCAACCCGTGGGTGGCGGGGTTTCTTGGGGAGGCCGACTTCATCGAAGGCAGGGCTGCGGGAGGTCGGGTTGACACTCCGCTCGGCATCTTCGCCACCGACCTGTCCGGTCCGGTGCAGGTGATGGTGCGACCGGAGATGGTGTCCCTCGTGCCGGACCTCGATGGCGATGCCGTGGTTTCCGGGAGCGAGTTCTATGGCCACGACCAACTGGTGACGGTCGTCGTCTCGGGTGGCGCCCGGGTGCGGTCCCGGCTCGGCCCGATCCCGGTGTTCCCGCCCGGGACGAGGGTGTGGGTGAAGGCCGAGGGGTCAGTTACCTACCCGGCCTGAGCGGTTACGGTTCGGCGGTGCCTGAGTTGCCCGAGGTCGAGACAGTTCGCCGCTTCCTCGAGCCGGTGGTCACCGGTCGGCGAATGGTCTTGGTCGAGGTCAATCACCCGCGGACAGTGCGTCGCAACCTGCATCCCGAAGACGTTGTCGACCGCCTCACTGGTGCCGTCGTCGAGAGGCTCGACCGCCAGGGCAAGTTCTTGTTCGGGCTCCTCGACAACGGCATGACCTGGATAACACATCTGGGGATGTCGGGCCGGGTGGTGGTGGCCTTGCCCAGCCAGCCCCGGGCCAATCACACCCACTTCGTGGCGCGAACCGATCGGGGAGAAGAGGTCCGTCTGGTCGATCCACGCACCTTCGGGTTCGTGGCAGTGGTCACTCCTGAAGAACGGGACCGTTTCACCGAGCTCGGACCCGACGCCCTCACCAGTTTGCCCAGGGCAAGCTCTCTCGCCCGCTCCCTGGCAGGACGCACAGCCCCGATCAAGAGCCTGCTGCTCGACCAGCGACTGCTTGCCGGGCTTGGCAACATTTACGCCGACGAAGTCCTCCACCGCGCCGGGGTGCGACCTACCCGGGCGGGCGGTGGACTGAACCCTGAGGAGGTCAAGCGGATCCGCAGCGCGGTGAAGCCGATCTTGACTGCGGGCATCACCGCCGGTGGGACCTCCCTCGACGACCTGGCTTATCTCCTCCCGGACGGGCGGGCGGGCGGCTACCTGGATCGGTTGCGTGTTTATGGAAGGGAAGGTGATCACTGCCACCGATGCGGGACGCTCATCGAACGGGTGGTAGTGGGTGGGCGCTCCTCGTTCTATTGCCCTACCTGCCAGTTATGAAGGCGGTGCACGCCGTGGTCAGCGGCCGGGTGCAGGGCGTCACCTATCGTCACGCCACCCGAACCGCTGCTCGTGGGCTGGGATTGGTGGGTTGGGTGCGCAATCTCGGGGACGGGCGTGTCGAGGTGTGGGCCCAGGGCGATGACGATGGAGTGACAAAGCTGGTTGATTGGCTATGGCTCGGACCGGCCGGGGCCGTCGTCATGGCAGTTGAATCCGATGTAGTGGCGATCGATCAGAGCATTCGCGATTTCTTCATCAGGCAGTAGGGGGAGTTATGAGTTATGAGTGGTGGGTCCAAGCCCATGACTTCGTCTAATCTCAGACCGTTCCCAGAATCACACGGTTGTAACTAGATGTACCTCAAAGCTGTAAAAGTCGTCGGTTTCAAGTCGTTTGCCGACCGCACCCGGCTGGAGTTCCGGCCCGGGGTGGCTGTCGTGGTGGGTCCGAACGGGTCGGGCAAGTCCAACCTGGTCGACGCGATCCACTGGGTGTTGGGATCACAGGCACCCACGTCATTGCGGACCGGGAAGATGGAAGACGTCATCTTTGCCGGTACTTCCACCCGGCCCTCCCTCAACCGGGCCGAGGTGACATTGATTTTCGACAATGCCGACCGCCAACTGCCACTCGACCTCAACGACGTCGCCCTGACTCGTCGGCTCTATCGGGACGGTTCGTCCGATTACGAGATCAACGGCGTGGCCTGTCGACTGCTCGACATCCAGGAGCTTCTATCGGACTCCGGGGTGGGGCGACACCAGCATGTGATCGTGAACCAGGGCCAGGTCGAGTCGATCCTGACCGCCGGACCGGAGGAGCACCGCGCCATCATCGAAGAGGCAGCCGGGATCCTCAAGCACAAGCTGCGTAAAGAACGCGCCGTCCGTCGTCTGGAACGGACCGACGAGGACTTGATCAGGGCTCGCGATATCGCCGGCGAGGTCGCCCGGCAGATGCGACCCCTCAAACGCCAGGCCCAGGCAGCCGATCGACATCAGCTGGTAGCGAACCAGGTTCGGTCGTTGTCCCTGTTCCTGGCTGGCGAGGAATTGCGAGCCCTCGATCAACGTCTCGGCCTCTCGACGGCCGAGGACGCCGAGATACGCCGTCTGAATGAAGCCGCCAGGCGCGAGGCTGACAACCTTGGAGGCCAACTTCGGGAAGTCACCGCCGCTGCGGCTGCGATAGGGGCTTGCCTTGATCGCGACACTGCCGCCGCCGCAAGGCTTGAGACAACAGTAGAAAGGCTGCGGCGGGTGGCGCAGGTGGCTCAGGAGCGCTATCGCACCCGACGCGCTCGCATGGAAGGGGTCAGCGAAAGACGGCGCGATCTCGAAATCGAGGTAGCCGGACTCGTTGATGAGGTCGCGAGCGCGCGCCTGGCCGAGAACGAGGCCGAAGCCGCGGCTGAAGAGGCGGAGCGCCGTTTCCGGGCGGCCGACCACGAGGCCGCCTCGCTCACCGAACAGGACGGGCTCAGCCCCGAAGGAGCGCTGGCCGTCGTCACCGGGGATCTTCGTTCGCTGGAGGCAGCCGAAGAACGTGATCGCCGCGAGTTGGAGGCTGTAACCCATCGGGCCGAGGTCGTCGAGGCCCAGCTTGGTGACGAGGTCTCCGAGGCCACTCGCCTCGAAAAGGAGATTCTCTATCTCGACGAAGGGGTGGCCACGACCCAGCGCGCCTACCAGACCGCCGCGGCGGTGCGGCGGCGACATCAACAATCCTGGGAAGACTCTGAGACGATCGACCGAGATTGTCGCCTGGCAGTAGCGGCGGCCCGGGCCCGATTCGAGGCCCTTACTGCGGCGGCGGCTGGTCTGGCCGACCCGGCAGGGCGAAACATGGTCCAAGGTTCCACCGGTGCGCTCGGGAGCGTGACTGCATTGTTGGACGTTCCGGCTGTTTGGGCGGCGGCGGTCGATGCTGCCCTGGGCCCCTGGGCTGACGCCATTGCCTTTGGCGGGTCCGCAGACATGGTCGGGGCGGTGGGTGCCCTCAAGGCGAGTGGCCGCGGCGGAGTAGGGATGGTCACGGCCGCCGGGTCGGCCTTCGGGGAGGCTGGCAGGGACCAGGCTCGCGAGGTGGCGAACACCCGCGGCCTGGACCTTCTCATCGACGTGCTGGGTCCGGGGGCCGACCGCGTCCTGGCAGCGATTCTTCTTGGCGGCGTTGTTGTCGTCGAAGGTTGGAGCACAGGATGGAACCTGGTTCAGCGCCACCAGGAGTTGGCAGCAGTGACGCCCGAAGGAGATCTAATCACCAAGACCGGGATCAGAGTCGCCCATCCCGAGGGTGCCACCCCGGCGATGGTGGAAACCGCGGCGGTGGAGTTGGCCCGGGTTGATCGCGATCTGGCAGCAGCCGAGAGCCGCCATCTCTCCAATCGTCGCCAATTCGAGGAGAGCAGGGTCCTCGAACGGGAAGCTCTCGAGGTTCTGGAAGGATCTGAAGCCAAACTGGCGGGAGCGGTGGAGGCCAAGGGCAGGTCGAGCCGGGCCGCCGCCGAATTGGAAGCCAGCCTCGCCAGACTGGTCGAGCGCCGGGCCGCATTGGTCAGCGCGGGCCAGGAACGGGAAGCCCAGAGGCGCAGACTCGCCGAGTCGATGGCAGCCTTGCAAGGTGCAGAGGCAGAACATCACCTCCTTCTCGAAGAGCGGGCCGCCCATCGGACCCGGATCAACCAGGCCCGAGAGCAAGCGCTCGTGGCCTGGCAGGAGGCGTCGTCGGAGGCTTCGTCTGCCCGCTCCCGGCTCAGCATGCTGGCGGCGCGTCTGGAAGTGGTGGGGAAGGAACTTGGAACCGGAGACGGTGCGCCAGTAGCCCCTGAGAGCTTGCCCAGGCTCGTCGAAATCGAGACCGTCGCCCGTCATGCCGTTGAACTTCTGCGGGTCAAGCTCGAGGAGTTGCGCCAACGTCAGCACCACGAACGCACCACCGCCCGGGAGTTAAGCGAAACCCTGGCCGCTCTGCGCTCTGGCCACACGGCTCAGGAAGCCCAGCTGTCGGATGGGCGCGACCGTTTGGCCCGGCTGGCGGTTGAGCACACCGAAACCAGGGTGCGACGCGAGTCCGTGGCAGAGGCGCTGCGCCGCGAGATGGATGCGTCCGAAGAGGAGGCGTTGACGGCGGCTGTTCCCGACCCGCCGGAGGACGGCTCCCTGGCCGACCTCTTGGCGACCCGCCAAGCGGAGCTGCGAAGGATGGGACCGGTCAACCCCCTCGCAGCCGAGGAGTATCGCCAGTTGTCGGAGCGTCATGACTTCATGGCTGGCCAACTTGCAGACCTGGAGAGTTCGCGGCTTGAACTTAAGAAGGTCATAAGTGCCCTCGATGACGAGATCGAGGGACAGTTCATGACAGCCTTTGGCGAAGTGGCGGCGGCCTACGAGCAGCAGTTCGGGCTCTTGTTCCCTGGTGGCAGGGGACGGATCCGTCTGGCTGAACCAGACCAACCGCTTACCTCCGGTATAGAGATCGAAGCCCAGCCACTCGGAAAGAAGATCGGACGTCTCAGTCTGCTCTCTGGTGGCGAGAGGTCCCTAGCGGCACTGGCGTTCCTCTTTGCCATATTCAGAGCCCGGCCCTCACCCTTTTATGTCCTCGACGAGGTTGAGGCCGCCCTCGACGACTCCAACCTCCGTCGATTCCTGCGCCTGGTCGACGCCTTCCGCGACCAGAGTCAGTTGATCATCATCACCCACCAGCAACAGACCATGGAGGCAGCCGACGTCCTGTATGGCGTCACGATGGAGCCCGGTGGGTCTACCAAGGTCATTGCGAAATCGTTGTCGACCACCTTCACGTCGAACTGACCCGCCTCATTAGCCTGTAATTCGTGGACTTCACTCCCGTCCTCATACTGATACTCGTGCTGGTCGTGGCCGGGTCTGGCTGGTACTTCTGGAGCCGGCAACAAGCAGCGGACCAAACTTCGTTTCCGTCTGCGCCCGCCCGCGGGCTCTCCGGTCGTCTTGGCCAGACTCGTTCGGCTTTGGGTGAAGCCCTGGGCCGGGTTTTTCGATCGTCGAATCTCGACAACCGATTCTGGGAGGAGATCGAGGAGGCGCTGGTAGCCGCCGATGTCGGAGTGGCCGGGGCCGCGGGCGTGGTGGAACGGGTACGCCGGGCCAAACCAGACGATGTCTCCGAGGCTCGCACCACCCTCAGACACGAATTGGAGTCGGTTTTCGCAGGGGTCGACAGAGCCCTTCATCTCGACGGAGTGCCGTCTGTCATCCTGGTGGTGGGCGTCAACGGTTCGGGAAAAACTACTTCGATCGCCAAGCTAGCCGGACGCCTGCTGACAGCAGGGAAGCGGCCCCTGCTAGTGGCTGCCGACACCTTTCGGGCTGCAGCCGACGCTCAACTCCGCACCTGGGCGGAGCGAGTCGGGGTACCGGTGGTGGCCGGCAAAGAAGGGTCGGATCCGGCCTCGGTCGCCTTCGACGGCCTCGCTGCGGCCCGAGCCCGCGACAAAGACGTGGTGATCGTTGACACCGCCGGCCGATTGCATTCCAAGCAACATCTGATGGCTGAGCTGGCGAAAATCCGGCGGGTGTTGGAACGCGACGGTGCCAGGGTGGCTGAGTCCCTGCTGGTTCTCGACGCCACCACTGGTCAGAACGGCATCGTTCAGGTGAGGGAATTCGCCCAGAGCGTCGGTCTGACAGGGATCATCCTGACCAAACTCGATGGGACCGCCCGCGGCGGGATCGTGGTCGCGGTTGAACAGGACCTTGGGGTGCCCGTCAAGTTCGTAGGGGTGGGAGAAGGTATCGATGACCTGATTCCGTTCGACCCGGCCGAGTTCGTCACCGAGTTGTTGGCCGACGCATGAGTCCCGATGATCTCGTCGCGGCGGCCCGGGAGGCAGCGCTGAAGGCGTACGCGCCCTACTCGGGGTTCCGGGTGGGGGCAGCGGTGCTGGCTGATGACGGTCGAGTCTTCACCGGGGCGAACGTCGAGAACTCTGCCTACCCGAGCTCGAGTTGCGCCGAAGCGACCGCCGTGGCGCATGCCGCCTCCGAGGGTATGAGACGAATCACCGCCACTGCGGTGGCGTGCATCGACGCCGCCTCCATCGAGGGGGCGTACCCATGTGGACGCTGCCGGCAGATACTCAGCGAGTTCGACACCGAGACCGTGTACGTGACTGCTGCCTCCGGCGAGGTCCGTACCCACACTCTCGTCGAACTCCTTCCGCACGGCTTCAAACTCTGAGACAGACCATCTAGAGTGCGCCTACGGCGATGCCCGTCGCCGAAGCCCAGAGCGGGTGCCTGCACCACCCGCCGCAGATGGGACAAAGGGGATCGAGTCCCCGGGCATGAACCTGCCGACGATGTCTTCATGCCGCCGGATTGGATGTGCGGGGTCTGATTTGGTGGTGGAGGAGACATGACTCAGAACAAACACTTCAAAGCCCTCGTTCGGGCGCGTATGGCAAAAACCGGCGAGAGCTACTCGATCTCGCGAAGCCACCTTCTGGGCGCTATCAAACCGATCACCCCGGAGTTGGTGGCCGAGTTCAAGGCTCACGACAGGCATACCTCTTCGCTGGCCTTCGTCCCGGGCAGAGGGGAACTGCTCTCGGGGGGCTTCAGCGGTCAGGCCCGCATCTGGTCGACTCATGACTGGTCGTCCACCGGGGAGTTGGTTGGTCACATAGGATCGGTAAACGGTTTTGGCCTTTCCGGCGACGGGACCAGGCTGGTCACGGCTTCGTCTGACAAATCCGTGCGGCTGTGGGACTTGCCGGCCCGGGCCGAGATCGCCACGCTTGGCAAGCACCGTAAGCCGGTGGTCGCGGTTGACCTCTCCGGCGATGGCGACCTCGCAGCCACAGGCTCCTACGACGGCACCGTGGTCATCTGGTCCATCGCAGACTTGAGCGAGATGAATCGGATCAAGGTTGGTGATCGGGTGAGCTCGGTTTCCTTTCATCCGCTCAAGAACTGGTTGGCGACGGGCAGCGTCAGCAACGAGGTACTGGTGTTGGAACCGGACGGTGGCGAGGTCGCCAGGCTCGCGACCGGCGGTCCTGTCACCGCCGTCGGTTGGACTGGGGATGGTGAGTTCCTTATCGGGGTGGGCGCCAACATCGCGCGACTCTGGTCTCGCGAGGACTGGGAGGCGGTTCGCACGATCGAGGTTGCGACCACCTGGATCGCTCCTTTCGCCGTCAACAACGACTCGTCATTGTTAGCGGTCGGTTGGGAGCACCACGTCGGAGTTTGGAAGGTGGACGACGACCAGCCCGCGGCAGTCATAGATGGGTTGCCCAAAGGTGTCTATAACCTCGACTTCTCCGATGACGGCAGGTTGCTGGCGATGGGCGCGGCCGACGGTAGGGTTCGAGTCTGGCGCCTCTGAGAGTTTTCCTTCTAGTCCTCGATGCCTTCGATCCGGTCCGGCTGTCGCCGCGTCTGACACCCAACCTGTGGGGTTGGTCGAATACCGACGGAGCGGTGGCCGGGACCGGCCAATCGGTGATGGCTTCGTGCACATATCCCAATCACGCCACTTTCATCACCGGCCAACCACCCGCGGCTCACGGCATCTACACCAACCATGTGGTTCGTGACGGCAAGGTCCTCGGAGCCTGGGAGGTGGGGCCGGCGGCTCCTAGCCTGTTTGAAGTATTGAACGAACACGGTACCGAAGCGGTGCTGGGCGACCATCACTTGGTCGGAGTGATGAAGGCAAGGGCGGCTAACCGACATTGGCCGCCAGATGGAGACGTCACCCTGGTCGACCACGTCGACCTGCTCGGCTATCCCTCCGATGAGGCGGTGTTGCCGCCTCTGCTGAAGGCTCTCGAAGGTGATGCAGGACTCGTGGTGGGCTATTTCGGATCGATCGACACCTATTCGCATGTGTACGGGCCAGCATCCGATGAGGCAGCGAATGCCTACCAGCTAGTCGATGAGAAATTGGGGATCATTGCCGGAGTGATCAAAGGGCGGTGGGATGACACGGTTCTCATCGTTGTCAGCGATCACGTCCAGGACACCGTGGCCGGTCCTGGTATCGATCTCCACAGCGCACTCGGAGATGACGTGTTGGTGATCGACGAGGGGAGTGCGGCTCTCATTTCCGGGAGCGTCGACACCGACGTCCTGTCTGCGATCGATGGAGTGCAAGGTTGGGAGGGCCACCCGGACGGAACCATCCTTGCCTGGTGCGGTCCCGGTCGATACTTCGGGCGTTCGGAAGAACCGGTATTCCTCGGTATTCACGGTGGCAACCACACCCGCACGCAGATGGCCCTTGTGTCCGGCGGCAACCCTGCCCGTCTGCCGCTCGCGGCCGCCTTGAAAGAAGGCGCGGTGCCCGCCACATTCTGGGCCAACGCGATCAAACAGCTGATGCTCTAGTCGGGGTTGGCTTGCTATCGATTCTCGAGGGCCTCGATCAGCTTGGGCAGCACCTTGTGAACGTCGCCCACAATCCCGAGGTCGGCAATTGCGAAGATGGGTGCATCCGGGTCTTTGTTGATGGCGATGATTGTCTTGGCGTCCTTCATCCCGACCAGGTGCTGCATGGCCCCGGAGACCCCGGCTGCGATGTAGACCTCAGGCTTGACCGTCTTCCCGGTTTGACCGACCTGCTTGGCATACGGCACCCAGCCAGCGTCGACGAGGGCGCGGGTGGCGCCGGTGGCAGCGCCGAGGAGCTTTCCCAGTTTTTCTATGAGTTGATAGTTCTCGGGCGAGCCAAGACCCCTGCCGCCTGACACGATCACCGCGGCGTCTTCGAGCTTGGGTCCCTCGCGCTCTTCGATGTGAGTTTCGATCACCCGCGCGTCCGCCCGACCAACCTCCGCCGGCTTTTGCTTAGAAACCTGGGGAGCAGCAATGCCCACGGGTGAGGCCGCGAACGACTTGGGTCGAACCAGGACGAGATAGGGCCCCGGGCCGGTGAAAGCGGCCCCGGCGATCTGGGTGCCGCCGAAGATCTCGTGCGAGGTGGTGGCGGGTCCCTGTTCCAACCCGACATCGATGGCGTTGGAGAGCACGGTCGCTCCGAGCCGGGCCGCCAGCCGCCCGGCAACGTCCCGATCGTCGTACGCCTGGCCAAAGAGAATCAGGTCCGGCGCTTGGACTTGAGCCATCTCGGCCAGGGCATGGGCCACGGGCGCTGCAACCAGATGGTCACCAGGATCGAAGTGGAACACCTTCCGCGCCCCGTACTCCCCGAGGGTGGCGAACGCCGCATCGGAGCCGACGCCCACGTAGATGACGGCCACCTCACCGAGGTCGCGCGCCTTGGTCATCAACTCGAGGCTCAGGGTCGAAGGACCGTTGTCGACCTCACGAGAAAAGACCCAGACCGATGCCATCTCAGATCACCTTTCTCTGGGCGAGCAATTCGACGATCTTGAGATATGCCTCACCGTCATCTTCGATCTTGGCCCCGGCGACCCGGCTGGCTGCTGCTGTGACCGTCGTCACCTTCTGGCCGATCTCGGCCGGGATCCCGAGGTCGGCCAGAGTGTGTGTCTCCACCGGCTTCTTCTTGGCCTCCATGATCCCCTTGAAGGTCGGATATCGGGGTTCGACCACCCCGGCGGTCACGCTGACGACGGCAGGTAGCGAGGCCTCTACAACCTCGTATCCGGTGTTGGTCTGTCGATGGATTGTGACGCTTCCGTCGCCAACTTGAACACTGGTGGCATAGGTGAGCGCCGGGACGTCCAGGAACTCGGCCACCATCTGTGGCACGACCCCCGAGTAGCCGTCGGTCGACTCGGTGCCGGCTATGACCAAGTCAAAACCCTCCCTGGAGATCACTGCCGCCAGCACACGTGCGGTCAGGAGGGCATCGGACCCGCGTAGTTCCGGGTCGTCGACGACGATGGCTTTGTCAGCGCCCATCGCCAGGGCTTGACGGATGCCCTGCATAGTGCCGGTCGGGCCCATCGAGACCAGGGTGACCGTGCCGCCGGCCGCCTGGGCAAGCTGTAATCCCATCTCGACGCCATAGCGGTCGGTGTCATCGAGAACCTGTTCCCCGGGCCGCACCAGCCAGTGGCTGTCCGGTTCGAGCTTGTATTCGGTGGCGGGATCGGGGATCTGTTTGGCGCAGACGACCACACGCATTTCGATGAAGAACTCCTCTTCTGATGGCGGCGATCGTACGCATCCGGACCGGACCGGACAATCCAGTCCGCCTCTACGCTGCCGCCCTCATGTCCGTGGTGCTCGCCCTGCTGGCCTCCCTCACTTATGGCGTGGCCGACTTTCTCGGAGGATTGATGGGCCGCAAGGTTCCGGTCCTCACCGTGGTGTTGTGGTCGCAATCCGCTGGATTGATCCTGGCGATCATGGCGGCAGTGGCGTTCCCTGCCGAGTCCGTGGGCGCAAGCGACTTCTGGTGGGGCGCCGGCGCCGGACTGGTCGGGACGATGGGGCTGTTCTACCTCTACAAAGGCCTGGCCGAGGGTCGTATGGCGGTCGTATCGCCGGTGACGGCCCTCGTGGGTGCGGTGGTGCCTTTGGGAATCGGTCTGGCGATCGGCGAGCGGCCGGAGATGATCGACGGGATCGGCATCATCCTGGCGCTCCCTTCGATCTGGCTGGTGGCGGCGGCTTCTCATTCCAGCACCGGAGCCAAGGGAGGGGCCCGCTATGGCGTGATCGCCGGGACCGGGTTCGGGCTGTTCTTCGCTGCCATCGCTCAGACAGGTGCCGAGTCGGGGTTCTGGCCATTGGTCGGGGCGAGGCTGTCCCAGGTTGCGGTCGTGGCGTTGGTGGCCGGGATCCGTGGCATGTCCGCCCCCCACCGCGACACCAGGCTGGGTCTGCTGGCGGTAGGAGCGGGCGACATCCTTGCCAACGTGTTTCTGCTTCTGGCCTTTCGCTCGGGTCTGTTAACGGTTGTCTCGGTGCTCGCCTCCCTCTATCCGGGGATCACGGTCCTGCTGGCGGTGGCGATACTCCATGAACCGATCGGCCGCCGTCAATGGTGGGGTCTGGGCCTAGCCCTGGTGGCGGTTGGCCTGATCGCGGTATGAGCCGTTAGAACCCCGTTTTGGCGCGTAGTTCTGCTCCCAGGGTGTCGTTTCTACGCGCCAAAACCGAAGGGTCGGAGGTCAACCGACCCGGTCGATCACCAGCGGGCGGGGGGCGGGGCGATCGTCGGAGATGGTGATTGCTCCGTCGAGAACCCGGAGTGCTTCCTCCAGGCGGGCGGGGTGTCGATAGGTCAAACGCAGCACCGGAGCGCCACTCACCAACTCGGCCCCTGGCTTGACGAGCAGCGTGATGCCTACGCCGGGGTCGATGGTGTCCTCCTTGCGCTCCCGGCCGGCTCCCAACCGCATCGCCGCCACCCCCACGAGGAGGGCGTCCACGCCCGTCAAAAACCCTGACCTCTCGGCAACGATCTCGGTCCGGTGGGGCGCGGTGGGCAACAGTGAGGTTTGCTCAACGACGCGTGGGTCGCCTCCCTGCGCCTCCACCACCCGGGCGAACAACTCAAGAGCTTGACCGCTCGTCCTCGTCTTCTCGAGCATGGCCCGGGCGGACTCGGCGTCTCCCTCGATACCCGCCACGGCCAGCATCTCGACCCCGAGCGCCATGGTCACTTCCACCAGATCCGCCGGACCCCCGCCGGCCAGGACCTCGATCGACTCGGCGATCTCGTTGGCGTTGCCGACTTGATTGCCGAGCGGGACGTCCATGGCTGTAAGAAGAGCAACCGTCTTGACCCGATAGGCCATCCCGATTCCGACCATCGTCTCGGCTAGCTGACGGGCCGTGGCGAGGTCCCTCATGAAGGCACCTTGCCCGACCTTGACGTCGAGCACCAACCCATCGAGATCCTCGGCCAGCTTCTTCGACATGATCGAGCTCGAGATCAGCGGGATGGACTCAACCGTGCCGGTGGCGTCGCGCAACGCGTAGAGCTTGCGATCGGCGGGGACCAGTGTCTCCGATTGTCCGGCCAGCACCAGCCCGCAGGTGGCCAGGACCGACCGAAAACGGGTCGGGTCGAGGGCAGTCGTGAAGCCGGGGATCGACTCGAGCTTGTCGAGCGTTCCTCCGGTGTGTCCCAGGCCGCGACCCGACATCATCGGGATGGCCACACCGAGGGAGGCGACCATCGGTGCCAGCGGGATCGACACCTTGTCGCCGACTCCGCCGGTCGAATGCTTGTCCACTTTCGGAGCGGCCAGGTCGGAGAAGTCGAGGACGTCTCCGGATTGCAACATGGCCCCGGTCCAGGCAGCCAACTCTTGACCGGTCAGCCCGTTGAGGAACACGGCCATCGCCATCGCCGCCATCTGGTAGTCGGGCACCGTACCCGTCGTGTACGCGTCGATCAGCCAGGCAATCTCTTCATCGGTCAACACCAGGCCGTCGCGCTTTTTCTGAATGATCTCTACTGCGATCATGAGAGCTCGGCGAGGAAAGACTTTCCGCGTGCTGGCATCGGCAGCTTCAGACCCTCGGCGATCGTGGCGGCTATGTCGCAGTATTGATCCCTGATCCCGAGGTCGACGCCGGCGCCATTCATTCCCGCCACCAGCAGTGGAACGTACTCCCGGGTGTGGTCGGTGGAGCCGTCAGTGGGGTCATTGCCGTGGTCGGCGGTGATAAAGAGCAGGTCGTCTGCGATGAGCTCTGTAACCAGGGCCGGGATATAGGAATCGATCAGAGCGAGACCCTGGGCGTAGCCCGAGGGGTTCTCGCGGTGGCCGTAGGTCATGTCGAGGTCGACCAGGTTGGTGAAGATGATCCCCGGCCCGTCCCGGGTCTTCAAGGCCTCGATCGTGTGCCGAAGTCCGTCTTCGTCGCCTTCGGTGTGGACCGCGCTGGTGAGGCCGCACCCTGCAAAGAGATCTTCGATCTTGCCGATGCCGT
Organism: Acidimicrobiia bacterium; assembly: GCA_040905905.1. GTDB lineage: Bacteria > Actinomycetota > Acidimicrobiia > Spongiisociales > ZC4RG35 > JAICND01. Next base: position 75,038 of record JBBDQN010000032.1, read on the forward strand.
GCACCGAGAGCCCGGCCTCTTTGGCGTGATCGAGCAAGGTCGGCGAGTGTGGCTCCATGGCGAAGTCGTGCCGCTCGTAGGTCCTTTTGAAGTTGCCGGGTTCTCCTTCGAAGGGGCGGGCGATCACTCTTCCGATCTGATATCGATTGGCGTGTTTGCGGGCGATGCGGCTGATCCGGTAGAGCTCTTCGAGGGGAATGACACTCTTGTGGGCGGCGATCTGAAACACCGAGTCGGCCGACGTGTAGAGGATCGGGCGGCCCGTGGCGATGTGCTCGGGGCCAAGCTCGTCGAGAATGACGGTGCCTGATGCCGCGTAGTTGCCAATGAAGCGATGACCCGACTCCTCCTCGACCGCTTGCACGAGTTCGGGCGGGAAACCGGTGTCGGTGAAGGTTGCCTGGGCGTCAATTGTGACGATCCCGGCGATCTCCCAGTGACCGGTGGTGGAGTCTTTGCCTGCCGAGGCTTCGGTCAGCTTCCCATAGGCCATCGATGGCTTTGCAACCGGTGGCACTCCCTTGATGGAACCGTGGAGATTTCCGAGACCTGCCTGCTCGAGGTTCGGCAGATCCAACCCGCCTACCACCGCCGCCGCGTGTCCCAGGGTGTCGGACCCCTCATCGCCGTAGTCGGCGGCATCGGGAGCTTCCCCGGCGCCGCACGAATCCATCACCAGGATGATCCCGCGCTTCATCGCAGGTGAGTCCCTTCGCTGCGAAGCAGTTCCGCCTGTTCGCGTGGATTGGGTGACACCAGACGGCCTCCATGACCAACCACTCTCCACCACGGCACTTCCTCATCGGTCTGGGAGAGAATCCGGCCGACACCGCGGGCTCGACCGGGATAGCCGGCCAGCTCAGCCACCTCGCCATAGGTGACGATTTCGCCCCGGCGCAGAGAGCGCAGAACCTCCAAAACCGCGGCTTCGAACTCGGTCATGCCGTTCCGAATAACCGGTCGCCCATGTCGCCCAGACCCGGGCGGATGTAGAAATTCTCGTTGAGGTCGCGGTCGATCGCGGTCGTCACGATCCGCACATCCGGGTGGCGTTCTTCCATGAAGGCGATTCCTTCCGGCGCCGAAACCACACAGACTGCAGTGATGTCTGAGGCTCCATGCCGCTTCACCTGATCGCATGCCCATGCCAACGATCCTCCGGTGGCGAGCATCGGTTCCAGGATCAGCACCCGGGCATCGGTCATGGTCGGAAACTTCGTGTAGTACTCCATAGGTTCGGCCGTTTCTTCGTTGCGCTGGACCCCCGCATAGCCGATGCGGGCGTTGGGAATCAGGTCGGTGGCGGCGTCGATCAATCCGAGACCGGCCCGGAAGACTGCGACCACAACTATCGGCTTCCCGAGAACTGTGGCGGTAGTGGGCTCAAGCGGCGTTTCGATCTCTTTCTGGGCCCGGGGTAGGTCCGAAGTGGCCTCGGCGACGAGGAGATAGGCCAGCCGGCGGGCCGTTTCCCTGAACAACGGAGTCGCGGTGGTGCGATCGCGCAGCGTCGTCAGATAGTGCTGGGCCAGCGGGTGATCGACCTGAGTGACGGGCATCGGGCGAGCGTAGCGACCCGCGCTCAGCCGGTACCCTGTGGCCATGGCCACCCGCACGATTCTCGGCACCTGTCACCACGATTGCCCCGACACCTGCGGTTGGGTGGTGACCGTCGAGGACACCAAGGCCGTCAAGTTGCGAGGAAACCCCGACCACCCGTACTCCCGGGGTGAGCTGTGCCCGAAGGTGAACTCGTTCCTCGATCGGGTGTATCACCCCGATCGCCTCCTTCATCCAATGATCCGCGTCGGTCCCAAAGGTGGGGGAGAGTTTCGTCACGCATCTTGGGACGAGGCCCTGACGATGACCGCGGATCGGCTGCAAGAAGTCATCGCGACGTACGGTGGCGAGTCGATCCTCCCGTGGTGGGATGCTGGCACCCAGGGGCTGATCCAGATGTCCTCTCTCGATCGTCGCTTCTTTGCCCGGCTTGGAGCCTCCCGGCTCACCGGGTCTCTATGCGGGGCAACGGCCAGGGCCGGTTTGGCTGCCACCTATGGCTCCGGCAAAAGCGCCGACCCAATGGATGTCAGGTTTTCGAAGTTCATCGTCCTCTGGGGGACCAACACCCGTCTGACCAATCGTCATCTGTGGCCGTTCATCGAGCAGGCCCGGGCGGCCGGAGCCGAGGTGGTGGTGATCGATCCGATTCGCACCATGACGGCCCTGTCGGCCGACTGGTTCATCCAACCGCTGCCAGGTACCGACGTCGCCTTCATGCTGGCGGTCATGAACGTGTTGATCCGCGACGATTTGGTAGACCAGGACTATGTCGATCGTCACGCGCTCGGGTTTGAAGATCTCGCTACCAGGGTCGGGGAGTGGCCCCCGGAACGCGCAGCCGGCGTTTGTGGAATAGAGGCCGCCGAGATCGAACGATTCGCACGCGCTTATGGCACCCGTCGCCCGACCTTCATCCGCACCCTGATCGGAGCCGAACACCGCGAACGTGGCGCTATGTTCTATCGGACGCTGGCGTGCCTACCGGTCCTGACAGGCGCCTGGAAGGACAGGGGCGGCGGTCTGTCAAGATCGGTCGGGGTGTGGTCGGAGGATCAGGCCGACGACTCCGTCTTCGACGTTCCTTCCGGGACCCGCCAGATCAGCATGAACCATTTGGGGCGGGTGTTGACCGACCCGACCGTGGGTATCCGTGCCCTATTTGTCTGGAATGGCAACCCGGTCGTGTCGGTGCCCAACGCCACCCAAACCAGGAAAGGCCTGGTCCGGGAGGATCTCTTCACAGTGGTCAGCGAACAATTTATGACCGATACAGCGATGTTCGCCGATGTCGTGTTGCCAGCCACCACCGAACTCGAACATCTCGACGTCATCCCCTCGTGGGGTCATCTGTACCTGGGATGGAACCAACCTGCGATACCCCCGGTGGGCGAGTCGATACCCAACACCGAGTTGTTTCGGCGGCTGGCCGGGGCGATGGGATTCGATGACCCGGAGTTCGCCATGGACGACGAGGCTCTCCTCCGCTCGGCCCTGGTCGACGTGGATATCGAGTTGTTGCAAAAGCAGGGATGGGTGCGTCTCGACCTGCCCGAAGACCTGCGGCCCTACGCCACGGGTGGGTATGCCACCGCCTCGGGTAGGGCCGAACTGCGCGCCGATGGGCTCGCCGCCATCGGACAGGACCCGTTGCCCTCCTATGAGCCGGCCCGCGAAGGTCCTGGCGGCGACCCCGACTTGTTTGCCAAATATCCGCTGGTCCTGCTGAGCCCCAAGAATCACACCCGCTTTCTCAACAGTTCGTACTCACATCAGCACGGCCATCTCGAGAAGGGCCCGTTCGTGGAGATCGACCCCGCCGACGCCGCCGATCGGGGCATCGACGAAGGCGACCTTGTCTGTATCACCAACGATCGATCCACTCTGAAATTGCCAGCGCGGCTGTCGACAAGACTGCGACCGGGAGTGGTGGCGATCCCCTGGGGCTGGTGGAGTGAAGGCGCCAACGTCAACACACTGACCAACGACACCCTCACCGATTGGGGCGGCGGCGTTGCCTTCTTCGACACGCTGGTCGAGGTGTCGGGCGCCTGACCTTCCCCGTTTTGGTTCGGAAGATCGACACCAGGGGAGCAGGACTACGCGCCAAAACGAGGGTTTTGTTAGCCCGTGTTGCGCATCCCGGCGGCGATTCCGTTGACGGTCAACAACAAGGCTCGCTGCAACGCGGGATCCTCCTTTCCGGTTCGCCGGCTTCTCGCCAGCAGGCTCACCTGGAGATAGTTGAGAGGGTCGAGGTAGATGTTGCGCACCTCCAGGGTCCGAGCCAGCACCGGGTTCTCGGCCAGCACCTCTTCACCCGTGAGGCTTCGGATCTCGGACACGGTCTTGTGATGTTCGGCCTGAATCAGGTCGAACAGGTGGCGGTGCTCGGGTTTTACGAGCCGCGCGACATAACGCCCGGCGATCGACAGGTCGGTTTTGGCCAAAGTCATCTCGACGTTGGCGATGAACGTCTGCATGAATGAGAACCTCTTCGCCATGTCCTTCAGGTCCGGTCCTAGACCTTGACCCCGGACGGCTTCGAGGCCTGATCCCACCCCGAACCAGCCGGGGATGATCTGACGAGACTGAGTCCAACCGAACACCCAGGGAATGGCACGGAGATCCGCCAGCCCGCCCCCGCCCCCCGGTCGTCGGGAAGGGCGGGAGCCGATGTTCATCGCCCCGAGTTCTTCCACCGGAGTCGATGAGAGGAAGTAGTCCACGAGGTCTGGGTGGTCGACGAGGTTTCTATAGGCGGAGAAGGCTGCGTGCGAGAACGCTTCCCAGGCCGCGGTCCATCGATCGAGGACCTCGGTTGGTTGTCTCGAAACCCGATGGAGTAGAGACGCCTCCAGCACCGAAGAAATCCCTAGTTCCAGGTTGCGGGCCGCCAGCCGGGGGAGACCGTACTTGTCGGAGATGACCTCACCCTGTTCGGTCACCTTGAGCGCTCCATCGATAGTGCCGTACGGCTGGGCCAGGATGGCGGCATGGGAGGGGCCGCCGCCCCGGCCGATGGTGCCTCCCCGGCCGTGGAAGAGTCGCAGAGTCACACCATGGTCGACGGCGGCGTTGCGGAGGAGCCGCTGGGCCTTGTAGATCTCCCATTGGGAAGTGGTGATGCCTCCGTCCTTGTTGGAGTCCGAGTAACCAAGCATCACCTCCTGGATGTCGCCCCGAAGCTTCACCAGCTTTCGGTAAGGCTCGATGGAGAGAAGGCTGGCGAGAAGATCGCCGGCGCGTCGCAACTCTTCGATCGTCTCGAAGAGCGGCACAAAACCGATCCGAGCAATGTCCTGTTGGAGATCCACCAGACCCGCCTCGCGAGCCAGCACGGCGGCGGCCAGGACATCGTCGGTACCCTGGGTCATGCTGATCACAAACGACTCGATCACCGGTCCAAAGCGGTCGAGGGCTGTGCGAATAGATTGGAAAGCCCGCAGGGTGACGGCGGCCTCGCCGTCGAGGGAAGTGGTGGCAGAGCTCAGCGGACGTCTCCCCACCAACTCCCCGGCCAGGATTTGGGCCCGCGCATCTCTGGTCAGCGATCGGTACTCGACCCCGATCCGTTCGTAGAGGTCACCGATCGTTAGCTGGAGTGGATCCGCATGTTGGCGGATGTCCATCGTCGCCAGGTGAAATCCAAAAGTCTTCACCCGCCTGACGAGCCGGGCCAGAGTGCCCGAGGCCAGGAGTTCGCCGGCGTTCTTGTTGAGAGACTCCGCCATCAGGCTGAGATCGCCTTCCAGCTCCTCGGCTGACGCGTAGTCCCAACCGGGCTGGTGACGGGCTCCTCCGAGTATGCGCTCACGCGTGTTGTGCAAGCGCTGGTGGATGTATGCGCACTTGAGCCGGTAGGGCTCGGTGGCGTTGATCCCTCGAAACCGGTGCCACACCTGGGGCAGGAGTTCGCGGTCCTCCTCTAGCGAACTGGCCAGGTCGGCCGTGATCGGCCGGATCCGCGAAGAGACTGATAGCTCGTCGGCAGCCTGTTCCACGGCGGTGACGAGATTACGGAGACCATGATCGTGTTGAAGCTCGAGAACCTCAAGGGTGACTTCGGGGGTGACCGCAGGGTTGCCGTCGCGATCGCCGCCCACCCAGGTCCCGAATCGGATGGCCGGTGCCCCGCTGTGCCCCAGCCGACTCAGGGCGTTCTCCAACTCCTCGGCGAGATCGGGGAGCACATGCGTGAAGAGCTGGTCGAGGTAGAAGATGGCCGACTTCGCCTCGTCCAGAGGCTGAGGTCGCTCGGCTCGTAGCTCGTCCGTCTGCCAGATCTGGTCGATCAGCTCGGCGATCCGCCGATCGATCCGCTGTCGTTCGCGATCGGTGGTCGTAGGCTCGAGTCGCTCTTGCAGAAGGTCGGCGAGAGTCCGCAGCTTGGTGAGGATCGTCCTGCGGGCGGCTTCGGTGGGATGGGCGGTGAAGACCGGTCGCAGTTCGAGTCGCGACAAAACGCGGGTAATGGTTTCTTGGTCCACACCGGCGGCCAGTACTCGGTCAACGGTGGCGTTGAGGGTGAGCTCGTCGTCGGTGGCGGAGAGCTCCCCTACCCGATGGGTCTGCTCGGCCACATTGGCTAGATAGAAATAGGCGGAGAATGCCCGGACCAGCTCGATGGTCGTCTCGAGGTCGAGCTGCTCGAGCATCGAGGCCAGCCGGTCGTCGGCTTCGGTATCACCAGCCATCCGCACCGCTTTGGTGTGAGCCCTGACTCTTTCAACCAGATCCAACAGATCCGGTCCGTGCTGGCGAGTGAGCGCATCTCCCAATTGGGCGCCCAGCCGGCGGATGTCGGCGCGGAGAGCTTCATCGACGGCATCCATCACACCAGGCTACAACTGGCATCTCCCCAAACCTCCTAGGGTCGAGTCAACTCAGTTGTCCATGTTCGACACCATCTCGCACCGTTTCGAAGACGTCTTCACCCGGCTCCGGAGCAAGGGCCGGTTGTCCGCGGCCGATGTCGAAACGTCCTTGCGTGAAGTCCGCCAGGCGCTGCTCGAGGCCGACGTCAATGTTGGGGTGGTCCGGGAGTTCCTGGATCGGGTCAGAGAACGATCCATTGGCGACGAAGTCCATCGGAGCCTTACTCCCGGTCAACAGGTCATCAAGATCGTCCACGAAGAGCTGGTCAAGACGTTGGGTGATGTCAACGTCCCCATCCGGCAGGCGGGGGCGCCAACCGTGATCCTGCTCGCTGGTTTGCAGGGGTCGGGCAAAACCACCACGGCGGCCAAGCTCGCCCTCCATCTACTCGAGGGGGGTCGTCGGCCCCTGCTGGTTGCTGCCGATCTGCAACGCCCGGCGGCGGTGGAACAGCTCCAAACCCTGGGCGACCGCATCGGGGTCCCGGTCTTCACTGAGCGAACCTCGCGGCCACCCCGCCTGGTGCGGGCGGCCCTCAAGGAAGCTCCGCGGTTGAACCGGGATGTCGTGATCATCGACACCGCTGGCCGGCTCCAGATCGACCAGGAGTTGATGGACGAGCTGAGTGAGATCTCTCGGGAAGCATCGCCGCACGAGACCCTGCTGGTGGTTGACGCCATGACCGGACAGGTTGCGGTCAACGTGGCCCAGGGCTTCAAAGACCGGCTCAACCTCACTGGCCTGATCCTCACCAAACTCGACGGCGACGCCAGGGGAGGGGCGGCCATCTCCGCCCGGGCGGTAACCGGCGTCCCCATCAAAATGGTGGGTGTCGGCGAGTCGCTCCAGGGGCTCGAGCCTTTCCATCCCGAACGAATGGCATCGCGCATTCTCGGCATGGGTGATGTCCTCACTTTGATCGAGAAGGCAGAAGAGACCTTTGACCAGGCCAGCGCCGAGAAGGCCGCCGCCAAGATGCAGAAGGGTCAATTCACCTTGGAGGACTTCCTCGAGCAGTTCCAGTCGATCAAGCGGATGGGGCCACTGAGAGACGTTATTGCTATGCTTCCAGGCGCCGGTTCGCTGCTCCGTCAGGTCAACGTCGAAGATCGAGACCTGGGGAGGGTGGAGGCGATCATCTACTCGATGACGTCCGAGGAGCGCCGGAGCCCCAAAGTGATCGGCAATAGCCGCAAACGCAGGATCGCGGCCGGGTCGGGCACCAGCCCGCAGGAGGTCAACCAGCTACTGCGCCAATTCGCCGATGCACAAAAGATGATGAAGTTGTTGTCCGCAGGTCGGGGATTGCCCGGTCTCAAGGGTTTGAACCCGGGGCGGTCCCCGGGCCGTCCTGCGGCCAGAAAGAAGAAGAAGTCACAAAGATGAAACCAATGACCACAAATTGGCCAATGACCACACATAGGGTGGTGAACTGAATGGCGGTCAAGATTCGCCTGATCCGGATGGGCAAGACCAAACAGCCCACCTACCGGGTGGTGGTCATGGACGGCCGCTCGCCCCGCGACGGCCGCTACCTCGACCGGGTTGGTCGTTATGACCCACGCCAGGAGCCCTCGTTGATCGAAATCGACAACGACAAAGCGGTCGAATGGATTCGCCGCGGTGCTCAGCCGACCGACACCGTCCGCAAACTTCTGGAAATCTCCGGGGCGATGGCCAAGCTCAAGGTAGCCACCGGCCAGATACACACAGTCAAAGCCAAACCGGCCGCAGCCGCCGATGGCGAGGAGTGACATGGCTAAAGGCGACATTCTCAAGAGGGTTCTCGATTACATCGTCGGCCAGATCGTCGACGACCCCACCAAGGTTTCGGTGACCATCATCGAGCAAGGACCCGACGAGGTCCTGGCCGAGGTGCGGACCGGACCCGGTGATCTAGGCAGGGTTATCGGTCGGCGGGGCCGAACCGCCCGCGCGATTCGCACGGTGGCACAAGCCGCCGCCGACGAAGAGGGGATCACCGCCGGAGTTGAGTTCGTCGACTGATTCACCCCAGGCGGCCGACGACCTGGTGCTGGTGGGTCGGCTGGGACGTGCCCATGGCCTCCGGGGCTTTCTCGTCCTCATTTCGGATTCGGACAACGATGCCCGCTTTGAAAGAGGCTCGGAGCTTGTCCTTGGTTCCGGAAACGCGTTGACCATCCGCGACGTTCTGACCATCCCCAACGGTCGCGCCCTCGCCTTCGTCGGGTATGACGACCGCACCATTGCCGAGGTATTGAGGGGTGAGGAACTGTATGTGGTGGCCGCGACCCGCCGACCCCTCGCTCCCGACGAATTCTGGCCGGACGAGTTGATCGGTCTGGATGTCCGCAACACCGCCGGGTCGACAGTGGGCCGGGTTGAGGCAATCGACGACACCTCGGCACAAACGCGCCTGATCGTCGCCACCCTCTCAGGTCAATTCATGGTGCCGCTGGTGACGGCCCTGGTGCCGGAGGTATCGATGGCTGGCGGCTACCTGGTGGTGGCCGATCTCCCCGGGCTGTTCGACGACCAGACCGGTTAGGGGAGTTCGAGACCCACCACCACGCCCCGTTCCGACCCGTCCTCCCCGGAAAACTGCCCGACGAACAACTCCACCTGGCCACTGATGCCAGGGTCGGCTGTGGTGGAGAACGAGCCCCAGGTATCGCTGTAATCGGTGGCGTTGGTGACGTCCTGCAACAAGACCGCGTCGTCCTGTCGAAAGGTATAGACAACGTTGGCCTCAAAAGGCCTTCCGTAACCCTCGATGAGGACGGGCACCGGACTCGGTCCGGCGAGTGGTGAAGTCAGAACCATCAGATCGCCGATCGCTGGAGCCCCGGCGTAGGTAGGCCCCCCTGGCTCTAACTCGACTACCACGCTGGCAGGTCCATTGGCGAGCGAGGCCCGGGCTATAGCTGGAGCAGTCAGGTGGAGATCGACAAAGAGGCTCCGATCTACCTTTCTGACTACAAAATACCGCCCCACCACCCGGGTCTCCACCAACTGATCGGTCACCGCGGTGGCGTCGAGGGCTAGGTGCACCCGGAGGATGGAGAGTTCCCGCAACAGCTCGATGGTTACCGATGGTGGGGTAGTGGCGGGGGCGCCCTGGTCGGTGACAAGCTCGATCGTGAACGTCTCGCAGCCGGGTTGGGCGTGCCAGGTGATGGCTCCGATCGACTCGGCGTCGGTACTGGGCTGGGCGATGTCGAGCACCCTGCCGGCTTCGACCATGGGATCTCCGTCGGGACAGGTGCTCGCCGGGGCTGTAACGGTCGTTGGGGGGGAAGGAGCAATCGACGTTGCGGTGGTCGTGCTTGCGGTCGTACCGGTCGGTGCCGGCGGGCTACAGGCAACGATCAGCAGGCCGAAGATCGTCGCTGACTTACGAAGGTCCATGGGTTGGACAGACAGAATACCGGTCAAAAACGCTGTGGGCCCTGGGTTACAAGGAAATATCAGCAAAGTGACATTAACCCCTTGACAAAGTGACATTGATCTGACATCATGACAGTGTCAACGAGAAGGAGAAAGAAATGTTGGGCGGAAGTCTCATCACCATCGAAGCGATTCGCGGCCAGCGGTTCCCACAGACCCACAAGTGGGAGCGTCGGGTGTTCTTCAGCAAGCGATAAGGGCATGCAGACCTCAGCGATCCTTCACAATCTCGAGTCGGCCCTTGAATCCCAGCTGGCCCTGGCCGGCGCCGATCCCAACCTGGAGGCGGCCGGGCGGGCCATCCTGGCGGCGTTGCGACCGGCCCTCAAAGAGGCCGCTTTTGACCTGGCCGGACAGGCTGCCGAAGAAGTGCGGGCCCAGGTCAGCGGTCACCGGGTCGACCTCACGGTCGTCGACGGTGAACCCACTATCAGGATCACCCCAGAAGACCAACACATGGCAGCGTCCGTCGAGGAGGACTTTGACGCCCGCATCACCCTGCGGCTTCCCCCCTCCATCAAAGAGATCGTCGAACAGGCGGCCTCGGAGTCTGGTGATTCGGTCAATTCCTGGGTCGTCAAGGCCCTGTCTCGCCGGGTCTCGGGCTCGCGACCGTCACGCCGCAGGGTCAATGAGACTTTCGAAATATGAGCCGGTACAGCTTCGTTTCGGGTTCCGTTCCCACGATCGAGGTCAGAGTCGCATCCGGGCGTCTGGATCTCGTGGAGTCGAGAGATCGCTCCATCACTGTTGACGTCAATGGACGCGGTGCGGAGAACATCGTCGTAGAACAGAACGGTGACATCGTCACCATCCGCGAGGATCGCAACCGCTTTGGTGACCGGGCCGTCTCGTTGCGGGTGGCGGTCCCTCGCGGAACAGCGGCCGACATCACCGGCGCCTCCCTCGACGTGCATGCCCGGGCGTCGCTCGACAGGGTTAATGCTCGCACGGCCTCGGGTGAACTCGAGTTCGAGGACATAGGTTCAGGAGAGCTGCGATCGGCCTCGGGCGATGTCTCCATCGAACGCTGCGACGCTCGGTGTCAGATCAGCACGGCCTCTGGTGACATCCGGGTAGAGATAATCGGGGGAGACGCCATTATTGCAACTGCTTCGGGCGACATCCATATCGAACTGGCCAAGTCCCGGGTCGAAGCCAAGAGCGCCTCGGGAGACATCACTTTCGGGTGTTGCTCCGGCCACAGCGTCGAGGTCGTTTCGATGTCTGGAGACATCCGGATCGGCCTTCCGGAAGGCCGGGTGGTTGAAGCCTCCATGGACAGTCTCTCGGGGGAGGTGCGGCTACCATCGCGCCGGACCGCCGTTGGCGCAGACCCGGAAGGGGTCAGAGCAAGAGAAACGGTCAAGCTGCGCCTCAAGACCGTATCGGGCGACATTCAGGTCAGCCGGGTGGAGCACACCAACTGATCACGTTCGGGGCCACAATGAGAGTGTGCAGCCCTACGACTCACCGGAGGAAGCGGCGTTCCGGCACGATGCCCGTTCCTGGCTGCTGGAAAACGCCAAACCTCACACGGCTCCGCCGATCGCTCCGTCGGCCATCGTCGCCGAGTGGACCACCGAGGAGGAGGTCGAGAAACTGGCGGTGGCCCGGGCCTGGCAGCAGCAAAAATTCGACGCCGGATGGGCCGGGGTCGCCTGGCCCCGTGCCTACGGCGGTAGGGGCGGGACTCCCATCCAGCAGATCATCTTCGATCAAGAAGAGTCCGACTTCGACGTGCCTCGCGATGCCCTCATCGTTGGCCTGGGCTGGTGTGGCCCGGCGGTGTTGTTGCTGGGCAACGAGGAACAGCGCTACCGGTTGATTCGCCCGCTTCTCTCGGGCCAGGATGTGTGGTGCCAACTGTTCTCCGAACCCGGTGCGGGCTCCGACCTGGCGGGCCTCGCCACCAGGGCCGTGCAGGATGGTGATGAGTGGGTCCTTGACGGCCAGAAGGTGTGGACGACTTTTGCGCACTTGTCTGATTGGGGGCTGTGCATAGCCCGCACCGATCCTGACCAACCCAAACACCGCGGTTTGTCGGCCTTCGTCGTGGATATGCGCTCGCCGGGCGTGGAGGCCCGGCCGGTACGCCAGATGACCGGTGCCGCGAACTACAACGAGGTATACCTCGACAATGTGCGAGTACCCGACTCGCAGCGGATCGGTTCCGTCGGTGACGGCTGGCGGGTGGTCATCACCACCTTCATGTTCGAACGGATGGGGATCCTGGTGGGACGCGGATGGATGCTGCAGGCGGCCCGCGGGTTGCTGACCGACGATCGCCGGGGCATTGACCAATGGACCCGCAACTGGATCAATGGAAGAGTCCTCGGATTCACCGGCCTCCGCCAACTCACCTCCTTATCCCGGGGTGAGGTCCCCGGGCCGGAAGGCTCGCTCGGCAAGCTGGTCGGAACTCAAATACTTTCGGATCTGTACGCCCAGGCGATTGCCAACCTGGGGGCGGCCGGGCTGCTGGCCGGAGTCGACGCACCTTTCGACGGCGATTGGCAGGATGCCTTCCTGGGCACCCCCGGCTTGCGAATCGGCGGCGGCACCGACCAGATCCAGCGCAACATCATCGCCGAACGCGTGCTGGGACTGCCCAAAGACCCGGCATGAAGATCAGCGTTGTCACCCTTTTCCCCGGGTACTTCTCGGGACCGTTGGCCACCTCCATGGTGGAGAGGGCTATCGCCAAAGGAGCCCTGGAGGTGGACCTGGTCGACCTGCGCACCTATGGCAAAGGTGCTCACCGCCAGGTCGATGATGCTCCGTTTGGAGGCGGGCCGGGGATGGTGTTGATGATCGAGCCGCTGGCGGCTGTCCTCGAACCTCTGGCTGGGAGTCATCGGGTCTATTTCTCGCCGGCGGGCACTCCCATCGACCAGCAGATGATCGATCGGTTTGCACTCCTCTCCCATTTGACTCTGCTCTGTGGCCGCTACGAAGGAGTCGATCAACGGGTTGTTGATCTCTTCATCGACGAAGAGGTATCCCTCGGCGACTTTGTCCTCGCCGGTGGCGAAGCGGCGGCAGCTGCGGTGATCGAGGCGGTAGCGCGTCTGCTTCCGGGCGTGGTCGGCAACCCCGGGTCGGTCGACACGGAGTCATTCCGCTCCGGCCTTCTCGAAGAACCTCACTACACCCGTCCGGCCGAGTTTCGGGGGTTTGCCGTTCCCGAGATCCTGTTGTCCGGCGATCATGCCCGCATCGAAGCGTGGCGCAGGCAACAACGAGAAGACCGCACCGCCACCCGCCGTCCCGATCTCCATGAGGATTGAAGGCGTTTCTGGTTATCCAGTCTACGACTGATAACATTCCGGGTGTCTTCCGGTCAATCGGCCGGTTCTCCAAGGAGCAATCGATGAACAAGCTTGAGATGCTCGGTGGCGCCTACGCGCGCACCGACATCCCCGAATTCAGACCTGGCGACAGTGTCAAGGTGCACGTCCGGGTCGTTGAGGGCAACCGTGAGCGGACCCAGGTCTTCGAAGGAGTAGTGATTGCCCGCAACGGGTCCGGTCTCGACTCCAGCTTCACCGTCCGCAGGATGAGCTTCGGGGTCGGAGTGGAGCGGGTGTTCCCCTTCAACGCACCAATCATCCAGAAGGTGGAAGTGGTGCGGCGTGGGGACGTGAGACGCTCCAAGCTCTACTACCTCCGGGATCGAGTCGGCAAAGCCGCTCGTATCAAGGAGAAGCGCGACTGAGCGTCGAGGCCCGTACCACTGAACCCTCCCCCCGGAAGCAGGCGAAAAAACAGCGTCCTTTCTGGGTGGAGCTGCCGGTCTTGTTGCTCATCGCCCTGACGGTGGCGGTGGCGATCAAGACCTTCCTCGTCCAACCTTTCTACATCCCGACCGAGTCGATGCTGCCCACCATCGAGGTGAACGATCGGGTGATGGTCTCCAAACTGAACTACCGCTTCGGGGATCCGCAGAGAGGTGACATCGTGGTGTTTCTGTCACCGCTCAACGGCGAGGACGACGCCAGTTTTCCAGAACGAGCAGTGCGAGTGGTCCTGGAGGCAGTGGGCATCCGCACCGCCTCGGCTGACGACCTCATCAAGCGGGTCGTGGCGATCGCGGGCGACACGGTCGAGATCGACGATGGTCTCCTCTACATCAACGAAGTCGCCGTGGACGAGCCCTATCTGTTTGAGCAGGGAACCATGCCCGACTTCGGGCCAATCGAGGTCCCGGCCGAGAGTGTCTTCGTCATGGGCGACAACCGCGACGTCAGCTATGACAGTCGTCGGTTCGGGCCTATCTCCCTCACGAACGTGGTTGGCGAGGCCGTAGTCAGGATCTGGCCACTCGATCGCTTTGGCTCTGTCGATTCCGTCCCACCCGGCTCTTAAAACCGGGGGGATGAAGCCCCCTTTTTGGCGTGATCGCCGGGCCACTGGTCGTTTGGCCGAAGAGTTGGCTGCCGAACTGCTGTTGCGCCACGGAGCCAGGATCGTGGCCCGCAACCTCGCGGTCAAAGGTGGCGAGGTGGACATCGTCGCCGAGATCGATCGCGTCAAGACGGTGGTGGAAGTCAGATCGGTCACGACCCGGGAGAGTTTTGGCACTTTGCCATCTCCCCATCCGCTTGACGCCTTCGACGACGCTAAAGCCCGCCAGGTGCGGCGATTGGCAAACGCCCTTCTTTGCCGTCGGGTCGACCTGGTGGCGGTCCGGTTCCACGCTCGTGGGGTGGACCTCCATTGGGTGAAGAACATCGGGTAGGGTGCCCGAAGCCAGTGTCCACAGGTCCGAGTTCTGTAGCAATCGTCGTCGACGGTCTCCGCAAGAAATACAAACAGACCGTCGCACTCGACGGCCTCTCTTTTGAGGTGCCCGGTGGCGCTCTGACCGGTTTCCTGGGCCCCAACGGCGCCGGCAAAACCACCACGTTTCGGTCCCTTTTGGGTCTGACCAGACCCGACAACGGACGTATGGAGATCCTGGGAATGAAGGTCGGGGCCGAGACGGCCGAAATCGTCAAGCGGCTGGGAGCGGTGGTCGAGGAACCGGGCCTCGTGAAAGGTCTCAACGGACGGGACAACCTGCGGGTCGCGGCCTTGACCCTGGGACGGGGATCGGAGAGGATCGAGGAGATGCTCGACTTCGTCGGCCTTACCGATGCGGCAGGGCGGCGGGTGGACGGCTACTCGAAAGGCATGCGACAGCGACTGGCCTTGGGCGCCGCTCTGCTGGGCGACCCGGATTTGCTGTTTCTCGACGAGCCCTTGGACGGACTCGACCCGGCCGGCCAGTCCCAGATCAAGCAGAAGTTGCGAGAGTTGGCACAACAGGGCAAAACCGTCGTCGTTTCCTCGCACAACCTCAACGATGTCGAGGCGATCGCCGACCACGTGATCGTCATCAACCGCGGCAAACTCGTCTCAAGCGGCAGCCTCACCGATCTGCTGGGCAAAAGGGGGTTCAGGGTGGTGGCCGAGCCGCTCGCGGAGACAGCGAGGGTTCTCGAGGGAGCCGGTCTGAGGACCGCGATCGTTGACGGTGGTGTAGTTGTCGACACCGAGGACGGTTCTGTTGTCTCGAGGCTGTTGGCAAGTGCTGGGATCTATCCCTCCGAGCTGGTCCGGGACTCGGCCCGGCTCGAGCATGTTTTCCTCGAACTCACCGGCGGTACCTGAGAGATGGTCGGGCTACTGAGGGCCGAGTTGATCAAGCTGGTCAAACGGCGCACCTACTGGGTATTGCTGATCGTGCTGGCGGCTCTCACGGCTCTCCTCGCGTTCATATTCTTTGTGCTTCCGCAGATCATCGGGGCCAGCGACGGCGAACAGGGTTTTCCCGATCTGCAAAAGCCCGACGCCTACATCTTTGGCGCTCAGCAGGTTTTGGGTCAGACCTGGTTTCCGTTGATCCTGGCGGTCATGTTCCTGGCCGGGGAGCTGGCGACCTCCACCTGGGCTACGGCTCTCACTCGCAATGCGCGCCGCTGGCAACACCTGGTGGCGCGATTGGTGGTTGTCACGGGCGGGGCCTGGGTGGCGATGTTGATCTCGATCGGAGCC
Organism: Acidimicrobiia bacterium; assembly: GCA_040905905.1. Lineage (GTDB taxonomy): Bacteria > Actinomycetota > Acidimicrobiia > Spongiisociales > ZC4RG35 > JAICND01. The sequence continues at coordinate 90,944 of JBBDQN010000032.1, forward strand.
TTCGGGGTGGCCACTTACCTATTCGCCGAGGGATCGGGTTTTCCGTCAGGCTCCGAGATCGTGGGTGTGGTCTGGAAGTCATTGCTGGTAATGACGACCTGGGTGGCGCTCGGGTTTGCGGCCTCGGCGTGGCTGCGGTCGGTGGGGCCCGCTATCGGAGCCGTACTGGCCTTCAGCTTCGGCGAGGGCTTGTTGGCCCTATGGGAGGGTTGGCGCAACGTTTCATTGTCGATCCACACGAGCGCCCTTCTTGGCAGTCTCGACATCGGCGGGTTCGGCGAACTGCTGGGCGGGGACATCTCGTTCGGGCGCGGTCTGACGGTGGTCTTGGTCTGGGCGATGGTCTCGCTCTCGGCTGCCTGGGCGGGTCTTCAGCTCAAAGACGCCTGAGCGCCCCGTCCAAAGCGGCGCCGCAACTCTTTGTACCAGCAGCCGTGATGCCAATGGCGGCGGAGATCGGGTTCGTCGTCGGGAACCACCACCAGATGGAAGGTTCCGGGTGGGATCGTTGCCTGACAGCCGGGGCAGAGGTAGGCCTTGCGAGCAGCATACGGCTGCACCGGTGTGACAGTCATCCCCAGATCGCCCATGCCAGAAGTCCCAGGATCAGGAGGATGGTCCCGGCCACGAGGGCCAGGTCGAGACGGTCCTTGCGGGCGGGCCGGAACGGGTTGAATCCCACCGGGTCGACGGTAATCGGTGCGGCTACCGTCCCCGATCATGTGGCTCGAGATCAACGATCGCGGCGCGGTCCGCTGGTTGACTATCAACCGGCCCGGGCGACGCAACGCCATACCGGGCGACGGCTGGCCCGAGCTGGAGCGAGCGTTTAGCGACTTCGGTTCTTCGTCCTCGCGCGTATTGGTCGTGACCGGAGCCGGTGGTGCGTTCTGTTCGGGGGCGGACCTCGACCCGACAGAGGCGGTGGCAATGGCCGATGTTGCCGGTCGACACCGGCGGATGCGATCAGTGGGGGCGGCGGCGCTCGCCCTGCACCGGCTTGCCAAACCAACCATCGCGGCGGTTGATGGAGTAGCGGCCGGAGCCGGGATGAACCTTGCCCTCGGTTGCGACCTGGTCGTCGCCAGCCACCGGGCCCGGTTCTCCGAGATCTTCGTAAGGCGCGGATTGTCCGTGGACTTTGGGGGGACGTGGCTGCTCCCACGCGTCGTCGGTCTCCAGCGGGCGAAGGAGCTTGCGCTCACCGGGCGCATCGTGGAAGCGACCGAGGCATTGGCCATCGGGCTGGTGATGGAGCTGGTGGATGCCGACCGGCTCGAGGCCCGCGCTACCGAAATCGCCGATTCTCTGTTAGGTGGCGCCCCGGTGGCGCAGATGTTCGCCAAACAGGGCCTCGACCGCTCCGGTGAGGTTTCGTTCGCGGAAGCGTTGGCCTGGGAGGGTCAATCACAATCGATCTGTTTCGCTACCGAAGATGGCGTCGAAGGCCTCGCGGCATTTCGTGAAAAACGATCACCGGACTTCAAAGGGCGGTAGATCCCTCTAGTACCCGATCCCCGGGCAGCGTATTTTCGAGCGGTGTATGCGGAGACCACATCGGTGGCGATGGTCGGAGCCGAACCGCGGCCCGTCCGGATCGAGGTCCACGTCGGAAAACCAAAAGATCGATTCACGCTGGTGGGGCTCCCCGACACCGCGGTGAGAGAAGCCAAAGACCGGGTGCGGGCGGCCATCGTGTCCACCGGCAAGGACTTCCCCCATCGCCTGGTCACCGTCAATCTCTCCCCAGCCAATCTCCCCAAAGCCGGCTCCGACTACGACCTCCCGATCGCCCTGGGGGTGTTGGCAGCGGCGGGGGAGCTGCCGAAGACCTCGAGCCGGGTGGTGGCAGCGGGTGAACTCTCCCTCGACGGCTCGGTTCGTCGCAGCCGCACCGCCATCGGCGCCGCGCTACTGGCAGCTCACTACGGACTTCCATGCGTGGTGGCCGATGACGATGCCGCGATAGCCGCTCGCGTGCCGGGAGCGGCCGTCTATCCCGTGGCGACCCTCGCCGAAGCGATGGCGGTCGTGTCCGGCGTTAGCCAGCCCCGGGAGCCGGTCGACCTTCCTGCCGAGGTAAACCCCCAATGGGAAGACATGGCTGATGTAAGGGGCCAACCGGTGGCAAGGCGGGCTCTCGAGATCGCCGCGGCTGGTTCGCATCACCTTCTCATGGTGGGCTCACCGGGGGCCGGCAAGACCATGCTCGCCCGCAGGCTTCCCGGCATCCTCCCCCCGCTCAACGCGGGGCAGGCGGTCGAAGTTGCTTGTCTGTGGTCTGCCGCCGATCGGCCTCGCCGATTCTCCACCGCACCACCCTTTCGGGCACCCCACCACTCAGCCTCCGCGGCTTCGATCGTCGGAGGCGGACACGGCAATCCGGTTCCCGGCGAGCTTTCGCTGGCTCACCATGGGGTGTTGTTCATGGACGAACTGGGTGAGTTTCCTCCTCATCTGCTCAACTCTCTTCGTCAGCCGCTCGAGGAGGGCACGGTCACGATCGCCCGTCGCGGGTCGGCGGTCACGTTTCCTGCCAGGGCCCAGGTGGTTGCAGCTTCCAATCCCTGTCCCTGCGGGTTTCGCGGTGATCGCACTCGCGGATGCCGTTGCACGGAGTCGGCTCTGGAGCGCTACCGGCGACGGCTTTCGGGTCCCTTTCTTGACCGGTTCGACATCAGGGTGTTTGTCGGCGCGCCGGATCCTGAGGCGCTACTCGGACCTCCCGGCGAGGCTTCCCTTCCTGTGGCCGAACGAGTCCTCGCCGCCCGACAGCTCCAGGACGAACGCGGGGTGGCCAACGGGTACATGGCCCGGGCCGACCTCGATCGCCAACCCCTCGACCCGGGCGCCCGGAACCTCCTGCATCGCGGTGTGGAGGCGGGGCTTTTGACCGGGCGAGGAGCCGATCGGGTTCGGAGGGTTGCCCGTACGATCGCCGACCTGGCGGGGGTGGATCTCGTGGGGGAGAGTCATGTCGCCGAAGCGCTGGCCTACCGGAGCGGTTTGTGAACCCTGCGCCCATCGCGGTGCCCGGGTTGCTTCGGCTCATCCCCGACCCGCCTACGGCGTTGTGGGCCATAGGTGAACTTCCCACCGTCCCCGGGGTGGCAATCGTCGGGACCCGCCGCTGTACGTCTTACGGCCGGAAAGCGGCGCTATGGCTGGGTGAGGCTGTTGCCCTGGCAGGATGGCCAGTGATCAGCGGGTTGGCCCGGGGGGTCGACGCTGCTGCGCACAGAGCAGTGGTGGAAGCAGGTGGGATCGGGGTGGCCGTTCTCGGCTCCGGTCTCGACACGATCTATCCACCGGAGAATCGCCAGTTGGCCGCCGATCTGGTTGGGGCCGGCGGAGCGATCATCTCCGAGTATCCGCCTGGTACACCGCCGGCGCCATTCCGGTTTCCTGCCCGCAACCGTGTCATCTCCGGACTGTCGGCGGCCGTGGTGGTGGTCGAAGCGGCTCTGACCGGAGGTGCACTCATCACCGCCCGGCTTGCTCTTGAGCAAGGAAAGGAGGTCCTGGCGGTACCGGGCGACATCGACCGGCCGACCTCGGCCGGGTGCAATCTCCTCATTCGTGATGGCGCTCATCCGGTGCTGGGTGCAATCGACCTGATCGAAAGCCTCGAACAGATCATGGGTCCAGCTCCTACCTTGGCCAAGTCACCGGACGTGGCTCCCGGAGCCACGGTCGACGAACTCATAGCCGGGTCGGACCGCCCGGTCGGTGAGGTTCTGGCTGAGCTTGCCCGCCTCGAGCTCGAGGGCGGGCTCCGGGTCGAATCGGGTCGGACGGTGACCTCTCCCAAGAAAGGCTCATAGGCCTAGCCCCCAGGGCGTAGCCTGGGCGCCGGATGCCGATCGATGATCTTCCCGACTGGGCCAGAGGGCCGGTCGAGGGTTACCTCACCAGAGTGGCCGGGCTCCGACGTTTGTCACCACATACCGTCGCTGCCTATCGCACCGATCTGGTCCAGTTCTTCCAATACGCCGCCACCGAGGGAGTTGCGGGCCTCGATGTAATAGGTCGTCGCATGGTGCGCCGTTATCTCGGCTTTCTCGATTCCGGGGGCTATTCCCGCCGCACCCTGGTTCGGAAGGCTTCAGCGGTGCGAGCATTCTTTGCCGACCAGGTGGTCCGGGGAGCCCTCGCCACCAACCCGGCCGCCGAGGTCGGGCATCTCAAGCTCCCTGAGCGTCTGCCGCGGGCCCTTCCGGCGCGGACCGTTTCGGCGGTCCTGGATGCCATCCCCGGAGAGACGGCTTTGGATCTGCGTGACCGCGCCATCCTCGAGACTCTGTACGGGACCGGTTTGCGGGTCTCGGAATTGGCTCAGCTCGCCATCGCCGACGTGGCCGGTGACCTGGTCACCGTCACCGGCAAAGGTGGTAGACGACGGTCGGTTCCGATTGGCTGGCCGGCGCGCCGTGCCCTGGTGGACTGGGTTAGCAAGGGTCGACCGGATCTGGCCCAAGAAGCGGCCTGCAACGCCCTGTGGGTGGGCGTCCGGGGGGCACCAATGGACGCCCGCGGGATCCGAAGGGTCGTGCGCGCCCGGGCCGGCACCTTTCCCCACGCCCTCCGTCACTCCTTTGCTACCCATCTGCTGGAAGGGGGCGCCGATCTCAGGGCGGTACAGGAAATGTTGGGACACCGCGACCTTGCCACAACTCAGATTTACACTGCCGTGACCCGCCACCATCTCAGGAAGACGTATGACCACACCCACCCCCGGGCCTGACAGCCAGGTTGGAGACATCTCCAGCCTCTGGCAGCGGTTCAAGTCGACCCAGGACCCCAAGGCCCGGGAAGCACTGATCCTTCAGTATTCGCCCCTGGTCAAGTTTGTGGCCGGTCGAGTCGCGGTCAGCCTGCCCCGCAACGTCGATCAGGCCGACCTGGTCTCCAATGGCGTGTTCGGGCTCATCGACGCCATCGACAAGTTCGAGCCGGAGCGGGGCTTCAAGTTCGAGACGTACGCCATCAACCGCATCAAAGGGTCGATCCTTGACGGCCTGCGTGCACTCGACTGGGTGCCCCGCTCGGTGCGTTCGCGAGCCCGGGAGATCGAGCGGTCTCTCTCCGAACTGGAGCACCGGCTCCATCGCACACCATCGGACGAAGAGCTGGCGGCGCACATGAGCACCGGTGTGGACGCGGTCCGGTCAACCCTGGCGGAAATGTCACACCTCGGCATGGTCGCTCTCGATGAGCTGGTAGGCCCCGAGTCTTCGACGTCGATGGGAGAGTTCCTGGCCGACCCGGGCGGGATCGGGCCCGAAGCCGCGTTTCAGGCCGAAGAAACCCGCCACATCCTCTCCGATGCCATCAACCGCCTGCCCGATCGGGAACGGCTCGTGGTCACCCTCTATTACTTCGAAGGACTGACCCTGGCTGAGATCGGCGAGGTGCTAGGAGTAACCGAGTCGCGGGTCTGTCAGATCCACGCCAAATCGGTCCTCTCCCTGAAAAACCGAATGGCCGAACCCACCTTTAGGTAGGGCCCACGGCTCACGCCTAGAATCTGTCCCAACGACACACGTCGGTGTATCCCCATGGTCGATGGCAGTTGCTATCGGAACGGGAGGCCCCAGAGCCGGGTCCCAAGACCCCACCGGCGGAGGAAAAACCAAAAGAAGGAGATCAAAGGTGGCTGTGACCATCAAGCAGCTGCTCGAGGCGGGCGTCCATTTCGGGCATCAAACCCGCCGATGGAACCCGAAGATGCGACCGTATATCTACGGCGAGCGCAACGGGATCCACATCATCGACCTGCGCCAGACTCTGGAGCAGATCGAAGCAGCCAACAAATACGTGCGCGACCTCGTCGCCGAAGGTGGGACCGTGCTTTTTGTCGGCACCAAGAAACAGGCACAGGGACCGATCGCTGAAGCTGCCGTGTCGGCCGGCATGCCCTACGTGAACTTCCGCTGGCTGGGCGGCATGCTCACCAACTTCTCGACGATCCAAAAGCGCATCTTTTATATGAAAGAACTGGAGCGAATGGAGTCGACCGGCGAGATCAACGCCCTTCCCAAGCGTGAACGGCTCTCTTTGCGGCGCGAGCTTGTCAAACTCCAACAAACACTCGGTGGGGTGAGAGACCTCACCAGGGTGCCCGACGCCGTCTTCATTGTGGACGTAAACACCGAGCACACCGCGGTGAAAGAGTCCAAGCGTCTCGGTCTCACCACCCTCGCCCTGGTTGACTCCAATTGCGACCCCGACGACATCGACTTCGTCATCGCCGGAAACGACGACGCCATCAGGGCGGCCAGTGCGGTGGCCGGCGCCCTGGCCGACGCCATCAGAGAGGGCAGAGGCGTCCAAGCCAAAACCGACGAGGACATCCTCGAAGAGGAGATGAAGGTGGCTCGTCCTTTTGTCGCCACTCCGGAAGCAGTCGCGCCAACAGAGCCGACGGAGGTTGTCGCCGATGGCTGAGATTTCGGCCAAAGATGTCCAGAAGCTGCGGCAGATGGCCGGAGCGGGGATGATGGAGGCCAAACGAGCCCTGGTCGACACCGACGGTGACTTTGACAAGGCCCTCGAGATCCTTCGTGCCAAGGGCGTGGCCAAAGCCGCCAAGCGGGCCGTCGAGCGGGAGGCGACCGACGGAACCATCGGCCACTATCTCCACTTTCAGGCCGATCGACCCGTCACCGGGGTGGTGGTTGAACTGGCCTGTGAGACCGATTTCGTCGCCAAGCATCCCGACTTCCGTCAGACCGCCGACGACATCGCCTTGCATGTCGCCTGGGGCAAACCACCCTGGGTCCAGCGCAAAGACATCGACCCCGCGATCCTTGAGAGCCAGCGGGATTTGTTCACCCGTCAGGCTAAGGAACAAGGCAAACCAGACCCGATCGTCGCCAAGATCGTCGAAGGCAAGCTCAAGGCTTTCTTCGAAGACAAGGTTCTTTATGACCAACGATTCGTCAACGAGCAGAAGTTCGAAGGTACGGTAGGTGAGATGGTCAACCAACTGGCAGCCCGGATGGGAGAGAACATCTCGGTGCGGAGGGTCGCCTGGCTGACCGTGGGAGGGGACGTTTCCTGATGGGCCGCCGGGTCCTCCTCAAACTCTCCGGGGAGGCCTTCGCCGACGCCAACACCCGCTATGGCATCGACCCGGACACCGTTCAGCGAGTAGCGGCGGAAGTGGCCGAGGCCAACCAGGGGAGCAACCAGATCGCCATCGTCGTAGGCGGCGGCAACATCTTCCGCGGGGTATCCCAGCAGGCCAAGGGAATGGACCCGGCCAATGCCGACTATATGGGCATGCTCGCCACGGTCATCAACGCTTTGGCGCTGCGTGACGCCCTCGAGCACGCCGGGGTGGCGACCAGGGTGCAAAGCGCCATCACCATGCAGCAACTGGCTGAGCCGTACATCCGCTTGCGGGCGATTCGCCATCTCGAAAAGGGGAGGGTCGTCGTTTTTGCGGCCGGAACCGGCAACCCTTTCTTTACCACCGACACCACCGCGGCCCTCCGCGCGGTTGAAGTGGAAGCCGAAGTCCTCCTCAAAGCCTCCAAGGTCGACGGCATCTATTCCGCCGATCCGGCGACCGATCCCAACGCCGTCAAGCTCCACGAATTGACCTATATGGAATTCATCAACCAGGGTCTCCAGGTCATGGACGCCACCGCCATTACGATGTGCAAGGAGCACGGCGTGCCGATCGTGGTGTTCGATATGACGGTTCCTGGCAACATCGTGCGGGCGGTGGCCGGGGAGCCCATCGGGACCGTGGTTCGCTGAGGAGGAGAGGATGATCCCCGATCTTTTGGCCGACGCTCGTCGTAAGATGGAGCACGCCGTCGACCATGTCACTTCGGAGTTCACGACCGTCCGGACCGGGCGCGCCAACCCCCAGATCCTTCATCGGATCAACATCGACTATTACGGCACCACCACGCCTTTGCAACAGCTGGCTTCGTTCTCGGTTCCCGAACCGCGCCTGCTGGTGGTGCAGCCATACGACCGGACCACCCTGAATGCAGTGGAAAAGGCGATCAAGGCCTCTGACCTCGGTCTCAATCCTTCCAACGACGGGATCGTGATCCGTCTTGCCTTCCCCGCCTTGACCGAAGAGAGGCGGCGGGAGTTGATCAAGGTGGTCCGACACATGGCTGAGGAAGGCAGGGTTGCGGTTCGCAACGTGCGACGACATGTCAAGGACGCCATAGAGGCGCTCCACGGTGAGCTCTCCGACGACGACATCCGGCGGGGTGAAAAAGAGGTCCAGGATCTGACCGATCGACACATTCATCGGATTGACGATCAGCTCAACCACAAAGAATCCGAGCTCCTGGAGGTTTGAGGTGCCAGACCTGGGATCGCCCCGCTTGCCTGGAATGGAACCAGAGACTCCCACTGAAGGCACCCGTTTCACCCGCCCCTGGGAACAACCCCTGGACGAGTCACCAGAAGAGGAAGAGTCCGAGGAATCGGTGGAGGAGGAGGTCTCCGAGCAACCCACCGACGGAGTCGACGACTTGATGGGCTACGACGATGAGGCGTCGACCATTTCCGAAGAGGTCTACCTGTCGGCTACCACTGCGGAATACCGCGACCTGGCCGAGGAGGTTGCCCGGGCCGAATACGAGGAGCCGTTTTCCCGGCCGGCGGTCGCCGCTTCGATAGCCGGGGTGGGTTCAGGGTTGGTCGACTTCGAAGACGTCACCGGCCTCAAGGGTGTCTCCGAAGAAGAGATAGAGCACGTCGAGCAGGCGGCCGCCTCGGACCTCACTCTCCGGGTCATCAGCGCCCTGGTCCTGGTGGGTCTATTCATGGCGACTCTGTTTCTGGGTGGTTGGTGGTTTACCGCATTTATTGCCCTGGTGATGGTGGTGGCTCTGGGTGAGTTCTACGCCACCCTGCGACGACACGGATTCGTCCCGCTGGCGGTGTTCGGCCTGGCCGGTGTGGTGGGTTCGGCGATCGCTGCTCACGTGGGCGGACCCGGTCCGATCCTCGTAACGATGGTGCTGTCGGCGGTCGTGGTGGTTCTCTTCTTCTCCGTGGTTTCCCGTCGCCGCCCGCTCGACAATGCCGCCGTCACCGTGTTGGGGGCGGTTTGGGTTGCCCAGCTGTCGTTTGCGGTAATCATCGGTAGGTCTGAGCAGGCGGCCTCGCTCATCATCCTGCTGGTACTGATCGCTGCCCTCTTTGATATCGGTGGGTATTTCGTCGGCAAGGCCTTCGGTCGCCAGCCCATCGCCCCCGTCCTTTCGCCCCGCAAGACCTGGGAAGGATTCGTTGGGGGAGTGGTGGCGGCGGCTGGTTCGGCCGCGGTCCTTTCAACAGTTGACTGGTTCCCCGTAACCACGGCTCAGGCGCTCGTGCTCTCCATCCTGGTGGTGGTTTTGGCACCCCTGGGAGACGGTGCGGAGTCGATGATCAAACGGTCGCTGGGAGTCAAAGACATGGGCACGGTGCTCCCGGGTCACGGTGGAATGCTCGACCGGGTCGACGCACTCCTATTCGTCGTACCCGCCGCATACGTCTTCTTTCTCAGCGCCAACCTGTTGTGAGACAGCCGGTTGTGGTCCTCGGGGCCACCGGCTCCATCGGACGTCAAACCCTCGACGTCGCTACCCGATTGGGTCTATCTATCGCCGGGTTGGCAGCCGGGCGTCCATCGGCCGAGTTCGTGGCTCTAGCTCACGGATATCCGGACGCCGCGCTGGCGGTTGCCGGGGGCAGCCGTGCAGAGCGGGAAGAGTTCTCCGCCGCCGCGGGGAGACGGCGGATCGAATATGGAACCGAGGCTGTTGTAGATCTCGCGGCTACCGGGGGTGTTGTTGTCGTAAACGGCATCGTCGGGCTGGCAGGCCTCGGACCGACCCTGGCCGCAGTCACGGCAGGCAACCGGCTGGCCCTGGCGAACAAGGAGTCGTTGGTGGCGGCCGGTGACCTGGTGATGACCGCCGTGCGGACCTCAGGGGCCGAGCTGATCCCTGTCGATTCCGAACACTCCGCCATCTTCCAGTGTCTGATCGGCGAGCCCGCCGATGAGCTCGCCCGGATCTGGCTCACGGCCAGCGGAGGACCGTTTCGGGAGTGGCCCATGGAGGACCTGGAGAATGTGACGCCGGAACAAGCCCTGCGTCACCCCAACTGGGAGATGGGTCGTCGTATCACCGTTGATTCGGCCACCCTGGTCAACAAGGGCCTGGAAGTGATCGAGACGCATCGATTGTTCGGGCTGGACTACGACATGATCGAGGTGCTCATCCATCCCCAGAGTGTCATCCACTCGATGGTCGAGTTCTCCGACTCCTCGGTCAAGGCCCAGCTGGGACCTCCCGACATGCGGCTTCCAATCGAATACGCCCTAACCTACCCCGGACGGGGGCCTCGAATAGTTGACGACTTTCAATGGGCAGGCCTCGCCTTGAACTTCGAGGAACCCGACCTCAAACGTTTTCCCTGTCTGGGCCTCGGCTACGACGCTGGCCGCGCCGGCGGCTCGGCCCCGGCTGTCTTCAACGCGGCCGACGAGATCGCGGTGGAAGCGTTTCTCCAGGGTCGGCTTGGCTTCACCGGCATCTCCCGGGTTGTTGCCTCGACGTTGGAGGCCGTCGCGTGGCGGGAGCTGGCCGAGGTGGAGGCGGTGATGGAGGTCGATAGGGAAGCCCGGCAGACGGCGGCAAGTCTGATCGCCGGAGTTTGTTGATGCCAGCCCTGTGAAATAGAGCGGCCAGACGGTTAGCGTTTGACGTCGTAGTCCAGGAGCCTGAACGTGTTTGGTGCCATCGGCGGAATCGTCGCCATCATCTTTTTCGTGACCGCCCACGAATTCGGCCACTTCATCGCGGCCAAAGCGGTCGGCATCAAGGCCACCGAGTTCTTTTTCGGATTCGGTCCCAAGCTCTGGTCGTTCAAGCGGGGTGAGACCGAATACGGCATCAAGGCCATTCCACTGGGCGGCTACGTCCGGGTGGTGGGTATGAACCCCCTTGAGGAGGTCGCTCCCGAAGACGAGGGACGCACCTATCGCGACCGACCCTTCTGGAAAAAGTCGGTCGTCGTACTTGCCGGGGTCGGTATGAACTTCCTGATCGCCTATTTCATGTTCGCGGGAGTTCTGCTGGCGACCGGCATCCCGCTCGGACCGACCACGACAATCGAAGTGGTGGTCCCGACTCTGGCCGATGGGACTCCAACGCCGGCGACCAAGGCGGGAATCCAACCCGGTGACCGGATCGCTGCGGTCGACGGCGTGCCGACACCCGATTGGGAGGCTGTGGCCGCAGCGCTGTCCACCCGTCCGGGTGAAGAGGTGGAAATCACCGTGCAACGCGGCGAGCAGATGGTCGATCTGACCACGGTTTTGGCAGTTTCGGAGGACCCTAACGGGGAGGAGAGGGGTTTCCTGGGGGTCGCTCCGATGAGCGAGATCCGCCAGGTTGGGATCCTCGAGGCAGGCCGTCTCGGGGGACGACAACTGGGTATCGCGGTGGGCCTGACCTTCGATGTGTTGGGCCGGATCGTGCAGCCAGAGACCCTGGGCCGTTTGGCCGGCGTGCTGGTTGGCAACACCGAAATCCCTGATGAAATCCGGCCCGTGAGCCCGATCGGGATCGGCGCCATCGGCGCCCAGGTCGACGAGTTGGGTGTTGCCTCCTTCATGGTGTTGCTGGCCTCCGTCAACGTCATGCTCGGTACCCTCAATGTCTTACCCCTCTATCCGCTCGATGGTGGGCACTTTGCGGTAGCCCTCTTCGAGAAGATCTTCCGTCGCCGGGTCGATGTCCGGGTGTTGGCCCCGGTGGCGGCGTTGGTGATCGGCCTGGTCGGTTTCCTCGGCCTCGTCGCGATCATCCTCGACATCGTCAACCCGATCGACCTCTAGTGGTAGCGCGCCGCAGGTCGCGTCAACTACAGGTAGGGGCCGTGGCCGTCGGGGGCGATGCTCCGGTCACCGTGCAGTCGATGTGCACAACCAAAACCGCCGACGTGGACGGCACTCTCGCTCAGGTTTACGCGTTGAAGGGTGCCGGAGCCGACATCGTCCGTATCACCTGCAACGACGTCGAAGCGGCCCAGGGACTCGCCGAAATCGTGCCTCGTTCGCCAGTGCCGATCATCGCTGATATCCACTTCCAGTACCGGTTGGCCCTGGCAGCTCTGGAGGCCGGGGTGCAGGGGCTGCGTCTCAATCCCGGCAACATCCGCAACGAGGAGCACATCAAGACCGTCGCCCGGGAGGCCAAAGACCGCGGCGTGCCCATTCGGGTCGGGGTAAATGCCGGGTCGCTCGACAAGGACCTCCTCCAGAAATATGAGGCGCCGGTGGCCGAAGCCCTGGTGGAATCGGCGCTCAAGGAGGTTCGATATCTAGAAGAGGTCGACTTCTTCGACATCAAGATCTCGGTCAAACACTCCAACGTCCCGACGATGATCGAGTCTTACCGGTTGCTCGCTGACGCGGTTGAGTATCCCCTCCACCTCGGAGTAACCGAGGCAGGTCCGCTCCCCGGGGGGTTGATCAAGTCGGTGGCCGGGATCTCCACCTTGTTGATGGAAGGCATCGGCGACACCATCCGTTTCTCGTTGACCGCCGACCCGGTCGAAGAGGCCAAGGCCGGTCGACAACTGTTGGAGTACCTGGGGTTGCGCGAGCGGAAAGGACTCGACCTCATCGCTTGTCCATCTTGTGGCCGGGCCGAGGTCGACGTGATACGGGTGGCCAACGAGGCCCAGAGGGCCTTGGAGGCCCTGAACCTCCCGATCCAAGTGGCGGTGATGGGATGCGTCGTCAACGGTCCCGGTGAGGCGAGAGAGGCCGATCTCGGGATAGCCGCCGGCCGGGGCCGCGGCCATCTATTTGTAAAGGGCCAGGTGGTGCGGGTGGTGCCGGAGGCGGACATGGTGTCTGCCCTGGTGGAGGAGGCCAAACGACTGGTCGATGAAGGGGTTGAGGCCCGTCTGGCAGCTGCCGACAAAGACGCCGCCGCGATTGCCGAAGCCGACCGTGGGGACCTGATCAATATCCAGGGCGACATCAACCACGTCGAGATCAAGCGGAAGGCAGTAGCCGAGACGGCGAAGGGGTAGAGGTTTGAGCGCGCTCGTTTCTCCCCCCAGGAGCAAAGCGACGTAGGCGGGAGTACGGCGAAGCCGGGAGGGGGATCGCCACCCAACTCGGGAGAGTGGTTGCCGCAGGTGATCAACTGGGTGATGCAGTCGACGACAAGGGCCTGAAGGAAATTGGCGGGCCGACGTGAACCGGCGACTTGGGGTCGATGCGGTATCCGAGTTGGTGGATAGCGACGGTTTCTCCCCCCAGGAGCGAAGCGACGTTGGGGGGAGTACGGCGAAGCCGGGAGGGGGGTGGCGAACCCGTGGAACTGGCTTCGGACAGCTTCGCCGCCCCCTCCGCCACTTCGTGGCACCTCCCCCAACGCTCACTCCGTTCGCTGGGGGAGGAAACGGGATGGCTTCGGTCAGATGGGTGACAGCGACCGGTCCTTTGTCCCTGTCTGTCCAGATGACCCGGATCCGCTGGGAAGAAAACACGCCGTGCGGCCGCAACACGGCCTCTACCCTCGTGGCCTCATGCGTTGGTCACAGGCGTTCATACCCACCTTGCGGGACGATCCTGCCGAGGCAGAGGCGGTAAGCCACAAGTTGCTCGTTCGCGCCGGGTACATCCGCCAGCTTTCCGCCGGTCATTATTCGATGCTTCCCCTCGGTCAGCGGGTGCGCGCCAACATCGACCGGATCATCCGGGAGGAGATGGACCGGATCGGTGGCCAACAATTCCATCTCGCGGCTCTCCATCCAGGAGAGATCTGGAAGAAATCGGGTCGATGGGAGCTGATTGGGGAGGAGATGTTCAAGTTCAAGGACCGCAAGGGGGCCGACAACGCCCTCGGCTTTACCCACGAGGAAGTGATGGCACTAATCGCCACCGAGCTTTCCTCATATCGGCAGCTTCCGCAGATTTGGTATCAGATCCAGACCAAGTTCCGGGACGAACCGCGTCCCAAAGGAGGGGTCCTTCGGGTTCGCGAGTTCACCATGAAGGACTCGTACTCCCTCGATGCAGATCTAGCCGGGCTCGACCATGCCTTTGACCTCCACTACGGCGCCTACAAAGGCATCTTCGCGCGTTTCGGTGTGAAAGCGATCGACGTTGAAGCCTCGTCAGGAGCAATGGGGGGAAGTCAGTCGATCGAGTTCATGGTGCGAAGTCTTGCCGGGGAAGATTGGATCGTTTCGTGCACCCGCTGCGACTACCGCGCCAACCTCGAGCGAGCCGTATCTCACCTCCCCGGCATCGAGGACCAGTCGGACCAACCGCTCGAGGAGTTCCCCACGCCCGATATCGGCACAATTGCTGCCCTGGCCCGTGCCTTTCCCGACGTTGCCCCGCAGGAGCGCCAGATCAAGACTCTCGTTTACATGATCGATGATCATTTGACCCTGGTCCTGCTGCGGGGCGATCACGAACTGCTCGAGCAGAAGCTGGTCGACACCACTGCTTCCACCAGGATCAGGGCCGCCCAGCCCGACGAGATCAAGAAGGCTCTCGGCGCTTCGGCCGGAAGCCTCGGGGCGGTGGCTGTTAACGATCTACCGGTGATCGCCGACAACTCCCTTGAGGGCCGCTTCAACATGGTCACCGGCGCCAACAAGGACGATCGCCATTTCAAAGGCGTCGATGTCGCCAGGGATATCAATGTCGGCAAATGGGCCGACCTGCGCACGATCAAAGATGGGCAAGCCTGCATCCGTTGTGGATCACCGCTCGAGATCTGGAGGGGCATCGAGGTCGGTCATATCTTCAAGCTCGGGACCAGGTACTCCGAGGCGATGGGCGCCTTTGTCCAGGACGAGAACGGTGAGTCGCGGCCAATCATCATGGGGTCCTACGGCATCGGTCTCGAGCGCAACATGGCCGCCATCGTGGAGGCCTCTCACGACGAAAAAGGGATCATCTGGCCAGCGTCGGTTGCGCCGTATGCCGTGGTGGTGACCGTTCTCAGGGCCGATGATCCCGCGACAATGGCGGCGGCGGAGGCACTCTACGGTGACCTGACTGAAGCCGGTATCGAGACCCTGATCGACGATCGACTGGATCGGCCCGGGGTCAAGTTCGCCGATGCCGAATTGATCGGCATCCCGTTCCGGGCAACGGTCGGCCCCAAAGGGGTTGCCGCGGGCACTGTCGAAGTGACCGTCCGGGCAGGACTAAGCACGGAGGATGTGCCGATGGGTGAAGCAGTCGACCGGCTTGCGACTCTTTTAGGCAACTGACAAATCCTGGGGCGCACCACCCCTACCTGATAGCGTTTCATCAACCGATTGGAGGTTGCAAACAATGCGCAGGGGACGCCCCGTCCTGGGTGCCTTCGGAGGATTGCTTTTCGGCATCGGTGTTGCGGTCCTCATCCAGCAATACGGGCTGTGGCCGCTCGATCCACTTCTTGCCTACGGGCTGCCGGCCCTCTTCCTGTTGTTGGGAATCCTGTTTGCCCGCTGGGCCCCCTTCGGGGGTCGATCATGAGATTCAGCCGAACAATCATCGTGGCCTCGATCGGCGGGCTGGTGGTCATGGGAGCGAGCACATCGTTGGCTGGGTTCCTTTCAGGCGGATGCACCGTGTCAGCCACTAGCGATCTCGACAGCACCAATATGACCGACGCAACCAGTTCCAACCCGTTTGACATCGATGCCGAAGGGTCCATCAGTTGGATCGCCACCTCATCCGAGGCGATCATGGACCACACATGGACGATCTATGTCAACATCGGCGGGTTTGCGGTGCCGGTTGCCAAGGGGGGCGATCCCAACACGGCCGGAACTCTCAGTTCCGTCGACTCGAAGACGATTCCCGAACTGGTCCAGAGAGCCAAAGACCAAGGCGTGGCGGGAGCCGAGCTTCTCGGCGGGTTGCGTGGGATCTACCGGGTCTATGGCAACATCACCGGGACCTCCAGGTGTTTTGGCGACGCCTACGTCAACATCAAGGGGAATCCGCTCAGCGAGACTCCGGGCCAGGTCGCAGGAGGTCTCGCCCTCCTCGGCGCGGTCATACTGGCCTTGTCGGGAGTAGCTAAGGAACCGTGACGCGACTCGCTCCCGAGTAGATCACCAGCTTCTCGTCCCGAACGAAGCCCGCCAGGGTCATGCCCAGGTCGCGGGCGAGTTCAACTGCTAACGACGACGCCGCCGACACTCCTGCCACCACCGGGATTCCGGCCACCGCGGCCTTCTGGGTGATCTCGAAGGAGACCCGGCCCGACACCATGAGGATGACCTCACCCAGAGGCCATTGTCGCCTGGCGAGGTTGCCGATGGCCTTGTCGGTGGCGTTGTGGCGGCCGATGTCCTCGGCGGCCGCCAGCAAGTCTCCCGATCTCGAGAAGATCGCTGCCCCGTGCAAACCGCCGGTGGCGGCGAAGGTCGGTTGGGCGCCGGCCAGAAGATCGGGCAGGGTACGCAGAAAGCCAAAGGTGAGCCTGGGCCCCAGTGGCACGGGCCGCGCCGCCACGCGAACGGCATCGATCGACGCCTTTCCACAAACACCGCATGAGGAGGTGGTGTAGGCGTTACGACGGAACTGTTCCGGGTCGACGTGGACCCCGGGAGCCAGGTCGAGGCGAAAACGGTCGCCGTCTCCTTCGTTGGTGACTCCGGTCACCTCGGTGGGTGACAAGACAATGCCCTCGGTCAGCGCAAATCCGAGCACCAGATCGGCCTCCTGCCCGGGGGTTCTCATCAAAACCGCCAGCGGAACTCCGTCGAGGCGTATCTCCATCGGCTCTTCGACCACGACTATGTCCTTATCGGGTCTTGCCCGGCCGCCAGCCACCCGCACGATTTCGACCTGAGCTATCGGCTCCACTTCCTCAACCTAGTTCCGTCTTCCGTCTTCCGTCTACCGTCTTCGCTATGCGCGTCCACAACTTCGGTGCCGGGCCCTGCACCCTCCCATTGGAGGTGCTGGAGGAGGCTCAGGCCGAGTTTGTCGACTTTGCCGGTACGGGCATGTCGGTCATGGAGTTGTCACACCGCTCGCCCGAATACGAGGCCGTTCATGAGGAAGCGCTGGGTTTGACCCGCGAGGTAGCCGAGGCCCCTCCCGACTTCGAGGTTCTCTTCATCCAGGGCGGCGCCACTCTCCAATTCGCCATGGTGCCGATGAATCTTCTGCACCCGGGGGAAAAGGCCGGATACGTGGTTTCCGGATCCTGGGGGAAGAGAGCCCTGGAGGACGCCGGACCCCATGGAGCGGTCTACCCGGCCTGGGATGGCAAGGCCGACAGCTACACGCGAATGCCGGCCCCTAATGAGGTTGCTGTCCAACCGGGCACCCGGTACCTACACATCACCACCAATGAAACGATCGGCGGTATACGTTTGGTCGAACTTCCCGAGGTGGAAGTGCCGCTGGTAGCAGACATGTCCAGCGACTATCTGGCCCGTCCCATCTCCTGGGACCGATACGACCTGGTGTACGGGGGAGTCCAGAAGAACCTCGCACCCGCTGGCATGGCCGTGGTCTTCGCTCGCAAGTCGGCATTGGTCGGCGCCGGTACCGACCTTGGCTCATTTCTCCGCTATGGCTGGCACGCCGAGAACCGCTCGCTCGGCAATACCCCTCCCATGTTCGCCATCTACTTGATGGGAAAGGTGCTCAAGCTGATCAAGTCGAAAGGCGGGGTCAGGGGACTGGAAGCGGAGGCGGCCGCCAAAGCCGGCGTGCTTTACTCGGCGATCGACGGGAGCGATGGCTACTACCGCAGTCCCGTGGCACTTGCCGACAGATCCCACATGAACATCGTCTTCCGATTACCTGATGAGGAGGTTGAGGGCCGGTTCCTCGGCGAAGCATCGGATGCCAACTTCATCGGTCTGAAGGGTCATCGCAGCGTGGGCGGTTGCCGAGCGAGCATCTACGCCGCCCTTCCCATGTCGTCGGTGGAAGAACTGGCGGGGTTCATGTCTTCCTTCCGGGCCTCCAACGGCTGAGCCCGGGCAGGGTTATAATCCTCCGGCCAAGTTAAGGACGCTTTCGTTGAGAGGTGGGCGCCCGGTCCACCTCTTTACTGTTTCGACAGGACGAGGTTTGCTCGGTCGGGACCCCGTCCTATTGGCGCGTTCTGAGGTTGTGGATAGAGAGAAGAATGGAGAACGTGGAGCAGATTTGGAAGGTGGTCGAGCCCTATCTCGCCGCCGAGCGTCTTGAACTCGATGATCTCGAGTTGCTCGGGCGCGGGCGAGCTCGCACCCTCCGCGTCACGGTCGATCGGTCGGGAGGGATTGATCTCGACCGCCTTTCCGAGGTTTCCCGAGGACTATCTCGTCTCCTCGACAACGAAACCGAGCTCGACGGGCCGTATCACCTCGAAGTTACGTCACCTGGTCTGGAGCGCAAGCTCACCAGGCCGTCCCAATTTCAGAAGTCGGTCGGGCGGGAAGTGGTTGTCAAGACCTCCGCCTCGACGGTGCGCGGGCTCTTGAACGCCGCCAGCGATGACACCCTCACTTTGCAACCTGACGACTCGGACAGCCTCGAACTTTCCTACGACTCCGTCATTTCGGCCCGGACGGTCTTTCGGTGGGAGCGTGCGCCTAAGCCTGGCGGCTCGGGAGGCAAGTCGTGAAGATCGACACCCAGGTAATGGACGCTTTGGAGCTCCTTGGTCGGGAGAGGGGGGTCAGTGTCGACGCCATCCTCGATGCCCTCGCCAACGCTCTCGTCTCTGCCTACAAACGCAGTCCGGGTGCGGCTGAGGAAGCCCGGGTCACCATTGATCCCGATTCGGGCGACATCATCGTTTACGCCCAGGAACTGGACGAAGATGGAAACGTCACCCGCGAGTGGGAAGACACTCCCGACGACTTTGGTCGCATCGCAGCCCAAACGGCCAAACAGGTGATTCAGCAGCGGCTGCGCGACGTCAAACGCGAACAGGTCTACGACGTCTATGCCGGACGTGAGGGCGACCTCATTACCGGGATCGTGCAACAGGTCGACGGCCGGTTCACCATCCTCGACCTGGGAGACGCCGAAGCCATCCTGCCGGGGTCCGAGCGCATCCCCTATGAGCGCCTCGAGCGGGGCAACCGGGTGAAAGCACTGATTCTCGAGGTTCGCAACGAGACCAAGGGGCCCCAGATCGTCGTCAGCCGGAGCCACCCCGATTTGGTCCGGCGCTTGCTCGAGTTGGAAGTGCCCGAGTTGGCCGATAACACGGTTGAGATCGTCGCCATCGCCCGGGAGCCTGGCCATCGCACCAAGATCGCCGTGATCTCTCACGACCCGAACGTGGACCCAAAAGGGGCGTGTGTCGGCGCTAGGGGATCGCGGGTCCGCCAGGTTGTCAACGAGTTACGGGGCGAGAAAGTCGACGTCGTGCAATGGCGCGACAATGTCGGCCAGTTCATCGCCGAGGCCCTCGGTCCCGCCAAGGTCAAAGAGGTAAAGGTTGACGAGGCCAACAAGGTGGCCGATGTCATCGTTTCCGAGCACCAGCTTTCGCTAGCCATCGGCAAGGAAGGTCAGAACGCCCGGCTGGCGGCGCGGTTGTCCGGCTACAAGGTCGACATTCGCTCCGACCATGTGCCCGAGCCGGTCGTTGAAGAGGCGCCGCCGCCAGTGGACGTGCCGCCAGTGGACGTGCCGCCAGTGGACGTGCCGCCAGTGGAAGAGGCGCCAGTCGTTCCCGAGGGGGACGCAGAGGAACAGGTGTCGGTCGGTGTTGTCGCCGAGTCGGAGGCCCCCCCGGAGCCAGCAGAAGAGCCGGGTGATTAGTGGCCAAGGTACGTGTTTACGAACTCGCCCGAGAGCTCGGGGTCGAGTCCAAGGTGGTGTTGGAGCAGGCCCATCTGTTGGGCATCGATGCAAAAACCGCTTCCTCCAGCGTTGAGGAGACCGACGGTGAGCTGATCAAGCTCGCTCTCAGCGAAGACAAGGCGTCGTTAGCTGTTGCAGAGGACCCCGTCGAACTCGTAGAAACTCCTGCCGCCGAAGCCGCGCCGATACCGGTCGAACCGCCGCCACCCCCTCAGGAGGTGAAGGTAGTCACCCTCAAAGAAGGGGCGACCGTAGGAGAATTCGCTACTGCCCTGGGGGAAAGTCCCGGCGACGTGGTCAAGGCCCTGCTCACCCGGGGGGTCATCGCCGGTGTGGGACACCTAATGCCCGTCGATCATCTCGACACAGTGGCCGAGTCGTTTGGGGCCATGGTCGAAGTCGAGCGAGAAACGGTGCGACCCACTCTCAAGCAGAAGCGCCGCTTCGACGACGACCCCGCCGACCTGGCGCCGCGCCCACCGGTGGTCACCATCATGGGCCACGTGGACCACGGCAAGACGACATTGCTCGACACCATTCGCAAGGCCAACGTCGTCGCCGGGGAACAGGGCGGTATCACCCAGCACATCGGGGCTTATCAGGTGGATGTGGCGGGCCGCCGGATCACCTTCATCGACACCCCTGGCCACGAGGCTTTCACCACCCTGCGGGCCCGTGGGGCCGAGGTGACCGACATCGTGGTTCTGGTCGTGGCTGCCAACGACGGTGTGATGCCTCAGACCATCGAGGCCATCAGCCACACCAAGGCCGCCGGGGTGCGGATGGTGGTGGCCATCAACAAGGTCGATCTGCCTGACGCCGACCCTCTACGGGTGCGGACCATGCTGACCGAGTTTGAGGTCGTGACCGAGGACCTCGGGGGCGACATTCCGGCCGTGGAGCTGTCCGCCCTCAACGGCACAGGCGTCGACAACCTGCTCGAGATCCTCGACCTCATCGCCCAACTCGAGGATTACAGAGCCAACCCCAAGCCCCCAGCCTCGGGTGTGGTGATCGAATCACAGCTCGACCCGGGGATGGGCCCCACCGCAACTCTCATCGTGCAAAGGGGAACGCTTCGGGCTGGTGACGCGTTAGTGGCCGGGTCGTCAGCGGGACGGGTGAGGGCGATGATGGACCACATGGGAAGCCGCATGCAGGAGGCCCCGCCGTCCAGCCCGGCCCTGGTCATGGGCTGGACCGAGATCCCCACCGCCGGGGATGCCTTCGAGGTGGTCGCCAGCGACCGCGAGGCCCGCAGCCAGGCGGAACAGACGCTCCACTCCCAACGTGAGGCGATGCTCAACGCCCCTGCCAACGCCCGCGAACGGCTCGCCAATCTGCTCGAGCAGCTTCGGGCTGAAGAAGCCGAGTTGCGGGTAGTTCTCAAGGCGGACACCAACGGGTCGCTCGAAGCGCTGCGTGAGTCTCTGGCGAAGATCAAGCGGGATGACGCTCGCATTGAGGTGATGCATGGTGCCATTGGTGGCATCAATGAGAACGACGTGAAGCTGGCTGAGGTGACCGAATCGGTCGTAATCGGATTCAACGTTCGCCCCGACGGCAAAACCAGGCGGTTGGCCGAGGAAAAAGGCATCGAGATCCGCACCTACGGAATCATCTACGAGTTGTTGGAAGAGCTCGAGCAGATGATGGTCGGACGACTGGCACCGGATGAGGTGGAGGTCGTGCTCGGTACCGCCGAAGTGAGGGCTACCTTCAAGGTCCCCCGCATCGGAACGGTGGCGGGTTGTTACGTCACCGAGGGCGAGATCGTTCGCAACGCCCGCGCCCGGCTGCTGCGAAATGGAGTCGTTGTTCTCGACGGGCAGATCGGATCGCTGCGCCGTTTCAAGGACGACGTGCGCAGTGTCGCTTCCGGATTCGAGTGTGGCATCGGTCTGGAGGGCTTCAACGACATCAAGGAGGGTGATGTCATCGAGGCGTACCAGATCCGGGAGATCGCTCGCGTCTGATGCGGGCAGCTGCCCTGCGCATCGAAGTTCGCCTCCATCACGGCCAGTCGCTCAAGGAGAAGAGAGCCGTGCTGCGACCGGTCATCGAAGGCCTGCGAAGGTTGGTCTCGGTGAGCGTCGCCGAGGTTGATCATCACGACAAGTGGCAAAGGTCGGCGATAGGAGTGGCCGTAGTTGCGACCGACGCCGGGAGGCTTGACCACTTGATCACCCGGATACATCGCTACTTTGACGATCAGCTCGAGCTGGAGGTGGTCAAGATTGACGTGCATCACATGGAGGAGTCACCATGAGTAAGCCGTCGTACCCGCGCGCCCGCAGGGTCAACGCCATCGTCCACGAGGTCGTGGCCGAGGAGATCGAACGGCTCACCGACCCCCGGCTAGCGATGGTGACGGTAACGGCGGTCTCGGTGGCCCCCGACATGCGCAGGGCTACGGTGTTTTTCTCATCGTTCGATCTCAGCCAACTCGCCGAAGCGCAGGCGGGTCTGCGGGCAGCGGCTCCCCGCCTGCGTTTGGCCATTGGCCGCGAGGTTCGCATCAAGTTCACCCCGGTCCTCGAGTTTGTTCCAGATCAAGGTGTGCTTCAGGGTGAGAAGATCGAAGCCCTGCTCCGTGAGCTCACCAGCGACAAAGATGAGCCGACCGATGAGTGAGAGGTTTCCTGACCTTCAGGAGGCTGCCGCCAAGCTGGTGGCGGCCGATGAGGTGGTCCTGACCTGTCACGTTGGGCCCGATGGTGATGCTCTCGGCAGCATGCTGGCGGTGGCAGTGGCGGCGGCGGCCGCGGGAAAAAAGGTGCTGCCAAGCTTCGGGCCGCCGTTTCTTCTGCCTCCGACCTATCGATTTCTTCCGACCGATCTGCTGGTGCCACCAGAGGCGGTTCCTCCCCACCCTGAGCTCATGTTGAGCTTCGACGCCGCCGGGCTCGACCGCCTCTCGGGCATGGCCGGTCCCGCCACCGGTGCCGCCTGTCTGATAGTGCTCGATCACCATGTGGCAGGATCGGGCGGCTTCGGTCACCTCAATCTGATCGATGTCACCGCGGCCGCGACCGCTGAGATCGCCCATGCTTTGATCACTGCGGCCGGCTGGCCCGTCGACCAGGTGGTTGCCCAGTGTCTTCTGACCGGTCTGGTCACCGACACGGGACGTTTTCAATACTCGAACACCCGGCCCGAGACACTGCGGTTGGCCGCCGATCTGGTGGCAGCGGGGGCCAGCCCGGATTTGATCGGCCGCCACATCTACGAAGAGTCACCCTTCCGTTACCTGAGCGTGGCTGCCAGGGTGCTGGGTCGAGCCCAGCTCGAGACTCGTGCCGCTTTGGTGTGGAGTGCCCTCTATCAGTCGGACCTCACCGAGGTAGGAATCGAAATGACCGATACCGACCCCCTGATCGATCTGGTCCGGTTGCCCGTCGAGGCCAGGGTGGCCTTGTTGCTGAAAGAACAGGCCGAAGGGGGCTTCAAGGCCAGCATGCGCTCCCGGGGGGAGGTGGACGTCGGGCGCATCGCCGCAAGCCAGGGCGGTGGTGGTCACCACAATGCGGCCGGCTTCTCTCATGCGGGCCCGGTCGACGAGATCGTCGCGGCCGTCGTGGCCCAACTCAGCAAATGAGCCGAACCGGGTTTCTGGTGGTGGACAAACCACCTGGGCCCACCTCCCACGACATCGTGGCCGAGGCTCGCCGCGCTACCGGCATCACCAAGATCGGTCACGCCGGAACCCTTGACCCGCCTGCCACCGGGGCGCTGGTGTTGGCCCTGGGCAGGGCCACCAGGCTTATCCGGTACGTCCAGGACTTCGATAAGGAGTACCACGCGATGGTGTCCTTCGGAATCGCAACGACCACCGGTGATGCCACTGGAGAGGAAGTAGAGCGACGGCCGATGCCAATCTCCGCCGGGGAGGTCGAAGGTGTGTTGGCCGGATTTCGAGGAAACATCGAGCAGATGCCACCGATGGTGTCGGCGTTGAAAATCGGGGGGAAGCGCCTCTATGAGATTGCCCGCAAGGGTGAGGAGGTGGAGCGCCCACCCCGTCCAGTCCATGTCTATCAGCTCGAGTTGAAATCATTCGAGCCTGGCGAACACCCCAGGGCCGAGCTGTGGGTCGTGTGTTCCAAGGGCACCTACATAAGGACTCTGGCCGACGACATAGCAAGGGCGCTCGGTGGTCGGGCCCACCTCACCGCCTTGCGTCGCACCAGAGTTGGCGAATTCTCAGTGGCGAGGTCGCCCACGCAGTTGAGTTGGGAGGGATGGGAGAAGGCCCTTCTGCCCCTCGAGGCTGCCGCAGCGGGCATGGAGCAGGTGATCCTCAACGAAGCCGAGTCTCAGGCGGTTTCGCACGGTCGGCCGGTGTCCTCGTCTGGTCCGGAGGGGCCGCTTGCCATGGTCGATGATGGCGGCCGGTTAATGGCCGTCTATCGCCGGAGTGGCGAAGAGGCGCGGGCCGAAGTGGTCCTGGCGTGATCGTCCTTCGCGGTCATCCCTTCGAATGGGAGGTACCCGGATCGACCGCGGTGACGGTGGGAGTTTTTGACGGGGTCCACATCGGTCATCGCAGGGTTCTGGCCGATCTCGTGAAGGCGGCTCGCGAGAGAGGTCTTCTGCCCGCGGTCGTGACCTTCGATCCGCATCCGTTGCATTTCCTCGCTCCCGACCGGGCGCCTCTGATGTTGACCTCCGTCGAACAGCGGATCGAGCAGTTTCGTCAGCTAGGGATTGAGGTGAGCGGGATCCTCCACTTCCCGGACATACGTGATCTCACCGCCGAGGAGTTTGCTACCCAGGTGCTCGCTCCGGCCCTCCAAGCGCAGTGGGTGGTGGTGGGCGCCGACTTCCGTTTTGGCCGCGACCGCGGTGGTGATGCCGGGTTACTGCAGCGGATGGGGGAGGAGGAGGGGTTCGAGGTTTCGATCGTCGATATGTACGGCCGCGAGGAAGAGGTGGTGTCATCGACCCGGATTCGAGCGCTGCTTTCCGAGGGCAATGTCGAGGAAGCGGCCTCGCTGCTCGACCGCCCCTATGAGTTGACCGGGGTTGTTCAGCCTGGTGATGGGAGGGGGCGGACGATCGGTTTTCCCACCGCCAACCTGGCTGTGGCTCCCGAACACCTCCTCCCGGCCAACGGGGTGTACGCCTGCCGGATCCGGGGCGACCTGGGATTGCGCGAAGCCGTGGTGAACATCGGGACCAGGCCAACCTTTGGAGGTCAGGATCGCCGGGTGGAGGCCTTTCTCTTCGACTTCGATGGTGATCTCTACGGCCGGGAACTGGCGGTTCGATTCGTCGCCAGGATCAGAGGAGAGCGGACGTTTGCTGGAGTGGAGGACCTCCGCCGCCAAATCGAAGCCGATGCGGCGGCGGCCCGGGTGTTGCTTGGCGGCTAGCTGCTACAATGTCGGCAATCCCCACCACATTCAGGTTTGGCGCGTACATGAAATCAACCAAGGAAGTCATCGGAGAGTTCGGTCACCACGAGACCGACAGTGGCTCGCCCGAGGTTCAGGTCGCTCTGGTGACAGAGCGCATCAATCACCTCACAGAACATCTCCGTGAGCACAAGGGTGATCATCATGGCCGTCGCGGCCTGCTGATGATGGTGGGTCGGCGCCGCCGGCTGCTCGATTATCTCCGCAGTCAGGACGTCGAGAGATACCGCAAGCTCGTAGCCCAGCTCGGGCTACGCCGCTAACCAACCGGAGTTTGGTCGGTTGCTAGTTGTGATTGCTTCCGCGGGAAGCAATGACAACTGGTAACGGGCCGGCTCCCCAAGACAAGGAGCACCCTGTGCCCGAAATCACCGTCCAAGGCCAAATTGGTGGCAAGGACCTGTCATTATCCACCGGCAAAATAGCCCTACAGGCAGATGGCGCCGTGGTCGCCCGCATCGGCGAGACGGAGTTGCTGGTGACAGCAACCGCTAACAAGACCATGCGTGAGGGAATCGACTTCTTTCCCCTCACTGTCGACTTTGAGGAGCGGATGTACGCAGTCGGGAAGATCCCCGGCTCGTTCTTTCGCCGCGAGGGCCGGGCGACCGAAGCCGCCACCTTGGCCTGCCGCCTGATCGACCGACCCCTACGTCCATCGTTTGCCGAGGGCTTTCGTTGCGAAACCCATGTGGTGGCCCTCACCCTGGCCTTTGATGGTCAGAACCCCCACGATGTCATCGCCCTCAACGCCGCTTCGGCAGCCCTGATGATCAGCGGCATACCTTTCGAGGGCCCTATCGGGGCCACCCGCCTCGCCCTCAAGAAGGGTGAGTGGGTTCCTTTGCCCACCCACGCCGACCTGGAAGAGGCGGTGTTCGAACTAGTCGTGGCCGGAGGGCGGAATGAGAAGGGTGGGATCGACATCATCATGGTGGAGGCCGGATCCACCCTCAATGGCCTTCGTCTGATCGCCGCCGGTGAAGCTCCTTCCGACGAGGCCGCAGTTGCTGCCGGGTTGGAGGAGTCGAAGAAGTACATCGCCGAAGCGATCGACCTCCAGATGCAACTGGTCGAGAAGGCAGGCCGTAAAGAGTCGGACTGGCCGCTGGCGGTTGACTACACCCCCGAGCTTTACAGCCGGGTCGAGACCGCCGCCCGTCCCCGGCTGGACGAGGTGACCCGTCTCACCGGTAAGAAGGAACGCAACGATGCCGAGTCCGCCGCGCGGGACGCGGTCTTTGCCGAGCTCGAGATTGCCGATGAGGATCTTGACCAGGCCAAACGGGCCTGGAAGTCGGTCCTCAAAGACATCATGCGCGCGAGAGTCGTAGACGACAACGTCCGTCTCGACGGCCGCGGCCCCGAGGAGCTGCGCGCTGTCACCGTCGAGGTGGGTGTGATCGGCCGCACTCACGGATCCGCCTTCTTCCAGCGTGGTGAGACCCAGGTCATCAATGTGACGACCCTGGGCATGCTGAAGATGGAACAGATGCTCGACACTCTCGCATTAGAGGATTCCAAGCGGTTCATGCATCACTACAACATGCCGCCCTTCGCCACTGGCGAACCGGGATTCATGAGAGGGCCGAAGCGGCGCGAGATTGGACACGGGGCGTTGGCCGAAAAGGCCCTGTTGCCGGTGGTGCCGCTCGAGGCCGACTTTCCCTATGCCCTCCGCCTGGTGTCCGAGGTGGTGTCGTCCAACGGTTCGACTTCGATGGCCTCGGTTTGCGGATCGTCTTTGTCGATGATGGACGCCGGGGTTCCGATATCCGATCCGGTGGCCGGCATCGCCATGGGGCTGATCGAGCGCAATGGCCGCTACGTCACCTTGACCGACATTCTCGGGGCCGAAGATGCCCTGGGTGACATGGACTTCAAAGTGGCCGGCACCGCCAATGTCATCACGGCGTTGCAGCTTGACACCAAACTCTCCGGTCTGCCGAGCGAGGTTCTCACCGGTGCACTCGATCAGGCCCGGACCGCCCGGTTGAAGATCCTCGATGCGATGAATGCAGTGATCGCTGCCCCCCGCACCGAGATGAATAAGTGGGCGCCGCGGATCGAGTCGATCCAGATTCCCAAAGACAAGATCGGCGAAGTCATCGGCCCCAAGGGCAAAGTGGTGCGGGAGCTGGAAGAGCAGACCGGTGCCACGATCGAGATCGAGGAGGAAGCCGGTTACGGCATCGTTCGCATCGCCTCGGCTGACTCGGACGCTCTGGCTGCGGCTCGCGACCGGGTGATGGCGATCGTGTTTCCACCAGAGGCCGAGATGGGCAAGGAATACCAGGGCGAGGTGGTCAACATCACCAAGTTCGGCGCCTTCATCAACATCCTCCCCGGACGGGATGGCCTGCTTCACATCTCCAAGATCGACGCAAGCCGTCGAGTCGACCGGGTCGAGGACTACCTCGAACTTGGTCAGAAGATCGCGGTGGTGGTCGAAGAGATCGATCGCAACGGCAAACTTGCTCTCAAACTGGCTCAACCGCTCGAAGGTGGGCCGCGTGAGGGTGCCGGTGAAAGCTCCAACGGTGAGGACCGTCCTCGGGATCGGGACGATCGGCCCAGGGATCGGGATGACCGGCCGAGGGATCGGGACCGTGGCGATCGCAATCGTGGTGGTGCTTCCCGCGACCAGCGCCCCAGAGACCGCGATACCAGAGACCGTGATCGCAGCGATCGCCCCCGTGAAAGCCGAACCGACAGCCCGGCTGCGCCTGACACTGCCGGCGAACGGCGCCGGGCTGCTGTGTCGTTCGAGGAGACCTTCGACGACCGCAGCAAGGGCTGAGTCACCCGTTTTGGCGCGTCGTTCTGCTCCCCTGGTGTCGATCGTCCGAACCAAAACGGAGGGTTTTTAGGAGGCCAGCGGCTTGTACCTCACCCGGTGGGGCCGCAACGCCTCCTCGCCCAAGTTGGTCCTGACCCATTCCTCGTACTCGGACCAGTTGCCCTGAAACCAACGGACCTGGGAGTCACCTTCGAAGGCAAGGATGTGGGTGCAGATCCGGTCGAGGAACCAGCGGTCGTGGGAGATCACCATGGCGCAGCCGGGAAATGCGGTCAACGCCTCCTC
>JBBDQN010000033.1:0-31176 GCA_040905905.1 Acidimicrobiia bacterium
GCTGTGGCGCAGCTTGGTTAGCGCGCTTGACTGGGGGTCAAGAGGTCGGGAGTTCAAATCTCCCCAGCCCGACGAGAAAACCCATATCGTTTTTGGTTCTTCGACGGCCTACGAACGTAGGCGATGGCCGTGGTGTTAATCGTGGGGTCAATCCGCGTGAAAATACGCAGGGGGCCGACTCATCCAGCACAAGGAGAGTTCCTCTGGCGGCAGCGGGTCGGTGCCACCGCCGATTTCGGTTGACTCCATCCCCGTCTCAGCAAAGACCTGGTTGTATCGAATGCGATGAGTAAATCTCGGCTTTCCCGGACGGGTGACATAGCCCGGTCCGAAGGGAAAGTCGATGTTCGCTCAGATGCGTGGCGCCCGCTGATCGCAATCAGCGCCATGGTCGCCGTGGCGTTCTGGCTGATCACGATCAGGCTGACTGGCTCCAATCTGCTGAATGCTTTCCCTTTCGTGTCAGCGGACGGGTACGACTACCTGTTCGAGGGATATGCCCTGAGTCGATGGAGCGAGGGTGCGCCACTCATCTCCTTCCCGGTGCTGCGTAACCCCCTGTTCGTCCTCATCACGTTCGTCGACTATCTGGTGGGAGGAGGCGGCTACTTCGCGCTCGCCGTGATCAGTGGGGCTCTCTTCCTGCTCTTCTTCGCCCTGATATTCGCGGCTCGTCGGGTGTCGGCGCCGGTGCCGGAATCGGCTGTGGTCCTGTGGTCCGTCGCAGTGTCACCGTTGGCCTTCTTCCGTTCTTTCATCCTTTCCGACTTGTTGGCGACGGCGCTGATGATCGCCGCAGTAGCTCTTCTCGTCCCCTATCACCAGACCGGGGGCAAACGGTGGCTCGTGGGGGCGACGATGACCGCAGCCGCGGCCGGTCTCACTCAGTACTACGGGGTGGTCCCATTTCTCGTGGTGGGTGGGTGTTTGCTACTCGACAGTCTTCGCAAACGAAAGCCGAAATGGTGGGTGGGGGCGGCACTCATTGCGAGCGTGGTGATAGTGCTGGGCATTCACGCACTGTGGAGACTGGCTCTTCCACACGAATCGGTGCCGTTCAGCTGGGACCTATTCGCCCTGTCTTTGGACATGGGCGGCAAGTATCTGAATGCGTGGGCGTTCGCGTTTGGCGGCATGCTCTCGGTGTTTCTCCTGGTCCTCGGGCAGAGATGGCGCGCGATCGTCGGCGATCCATTGCGACTGGGATGTTGGCTCGCCTTTCTGGCGTTGGTCTTCGGCAACTTCTTCTACCAGTGGGAGGATCTCCGGTTCAGCCACCCGACCGGCGCCATGTTCGCGCTCGCTCTGCTCGTCTCCCTGGGGACAAGGGATGCGCCGCGCCGGAGCAGAGCCACGGTGGCCGTATTCGCGAGCTCCGCCCTCCTGGTAACCGTGATCGGTCTGGGCATCGCGCCTTCGTCTTACTGGTTGCCGCGGGTCACGGAGATGGAATTCGCTCCGGGAAGGACCTGGCTCGCCGGACTGTTGCGCGCCGAGCAGGTTGATCGATTCGGCGTTCCGGAGCATTGTGGAGAAGAAGCGGTCTTCTGCGACGCCGTCCCGCTGTCCCACATCACCGATCCGTACCAACAGGCGATCCTCACCGGATTCAAGGAGGCGACGCCGGGATAGCGACAACCTTTGCTTACTGCATGCCCCAAACGGCAGAATCGATCACATGGTGCCATGATTCCTGGGTGCAATTGGACTCAATCCCCTTGCTGCAAGGTCTGGACGACGAAGCCATCGCATTTATCTCCGATCGTCTGCAAGAGGTTTCGGTGCCGATCGGAGGCCACATCGTCAAGGCCGGTGACTACGCGTATCATTTCTTCATAATTCTCGACGGGACTGCGGTGGTCAGTCAGGCAGGTGACTTGGTGGCGACACTCAAGCCGGGTGACGTCTTCGGTGAGATGGCCCTCCTGGAGGACTTGCTACGCAATGCCGATGTCGTGGCAACCGCCCCGATGCGTCTGGGAGCGTTGATGGCCTGGGACTTTCGGGAGGTGGCGCTCCGATTCCCTGAATTCCAGCGAAGGGTCGATGAGATGGTGATCCGTCGTTCGGCTGGACTCGACTGACCTCAGACTTTTTAAAACCGGTTGATGATCCAGGCCACCCCCTGGCCCAACCGGTAGAGCAGGTAGACGGCGGTGAGAACCACCACGATTCGAAAGCCCCAGGGATTGGGTTCGGGGACCGGTGAATCCTCCTCGGGGAGGAAAGGTGATTCCCCGCTCAACGTTTCTCCCGCTTGCGGGTGACGATGCGGATGGGAGTACCGGTGAAGTCGACCTCTTCTCGCAACCTGTTCTCGAGAAAGCGGAGGTAGTCGTCACCGAGCTCACCCCCGGAGATGAATAGGACCACCGTCGGCGGGGCCACCCCGGCCTGCACCACATACTGGATCCTGGGCCGGCGGCCCTTTCGAACCGGGGGCGGGTGGGCCGCGGTCCACCGCT
The DNA here is from genome assembly GCA_040905905.1 of Acidimicrobiia bacterium. Taxonomy (GTDB): domain Bacteria; phylum Actinomycetota; class Acidimicrobiia; order Spongiisociales; family ZC4RG35; genus JAICND01. The sequence goes on from JBBDQN010000033.1 coordinate 2,466, forward strand.
CGATCATCCGATTGAGCTCTCCGGTACCGATCCGACGGTTGCGCGACTCGAGAGCCTGTTCGATGAACTTGCCAAGACGGTGAAGCCGGGCACCGGTGAGAGCCGAGGCTCGCATCATGGGAGCCCAGGAGACAAAATCGAGACGGTCCTCGATGCTCCGTTCCGTAACCTCCCGCTGTTCGGTGTCGAGCTCCTTATCCCACTTGTTGAAGATGATGACCAGGCCAGCCCCAGCCGCCACCACCTCGTCGAGGATGCGCTGGTCCTGATGGGTAACTCCCTCCAACCCATCGATGAGGACCACCGCCACGTCGGCTTCACCCACAACCCGGCGGGCCCGTTCGACGGCGTAGACATCGGCCGACTCTCCAATCTGGGCTCGTCGTCGGATTCCGGCGGTGTCGACGAGAAGGTATCTCCGCCCATCGATCTCACCCTCGACGTCGATGGGGTCGCGGGTGGTTCCGGGTGTTGGAGCAACGATCACCCGCTGCTCGCCTACGAGACGGTTGAGGAGGGTCGACTTGCCGACGTTGGGGCGTCCCACCAACGCCAGCCGAGGTAACTCGGGCCGCTCCAAGTCACCGTCATCCGGCGGAAACAACGAGACGACCCGATCGAGCAGATCTCCTACCCCGCGTCCATGCACCGCCGAGACCGGCATGGGCTCGCCCACCCCGATGTTCCACAACTCGGCGGCCGCCGCCTCCCGGCTTACGTCATCAACCTTGTTGGCGGCAAGGACCACCGGGACCGACCCTCGCCGCAGCAGGCGCGCGACCCCATCGTCGTCATCGGTGACACCCGTCGTGGCATCGACCACCCACACCACGACATCGGCTCCCGACAATGCCGCTTCGGCCTGGGCCCGCACGGAAGCGCCGATTCCGTCGCCGGCGTCGGTCTCCCAGCCGCCAGTGTCGACGATCACAAAGTTGTGCCCTGCCCAATCGGCCTCGAAGTGGCGCCGATCACGAGTTACACCCGGCATTTCTTCGACCACTGCGAGGCGGCCACCGATAATGCGGTTAACCAGCGAAGACTTGCCCACGTTCGGGCGGCCCACAACCGCCACGATCGGGCGCACCGCGGTCACCGGGGGGCAACGGGTATCGGGTCGGGCGCAACCAGCGAAAGAGCCTCGGTGGCGGTCCAGGAGCGATCACGCTCGAGCCATCCCTCTCCCCCATCGGCTGCGGTGAAACCGGCCTCCACCAGGTTTTGCAGGGTGGAGACGAAGGAACGAAGTTGAGGCGGAAGGGGGAAATACTCTTCCTCTTCGGTGACTCTCGCCAACTCGAACCCCTGGGTTGGCGCCAGCCGGTCGATCACCTCGGACACCAGGTGATCCGGCGCCGAGGCGCCGGCAGTGAGCCCCACCACCTGGGCGTCCACCAGCCATTCGGATCGAATGTCCCTGGCGGAGTCGATGCGGAAGGCGGAGGTTCCCCGCTCATGCGCCACCCTGACCAACGCCTGGGTATTGGAAGAGTTCTCAGAACCCACCACCAGGATCAGATCACACTCCGTTGACAGCTGTTCCACGGCCTGCTGGCGATTGGTCGTGGCGTAACAAAGGTCACTCTTGCGAGACGTGGCCAACTGTGGGAACCGGGAGCTTGCTTGCTCGAGCACCTCCTGCCACTCATGCATCCCCAAAGTGGTCTGGGCCAAGAGGGCCACCCGCCCGGGATCGGCCGGCGCGAACGCATCGAGACCCGACTCAGGTTCGATCAACGTCATGGCGTTCGGTGCTTCGGCCAGGGTGCCCAGGGCCTCGTCATGCCCCCGGTGGCCGACGTAAATGATGTCGTAGCCACGGTCGGCCATCCGCTTCACCTCGTGATGGACCTTGGTGACTAGCGGGCAGACGGCATCGATGACCACCGCTGCCCGTTTCCCCGCCAACTCAACGACATCGGGACCCGAACCATGGGCCGACAACATCACTGGCGCTCCCTCGGGAACCTGGGCAATGTCATCCACAAACACGACTCCGACCCGCTCGAAGGCGCGGACTACCCACTCGTTGTGGACGATCTGGTGGTAGCAGTAGACAGGCGGTTCAAAGACCCTCACCATCCAGGTGAGCGCCTTGATCGCCATTTCTACTCCGGCGCAGAAGCCCCGCGGCTCCGCCACCACGACCCGTTCGACCATACGCTGAAAGGGTACTTGGCCCTGGGAGGCAAATCCGAGAGCGAAGATCAAGGACCGAGCAGGGCCAGGATGCGCTGAACCACGGTCTCCACTGATAGACCGGTGGTATCGAGGTGAACGGCGTCGGCGGCCTGCCTTTGCGGAGAGACCGCTCGACCGGAATCGGCTCTGTCCCTGCGGGCGAGATCGGCCTCCACCTCCCCCAGGTCAACTCCGGTCTCTCTTGCGCGGCGACGGGCCCGCTCGGTGGGACTCGCCATCAACCACACCTTGAGCTTGGCATCGGGAAAGACCACGGTCCCGATGTCCCTTCCCTCCACTACGGTGTTGCGGCCTTTGCCTTCAACCCACTTGCGCTGTTCGCGGACCAAATGCCGGCGCAGGCCAGGGTGGGCAGCAACGGCACTTACCGCGGCGGTCACCTCTTGGGTACGGATAGCGGACGAGACATCCTCGCCATCGAGAAACATGCGCCCCCTTTGTTGGTCGAAGTGGCGATCGGCCACCGCTTTCACCACCGACTCCTCATCGGCGGGGTCAACCCCTTCTCGCAGCGCCGCCAACGTGGCGGCCCGATAGAAGGCCCCGGTGTCGAGATGATTCCAACCAAGTCGTTTGGCCAATTGCTGGCTGACGGTGGACTTGCCCGACCCACCCGGGCCATCGATGGCAACGATCACAGTGCGGCGAGGACGTCGAAGTAGCCGGGCCAGGTTTTGGTCACACATCCGGGCCCGTCGATCACAATCCCGGGCTGGCGCAAACCGACCAACGCCAACGCCATCGCGATTCGATGATCGTGATAGGTGTTGACAATCGCTGGCCGCAGAACCCCGGGGCGGATCACGAGATTGTCCCCGACCACCCGGGCATCGCCTCCCACTCTGGTCAATTCCGTTTCCAGGGCTACGAGGCGATTGCTCTCTTTGTGGCGGAGGCTCCCGATGTTGCGGATCCGGCTCTCGCCATCGGCGAAGAGACAAGCCACGGCCAGGGCCAGGACCGCGTCGGGCGCACCTCTCATATCGACGTCCACGGCCGCCAGACCGGCGGCCGGTCCCGCCAGGACCACTCGGGAAGCTTCCCTGCTCACCTCACAACCCATGAGAGCCAGGATCTCGATAAGGGCGAGGTCGGGCTGGGTCGAGGAACCGGGAATGCCCTCGATTCTGACCCTCCCGGCGGTGATGGCGGCGGCGACGAGCGGATACGCCGCCGCGCTGGCATCTGCCTCTATCTCGTAATGTGCCGCCCGATACCCACCCGCGGCCACCAGGAATCGATCACCCCTGTCCTCGACCGTGGCACCAAAGGCAGTCATTACCTCCATGGTCGAAGTCAGGTAGGACCGCGAGACGGGTTCGGTCGTCATCACTACCTCGACCTTGTCCCGAGCCATTGGTGCGACGAGCAGAAGGGCACTGACGAACTGGCTCGACCGGGAAGGATCGACCTCGACCCGTCCTCCTTCCAAACCATGACCATATATGGTGACCGGCAGGTGTCCCGAGGCATCTTCGATCGATACCCCCATGCCTTTCAGGGCCGCTAGTAGCTCTCTCATCGGCCGTTCCCGCATACGACCGCTGCCATCGATCGTGGCCGGCCCCGGCGACAGCGCTGCGACCGCGGTAAGAAACCGGGCAGCCGTGCCAGCCTCGCCGGCGTCGATGCTGTCGACGGGGACGGTGAGGGCACCGCCGGTGCCTTGGACGAGCCAGGGGTCGTCGTTGTCCTCGATAAGCACCCCCAGGGTGCCCAGCCCCCGGCGCATCGCCTTGGTGTCATCAGCCTCGAGCGGATCGTGGAGGCGGCTCACCCCACGGGCCAGGGCGGATGTGACCAGCGCTCGGTTGGTAAAACTCTTGGAGCCAGGCGGGCGCACGACCGCCGACACGGGGGTAGAACGCACGGCCACTTCCAGTTGGCGAGGGAGGGGCACGACGACAGGTTAAGCAGGGGGCGGCGAGGGTTCACCCTCGGCGTTGCCGCTCGCTTTATAGAGGCCGGCTACCTCCAGAGGTCCGAGCAGGCGCCACTGTCCGGGTTTGAGCACCTGATCGGTGAGGGGACCGATTGCGGTCCGGACCAGGCGATGGACCGGATGCCCGATTTCGGCCAGCATCCGCCGGACCTCGCGGTTGCGCCCCTCGGTCAGCACCAGTTCGATCAGGCTCCGATTGCCGTACCCGCCAACCACGTGAGCCTTCTGGGCGCGGGCAGGTCCATCCTCGAGCTCAACTCCTTCCCGCAACCGGGCCAAGGCCCGTGGGGACGGTTTTCCTGCCACTTCGGCCAGATAGGTCTTGCTGACTCCGAAGCGAGGATGGGTCAGTCGCAGCGTCAGGTCGCCGTCGTTGGAGAGGAGCATCAGGCCTTCGCTGTCGATGTCGAGCCGTCCCACCGGTACCACCCGTGGTTCCTCTGGCACCAGGTCCACAACCGTGGGCCGGCCCTCGGGATCCTCGACAGTGGAGACCACACCTACCGGCTTGAAGAGAAGATAGGTGACGCGGCCGGGAGCGATCGGAAGCGGCACACCATCGACTTCTACCTTTTGGGTGCCGGCATCGACCCGGTCGCCCAATCTGGCAGGCCGTCCATCGATCGTCACCCGGCCCGCGGCGATCAAGGTTTCGGCTGAACGTCGCGACATCAATCCGGCGTTGGCGATCACCTTCTGCAGGCGTTGACCGACCCGCTCGTCGCTCATGCTCCGGGCCGGAATGTCTCCTCGAGTACCTCGACGATCTCAGCGGGGGGAACGTGATCGGCCAGCGGCGGCAGGTCGGCAATTCGGTTGACCCCCAGCTTTTCGAGAAAGAGCCCGGTGGTTCGATAGATCGCTGGGCTACCCGGCCCCGGAAGTCGTCCGGCTTCCTCCACCAGGCCCAGGCGTTCGAGTGTCCTGATCGCCGAATCGGAGTCGACGCCGCGGATTTCGGCGATCTGCCCTCGCGACACCGGCTGCCGGTAGGCGATGACTGCCAGTGTCTCCAGCGATGCTCCGGAGATCTTTCGGGCCGTAGCCGAAGACGAAAACCTTTCGAGATACGGGTAGGCATCGGGATGTGAGTAGAGGCGAACCCCTCCGGCGGCGTGACGCAAGACCACTCCGCTTCCGCGCTCGACCAGATCGGCAGCCAACAGGTCGAGTTCTGCGATCACTTGTTCCCTTGGGACCTCCAGCACCTCGGCAAGCTCCTCAACCGGCACCGGGGCCTCGGCGACAAAGAGGATGGCTTCGACGGCGGCGCGTACGGTGATCATGCCCACCCCTCCACGGGAACGGCTTCCGGCCGGCGCCGGACCTCGATCGGGGCCAGCCAGTCCGACTGTTCGATCTCGATCATCCCCCAGCGGACCAGTTCGAGCAGTGCCAGGAAATAGGCGGCAACTTCGACCGAGCGATGACAATGGGCCACCAGTTCTTCGAACGTAGAAACCACTGCCTCTCCTACCCTGGCGGAGATCTCGGCTATGGCCGCCTCGACCGAAGGCAGATCGAGGTCGAGATGGTCGAGGTCGGGCTCGGCGACCGCCCTGGCAAACACCTTGCCTGCCACTTTGGCCAAGCCCACTGCATCAACCGGAAGCTCAACAAAGGGCGGTGGCGTTTGTATCCGCCGATCGAGGCCCGTGGTGCGAGGGACCTGGCGACTGGTGTCCTGCAAACGGCGCAGAAGGACCGCGGCGACGTCTTTGAAGGTGACACACATCAACAGCCTGGACAGCAGACGATCACGCTCTTCCATCAATGCCAGCTCCTCGTCGACATCCAGGTCAGTGCCGGAAGGAAGCAGCCGATGGGCCTTGAGCTGGATCAGGGTGGCGGCGATCAAAAGAAACTCGCTGGTCACGTCGAGGTCCATCTCGCGAATCTCGGTCAGATAGCTCAGGTATTCGGTGACCAGATCGGTGAGGTTGAGTGCAGCCACATCCACCTGGTGGCGGTTGATCAGAGCCAGCAGCAGGTCGAGCGGGCCCTCAAAAACAGTGGTAGTTACGTGGTAGCTCATAAAGCAGGCGGAAGTCGGAAGACGGAAGCATGGTGGTCGAAACTCGCCTCAGTATCAACGACCGCGTTCGGGGCTTCGGTCTTTCGACTTCCGTCTGACCTTGGCCCGGTCGGCCGCCTGCAATACGACCCAGTCCTCCTCAGTGATCGAAACTGGCCTCTGGCCATGATGGTGACGGGCGAAGTCGACGACCAGAATCTCGGCCCCTGCCTCTTCCAATTCGAGTGCTCCCGCCTCCCCGTGGCGGACATAGGCACCGGCCCGGCCCCTGGTCGGACCTCCCAGCTTGGCCCAGGCTGTGACCGCAATTCGTCCCATCGCTCCCAACCCGGCGTGTCGTTTTCCAACGTCATGGAGCAACGCCGCCCTGATCAGGTCTTCGCGTTGGGGGTAAGAGGAGGCGACATCCCGGGCACAGGTGAGTGCGTGGCGAAGATCGGCGACGGGCTGACCGAAGAACGGGATTACTTCGCCGGCTCGCAAGCGGGCTTGCGCCTCAGCCTGTTCGTCGAGGGTCAACGCTCGGGAGGTGACGAAGTCGACCAGCCTCCCTGCCAGGTGGCGCCAGGTGCTTGGTCCCAGCTGCCGTGGGATCAGGACCGCTTCGACTTGCAGTCGACGCAATACACCGATTCGGGGCGGGCTTCCATCCTCGCCATCGGGATCTTCTTGCCACAGTTGACACAGATCCCGTATCCACCTTGGGCGATGCGAGCAAGGGCAGCTTCGACCCCGTCGAGCTGGCCTTTGAGGGTTTCTACCAGACCGAGCACCTCGGTCCTCTCAGCGGTGGCAGCCCCGGCGTCGGCGAAACCGTCCCCGAACACCATGTCGGAGCGGAGGTCGCCATCCTCTTCAGAGCCAAGCTCGGAAAGCTGGCGTATGAGACGCACCTTGGCTTGTTCAAGCTGAGTGCGGGCAGATTCAATATCGATAGTCATCGGCTTCTCGGATGGGACTCGAAAAAGATCTCTACCACGTGTTGTGGGGAGACCCTGGTGTATACCTGGGTTGTGGATATCTTAGCGTGACCCAGCAGAACCTGAACTGAGCGAAGGTCCGCGCCGGCTTCGACCATATGGGTCGCCGCCGAATGCCGGAGCGTGTGGGGGGAAACCGTGGACGGGTCGATCCCCACCCGGGCGGCATGGGAACGGACAAGCCGGAAGGCGGATTGACGGCTGAGGGCCCCGCCCCGGAGGTTGAGAAAGACGCTGTCGCGATCCGTCGAAGTGGGACGACGTGCCAGGGCGGACAAACGCAACCGATCTGGCAGCCAATCTCCAATGGCCGTCACCGCCGCCCCACCCAGAGGTACGAGACGCTGGCGGTCACCTTTCCCCGTCAATATCACCGTGCGATCGGTGAGATCGAGTTCGGCCAGGGCGAGACCAACGGCTTCCGAAACCCGGGCCCCGGTCCCATAGAGGAACTCGAGCAAAGCCCGATCCCGGCGGCCGGCGACCGTCGAAAGATCCGGTGACTCGACCAGGGCGATTGCTTCGTGAACTGCCAGGGCCTTCGGGAACGGGTCGGATCGCCGGGCCGACGGCAGCAACCGGGTGGGGTCGGTTTCGGCTCGACCCTCAGCCACCAGAAACCGATGAAGCCCTTTCACTGCTGCGAGTTTGCGTGCGACGGTAGAGGAGGCCAATCCCCGGTCGGCGAGCGACAGGGCATATCGATCAACGTCGCCGGGTTGGGGATCGTTCTCGCCCAGGAACGACAGGTAGTCCTCGAGGTCCCGTCGATAGGCCACAACCGTGTTGTTAGCCAGGCCCCGATCGATCACCAACGCCGACAGATACTCGTTGAGGCCTTCCCTTAGATGAGTCACCGCGAGGCCAGGGCCACCTCGGGGTCGACAAACCCAACACCGAGGCTGGCCGCAACGGCGGGGTGAGTGATCTGGTCGTCGACCACGTTGACCCCGCCACCCAACTCGCCATGTTCGGCCACCGCCCCACCCACTCCCAGATCGGCGAGAGCGAGCGCGTACGGCAACGTCGCGTTCGTGAGGGCGTAGGTGGAGGTGTGCGGCACTGCCCCGGGGATGTTGCCGACGGCGTAATGAAGGACGTCGTGAACCGTATAGACCGGATTCTCGTGAGTGGTCTCACGGCTGGTGGCGAAGCAACCACCCTGGTCGATCGCCACATCCACCAATACGGCCCCCCGTTTCATGGCTCGAACCATGTCCTCGGTGACCAGTTTGGGCGCCGAAGCCCCGGGGACCAGCACCGTGCCGATCACCAGATCGGCGGCGAGAACCTCATTTTCAATGGTGAGCCGATTGGAGGCAATAGTGACCAGGCGGCCCTGATAGATCGAGTCGAGCCATCGCAGCCTGGCGAGATCGCGGTCGAGGACCACCACCTCAGCCTGCATTCCCACCGCTATGGCCGCAGCATTCGCTCCCGCGATCCCACCACCGATCACCACCACGTTGGCGGGATGCACACCGGTCACACCGCCCAGTAGCACCCCTCGTCCGCCCTGCGCCTTTTCGAGAAAGTACGCTCCCACCTGGGTCGCCATCCGCCCGGCAATCTCCGACATTGGAGCGAGGAGAGGGAGAGTGCGGTCGGGGAGCTGCACGGTCTCGTATGCCACCGCCACGATGCCGGCCTCCATCAGCCCCTTGGCAAGAGCTGGATAGGCCGCCAGATGGAGATAGGTGAAAAGGGTCTGTCCCCGCCGGAGCATTGCCACTTCCCCGGCCTGCGGTTCCTTCACCTTGAGGATCAATTCGGCGGTGGCGAAGACTTCGGCGGCGTCGGCCACGATCGTGGCTCCCTGATCGGCGTATTCACCGTCATGGATGGTGGAGCCGTCCCCGGCGTGTTGTTCGATGACGACCTCGTGACCGCGATCGACCAGCTCGCGCACTCCGACGGGAGTGATGGCCACCCGGTATTCGGCAGTCTTGATCTCGCGGGGTATCCCTACGATCACCCAACACCTCGTGCCCTGGTGAGAAGGTCGAGGTCGACCATCTCGCCTTCGGGGCGGCGCTCCCGGTGGCTGATCGCTGCTTCGATCAACCCGGCGAACAGCGGATGAGGGTGGTCGGGTCGGGAACGGAACTCGGGATGGGCCTGGGTTCCGACGAAGTAGGGGTGAGACGGCAGTTCGATGAACTCGACCAGGTTGTCGTCCGGGGACAACCCGGAAAGACGGAGACCTGCTGCCTCGAGATCCTTGCGATACCGGTTGTTGACTTCCCATCGGTGGCGGTGACGCTCGTACACCACCTCCTGCCCGTAAAGCCCGCGGACCTGACTGCCCTCCATCAATTTTGCCGGGTATCGACCCAAACGCATCGTTCCCCCCATGTCAGCCACGTCTTGCTGGCTCTCCATCAGATCGATGACCGGATGCACCGTGGTCGGGTCGAACTCGGTCGAATTGGCGTCGGGGTGACCAAGGACAGTGCGGGCAATCTCGATGACTGCGCATTGCAAGCCAAGACAGAGCCCGAGGAATGGGATGCCGTTTTCGCGGGCATAGCGGATAGCCTGGATCTTGCCTTCCACCCCGCGCGATCCGAACCCTCCCGGAACGACCACGGCGTCGACACCTTCCAGGTATCCCGCGGACAACATCCCCGTCAGTTCCTCCGAGGGAATCCATCGCAGATCGAGGCGATGACCGTGCAAGGCCGCCCCGTGACGGAGTGCTTCCACCACTGACAGGTAGGCATCGGGTAGATCGACGTATTTACCGACAATGCCCACGGTCACCGGTTTGGTCGCCTCGGTAGCGCGGCGCACCATGTCGGTCCACCCGGTCAGATTGGCCGGAGGCGCGCTGAGATCGAGCCGTTCGCACACAACCGCGTCCAAGCCACCCTGATGAAGCACAATCGGCACCTCATAGATCTCGGGGGCATCGGGGGCAGCGATGACTGCTTTGGGTGGCACATCGCAAAAGAGCGAGATCTTGCGTCGCACCTGATCATCGATGGGTCGGTCCGATCGCACCACGATCACGTCCGGGTGGATGCCATGGCTGCGCAACTCTGCAACCGAGTGCTGAGTGGGTTTGGTCTTCAGCTCCTCCGATGAGGAGATGTAGGGAACGAGGGTCACGTGGAGGTACATCACCGACTGGCGGCCAAGGTCGTTGCCGAACTGACGGATCGCCTCCAGGAACGGGAGGCTTTCGATGTCACCGACAGTGCCCCCCACCTCGGTGATGACGACATCGACGTCGTCCCCACCCACCTTGCGGATGCGGGCTTTGATCTCGTTGGTGATGTGCGGTATTACCTGGACTGTGTCGCCGAGGTAGTCACCTCGCCTCTCCTTCTGAATAACCGAGAGGTAAACGGATCCTGCGGTGACGTTGGAGCTACGGCGCAGGTTTTCTCCGGTGAACCGCTCGTAGTGACCCAGATCGAGATCGGTTTCACCGCCATCATCGGTGACAAACACCTCACCGTGCTGAAAAGGGTTCATGGTCCCGGGGTCGACGTTGATGTAAGGGTCGAGCTTCTGATTGACCACCCGGAGGTCACGGGCCCGGAGGAGCCGCCCAAGCGAGGCGGCGGTTATGCCTTTGCCGAGCGATGAAACGACGCCGCCCGTGACGAACACGTACTTGGTCACGGGCGATCAGCGTAACAGGGGCCGGTCGATGGTCGAAGAACTCAGACTCACTACGGTAAAGATATGACGATTCCAGCGGGAACCGCGCTCCCCGTGAAGCTGATGGCTCTAGACGACACGATTTGGCAAGGACTCACTGACGAAGACCGTCGCCGATTGCGGGACCGAATCGGCCCCCACCGCCCGGAGTTGCTCGTCGTCGGGGTTGCGGAATCCCCCTCGTCGACTGATTCTCTTGAGGGGGACTACCTCGTCGGTTGGCAAGGGGACTGGATGCTGCGCCTACCGGCGCAAGAAGAGGTCACAAACGCGCCGCAGGGTTCTTTGTCGGATGCGATTCGTCACCTGGCCGACGAGTTCCTCATCATGCCCTCCTCTGTGGCACTCTTCCTCGAGACTCATCTCGCCAGCCGGGCACCCGACCCCGCGTGGCTCATCGAACGTTTACGGCGAGGTGATGGCGAAGGACTAATCGCCGCCATCGACCGTTTTCTCAACTTGCCTCCCGCGGCCGCCAGTGCCGACCTTTGCGACGAGGGTCTGGTCCGGGCAATCGACTCACTCCGGCGCAACGTCACCACGTTCGGGTTCACGGCGGCCTCCGTCTCCGACAACCAGCTCGGCTTGGAGGACGCCAACTACGCATCGGTATGGGCCCGCGACGGGACCATGACCGGGTTGTGGAGCATGGGCCTGAACAACCCGGAGTTCCTCGAGGCTTTCGCCGCCACCTTGCGCCTACTGGCACGCCATCAAGCTCCCTCAGGACAGATCCCTGCCTACATCCTCATCGAAGACGAGCGCCCGGAGTACTCGGGCATAGGGGGCATCGCCTCCATTGACTCGGTGCTCTGGTTCGTAATCGGCGCCATTCGCTTCTCGTTCTTCGTCGGAGACCGAGCCTTTGCCATAGAAATGTTGCCGGCCGTCGAACGAGCCATGGCATGGTTGTCGGCCCACGACTCGAACAACGACGGCCTCATCGAAATCCCCGAGTCATCCGATTGGATGGATCTATTCCCCCGCAGTTACAACGTCCTCTATGACGAGGTGTTGTGGTATAGGGCATGCCTCGATATGGCCAGTATGGTCTCCGCACTGGGTTTCGACGGTGCCGGCTGGGAGGAGAAGGGCAAGCTGGTTGGGGGCCGGATCGTCGACCTCTTCTGGCCCACCGCCCGCCAGCTGATGGATATCGCCGGGTCGTCGAGCGGTCGGTATTCGGTCGGGGAGGCCAGGTATCTCCTTTCACAGGTGACCCCATTCGACTTCTCGTGGCGCTGCGACGTCCTCGCCAACCTATTGGCCGCCCTACATGGTCTACTCGACGATCACAAACAGCAGAGGCTGTTCGACTTCCTGTGGGGAGTCGGAGTCAACCGGCCGTTCCCGGTGGCCTGCCTGTATCCGGCGGTCCAGTCGGGCGCCGAGGACTGGAAGGACTATTTCCTGGTCAACTTCATGAATCTCCCGCATCACTACCACAACGGCGGCGTCTGGCCCTTCATTGGCGGACTTTGGGTGCGCTTTCTTCATCGCCTGGGGCGCCACGAGCTGGCCCATCGGGAACTGGAAGCCCTGGCGGAGACATGCCGACAAGGGCTGCGAGGCGAGTGGGAGTTCAACGAGTGGCTGCATGGTGAGACAGGCCGGCCCATGGGCAAATCCCACCAGGCATGGTCCGCCGCCTCCTATATAGAAGCGTATCTGAAAGTCCATCGGACGGCGGATACCCCAGACATCACCCCGTTGGACCCTGCTCGGTTGGCGTGACCGTACCCAGCAAGAGCTTGTGGAAGTTCTCTCTCGCTCTCTCGACGACCATAACGGTGCGCCTGGCTACGCCCCGCCAGCCGAACTCGCGCCGAGCCAACCGGGCGCCTTCGACCATCAGAACCTGACGCAGCCTGGGGTATCTGAGCGGAAGACTGAGCATGGTGGCGAATTCCGCGGTCCGCCGTGGGTTGGCATAAAGCGCGTGGACTCCGAAGTCGATCATCTCGTGCAGTCCGCCGTGGACAGTCACCACGGTCGGGGTTGCGCAAGCCATTGCCTCGATGGCTGTCATGCCGAAAGGCTCATAGCGCGATGACAACGCGAAGACACCTGCCGCGCGATAGTGATCGGCCATTCCTTCGTCAGGCACGTGGCCTCGCCAGTGAACCTCGGTTTCCACGCCCAACTCCCGGGTGAGTGCCTGCCACTTCTCGATCAGACGTCGGTCCCGTGTGGCGCCGGCGCCGACGGCCAGCTGGAGCCTGGCGTCCTTCACCGCTTCGCGCAGGATCGGAAGGGCCCGAATTAACAAGTCATACCCCTTGTTGTTGGCGGCCCGTCCGACGGCATAGACATCGTGAGGTCCGAACCGAAGCCTGCGGCGCACGATCGCCACTTGTCGTGGCGGCACCGGGGTATAGACCGATTCATCGATGCCGGGAGGGACCATCGTCATCTGCCAATCCGCTAAGTCGTAGTCCCGGCCGAGTAGCTCGACCTGCTGTTGGGTCGTGGCAATGACGTGGTCACACCGCCTGTAGGTCAGAAACTCCTTGCGAATCCTCTCCTCGAAGCGGTAAAGACTCTCCGCCTCAGCGGGATCCCCGCCCATATCCCGGCGCTTCCACATTCCTAGCGAGTGAGGAGTGTGGATATGGGGAATCTTCAGTTCCTCGGCAATCGACTGGCCGGCCCAACCCGCGTCCCAATAATGGGAGAGCACGGCTGCGTACTCGTGTGGTCCGACATTGAAAAACTCCTTGAGGAATTCGTCCAGATGGTCGTGCATGTCTTCCTTGCGGATGAAGCCCGGCCCCCCGAACGGAATCCTCCAGATTCGGAGACGGTCGGAGATGTCGTCGAACTCGGGCTGTCCTTCGAAACGGCGGGTTACGAGGTCGATCCGATAGCCGAGTTCGGCGAGCTGTTTCGCCAGTTCGAGGACGAAGACCACCTGTCCTCCGGTATCCGGTTTCCCCAGCTCAGGACTCGCCGCTACATACCCGTGGAGCGAGATCATGAGGAGGTCGTTCGGCTCCGAGGTCAGGGCAGCACCCCTAGCCCAACTAGTCCTTCCCTCAGACCGGCTGCAAACTCTCTCCGGCTGTGAAAGGCGCGGCCCGCGGTGGCGTCGAACAGCGCGGGTTCGGCATTACCCACCACTATGCGATTTGTGACCGCCAGCAGCATCGACAGGTCGTTCATCGAGTCGCCGGCGGCCACCATTCGCTCCGGAGACACGTCGAAGTGATCCCTCAGGTAACCGAGCGGTGCCGGTTTGCCGGCCCCTATCGGGATGACGTCAAAGTCGGCTTCGCCGCTGGTGACGACCAGCGCCGGCACGATCTGGTCGATCGCAGCTGTCGCCTCCTCCCATCGGTCTCGAGGGATGGAATAGCTGGCCTTGAGAGCGCTCTGGAACTCGGTGCCATTGGTGTGAAAGCCAAGGCCGGTCAGCTTCCGGTCGATGGGGCGGCGATCGAACTCGGCGAATCGTTGTGACCAGTCAGTGGCCGACCCGTCCAGTTCCACCTCGGTCCCGAGGGCGCCCACCTGGGCTGGAAACGGATCAATTCCCACCCGACGCCACGAGTCGCTGAGGCTTCGTATGGGCCGGCTCGAATTGGGTATAAGAACCACGTCGATGCGCTCGACAAGCGCGGAAAGCAACTCGGCAAGCTCATGATCGTCACCGAGGAGAGTCCCATCGACGTCGGAAACGATCATCCAGACCGGGCGGGAGGTTCCAAATTCAATCGTCAATCACCCCGAAGCACCCTAGGGCGCCACCGGCCCACGACCAAGCCGTGATCGGAGCGCCGTTGAGATGGGTCACGCCCTACCGGGTTTCCCGCTTTCGCCCCCGAGTGGGTCAGCTTGGCTTGACGGGTTGCGCGGGTGGCGTCCGACGGTCTGAGGCCGACGGTTGTATTTCGGCGAAGTGGGATATCACCCGCGCTGGGGATCATTCTTTGGCGTCCCAGCGTCGGCCCAGACGTTCTTTGGCGCGTCAGCGACGAGATCGGTTGGTCAGACACCAAAGAACCTCCGAAGCGACGCCTAGGCGCCAAAGAACCCCACCGGGCCCATCCACGGCACGCATCACCAGCAACGTTGCCCTCATTGCTGCTCTGGCTTTGACTGCCAGGTCCCTGACTAAGGCCAAACTGACCTACCACCGGAAACCCGGCTGTCGGGCGACGCGTTGTATGCTTGCGAACACTTCGGGTCAATTCCGAGTTTTTCTCTCCGAAGGCACCCGGGGAGCACGTAATAGATACTGCCGCACGCTTACTTTCCCACGAAGGTCAATCCACAAGGAGACTTGGTGCTGACGGGCCGAGGGCAATCCGAAAACCTGTTTGCGGGTTTGTTGGAATCAGCTCCCGACGCCATTGTGATTGTCGGCGTTGACGGTCAGATCGTCCTCGTCAACGCTCAATGTGAAGCACTGTTCGGGTATCGACGCGAGGAGATGATCGGCTCTCAGGTTGAAATGCTGGTGCCCGAACGCCTCCTCAACATCCACCGGGGCCACAGAGACACCTACACATCTGACCCTCACCCCCGGGCTATGGGTATCGGCTTGGCCCTCACCGCCAGGCGCAAAGACGGTTCTGAAGTACCAGTAGAAATTAGTTTAAGTCCCCTGGAGACCGGATCAGAGCTGTTGATTTCGGCCGCAGTACGTGATGTGACTGAGCGCCGGCGCATCCAAGACGAGCTAGAGCGAGCCAAAGCCGAAGCGGAGAACGCGAACCATGCCAAGAACGACTTCCTGTCGCGGATGAGCCATGAGTTGCGGACCCCGCTCAATGCCGTTCTGGGATTTGGCCAGCTCCTCGAGCTCGATGCCTTAACCCCGAGTCAGGACGAGTCCTTGCACCAGATCATGAAGGCGGGTCGCCATCTGCTCGACCTGATCGACGAGGTTCTCGACATCACCAGAATCGAGGCTGGCAAGCTTCCGGTGTCGAATGAACCAGTGCCGGTCAATCCTGCCCTGATAGAAGCCCTCGACCTCATGCGGCCTTCGGCTTCTGAGAAGACCATCGCGCTCTCTACTGAGCTGACGAACACCGAGGGCCGATACGTCATGGCTGACCGACAACGACTCCGCCAGGTGTTGCTCAATCTGCTTTCAAATGCGATCAAATACAACCGTACAGGGGGATCGGTAACGCTCACCACCGGAGTCATGGGCGATCTTGTGACAATTGCAGTGACTGACAGTGGGCGAGGAATCTCTCGTGAACATATAGACAGGGTCTTTCAACCATTCGATCGCCTCGGGGCAGAAGCATCAGATGTTGAAGGAACCGGGTTGGGGTTGGCACTTTCACATGGTTTGATCGATACGATGGGTGGGAAACTGACGGCGTTGAGCACGGCCGGCGTTGGAAGTGTGTTCACCATCTCTCTTCTCGCTGTTGACGCACCCCGGCTGGTCGGTGAGGATGCCGCCCGAAGCGCGGCTCCAGCTCTGGTCACCAGCGAAAAGTTGATGACCGTCCTCTACATCGAAGACAACCTGTCCAACCTGCGGCTGATCGAACGAGCCTTGGAACTGCGGCCCGGAGTAAGGCTGCTTTCAGCGATGCAGGCGAAACTTGGTCTCGAATTGGCCCGCCAGCACCGACCCGATCTAGTACTGCTCGATCTCCACCTTCCCGATCTCAGCGGAGAAGAGGCCCTAAGAATCCTCCAGTCTGAACCGGAAACAGCCGAAATTCCTGTGGTGATTGTGACTGCCGATGCCACGCCGACCCAGATGCACAAGCTTCTCGCGGCCGGGGCAACCGACTACCTAACTAAACCGCTGGACATTGGGCGCCTCCTGGCATTGGTCGACGCTTCCGCCCCCTAACGATGAACGGCCCCGGAACTACGTCGATCTGGGTCATTGATGATGATCCCCAAAGTCTGCTGTTGGTACAACAGATCCTCCGCCTTGCCGGGCATCAAAACGTGCGGGTCTTTTCACGGGTCACCGAGATGCTGAAACTCTTCGATCCCGTTGCGGTCGATCTCGTAATACAGGATCTGCATATGCCGAGCGTCGACGGATTCGAGTTGTTGCGCGATCTTCGCCAGAGAGTGCCAGAGGGGATGTTCCTTCCGATCCTGGTAGTCACCGGCGATTCTGAAATGGAGTCCAGAAGAGAGTCGTTGTCTTTGGGAGCAACGGACTTCCTGACGAAGCCTTTCGATGTCACCGAGTTGACGCTGCGGGTCAGTCACCTGCTCGAGATCCGAAGCCTTCACTCGGCTCTCCGTCAGTCCCAGAGTCAACTGGAAGCCGATGTCGAGAAGAGAACCGAGGAGCTAGCAGACGCCAACGTTCGTCTCGAGAACCTCCTGCAAACCAAAGACGTGTTCCTAGCGAGCGTCAGCCATGAGTTGCGAACCCCACTCACCTCGGTTCTCGGATTTGCGGAGCTGCTGGCAGATCGCATGCGGGAACAGTCGGATGTAGAGGCAGCCGATCTGGCCGAAGTCGTGGCTGGTCAGGCAAAGGAGATGGCGGCCATAATCGAGGATCTGCTGGTAGCGGCACGGTCTGACGGCAACCTCGTAAACGTGCTCAGCGAACGGGTGGATTTGGGGGTGGAACTCCATGCTGTCGTGTCCGCACTACCGGCGGCCAGCAGGGATCGGATTACCCTGCCTTATGGCGACGCCCAGGCCTTGGGTGATCACCTCCGAGTGCGTCAGGTGCTTCGCAACCTGCTCACTAATGCCGTCAAATATGGCGGCCCCAGCATCTGGGTGGAGATATGGGAAGGAGCAAATGTCACCGGGCTGCGTGTCGTCGACGATGGAGCGGGGATTCCCGAGGACGCAGTCGAGCACTTGTTCGAGCCTTACTTCCACGGAGCCGGCGACCCCAATCAGCCGTCGACCCTGGGGCTCGGTTTGACGGTTTCAAGACTTTTGGCCCGACTGATGGGTGGCGACCTCGATCTCCGCCCACATCACATGGGCACATGCTTCCAGGTTTCGCTTCCTCGATTGATCAGCCAAGGCTGAGCTCGACAAGCCACAGCGCCCATCGATAACGCCGAAGAACCCGACTCAGTTGATCTTCCTCTCCCGCCCGGCCCAAACCTGTTCACGCAGCACGTACTTCTGGATCTTGCCCGTCGAGGTCTTGGGAAGAGCTTCGACAATGTCGACTTCATCAGGGGCCTTGAACTTCGCCAAACGGCTTCGGACGTGGTCGATGATTTCTTCCCCCGAGGCGGTGGCACCCGGCTTGAGGACCACAAATGCCTTTGGGCGTTCCCCCCAATGGTCATGGGGCATCGCCACCACCGCACACTCCATGACTGCCGGATGGCTGACGATGGCCTGCTCTACCTCGATCGTGGATATGTTCTCTCCACCCGAAATGATGATGTCCTTCTGACGGTCTCGCAGCTCGATATAACCGTCGGGGTGCCAAACCGCCAGATCCCCCGAGTGGAACCATCCACCCCGGAAAGCGTGGGCGGTAGCCTCGGGGTCGGCGTAATAACCGGACATAACGTTGTTGCCCCGCATCACCACCTCCCCCATGGTCTCACCGTCGCGGGAAACGTCGTTCATGTCGTCGTCGACCACCCGGACAGGGTCGGCACCCAGATACGCCACTCCCTGACGGGCCAACAGCTTCACCCTGCGCTCCAAGGGCTCGCCCAACCAGGGTCTCTGAGCCTCACACACGGTGTAGGGCCCATAGGTCTCCGTCAGGCCGTATACATGCACGACCCTGGCACCCAGCGCTTCCATCTGGGCGATGATGGTCGGGCTGGGAGGGGCGCCGGCGGTCGTGACCGTAAACGGGCGGCCAAACGGAGCTGCGGCCGGATGATTGGCCAACGAGATGAGAACCGTCGGAGCGGCGTTGAGATGGGTCACGCCGTTGATTTCGATCAGCTTCCAGATGAGCTCGGGGTCGACCGCGCGCAGACAGACATGGGTGCCGCCAATCCCGGTGACCGCCCAGGTCGTGCACCAACCGTTGCAGTGGAACATCGGCAACGTCCACAAGTAGACCGAGTCGGGATCGTGGTGCGAATGGATCACTTCGGCCAGGGCATTGAGATACGCACCGCGGTGTGTGTACTGGACTCCTTTGGGCCTTCCGGTGGTCCCCGACGTGTAGTTGATGGAGATCGGGCGGTGCTCGTCATCCACGCGGAAAGGAAGCGGTTGGTCGTTTCCGCGCTCGAGAAACTCCGAATAGTCGACCGCTTCCAGCTCTGCCGACCGGCCGATGTCGTCGAGGGCGATGACCTCGCGCAGGCCGCTCACCGCCGACAGGCGGGGCGCCACCACCGGCAGCAAGGCAGTGTCGGCAACCAGCAAAGAGGCGCCCGAGTGGTTGAGGATGTACTCGATCTCCGGTCCCGAGAGCCTCGTGTTGATCGCGACCAGAACGGCCCGGCAAAGGGGGACCGCAAAGTGGGCAATGAGCATCTCAGGCAGGTTCGGCATGAGATACGCCACCCGATCGCCTGGTTTGACTCCTGAGGCCTGAAGAGCCCTGGCCACCCTGGTCACGACTTCGCCGAACTGCCCATATGTCAGCACCCGCGATCCGTAGCTGATGGCCGGTTTGTCCTTATAAACGCTGGCCGACCTCTCGAGCAACAAGAGGGGGGTGAGCTGTGTAACCGAGGTCCGATCAGGTTCGCGGGATGTCATCGCCCCTGCCAATTTGGCGACCTCTTTTCGAGGAATGCTCCCATGCCTTCCTGGGCGTCTTCCATCAAGGCGTTCTTCACCATGAGCGGCTGCGTCTGTTGATAGGCCGAGTGCTGGTCGACGTCCACTTGCGCATAGAAGGCCTGTTTCCCCAGCCCCACCACCGCTGGCGACGAACGAAGGATCGCGGCCACCAGTTCATCCACCGCCGCGTCGAGATCCACTTCTGGGACCACCCGGTTGACCAGGCCCCACTCGGCGGCTGTCCGGGCATCAATCGGCTCACCGGTCAGCAACATCTCCAACGCCCGCTTGCGGCCCACTGCCCTCGTTACGGGGATCATGGGCGTGGAGCAGAAGAGGCCGATCTTTACCCCGGGCGTGGAGAATCGACAGGTCTCGGTAGCAACCACCAGGTCGCAGGAGGCAACTAGTTGGCACCCGGCGGCGGCGGCAATGCCCTGGACCCGGGCGATAACGGGCTGAGGGATCGCCGGTATGAGCTCCATCATCTCGGTGCACTTCTCGAACAGCGCGACGATTCCAGACTCGTCGGCTCCGACGATCTCGGTCAGGTCATGACCGGCCGAAAAAGCCGGCCCCGCCCCACCGATCACGACCACTTGACACTCCCCGGACAAGTCGGCGAGAGCCCCGATCAGCTGATCCATCATCGTCAGACTCAGCGGGTTCCGGCGTTGGGGTTCGTTGAGCGTGATCCGGGTGACAGGCCCTTCCTGATCGATCAGGATCTTCATGACGTGAAACCTAATGCGACGGTCGGCTTCCGCCACGGGCAATCGCCACCAACTCGGCCGCTGCTTCGCGGCCGCGGGACGATTCCGGGAGGCCGGCCAGCATCCGCGACAACTCGGTAATACGCCGGTCGCCGGCGATTTCCCGCACCGTCGCCCGGTTCTCGCTCCGTTCGACCACAAAGTGAGTGTCCGCAAATGCTGCCACCTGCGGGAGATGGGTGACGCACAGGACCTGGCAATCAGCAGCGAGCGCCCCCAGCTTGCGTCCCATTTCCAGGGCGGTAGCTCCGCCCACGCCGGCGTCGATCTCGTCGAAGACCAGCACCGCCGCGTTTCCCAACCCGGAGCCGGTCCGCGCCGAGAGTCGCAAGCTGAGGATGAGTCGTGACAATTCGCCGCCACTGGCCACCTTGGATACCTCTCCTACCTGCAGCCGACGATCGGAGGCGAACAACAACCGCACCCGGTCAGCGCCCGCGGACGTAGGCTCGTCGTCGATCACCTCGATGGCGACAACCGGGTCCACCAGTCCCAATTCCCTCAAGTGGTTCATTGCCCCCTCGGTGAGGAGGAGTGCCGCTCGCCTCCGTGCCACGGCCAACCGAATCCCCAACGCGAGCAGCTCACCTTCCGCGGCGGCGTACTCCGCGTCGATTCCGTCCGCGCGGGCGAGGAGACCGGCCAGTTCATCGCTTCGTTTCCCTGCTTCGATGCCAAAGGCAAGGACATCGTCCAAAGTCGGGCCGTACTTTCGTCGCAACTCGCCTAGAAGCGTGAGGCGCTGTTCGACCTCTGCCAGCTCCTCAGGGTCGGCGATCATCCCCTCGGCGGCATGACGGATGGAACGACCGAGGTCCATAAGCAACTCGGCCGCCGCCGCCGCCTCGGCCGCTAGCGTTTCCAGATCCGGGTCAAGCCGAGCCGCTTTGCGCAACTCGTCCACCATGCCGCCAACGGCTTCCGCACCGGTCTCTGCCAGCGCGGTCGCCGCTCCCAGGTGGATCCCAAGGGTCTCGGCGTGTTGGAGACGACCTGCCTGACGCTCCAGACTTTGGTCCTCTCCCCTGGTCAAGCCGGCCCGGTCGATCTCCTCGGCTTGAAAGCGGGTGAGGTCGAGCTCACGAGCCAGGACGCGGAAGTCGCCTCCCAGAGCCACCCTGGCTGCCGACAACTCGGCCACCTTTTCACGAGCGGCCCGATAACCGTCACGGGCCGCCAGCCCCTCCACATCAAGCAGCCCATCGAGCATGGAACGCACCTCGGCCTGACGGGTAAGGAAGATCTGGTCGTTTTGACCGATGATCTCGACCAAACTACCCAATCGTTCGCTAAGAATCTTTCCGGAAGCGATCGAGCCGTCGAGATAGGCGCGGCTGCGGCCCTCCCGGGGCAACCTCCGTCCCGCCACCACCTCCTCGCCGCCGACAAGGAATCGGCCCTCAACTACGGTTTCGTCGCCAAATGGTCCGACCAGGTCCCCTCGGGCATCGGCCCCCAACAGGAGCCGCAACGCCCCCAACAAAAGCGTCTTACCAGTACCGGTCTCACCCGAGACCACCACCAGGCCGCGGCCCGGGCAGATGCGGGCCTGTTCGATCAGACCGAGGTTGTGCACCACGAGTTCGTCGAGCATCAGTGCAGCCGGAACTTCCGTTTCACCGTGGCTGCAAACGAGGCTTCGTCGAGGGTTAGGAATCGAGCGCGCCGCGACCCCTTGCGAATCTCAACGGCGTCCCCCTGCGACAACGACCCCGACTCGAGCCCGTCGACGCTGACCCTGACGGGACGGTCGGCATCAACCCTGATCTCGATCACCGCCTGGGCATCAAGGACCAGCGTCCGGCCGAACAACGAATGGGCGGCCACGGGAGTAAGGAGAATCGCATCGATAGAAGGGTCGACCAATGGCCCCCCGGCCGAGAAGCTGTATGCCGTGGATCCCGTCGAGGTGGCGGCGACGAGGCCATCGGCCCGATAGGTCAGAAATCGGTCGCCATCGATCGTGGCGGTCAGCGACACCAGACGTTGGCTATGGATCTTTTCGACAACGATGTCGTTCATGCCGGTCTCCACTCGTCCTCCCGGCAGGGTGGCGGCAAGGGTCATCCGGGTCCGCTCGGCCAGTTCGCCCTTTTGCAGGGCCGCCAGCACCCGTTCCAGGTCGTCAGCCTCGGCTTCGGCCAGGAATCCGATCGTTCCCAGGTTGAAGGCCAGCACCGGGATGTCGAGCTCCATCGCCTGGCGGTTGGCGGCCAAAACAGTCCCGTCGCCACCAATCGCCACAAGGACTTCGGCCTCCTCAGACACGGCCGAGTCATCCCCAGCGATCCCAAACCCCAGGGCCGTGGCTACTTCAGTGAACCTGGCGGCAAAAGCCTTAGGTTCGGGGCGGAGCGCATGAACGACAAGTCCGAGATTCACTTCATCTCCGCTTTTGTGCCCACAGAAAAAACTCCTGGTTGCCGTGTTCCCCCAACAGAGGGGACGCCATCTCCCCCACGGTATCGAGTCCGGTCCCACCCAAACAGACCATTGTCTTGGCGACTGCCCGTCTCCGACGATCAGGGTCCCTGACCACACCGCGCCCGATCCCGGCCCGACCGACCTCAAACTGCGGTTTGACCAGCGCGATCAGGTCGCCACCCAGCCTGGTTACTCGGGCCAGATCCTCGGCGACGGTACACATCGAGATGAACGAGAGATCCACCACGACCAATACAAACGGTCCGCCGACCGCGTCCAGATCAAGTTCCCGGATATCGGTTTGTTCCAGAACTGTTACACCAGCATGAGCGGCGAGGGCAGAGTCAAATTGGCCCGTGCCGACATCGAGGGCCACGACCTCCCGGGCTCCCCGGGACAAAAGACAGTCTGTAAAGCCGCCGGTGGCGGCACCGACATCAAGAGCTCGGACCCCCTCTATGTCCACCTGGAATTGATCCAGCGCCGTCGCCAACTTCTCGCCACCCCTGCTCACGAACCTCGCTCCGCCGGCAACCGTGATGACGTCGCTCGGCTCAACCCGGGTCGAGGGTTTGGCCCTGGGGCGGGTCGTCAGAATCACCCGCCCGCTGGCGATCAGGTGCTGGGCTTCGGTGCGGCTCCGCACCATTCCTCGCCGGACCATCTCCTGGTCGAGCCGCGTCAGTCCGTACGCTCCTCTTCGAGCGAGTCAAGAGCCTCGGCCAGCTGTTCGGCCAACTCTCCTGCGGGATCGGGAAGGTCGGCCGGATCGAGATCGGTCAAAAGTACTAGTTGTTGAGCCAAAGAGGCGATCGGGTGGTGATCCTCGCCGAGTTGCGTACTATCCATGTTGTTCATTATCCCTTGCCGGAAGCCCGGAGACGACCATGCTGCCGATTCGAGATCTGAACCCGGCTCGACGACCCGCCGTCGTCAACTGGCTGCTGGTCGGGGTGACTGCGGCCATCTTCTTCTTCGTCCAGTCGGAAGAAAACGTCTTCGTCCCCGAAGAGGAGTTCCTCTTTGCCCAGGCCGCCATCCCCTGTGAGGTGGTGACAGGAGAACCGCTCAGCGCCGATGAAGTGACCAGCGAAATTTGTGACGGGGCCGATGCCAACCCCATTTTCCCGGAGAAGAACGTTCTCCTCGCCATCGTCGCCTCGATCTTCTTTCACGGCGGCATCGGGCACCTGATCTCGAATCTGTGGGTGCTGATCATCTTTGGGAACAACATCGAGGACGCGTATGGCCATGGCACCTACCTTGTCTTCTATCTGCTCGCCGGGATAGCCGCGACGGCAGCCCACATCTTCCTTCATCCGGAGAGCACGATTCCGGTGGTGGGTGCCTCGGGCTCGATCGCAGGAGTGATGGGGGCATATGCGGTCCTGCATCCCAAGGCCCGGGTGATGTCGATCATCCCACCGTTCTATTTCTGGCCCTTTGCGATGCCCGCTTTCCTCTTCCTCGGCATCTGGTTTTTCTCCCAATTCCTTCTGGCGGGAGCCGACAGCAACATCGCCTGGGAAGCGCACGTTGCAGGATTCGCCTTCGGGTTGCTCGTCAGCATTCTGATTCGCCGCCGCCTGCTCTCGCACAGCACCAGTGATCAAGCCCGATACGCGATTGGACGCATCCGACAGTGATCATCACGGCCACCCCTGGTGGTGCGCTCTGAAGCTGGCAGCCTCGCGGGCACTGGTCGGTCCGTAGGTGCGGTGGGGATGGGGCAGCTCCGATCTGATCATCGCGAGTTCGGCCGGAGAAAACGTCATCGGCGAACGGACCGGTTCAAGGCCGTACACCCGGGCGGCATTCTCACCCAGGATCTTGCGCTTGATCTCATCTGTCAGCGGCGGATATCCGTAGGTCTCCTGAAACTCGGGCGTGATCTGGAAGGCTCGGAAAGCCTCGATCTGATCCTGTGGTGAGCCGTAGAAGATGGAGTCGGTTCCCCAAACCACGTTGTCCTCCCCCAGGGCAACCAACAGCTTGCCAATCACGTGGGCCGCCTCGTTGGGGCGACGCATCAGATTCCACCAGGTGGTGCCCAGCTCGGCATACACATTTCCACCCGGTCCGACTCCCGCCGCGATCAGCGAGGTGATGAGCCGATTTACCCCTCGGTTGTTGTCGCTGTACGACCCCTCTGTGGTGGCCACTTCGAATCCGGAGTGGTAGATGATGAACGACACGTCCGGGTGCGCCTTCGCTGCCGGCCCAACGTCGACCGGGGACGAGTATCGGCTGCCCCCGGACAACCCTTTGTGAACGAGGACGATGGGCCGCTCCAACTTGGCGGCCTGGGTAATAAACGCCTCCCCCACCTGCGGCAAGTCCGGGTCATGGTCGTCCAGCCACCATGGCTGACCCGAAGGAAAGTGGGTGAAGGTCTTCCACCCTCGCACCCCGAACTCGGTCACTGATCTCTCCATCTCCTCTTCGATCGCGGGCCAGGGCGCGATCTGGGGAAGAGCCTGGGCGTTGACGATTACTCGTTCATGCCGACCGAGCGCTTCCACTACCCGCCTGGTTTCGTCCATTAACGAATTGGACAGGGCGCTTCCCTCCGGCAGCAGAGGCAAACCGGAGATCGCCACCATGGTCGTGTCGGAGCGCAGGAATATCTCTTCGAGGAAATGCTCCATCGAAAAGCAGGTCCGCGGGTCGTCTTCGCCGGTGCAGTCCGCTTGAGGAAACTGGGAACCCCAGAACCAACTGTCCCGGGTCGCAGGGTTGAGGTCATACTCGAGAAGATGGCCCTGAAGATCGAACACCCACTGGTCCCCACCCAGGGCAGCACTAGCGGCGTCATGATCGAGGCGGGCCTCGGGATCTATCAGATAGCGGCCCCCAACCAGATCGGGCGAGGCTTGCGCGGTCGCTTCGTCGAGTGCGAGCAACACGATGGCTGACGCCGACACCGACTTGAGGAAGGCGCGGCGGGATATCCGCAATCGGTGGGCGGCGACGTCGATCTCGGCATTCGAGCGTGAAATGACGCCTTCTATTAGGGGAGTTATCGGCTCGGGGTCGTACTCCCCGTTGGAGCAAGGTCCCATCTTGATCGGCAGCCCGGGATCGGGCAGGTCGCGCGGCATCGTGTCCTTTCCAGCCTAAAGACGTTCGTCAGCCCCACCCTGTTCAAGCAGGAATCGACCAACTGCCGCCAGATCGGGGGCAACAAGGTCGGGGGCGGGCGATCCTGACCCGACCTCCGTTGTCACGCCAGTTAGAACCAGAGCTGACTTCCAACTGGTTCCCTCCGCCAGCGCCAGATCTGTATCGGGCCGGTCGCCCGCGATCCAAACCGGCCCGGGCACCAGGTGCGTGGCGACCAGGTCCCTCATGGGTGGCCATGGCTTCCCGGCCGGCTCGGCGATGACACCGGTGGCTGCTTCGACGGCTGCAACGATTGCTCCCCCACCTGGCCAAAGCCCGTGCTCTGTTGGGTAGGTGGAGTCGAGGTTGGTGGCGATGAGGCGAGCTCCGTTGAAAACTGCCGTCACGGCTTCCCGCAACCAGGCGTAGGTCAAATCTGTCGCCAAACCGACAACGACGGCGCCTGCCTCTTCGGCGGACTCAACCACCGGGATGCGGGCCGCCTTGAGCGCTTCGACAATTCCCGAACCCCCGAGGACAAAGCAACGCGGCTTGGTGTCCACCAGTATGGAAGCGGCGGCTTGCGCCGAAGTCAGAATTGAATCAGCCCGAGCCTGAAACCCAGTGATTTCGCGGATCCGGTCGGCGACCTCTGCGGGGGATCGCGTCGAGTTATTGGTGCACATGAGGATGTTCCAACCAGCCGCAGTCAGATCCTCGAGGGCGCGGGCGCTCCCCGGAATCGGCTCCCTCCCGAGATAGACGACACCGTCGAGGTCACAGATCAGATTGCCCGGGGTCACCCGGTCAGCTCTCCGAATCGGGAAATCACTGCCTGCAGCATCTGGACGGTCCTGTGAAGAGATTCGATCGAAACCCGTTCGTCATGACCGTGGAAGAGCCGCAGGAACTCGGGAAACGGCACCCGATCATCGAACCATCCGGTTCCATAGGCAATGACCCCTTTGGTTCGAAAGAAGCGGGCGTCGGTGGCCACCGGCATCAACATGGGCAGCAGACGCCGGTGACCTTGTAGCTGTTCGACGGAATCGCCAATTGCCTGCCAGAGAGGGTTGGCTGTCGTCGAAACATTGGCCGGGTGATCTGCCACCGGTTCGATCTCAATCCTGTCGGCGGCGGCTCCCATCGCCTTGCGCAGATGGGAGTCGACAAACTCACGGTCCATTCCCGGGAGTGCTCGAAGATCGATCTGGGCTTGCGCCGAGTCCGGGATCACGTTGGCTTTGACCCCGGCACCAAGCATGTTCGGGCTGATGGTCAGGTGAGTGACGGCGTGGGCATACGAGGCAAACCCGGGATCATCCACGGCCACGTCGGCGATCGCTTCGTCGACCAGATCGGGGTCCACAAGTCGACTGGCAAGGCCCTCAGGGAAGCCGAGCCCTTCGACGAAGGTCACCCACTCGGGTGTAATGGCGACCGGAGCTTGTGTTTCGAACAGCCCACTAATCGCGGCTGCCATCGGAGCCAATGCGTTGTCGGCGCCATAAGGCGAAGATCCGTGGCCCGGGGTTCCCCGCGAGCGGAGCTTGGTCCAATAGGGCCCTTTTTCTCCGACGGCGACCAGGTGAGCCGCGCCGCTTGGAGTGGGGATCGACGGATAAGCGACCTCCGTAAGAATGAACTCGGTTGCCACCAGATCCCAACGGTTGTCGACCAAATAGTGGGCGCCATGGACTCCCGAGGCTTCCTCATCGGCTACCGCAGCCAGGATGAGGTCGCCGGCCAATGGAGGTTTGGAACCGTTGAGGTGTTCGCCAAAGACAACCGCCATGGCGGAGGTCACATTGAGCATGTCGACCGCGCCCCTGCCCCAGACGAAACCGTCGGCGATGTCGGCTGCGAATGGATCGACCGACCATCCGGCCCGGTTGACCGGGACGACGTCGAGATGGGGAAGAAGGAGCAGGCGGGGTGCCCCAGGGTCGCTACCGGGAACTCGATATATGACCGATTGGCGACCTGGTGCCGGCTCGATGATCTCGCCCGGCTGGCCGAAGAACTCTTGCAGGGTCTTGACTGACCTGTATTCGTGGCCACTGGCTCGAGAGCCATCATTCACGCATTGATTGCGGATCAACTGTTGGAGCAAGTCGACGACTGGCACGTGGGGAGGTTACGAGCTTGACAGACCCGCTGGCTAAGATCCGCGCCGTGGCCGGTGATGCCCCCGACACCCGCGACTCTGCCTACACCCGGCGGCTGGTCGCTCGGGAAAGCGTTGGCTGGAAACGGTTGCTCAATGTCCAGGCGCCGTACCGGTGGAACCTGCGGCGGCTGCTTGGCGGGCGAGCCGTCCTTGACGTGGGTTGTGGGATCGGACGGAACCTCGCCTACCTCGGCCGTGGAAGTGTCGGGGTGGATCACAACATTGACTCCGTCAAGATTTGTCGAGAGCGCGGACTCACAGCGTTCACTCCGGTTGATCTCATGACATCCCGATACGCAGCACCCGGGGCCTTCAACGGCCTTCTCGCTGCACACATCATCGAACACCTCGATCCGGGAACCGCCCATGAGGTACTCGCCCCCTACCTCGGAATGCTTGCACCGACTGCGCGCGTGGTCCTGATCTGCCCACAACGCCGCGGCTTTGCTTCCGACCCGACCCACACCGCCTACTTCGACCAACCTGCCCTGGCCGCACTCGGCCGAGAGCTCGGTCTGAGCGTCGAAAGGCAATACTCGTTTCCCCTCCCGGAGTGGGCAGGCTCCTGGTTCACCTACAACGAGTTCGTCACAGTGGCGACCTTCGCCGACGGGGGTCTGCAACTAAGCCGGAAGTCTTCCAAATAGGACTGCATCAATTCGAGTTGTGGTGGCGGATGAGTCGTAGCAACTGTTTCTCCCCCCAGGAGCGAAGCGACGTTGGGGGGAGTACGGCGAAGCCGGG
>JBBDQN010000034.1:0-30785 GCA_040905905.1 Acidimicrobiia bacterium
TGGGTCATGACCTGGCGGTGAGCTGCAACGATGCCCGCCTTCCATCCGGGGACCCACCCTCTCTGAGTGCATGGAGTAGGTGGCTGGCGATCACTAATTGAGCCCGCCCACCGTCTCATGCTGGCGCGCAAGTGGGCCCGCTCCGCAAGACAGTTGACTGTCAACACTGTGGCTAGGCTCAATCCACTAAGTCGGGAGAGGACGGGATGGTCGGCCGGTGAGACGGGTGGAAGATGAAGATCTCTTGCTTGGACGTGCCCTCTTCACCGACGACCTGGAGGCGGCCCGGGAGGCTGCGCACCTAGCGCTGGTCCGGTCACCCTTCCCACATGCCTTGGTGCGCCTCGGATCTCCTCCGCAGGGTGCCTACGTAGTCGTGGCCGAAGATGTTCCCGATCTCACCTGGCCCCACTTGCTGCCGGGTCCACCGCCGAGGCGGGCGCTCGCTCAAGGACGCGTCAGGTTTGTGGGTGAGGCGGTCGCCGCGATCGTCACCGATGACGCGAGGACGGGAAGCGACCTGGCTGCCGAGTTCGATGTCGACTACGAGCCCCTCGATGCCGCGACGAGCGTTGAGCTGGCATTGGCGCCGGGTTCCCCATTGGTCTACCAGGAATTGGGCACCAACGTCGCCTACCGCGACCAATCGGCATCCGACCCCGAATTGTTCGCCGACGCCGACGCGGTCATTAAGAAGACTTTCCGCCAGCACCGGATCGCTCCCGCCATGATGGAATGTCGGGCGATCTTGGCGGTTCCCGATGGAAGGGGCGGGATAGTTGCGTACGTGGGGCACCAGAACGCGCACAAGTTCCATGGAGAGTTGACCAGGGCACTCGGTCTTGAGTCCGACCAGGTCCGCGTGGTCGTACCCAACGTCGGTGGCGCTTTCGGGGCTAAGGGGCCCCTCTATTCAGAGTACCTCCTGGCGGCGTGGGCAGCGCTCCAGCTCGGTCGACCGGTGAAATACATCGAGACTCGCTCCGAAAACCTCCTCCTTACAGTGCATGGCCGTGGTCAGACCCAGCGGGTAGAGGCGGGGGTGACACGCGACGGTCGAATCACCGCCTTGAAAGTGGCCATCGACGGTGAGCTCGGAGCCGCGGTGGACTCCCAAAGGTGGTGTCTCGCCAGCACCCGAGTCATGATCTCCGGCGCCTATCGGATCCCCCGAATCGAATGGGACGTCCGTGGGGTCCTCACGCACACACCGCCGGTAGGCGCATTCCGGGGCGCGGGTCGACCGGAGGCCGCGTATCTGATCGAACGTCTAGTCGACGAAGTGGCCAGGGATCTGGACATCGACCCGAAGGTCGTCCGCGAACGCAACTTCATCGAACCCGACTCCTTCCCATATCGGGTCCCGACCGGTGGCACATACGACTCTGGTGACTACCGCAAGGCATTCGACCTGGCACTCGAACGGCTTCGGTACGAGGAACTGCGTGCAAAACAGAAGGGCACCGATCCTAGGGGCCGGCATCTGACGGGGGTCGGAATCGCCTCCTACGTGGAGATGTCAGCAATCGGCGACGAATACGGCTCAGTGGAGCTCCGGGAGGACGGCTCGGTTTTCGTCCGGACTGGGAGCTCACCCCACGGACAGGGGCACTACACCACCTGGACCCAACTCGTTGTCGAGCAGATCGGGGTAGACCCGGCGGTAGTGACCGTGATCCACGGTGACACGGCGCTCGTTCCCCGTGGTGGCGGGACGTACGGGAGCAAGTCGTCATCTCTTGCCGGGAGCGCAATCGACGCTGCAGCACGGACAGTGGCTGGAGAATTGCGACGGCTTGCCGCGTCTCGTTTGGAGGCGGCTCCCGTCGACATTGTCCTGGTGAACGGCCACGCTGAGGTCATCGGATCCCCTGGATCTGGAGTGTCTCTCGCAACCCTGGCAGCCGACGCCGGGGGAAAGGTCGAAGCCGAGAACGTCTTCGAGGGCAGGGGTCAAAACCACCCATACGGCACGCATGCCTGTGAGGTCGAGATTGACACCGAGACCGGGACCGTAGCGATCACGAGATACGTGGCAATCGACGACTCCGGGCGCGTGATCAACCCGCTCATCGTCGAGGGTCAGCTGCTCGGTGGGATCCTGCAGGGTATCTCCCACGTTATGGCTGAAGAAGTCAGGTTTGACGAACACGGACAACTACTTAACGGTTCGTTTGCCACCTACCTGCTCCCGGCGATCGGGGCAACACCAAGAGTCGAGGGACATCGAATCGAGGCACCCTCACCGACCAACCCTCTGGGCGTGAAGGGTGTGGGGGAGTCGGGGATCACGGGTGCCACCGCGGCAGTGGCCAACGCCGTCTATGCCGCTCTTGCTCCATTAGGTGTCGACGAGGAAGCGCTTCCAATGCCGTTCACACCTGACAAGGTCTGGGCGGCAGTGGCGTCGAGACGATGACTCCTATCGACTTTGTGGTCAACGACGAAACACGGAGTCGACCCGACGCGACCGAGCTCCTGGTCTTCGCCCTGCGGAACGGTTTCGGATTGACCGGTACCAAAGTTGGATGCGACTCGAGCACGTGTGGCGCGTGCACCGTGCTACTCGACGGCGAGGCGGTCAAGTCGTGCACGATTCTCGTCGGGCAGGCCCAAGGTCGTCGAGTCACCACCATCGAGGGCATCTCCGTTGACGTGTTGACACCGATCCAACAAGCATTCAATGACGAGCATGGCCTGCAATGCGGCTACTGCACACCAGGCTTCATCATGTCGGTGACGGCCCTCCTGTCGGTCTTCGAGGATCCCGATAAAAACACAGTCTTGGAGGCGCTAGAAGGCAACCTGTGTCGCTGCACCGGATACACGGGGATCATCAACGCGGTCATGAGGGCTGCTGCCTTGGTTCGCGGTGAGGATCCTCCGATCAAAGCGGGAGTAGCCTACAACACCCCTTTGGCCGTCATCGCGGTGACTGACGCGGTGGGAGAGGCGTCCGATGTGGAAGTTGTGTGACCGGTCGCCAAATGGCCCAGTCATCAGCGAGACTTGCTGTCTCCTTCCGAGATGGCCGATTCGCCAGGGACGTACGGGTCCCCGATCGCCGTCGGAGCATCCAAACTCCACGAGTCAACAGTTGACTGATGACATCAAGCGATGGTAATTTCCGACGAGCGGGCGGTTGAGTCCGCTGCCTATCAACGAAGAGAGAAGGCCACCATGACGGGCAAACGGCTACGAATACCAACGACATGGATCCTCATTTGCACACTGGCCCTAATTGTTGCGGCGTGCGGGGGCACGGCTGCAACCACAACGCAGGGCTCAGCAGCCACGACCGCAGCCGAAACCACGACCACCGCAGCAGAAACCACGACCACCGAGTCGATGGAACCCACCGTGCTTCGCTTTGGCGTGACCCCCGCCGACGATTCTGCAGGTCAGGAGGAGCGGTTCGGGGCCATGGTCGCCGCATTGGAGGAGGACCTCGGCGTCGAAGTCGAGTTCATCACCACCCAGAGTTACGCGGGACACATCGAGGGTCTGATCGCAGGAGACCTCGACATTTCGGTGATGTCACCGTTCGCATATGTGATCGCGACCGGGGCCGGCGCTGACATCGAGGCCCGCGGCGCATACATCACATCGCCGACCGGTCAGCCGGTCTACAGGTCGCATGGCCTGGCGCGAGCGGACAGCCCCGACGTTGCCAGCATCGAAGACTATGCGGGCAAGAGGATCTGCTTCGTCGACCCAGGCTCGGCTTCGGGATTCCTGATTCCATCGGCTGGGCTCCTTGCCGTCGGCATCGATCCGGAGGCCGATCTGGCAGAAGCCATCTTCGCCGGCGGACATGACACCTCCGTGCTGGCTATAGCCGACGGGTCTTGCGATGCCGGCTTCGCCGTCGACACCCAGCTCGATCGGGCCATCGCGGAGGGAGATGTCGCCGAAGGCGAACTGGTGAAAGTCTGGGAGTCGGCAGACATCCCGGGTGTCGTCCTTACAGTCAGCGGGGCGCTTCCCGAGGATCTCCGCGACGCTATCGCCGACGTATTCCTCAACAACACCGGCGCAGACCTCTACGAACGGGGTTTCTGCAACGAAAACTGGGTCGAGCAAGATGGCCCGACAGGTACTCCCTGGTGCCCCATTGCCGGGACCAGCACCTGGGGCTTCGCCGTGGTCGACGACAGTCTCTACGACAGCCTGAGAGAGGTTTGCGAGTTGACGCAAGCACCTGCCTGCACTGAGACCGGGTGAGCACTGCGGGATATCGAGAGGGGCGGGGGCCAGACCCCCGCCCCTCTCCAACATCTGGAGGGCCTACGATTCCCGTCCACAAAGCCCCTGCCTGATGAAAACGCGGCCTCGGCCGGAGGGGCGACGGATCGCATGAAGATGGCAGGACCCGATCAGATAAAGCAACAGGGTCGGGGCGACGCGTCCGCGGAGCCGACGGTACGGGTCGAGAACCTGGTCAAGGTCTTTGACCAGGGCGCGGTGGAGGCCCTTAGGGGGATCAGCTTTGAAGTGATGCCAGCCTCATTGACCGTCCTCGTCGGTCGTTCCGGTTCTGGGAAGTCGACCTTGCTTCGAACGATTAACGGTCTCGAGCGTCCGACATCTGGTCGTGTGGTCGTATTTGGACAGGTCCCTGCCGTCCTCGCGCCATCGGAGCTGCGCAGGCTTAGGCGTCGGATCGGCTTCGTGTTCCAGAGCTTCAATCTGGTCGGTCGGGCCATGGCACTCGAGAACGTCCTGAGTGGAGCGCTCGGGCGACTGAAGGCACCGCGTTACGGCCCCATGACCTACAGCAACACTTTGCGGAAAGAAGCGCTGGAACAACTGGACAGGGTCGGTGTGGCCGACAAGGCATTTCAGCGGGCGGACACCCTCTCGGGCGGCCAGCAGCAGAGAGTTGCCATTGCCCGCATGCTGTTCCAGAAACCCGACCTGGTGCTGGCTGACGAGCCCGTTGCATCTCTTGATCCCGAGTCCTCGCGCCAGGTGATGGAACTTCTCTTTGCCTGTTGTGCCGAGAGCAACCTCACCGTCATCTGCAGTTTGCATCAGATGGACCTGGCAATGGGGTGGGCCGATCGCGTAATCGGGATGAGATTGGGTCAAATAGTCCTCGATCGGCCGGCATCAGGGCTCACCTCCGAAGAAACGATGGCGGTATATGACGTCGAGGAGGCCGACGACTCTCCGCCGGCCGACAAAGCTCCGTGAGCGTCCGACTGGCCCGTCTCGGATCCGACGTCGTACGCCCTCCATGGACCCGGCAAAGGCTCCAGTTTCCGCTCCTGTCCTTAGTCGTCTTTGTCCTGTTCCTAGTCGCCGTTAGCCAGACGGGAGTATCCATCGGAAGGCTGTTCGGCAGCTTCGAAGCGGTCGGCAACCTTCTGGAGCGGATGTGGCCACCAGTGACGTTCGAATGGCCTCGCTACCTAGCGGCGATCAGGTTGACTTTCTTCATGGTCGTGGCCGCTACGGGACTGGCTCTGGTCATGTCGATCCCGTTTGCGATCCTTTCAGCCCGCAATACGACAGTGAACCGGACGACATTCGCTATTGCTCGCGGAGTGGTCGTCTTCACGAGGGCGGTACCGAGCATCGTGTGGGCTCTCCTGCTGGTTCGAGCCATTGGCATTGGACCGTTGGCCGGTGTTCTCGCCATGGCCATCAGTTCGGTCGGGATGCTGGGCAAGCTCTTCGCCGACACCATCGAAGATGTTGATCGCCGGCCGCTTGAGGCACTCGCGGCCAATGGCAGCGGGCCAGCTCAAGTCTTTATCTCAGGAATCCTTCCCCAGGTGGTAACGGCTTGGATTTCGCTGACATTGTTTCGTCTCGACATCAACGTGCGCCGTTCAATCATTCTTGGTTTTGTCGGGGCAGGAGGAATCGGCTTTGAGCTCCAACGAGTACTGGGACAGTTGGTCTATAGGCGCGGATTAACGATCATCGCGATGATCTTCGTATTCATTGCCGTGATCGAACAGCTTTCGGGTTGGGCCCGGAAGGTGCTGGTCGGCAACGAGGGTCCAGGACAGAACCCATGGAAGGGGCCAGGACGTCGAAAAGCCGGACCGGCAGCGGTTGCGAGGAGTCCTGAGCAGAAGCCAGAGATGGATTCGGGCTCAGGCGTCTCCGGCGACACCGTGAGAGTTCCTTGGACTCGGCTCCGATTCTTCAAGGTGGTCAGCCTCGGAATCGGTTCCGTCCTGGTAGTGGTCTCGATGGCCGTGGTGAACCTGACACCCGCCAGCTTCGTGTCGGCCTGGGTAAAGCTTGGAGGTGTCGCGCGTCGCATGTTTCCGCCGGATTTCTTGACCAACTGGGAAGGCATTGCGGTCCAAATGCTGGAGACGGTCTGGATCGCGCTGGCGGCCACTGTGCTGGGGATGGCGATTGCCCTACCGGTGGCCATTCTTGCGGCCCGCAACACCACGCCTCGTCGCTGGGTGTCCGTGCTCGCCCGAGGCGCGATGTTGGTCCAACGCGGGGTCCCGGAACTGATCCTCGCAGTGCTCTTTGTGGTCGCTGTTGGGCTCGGACCTTTCGCCGGAGTCCTGGCCCTCACCGTCGGAGCGATCGGGTTTACCGGCAAGCTCCTCGCTGATGGCTTCGAAACACTGCCCGACAACTCGTTGGTCGCATTGACCTCGGTAGGCGCCAACTGGTGGCAGAGAATCTCAGGAGGGCTGCTTCCCCAAGCGATGCCAATGATCGCGGGAATTGGGATATACACCCTTGACGTCTACATCCGGGCGGCGGCGATCCTGGGGATTGTCGGAGCCGGCGGTATAGGGGGAATTCTGAACTCCACTATCCAGTCCCACTCATACGACCGGACGTTCGCGATCGTCTTGATCATCTTCGCCCTGATCTATGGGTTCGAGCGGCTCGCCGGCTGGGCCCGAAAGCGTCTGATATGAAGCGGCTCACATGACGATTAGAAGGAATCTGATCGAAGAGCTTGCCGAGCGAATCAACTTTCGAGACCTTGGCGGCATGATCACTGAAGATGGGAAGACCATCGTGTCCCGCATGTTGTTCCGGAGCGGCTTGCTGACCGACCTCGAACCCGAAACCAGAGCCGCCATCGAAAACGACCTCGGGGTGCGGAAAGTGATCGACATCCGACGCTTGGACG
Organism: Acidimicrobiia bacterium; assembly: GCA_040905905.1. Lineage (GTDB taxonomy): Bacteria > Actinomycetota > Acidimicrobiia > Spongiisociales > ZC4RG35 > JAICND01. Next base: position 7,124 of record JBBDQN010000034.1, read on the forward strand.
AGATCGATGTTCACCCGCCTGCCAAATTCGAGAAGGCGTCGGTGCACCGGCTGCCCTTGTCGCCGGTCGGGGTGGCCCTGATCGTCGACCCGGTTGACACCTACGAGTCGGTGGCGGATTGGTACTGGAGGCAACTCACACTGGGCCAGGACACGGTCCGCAAGGTATTCGACGTGCTGGCCGAGGACGCGGAGGGCGGGGTGATAATTCACTGCCATGCTGGCAAGGATCGGACTGGGGTGATCATCGCCCTAGTCCTCACCGTCCTGGGGGCGCCACGGGAGGCGATCCTGGCCGACTACGCCGTCTCGAGGACGAACACTTCCGACGCCTTCTTCGAAGCTCTGCCGCCAAGGTTCTCCGAAGCCGACCCCCAGAGCATGGATCTGCTGCTCGACAGGGTCGACCGGGAGTACGGGTCCGTCGAGAATTATCTGAAAGCGATCGGGGTGGGGGATGACACGATCGACGCCATCCGGCGACGTTATCTCGGCGGACGGTCAGACGAGGACAAGGGAAAGTGAACGAGCACGAACTGGCGACCATGCGCCACGAATACGGATTGGAGAACCTCCGGGTGGAGTCCTTCGCCTCCGATCCGTTCACCCAGTTCTCCGACTGGTTCACTATCGCGATAGAGAACAGGGTGGAAGAACCCAACGCCATGGTGCTCGCTACCACCGACTCCGAGGGTCGGGCCCGGGCCCGCACCGTTCTGCTGAAGTCGGTCGACGCCAGAGGCTTTTGCTTTTTCACCAATCAGCACAGCCAGAAGGGGAGAGATCTCGCCGCCAACCCTCACGGGTCGATCGTTTTCCCCTGGTACCACCTGGAGCGTCAGGTCGTGGCGTGGGGGGAGGTTGAACCTACATCCGATTCCGAGTCGGACGAATACTTCCAGCTGAGACCTGAGGAGGCGCGGATAGGGGCATGGGCCTCCGCGCAATCGGAAGAGGTCGCGTCACGGGAGGTCCTTGTTGAGGCATTCGCCAGCTACGCCGAGCGGTTCTCCGACGGAGAAATCCCGCGCCCAGACCACTGGGGCGGCTACCGGCTGATCCCGACCGAGGTGGAGTTCTGGCAGGGCGGGCAACACCGTCTGCATGACCGTCTCGTATATCGACGCATTACATCGGCGGACCGTTGGCGGATCGTGCGTCTGGCGCCATGACGGCTGGCGAGGAGAGTTAGATGACCCGGAGACCGGAGTTCAACCTCGCCAGCGGCCCGGCCGCCATGAGCCCTGAGGCGCTTGGTGCGATTATCCTTCCGCCGGCCTACACCTACGACCCCGTCTTCCTCGAGACCTACCGAGCCCTGGAGACCGATATGCGGAGGTTGTACGGCACTGCCGGCGACGTGGTCATTCTCCCCGCCGAGGCGATCGCTGGCCTGGAAGCGGCCGTGCGGGGCCTAGGGGCTCCCGGGAGGAAGGGCTTGGCCTTGAGCTCAGGCGGGTACGGGACCTGGCTTGGCCATATGCTGGCGGGTACCGGCACCGATGTAACCGAGGTAGGTGTTGCGCCCGACGGCGCCCTGCGCCCGGCGATCGTTGAAGCGGCTGTCGATGAGCACGGGCCCTTCGACGTCATCCTAATGGTCCACGGTGAGGGAGCCTGTGTGAACCCGCTTGAGGAGATCGCCGCCATCGCCAGGTCGAGTGGAGCGATCCTGGTGGTCGACGCGGTCTCAACTGTCGGCGGGATGCCCCTCGAGGTGGATAGGTGGGGGGTCGACATCGTGGTCGCGTCTCCGCACAAGTGCCTGTCGGGGCCGATGCCCCTCGCCTTGATGGCAGTATCGGACCGCGCCTGGGACATGATCGAGTCCAATCGGGGGGCGCCCCGGAACTCGTTCCTATCTTTGCTTGACTATCGCCACAAGTGGATACACGGCGGCAAGTTCCCCAGCTCGCCTCCCGTAACCGATGTTGTGGCGACCGCAGCCGCCCTCCGCGCCGTCCTCGAGGAGGGGCTCGATGAGGTGTACGCCCGACACGCCCGCGCCTCGCGTGCCGCTTGGGCCGGAGTAATTGGTCTGGGCCTCACCCCGTGGGCCGCGAGCCGCGACATTGCCTCACCCAGCGTGACTGCGGCCCGGATGCCCGACGGAGTCAGCGCCGGTAAGTTGGCCGCGCACATCCGGGCGAACTATGGAGTGTTCCTGGTCGACTCCGGGGACACGGTTCGAATCGGCCACATGGGTGAAACGGCCAGGGGCATGTACCCCGTGATCGGCGTGGCGGCGTTGGGGCGCGGGCTTCTCGATTTCGGTCAGGAAATCGATCTTGGTAGGGGACTGGAAGCTGCCCTCGAGGTGCTATCGGCCGGGACGGTGTGAACTGTTGACACTCAACAGTTGTCCTGTAACAATCCGCGTGACCTTTCGAAACTGCCACGGAGAAGGGCCTGCCCAGGGATGAATCCACCTCCGCACTTTGGTGTCAACCTGAACAATCGCGAACCGCTCATAGCCCCCGAATACTCGCTGGCCGACCTCCTCGATCTATCGGAAGTGGTCGAGAAGGCCGGATTCGAGTCGGTGTGGGTAGGGGACAGTCTCTTCTCGAAGCCCCGCTACGAGGCCATCGCGCTCCTCTCGGCACTCTCCCAGAGGACCGAGCGCGTCCAATTGGGCACGTCGTGCCTGGTCACTAGCACGAGAAACCCCCTGTACCTGGCCTTGGAGTGGGCCACACTCGACCACCTCTCGAATGGCCGAACGATTCTGGGTGCGTGCATGGGCAACCCGGAGGTCGGTGTCCGACGCGAGTTCGAAGCCCTCGGCCTCGACTTCACCAAACGAGCGTCCATCTTCGAAGAGGGCCTAAAGGTAATACGTCAGATATGGTCGACAGGCTCGGTCACTTTCAAGGGCGAGTACTTCGAATACGACGACATCAGCTTCTACTCAGGCACCGAGATGAAGCCGCTAGGCCCGCTTCACGGTGTACCGCCGATCTGGGTTGTGTCGAATATCAGGTTGACCGGCGAGCTGCAGCCCGACGTGGCCCGCCGCCGGATGGAGCGGGCCTGCCATCGCATCCTCGAACTAGGCACCGGATGGCTCACCTGCTGTCGTGCCCGCCATAGAAGCGAGGTGACGGAGCAACTGGAGACGCTAAGGAAATACGCCGACGAGATGGAGACCGACATCAGCGACCTGGCGGTGGCCTATCAGGTCACCATGAACATCGGCGATTCGGAGGAAGAATCGGAGGCCGCGATTGGGGAGTACATCGGGCAGTACTACCCGGAACTGAGCCAATCGGTGGATCTGGGCAACTGGGGGCCAGTGGGCACGCCAGACCAGATCATCGCATGGTTCAAGGAGTTTCAGGATGCCGGGGTGACCCACTTCGTCTGCCGTTTTGGCGACATGGATCAGTTCGGACAGGTGGAGCGCTTCGCTCGGGACGTTCTCCCGGCGTTCGCGCCTTGAAGTTAGGAAGAGGAGGCCGCCATGGATGCGAAGAATCAGGACGTCCGGACCGAGGAGATGATGCGCTCGTCGGCTGAGTTGATCGTCGACACATGCTTCGAGGTGAAGGAAGGAGATGTCGTCACCATCATCACCGACGATCGCCGCAAGGATGAAGCTGAAATGGTGGCGACGGTCGTCTCTGAGCGAGGCGGGTGGCCCGTGGTAATGAACAACGAAACCCAGGTGAGACGGGCGCTGGCCGACACCCACTTCCCGATGGCACCCCCTCGCAACCTTCACACCGCGATGGTGACAGCAGACGACATCATCATCATGACCAACCTGGAGTGGGCCAATCGGTTCGCCCACACCAAGGCGGTCAAGGAGTCCGTGGCTAACAAGGTACGAATTGGCTCAGTCGAAGAGGGATTCGGGTTGTGGCCGATCTCGGTAGCGGACATCCAAAAAACGACGGCCAATGCCGAAGCCGCAGTGGCACTGCTCAAGGGGAAGAACTGGGTGAAGATCACCTCTCCGAGAGGCACGGAGGTGGAGGTCAACCTCGACGGTCGTCCGGCGCTGTGCATGGTGCCGGTCAAGAAGCCCGGGGTCATGATGGCTCCGGTCCCTCTGTGGGGTGAGGTGGCCTTCGCTGCCCACGAGACCAGCACGAGCGGAATCATCGTGGTCGACGGCAATATGCTGGGGATCGGGGTCCCCGGTCACGTCTCAGAGCCCATCACCTGGCACGTCGAAGGCGGGAAGTACAAGGCGATTGAGGGTGGCGCCGACGCTCAGCGGCTCAGGGACACCATCGCCGGTGTGCCCAACATCGAGACTGTGGCCGAGTTCGCCTTCGGCACCAGCGACTTCGCGCCCCTGGGCTCCCCGTCGGAGAAGGGGCGGAAGGGAACTGCCCACTTCGCCCTGGGGGACAACGAAAACTGCTACCCGGGTGGAACGAACGTGAGCCCGCTCCACCTCGACGGTGTGAGTCACAACGTGACCATTCAGATTGTTGATACGGGTGAATACATAGTCAAGGAAGGTGTCTGGCAGCTGTGACCGACATCACCGTTGTGGCTCTCGACGACGTCGAGCCCGTGCTCCTCGGAGGTGGGAGTTGGAGTCGCGTGCTAGTGAGTGCAGCGACCACGCCAACCACGGGCACGACGCTCGGCTACTCCGTGTTCGCTCCGGCGACAGCGACGATCCACATGCGCCATGAGGCCGAAGAACTCGCCTATGTCGTCTCCGGATCGGGTGTCATCCAACTCGACGAAGCGGCGGTACGGGTCGAGTCCGACGGGGCTTGTCACATTCCCCGCGACGTCTGGCACTCGGTGGTCAACGACAGTCCTGACACGCCTCTAGTCATGGTCTTCGTCTTCGCCTCGCCGGAGTATCCGCCGACGGAGCGGCGATCGTTCGTACCGACCGGGGTGAGCGAGTGATGGTTGACGGGAGACTCCCGACTTCCGACGAGACCGCGGCCGAGCAGGTCGTTGTGGCAGGCCGAGTCGTTGCGAACGCTGGCTACGAAGACCTCACTCTGGGTCATGTGAGTGTGCGCGGCCCCGGCGGCTCGTCGATGTACATCAAGCGCAAAGGAATGTCGCTGGCCGAGGTACAGACCTCCGATGTGGTCCGGATCGACCTAGACGACCCCGAGGCACTCTCAGCGCCGACGATGCACCTTGAAGCTGTCATGCACATAGAAGCCTACAGGGCACGACCAGACGTCGGATGTGTAATCCATGGGCATCCACTCTACGCAACCGCCCTGGGCGCCACCGACGGGCGGCTTGACATGGTCTCCCATGACGGTGTGTTATTCCACGATGGAATCGGACTCTACGACGACTCGCCCGACCTGATCACCACACCTGAGCAAGGCCGGAAAGTCGCCGAATCCCTGGGCCAGCGTCGTGTCGTGTTGTTGAAGAACCACGGAGTCATGATCGTCGGCCAGGACGTGCGGTGGGCGGTGCTGGCTGCCCTCACTCTGGAACGGGCAATCCAACTACAGACCATTGCCCTTTTGCTAGGGAAGATCAATGCCATCCCCGAGGACGAGGCATCAGCCATGTTCTACGACAAGTACCAGGATCGTTTCCTCGATGAGTACTGGGATCACTGGACCAGGACGTTGGGATGAGCCGCGTCAAGACCGTTGTCAACGGTCGGCAGTTCGAGGGTGAGATCGAGGACAACACCTTGCTTCTCGATTTCGTCAGAGACGAGCTCGGGTTGACCGGCACCAAGCGGTCCTGTGAGGTGCAGGTCTGCGGGGCATGCACTGTTCTGGTCGACGGACGCCCGGTCAGTTCCTGCTGCTTCCTGGCGGTTGATGTCGATAGCTCCAGTATCGAGACGATCGAGGGAATTGTTGACACCGAATTCTTTGAAAGGGCCTCCGCGGCTTTCCTGAGCCACGCCGCAGTTCAGTGCGGCTTCTGCACGCCAGGTTTCGTCCTCACACTGAAGTGGATCGCCGAGAGCCAGCCGGGGATCAGCGGAGAGAGTCTCCGCGGCCAGCTGCGCGGCAACCTTTGTCGTTGCACCGGCTACAAGGCCATCCTCGAGGCAGCAGGGTTGACATTGGGCGTCTCATGACAACTGGCCTGCTAGTCGAGGGGCTCGAGACAATCGGAGGTCATGCGGTTGGTGCCTCACCCGAGCGGGTCGACGCTCGGGTGAAGCTATCGGGTCGGGCCGAGTTCGTCGGGGACATGGAAGTTGCCGGGATGGTCCATGGCAAAGTGCTGCGGAGCCCCTACGCCCATGCAATCATCCGTTCGATCGACACCTCCGTCGCCGAGGAGATGCCTGGAGTCGTTGGTGTTCTGACTGCCGCCGACCTGAGGGACATAGACGCGTTCTACGGGCATGCGATTCGGGATCGTCCTGTCGTCGCCGACGAGCGGGTGCGTTTTGTCGGGGAACCGGTGGCGGCGGTGGCAGCCCTTACCGAGACCCAGGCCGAAGAAGCCTTGCGACGTATCTCGGTTGACTACGAAGTTCTGCCTTCAGTCGTCACGATCGAGACGGCCATCGCCTCGGAGACAACCCACATTCACACAAAGCCCAACAGAAATGGTTTTGCCCATGGCCTTGGCACCCTCCCCGAACGCGAAGGGAATGTCTGCTTCCGATATGGCTTCAAGAGAGGTGACGTAGACGAGGCGTTTGCCAACGCCGACATCATCGTCGAGGACCAGTATTGGTTCCCGGGCGTCTATCAGTATTCGATGGAGACTCATACCGTTATCGCTCACCACCAAGACGAAGAGATAACGATGTGGGCGGCCTGTCAGCACCCCTACTTGGTCCGGGCAGAGATTGCCGAGGTGTTTGGTGTCGCGCTCGACAAGGTTCGGGTGATCGTTCCATACCTAGGTGGGGGGTTCGGCTCCAAGTCCTACACAAAAATGGAACCAATTACCGTCGCCCTGTCTCGTAAGGCGGGTCGCCCCGTCAAGCTAGTGAATCGAGTCGACGAATCGATGGTCACGACTCGCCGTCACGGAATGACCGCTCGGATGAGGACGGCAGCCACGGCTTCGGGTGACCTTCTCGGCCGCGACGTAGAGATCTGGCTCGACACCGGCGCCTATGCCGACAACGGACCGCGGGTAACAGCCACCGCGGGGGATGCCGGGCCCGGTCCCTATCGATGGCCGTCGATCAGGGTCAACGCCCATTGCGTATATACCAACACCCCGCCTTCGGGCTCCTACCGCGCTTTCGGAGCCACTCACCTCCAGTGGATTGGCGAGTCCCAGATCGACGAAGTTTCCCGAAGAGTCGGTTCAGATCCACTCGAGTTCCGGTACCGACACCTCCTCCAACGGGGTGAAGAAGTGCGCCCCGGTGGCAAGCCGCTCGACGCCGACCTGATCGGGGACGTTCGCAGGGCGGCCGCTGCCGTGGGTTGGGGGAGGGAGCGGATTAGAGGCCGGGGCCTGGGGGTCTCGGTTGGTCTGCTCGCAGCCGGCGCCCATCCGGTTTCGATGGCGACGGTCCGCATGGAGGCGGATGGCACGGTGGCAGTGATGGTTGCTTCTACGGAGATGGGCCAGGGGACAAGAACTGTCATGTCACAGATTGCAGCGGAGGTGTTGGCCATCCCTATGGACCGCGTCCGGGTCGACGCCACCGACACACGGTTCACCCCGTATGATCGCTCGACCGGAGCTAGTCGCTCGACGACCGTGGCGGGAAAAGCAGTCCAGAGGGCGGCTACCAGTGTTGTCGAGTCTCTCAAGGAGACTGCGGCCATCGCCTTCGGCGTGGACCCGGAGGACGTGACCGCTACCGATGGGGCAGTCCATTACGACGACAGGTCACTCACCTATCCGGAGATCGTCAAGCACCGCTTCGGACTCGTGGGAGGCGAGATCACCGGCCACGGCGAGGTCAAACCCGAAGGAGGATCTGGTTCCTACGCCGAGGGCCCTGTCTTCTGGGAGGTATGCGTGGCCGCCGCTGAGGTGGCCGTCGACCGGGCAACCGGGAAGGTGGATGTCCTGCAAACTGCCAGCGTCGCCGATGTAGGGAGGGCGATCAATCCAGCCCTGGTCGAGCGCCAGGATGAGGGAGGCACTCTGCAGGGGTTGGGCAATGCTTTGTTCGAGGAGATGCGGTTTTCCGGCGACGGTTCCATCCTCAACGACACGCTCCTCGACTACCGGGTGCCTACCACAGAGGATGTCCCTGTGAAGATGTTGACGATCGTGGTGGAGAACGGAGATGGCCCCGGTCCCTTCGGTGCCAAAGGATGCGGTGAAGGAGCCTTGGCCGCGATTCCCGCGGCCGTAGTCAACGCCCTTGCTGACGCCGGCGTGCCGATGCGGGAACTACCGCTGACCCCCGAGCGCGTGTGGCGAAGGATCCAGGAAATCGAAAGCAACGGCGGGTTCGCACCCGCCCCAAGCCCGGAGGCCGAATTATGAACTACAAGACAGTCGCGGTGGTGGGCACCGGGACGATGGGCCCGGGTATGGGTGCAGTCATGGCGAGCGCAGGGGCACGGATGACGCTTTTCGACCTCGACCCCGCTGCCTTGGAGCGAGCAAAGGCAGGTGTCGCTCTGGCCCGGGGAGTTCTCGACAAGCTCGAGGTTGTTGACCACGGCGGCACAGTGTCGTTCAGTCACAGCCTTGAGTCGACCGTGGCCGACGCCGACCTGGTCATCGAGGCGGTGCCCGAACAACTCGCCCTCAAGCAGCAGGTATTCGCCGACTTGGAGCGGATCGTCTCACCCGAGACGGTCCTTGCTTCGAACACTTCAGGTATTCCCATCACTTCGATCGCCGAGCATCTTGCCCATCCCGAACGGGTGGTAGGCATGCACTGGTCCAACCCTCCTCACCTCATCCCGATGATCGAGATCATCCCCGGAGAAAGAACTGCTGAGAGCACGACTCAGGACCTGGCCGACTATGTGGCGTCGTTTGGCTACCAGGCGGTTGTCGAGAAGGAGGTTCCAGGGTTCGTCGAGAATCGGATCTTGTACGCCATCCTGCGCGAGTGCCTTGCCTTGGTCGAAAGCGGCATCATCAGCCAGGCCGACATGGACACATGCGTCCGGTGGGGAATCGGGTACAAGCTGGCTGTCATCGGTCCGATGGAACTCCTCGACATGGCGGGTCTAGACATCTACAAGAACGTTGGGACCTACCTGAACCCTGACCTATCTACAGCGTCGGAGGTGTCCCCGATGATCCAGAATCTTGCCAGCACTGGACGGCTGGGCATGAAGACCCTCGGCGGTATCTATGACTACACCCAGGAAGAGGTGGCGGCCAAGAGAGCAGAAATAGCCGCCGCACTGGTCGCGGTACGTAAGGCCCTCGTTGCAACCAGACCCTGACCGAGCTTTGCGAACACAGCATGAGGAGATGCGGCTACCTGTAGAACGGGATAAACAGTGAAGCTGCCGAGATTCGAAATTCACCGACCGACCTCTGTGACGGATGCCGTTGAACTCCGGGCCGATCTCGGCGACGACTCTGTCTTGTACGCCGGGGGGACGGAACTGCTACTGATAATGAAACTCGAACTCGCCTTTTACAGCCACCTGATAGACCTGAAGCGGGTGGCAGATTTGGGCGACCTGACAGTCTCGGACCAGGAGGTCTCGATCGGTTCGACGGTAACCCACCTCCAGGTGGAGTCGAGTCCCGGGATTCGACGTTCCTTCCCCGCGCTGGTTGCCATGATCGGGCGAATCGGAAACTCAAGGGTGCGAAACAGCGGGACTCTTGGGGGGAACCTGGCGTTTGCGGATCCGCACTCCGACCCTGCGACGTTTCTCACTGCCGTGGGGGGAACGGTTCATCTAGCCGACGCAGAAGGGTCGACCCGCACAGTGCCTGTTGCAGAATTCACTCTGGCCCCATATACAACCGTCCTCAGGCAGAGCGAGCTGATCTCCTCACTAACCGTGCCGGTGCCCAATCGGGAAACCACAGTTGTCCATCATCACCTCCGATTTCGCGAGCGCCCTGCCGTGACTGCTACCGCCGTGATCCGTCGCGAGATGGGAGAGGTGGCCGAGGCCCGGGTAGCCGTTGGATCGGTCTGTTCGGTACCCACGCGTTTACCCGCGGTCGAGTCCCTGACAGTGGACCAATCTGGGGGCCTGGAAGAGGCGATCCGTCACGCGACGGCGGCGACAATTGACACGGTCGAAGATCTTGACGGCTCGCCCGACTACAAGCGTCACCTAGCTGGTGTGACGGTGGCCCGGTGTGTCTCCGCGGCTCTAGGTCGTCCGCCCGGAGAGGGTGAGATCGAATGGAGCTGACCAACCGTTTCTCCCTCCCAGTTCCTCCTGACCAGGCATGGGACCTGCTGATGGACTTCGAGCGTATGGCCCGGGCCATGCCCGGCGCCACACTGACCAAGGCCGAAGGCGACCACATTGAAGGGCAGATGCTGGTCAAACTGGGCCCGATGCGAATCTCTTACGAGGGAGAGGCTTCAATCGTCGAAAGGAACCAGGAGGAGGGCCGTCTGCTCATCGAAGCGGCTGGCAAGGAGTCACGGGGCTCGGGGACAGCCCGGGTCCGGATCGAGACTCACCTAGACCCCGATGCGTCCGGGACGGTGGTGACCCTTCATTCGACTGTGAACGTGACCGGACGCCCAGCGCAAATGGGCCTCGGACTCATCCAGGACGTGGGCCAGAAACTGGCCGACGAGTTCGCTCGTCGCCTGAAGGAGGACCTCGCGACCAGGACAGCGGCGACCGGGGTCACTCCGGCGAACCCCAGGGATCCGAGACTTCACGACCGTTTGGCGACTGCGTTCGATGCCGGGGCGGGCGATGTCTTGGACTTGGGGTCTGCCGCCGCGATCCCGGTGCTTCGCAGGTTGGCGCTGATCGTCCTCGCCGTTGTCTTGGGGATCGGTGTGATCTTGCTGGCGGTGTGGGCGGTCCGGAGATGATTGGCATGTGGTGGTTGGTAGCCTTGATCGGCCAGAATCCGCCGTCCGCGCCCAGCGGTTGGCCCGAACAACAGGAGTGCGCCCTTTGAGCAGTCGACCACCGAACACTCGTCAATCGCGCTCGGCGACGATCGGTCGCACCCCAATGACGGGCCCTACCGTCGAGAACCGTACCCTGGCCGAGCAGGTATATGAGTTCCTTCGCGGCGAGATCCTGTCTGAGCGGGCAATGCCCGGTTCTGAGCTGTCCGAGGTCGCCCTTGCTGAAACCCTGGGGATCTCCCGCGGGCCGGTGCGAGAAGCCATGGGCCGGCTCCGAGCCGAGAGCCTGGTGGACGTACGACCACGTCGTGGCACGGTGGTGGCTTCGCTATCAAAGCAGGAGTTCCTGGACGCCTACCAGGTTCGTGTCGCTCTCGAAGTGCTCGCGGTTCGAGAAGGCACTCCCAAATGCACACCCGATTCGCTGGCCACCATCGACGCGTTGATGAAGGAGATGGACGAGGTTGCGGCGGGCAACGACGAGGAGGGGTTCTTCGCCCTCAATCGAAGACTCCACCATGCGATTTGCGAACTGTCCGGCAACGAGATCCTGCTCGACATATATGATCGTCTCATCGCGCGGATGGTCCGATACAGTCACCGCTCCGCAACGCTCCGCGGCGATCTCGTTTCATCACTCGCCGAGCACCAAGCCATTGTCGACGCCGTGCGGAGGGGGGACGCCGAGGCGGCGGGCCGTTTGATGGAGGACCACATCAACATCCCGCTCCGCAAAGTCAAATCGCTTACAGACGCTCAGTGGGTGGGCCTCTCCGTCGGTTGACCGAGCTCGATGCTCCGAAGGACCGTCACCACCTCAAGCCCCGGCGTCGAAGCCGGTCTCGGCCAGCTGCTTGCGAAGGTGGCGGCGGTCGGTGACCTGCCATTCGTCGTGTTGACCGCCGCCGGCTAACCCGCTGGCTTCGCTGAGAGATTCACTTACTTACACCAAACGGCCGACGCCGCCGCCGGCACCGCGGATTAGCTCTTCAAGGCGGGGGTACTCGATGGCCACAGATGGAGACTTTTACAGGGGCTCGGACCGTCCGTGCCTCTTCGATCACGAGCTTTGGTCCGCGTTTGGTCCGCGTCGCAGTGAGAAATTCCCGTGAACCATGCGCGGTTTTGCCAGACGACAGCCCTGATAGGTATTGACGATGTCGATTGCTCAACCTAGCAACGTCCGTCGACATTCCCTCGCACGGAAGAAGCCAGGGGTTCAAATCCCCTCACCTCCACTGACATTTTGAGCACCTGACAGTTTTCTGGGGCTTTAGCTACACGAGCGGAGCACAGTGTCCAAGACCTACTCCTCGCGATCGCGGCGAAGCTTGTCCCTCCACCTTACGGCCAGGCTCCGGGCGGGCTATTGCTGGTGCTCATGCTGTCTGGCCTCGGCGGAAGCACGCTCCAAGTCAGCGACTCGCGCTGGGGATAACGGCCTCGCGACTACCGACCGCAATCAGGTAGAGGGCGGCCGCGATAAGGGTCATTGCGAGTCCGGCGGACAAGAGGGAAGTCCATCCGATTCGGACATGGATGTCGCCCATGTTGAAGCTTCCATAACCTATGAGTCGGACCGGCTGGATGTCGATCGCGGTGTAGATCATGGATCCCAGACCGACCCGGGACTGATCTGTGGCTCCGAGGTACTGGATGAAGGCCACCGACGTCAAGGCTCCTATCCCGGCTCCCATCATCTGGATTCCGGCGTAGGGGAGGAGATGGGGCAGCATCTGGGTCCCGATGATCCGTCCTGCCCCTGAGCCAGCAATTCGAGCGGCATCGATGAAGGGCTTCTCGATGACTGACATGGCTCTTGATCGGATCACCAACGCGGCCGGGCCGAGACCATAAATCAGGCCAAACAGAAGCCCGGCGTCGATCATGCCGAAAGCGGGCTTGCCGATCCCCGCCACCAAGAGGGCGATGGCGGGCGGCAGGAGAGTGAAAGCATCACCCACACTGGTTACGGCCAGGTCGACCCACCCTCGAAAATATGCAGCGAGAGAGCCTGCGGCAATCGAGAGCAGCCCGACCAGAAGTGCGGCCAGAACAGACACCTGTAGTGCCGGGGCCAACGAGAACGTGAGGGTGGAGAGCACGTCGCGACCGAGGGCATCGGTACCAAGCGGGTGGGCCGCCGATGGCCCGGTCGGATGCTCAAGGTCACGGTCGTGGCCAGTCTCGGGGTTGTATATCGACTCTTGCCCTTTCCAAATCGTCGCCTGAAGCAGGGGATGAGCGGCGGCGCCGACGAGGAGGAGAACAAAGACTGCAAAACCAACTCGGACTTTGAGATGTCGCAAAACCCGGCGTCCGGTTCCACCTGACTGAGTCCGGTCGATGCGAGTCATTACAGTCAACGCCGGGCTCCGAGGCGGATTCGAGGGTCAAGGGCTGCCTGGGCAGTCTCAGCCACCAAACGGAGGACCAGCAGCAACACCCCCATCGTGACCAGGACTCCGACGATGACAGGTGTGTCAGCGCTCCGGACCGCGCTGAAGAGCGTTGTAGACAGCCCCCCGGACCAATACACACATTCGGCACCCTGGCTTAGAGCGCATGAGCCGATCTGGACTTGGTATTCGATGATGATCAATCCGGTCAGCAGGAAGGGGAGGGCAGCAAACGAGCGAGCGAGGACCGGGAGAGCGACGTTGCGGGCGACGTGCCGGTCGCGGATCAGATGTTCCGGCACCGCTTTGGCTCGAGCTGTCAACACGTAGTCCTCGCTCCTCTCATCGGCGATACCTGCCCGCCACACGAACATCACTTCACCGAAGGCGACGAGTAGAAAAGCGACTACGGCCAAGACCGGGCTCCCGGCGCCGATCTCAACCTTCCGCGAGGAACGAAACAAGAAAACGTCCAACGCTTGTTGACCGACCCCGAGGCGGGCAATGGCAAGCACCATCCCGAGCAGAGCCGCCGGCAACACCAAAGCCGGGAGCAGGCGCCATCCCCTCCGACGGCCGAAAGCCCGCACGGCTAGAGCTACCAGCAGGGTTAGCAAGAGGGCCCGCCCACCAAAGCTGACCAATCTCGCCTCGTCGAAACCGACGTCGCGGAAGACCACAAGACTGTCGGAAGGCAAGCCCAAAGCCGACCTCGCCGAGAGCAAAGGATCGCGTCCAAAGTAAACCAACAGGAATATGAGAAGCGGTGGGAACATCGTGGAGAGGACCAAACCCACCCCAGTTGCCATGCCGCCTTGAATACTCCCCCGGCGCCACTCGACGACCCGGCCGAGCCAGCTTCCGAGCAGATAGGCGAGGATCCCCCCGGTAGCGAAAATCAGGAAGGTGGTTGGCAAAGCCTCGGAGATAAGACCCCCCACTGGTGCCCCGCTGTATGACTGGCCGAGGTCACCGCGGGCCAAGCCAGCCATGTAGTCCACAAAACCAACCCTGACCGAATCACCGGCACCGACCGCGGCGTTGTCATATGGGATCAAACGGTCAATCAGAACGAACACACCCGCCACAAATACGACCAGGCTGACAAATGAAGCGACCGCCCGTCGAAACAAAAAAGCCACGAGGCCTGGACGTGACTCCGACAGACGGTCGCTCACCTTCGGCGACGACACTTCCATGATCCTCCCTATGGGTTGAACAAAGTCATTCGCCAGCCTGACTTCAGTCCGCGTAAATTCCGCGATTCGTACGGGAACCCGCAACGCAAAAGCTCATCGCAGCTTCTCGGTCCATCTCTTGTGAAAGCGGAACCTTGGGAAGGAACACCCCGAGTCGGGGGTCGTATGTGGACTCCCAGCCGAGGTCATTCATGCAATAGACGATGAGTGGAGCGATGTCGGACAAATAGCGCTGCCTGTACGAACGAGCCGCGGGTCTCAGGCCGGATATCGGAGTGGAATCGGCGATGCTGGTATCGGAGACAGCAGTTGTCGCGGCGGTCGTCGTTTGAGACTCCAACGAAGTCGCCCCTCCATCGACTCGACCACACGCAGCCATCACGAGAGTCAGAACTAGGAGGGACCAAGGTCGATATTTGTGGTCCATTGCATTCCCTTCGCACAAGCGTCGTCACCAACTTGGTGACAAGGAACGATCTACAACCTCTCGCTTGCAAGATTCTTACGAAGAGACAGGCGGCGTCCTCGGGGCGCTAGGGCGGCGGGCCGAGAGGTTCCCACGAGGGGAATAGGCCAAGGGTCAATCCCTAACCTTCCCATGTGCCCAGGAGGCCGACTTTCGTGTCCAAGTGATGGGGTCCTCCCGCAGTTCTCTCTTTCCAAGGAGTTCTTAAGCGGTCGCGAGTACGGTTCGGTTGGTGCAGAGCTAAGTGGCGACCGCGGATGCAACCCCAAGCAATGAGCATGACAGTGACTGATGATTCAGGCTTGCTCATCCGGGTGTTGGGTCCGCTCGAGGTCGTCTCCGAGGCAGGGTTGGCACATCTGGGTGGGCCTAAGCAGCGAGCGGTGCTGGCCATGCTCACCGCCCACGCAGGCCGTGTGGTGACCACCGACCAACTGGTTGACGGCATTTGGGGCGATGACGCACCGATGGCGGTGTCATCGTCGATCCACAGCTATATCTCCACCCTACGGACTGTCATCGATCGGTCGATCGAACGACGTGGATCGGGTTATTTGCTCGATGTCGACCGTTCTCGCATCGACGCCAACCTCTTTGAGGATGCGCTGGAGCGCGGGAGAAGGGAGTTGGTCGCGAGCCCGTCAGCGTCAGCCGACGGCCTGCGGAAGGCGCTGGCCTTGTGGAGGGGCCGTGCCTACGCAGACGTCGCCGATTTTCCCGGCCTCGAGGAGGAGGCGCGCCGACTTACCGACCTCCGTCTGTCAGCCGTCGAAGTACGGATAGAAGCGGACCTCGCCTTGGGACGCCATGCAGCGGTGGTTGGCGAGCTTGACGCGTTGGCCGCCGAGAATCCTTTTCGAGAATCGCTCCGTGCCAAGCACATGCTTGCCCTTTACCGAGACGGACGCCAGGCCGACGCTCTTCGCGCTTTTCAACGGACCCGGGATTATCTGCTCGAGGAACTCGGCGTCGACCCGTCCCGGGAGTTGGCCGACCTTGAGGAACGAATCCTCAACCACGATTACACCCTGATCCACAGCCGGGAAGTTGTCAGCGAACAGAGCGCCCTGTTGTTCACCGACATCGTCGATTCGACTCTTCTTTGGGAAACCAATCCAGGGGCAACTCAAGCGGGCCTGGCTCGTCACGACCATTTGGTTCAGTCCGCCATCGAGGCCGCCGGTGGCGTGGTCATCAAAGGCCTGGGCGACGGGTTTATTGCCGCCTTTTCCGAGCCTTCGCTGGCGGCTCGAGCGGCGGTGACTGCGCAGAAGGCGATCGTCGCAGTCGACTGGGCCCCGCTTGAGTTCAAGGTCCGGATGGCCATCGACACCGGTGAGGTGGAGCGACGCGGCGGCGACCTGTTTGGCCCACCGATGAACCGGGGGTCCCGTCTCCTGAATGCCGCCCACGGGGGTCAGATCGTCCTGTCGGACGACGCCCAGAAGGCCATCAGCCGGGATGCCGGCACCCTGGTGAAGAGCCTGGGCGAGCACCGATTCCGGGGCTTGGGCACTCCCCAGGCCGTCCATCAATTGGTGGTGGAGGATCTCCCGAACAACTTTCCGCCCCTGAACGTCTCCGGAGTTTCGATCGAACTCGATCGCAGCTTCGGTGATTCCATTCGCGGGTACGAACTGCGGGAGCGAATCGGCCGAGGGGCCTTTGCCACGGTTTATCGGGGGTATCAGCCATCGATCGGACGCCAGGTGGCAATCAAGATCGTCAAGCCCGAGTTCGCTAACCATCCGGCGTTCATCCGCCGGTTCGAATCCGAAGCCCGGTTCGTAGCATCTCTCGAGCACCCCCATATCGTCTCGGTCTACGACTATTGGCGGGACGCTGACGGGGCCTACATAGTCGGCCCCTTCCTGGCCGGTCGCAGCCTGGCTGATGCGACACTCGCCACCATGTCCATGGATCAAGTGCTCAAGATCGGCGCACAAGTCGGTTCCGCCCTCTCCTATGCCCATCGTCAGGGGGTGCTGCACCGGGATGTGAAACCAGCCAACATCCTTCTCGACAGCGATGGCAACGCCTACCTGGCCGACTTCGGCATCGCCGCGCGGGCGATCGAGGCCGCCACTGGCATTCAGTCGAAGTCGGTCGGATATCGGGCTCCGGAGGATCGCGATGGTGGCGCAGTTGATGTTCGCTCTGACCTTTATGGTCTTGCAGCTGTGGTGGCCCGTCTTCTCATCGGCGTGCCACCGGAGCGGGTCGACCTGAGCAAGCTGGACGAAGGGGTCCGGGACGTGCTCGCCCGCGGCCTTGCTGTCGACCCCGAGGACAGATACGACAGCGTCGATGAGTTTGTCGACCACCTGGCGTCCAGGGTGGGCGGAACCGCTATTCCCCGCACCCCTGCCCCGCATCGCAACCCGTACAAGGGTCTGGCGGCGTTCTCCCAGCCTGACGCACCCGACTTCTTCGGCCGCACCGATGAGATCAAACGGTTGGTCCTTATGGTCGGTGAAAACAGACTGTCGGCGGTGGTCGGGCCCTCCGGTTCGGGTAAGTCGTCACTCACCCTGGCCGGGTTACTGCCGGCGCTGGCCACTGGTGCCGTCCCAGGAGCCGAAATTTGGATCAGCGTGCGTGCAGTGCCTGGGGGCTATCCCTTTGACGAGCTCGCCACCAGCCTCGGCGCCCTGTCCACCGAGCCACTGTCGGCCATAGCCACCGAGCTCGCCGCCGCCGACGGCAAGGGTCTTCTCCGGGTCGCCAAACGAATCGGCCAGGAACTGGCAGGTGAGCTGGTGATTGTTATCGACCAATTTGAGGAGCTGTTCACCCTCGTCGCCGACGAGACCGTTCGCAATGGCTTCGCCACCGCCCTCGTCAATGCCGCCACCGACCCCGTGAGCCGGGTCCGGATCGTGCTGACTCTGCGGGCGGACTTCTTCCACCAGGTGCTCATCCAACCTCTGCTCGGCCCGATTATCGGTCGGATCCACCTAGCTCTGGCGCCCCTCGACGCCGACGGGATCCGGCTGGCAATTGTCGAGCCGGCCATCCGTGCCGGCCTCGAGTTCGAACCAGGCCTTCCCGAAAGAATCGTGGCGGACCTGAAGGATCAGCCGGGAAGCCTGCCCTTGCTTCAGTTCACCCTCGACCGACTAGCGGCGGCTGCCACCGATGGGTTCATCGCCGACCACCTTTACACAGATCTCGGCGGGGTAAAAGGGGCGCTAGCCGACCGGGCCGAGACGATCTTCCAGGCGTTGACCGACAACCAGAAGCAGGCGGCGCAGCAGATCTTCACCCGGCTCCTGTCCGTCTCCGACGAGGCCGATGACGTCCGTCGCCGAGTGAGGGTGACGGAACTCGAATCACTCGGCCTGGCGGCGGCCGACCTGGAAGCCGTCGTTGGAAACTTCGGAAAAGAGAGGCTGCTCACTTTCGACATCGACCCAACCACCCGCGGCGCCACTGTCGAAGTAGCCCACGAAGCCCTCCTCCGGGAGTGGCCGACTCTCCGCACCTGGGTTGACTCACGCCGGGAATCGCTTGTCCTTCAACGTCGCTTTCAGGTGTCCCTGGGAGAATGGGAGGAATCGAACCGGAATCCGTCGAATCTGCTCATCGCGGGCAAGCTCAGCCAGTACGAGGAGTGGGCGGCTGGACAAGACGTCACCCTTACGGCAGCCGAACGAGCGTTCCTAGAGGCTTCCATCGTGCGCCGCACCGGCGAGACGAACGAACGCCGCGCTCGCCGCCGTCGGATCATGGCCGGGTTCGCTGGGGCGGCAATGGTTGCCCTCGTCCTTGCCGCCGTTGCCTTCGCCCAACGTGGCCAGGCTGAGGAGAACGCTGCTTTGGCCGAGGCTCGCGAGCTGATCCTCGAAGCGGAGAAGAACGTGACCGACGATCCCGAGTTGGGCATGTTGCTGGCGCTGGAGGCGATCGAATCCTTCCGAGCCTCTGGCGAGGAGGCGCCACCTTCTGCCCAATCCGTCCTTAGGCGGGGCATGGCATTAGACCGCGTGGTGGCCCGGGTTCCTGGGGGGAGGTTTGTGACTGTTAGTGGCGACGGGACTCTCTTCG
Source organism: Acidimicrobiia bacterium (assembly GCA_040905905.1). Classification (GTDB taxonomy): domain Bacteria; phylum Actinomycetota; class Acidimicrobiia; order Spongiisociales; family ZC4RG35; genus JAICND01. The sequence goes on from JBBDQN010000034.1 coordinate 26,155, forward strand.
CTACTCGAGGCGAAGGGGACACGGTCGTAGTTCGAACGGTCGCCACCAGGGAGGCCGTCGCCACCCTGCCTCTCCCTCCCTTTGTCGCGGCCTCGGCCCTCCTCCATCCCTCGGGAAATTGGTTGGCGGTCTTCAAGGGAGGGGCCACGGCCCTACGCGTATGGGATCTGAGAAACTCGGGGGACTCTTTCGACATGGGCCCATCGGAAGTCGATCCTGACCGATTTTTCGACTCTGCGACCTTCAGTCCGGACGGGGAGCTGATTGCTATCCCGGTCGGCCCTGGAGCAGCGTCATTGGAGGTCTGGTCGTTCCCCGAGGGCGAACTCCAATACTCGGTGGGCCGGGATCTAACCACAGGTGGTTCCTTCTCCGATGATGGCCGTCTGGCGTTCTTCGAGTTTCCCGAGGGGAAACCACCTCTCCTCCGCATCGTCGAGGCGGCTACCGGTCGCGAGGTTCAAACCATCCCGCTCGGGTTGGATCTGCCAACCGCGCCGTTCCTTATTTCCTTCTCGCCAGAGGGGAGCCGGTTGGCGATCGCCGATCAGCAAACGATGGCGATGCTCGACCTGTCCACCGGGAAAGTCCTGTGGGGCCCCCTCGCTCCTGGTCAGAGAGCGAACGAAGCGATTTGGCTCCAGGACGGCGAGCATCTCTTTGTCGGTGGGGAAAACCTTTCCAGCATCCTCGACGCCGCCACCGGGGAAGTGATCGAGAAAGTGCCCGGGCACCGGGGCGGCACCTTCTCATGTAGCCGTGCCCGGCACCGACTGGGTTGCCTCGGGGGGGCTGAATGACGAACAGACTGTCATCTTCGATCTTGGGCCGCCACTCCTTGCCGAACTCGGCACCTTCCCGTCCGCGTTCCCTGATGTGAGGCTCATGCGGGCTGTCGGAGACGGCAACCGACTTGCCGTAACTGACGGCTTGTCCACTGGTGTGATCGACGCCGAGACTGGCGACTTGATCGACGGCCGGGAGGCGGGGCTCGACCGTCCGCACCTATACATAAGTCGTGCCGAGACCTCCCCCGATGGGCTTTACACCACCGGGCTCGACCGGTTGGGGAAATCAAAGATCTGGTCAAACATCGACGGTTCAGAGTTGTTTGCTGCCAACGACGGATGGCAGATCCGGGGATTCTCCGACGATGCGACATTGGCAGTTCTAGTCGAGCTGGTGGCGACCCAGGAACCTGACAACAGGGCGGAAGCGGGCTCTACCCGGCTGGTCCGGACCCTCGATGGGATGGTTATCGCCGAACTCGAGATCGTCGAGTGGGAAGCAGCCTTTTCAAGCGACGACCGCTACGTAGCCACCGTCGCCGGAGAAAACATTCAGATCTGGGATACCTCGACCGGCGCCAAACTAGGCAGCATCAAGGAATACGACCTGTTAGGCGGTTCGATCTTGTGGACCCCGGATGGAAGCCGGCTCATCGTCGGCGGCTTCGATGGCATCATCAGAGTCTTTGATGTTGGAAGACTTCTTAGCGGAGTTTCCGACCTGGAGGCGATGGTTACGCGTATCCCCGCCCATGACACCTCCCCCATGGTCTTGGCCGACCTCAAGGATGGGTCCTTGCTCTTGACGCAATCCCGAGAGGAACCGGCCAAGGTATGGGACCTAGAAACCGGGGCGCTTCTCGGAGAGTTCGGCACACCGGTCGACGGGGATTTCGTCGCTGCTGCCTTCCATCCCACCGAACGCAGACTGTACGCCGAGGTCGGCGCCGACCTGATCGGGATCTTCACCCTCGACCCCGAGGAGTTGATCGAGATCGCCCGGTCTCGTCTGTCGCGGGAGCTCATTGAGGAGGAGTGCCAGCTCTACCTCCGCCGGAGTTGCGAGGGCGGTTGAAAGGCGTTCGAGTCTTCGGGTAAGCAGGCCTGCGGGCCCCATCAGCGTCAGGCTCCGCGGCGACGGCGACGTAACGAGAGCGAAGCCGCAGCCGCCAATATTCCAATGCGGCCCATCTCTGCTTTCCTCGAATTCCATGTTGCTGCCCGAGGATTGGGTTGTGGAGCTGAAGCTGGTGGATCCGACCGGGTGCGGATGGCCCGAAATCGGTGCTCGTTCAATGCCTTGATTGCGAACTGGGTGGTGAACATGTTCCGTTCCCTCCGTCGGAGTAGTTGGCGTTCCGGCTCAGGACAGTGTGCGTCGAGCCCCTCAAGATTTTCTTGGAACGGAAGGGACATGGCCCGAAGGGATCCCGACCAGGCACACGTGGCTCCTCATGAGCGATGACATCCGGGAGCCGGGTAGTGGTTCAGCATTGGCGAGTTGCACCATCGTTTGTTAGTACCAGTTCGGCCCGAGAACTTGGTCTGCGTTTGGTCCGCAGGAGGCTGCGAAATGGCGACGAGGGCACCATCTATGTTTTGACGTGGAGGGGCTTCTTGCCGGTCTCCCTACCCAGGAGACGGTGATCCGTCAGATCCCTGCCCACAACAGTCTCATAACCGCCATCAGAGTCTCCCCCAACGGGGCGTTGTTCTTTTAGCCGTGCCCACGACGAGCCTCTCCAGTTGTGGGACCTGGAGACCGGAGAGAAACTAGGCGAGTTCGGAACCACCGACCCAACAGTGGGAGGCCGAGCAGCTTGGCACGGCTACCTGTTTCGCCCGGAGGCGTATTCGATGACTATCCCCGTCGCCGCGCGCGTCAACGGGATAGGCTTGGCTGATGTCGAACTCGTCGGGTAGCGGCGAAGCGGGAGGCGCGTGACAGACCCGGTCAACCAGGAAGTGCGGGAAGCAGATCAGGAGCCACTCCCTGTCCGTTGGGTGCGACCGCTCGTCGACATCGTGGCGCGGGCGAGGGCGACCATTCACACCAAGCTGCTAGCCGGCTTCCTTTTGAGCGCGCTACTGCTCCTGGCCATGGGCATCCTCAGCATCGTCATCATCAACGCCATGAACCGGCAGATGGTCAGGGTCGTCGAGCTCCAACAACAGATGGATCTTGCCCGGCAGGGCATCTACGCGGTCACCGCCCAGAGCCACTACCGGGCAATGGCGCTCATCACCCAGGTCGACTCGTGGAACGACAGGATCGTCCAGGCGAAAGAGAACTTCACGAGGGACATGGAGGCGATCCGGGATGTGGCGGACGATGAGCAGGTGGTCATACTCGATCGGATCGCCGCCACCGACGTCCGGTTCGCCGAGGCAAGCGACGAGGTACTGGCCTTGTACGACGCCGATGATCTGGCCCGGGCCACCGACGTCCACATCTCGGCCGAGCACGAGATCTCACACGAGCTGGAAAACGACCTCAATCTGATCATCAGGACGCTGAGTGACAGCGTTGCCTCCGAAATCGATACCTTCCGGGCGAACCGGCAATTCCTCACGGTGACCGTTGCCGGGTTCTCCGGTGTCAGCCTGCTCACCGCACTGGCCATGGGAGCCATCCTGTCGTGGTCGCTCATACGTCCTGTCCGCAGGATCGACGTGGCGCTGGGCAGGATCGCCGACGGCGACTTCGACCAGGTGGTCCAGGTTCCCAACCGTGACGAGTTCGGGAGGCTCACGGTCAACCTGAACCGGACGACTAGGCAGCTCGCATCTCTGTATGAGGGATTGAGCGAACTCAACTCGAATCTGGAAAAGACGATCGAGGAACAGGTCACTCAGTTGCAGCGCACCGAACGGCTGAGGCGTTACGTCTCCCCTCAGGTCGCCGACGCGATTCTCACCGGCGAGGCGCCGGTGGCGTTCGCCTCGCTCCGGCGCAATCTGACGATCCTCTACTCGGACATCCGCGGTTTCACGCAGATGGCGGAGAGGATGGAGCCCGAGGAGCTCGTCGATGGTCTGAATGAATACTTCAGCGCCATGACCGAGCTGGTTTTCTCCAACGGCGGCACTCTGGACAAGTACCTTGGCGACGGCATCCTGGCTTTCTTCGGAGACCCGATTCCCTTCGAGGATCACGCCGAGCGGGCCGTGGCGACCGCTTTCGAGATGCTGGCCAAGGTCGAGGAGCTGCGCGGGACCTGGATGCGCTCTGAGGAGGAGCTCTCAATCGGCGTCGGGATCAGCACCGGCTACGTGACGGTGGGGAACATCGGCTCGTCGACCCGCACCGACTACACGGTGGTGGGCAACCACGTCAACGTGGCCGCCCGGTTGGCCGCCGCCGCCGAGCCGGGCAAGGTCCTGGTTTCGGAGAGGACGATGGCATCGGTCAGGGATCGGGTCGATTGGGTTCCGGTGGACGATTTGGTGATGAAGGGCGTCAAGCGACCTGTGAAGGTCTTTGCCGTGACAGGGAAGGCTCTCTTCACTCCGGCCGACATTTAGCGGTGCCGGTGGCCCACTCCCTGACCAGACTCCAGGGGCCGGGGCCACACCGGCGGCGATGGCCTTGATGGCGTCTCCGACCATGAACGAGCTTCGTCTCAGGATCTGCGTGATCGCTCTAGCGGCAGTGTGCGACAAGATCTCCATACGGTGGCTGAGCACCGTTTGAGAACCGAACCCGGTTGCGCCGGCGTATCGGAGTCCTGAACATGTTCATGATGGAAGGAGTTCGTATGCGCACAGGCGCGATCGTGTTGGCCTTGGCCCTGTTCGTGACGGCGTGTGGTGGCGGCACCGACCCCGCCACCGAAACGACGA
>JBBDQN010000035.1:0-13561 GCA_040905905.1 Acidimicrobiia bacterium
GTCGCACTAGCGATCGACGTCACCACCCAGCTCCTCGAGACCATCCACAGCTTCTTCAACGACGCCGCCGATCGAGTGGCGAGCTGGCCCAGCACTACGGACATCTCGATCACGCCCGACACTCGCCAACGGCTAGAACGGATCCAATCCCGAGCCAACGGACCCTCTCGGAATGGACCAACTCAAAGTCCGACGAAGGTGCCAAAGAGGACCCAGGCATAACCGAGGGGCCACCAAGGCCCCGTTCTCCACCCGGTTTCGAGAAGAGTCTTGAGTTGATGACGGTTGTCGGCAACGGCCTGCCTCATTCGGCCTCCAATAATTCTGGCGCCGCATCACCCGCCCCGTCGTATCAACTGACTCAAAACACGGAGGTGGAACGGCGTGAGCCAACCAGAGCATGTCGAGACGGTCGTCGTCGGGGGTGGCCAGGCGGGGCTCTCGGTCGGCTATCACCTGGCGCAGCGTGGTCTCCCCTTCGTGGTCCTGGATGCAAACCAGAGGATCGGTGATGCCTGGCGGCAGAGGTGGGACTCGCTCCGCCTGTTTACCCCGGCCCGATTCAACGGTCTGCCGGGGATGCCCTTTCCCGCCCTGGGGTACCCGCGGCATTTGGTTGGTGGCGTGGGGAGGGACGCCGAGCACGTCGTCGAGGCTATCGTGTCCCGGACCCGCGGAGATCGGTCCGCAGGTAGCTTGGATCCGACCGCATGCGTGGCTGAGCCGTCCGACCATCTACCTCCGAGCGAGCGAGCCCGAGGTGTCATGTGAGACCAGCAGCCAACAGCGCGCGTCGTAGCTCAATAGAGCCAAACGTCCTGGCCCCGAGCGTTGACGTGGCAGTGATAGGAAGGTAGAAGGGATGAGGGACTCGATCGATCCGGAAGGCACCGAAATCGAGGTGATCCATGAACTGGTCGACTTCTCGGGCAAGAAGGTGCTCGAGGTGGGATGCGGAGACGGGCGAATGACGAGGCGGTACGCCGACCGGGCCGCCTTGGTCCTGGCCCTAGATCCCAACGCGGAGAAGATCGAAGGGGCAATCGACAGCACCCCCGAGCCACTCCGTTCCAAGGTCCGCTTCCGGGTGGCCGACATCGCCGATGCCGAGCTTGCTCAGCAGGCCTTCGACGTCGCCATCCTCTCCCACTCGCTCTGATGCATCCAACCGGAGGGCGTCGTGCACGCCCTGAGACGGATTCATCGCTCGCTGCGACCAGAAGGTGTGCTGCTCGACCTTCATCCACAGCCAGAGCACGCTGGGGTGGAGGTGTGGCAGAGAGGCCGCGTTGAGCGCCTCGGCAGGGTCGAACAGGAGGAAGACATCAGGGACATCCAGGAGGCCCGCGACCGACTGGACCTAGTCGAAGGGGAAGGCTGGTACATCACCGAGCGCAGAAGGTTCTTTGATTTGCTCTCCCACTTCCCGAGTGCCGAAGAGTGGCTGGAGTACCAGGAGCGGGAGGGATACACAGGCGTGGTTTCGAACGAGTTGCTCGCATCAGCCAATCGGTTGCTTGCTACCGGAGACGGTGAGTTTGTCGTCCGAGAACCCATCCGGGCTTCGCTACTCAAACGCCTCCCAAAAGGGGGAAGCGATGATCCAAGCAGCGGGTTTGGTGCTCTCCTTGGAAAATGACCGCTCCTAAGACGGCGAAGAAGGTGAGGCGAGAAACCCTGGTCAGCCTCCCAACATCGCATTAAGCCTGTTGCGTCGATCAGCCCTATCGGCACCCACGCGCTTGTGCCAGCACGGAGTCGAATTGCCGCCTGGTCAGCGGCTGGTTCCGCAGATGAATGCGGCGCTGGTCGCACGTTTCGTGCGATCGTTTCGCCCCTATCCGGAGACGACGGGCAGGTTTCCAGGACGAGCTCTTGTCCGCGCTCGATCATGCAAGTCCACTCGCGCAAGTCGGAAGGCGGCCCAGGGCACGTTAGGTCTGGGGGTCGTGGGCGATCGTGGCGGCCTCGACGGCCGTCAGCGCCGCCCCGGCGATGTCGTCCACGTTGACGTCTACTCGAACGAGCCGAACTCTCTCCGAATTGGAGCTAGGCCTCGGGTGTGGTTCCGACCCCGAGTACCTCGTCGAGCACGGCGTCGAAGGACGCTTCTGTCCCTGCGCGCTCGGCCTTCTCGACTTCGTCGCGGGTGAGGCGGGCGCGCGCACCACCGATATGTCGCTCCTGCATGGTCCTCCACCACTTATCGGTTCCCTTACCGAGGACCGCTTGCTCCGCGTATGCGGCAGCCGCCAATCGGACGGCACGGGCGGCGTCACCCTGCCCGGCAAGGGACATGGCGACGCCCAGAACTTCGTCAGTCGACCGACCGACCAGCCCTGCGGTGCGTGCGTACGCGAGCGCGCGCAGGTAGCGACGCTCCGCTTCGGTGTAGTCGCCGGCGACGAGGGAGCAATCGGCGAGGAAGTGCAGCGCAAGCTGCTGCATGAGCGGAGCGTCGGAGTTCGTGGCGACCGCCAGCAACTCTTGGGCCATCGTCTCCGCCCGTTCGATCTCACCCGAGGCGACGAGGACATGGCAGAGTCCCGCTCGCGCGAGTGCACCCTCCACGTCCGACGCACCTATGCGCTGGCGAACCGTCAGGCTTTGCTCGTGCGCGACCCGCGCCGCGGGATAGTCCCCGTGGTGGTCGTGTGCCCAGCCGGCCGCTTCGAGCGCTAGCGCTTCCCCCTGGGCGTTATCGAGCTCACGCCACAGGCCGAGCGCCTCCTCCAGGGTCGGGATCGCGTTATCGAGCTCACCAAGATGCGTCAATGCCCGCGCCCGGATCCGGTCTCGCGTCCCGTACCTCCTGAGAGCACTCCGGAGCCGCTCGAGTGCCTCAAGGACATGCCCGCGTAGCATCCAATAGGGCGCTATTGCGCCGGCGAGCTGAGCCTCTGCCTGCGGATTGCTTACGTGGGCGAAGTCGAGGGCGGAGCGGATGTTGTCGCGTTCAGCCTCCACGATCGGGGACCACTTGGACTCCGCGCCGAGCCGCCCCTCGTAGGCCCGCTCTGCGAGCGCGAGGAAGTGGTCGAGGTGCCGCTCATGGATCGTCTCCTCCTCTTCACGTTCCCCCAGCCGCTCGGCGGAGTACTGGCGGATCGTCTCCAGCATCCAGAAACGCTCCACCGTGTGACGTAGGAGGCTCTTGTCGACCAGGGACTGCAACGTGTCCAGGTCGGCCTCTGCGACTGCTTCCACGGATTCGAGCGTGCAGCCGCCGGCGAAAACCGAAAGTCGGGCGAAGAGGCGCTGCTCCTCGGGCGAGAGCAGCTCGTAGGACCATTCGATCGTCGCCCGCAGGGTCAGCTGGCGGGGGTCGGCGCCTCTACCGCCCTTCAGCAGGTCGAGGCGCCCTGACAACCGCTCGAGGATCTGCCGGGGGGAGAGCGCACTCCTGGCGGCGGCGAGCTCGATCGCCAGCGGCAGGTTGTCGAGACGCCGGCAGAGTTGGAGGACGGCCTGGTCCGGCTCCGACCGCGCCCGAGCGCAGAAAAGATCCACCGCTTCGGGTTCGGCAAGGGGAAGCACCGGGTACTCGACTTCGCCTGCGACCCGAAGCAGCTCCCTGCTCGTTGCGAGCAGCCGGAGGTTGGGGCAGGCCTCGACCAAGGCGGAAAGCTCGGGCGCCACCTCCACCACCTGCTCGAGGTTGTCGAGCAGCAGCAGCAGCTCGCGTTCCCCGATGTGGTCGGCCAGACCGTTCTTGGCCCCCAGAGCCTGGGCGATCGCCTCGGTAACAAGGGACGGGTCTCGCAGTGGAGCAAGGCCCACCCAGAACACCCCCGCCTTGAACTCCGGCACCAGCTCCGTCGCCGCCTCGATCGCCAACCGGGTCTTGCCCGAACCGCCCGGGCCGGTCAGGGTGAGAAGACGGGCACCGTCGCTGAGCAGCGAAACCACCTCCGCGACCTCGCTTGCCCTACCCACGAACGAGCTCGCCGGACGGGGCAGGTTCGTGTTCGAGATTGTCTTCAGCGGCGGGAAACGCTTCAAGCCACGCTGGAAGATCGCAACCGGCGATGCGAAGTCCTTCAGGCGGTGCTCGCCGAGATCGGTCAACTCCACCTCGACGAGTAGGCGTGTCTCCTTCGAAAGCAGCACCTGGCCCCCGTGTCCGGCCGCGGCAATACGCGCCCCCTTGTGGACATCCTCGCCGACGTAATCATCCTCGGCCAGATAGGCCGTGCCGGTATGCAGACCCATGCGAACCCTGATCGGGCCCTGGGCCAGCGCCTCCTGCGCCTCCTCCGCCGCCTCGAGCGCACCCGGCGCGGTCGGGAAGGCGATGAAAAAGGAGTCACCCTCCGTACCCACCTCGACGCCGCCATGGCGGGCCACCGCCTCCCGCAAGACTCGCCGGTGCTCCAACAGAGCCTGCGTGTATCCCTCCGCACCCAGCGCGTGCAGAAGCTTGGTCGAGCCCTCAATATCAGTAAACAGAAAGGTGACAGTCCCCGAGGGAAGGTCGCGCCGCACAAGTGTCATCATGCACCAATGCGAGAGCAAGGTCACGTTGGGCAGCAGAATTGTCCGCCCGTCACGCCCAAGCGCGCCGTTCCTCAGGCAGCCCGCCCCCTGGCCTGCTCCTCGGACTTGAGCAGGCAGGGATCATCACCCAATCGAAAACCCATCTCGTCCACCCAGTTGCGTAATCCACGCCGATCCTCAGATATCGGCGCGTAACGCTCTCCAATCGATGCATGTCCGCTATCGGCACGTAGGCGTGACGCGTGGGCATCCTCGCGGAGCGGCGTGACGAGTCGTGTGGCGTGGAACGCCAAGTTCTAGCATGCGACATGGGTCTCCCCGAAGCAGCGCCGTCCGTACAGAGGTGGGTCGTGCCGCTGGCGATCACGGTGATGGTCGGATTCGGCGTGACCCTCTATGGATTTTCGATCTACGTCACCGATCACGCGGCGGGCGGCGATTTTTCGAAAACCATTCTGTCGCTTGCGTACGGCGGTTCGGTGTTTGTCGGCGGTCTGCTCGCCCTCCCGGTGGGGCGGTATGCCGACAGGCATGGCGTACGTGGCATCGTTGGTGCGGGGGTGCTGCTTGGTTCCGCAGGTCTATTGGTTTTCTCGATCTCGGTGCAGCCATGGCAGGTTGTTGCCGGCTGGTGGCTGCTGATCGGGCCTGCGCAAGCGATGATCTACTACGAGCCGGCTTATGTGGCCATCAACCAGTGGTCCCGAGTCGAGGACCGTGCGCGCATTCTGGCCACCATCACTCTGATCGGCGGCTTGGCCGGCATCGTCTTCATTCCGCTGACTGAGCGCCTGGTCTCTTTCTGGGGGTGGCGACCGGCGGTTCTCGTGCTGGCGTTCACCTTGCTCACTGTGGGTGGCGCCACCGCTGTATTCGCCCTACCAGGAAGAAACCGCAGCTTGTCGGTGCACACAGATGAGCCCGAGAAGCAGATCTCGTTCATGGGTCTGCTGTCGGATCGCAAGTTCCTCCTGTACACGGTTGCCATGACGATTACGTTCCTGGCCCTTCAAGGGGTCATCGCTCACAGCGTGGCCCGGTTTGAGGAGGTCGGGTTTTCACTGGCCACGGTTGCCTTGTGGGCGGCCATCGCCTCGGCGATGAGCCTGCCTGGGCGTTGGGTGGCACCAATGTTGGCCGGGCGATTCGGACCGACAAGAGTCCAGGCCACTTTCACGTTGATCGTGGCGCTTGGGGTCCTGTTGATGGTGGACGGCACCCGGTCGTGGCAGATGATTGGTCATTACACCTTGTTTGGTCTGGCCTTCGGAGGGCTCCTACCGCTGCGTGCCATGGTCATGGCTGACTGGTATTCGGGTCCTGCCTACGGGCGGATCATGGGCGTCCAGTGGACCGGTGCCGTCCTCATCGGCGCTGCCGGACCTGCCCTCGTGAGCGCGCTCCGCGATAACACCGGTGACTATCAGGCATCGTTCCTGGTCCTCACGATGCTGCTGCTGGCAGGGATGGTGGCGATCCTGGCTAGCGGTCATACCCAAACCGAGTCACGTATAGACACCGATCAGCAGGGGCCCGGTAGCAGTTACGGTAGGTGAGGATCTGGAGTTCGCTCACCAACCCTTGCCCAGATCGAATAGCCGGGGACCAGAACACTTCCTGGCGCCACCCGTCCGGGATCGGCACCTCGTGCGTTGGTGGGGTGCCCGTCGGTTAGCGTTGGGACCAGGCAAAAGGAGAGGTACGCATTGGGTGCTGCAAGGGTGCGTTACATCGTCGACGATGTCGAACAGGCGATCGCGTTCTATACCACCCACCTGGGCTTCGAGGTCGAGATGCATCCTGGTCCCGGCTTTGCGATGGTCACGCGCGGCGATCTGCGGCTTCTGTTGAACACGCCGGCAGGCGGCGGAGGAGCCGGAGAGGCCATGCCCGACGGCAGCGTGCCCCAGCCCGGTGGGTGGAACCGTTTTCAGCTGGAGGTCGAGGATCTGGAGGCGACGGTGAAACGGCTGCGGGAGGCGGGAGCCAGCTTCCGCAACGAGATCGTCACCGGCAGAGGGGGCAAGCAGATCCTCCTTCAAGATCCGGCCGGGAACCTGATCGAACTTTTCGAGTCGTTTGACCGGTGACCGCGGCGGAGGACTACACGTGAGGGCTTCTCCTAGGTTCCACGGTGGCTGCAGATACGGTGAGTTCCATGGAAGGAGGCGCAATGTGGATGGTGTGCTTCGCGGGGGACGCAAGGATCGAAGGCGACGACGCTGAGACGATCGCTGATAATCGCGCACCGACCCGCGTCGGATCGTCAAGGAGGTCCGTGATGAAGACAATGACGGCGACGGACTGCCTCCGGGAGGGACTTCTGAATTGCACGTGAGGCCGGACCGGTGTCAGGTCAGATTGCTCATGGAAACCGCCGTGCCGAACAGGTAACCGGACTTCTGGTTGCCGTGGACCGGCAGTCGCGTGATGAGCTTGTCCTATTGTCCACCATCGATGAGCGAGATGAGGCAGCTGATCCGGCGTCACGCGTCAGGCAACTGAAGTTGGTGACGGGGCCACGACAGGCAGGCGAGATGGCCAAGCGGGCGTTTGCCGTTCGCCCAGTTCTCACGGCGTGGGTGTTAACCGTAGGAATTGATCTTTTCTTCAACGCCGGTGTGTTTATGCCGCTCTTCGACCAGGAGCGCGAGTCGAGTCTCCTACCCGACGAACTGCTGTTTCGCCGCATTCCTGTGGCCTACCTGAGCCTTCTGGTCGGTGCAGCGGCTCTGGGGTGGTTGATTGACAAGATCGACATATCGGAGGTGCGACAAGGAGTCATCGTGGGCGGGATATCGGGGGTGGTGTTGTCCTTGATGGGGCTGGTCAGTCTCTGGACTGCTATCGACATGACCGGAATCTTCGTCATGGCGGGTTCGCTGGTGGTCATCGCCGAGTTCGCTTCGGCAGGGGGTGTGCTGCAGGCGTTCCGCCTCGGACCTCACCCTGCTCGGCTTGCTCGCCGCATCCTTTTAGCGGCGCTACTTGCTGGGATCGCGGGCATCGCCATTCAGAATCTGCAGGCCTGATCCGCACCTCGTGCGCGGTATCGGCACGTATGTGCATCATGTACCAAACTGGGCATCATGCAGGACGAGGTGCTACCTGACAACGCCGACTACGACCACGGCGGACCCAAGCACCGTGGTTTCACGCTCAACGGGGAGATGCATGGGGCTTGGAAGTTCTACCGTCGGGATGGCAGCCTTATGCGAAGCGGTGAATTCGACCGGGGTCAACAGATCGGGATCTGGCGGACCTTCGACCGATCTGGAGCTGTTGTGAGAGAGACCGCGTTTCCACCCTCCAGCCCATGACGACCGCACCAGCCCCACATGCAAGCACACGCCGAATGAGCTGCCGGTTCCCCGTGGAAGCCCACGATCAGTCATCGGTTTTGGCCACTGGTGGGGTTCCGTGAGTGTGAAACGATTCGATTGTCCGGAGGCCCCAGGCCTGGCCCTTGGCGCGGTCGGCTTCCGTCCAGGTGACTAATTCCCAGTCGGGGGCGAGGATCAGGCGGGCGCCACCATTGACCACTTCGATCCGGTTCCCGCCCGGCTCCCACACGTAGAGAAAAAAGGTCTGTTGGATGGCGTGTTTGTGGGGCCCTGTCTCGATGAAGACGCCGTGCTCGAGGAAGAGGTCGGCGCCACGGAGAATGTCTTCCCGCTGATCGACGGCGAAGGCAACGTGATGGAGCCTTCCCCGGGCCTTGGTCCAATCGTTGGCGTAGACCACGTCATAGCCCTTGTTGGTGAAGGTCATCCAGATCCCGGCGATGGCGCCGTTGTCCAGTTGGATCTGCTCGGTGGGACGTGCCCCGAGGATCGACACCACAAAGTCGCGGTTGGCCTCCACATCGGCTGCCAGGAAGTTGACGTGGTCGAGCCGCCGAACTCCGACGCCGTGGCTTGGTCGCCGCTGTGCTTGGTTCTTCAGGGCTGGGACCCCCTCCCCAGAGGCCGTGAATCGCTCCGACTCGAAATAGAGGTCCCATTGATGTCCGTCGGGATCGTCGAATGCGAAGGTCCGGCCCCGACCGGGGAGACCGTCCCGCCATCCCTGGCTCCGACCATCGGCCTCGATCGCTTCTGCCCTCCGCTCCAAAGCGCCCTGATCGACCGCTCGAATCCCCACCCGCCCGACTCCGGCTTGTGGTCTAGCGGTCAGCTTCAAACTGAAAAGCTCATAGTCGTCCCAGGTGCGGAGATAAGCGGTGTCCCCCCTTGCCTCCACCACGTCCATCGACAGCACATCGGTGAAGAAGCGAAGGCTGTCCTCGAAGACCGGAGTGAAGAGTTCCACATACCCGAGATGAGCGACGTCGAGGTTGGTGCGAATCATTCCACCTCCGAGTGAGCCGTGACCGGGTGAGTGTATGTGGGCTTCCTTAGACTCGGGCCCGCCACCAAGCGCGCCATCAGGGTCGAAGGATCGGACAAAGGAGGAGCTACATGGCCCGGAGTCTGGAGGAGCTACTCAACTCCACTCCCAACATCGTGGAGATGTTGCGCAACGCCCAGGTCGGGCCCAACGTCTACCCGGGAGTGCCGGCCGAGTTCACCAACTGGCGAGACGAACAGGAGTCCTGGCAGAAGACATGCATCTTCTTCGACCTCTCCTATCACATGGTCGACATGATCCTTGAAGGCCCAGACGCCCTCAAGCTCTTATCCCACATCGGCTTCAACAGCTTTGAAGGGTTCACCGTCGACAACGCCAAACACCTGGCTCCTTGCAGCTACGACGGATACGTGATCGGCGACGTGATCCTCTTCTATTTGGCCGCGGAGACCTTCAATCTGGTTGGTCGGGCCCCGGCGCTGAGTTGGATCAGTTATCACGCCGACACTGGCGGTTACGACGTCCGTTACGACTGGGATGAACGGACCCTCCTCCGTAGGGACCCGACGCGTCGGCGCCACTACCGATTCCAGCTCCAAGGTCCCAACGCCATGCAGGTTATGGAGAAGGTGTTGGGGATGCCACTGCCCCAGGTGAAGTTCTTCCACATGACCACCCTGGATATCGGCGGTCTTCCGGTCCGGGCATTGCGTCACGGGATGGTCGGGCAAGCGGGCTTCGAGCTCTTCGGCCCTTGGGACGAGAAGGAGGCCGTGCAGGAAGCGATCTTGTCGGCCGGGGAGGAGTTCGGCCTCTTGCGAGCCGGGGCACGGGCCTATTCGTCCAACACCTTGGAGTCGGGCTGGATCCCTTCACCGCTACCGGCGGTGTATACGGGCGAGTCGATGAAGGCCTACCGGGAGTGGCTCCCGTCCGATGGCTATGAGGCGCGGGCGTCGCTAGGAGGAAGCTTCTACTCGGAGAACATCGAGGACTACTACTTCACCCCATGGGATCTCGGGTACGGGAAGTTCGTCAATTTCGACCACGACTTCATGGGTCGGGAGGCTCTCGAGGAGATGTCCTCAGACCCGCCCCGGGAAAAGGTCACCCTGGCCCTGGTAAAAGAGGATGTCCTCCGGGTGATCGGGTCCCAACTGGAGGAAGGGGACCGCGCCAAGTTCATGGAGTTCCCCTCGGCCGTGTACGCCATGCATCCCTACGACGCGGTCATGGTCAATGGGAAGACAGTGGGCGTCTCATCCTGGATCGGTTACAGCTCCAACGAGCGGAAGATGCTCACCCTGGCGGTGATCGAAAAGACATATGCGGAGCCGGGCACCGAGGTGACTCTGGTGTGGGGGGAACGAGACGCGGGTAGCGCCAAAGTGACCGTGGAGCGGCACCAGCAATATGAGATCAAGGCGATCGTTGGCCCGGTGCCTTATTCGAAGTTCGCCCGGGATTCATACCGCGCCGACTAGACATCTTCAACCCTCTCGGGCTCGGCCGCCTCCTGGAGGGCAGTCGGCCTGCGACGCCGCCGCTTCGTCAGCGCCGAGCCCATGGTGGGAATGACGCCCCGCGGCACCCACAGGAAGAGGGCGATTATCAGCGCCCCATGCGCCACCAGCCGCAGCAGGCCGAGGTCGACCATCAACTCGCCGACGATGGTGAAAACTATCGCCCCCAGGATCGGCCCCAGAAGGGTACCGATACCCCCGAAGGCCAGCATCACCAGCACCAGCACGTCCACCTCAGCGAATTCGTAACTCGTGGGGCTGACCCTGCCTCGGGTTTGGGCGAACAGCGCCCCGGCCAGCCCCAACATCGCCGCCCCGATCAGGGCGGCGAGTACCCGGTATCGGGCCACGTTGATACCGGCCAGCTCGGCTGCCACCTCATTGTCTCGGAGAGCCCGGAATCCCCACCCGATGTGAGATCGACGCAGTAGCCCGTGCACCAATAAGCAGACGAGCACCAATCCCAACATCAGGTAGTAAGAGGGGGTCGCGCTCCGGAGGAATGTGCCCGAACCGGACTCGATGGCGAAGCCTGCGTCGCCTCCGATTTGATGAACCACGTTCAGGAATGTCAGCGAGAAGATGAGGGTGACGATGCCAGTAAATATGACACCGAGCGAGCGACGAACTGCGACGTAGCTGAGCAATCCTCCGACCAGGCTGGCGATAACGACCGCTGCAACGACGCTTGGTATGAGCGGCCATCCGGCTTCGTCGGCGAGGAGGGCTGCGCCATAGCCGCCGACCCCGGCAAGGGCACCGACGCATAAGAAGAGCTGGCCTGTGCTCCCAAAGATCAGGTTGAAGCCGATGGCGTAGCTGGCAAAGGCCAGGCCGCGGACAGCCACCCGCATCAACACCCTGGACTCGCCCAGCCAGATAGGGGCAAGAGACAAGACCGCCCCAACCAACAAGATGGGCACGATCAGGGTTGTCAGCGACCGGGAGGCGCGCCGCTCCACACCTCCAACATCGGAGGTGCCTGTGGCAATGGCGAGCCCGTCGCTCACTCCTTGACTCCCAGAAGCCCGGAGGGACGAATGAGGATGGTGATGGCAGCGGCACCGAGGAGGATTACCAGCGACAAGAAGCTCCCGATGTGAGAAGCGGCAAAGCTCCAGATGATGCCGAGGCCGAGCCCTCCCAGGAACGCTCCGGCGAAGCTGCCCAGACCTCCGACGACGGTGACGATAAGGGCGAAGACGGTCAGCTCGAACCCGGTGGTCACCGCGACCGGTCGCACCATCGCTTGGGTCACGGCGACAACCGCCGCCAAGACCCCGCTCAGGATCAGCATGAAGCGGAGCATTCGGGGCGGACTGATTCCCACCAGCTGGGCGCCTTGCTCGTCTTCGATCACCGAGCGAATCGCCCTGCCCAGGGCACTGAAGCGAAACAGGACGTACAGCAAAGCTAGGACCACGATGGTGATCCCCGATGCCACCACAACGCCCCGGCCCAAGCGGACGCCGACAATATTCATCGGCCCCCCGGCGATCTGAATGCTGAGACTGCGAAACGGATAGCGCCAGGTGAGGTAGCCATCGACCATGAAGGCCGCACCCAGGGTGAGTAGGAGGCTGAGCAGTACTCTCGACTCGCCCTGACGGCGATAGACAGGGCGGAGCAGGGTGAGGTCGAATATCAGCCCCAGGAAAGCGCCGGCCACCAAACCCAAGCCGATCGCAGGCAGAACGCCAACGCCAGCGTCTATCCCGAAGAGCACCACCATCGCAGAGACGACCGCCATCTGGCCGTAGGCCAGGTTGAGGACCCCGCCGAGGCCGTAGACGAGAGTGAGCCCCGCAGCAAGGAGGCCGAATCGCAGGCCAAGCGCCAGGCCGTCAACGATGATGGCCCTCACACCAGCCCCAGATAGGCGCGCTGAACCTCGGGGTTCTCAGCCAGCTCCGCCGACGACCCCTCCATGCGGATCACACCGTTCTCAAGGACGTATCCACGGTCGCTGAGGGCCATGGCGAGGGGGACCTGTTGCTCGGCTACGAGGACGGTCAGGCCACGACCACGGAGCATCGCCAAAGCATCGTAGGCCTCGGCGGCCAGCTTCGGCGCCAGACCGGTCGTGGGTTCGTCGAGAACGAGCAGGCGGGGCTGTGACATCAACGCTCGCCCCACCGCCAGCATCTGCTGCTCCCCACCGCTCAGTGTCCCGGCGCGCTGGCGCCGGCGCTCGGCAAGACGGGGGAAAAGATCTAGAACGATCGACATCGTCTCCGGGTCGGGACGCTTGGGATAGGCACCGAGATAGAGGTGGTCGTCCACCGTCATTCGGGGAAACAGGTGACGCTCGGCCGGTACGAACCCGAGGCCGTGGCGCACGATCCGTTGGGCCGGCAGTCCGGAGATGGCTTTGCCCTGGAACATCACCTCACCTGCCGACCGGACAAGCAGTCCAGAGATGGCGCGGAAGAGGGTGGTCTTTCCGGCCCCATTGGAGCCGATGATCATCACCGCCTCGCCCTCGTTGACATGAAAAGACGCGTCGTGGACGACGTTGTAGCCGTTGTACCCGGCGGAGAGACCGCTGACTTCAAGCATGCCGGCCGCGCTCGCCCAGATACGCCTCGATCACGGCCGGGTCTCGCATCACATCCCTTGGTGTGCCTTCTGTCAGCACCTTCCCGAAGTTGAGCACCACGACCCGCTCTGCCAGGCTCACGACCGCCTTCATTACGTGTTCTACCCAGATCACGGTCACATCGTGACGGTCGCGGATCGCTCGGACCATCTCCACTGAAGCCTCCAGCTCGGTCTCGTTGAGTCCCGCCATCACCTCATCAAGGATGAGGACCCGGGGCCGTCCGGCCACAGCTCTGGCCAGCTCCAGAAACCGTTGCTCGTGAAGGTTGAGGCTGGCAACGTCATCGACGCCGCGATCCCCCAGACCGACGAACGAAAGCGCCTCGCCGGCAAGTCCCAAGGCCTCCTGTTCAGACTGATATCCGTTGGTCCGGCCGAATAGGGCTCCTAGAGCCGCGTTCTCCAGCACGGTCATAGTCGGAAAGGAGCGAGGGGTCTGCTGCACCATGGCGATTCCAGCTCGCCGCACCCGATAGGTGGGTGCACGGGTGATGTCATCACCGGCGAAGGTAATGACACCTCTCGTCGGTCGCTCCAGGCCGACGATCAGCTTGAGAAGCGTGCTCTTCCCAGCGCCGTTGGGGGGGGGG
>JBBDQN010000035.1:13571-29503 GCA_040905905.1 Acidimicrobiia bacterium
ATGGCGAGGATCTCGCCATCGTCGGCCCCAATGCTCACTCCGTCGACGGCGGGTAGGCCGCCGAACGACTTCTCGAGTGCGATGGTCTCGAGCAGTCGCACCTGTTCGCTATGACCCCGGAACGTAGGGTTCGAGCGGCTCCGACTGCACGAGCAGGTCAAACCACCAATCACCGGCCTCGTTGAGTCCCTCGGGTGCCGGTCCCTCGTTGATCAACGTGAAGATCGGCCGGGACTCCGCCAGCTCACCCCACTCGGTCCAGCTCATTGTGTGGGCATAACCGGGTAGATCGAAGGAGTTGGCGTGCAGGTATTCGGAAATGGCCACCGGGTCATCCCCGACCTCTCCAACTGCCTCTGCGACCATGGTGACGATCCCGAAACCGGCAACGGCATCATCGGACATGAAGCTGTTGTCGGAGAACGCCAGGTAGCGGCGGGCCAAGTCCTGGTAGCTGTCACTGAAGTAGTCGGCGCAGGAGAAGTCGCTGTATCGGCCGACTGCAACGTCCACCTGTGCTCCGACTGCGAGGTCGGGTGGCGTCCAGGCGCCAGTAACCGGCACATCACCAATCAGGTCAGCCGACAGCCCCAATATCACCGAGTTGCCCGGTGGGTGACCGGTGGCCACGACCATCTCGGCGCCGAAGTCGGCGAGAGATCGAACGAACGGCGTGAAGTCGGTGTCCGGAGGAACCGGCGCCGTCTCGATCTGGATCTCGATGCCGGAGTCCGCGAACGTGTTCTCCATTGCCGACCGGAAGGAATGGCCCCATGGGTAGTCGGCGACCATAACTCCGACCCTGGTCAGACCCTGCGACTGGGCGTACTGGAGCACAGGACCGGCGTCCATCGGGGCAGCCGGCAGACAGGTACGGAACATGAACCGGCTGTCTCCGGTAAGGGCGAGCTCGGTCCCTGATTTCACCAGGAAGGTCGGGATCTGATGTTCCTCGGCCAGGCCGGAGACCGCTTCACCCACGGTGCTGGAGATGATGCCGCCGATGGCAACGACATCCTCCTCAACCAGCCGCTCGAAGCCGTCTACGCCCGCCTCGGCGTTGTGGGCCGAGTCCTGCCCGGAGAGTTCGATCATCCGGCCGTTCACCCCGCCGGCATCGTTGATCTCCTGGGCAGCGAGCATCATGCCGTCGCGGACGTTGACTGCCCACGGAGTGAATACGGTCAGGTCGGTCAGGATGCCGATTCTGACGGGCTCGGTCGAAACCGCCTCGGTCGTGGTGGTTTCGGCCCCCGTCGTCGTCGGGGCAGCAGTCGTAGTCGTGCCCGCAGTCGTGGTCGTGGTGGCGCTTGGGGCGCAAGCCCCGACCACCAGAGCGAGCACTGCAATCCAACCCAGGGATCTGTATCGCATTCTTTTCATACCTCTCCTCTTATCTCAGGCCTGTCCGGTTTGCGCACATGTGTGCGGCACACGAACGCGGCAGTGTACCAACGCACCCAATCCCTTGCCCCTCCTGCATTCGCAACCATTAGTACGACCTCGGGAAGACGACACCGTCCATCAACTTACGGGCGGTGCGGACGATTCCGGCGTGCTCGACCCGAGGCTGGCCATCGATTTCGAGCCGCACCCAAGCGTCGAATGTTCCCGTGGGATGCTCGAGCCGGACTACATCGGTGCCGGGATCGAGACGGGCCAGGTCAGCGGCTGGGGACCCGGGGAGGAGACAAGCCGTGGCCACACTGACCGCTCCGAACACTCCGATCGCTTGGTGACAGCGGTGCGGGATGAAGGTCCGGGTAGAGATGGCGCCCCCAAAGCGAGGAGGAGCGACCAGAGTCAGCTTGGGTACGGTGATGGAGGTCACGTCGCCCAGGTTCATACGGCGGCCGGCGGCGATTCGGATCTCTTCGAGGGAGCGTTTCAGCTCCGAATTGGCCTCCAGCTCCTCACAGCTCTCATAGCCGGTGACCGCGACATCAGACGCCCGGAGCACCACCACCGGCATCCCATTGTCGATCATGGTCGCTTCCACTCCCTCGACCTTGTCGACGACCTGACCGGTGGGAAGCAAAGATCCGGCGCTTCCGCCGGCGATGTTCTCGAACTCGATCCTGACCTCCGCTCCCCCACCGGGTACGCCGGCGATCTCGGTGTCGCCGGCATATACCGGGCTTCCTCTCTCGACCGGAAAGCTCGCTACGGCCACTCCCCCGGTGTTCCGCATCAGGATCCGTACCGAAGTCCGACCATCGGCGGCGCTGATCAACCCACGCTCCAGCGCAAAGGGCCCAATCGCCGCCAGCATGTTTCCGCAGTTCTGCCGGTCGGTGACCTCCGGGCGATCGACCGCCACCTGCAAGAACAGGTACTCGAGGTCGGCGTCATCACGATCAGAGGTGGAGACCACCGCCACCTTGGTGGTGAGGGGATGAGCACCACCGACACCGTCGATCTGGCGCCGATCGGGCGAGCCCATAACTCGGAGAAGGAGAGCGTCCCGCTCTTTGGGATCGGACGGGAGGTCGTCGCGAAGGAAGACGGCCCCTTTGGAAGTGCCGCCCCGCATCAACATGCAGCGGACACCGGGAGGTTCTGAGCTCATGGTTCGATTAGTGCCTCCGTGACTGAAGATAGCGACGTCGGGCACGGATAGTGTGGGGGGATGAGTCGGGAGTCACTGCTGGTGGTCAGCGCCCACGTCGGAGACTTCGTGTGGAGGGCCGGTGGCGCCATCGCCCTCTACGCATCGCGAGGTCACACTGTCACCGTGGTGTGCCTCGCCTATGGCGAGCGGGGGGAGTCGGCCCGTTATTGGCGTCAGGGCATGACCCTCGAGCAGGTGAAAGAGAAGAGGCACGCCGAGGCGGAGGCGGCGGCCAAGGTCCTCGGGGCCGAGCTGGTCGCCTTCGACGCCGGCGACTACCCCCTGGTGGAGACCCCCGGTCTAGTCGACCGGCTAGTCAGGGTCTATCGAGAGGTGTCCCCCACCGTGGTACTGACCCACACCGAGCGGGACCCGTGGAATCGGGACCACGAGATCGCCCATTCCATTGCTACCAAGGCCCGTATCCTCGCCCAGGCACCCGGGTACAACCCCGAGACTGAGGTGATCGGGGCGCCTCCGCTGTTCCTCTTCGAACCGCATCAGACCGAGTACTCAGGATTCATGCCCGACGTTCTGCTCGACATCACCGAGGTGTGGGATCGCAAGCTGGAAGCGATGCACTGCATGGATGGCCAACAGCATCTGTGGGACTACTACACGAATGTAGCGATCAGACGGGGTGCCCAGGCGGGGCGCAACTCGGGCCCCAACTTGGGGCTGGTCGCCGACACCAAGGCCGAGGCCTACCAGCGGGTCTACCCGCAGGTGGCCACCGAACTCAGCTGAGATGGCGCACCACGGGACCATCGTCCGAAAGATCAGGCGAGCAGCACCCGATGTCATCGCCGGGCTCGAGGCAGCAGGGGTAGCCACGGTTCACGAGGCCGGTGCCACCAGCCTTCTCCCCCCCGAGATCAGACCCATTCAGGAGGGGGCCCGGATCGCCGGTTCGGCCGTCACCGTCTCTTGCCCGCCCGGCGACAACATCATGATCCACGCCGCCGTGGAGGTGATCGAGCCGGGGGACGTCCTGGTGGTGGCAACCACCTCACCGACCTCCAACGGGATGTTCGGTGAGCTGCTGGCCGTCTCGGTGACCACCCGGGGATGTCATGGTCTGGTCATCGATGCCGGGGTTCGCGACGTGGCCGATCTGCGGGGAATGGGTTTCCCTGTCTGGGCGAGAACCATTCACGCAGCTGGCACCACCAAGGCCGGTCTCGGGGCGGTCAATCTTCCGGTGCTCTGCGCCGGAGTTTCGGTGAGGCCAGGGGATGTCGTGGTCGCCGACGATGACGGCGTAGTGGTGATCGAGCGGGAGCGAGCTAAGGAGGTCTTGGAGGCAGCTCGGGGACGTGTTCAGAAGGAGGAGGAGACCAGATCCCGCCTCGCCGCCGGCGAGCTTGGTCTCGATATCTACGGCTTTAGGCAGCGACT
This sequence comes from Acidimicrobiia bacterium, assembly GCA_040905905.1. Lineage (GTDB taxonomy): Bacteria > Actinomycetota > Acidimicrobiia > Spongiisociales > ZC4RG35 > JAICND01. Next base: position 17,581 of record JBBDQN010000035.1, read on the forward strand.
CGCCGACCTGGGTGTGCGATGGGTCGACACGTTTGAGGAATGACCGGCGATGAAGGTGGCGGTGCTGGGCTTGGGAGAGGCTGGGTCGGTGCTCGCCGCCGATCTGGCCCGCTCTGGTGACGAGGTGCACGGATATGACCCTGGCCCCGTACCCACCCCGGCGGGGGTAATGCGTCTGGATACGCCGGACGAAGCCGTCGCCGGTTGCTCTCTAGTACTGGCGGTCGTTGCCGCCTCCCATGCCGACGGCGCCCTGACTCAGGTCCTCAGATTTCTGGAGAGTGGTGCCATTTACGCGGACCTGTCCACCGGATCGCCGGGGCTGAAGGAGGAGTTGGCCGACAGGGCAGCCGGAGGGACCACTCGGTTCGTGGATGTGGCCCTCATGGCGCCGGTTCCGGGCCGGGGCCTCGCCGCTCCAGCCCTGGCGTCGGGGAGCGGGGCGAAACAGTACGCAGAGCTGATCAACGCCCGCGGCGGCCAAGTGGAGGTGGTCGGCGAGCGAGCGGGGCAGGCGGCGGCCCGCAAACTGCTTCGCAGCGTGGTGATGAAAGGCATCGCCGCCCTCCTAATCGAGAGCACCGAAGCGGCGACCCACTACGGTCAGGGCGAGTGGTTCTGGAATCACCTAGTCGACCAGTTGGGCTCAATCGATGAGGCCTTGATGGAACGGCTCCTCTTCGCCACCGCCATCCATGCTCCCCGCCGCCTAGAGGAGATGGAGGCTGCCCGGGACCTGCTCACGGAGTTGGGAGTCCCGTCCTTCATGACCAACGCCACCATCGCCCACCTCCGCCGGCTCCTGGAGGAGGGCATGCCGGAGGTCTACCGGCAATCCTCGATCGATCCGACTGAGGACTAGCGAGGCGAGCCTGCAGTCAACTGGCTTGGCCCCGCCAGTTCCACCCATACGACTCGCGGGCGTCGCGGGAGTAAGGGGTAGGCGCCACCCGTACGCGGATCTCGGTCTGGCGATGCCTTTCGACCGTCGTCTTTCTGGTCCCACCTTCTTCTTCGCCCCATATCAAGGTGAGCTCGTCTCCCACCTGCACATCAGAGTCGACCGTCCCCAGCGAGAGGAAAGCACGGTCGTTGGAGGTGTAGCCGCTGAACATCGAAAAACCAACTACCTCTCCGTCCCGCATCACCGTGTCGTATATGGACGAGGCATAGTTGGATAGAGGGAAGTCGATGTACTTGAAGTTCTGGCCCTCCGGCTCGAAAAGCGAGCGCCACACCCGGGCCACGTCGTCGGGATTCCACTCGAAGGTCACCTTCTTCCGGTGCGGCTGGTCGGCTATGGCCTCCAACGCCTCCCGCCCGATGAAGTCGTGGTCGAACTTGATGTAGAAGCCGTAGCCGAGGGCGTGCGGGGTTAGGTAGTAGGCCTCGATGTTGTCGGAGACGAAGCTTCCACCCAGCGACCCCACCGCCTCGTATCTATCAGCCGGTAGCCACTCCCGGTACGCCTTCATCCTTTCACCGGTGTAGACCGCCGGCAGCGGGGAGGGGATCCAGCCTGATTCCAAGGTGTTGGTGGCATAGGCCCGGGCGCCGACTGGACGTATCCCATACTCTGCGCCAGCCTCGAGGATGGCCCGCTTGACCTCTTCCCGCTGGTTGTAGGGTCCCCAAATCTCGAGGCCGGGCTCACCCGCCATACCATGATGGAGAGCGGGTATCTCCTGGCCGGCGAACCGGACCGCACCGACATGGAAGAACTTGATAGCGGGTAGAGGGCCGCCCGTCAGTTTTTCGATGATGTCTTTGGCCTTGGGTCCCTGGATCTGATAGCGGTAGTGGCGGCGGACCACCGGCTGATCGCCGGGCCGGGAGGGGGAACGGTCGTCCCGCGCGAAGGTGACGTCGTAGCCGCCGGTCTCACAGTGGAACTGGACCCAGTTGACGGTCGGTTCCCGGCCCACCATGTTGAACCGATCCTCGGTCAGGCGGAACAAGATCATGTCGCCGATCACATAGCCCTCGTAGCTGCAGGGGACGAAGTGCTTGGCCCGGTCGATGTTGAAATCGGCGAAGCTGTTGATGGCGAGGTGCGAGAGCAGATCCAAGGCGTCCGGCCCTTCCACCATCACCTCGGCCAGGTGATACGTTTGGTCGAAGAGCACCGCTGTTTCCCGCCAGGCTCGCTGCTCGTCGCGCCAGTTGCTGAATTCGGGGGCAACCACCGGATAGACGTAGGCTCCGATCTGGGAGTTGCGCAACATCTCGACGGGGCTGTCGACTGTCTGCAAGACATCTTCCAGACTCCGTTTGGTCATGGATCTTTCCTCCTGCCCTTACCGCTTGGTGTGGTTTTGAGAAGCGCGGTCTGGCGTTGGGATCGGGGCAATCCCGGAGATGATTCCCCGCCATCTCCCGTTCGTGCAACGCACACACATTCGCCTAGCGTACTCAATGGGGGTGCTGTCCTGACCAGCGTCCGTTCGCGTGCGAGGCAGCCGGGAGGTGGGCGGGTTGCTCATCGCTCGATTCGTTCGGTCAGGTGCACGGTGACGGTGTCACCTTTGGCCTTGCCAAGGACGGAACGGAGTTCGGCCTTGATCGGTAGCTTGTGGGTGCCGTCTCCGAGCGCCATGAACGAGCTGGTGAAGGAATGCCCGTCGACCGTGCCTGATACCTTGACCAGACCCCGGGTTCCGAAATACTCGGCGGTCCAGTCGGTCACTACGTAGGTCCAGCCTCCCGGGGCGTCGCTCTTTTCGAGGGTGGCTGCGAAGGTCTTGTTGAGTTTCGTCATTGGTTTCCTCCATACATGAGCGATCCGGGAGTAGTCAGGAGCTCACCGGTTTCGAGCCAGGTCTTGAGACCCGACAGGATCATCGGCCAGCCGCCGTAGAGTTGATCGTCGGCGCCGTCACGGAGCTGATCGTGGGTGACCGTGAGCCGACACGAATCCTCGACCTGTTCGATCTCCCAGGTGACCCGGCTGGTGCCCTCGGCAATCACTTCGGGGCCCCACAACGCCCGCATCGACTGCACCAGTTTCCGGGGTGGGTCAACCTCGAGGTTCTCACCTTCCACCAGCGGGCCGTCTGCCCCGGGATGCATCATCCGAAACGACGAGCCGTCGGTCCACTCGGACTCGACCCTCGATCCGAAGTGGTACTTGGCGCGAGTGTCAAGATCGGTGATCGCCTCCCACAACCTCTGCGGAGTAGCTCGGATGTAGATCTCGAAAACCTTCTCCATGGTTTGCTCCAATTCGTTCTTGAGACCGACCAGACCGGCGGCCCATTCCTCGGTGTACTTGCTGACCCAGCGGTCATGGACGAGCCGGATCGGAACCGTGTTCAAGTAATGCAGCTTCTCCCGACCCCGACGCTTGCTCACAACCAGACCCGCCCCCTCCAAGATCCCCAGATGCTTGGCCACTCCGACTCGTGTCATGTCAAACCGTGCCTCGAGCGCCGACAAAGACTGGCCATCCTCGACGAACAGCGCATCCAGTAGCGCTCTCCGGGTCGGATCGGCCATTGCCTTGAACACCAATTCCACAGCGGAACTATAGGAAACCAAATGGGGGAATTATCTACTTGGCGCACCCACTCGATAGAGGCCAGGTTGGTGGATAAGCTCAAGATATGAGTCAACGAGCGCGGATCGTGTTGACAGTCTTGGCGGTGATATTCGCCTATGTCTTCGGGGCAATGGTGCAATTGCGAACCTGGACTAATTGGTTCACTGGCTGGGTGGTTGTCGTGCCCCTAGTCAGCGGACTCGGAATGTGGTGGTTGACCGGTCGAAGTTCGACGGGCTCGCGCTAGGCCGAACGCTTCTTCGGCTTCTTCTGGGCCTTGGGTTTCTCGGCCTTCAATTCGACGGCCTCCGGATCGACCTCCAATAGGCCCTTGAGGGCTTGCTTGAAACTGAGGGGGCGAAGGCTGACCTTCTCTTGTGGTCTAGGCATCTACTTCATCACCTTAGTGGGGTAGGACTCGTTCAGTAAGACAACAAGGACAGCCTACGCCAGCCGTCGTATGTCGCATGTCGCGCGTGGTGTGATCACATGAGTGTAATCTGGGCACCTGAGAGCCAGGCCATTTGACTTGTGTCCGGTCGATGCGCGACAATGGGGTGGATGATAAATATGAACGGGAACGAACCTGAAGGGGCTGGCGAATTCCACCGGAATTTGCTGCTCCGCCAACGTGATGTTGAAGAACAACGGGATCGGCTGGACACCGAACTTGCCAACATCGTCAGAGCCATCGAGAGCATCGAGGCCCTGATTCCGGCACTTCGATCGCGGTACTCCTCACCTACGCAAGGCGGGACACCTTTACGAGGGAAGGGTGCCGTTCTTGAGGTGCTTCGTCTGGCCGAGGGAAAGTGGCTATCCATCAAGGACATCGTGATCGAACTTCGTATGAGAGGTTGGCTCGGCGGAGACGTTCGGGACCCAGACGCGGCCGTTCGCGTCTCTTTGAGGAGACTCAACGACGACGGCGCTCCCATTCAGAAGGGGGGCCAGGGGCGGACCATCGAATATTGCTTCTTCAGCTCGGATGCCCCCACCGAGGTAGGGGCATCCGAGCAAGTTCCCAACCAAGGAGGGCTTATGGACCCACCCTGATAGGTAAGTGAGGTCGGTGAGGGTCTGGATTCGCGGCCCGGCCCTCATCGCCTCTTTTCACGGGCATGTGGTGGAAGTTGGTATACACACCGGCTCAGGGAGTCGGCGGTGACTTGTCACCATGCGGGTTCAAGCCCCGCCATGCCCACGGTTGTCAACTTAGACCACGATTCTATGCATGGCCTGGATAACTGCCTAGTCATTCCGGGCCAAGAATTGTAATCCTAGGTCTTGGTTAGTCCACCAGAAGGGACAAAACCTCTATGAAAATAAGGGCGTTTCACTCGAAATTGGAGACAGACCGGAAAGTCCACCATGACGAGTCGACCTGCACTGAGGGCAACAACATCGAGGACAAGAACCGTGTGCCTGGCACCGGTGGCCGTCCGAAGTGTGAGCGCTGCACTCGCATCAGCGGTTGAGTCAGCCGGCTAGAGGCCGGAACGTCAACTCCCAATTAGGCCCAACCGGCTCGTTCTGTTGTATGGACCAGAACCGGCGAAGGGCATAGACCGGGAGCCTATAGACCTGAAGGGCGGCGAGGGCGCGCCAACCCTCATGCTGACCTCCGAAGAAACGGACGGTCGGTTCGAGGAAGGCGTGACCTTCGCCGCCCTCGCAGGACTCGTAGGTTTCAATGCCTGCTTCCGTCAGAACCCGGACCGCGCGGACGATTCCAGGGTCGATCGGCATGTGTGGGCAAAGCTCCGCGGCGAACTGCTCCTCAGAGGCGTCCTGGTACTTAGCCCTTTGCAGGGTCTCGATACTGGAGGCGGCGACCAGCACTCTGGCGGATTGTACGTTCGGTGCGCTCTGCATCGGTGATCCTCCTAGTCGAATAGCGGTAGTCGAACTCGTTGAGATAGCGCTGCAAGTGCTGGCGGCTGACGTGGTGGTAGGTCCCGTCGAGGCTTGACTTCAACTGGCCGAAAAAGCCCTCGACGGTGTTACTGGTCACGTCGCCCCGGGCGTACTCGCCCTTCGAATGATCAACGAACTCGTGGCTAGGGAACTGCCTGCCGATGGTGCGGTAGAAATGACGACCATCGGTCATTAGGCGGGTGTTTTCCTTGTCGACGTTGTCGTTGAGGACCGAATGCAAGCCCGAGCCCGTGATCCGGCCGAGATAGAACGACCGAGCTTCACCGTCCCGCTGGACAAGGGTGGCTACTCCGGCCTTTTTGTCCCGAAACGCGGAAGCCTCTTTGCGGTTCTTGACTTGACCGGCCCGCGGCTTCCCGCCGATCCAGGTCTCGTCGGCCTCGACCACGCCCGACAGCTTGCCAACCAGAGGCGGGAGCTTCATTGCTTCACGTATCCGGTGACACATGAACCAAGCCGTCTTGTAGGTGATTTCCAGGGAGCGGTGCAGCTCATGGGCGCTAACGCCGTTCTTGCCGCCGCACATCATCCTGATCGCCATGAGCCAGGTCGAGAGCGGGATATGGGAGCCGTGAAAGACCGTGCCGACCAGGACCGAATATTGCTTGCGGCACTTGGCGCATTTCCATACCCTGCGGTAGGTCGATTTGCCCGTCTTGGTGGTCCGGTAACCGGACTGCGGGGTGAGGAAATAGGACTTCTCGTTGTTGCCACAGTGCGGGCAGACCGGTTTGCCGCCCCAGCGAATATCTTCAAGAAGCTCCCAGGCTTCTTCCTCTGACAACTGGCCGATCGCCTTCATACTCAACTTCATAGTTAAGAGTATATGGCACACCCATTGGGTTTGTCAAGTAGATAATTCCCCCAAATGGTTTCATGTCAACTCTCGACCTGGGAAGCTGTAGGCGTCGACGACTCTCGTCAGAACCTCACTAAACCTTCAGGCGACGACGACCACCTTGCCAAGGGCGCGACCCTCACCGACGTAAGCCAGTGCCTGGGGCACCTCGTCGAGTCCAAACGTGCGGTCGATGTGGATGTCGACGTCGCCTGAGACGCACCGCTCGGCGAGGGCCTCGAAATGCGTCGGTCCCTGCTTCACGATGAGCAGCCCTATCCGCCGCCCCGTGAGCCAGCCGAGGATGGCCCCAAATGTCACGACCCGCAGCAGCGTCGGCACGGACCCCCCGACGAAGAGGTACCGACCGCCCCGAGCCAACGCCCTGCGATAGGCGAACACCGAACGGTGAGCGACGAGATCGAGCAAGAGGTCGCAAGGTTCGACGCGAGTGAAGTCCTGGCTGCGGTAGTCGATCACGTCGTCGGCGCCCAGCGACCGCATGAAATCGAGCTTGCCGGCGTTGTCGACGCCAATCACGTGCGCACCGGCGCGCTTGGCGAGTTGGATCGCGAATGACCCTGAACCGCCGCCCGCACCGTTGATCAGTATCCGCTGCCCAATCCCCAGGCCAGCTGTTCCTTGCAGCGCGATCGCGCCCGCCTGGGGGAGCGTCGAGGCCTCGGCGAACGTCAACGTCTCCGGCTTGTGAGCGAGCGCCGACTCTGCCGCCACCGCGTACTCGGCGAAGCCACCCATCCGACCGAGCTCGCCGTACACCTCATCGCCAGGACGGAACCGGGTGACACCGGAGCCGACGGCTTCGACGCGCCCGGCGATGTCAGAGCCGAGCGTCCGGCGTGCTGGGGCGCGCAGCCCCCCGATCCGCGCATACATCGGAGCCCCGCGCAGGCATTCCCAATCAGAGAGGTTGACCGACGTCGCGGCGACCTGTACAAGCACCTGGTTCACGCCGGGCGACGGCGCCGGAACCTCCTCGACCCGCAGCACCTCGGGCGGCCCGTACTGATCGTAGACAACCGCCCTCACACAGGTCTGCTATCGGACCTGGGGTACGTGAAACGGGACATGCCGCACAGCGTACGCGGTTTGCCGGGCCAGCAGCCACACTGACTGCCTCGCCAATACCTCCGCCAGCTAGTGGAGGCTCAAGCGACGTTTCCATCGAGCTTGGCGACTCCCCGGCGTTGCATGTCGCCCCACTCCCGCGTGCTCTGGCCCCCGAATAGTGCCCTGATCCGCCACCAAACCGTTTGCTGGCGAAGACCCATGTTCTCCACAAAGATCAAGGTAAGAAGCGTGATCGCCTCCAGAGGCTCGTTGAAATAGCCATATCGCTCGTCCAGGAAGAGCCCCGCCAACGAGGAGAGGGCGCCGGCAAGAAAGGCAATCATGAGGAGAAGAATCGCCTGCGACCAAGCGATTCCGCCGACAATCAAGGCAAGTGGAACGACCAGGTAACCGAGGAACTCGACGATCGGAGCCAGAAACTCAAACAGGAACATGGCTGGCCAGGCGATCATCCCGACGATTCCGTGCCGGGGGTTGAAGAGCGAGGACTTGAAGTCCGACATCGCCGTCATAAGGCCTCGATGCCACCGAATCCTTTGGCGGCGGAGAACCTGACGAGACAATGGCACTTCTGTCCACGCGACCGCCGATGGCGCATAAACCACCCGGTATGGCCGTTTGATCTGCCGATAGTGACGGTGAATCCGCATCGTTAGATCAAGGTCTTCGCCCATGTGCCCGGAGGTGAGCCCCCCCACGTCGACCAAAGTCTGGCGCAGGTAAATCCCAAAAGCCCCCGAAATCAGGCAAAGACTATTCATGAGTGACCAGGCCGGGCGGGCAGCCACAAAAGAGCGGACGTACTCAAGCACCTGCATCCGCTCGAGCCAGGTTTCCGGGAGTTTGGCCTCCACGAGGTGCCCGTGCCGCACGCTGCAACCGTTGAGGGGGCGGACGTTGCCGCCCACCGCCACAGTGCGGGTGCGATCCTCGGCTACGTGGCGCATGGCCTTGACGATCGCCATTCCATCGAGCAACACATCGGCGTCCGTCAACAGCACGTAGGGATAGCGAGCCACGTTGATGCCAGCGTTGATCGCGTCCGCCCGCCCACCATTGACCTTGTCGACCATGGTGATCGAAACAGGCGTCTTGGTGTGATAGACCTGACGAATCGGGGCCGTGGCAATGTTTGCCCGGAAAGGCATGGGCACGGCCAGCATGTGGAAGTGGTCGATCGTCTTCTGGAGCGTGTCGTCTGCACTGCCGTCGTTGACAACGATGATCTCAAACCTCGGATAGGTGACCATCGCCATCGACCGGATCGACTCGACGATCCCGACCGCCTCGTTAAAGGCAGGGACGATGATGGAAACCGGAGGGGACAAATCGGACCCAAGCATGTCCTCAACCCGACCGAAGCGTTCGATGACCCGATCCCGATGCAGGGCATAGGCCGACAACAGGGCCAAGCCAAGCAAGTACAGCTGCATGGCTACGAAGTAGACGAGCACGAGAACTGAGATAAGACCGAGCAGCTTCGCCATCAGGTGCGGCCCGCTGCCTGGAGTCCTGGCGGCTGACTCAGCGTGGGAGTGCGGCCCTCAGGAAGCATTCGCAGCTCGGCTAGCTGATTGAGGGCGGCGTCGGCGGCAAACCGGTCGGTCGAATCGATGGCGGCCAAAAGGTGATCTTTTCCGCCGGGAATCTGGGCCAGCGATTCGGCCGCGTTCTGGCGTACCCACCACTCCGGGTCGCTCAGCAACCGGGCGACGTCGGCAGCTACCGAGGCGTCGGCTAACGCCGCCAGGGCTCGAACCGCCCGGGCACGTACCTCCCATGACTCATCGCTGAAGGCCCGCAGCAATGGCTGGGTGGCGGCATCGGTCCCGACCCTCGCAAGGGCAGAGGCGGCAGCCAATCGTAGTTTGGGGCTTGAGCGGGTCAGCAGGTCGAGCAGCACTGGCTCGGCAGCTGAGTCGCCGATGAGACCGAGCACCCGTGCCGCCTGTGCCACTACGTCTACAGAAAAATTGTGGGCTACCTCGGCTTCTATCCAAGAGACGATGGGCGCAACCGCCCGTGGACCGAAAGCGACAAGAGCATCCGTCAATCGTCCCGCCTCCCAGGGTCGAACATTGTTGGAGAGATCCAGGATCACCGGCACTGAGCTCACTTGGTCCATCCGCGCCAACCCGTGCGCAGCGTAGGTTCGGACAAAACCCTGGTGGTCGTCGAGGAGGGAGATCAGAAGGGGTGCCGCCTTGCGATCGGCCAACTCCACGATCGTAGCCACTGCCTGCAGACGTGAAGTAGGCGGAAATAGCTTCCGGATCCTCGGCATCAAAGCGTCGACTATCCCGAAGCGTTCCACCAGGGTGTCGATGTACGCGACCTCTACCCCCGTCAGAAGCTTCCGGTAGTCAATCAGCACCGAATGGAAAAGGGGATCGGTGCGCCATCGTCGCGGAATCTGGGACGGGATGTAACCCCGGCTGATCATGTCCCCTACCGCCGCCGTGTAGCTGGCGGTCCGGGCTTCCCGCCCCGCTAAGACCATGCGATGCCACAGCTTGACGGCGAACAGCAAAAGGGTGGCTATGACAGTGGTTGCTGCCAAAACCATCGTCACAAATTGGAGCGTGCCGGTCACAACTTATGATCGGTACGCGCCCGCTGGCTATTGATGGCTATCTATCTCGCAGACGTCCGTTGATCCTTGCCGTCAACTCCGACATATTGAAGGGTTTCCGGACGTAATCGGCCGCACCTATCTCGAACGAGCGGACGGCCGTATCGTCATCGTCGACGGCCGTCAGGACCAGGACCGGGAACTCGAATCCGTCCTCTTTCCATCGGGTGATGACCTCGGTCCCAAGCATGCCCGGCATCAATTGGTCAACCACAGCCAGGTCGATGTCGCCCTGGATGCCCAATTCGTAGGCAGCGACGCCGTCGGCAGCTTCGACCACGTCGTGACCGGCCGCCTGGAGATGCCTCGACAGGATCACCCTTACCGTGCGCGCGTCGTCGGCGATGAGGATCCTGGCCATTGGCACCACAACCGTACTCTTGGCCAGTGTCGTGCGGGGCGAGGGGACGGCCACCAACATTGAACCGCCACGGGAGCCTGCGTTGTCTGGGACACCACTATGCAGGCGAACCATCCCCGCTCCCGGAGGTCTCCACACTCCGCTCCCCAGGCAAAGGTACGGTTTACCCCTGCTCGATGCGGATCATGTTGCCCGCCGGATCGCGCAGGGCGGCATCGCGGGCACCCCAGAACCGATCGGCGGGCTCTTCCAGCACCTCGACGCCCGGCGCGGCGGCGACCTTCTCGAAGGTTGCATGGAGGTCGTCGGTGCGAAAGTAGACCGTGCCCAGCTCACCCTTGGCGAGCAGAGCCGCCAGGGCGTCCCCGTCCTCCTGGGACCGGCCCGCATGCGGCTCCGACAACACGATCTTGATCTCGGGCTGGCTGTCAGCGACGAGAGTGATCCAGCGGAAGCCCTCGTAGGCGACCTCGTTGGTCACCTTCAGGCCGAGGATGTCGCGGTAGAAGCCGAGAGCGGCATCGTGGTCGTCGACGAGGACGTGCACTGTGCTTAGTGAAACGGTCATGCACCGAATCTATGCGGGTGCGGCGACGGATGCTTCTCCAAAACTGCTCTCTTCCACCCGCCTCTGGCGGGCCCTGCGCGGGCGGGTCACCACCATCGTCTGGCAGGTGGACAGGAGCCGCAGCTCGTCGTGGCGGCGGGCGCGGTAGGCGCTCGGCGTCTCACCGACGAGTTCAGTGAACCGGGCCGAGAACGAGCCAAGGCTCGTGCACCCGACCTCCATACAGACCTCGGTGACCGTCAGCTCGCCCTGGCGCAGCAGCGCCTTCGCCCGCTCGATACGCCGGGTCATGAGATATGAGTACGGTGTCTCGGAGTACGCCGCGCGGAAACGGCGGCTGAAATGCGCCGGCGACATCATCGCCGTGCGGGCGAGCGCGGCGACGTCGAGCGGTTGCGCATACTCTCGGTCCATCCGGTCGCGGGCCCGGCGGAGCCATTTCAGCTCATCGAGATCGACACCCATACGCCCAGGCTACACCCGGTCGAGACTGACTTTTCAGGATGGCGCGCCGCCCTAATAGCGGTCCACGCCGGGACCCGGCAGGGTTCTTTGGTGGCGGACCGTCGGCCCCGACGTTCTTTGGCGCCCGACCTACGAAAACGGTAGGTGTGCCAACAAAGAAGCTCAGAAGCGACGGTGGGACGCCAAAGAATGCGCGCCAGACCGGTGGCTTCCATAGGGTTGGCGGGATGGAACTCACAGCGAACAGGCTGGTTTAGCGTGGACCCCATGCATGTCGCCGACAACCACGACTTCATCCGGGTGTCCGGGGCACGCGAGAACAACCTCAAAGACGTCAGCGTCGAGATCCCCAAGCGCCGTTTGACCGTGTTCACAGGCGTTTCGGGATCCGGGAAGAGCTCCCTTGTCTTCGACACCATCGCCGCCGAATCGCAACGGATGATCAACGAGACCTACAGCGCCTTCGTGCAGGGTTTCATGCCGACGCTGGC
>JBBDQN010000036.1:0-27610 GCA_040905905.1 Acidimicrobiia bacterium
CGGGTCCGTCCCATTCGAGGAGGGCGGGGATGGCGAACCCGGTGGTCTTGCCGGTCCCGGCGGGTCCGATCACCGCTACCGAGTGTTGGGCTTCGGTGGCGACGAGCCTGCGGTGGACGGTGCCGAGTGTGAGGCGTCCAGGCTGTGGTCTGCGGACGATGAGGGGCTTGAGGTCTCGGGGTCTCGCCCACCGGGCGGAGGCCCGGTCAGGGGCCGAGCGATCCGAGATGAGGTGGTAGGCGGATGCACCGGCGGTACCGAGGACCACGATGAAGGCGGTGAGCGTCGTGTAATACGGGACGGGTCCTGGGAGGAGGATGGCTGCGCCAGGTGACCAGGCTTCGACTGGATGCGCCGGGTCGGTGACGAGTCTCCAGAAGATGAGCGGACTCTCCGACAGGGGGGTCGGTATCCAGGTTCCGTTCCAGAGGCGGGCGGCGATCTGACCTGCAGCCCACACCAGCAGGCACGCTCCCACCACGACGGCAGTGATGATGGATTGGACCTTCTCGGCTTCGGGACTGCGAGATGGCGGGTGGCTCATCGGTCGATCCCCCGCTCGAGCGCCGATCGGGGGTGGAGGGCTCGGAGGAGAGGGGTTTGGCAGGCGCCGCATCGGCAGGCACGTGGGGCGGGTTGGGTCCAGGCGTCGGGCCAGTAGGGGATGGTGGTGACGCAGGGGGTGCAGAGGGCGTGGCTGCCGAGGAGGGGGATGAGGGCGTACTCGGCGTCGACGGGGATCTGGTTGTTGCAGAGGTCGCAGATCCACAGGCTGTTGTCGGCGGGGACGCTGGTGATGATCACTACGCCGAGGCGTTCCATCTCGGCCCGGAGGCTGGCCTCGGCGGCGACCCGGCGCCGGTACGCCTCGCGGTGGGCTGCTGGCCGGACTACGAACCGCAGCTCGTCGCGGCAGGCCGGGCACAGACTCTGCGGTTCGGTCCCGATCGGGGCGTCGCAGCTCACGCATGCGGCGGTGGCGCTCATCGCCCTACCTCCTGGTGGGGTGTTCGCCGCTGGTGGCGTTGGTTTGCGATCTCGGCGAAGAGGAGGAGCCCGGCGACTTGGTCGTCGACGTCGAGGTGACCCCACTGGTCGAGGACCTTGCGAGCGAACCCTCCGAGTGGATGCGGGGAGCGCTGGAGGGCCTTCTCGATGACGTGGCGCTCGTCTTCGTGGAGCTGCACGCGGGAGTTGTCGTCGGTTCGGTCCGGGTCGGAGAGGGTGACGAAGGCGGCGGCGATCCGCTGCAAAGTGAGAACCTCGCTCACGTCGGCGTCTGGGTGTGTCGGCATCGTGGTTCCTTCTCAGTGGGTGCATCCGGTGAGCGGGGCGGCGATCGGGCTTGTGGCGATGCCGTTCCACCACGCTTCGAGCGGTGTCTGAGGGCAGACGAGATTCCCGTCGGGGTTGCGGATCTGGACGTGGAGGTGCGGCGCCTGCGAGTTGCCGGTGTTGCCCGAGGCCATGATGAGCTGCCCGGCAGCCACCTCCGCTCCTGCCTGGACGAGCACCTGGGTGCCGTGGCAGTAGGTGTAGGTGTGGCCGTCGGCGCCGGCGACGTGCACGCCCCAGCCGCAGCGGCAGCGCTGGATGTCGCCGCAGGGTTCGGAGATGGCGGTGACGGTCCCGGGGTGGGCGGCATAGACCGGCGTGTCTTCGGGGACACCGAGGTCGGAGGCAGGGTAGTCGTGGTGGCTGCGGCGAATCTGAGCCACGGTGACCGCGTCGTGGGGGAGCGGGAAGGCGTAGAGGCCGTCGCCGGTGACCTCACCTTGGGTGAACCGGAACGCCCGGTAGTAGGTGATCCATCCGGTGACGGTGGTGACGTACTCGGCGGAGTTGTTGTAGCGGCGCAGCGCCCGGGTGAGGTCGTCGGGGTTGGTGTAGTCGCCGGGGCTGGTCAGGCAGAGGTGGGCGACGGTGCCCAACGCGGCGTCGTAGACGTTTTGGGGGTCGGTGACGCCGTCCTGGTTGCCGTCTTGTCCGTAGGCCCGCCACGAGCCGGGAAGGAACTGGGCAGGTCCGACGGCACGGTCCCAGGTGAGGTTGCCGTCGAGAACACCCTTGTCGGTGTCGGGGATGACGGCGGTGCCGGGCCGGGAGCCGTCGAGTGTCGGCCCGTACAGGGGCGGCGTGACGTCACCGGCCGGTGTGATGGTGCGGCCGCCGAAGGTGGCGTGGCCGGATTCGACCTTCCAGATGCCGGCGACCACCGGCCAGTCGACCGCACAGCCCGATGCGATCGATGAGGCGTTGGCTTCGGCTGCGACGTAGGCGGAGAAGACGATCGGGGGGATACCGAGGGCGCCGCCGGCGGCCGCTGACGGGGCGCCGACTGTGAGGGCGGCGACTCCAAGGATAACCGTGAGCACGACCAAGCCCATGGGCGCTGTGGCGACAGCCAGACCGACGACGACGTGCTTTCGGTGGCTTGACCGCGGTGTCCGGCTGACCGTGTCGGCGAGCTTGCGCTTGGCGAGGTGGGTGGCGGCGCGGGCGACGAGGTGCCAGCTCACGCCGAGGTCCTCCGCTGCGCCTGCTGCCACGCCACGGCGGCGACACTCGGCGGCGTTGGTGTCTTGCGGCGGGGCAGGTTCGGCACTTCGGTGGTCGACTCGCGGATGGTGCGGGTGACGCCGAGACCGGTGAGGCCTCCCGCCTGATATGGCCTGATCCACGTTGCCCCGTGGGAGCCGCCGATCCGGTTGCCTTCGAGTCGTTGCAGGGTGGATTCTGAGAACCGGGAGGCGATGTCGAGGAGCTGGCGGCGGCCGACGGCCATCACCGCCATGAAGAAGATCACGAGGAGGAACCGGGTCCACATCCCCCCGGCCACACCGAGCAGGCCGCCGAGGCCGGTGACCAGAAGGGCGAGAAAAATGCCCATGACAACCACGAGAGCGACGATCCGGACCAGGGCCGCCACCCAATGCCACAGCAGGGACCGCCCGGCACCAGGGAAGAGCCCGGCGTAGAGGCCGATCGGGAGGAGGGCGATAAGGAACAGCGCCAGACCCTTGGCGACGACCAGGGTGAAGGCGGTGAGCACGAACAGGGCGAGCGCGGCGGCGGCGACCACCAGGTAGAGGAGGGCGCCGACCAGCCGACTCACCGACGCCTCGGCGTTGAAATCCGCCTGGGCGTCGCAGCCGGCGGCCTGCATCAACTGTCGCGGGGTGTCGTCGAACCCGTGCGGGCCAGAGGCGAGCGCCTGGTTGCGGGCGGCGGCGCAACCGGTCCCCTGGAGCGGTTCACCCCAGTTGATGGTGTCGTAGGGGTCGCGGACAAAGCCGGTGATCAACGCCGCGGCCACGCTGTCCGAGACGTCGCTGCTGGCATCGGTGTTGGCAGCCAGTGAGACGATCTCGGCCGAAATGCCCCCGGCGGTCTGCACGACGCCGGTCACAGCACCCCCGAATCCGGAACCTGTGGAAATGGACACCAGGGCGGCGAACACGACGAGGGTGAGGGCGAACTCCCCGGCGCCGGCACCGACCCTCCCGCGGAGGAACTGGTATCCCATATAGAGGGCGGAGATGACCAGCCCGAGATGAGAGAGGCGCATCGGACCGAGAACTCGACCGTCGAGGAGGTCGGCGATAGCGGTGGCAGCACCGGTCAGGGCACTTTCGATGACGAATCCGGTGGCGGCTTCGAGAAGCCAGATCGCCACCGCCACCAGGATCTTGCCGATCGAGAACACCACGTTGGTGGCAGAGCCCAACGTGACACAGGCGACGTCTCCGATGAACCCGCCGTTGGCGCAGCCGATGTCGTAGCGGCCCACTTCGACGACGCCGTCTGATTTGACGGTGGGGTAGTCGGTGGGCGGGTACAGCTCCTCGCCCAGCCGGTCGGGAGGCGCCTCGTCGCCAGTCTGGGCCTGCGCCGGAGTTGCAAGAATTATGGCGACGGCGATGAGCACCGACAGCGGCCACACCACCACCCACACCCACCCGTCCAGAACCGATGGCCGTCGCGTCGGCTGCGGCGGCTGTGGTCCGGCGTTCACTGCATCGCTCCCGCAGCGGGCGGCTCCGCCGCCGGGTCGAGGGAGGCCCACGGCCCAACCGTCACCCGGCCGCCGTGGCCGGGTGTGGTGGAGAAGGCGGCGGCAACCATCGGGTCGTCGGGTACCGCGACCCGGACCAGCCCGAGTCGTCCGCTCGGGTCCCTCATCAGGCACTCGCCGGTTGCCAGTGCGGTGATCGTCTCCAGGTTGGCGTCACGGCTATCGGAGCCAACGAAGCGAAGTGCCGGTTCCGCCGTCTGGCGGGATTGGCGGAACACCATCCGGTACCCGAGCAGCGAGTCGATCCCGTCACCGCTTTCACCGGTGAGGTCGGCGGGGAGTTGGCTGAATGCCCACACCGCCGCGAAGTGCTTGCGACTGTCGCGGATCAGGTCGAGAACCAGCTCGCGGCCCTGGGGGCTGGCCGTGACGGCGTGGGCCTCGTCCAACAGGAGCGCAGCGAACCGGGTGGTGTCCCGGAACAGGAGCCGGCGGGAGAAGGCGGTGACGAGATAGAGGATCGCCTGACCCAGCAGCTCCTCGGGGAGCTGCTCCTCACGTGGGGTGGCGGCGCGGGGGAGGCGCAATCCGGGAATGTGGAAGCACACGTAGTCGCCGTCGAGCCCGACCGCCGGGCCGGCGTCGTCGAAGACCAGCCGCCCATACGAGATCTCCGACAACGCCCGCAGCTTGTCGGCCACCTCAGCCCCCGGCCCGCCATCGCCTTCGAGGGCGGCGACGACGTCACGGAGGCGAGGTCGCCGGCCGGTGGCGGCCGCATCAGTGAGGGCGCGTTGGGCGGCCCGGTAGCAGTGGGTGCCAGCCACCGAGCCTGGTGGGGTGGCGGTGAGCAGGGTGATGAACCCGACGCCGTAGCGGAGGCGCAGCTCGTCGGTGTCGAACACCTGGAACGGGTCGAGACCCACCTGAGCGTCGGCGGAGACCTCCACTAGCTGGGTGGCGCCAGCCATGACGTCTGTCAGGTGGCCGTACTCGCCGTGGTCGGTGCGGTCGACGGCCACCACCTGGCCACCCATCGCCACCGTGTTGAAGGCCAACGTCTTGGCGAGGAAGCTCTTCCCGGCACCCAACTCCCCGACGGCGGCCAGTGACCCTGACCGGTTGAGATCACGTGGGCCGTGCGCCGGATCGCAGAAGACCGGGCGGGGGTAGGGGCTGTCCAGGCAGTATCCGAGGAGCATCCCTTCGGGGTCGCCGACACCCGAGCCGGCGAACGGCATCGCAGAAGCCAGCCCGTCCGGAAGCAGGTCCTGGGCGTACTCCCGCACCACCGGCGGCACCGGGGCTCCGGGCAACATCCCGGTGAAGCAGGCGACCTGGGCGCCGGTGGGTCGGTAGAAATTGAATTCGGCGGACCGGAAAGCCCCCTCCAGGATTCCCACCCGGCGCTCCACCTCCGATAGGTCACGGTGAGCGACGGCGACGATCGTGGTCGCCCGGAACGCCGGGAGCGCCGGATTGGATTCGAGGCGGACCCGATGCTCGTCTACCGCGTCGGCCGCAGCAGCCAACGTGGTGGCAGGCCCCGCCGGATCACCTCCCGGCTCGATCAACTGGCCCACCAGGTTGCGTTTCGCTCGCAACGCCCGCCGTCGAGCCGTCTGGTTGTCAACCCGCTCAACCCTCACCGCCCAGTCGACCGGGAAGGGAAGCTGATCGTCGAGGTGCCACAGCCACTCGCCCGAGCCATACGGGAACGTCCAGGACGCCGGCATCTCCGCCAGACACGAGAACGCCTGGTGGGCGACCCCGTGGTCGGGATGCTCAACGGTGAGGTACCGCCAGTGACGGGGCCGGTCCGGGTCGCTGCGGCGACCGCCCTCGATGTAGACGGCGTCCCGATCCAACCTCACCACCGAGACACGGTCGGGACCGTCCACGTGTGGGAGAGGCGGGTCGACGAGACCTCGCAGCACCGCCCGCCGGTACAGCCATCTCACCTGACGGGCACTGAGGGGGCGGAGTCGGAGGTGCTGGGACAGCAGGTCCGCCAGAGACCGACTCTCTGACAGCGCCGCCTCGATGCGGCGGTTTTGCGGCGTCTGTGAAGGCGCCCCGAAGGCGGACTCGACCTCCGATGCCGCCGCCCTGAGCCGGTCCAGCCAGCGACGCCCACCGTCGGGCTCGTCGAGGCGAAGCGCGAGAAACCAACGACGCTCGTACACCGGCTGCGAAGCGAGGCGGTGAGCGGTGTGGCGGGCAGTCGCCGACCAGCCGGGGGCGGCTCCCGGGTCGGCCCGACCCCGGATGCGGCCCTCCAGCTCCGCAGACGACAGGGTGCGGGCCACCGACAGGATCAGGGATTGGGTGGGGAGGCCGAGCAGCGCAGCGGCGGTGCGGGAGCGCACCTCACGGGCGTCCCGCTCCGAGCGATGCGGGTAGGCGAAAGGCTCCACCTCGTAGCAGGCCCACACCGCCCCGTCGTCGCCCCACACCAGATGCCCGGTGATCCCGTGCAACCGAAGCGGCCTACTCATCGGCGGACTCCGCGGAGGTGGATGCGACGAGCAAGCCAACAGTCGAAGCCCTGATCGGGCGAGGTGCGGTGACGGGGACACCGTTGCGGACCCCGAGGCGGCACCTCGGGGAGAGGAGCACCGTCGCCACCCCGGCGGCGACAAGGAACGGGGAGCGGCCCTCGACCCGCCAATGCCTCACTGCCCACGCCGCCCCGACCACCACAACCGCGAACACCGCCAGGTTCCCCACCGAACCGAGATGTGCCCACACCGGTCGGGTCACAAGCAGCAGTCCGGTCACGGCCGCGATCGCGCCCAATTGGGATGCCGACAGCGCCCAGGGGAGCCGCCAACCGGCGACGTGACCGATGATCACAGGATGCCGCAGCGCCTGTGTGTACGAGTGGTAGACGTCGAATTCGGACGTGTCCACTGCTCACACCCCCCTCGTCTCGGTGACGAACATCGACGCGGGTGGCTGTGGGGCGAGGGCGCCCACGTCCTCGGCCACCTTGCCTTGCAGCCAGTCGGTGGCGTTGATGGCGAACAGGACGATGGCGGCCAGGATGATCACGCCGATCACCGCCGAGACCGTGCGCTTCACCAGCCACGACCACAAGATCATGCCGATGGCGATCAGTACGGCCGCGGCGATGGCCAGATTCGTCAGGTTCCCCACCAGGTTCTGGGCTGTGTCGATCACTTGGTTTCCTTTCCTCCAGGTCAGTCATCCGACGCGTCGGCGAGAGGGGGTGCTGACAGGACCTCGGCCACTTCCCAGCGGCCGTCCCGCTGCGACACGGCCAGCCAGAACTCGAGGAGCTGCGCCCTCCCTGCGTCGCCGGTCGCTCGGGCCACGACCGCCACGACGGTGCCTCCTTGCTTGTCCTCGGCCATGCCGGTGCGGAGCACCTCGACGGCGATGAAGGGCGGCGGGTGCACCGGCAGGGCAGGTGACGACGGCGCCATGTAGCGGGCCAGCTCGCTGTCACCGGTCAGGTAGGCGGACAGGAAGCGGCCCACCATGTCCTCCAGGCCCGGATCGTCAATCCCATCCAGCCGATCGACCAGCAGGTCAGGTGCACTGACACGGCTCGGTGCCGGCATCAGGGAAGGGAGGCCAGCCACCGTCCACCCGGAGTCGGTTTCAGCCACGCCGACCGAGTAGAAGAGCATCCCCACCTGCTCCGGAACCGAGGTCGAGTCGCTGTCAGCGGCCTGCGCGATCAGCTCCACCGCCACCGTGACGGCGAAGTAGCCGGGCGCGATCTCAGTTCCACCGAGACTGGTCGTCCTCACCACCGACCAATGCCCGGCCTCGACACCGTCCAGGGCGAAGCCGTCCACGAACCTGTCGAGTCCGATGGTTGAGCCTTCGTCGGCGTCGAGGTAGGCAGCCATGAACAGTTCGGCAAACCCCGCTGCTCCCGAGGAGCCGACAGAGGGGTCAGCAGCGGCGGCAGCCGACTCGACCGCTTCCAGGCGACCGTTGAGCGCCGAGAAGTGACTGGCTAAGACGAGGGCAGCCGCCGGACCCGACACCACCAGCAGCCACAACAACGCCTGCAGCGCTCGAATCGCGATGGTCGGGTTCACTCGCCGCCGACGGTCCTCTGCCGCCAACACGTCCCCAACGGTGCCGGCCGTCATCCCAGCCCCCTCGCCCGATCCCGCGCCCGGACTTGGCTGACCCTGCGAGAGGTCATGTCCCGACGAAGGGCCTCTATCCGAGCGTCCTCGGCACGCCAGTAGTCGCCCTCGAAGAACTCCACAGTTCTGGCTGCAAGCTGCCGCGAGGGCAGCATCCCGCCCGTGCTCAACAGCTCATCGAGAAGCTCACACCAGACGTCCCACCCGCCCCGGATTCGCTGGTCGAGCTTGACATCCGTCAGACGACGGACCGCCAGATCGGGGACTTCACGCCGGCCGGCAGTCGCTTCAGCGGCCGGTTCGCCATGGTGTAAGGCATCCATCACTTGTCTCCTTGTGTCATCGGGACGGTTCTTCATGCGCGGTTGCCTGGTAAGGGGCGGCCGACTGAGAGAACGCGACGCGGCCTTGCTCATGGGGTCACACCACCAGGTTGAGCCCTTGGCGGACCCGACGCTCAGCGCGTAGCCGCTGCTGCCGAAGTGTCTGCGGATGGACGCCGCCTGGGGTAGCAAGGTCATCGATCGAGAATCCGCCAGCGCGAGTCAGCACGACGAGCCGAGCCGCATCGGTCCGGAGCTGACCTCGCTGGCGCAACAACGTGACGAGCTGATCGAGCCGCTGTTCTTCGGAGGGCTCGTCGCTCACCTCGACGGCCTCGTCGAGTCCCCCGTAGCTATCCACGAACACCACTGGTTCCGAGCGCGCCCGGATCGCCGCTCGGAGCACGCGGCGCCGCGTGTTCGCGTAGATCCGAAAACTCGGAGCTGTTCCGGCCGGCTCGCTCGCGCACCAAGAGATCACATCGAGCGCTGTGGACACCACCCGGGCCGCGCGCTCCTCGACATCCCAGCCGCGGATCCCGTGAATGAGGCTCTTCACACCCGGAAGCACGACCTGGAGAGCCACCCGCTGGGCAAGAGCCTCCTGCGGGACCCGCTCGAGCAGTGCGGCGAGAACCTGATCCCGCTCAGCCCAGTTGGCCACGTCGCGCCGCTGAGCCGCCTCGACGAGCTGTTCTCCGTCCTCGAAATCGAGCCGCGGGTCGTTCGAAGCCCACAAGCGCAGCCGCTCCTGCAGCCATCGCGACTGAGCCAGCACCCGCCACTCCACATCGAGCCGGCGGATCAGCTCGCTGTCATCCGCTCGATCAGGCGGGTTCCCACACTTCGCTCCGGGCGCTCGTTTCATCTGCCGAGCGTCCGCGGGAACCCTGTCAGCCCAGTGTCATCCACCCTGTCATAGAGATGTTCATCGAAGGAGTTTGAGCGGTCTATCGAGCGGTGAGGCCACCCGACTCAGCCGGAGGGACAGTGTCCCGTGCCCTTCCGGACCTGGCCGTATGCTGAGACAGCGCCATGAATCTGAGACAACTGCTCGTTCGGAACTTCCGGGGAATCCAGCATCTCAACTGGGTACCCAACGGACAGGCGATCTGCCTGGTCGGATCGGGAGACGCCACAAAGACGACGATCCTTGACGCGATCGAGTGGTGCCTGTCCCCTCGTTGGTCGCTGCCGATCTCGGATGCAGACTTCCATGGAGTCGTCGTGAACCAGCCGATTGTGATCGAGGCGACGGTGGGAGAGGTGCCAGCGGCTCTGTTAAGTGACCAGAAGTACGGACTCGACCAGCGGGGCTGGGGGCCTGACGGACTGCGCGACGAGCCCGCGGACGATGACGAAAGCGTTCTCACGATCCGTCTCACCATCGACGATTCGCTTGAACCACTCTGGGAAGTAGTGAATGATCGTCAGCCGGAGCCTCGTCGAGTCTCGGCCCGCGATCGCGAGGCCTTGGGGGCGACGCGGGTCGGCTCAGATGTCGAGCGGCACCTCACATGGGGCCGTGGGTCCGCACTCCTTCGCATGACCGGCTCGACCGACGAGATGGAACGCACTCTCGCTGACGCTCACCGAACCGCCCGTCAGACCGTGAACAAGGCCGACCTCGCCGCCCTCGTGGAGGCGTCGCAAGTGGCATCCGAGGCAGCGACCGACCTGGGCGCGGGCAGGAGAGACACCTACAGTCCTGCTTTGGATCCTGGAGCGATGGGGATGGGGGCAGCTGCTCTTGGACTGCACGAGGGAGCCATCCCCGTGCGCGCCGCTGGGCTTGGTAGTCGACGCCTGGCCGCTCTGGCTGTCCAGCGGAGATCGTTTCGCGAGGGAGCGATAGTCTTGATCGACGAGATCGAGGCGGGTCTTGAGCCTCACCGGCTTCGTCACCTGCTTCGAACGTTGCGGGCTGGCGAGAGCGGCCAGGTCTTGATGACTACACACTCGCCCATCACGGTCGTGGAACTCCCCTGTCAGCACCTCCGAGTTGTGATCTCCGATGGTGCAACTACCACAGTGCAGGAACTTCCCGGCGAGCTCCAGGCGGCGGTGCGTGCCGCTCCAGAGGCGCTGCTGGGGCGGCGGGTGATCGTGTGCGAGGGGAAGACCGAGGTCGGTCTCTGTCGGGCGCTTGACCTGAGCTGGACCGAAGCCCGTGGGGTCCCGCCGGCAGATCGTGGAGTGGTAGTTGTACCGGGCGAAGGGACGAGCGCGCCGCGGACCGCTTTGGCCTTCGCCAGTCTCAGGTACCCGACGGCCCTACTTGCTGATTCAGACGTGGCCAACGATCCCGATGAGGCCGCGCTCGCAGCCGGAGATGTCAAGGCGTTCATATGGGAAGGCGAGGCGTCCACTGAGGAACGGGTGGCACTGGACGTTCCGTGGGATGTTCTCATGGCTATCGTCGATCGAGCCCGCGAGCTCTTCGATGAAGACGTGCCGGAGGCGGCGACCAACGCCATTGCGACCCGTCTAGGCGCTGACCAGGGGACAGGTCCCGAAGAGTGGCGAGAGGGCGGCTTCGGCGAGGCAGAGATCCGGGCGGCCATTGGACGGACCGCAAAGAGCGCTCGCTGGTTCAAGCGCACGGATCTCGGCGAGATACTCGGGCGGATCGTCGTAGATGCACTCCCCCGCATGCCTGATACCGACCTAGCGACAAAACTCGACGGGCTTGCTGACTGGGCGTATGACCCTTGATCAGGCCGAAGCCCTGGCCCGTGCCCCTCGCGCCTATCTGATCGCGGCCGCAGGCTGCGGCAAGACCGAAGCGCTCGCTTGGGCGGCTGGCGTCCACTCGGAGGGTCGGCAACTCGTCCTCACGCACACGCACGCCGGAGTCAAGGCCGTCAAGGATCGCCTCAACCGGGTGAGTTCAGACCGGGGGCGAGTTCACGTGGACACTATCGCCGGATTTGCCCTGAGGTACGCCGCGAGCTTTCCCCAGGTGTCGGGCCTCGTCACTGCGGAGCCTGCGACCTCGGAAGAGTGGACAGCCGTGTATGAAGCAGGGCGACGCATCTTTGGATCGAAGGTTGGCCGAGAGGTGCTTGCCCGTTCGTTTGCCGGGATGTTCGTGGACGAGTACCAGGACTGTGTCGTACCGCAGCACGATCTCGTCATGGTGATGGCCGAGGCCCTCCCGTGTCGGGTGGTGCTCGATCCGCTTCAGGGCATATTCGACTTCGCTGGCCCGATCGTTTCGTATGAGGATCACCTCGCGCCAGCTTTCGATCGGCTCCCCGACCTCACGACACCGTTCCGCTGGATCGATACGAATCCGCAGCTAGGAGAGTGGCTCACCGACGTCAGAACGCGGATCGAGGCCGGCCAGCCTGTCGATCTGAATGGTGCGCCTGTAACGCAGGGTGAGGTGAGTCCGGTGAGTCAGGTCAAGGCGTGCTTCGAGTTGGCTAAGCGCGGTGGGTCAGCGGTTGCCATCGGACGGTGGGAAGGTGACACGCATGCGATCGCGAAGCGCCTGAAGGGTG
Organism: Acidimicrobiia bacterium; assembly: GCA_040905905.1. Classification (GTDB taxonomy): domain Bacteria; phylum Actinomycetota; class Acidimicrobiia; order Spongiisociales; family ZC4RG35; genus JAICND01. The sequence continues at coordinate 11,975 of JBBDQN010000036.1, forward strand.
TCTTCACGGTGATGGAACCAATTGAGTGTCCCGACCTCCTGGAGTGGGCTGCCAGACTTGAGGGCTCGACTGGGGCGGCGCGGGCCCTGGCCGTCATCGATTTCGCCAAGATTTGCATGACTCAGGTCGGGACACAGCTTCAGACTGCGGCCACCGCTTATCGCAACGGGACCACTCCTGTCGTACGGTCGACGACTCGCCACCGCGAAGCGGTCGAAGCGCTCAACATCGTTGTGACGAATCCCGCCCTCGACCACGTTCTCGCCGCCATGACACAGGTCGCCGCCATCTCAGATGCAAGGATGCATCGGCGTGAGCTGTGGCGAGACATGGTCAGGGCCATCCGGACCTACGCCTTCGAGAGTCACCAGACCCTCCGCGACGCAGCATGGCGTGTTCGTGATCGGGGTAGGTACGGGGGAAGAAGGGTGGAGCACCGGACGGTGTCTCGGACCGTCCTAGCCAAAGGGCTCGAGTTCGACCACGCGCTGGTCCTGGACGCAGAGGTCCACGACGGGCCAAACCTCTATGTAGCTCTGACACGGGGGTCCCGGTCTCTCACCGTGCTATCTGCTGACCGGCTGATCGCAACGACGAACGTTGCCTCTTGAGGCGTCCTCCCTCTTGCCGGCTTTGGTCCGAGAATGGGCTAGCGGCGTCGGTCGGACTCGATGACGTCCGCGATCTCGTCGGCGATCGTTTCCAGGTCCTCCTTCGACGTGTCGAGCGCGACCCGGTCTGCTAGCGAGGGACTGAACTCGATGACATCGGTGGCCGTGATCTCGTGCCAGATCGGGAGCAGGATCTGCTTGCCTGTCACGGAGAGGGTGACCAACCCATCGAGTTCGTATTGCGGCCAGCCCTTCTCGAAGAACGATTTCGAGAGTACCACCACACCGAGGCGACCCGCCTCCGATCGACATGTCCGTTGAGCTGGGTCAGAGCGGACGTGACGAGCAGGAAGGGTTCCGCTTCATCTTCATGGGGGTCATCCAAGGGATCCGCAACCCCAAGGGCCACGAACTCGTAGAGCAGGGCGATCCCCAGCGAGCGCTGGAGTATCTCGCGCTTGTGAGCGTTCTTTTCCGTCGGCTCGACGACGCCAGAGGGGAACATACCTAGGTGGCTGGATTCGCGTCCGTCGCCACGTGTGTGGTCGGCTGAGAAACGTCGGGTTCCCCGGCCGTACGTGCGATCGCCAGCTGACCTGCGGGACACTTCGCGGCATGGCCCCGCGGTGCCTCGTGCCAGAGGTCGTGCGCAGGCGAAACGGCTCTCACCCGCGCCAGGTTCGTGTGATCGCTCCGAGCGACATCGCGCGTCCATCGCGCGAGAGGGTGCGAGGGGACGGTCAGGAACGCGAAATGACGCGAACCGAAAATGGCCTCTGAGCAGGCACTTCGCGAGTTTTGCCTGGTCAGCGATACCCCCACGATCGGGCTCATAACGCGAGCGTCGCGGGACGCGGCGGCGAGTCCGACCGCAACGGCCTGAACTCCTCTCTTCGAGGCACATCGCTACGGTCGGCTAAGAAGAGAACGACATGGCAGGGTTCCCACCTATCGACCGGTTGTATTACGACGCACCAAGTCTGCGGTTGGCCGGGTTCCTCGCTTACGCACTGAAACAGACTGGGGACGACGTCTTCGACCTTGTGCCTGGAAAGGGTAAGTTCACCACTGCGGAATTCAGAGACTTCGCCTCTCTCGACGAGCTTACAGTTCATCTGCACAAGGAACATCGAACCGCCTATTCCTACCGGGGTCAGATCAGCCGCCACCAGGCCGCCTATCGGGGGCGTGGCGACGCTCTCGTAGAAGTCTTCCCACAGCACCAACAACTAGAGTTCTGCCTAGTGCCCGCGACTTCCAGGCTTACAGCGAATGGTTGGATCAGCTCGAACTAGAACTGACTAGACCGATGAAGGCGACACCAACCTTCGAGCGGTACGCCGAACTGGCTGAGATCCCAGAAGACCCAATGCCGATTCATGTGCTGCTCGACATAGACCAGACTCAGTTCTCGGCGACTCAGGGGAAAAAGACCGTCACCCTTCAGCTCGACGACACCGCCCATGAAGTCAAGGACGGCGTGTTCGATATCACTCTCACGGATCAACAAGGTGCTCAGACCTACGCCGCAGGGCTGAAGTGGGATGCGGAGAAGTCCCGGTATCACCTCGAATGCGACGATCTGCGCGACACTCGCTATCTCCAGGACGGCGAAGAGTCCCGCGAACTGGTGGACGTGATAAACAGCGAGCAAAGGCTTCGAGTTATTCCATCGGCACGCACCGTGGTCTACTCCCACGGGCACTTTTTCAAGCCACAATTGCCCAAGCGCAGCCGGGGCTCCTTCCATCTCCTTGACATCCTCCACACTGACGCATTGCTCGCTGCCGCTGTGAACGAGAAGGGGCCTGTGACCAACAGCGGTTGGGGACAGGGCACGGCTTTCGGCTTAATCAGCGCCCTCGCCCCCAACGTTCCGTTCCAAGCTCCGACAGCGATGAAGGACATCTTCAGCAGCGTTGACTTCTTGTTGTGTACCAACACAGGGAAGCCGCGTTGCGTTCATCCACGCCAAGACCTCAGTCAAAACCCGCAAGTACTCCGCCAGCGGCCTTCATGTGATCTCCGCACAGGCGATAAAGAACCTCGTCTACCTCCAGCCGATGTCGGAGGAGATCCCTCGATACTCGCAATGGGATAGGCCCTGGCCGAACCAAGAGGTTCTCAATACAACACCCAGACTCCGTGTCGGAACCCCTGGCACTCCAGTGGAGCTCTGGGACCACGTCAGAGCACTGATTGCTGATCCTTCTAGTGAAAGAGAGGTCTGGCTCGTCCTCGGAAACTCTCTTTCCAAAGCGGCTCTCGATCAGGAAGCGGTGCATTAGAACGCTAGATGATGCACACCAGGAGCCAATGCTTCTGGACTAATCGCCGTATTGAGCTTCCAGGTGGTCAGGTCGGTTCTTCCCTTACAAGGAAGAGGTCGGCGGTTCGAGCCCGTCAACGCCCACAACCGAATGGGCCGGTCCCAGTTGAGGATCGCTATTTGGGACGATCGAGCGAAACGACGTTCGGTGGGGCTTTTGTCCGCGTGTTGTCCGCGAACGCCTTGTCGATGGCTTCAGCGGCGGTCTCGTCATGCCTCAAACATGTGTCCATAGAGCTGCGGGGTCGTCCGGATATCGCCATGGCCGAGCCTGGCCTGAATCGCTTTTGTGTGTACTCCTTGCTCGATGAGGAGCGCTGCGTGCGAGTGCCTCAGCGAGTGGGAAAGACAGGGTTCACCCACCGACGCGCTGACTGCCGGGATCCATACCCTGGAAAATCGATCACCACTCCCCCCGACTTCGGCTTGAGGTTCCCGACCATCAAGCGTCCGTTCCCCCAGCCGGCCAAGGGCCGAGGCCGATCCGGACGATACTGGACGCTCCCGACTCATAGACGGCAGTGATGTCAGCTTCACATCGATCCATCGAGTCGCCGCTAAAGAACGTGTCCCACTCCGCGGTTTGTCCCGGCCTGACACCGTTGACCAGATCGAAGCGGGTATCGACAAGCACTCCGGAGTCGGTAGTGAATTGAACCTCGATCGAGACGTCGACCGTAACTGTGGAATTGTTTTTGATTGTCCCGCTGGCGCCGTTCGAATCGCTGCAACCGATGATATTGAGTGAGACCTCTCCGTTGAGAACCTGTCCTGGATTGCTCACTTCATCAAGGGCATTAACGAGAGCATCGACTGGGTCGGGACATTCGTCTCGCATCGCTCTCGCCAAAGCCTCAGTATCTACCGCAGACTCCAGCGCGGTGGAGTCGCCAGCGTTGGTAATGGGTGTTGCACCACCCCCGAACGTGCACCGGCCCGCTGCACCCCTCCACCTGGCAAACCGCCGGCATCGGGAACTTGCCGCCGCGGAGGGGATCTCCCCAAAGTCACCATTGGTCGTAGTGGTACATCCACTACCCCCGGGTGCGGCTTCTACGGTCACAACCCGGGATGCTTCACAACGCGATAACCTCGAGCCTATGCGCGAAACGAGAGACCGCCCAGACGTCGGTGGAACGGATATGGGCGGTTCTCTTGTCCCCAGGGTGACGATTCCTTCCTATGCCCGGCGGCTGTGAGTGGTAGCGTCACGCGCCTTGGGGCAAATGGGCGTGGCGATTTTTTGATGCTCACGCTTAAGAACTGGCGGCAGGATCGAGGGCTATATCCTCGTGGCGATGAAGCCGCAGCGATGTCGACGTTCCGTCCGCCAACCGTCTGCATGCATCGGCTCGAGCCGCAGAGGACCAGGGTTCGACGCCGCTACGGTTGGACTTCGGCCGGTTTCTCCTGGTCAGCGGATACCCTCGAAATGGGGGACGACCAATCTCATATCCCGAAGGTCGCGGGTTCAAATCCGCCTTCGCTACCAAAAGCCCTGGCCAGCGTGATGCCGGCCAGGGCTTCTACCGTCAACTCAACCGGCAACGGGGAGTCGTGGTCCCTGGGGAGGTGCTGGATCTCCTTGAGGGTTTATGACGGGTCGACTTGAGCAACAAAGGAGGACAGGTGGACATCGCTTCGACACTGAGAGTGGTCGACGGTCACAGGTTGCCGGGACGGCCCGGTGTGACCGAGGGCCAGGAGTTGCGCGGCCTGGTCGGGACCGAGATCCCCACGGATCGGATCCGCGTCGCCATGGCAAGTTACGAGCCGGGCACCGTAGAGGCTCTCCACTGGCATCCGATCGAGGCCTTCTATTTCATCACCGCGGGACATGCCATCGTGCGTGACATCGAGGGAACCGAGACCGAAGCCGGCCCGGGCCACTTCGTCTACGCCCCCCCGGGGATCGGCGGCGCCCACGAGTGGAAGGCGGTGGACAACCTCGAGCTCCTGTCTGTACGGGCGATCGTCGAGTCGAGCCGCAAGCTCCAATTCACCGTGGACAAGGAGACGCTGCGTTCCTACGTAGATGTGTCCGACTTGGTCCGGCGAGACGCCATCGAGTTTCCCTCCCACTACTGATTGCGGATCGGCACGCCGACCGACGATATTTCGCTTTCATGGGATCAGTCCCCGGGGTGGATCACGGCTTTCACGATGGATGGGTCTCCTTCGCTGATACGGGTGAGTGCTTCCTGCGTCCCCTCAAGCGGGAAGACGTGGGTGATCATCGGTGGCATCTCGATCTCGTCAGACACAGCCGCGCCGACACACGCCGCATACGACGACGAGGTGTAGCTACGGGATGACACCACGATCAGCTCTCGGTTGTTGAACGCCGCGGTGGGAATCGGTATAGCGGGGCTGGAGTAGGTCCCGAGGACGACGACCATCCCGCCCGGCCGGGTCATGGCGCAACAGGCCTCTAGAATCGTCGGGCTCTCCCCGCCGACGCAGTCGAAGGTGATGTCGGCCTTCACGTCCTCGGCGTCCAATGGAGCCGAGGCATCTAGGACCTTCGACGCGCCCAACTCGGCCGCCATGTCGAGCCGGGCCCGGCGAACGTCGCTGACCGTGGTCTCGATCCCCATTGCCCGGCACAAGGCGAGGATGCACAGACCGATCGGTCCCGCGCCCACGACAGCCACCGTGCTCCCGGGTGACACGGCGGCGCGGCTGTGGACGGCGTGGTGGGCGATGGCGAGAGGCTGGATGAGGGCGGCGGTGTCAAGTGAAAATGGTTCGGGGATCGGGTAGACGTTGCGGGCCGGGACCGCCAGGTATTCGGCGAGCCCGCCGTCCCCCCGGGAGCCAATCGTCATGTAGGCGACACAGCGGTTGGTGTGCCCGGCACGGCAGAACTCACAGGCGTGGCACGGCAGAACGCTGTCGACGGCCACCCGCTGGCCGGGAACAACCGTGTCCACGAGAGGGCCGATTGCCTCGATGATGCCGGCTGGCTCGTGGCCAAACCAACCACCTGGTTTAACACGGGCGTGGCGACCCTCGAAAGAGTGAATGTCTGAGCCGCACAGGGCGTTTGCGGTGACCCGGACCAGGACTCCGTCGTCATCGATGGTCGGGATCGGCACCTCCTGGACCTCCACGGTCCTGACCGCGGTGAGGACCGCGGCTCGCATCATCCCGGTGCTGGGCGCGGTCAGAGGCTCCACTCGCCCGGCTGAGCCTCAGCGTCGTTTCGGCTCGGGAGCGGTGATGACCAGGACGGTGGCCACCTCGTCGGAGCGATTTTCGACGAAATGGTCGGTTCCCTTCTCGAAAATGGCCGCCGACAATGGGGCGAGGGGGTATTCGCCGACTCCGTTTCCCGCTATAAGGGTTCCGCTGAGCCCAATATAGATCTGGATGCTCGTCTCATGTCGGTGGATGTCGGAGTGACCCCCGGGCTGCACCGTGGCGTGGGACACCCTCACGCTGCCGTCCGCCCCCATAGCCCGTGAGGCGAGACGGCGACTGGCGAAACCCTCGTGTCCCTTGGGCTGGTATTCGGCCAACGTGTCGAACTCGTGGAGCTTCATGGTCCTCCTATAACCTGAAATGCCCTTTCAATGGCGGTACCGTGTACTTCGGCGCGCAACTGTACAGGGCGCGGGTCGCGTCCACGCTGGATCGTTGCTCGTGTCCCGAGCCTTGCCGCTTGGTAGTCACATGACAGAAAAACCCGCTAGATCAAGCAATGTGAAGGGATGGGGATCATTGGCGGAGGTCGCCCACGCCCGACTCAAGGAGGCGATCCAGGCCCACGAGTTCGAGCCGGGCCAGCGGATGCGTGAGGCCGATATCGCCGGGTGGCTCGGGATCAGCCGGACGCCGACTCGCGATGCGCTCCGCCAGCTCGAATCCGAGGGCCTTCTCCGGTCGGCTCCCCGCAGGGGCCTGGTAGTGGCCACCCTGGACCATCACCGAGTCAGTGAGATCTACGACGTCCGCGCTGTGCTCGAATCGCTGGCGGCCCGCCGGGCGGCCCGCCAGGCGACGTCCGCCGAGATAGCTCTGCTCCGGGGCAATCTCAAACGGCAGGATGAGGCCGACCCGGAGGACATCCCGTTGCTTCTCGAGTTGAACCGCTCTTTCCACGGTGGAATCTATCAGGCGGCGCGCAACCGCTACCTGTTGTCGACCGTCGAAGCCCTCGCGACCCCGTTGGCGTTGCTGCGGGGGACGACCTACGCCCGTCCCGAGCGACGGATCGAGGCACTGGAGCAGCACCGTCGCATCCTCGCCGCCATGGAGAATCACGATGGGGATCTGGCTGCCCATCTGGCGGCGGAGCACGTCCGGGCCGCCGAGCAGATTCGGTTGATGAACTTGGCTGAGAACCCGCCGAAAACAGTCGCCGAGTGAGTCGCTCTCGTCACCAGTCCCGCTGCCGGATAGGGACGCAGAGACTCCCGATCAGCGGCGCCTCGACCGTGATCGTGTCCCCTGGTTTGACCTCGCCGACTCCGGCCGGGCTGCCCATGGCGATGACGTCTCCCGGTTGGAGTGTCACCACCTGCGACGCCCGGCTAACCATCTCTGGGATGTCCACAATGAGGTCGGCCAGGGTGGCGTCCTGACGCAGCTCGCCGTTGCGCCACGCCTTGATCGTGATGGCCGACGGGTCCGGGATCTCGTCGGCGGTCACGATCCAAGGCCCGAGCGGGGTGAAGCCGTCGTAGGACTTGCGAAGTGTCCGTTCCTCGCGCTCAGTCTCGGTCATGCGGAGCGTTATGTCGAGCAGGAGGCTGTATCCGAGGACGTGGTCGAGGGCCTGTGTCTGCGTCACCGCCCGACTAGTCCGCCCGATGACCACGGCCACCTCGGCCTCGAAGTCGAACCGTCGACCGGAGAGGTTGGGGATGCCGACCGGTGTGGTCGGGTCGGCCACCGAGCGCGATGACTTCAGGAAGAATCCGAGCTCGCGGGCTGTTCCCGGGCCCGCGGTCAGGGGACCGCTCATCTCGTCCCGATGGGCCTGGAAGTTGAGGGGTGCCGCCAGCACCTGTCCCGGTAGGGGCACGGGGGCCCGCAGCGTGACCTGGTCGACGCCCACCCCCTGACCTCGGGCCACCAGCCACTCAATTGTCGGCCGCAACGAATGGAACGAGCCCCACAGCTTCGGAGCGAACGAGGGGTCTCCCGGGATCCACCCGGGGAGGGCCGGGGTGAGATCGACGACGAGGTCTCCCGATATGGCGCCGGGCCGGTAGTCGTCGTATAGGGCAAGTCTCACGGTTTAGCCCTTTCGGTCAGAGCCTGCTGGTGGGCTGGTCGAAGACGGCGGCGTTGGCGACGAACCGCGGCCGGCGGCCTTGAAATGCGTCGGCTACCGCCGTCACGGCGGTAGCCCGCATCTCGGCGGTGGAAGAGTCGCTGGAAGCGGCACTGTGGCCGGTGAGGATCACGTTGTCGAAGGAGAGGACGACGCTGTCGGCACCGATCGGCTCCTCCTCGGTGACGTCGAGGCCGGCCCCCCGCACCGTGCCGGAGCGGAGTGCCCTGACCAGCGCCTCTGTGTCGACGAGAGCGCCGCGGGAGGTGTTGACCAGCGTGCAACCGGGTTTCATCTGCTGGAAGGCGGCGTCGTCGAACATGTGCCGCGTGTCTTCGGTGAGCGGAGCGTGGATGCTGATCAGGTCGGCTTGGCCCAGCAGCGTTGCGAAGTCGACGAACTCGACACTGGTGGCATCGTTGGCGTAAGGGTCGAACACGACCATCCGGGAGAACAGGGGAGTGGCCTTGCGGGCAAGCTCGCGCCCGATCAGGCCGAACCCTACGACCCCTAGCGTCAGCTCGGCCAGCCGCCGCATACCCGAGCGCGCCGCGGCGATGTCGGCGGTTGCCTTGGTCCAGCGTCCGGCATGGACCAAGGCATCGAGGGAGACGACCCGTCGTTCCAGGGCCAGCAGCAGGGCGAGAGCGTGATCGGACACCTCTTGGATCGACGCGTGGGGGACATAGGCGACTGGAATGCCGAGCTCCGTGGCCGCCGCCAGGTCGACGTTGTTCATCCCGGCCCCCCGGCGCACCACCACGCGGCATTTGGTCATGGCCTGCAGCGCGGCGCGGTCGATCGGCTCGACCGCCCCCACCATTATGGCGTCGGCCGTCCCCGCGTGACGAACGATGTCGTCGAGGCTCCACATCGGAACCACCTCGAGACGGGCTCCGAGGTCCGTGGTCAACCTTGCCTCGTGATGGGTTACAGGAGCCAGTCGCTCACTGTAGGCAACCGTGGGAGTGGTCATCGGTGGCTGGGCCCGCGTAAGAGCCAAATCAACGAGCGGCCTTCGGCGAGTTCACGGACCGCATACTACTGTATACTGACGATCCATAAGTGCCAGGATTGGTGGGTCGACGTCGCCAATCGCATGCAAGACCGTGCAGGCTGTCGAGAGACCCTTGAAGGAGACCACATGAACCCGTACAGCCTGCAAGACGTGTCGTGGGTCGAGGCTGAACGCTTGAGAGACGATGCCGCCGGTGTCGTCATGGTGCCATTCGCCTCAATCGAGGGTCATGGTCACCACTGCCCCCTGGGCACCGATTCGTGGATGGCCCAGGCCGTGACCGAGCGGGCTGCCGCCATCGCCAAAGTGCCGTTCACGCCCCTGATCCCGGCGGGCGTCTCCCCGCAACACCTGGATGACCGGCCGGGCTCGCTCACCGTCCGAGAGCAGATCTTCATCGAGTACCTGCGCGATGTGTGCCGCAGCCTCATTTCCAACGGCTGGACCAAGCTGGTGCTGGTCAACGGTCACGAAGGCAATATCCCGGCGGTGTGGAACGTGCTGCGCCGGATCAAGTACGAGACCGGCGCGCTCGGCGTCGGCCTCGACATCGGCGTGCTTATGAAGACCGCCCTCGACGACCTAGTCGAGAACCCGCCCGAGGAGTTGCCATCCTGGCACGCCAGCGAGATCGAGACCTCGCTCATGCTCGCCATCGACAAGGAAATGGTCGCCTGGGAGCTCGCCAAGGCCGAGTACCCCCACACCCCTGCGATCGTCGCCAGCTCCGACAAGTTCGTGCAGGACGCTGGGTTCTCGAAGACGATCAAGTTCAACGGGTACCAGGTGTTCATGCCTCAGGAGAACTCCGACTACAGCTACTCGAGCACGGTCGGCAACCCCGAGCGGGCTACCGTTGAGAAGGGCCAGAAGATGCTGGACCGCTTTGTCGAGATCGCCGTGGACCTCTGCAACGACCTGAAGAGACTGGACGTCAAGCCGCACACCACGGCTTTCAATGACCGGATGTAGCCTGTCAGGCTCCGCCGGGGCGACGGCCCTCAGGCCCGGCCGGCACCCGACACAGGAGATTCTGTGAAGGGCATCGCCGGATCGCTGTCGGTCGTGGTTGGAGGGAACCAGGGGATCGGTGCCGCAGTCGCCCGCGAGCTGGCGAAGCAGGGTTCCGACCTGGTGTTGATCGGCCGCAATCCCGACACCCTCGCCGAGACCCTGGCCACGGTCCGCGCCGTTGGTGTGACCGCCACCAGCCAACAGATCGACATCAGCGACGTCGATGCACTCACTGCCGGGTGCGCCCTGATCCTCGATCAGGCGGGCGTGCCCCGTCTCCTCGTGAACTCGGCGGGCGGCGCTCTCCGGAAGGATGCCTTCGATGTCGAGCCCGCGGAGTGGGACCGGCTTATAGACACCCATCTCCGGGGCACATTCTTTGCCTGTCAGGCGTTCGGGCGGGCCATGGCCGCCGAGGGGTACGGCAAGATAGTCAACATGAGCTCCACCTGGGCCACCAGCGCCGCTCGAGGCCGGAGCGTCTACTCCACCGCCAAGGCGGGCATCTCCCAGTTGACGGCCGCCCTCGCCGTGGAGTGGGCCCCCCTGGGGATCCGAGTCAATGCGGTGGCGCCTTCCGCCACCCGGACTCCGCGGGTGGTCGAACGTCATCAGGACGACCCGACCGCATCGCAGTTCTCAATCGACCGTATTCCACTGGGCAGGTTGGCCGAGGTAGAAGATGTGGTGGCCGCCACCTTGTTTCTCGCCTCGAAGGAGTCGGACTTCGTCACCGGTCACACCCTGTACGTCGACGGAGGCTGGCAGCACGCCAAGTAGCCCAAGTGGTGCTGTAAGGGAAGATTTCCTGGATCCGGATTGTATGCAGTAGTGTACTGAAATGCTGCCTGAATCCACCGATGTGGTAGTCGTTGGCTGTGGCAACGCCGCTTTGTGCGCGGCATTGTCGGCGAAGGAGACGGGCGCCAAAGTCGTCGTACTCGAGATCGCGCCTGAGGAGGAGAGCGGCGGCAACTCGGCGTTCACCGCCGGTGCGATGCGGGTCGTGTACGAGAGCCGCGACCACCTCCTCGAGCTGATCCCCGATCTTTCCGAGGACGAGCTCGCCCGCACCGATTTCGGTACCTACACCGCCAACGATTTCATCGACGACATGGCCAGGGTCACCGAGTACCGCACCGACCCCGATCTGGTCGAGATTCTGGTCCGCCGCAGCCACGAGACGTTGCTGTGGATGACCCAGCATGCTGTCCGGTTTGCGCCGATCTACGGCCGTCAGGCGTTCCAGGTGAAAGGCAAGTTCACCTTCTGGGGCGGCCTCACTATCGAGACGGTGGCCGGCGGTCCCGGACTCGTGCAGTCCCTCAAGGACGAATGCGCCCGGATGGGGATCCCGATTCACTACGAGTCCCGCGCCACCCGGCTGCTCACCGTTGACTCAGGCGTGAGTGGGGTCGTCGTCGAGACGCGTTCGGCCCAGCGTGTGATTCAGGCCGGCGCCGTGGTGCTCGCCTCGGGCGGGTTCGAGGCCAACCCGGAGTGGCGCACCCGGTACCTCGGTCCCGGGTGGGATCTGGCAAAGGTACGGGGAGGCCGGTTCAATATAGGGGACGGGATCCGAATGGCCCTCGAGATCGGCGCTAGTCCCGCGGGCCACTGGTCGGGCTGTCATGCCGTGCAGTGGGACCGGAACGCCCCCGAATTCGGTGATCTGGCAGTGGGCGACGGCTTCCAGAAGCACAGCTATCCGTTTGGGATTCTGGTCAACGAGGAGGGAAAGCGATTCCTCGACGAGGGGGCCGACTTCCGCAACTACACCTACGCCAAGTACGGCCACGTTGTCCTTGCCCAGCCCCACCAGGTGGCGTGGCAGGTGTTCGACGCCAAGACCGCTCACCTGCTTCGCGACGAGTACAAGATCCGCCAGGTCACGAAGTTCTCGTCCGACACTCTCGAGGCTTTGGCCGCCAGGCTCGAGGGGATCGACCAGGAACAGTTCTTTCGCACGGTCGCCGAGTACAACGCTGGCGTGGCGATCGACACCGAGTTCAACCCCAACGTGCGAGACGGGCGAGGTACCACCGGGGTCACGCCTCCCAAGACGAACTGGGCCAACACCATCGACACCCCGCCTTTCGAGGCCTATCAGGTGACATGCGGTATCACATTCACGTTCGGGGGACTCCGCATCGTTCCCGACACCGGCGCGGTGATGAGTGTGACCGGAAGGCCGATCGGAAACCTGTTCGCCTGCGGCGAGCTCGTCGGTGGATTGTTCTACTTCAACTATCCGGGAGGGACGGGTCTCACCTCCGGATCGGTGTTTGGGAAGATCGCTGGGGCTTCGGCGGCCACGGCAGCCCTCCGTCAACAGCAACTGGGGTGACCCTGCGAGGAACAGGAAGGAGGTGAGGATGAGGCGCAACGAACCCTTCCGGGCGGGCCCTAGAATGTCAGCTGGTTCAACTACGACCCGGCCGTCCGCTCGGGTATGCCCACCTGACGAGGTCGAGGTTGTCAACGTGACCCTGCGTGAGAGTCGTCAGGTGCCCCCGTGCCATGATCATGCTCGACCGGGCCGGCATCGCCCTCACCCCTCCCTCTGGGCAGAAGCCCTCATGCCCCACGAAAGCAACAGATATCTCGCTTTGCATACTATCGCACACAAGGGAGCATCTTAGGGTATAGTTGGTGGAATAATTCGGATCCGTCCACGGAGACGAGTTATCTGAACAAAGTCAAGATATGTACTTGGCAGCTTGTCAATGTGACCGGTCACCCGGAGCCAAGGCGAGGCGAATCATGAGTCGTTTCTCTTTTTAGACCGATCTCGATTGCATAAGGAGATGATTTACGATGGACGACTCGGGAGCGCGTAACATCGGTGAAATGACTATCCACGTCACAGAACAACAGCTAGAACTGCTCGAACGGCTTGTCGAGGTAGGTGATCATGGCGACGACCTCGCCGTCGTTCTGATGTCGCTATTTCGATCGTATGCAGCCCGGTTTCTCGGCGTCGAACACTCCCCACCAGGCATGCGCACATGATGAAGTATGGCGAAGCCCGCGAAGACTTCATTTTACAGCCCGTCAGTGGCAGAGCGCTTCCAGTCTATGAGGGGGAAGTCCTACGTATCCAACAAGTTGGCGAAGGGCAGTGCGTCGATTTCAACTGCTTCAATCTCTACGACTATAAGGAACGCATGTCAGTCGGGATGTCCCGACGACAGGGTTTTCGGCTCGGCAAGAACGGCTATCTACTCAGTGCACCCCCCCGAAGCCGATTGATGATGCAGATTCTGGAGTTGTCGGATAGCTGTATTACCGATCTTCTCGGTTCCAGATGCAGTGGCGAGCTATTCGAGGCGACATGGGGTTTCACGCGGCACACGAATTGTCAAGATACTTTAGCGGAGGCGATCGGGGAGTTTGGGCTAACTCCTGACGATACGCATGACTCTTTCAATATGTGGATGAACACTGGCTGGGATGATCGAGGTCGCTTTTTTGGTCATAGGAACCCCGCTAAACCCGGCGACTATATTGATCTTCTAGCTCATATGGATTGTCTGTGCGTACCGGCCATATGCGGATCGGGCGATATCACTGGGACTAGCAACTATGCACTCCATCCTATTCGAGTGCAGGTGTTTGAGGCAACGCTCGACACCCAGAACCGGGTGGATGACTCGACAGCACGGTTCGGTGGTTTGGACAACCAGAGGACCCCGGAACACTTTCGCATAGCAGCAATTAAGGCGGACCGCGCGCTTGTATCCGACCGCGAATATGTACCACAGTTCATAAACTTTCCACTAAAGTATATAGCGCTTACGGTGGACCTCTCGATCTCAGATTCCTTGGCAATCGCTCGGATGATCGAAAATGGTAAGGCAACCAACGCTGAAGAGGCGATCAAAACTGGAGCATTTAGCTGGTATGTTGCTAGCTACTCTAAGCCGAGCCCTTTCGGTAGCTCTCGATTGCAGTGAAGCAGCGCCGGATGTCGTCATCCTCGGACTTGCCAAGTGAATGTAGAAGGCGCTTTTCAGGCGTAGTGAAGGAAATCCTCTCGGCGCTATCGGAGTTAATTGGTGAACGTATTTTGCGAGAAATCGGTTGTTCGGCCCATTCTATAGGTCAGCTTCGCGAAGCTCCTGCCACGGAAGTAGGGCACCTGCGACGCTCTGTGAGTATTCAAAATCGTATACCCTATGGAGAGTGAAAGTGATAGTTAAGATGGCATTGGCTCAACCCGTGACGGCGCACGGGCAGAATGCACGCGACAGCAACCTTGAGACCGCATCAAGATACGCTACCGATGCTAGTAATGAAGGCGCGCACATAATCTGCTATCCGGAGAACTTTCCCGGGCAATGGAGAAAGCCTATCACATGGACTCCGTTGGGAGAGCTGCAGGAGATGGCCAGGCATAATAATATCTATATCCTGGGTGGTTACGCCGAACCCCTTGATGATGGTGGAGCGCGCTGTTATCAATCCGTGTCGTTACTCGATCCACATGGAAAAGAGATCGTCCGTTACCGAAGGACGATTCCCAATATCTATCCTTGGATATATTTAGATGGGCCGTACTGGGATTTTGAATGGGTGCGCGGTGATGAACTCCCAGTCGTAGACACAGATATTGGCAAAATAGGGGTACTCGTTTGTAGTGAAGTGTACTCCCCTGAACTTTGTCGCATCTTAGCGCTCAAGGGGGCGGAGATTATACTCATGCCGAATGGATTCGTGCCTGCACGCCGGGGGTTGTATCACACCTGGCGCACCCTCCTCTGGGCTCGTGCTATCGAAAATCTCGCATACACGGCCACCTCGTCCAACTTGCCGACCCGGAGTGAGCAAGGGCTAGCGATGGTATCTGGCCCTGAAGCTGTGGTGATTGAGAAGAGCGGCGAGGGACTCCATTATGCCGAGATCGAATTGGATCGAGTGCGCTGGTTAAGGAATGAGACAGATCGAGCTGGCACTGAACCTCCATGGGGAACTAAGCCGGGGGTATTGCGCGACTGGACACCAGGGGCCCTAATCAGGGCGAATTCTGCGTTATGGGCATGATCTGTGCACTGCTACAACGCCTTATACCAATGTAGCCTAGATGTCAGCATTCAGTGGACCCTACGATAAGCGTTTCCACCGCGACAGTGTCCTTTAGCGTTCTCACAATTAACCGTCCATCTGAGGAGGGGTTGACCATGTCTAGGAGGATGGCGAGCAAATGATAGAGCGAAAGAATCCAAAGATTGTGCTTGACCACGTGCGACATCGGTACGTCGGATCCGAGGGCGATGTACTTGCGGTCGCTGACGTTTCTCTGACCGTTAACGAGCACGATATCCTATCGATCGTTGGTCCAGCGGATGCGGAAAGTCCACCCTTATCGCACTAGTCGCCGGTT
>JBBDQN010000037.1:0-25890 GCA_040905905.1 Acidimicrobiia bacterium
GTGGTCTGGCGGTCCTAGCCGGCGAATTCGTCTGGGCCCGCACCCTGCTCGACACCGCCAAGGCCAAAGCCGGCGAAGTGGCCTCGAAGCTTCCCTCCAAGGGTAAAAACCGCGCTGCTTGAGGTTCCCGCGCCTTGTGTCGCGTTACGGTGAGGCCAACCCCAAACGGAGGGCGGCATGATCCTTGACTTTTTCGGCGACCTGAACTGGCTCGCCATCCTGGTGGCTTCTATTGCCTGGTTCGCATTCAGTGCAATCTGGTATTCGGTGCCACCCCTCAGCAATGCCTGGCAACGGGCGGCGAAGGTGACTGCTACCGAGGGCCCGCCACTGGTCTCGCTTCTCGTGCCCACCTTCGTTGGGTATTTCGTCACCACGATTGTGATCGCTTTGCTCGCGCGAGCGATCGGAGCTGCCGACTTCATGGATGGGATCGCCCTCGGTGTCGTCCTCGGCGTGGGCTTTGGAGTCGTCGGTGCTCTGGTCACCCAGCTCTACGAACAGAAGGGCGGTTCGTACTGGCTGATCAACGGGATCAACTCGGTTATCGCCTACTCTATTGTCGCCGTGATCGTAACGCTCTGGGACTGACCACGAGCCCGACGACCCGCATCCAGTTATCCAACTACCCTTGCCCCACGGACCCAAGAAGGAGACAGCATGGCCCAGAAAATGGGAGCTTCCAGAATCCTGCTCGCGGCAGCAGTAGTGGCATTTGTGCTGGCCGCATTTGGTGTGGCGATCGGTGAAGTGGACCTGATCGCCATCGGTCTGGCCTTGGGCTTCGCCAGCTTCCTGGTTTAGATCAGGCGGGCGGGTAGACCCCCACCGTCTTCGACTCTTCGGTCTGCCAGAAGATGGCGGCGACATCATCGATCGCCTCAATAAGCTTCTTGGCCACCTCGACGTCGTTCGACTTCTTGGCATCACCGGCGGCTTTGATTGCCTTCCAGAACACATCGTGCAACTCGGGAAAGGCCTCGACATGGTGCGGCTTGAAGAAGTCGCTCCACAAAACGGACAGGTGGTGCTTGGCCAGCTCGGCCCGCTCTTCCTTGATGATTACCGCGCGCTGGCGAAACAAATCGTCATCGCTTGCGGCAAGTTTCTCGCAAGCTTTGAGAACCGACATCGCCTCGATCTTGGCCTGGGCAGGGTCGTACACCCCGCAGAACAGATCACAGTGGGCGTATGCAACTTGTTTGGGGTGGAAAAAACCCATGACCGGGACCTCCGTAAGGCTCGTTGGTACCCCGACCATACTCCAACCCAAACATGCGTCTACTGATCGTCGCAGGCGAATCCATGGCACCCGCCGTTCGCGACGGCGATGTATTGATGGTGGGCCATGCGGGCAAAGTGCGACGGGGCGACATTGTGGTCTTCCCCCACCCCCGTTTGACGGGTATGACGCTAATCAAGCGAGTCATCGGTCTTCCCGGTGAGACGGTCGCCATTGAGATGGGAGAGGTAGTCGTCGACGGCCGCCAGGACATCGATCGCTGGGGAGTCGGGTTCACCTATCCCGACGGTCAGTGGGTCACCCTCGACGACCACGTGTTTGTACTCTCCGATAACCGCAAGACGACTAGGGACGACAGCCGCAACTTCGGTCCGATCCCCGAACGGGTTCTGCGCCGGGTACGGTGGCGCCTCCGGCGCGGCCGCCGCGATACCCCCGGTACGCTGGACCAATGAGTGACCCTCCCCCACCGTCGGAGAACCCGGAGTTGGCTCGCCGCTTCATCTGGGCCCTGGGAGGACTCCTCGTAATCGGTGTGGTGCTGGTTGCCGTGACCGTCTTTGGAGACGGCGGCGCCCCAGGCACCACCTCGACCTCCACTACCGGAAGCACGGTCGTCGCCGGCGACACGACTTCCACCTCGGCTTCACCCACCACCTCCACCACCGGGACTTCCACGACAACGACAACCGCCACCGCCAGCACGACCACCGAAACCACCCTGGGAGACCCGCTCGCCGCCCTGGTTCTCTCTGGTCAAAACATCGGGAGCCTCGTGTTTGGGGATGATGCCGACGGGGTCATCGCGGAGTTGGAGGAGGTCCTGGGGTCGACTGACGATGACAGCGGCTGGGTAGACAGTTTTTCCACCTTCGGGACTTGCCCCGGCACAGAGGCCAGGCTGGTCCGCTGGTCCAGCCTCCAGACCTTTTTCACCAACGGTGAGACGGAATGGGCCCCGGATGGTGTCCGTCACTTCTTCCACTACAGCCAATCGGTCGCGGCCGGTGAAGGCGATGTGCTGGCTCTGGCAACGGCCAAGGCGATCGCTCTCGGCGACACGGTTGCCGACCTGAGATCGGCCTACGGCGCCGAACTCACCATCAACGACGATCCCTTGTTCGGCACCCAATGGGAAGTGGCGTCAGGTGGAGCAGGCATCCTCTGGGGCAGCGCCAGTACAGCTCAGGACGACGGGATCGTCACCGTGATCAGCGGTGGTTTTGGGTGCGGGGAGTAGCCGACCCGTCATTGGAAACAGAGGACGACTAGGTTGCGGTCATGACCGAGTTTGTCGTCCATATGGACAATCGGCCCGGGATGTTGGCGTCTCTCACCGAGGTCCTGGCGGCCGCAGGAGTCAACATCGAAGCCCTGGCAGCCTTCGGTTTTGACGGAGAGGGAGTTGTGCGTCTGGTGGTTGATGACGCCGAATCGGCCCGGAGGGCCCTGCGTGAGGCCGGGTTGGCCGCCGACGAAATGCAGGTTCTTTCAGCTTTTTTGCCCCACGCCCCCGGTGAGCTTGCGACGGTGACGAGAAAGCTGGCCGATTCCGGGATAAATATCGACGCCCTTTACGTGATCAACTCGTCAGCCGAAGGCATCGAATTGGCAATAGCGGTCGACCAACCCGAGACCGCTCTCCCCCATTTGCCTGTCCGCGGAGGTGTCGGCTGAGGTTCGGGTGAAATCGAGGCAGCTTTAGGATGCCTTGAATGCGCCGACCAACCCTGGCTGTATTAGTGGTGTTTGCCGCGTGCTCCACGCCCGCGGTTACCACCACTCAATCCACCGATACCAACACCACCAACGTTCCGATCACCTCAACCACTACCGCTCCCACTACAACTTCGACGACCCAAGTGCCTTTGGCGACATCGCCTATCAATGGAACCCCGGTGGAAGACGAGTTGTTGCTCGACCGCCGTGTCCTCGCCGTGAAAATCGACAATGCGACCGCTGCCCGTCCCCAGTCCGGTCTCGACCAGGCCAGCGCGGTGATGGAACTTCCCGTTGAGGGCATTACCAGGTTCATCGCCCTGTTTCATCACACGGATACCTCCTATCTGGGACCGGTCAGATCGGGTCGACCGAGCGACGGGAAGCTCCTCAACCCACTCGATGCCACCTTTGCCATTTCCGGCGGTCAGGCGTGGGTACAGCAGCAAATCAGGGCAGAAGATGTCCATCTCATTGGCGAGACGCCGCCAGCCATGTTTCGCATCTCCGGCCGCCGTGCCCCCCACAATCTCTACGCCGACACCACCCTTCTTCGTGAGATCGCTGACAATCGTGGCTACCCCAATGCTCCGCCTCCACCGATGTTCAGTTTCGGGGAACTACCGGCTACTGCCGAAGCGGCCGCTCAGATCGTCATGAACTTCGGCAACAACTTTGTCGTGACCTGGAACTGGGATTCCGCCAGTGCAAACTATGTCCGCAGCTTCGGGGGCAGGCCGGCGGAGTTGATGGATGAGGCCGGCACCCGTTATCCGCTGACGGCCGGCATCCTGGTCGTCTTGCTTGCCGAGCGCTATACCGAACGGCCCCCGACCCCCGATGGAAGTGCGGTGCCGGCGATGAATACGGTCGGATCCGGTGAGGCTCATGTGTTCGCGGCTGGAAAGATGATCACCGGCACCTGGCAACGCGCCTCCAGCTCTGAGCTCATCACTCTGACCGCTGACGATGGCTCACCACTGCCCGTTCCACCCGGCTTTATATGGATCTCGGTCGTTCCCAACCAGTCAGGCATCGAGGTTTCGTGACCGCAGTTGCGGCCGCCCGCGAGGTGGCGGCGGGAAATCTATCGGCGCATTCGTTGGCGGCAGGCGCCATCGACCGGCTCCGCCGTGCGCAGGAGACTCTCAATTCAGCGACGCTGATCGACGAGCGACCCGCCCTGCAACGAGCGGCGGCGATCGATCAGGACGTCGCCGCCGGCCACGACCCCGGACCCCTGGCGGGCGTCCCCATCGTCATCAAAGACCTTATTGACCACGCCGGGCGACCAACCACTTGTGGGTCGGGGTTCTATTCGGTCGTTCCTGAACGGTCCGCCGCGATCGTGGAGAGATTGGAAGCGGCGGGGGCGGTCATCGTCGCCCGCGCCGGGCTCCACGAGTTCGCCTATGGGTTCAGCTCGGAGAATCAATGGTTCGGACCGGTCCACAACCCTTGGGACCCCTCTACCTCACCCGGTGGTTCCTCGGGCGGGTCGGCCGTTGCCGTGGCGGCCGGGCTGGTACCAATAGCCATCGGAACGGATACCGGCGGATCGGTCAGGGTGCCGGCCGCTCTCACCGGAATCATGGGCCTAAAAGTAACCCATGGCCGCATCGCCACCCGAGGGGTGTTCCCACTGGCGCCCTCCGTGGACACTGTGGGTCCGCTGGCGACCAATGTGACTGACCTCGCCCTTTCGTATCGGGTAATGGCCGGCCTGCCAACGACGGGTGCGCCGGACCCGCGCAAGTCGATTGCGGGGCTCCGCCTCGGGTTGCCCGTCCGCTGGCTCCAGGAGGGCCCGACCCAGGCCGTGATCACCACCGAGTTCGATAGGGCGGTCGACGCTCTGGCAAGTCTCGGTGTGAGCGTCCACCCCATCGAAGAGCCCGAGCTGGTTCCCTGGGGCAAGATCCAGGAGCTGGCCGGATCTGAGGCTTTCCATGTCCACCGGGAATTCCTGAGCCGGGGTTTTGTCTATGGCGACGAGGTGGCCTCTCGCTTGGAGGCAGCCTCGAAAATAACCCCGTCCCAGTATCTGGACGCCCAGGCCTGGCGGGCTCGGCTGATCGAGGTGACGGCGGCGGTCTTCACGAAATTTGACCTGATCGCCACCCCGGGGGTGGCGGCCCTCAAGAAGACGATCGGCCGTGACGACATCGACGGCCAGCCCTATCGACCGGTCCTTTCCTGGTTTTCGGCTCTCGTCAACCACACGGCCTGTCCCGCCATCGCTCTTCCCTTGCGCGGTGAGGCCAGCCCGCCGGTATCACTCCAACTGATAGCGCCCTGGTGGCAGGAGGATCTGCTGTTGGAGGTGGCTGTCCTGCTTGAAAGCGCAGGGTTAGTGGGTCTTCAGCCTCCCCCCTTTTACCTTGGCTAAATCACCTGGGTCCTACACTTGGTGATTGCGCACGTAACTCTGTACTAGGAGTGGGCCCGCGCCGATAACTTGCGAGATACCCAACAATTGAAGAAGCCCAGTGGAGACCACGACCACCGTCCCGTCCGAGACCACGTCCCCCAAACAAGTAACTGACAAGATCGTCATCCGGTTAGCCGGTGACTCCGGCGATGGCATGCAGGTCGCCGGGGCCCGCTTCACGGATGCTTCGGCCTACTTTGGCAACGATCTCTCCACCCTCCCTTCTTTCCCAGCCGAGATCCGCGCCCCGGCCGGAACCCTGCCAGGCGTTTCCTCCTTTCAGGTGCAAATCGCCGACTTCGACATCCTCACTGCCGGCGACGCCCCTGACTGTCTGGTGGCAATGAACCCGGCTGCTCTGCGCGCCAACCTCGCTGATCTTCGCCCGGGCGGCACCCTCGTCGTCAACACCGAAGCCTTCGACGAGCGCAACCTGGCTAAGGCCGGTTACACAACCAACCCCCTGAGCAGCGATGCCATCGCCGGTTTTCGGCTGATCGAGGTTCCCATGGACACCCTCACCAAGGAGGCCGTCAAGGACTCCGGGGTGAGCGGAAGGGACGTGTTGCGGTCGAAGAACTTCTTTGCGCTCGGTTTGCTTGCCTGGCTCTTCAACCGGCCCCCCGAACCGACCATCGAGTGGGCCCAGCATAAGTTCGCCAAGAAGCCCGAGGTTGCGGCCGCCAACATCTCCGCCTTCAAAGCCGGGTGGAACTTCGGATTCACCACTGAGGCGGCCCGGACCACCGTCGAGGTGCGGCCGGCCCGGCTGGCTCCCGGCACTTACACCAACGTCACGGGCAACACTGGCCTGGCCTGGGGCCTGATTGCCGCTGCCCAACTCGCCAAAGTCCCGCTGTTCTACGGCAGCTATCCCATCACTCCCGCCTCCGACATCCTCCACGAACTGTCGCTCCACAAGAACTTCGGGGTTCGGACATTTCAGGCGGAAGATGAGATCGCAGCCATCGGATCGGCGATCGGAGCCTCCTTCGCCGGCAACCTGGGTGTGACCGGCACCTCCGGTCCCGGCTTGGCGCTCAAAAGCGAGTCGATGTCCCTGGCACTCACCATGGAGTTGCCGCTGCTAATCATCGACGTTCAGCGAGCAGGACCATCAACCGGGATGCCCACCAAGGTCGAGCAGTCCGACCTCATGATGGCCATGTTCGGCCGTCATGGTGAGTCTCCGCTTCCGGTGATTGCTATTCCCACTCCCTCCGAGGCGTTCGAGCTCACCATCGAAGCGGCCCGCATCGCCCTCAAATACATGACCCCGGTGGTCCTTCTCTCAGATAACCATGTCGCCAACAGCTCCGAACCCTGGAAGCTGCCCGACATCGAGAGCCTGCCCAACATCTCGGTTTCATTCGCAAAGTCCAGCAATGGAGGTGGGCACTTTCTCCCGTACATGCGGGACCTCAACACCTTCGCCCGGCCCTGGGCCATCCCGGGCACCGCCGGGCTCGAACACCGCATTGGTGGCATCGAAAAGGAGGCCGTCACCGGCAACGTCTCCTATGACCCTGGCAACCATCAGCTCATGACCGACTCCCGCGCCTGGAAAGTGGCCAACATCGCCATTGACATCCCTGCCCTTGAGGTCAATGCCGACGAGGGGGCCGAGCTCCTGGTGATCGGCTGGGGATCGACCTACGGCGCCATCCGGGCAGCGATCAACCGGGTGCGGGCCAAGGGACGCAAGGTGGCAACCGCCCATCTCCGCCATCTCAACCCCTTCCCGACCAACCTGGGCGAGGTGCTCCGCAGCTATCCGAAGGTGCTCGTCCCCGAGCTCAACATGGGTCAACTGCTCAAGTTGATCAGGGCCGAGTTCCTCATCGATGCCCGGGGCCTCAACAAGGTAGCGGGAGAGCCGTTCAAGGTTTCCGAAGTGGAAGAGGCCATCCTGGAGGTGCTGGACCGATGACCGCTCCGACTTACACCCGATCCGACTTCCAGACCGATCAGGAGGTCCGCTGGTGCCCGGGTTGCGGCGACTACACGATCCTCGCCGCTGTCCAGAACTACATGGCAACAATGGGTGTTGCCCGGGAGAAAATCGTCTTCGTATCCGGGATCGGCTGTGCGGCGCGTTTCCCGTACTACATGAACACCTACGGGATGCACTCGATCCATGGGCGGGCACCGGCCATCGCCTCCGGGATTGCTGCCACCCGATCAGATCTGGCCGTGTGGGTGGTGACGGGTGACGGCGACGCCCTCTCGATCGGTGGTAATCACTTGATTCATGCGCTCCGTCGCAACTTCAACCTCAAGATCTTGCTCTTCAACAACCAGATCTACGGGCTCACCAAGGGACAGTATTCGCCCACGTCGGAACAGGGCAAACAGACCAAGTCGACCCCGATGGGATCGGTCGACCACCCCTTCAATCCCGTCAGTCTTGCCCTGGGAGCCGAGGCTTCGTTCGTCGCTCGCACCATCGACATGGACCGGGCTCACACCACCCAGATCCTCGAGGCCGCCCATCAGCATCAGGGCACCGCTTTTATCGAGATCTACCAGAACTGCAACGTGTTCAACGACAAAGCCTTCCTCCAGTTGACCGGGAAGGAGGAGCGCACCGTGAACCGCATCGACCTTGTCCAAGGAAAGCCGATCACCTTCGGAGCGGCCGGAGAGAAAGCAGTGATCATCGAAGACGGCCGCGCCCAGATCGTCGACACCGGCTCGGTGGAATCCAACCGCATACTGGTCCACGACGAGACCCGGTCCGATCCGAGCGTGGCGTTTGCTTTGTCCCGCCTCTCCCATGGTCCCCATGGACCCACTCCGGTCGGCATCTTCCGGCGGGCGGCCCGACCCATGTACGAAACCGGCCTCAACCAGCAGTTGACTGATGCCCGCACACGCAAGGGCCCCGGCGACCTGGCTGATCTGATCCGGTCGGCTGGTACCTGGGAAGTGAAACCCGACAACTAGGCGCCGTCGAGGTTTTCTCCGGCGTGCCAGTGCCGATCCGGCCCGACCAGATTCATGGCAGAGGGCGGGCCCCAGGTTCCCCGTTGGTAGATCTCGACCTTCTCCGGGTTGGTCAAGACCGGATCAACGATGCGCCAGGCCTCCTCGACCGCATCTTGTCGGGCGAATAGACGTTGGTCACCCTCGAGGGCGTCACCCAGAAGGCGCTCGTAGGCTTCCGGCCCTTCGACCCCGAGTTCAGTCTCGGTCTGCACGTCGAGATCCACTTCGTGGCTGACCAGCCTCTCCCCGGGAAGCTTGGCCTGGAGGCTGAGACCGATCAGGTAGTCCGGTTTCATCCGGAAGTGGAGCGTGTTGGCATGGGGAGCGCGTTGGTCGTCGGCGAACAACATCCGGGGTGGCTCTCGGAACTCCACTACCGCTTCGGTAATGGTCGCTGCCAAACCTTTGCCGGCCCTGATGTAGAACGGGACCCCCGCCCACCGCCAGGATTCGATCTCGACTTTGAGGGCAATAAACGACTCCGTCTCGGAATCGGGTTTCACTCCCGGTTCGCTGCGATAGTTGTCGTATTGGCCGCGGATGATCGACCGCGGATCAAAACTCCGGGTCGATTTTAAGACCTTCACTGTCTCATCACGCAAGGCATCGGCGTCGGCCGATACCGGCGGCTCCATTGCCAGCAGGCTCACGATCTGAAGCAGGTGATTCTGAACCACGTCCTTCAGAGTCCCCACGGAATCGTAAAATGCACCCCGACCCTGCACGCCGAACGCCTCGGCCATCGTGATCTGCACATTGTCGATGTAGTGCCGGTTCCAAACCGGCTCAAGCAAAGCGTTGGCAAACCTGAATACCAGCAGATTGAGCACCGGCTCTTTCCCCAGGTAGTGGTCGATCCGGTAGATCTCCGATTCGGGATAGAACTCGCGCAGGAGAGCGTTGAGAGAGCGGGCCGAGGCGAGATCGCGCCCGAAGGGTTTCTCCACGACCACCCTGCCCCGGTCGAGCCCGACCCGCGCCAGGCCCGTGATGACGACTGGAAATAGGGCTGGCGGAATGGCCAGGTAGGCGACCGGTCGGTGCGAACCCTCCGCCGTGGCGGCGAGCCGATCGAACAAATCCGGGTCTTCGTATTTGCCCGCGACGTAACACAAATGGGAGGCAAGTCGTTCGAAAACCTCCTCGTCGATCTTCTTGCCGGCGTCCTCCAACGACTCTCTGGCTCGACGCCGGAGGTCATCAACAGTCCACACGGACGACGACACGCCGATGATGGGGATTTCGAGGCGGCCGGCGGCAGTGAGGTCGTAGAGGGCAGGGAAGAGCTTGCGCCGGGCCAGGTCACCCGTTATGCCGAATAGGAGGAGGGCGTCGGCCTTCACCCTCAACCCCCCGCCGGAAGTTCTACGTGACCACCGAACTGCTTGCGCATCGCCGACAGAGTTCGATCGGCAAAATCGCCCTCGTCGCGAGAAGCAAAGCGCTGGTAGAGGGCCGAGGCAATCACATGGGTGGGCACCCCCAGGTCGACTGCTGCCTGCACCGTCCAACGACCCTCACCTGAGTCGGAGACATGACCGCTGTATTCGGACAAGTCTGGGTCCTCTCGGAGAGCGGTGGCAGTGAGGTCGAGCAGCCAGGAGGCAACCACACTCCCCCGCCTCCACACCTCCGCGACGGCGGCGACGTCGAATTCGAAGCCGTACCGCTCGGGCCGACGCAGGGGGGCGGCTTCAGCACTGGCCCCGCCCGCTACCAGGCCGAGGTCGGCCCGATCAAGAATGGCGAAGCCTTCGGCGTAAGCGGCCATCAGACCGTATTCGATGCCGTTGTGGATCATCTTGACGAAGTGCCCTGATCCCACCGGGCCACAGTGGAGATAACCGAGCTCTCCGGGTTGCGGGTCGCCGGCGTTGCCAGGTGTACGGGGGGCCGCCTCGATCCCGGGGGCGAGCGTTCGCCAGACCGGATCGAGTCGCTCGACCGTCGGGCGGTCTCCGCCGATCATCAGACAGAAGCCGCGCTCGAGGCCGTGTACGCCGCCACTCGTTCCGATATCGAGGTAATTCACCCCGTTGCCTGAAAGCCGCTCGGCGCGGACCAAATCGTCTTCGAAAAAGCTGTTACCGCCGTCGATGACCACGTCCCCGGGCTCAAGAAGGGGCGCAAGGTCGTGGAGGATCGCGTCCACATACGCCGCCGGGATCATGATCCAGATGGTGCGAGGCGGAGCGAGACCGGCCACAAACGCGGCAATCGAGGTGGTGCCGGTAGCGCCTTCGCGCGCAAGCTGGGTCACCGACTCGGGCCGCACGTCAAACACGACGCACTGGTATCCCCCATTCATCAGACGGCGCACCAGGTTGGCACCCATCCGTCCAAGCCCGATCATCCCGATTTGCATCAGGCGATGGTCCCGGGCTCGGCCGGAGTTTCCGAAGAGGGGGCGTACCAGCTGAACATGTATTCGGGGTGATCGAGGTCTCGGGAGAAGTCGCCCAGCTTCAGTGGCCGAAAGGTGTCGCACATCACGGCCAGCTCACGGGTGGCGGTGGCGCCGAGCGCTTTCTCGGCCAGTCCCGGTTGGGGGCCATGGGGGATGCCATAAGGATGGAGGGTGATCGATCCGACTTCGATCCCCTTGCGTGACTCGAAGTTGCCGGAGACGTAATAGATCATCTCGTCGGACTGAAGATTGGAGTGGTTGTAGGGGATGGGAACGGCCTGCGGATCCCATTCCAGGTTGCGGGGACAGAATGAGCAGATCACAAATCCTGGTCCTTCGAAGGTCTGGTGAGCCGGCGGAGGCTGGTGGAGACGACCTGATTTGGGTTCGAAGTCTCCGATGTTGAAAGTCCACGGGTATACAAACCCGTCCCAACCCACCACGTTGAACGGGTGGTAATCGAGAAGATAGGTCTGGTATCCGCCCCGCACCCTCACGGTCACCCGGAACTCACCCTGCGCCTCGTGGGTACGAAGTTCGGTGGGTCCATGCAAGTCGCGGTGGTAATAGGGGGCGTGCTCAAGAAGGTTGCCGTATTCGTTCCGATATCGCCGGGGGGTCTCAATCTGGCCGGGGCTGACGAAGATCAGGTATTTCTGGGGACCTTCGGGGACAAGTCGATAGGTGGTCCCGCGGGGAATGACGATGTAGTCGCCCCCGCGATAGGTCAAGTCGCCAAAAATGGATTCGACCACTCCCGAACCCTCGTGCACGAAGATGACTTCGTCGCCTTCGCCGTTGCGGAAGTAACCATCCCGAGCCGATGCAGGTCGGCAAAACCAGATCTCGACGTCCTGGTTCCACATCAGCAGCCTGCGACCTGTCACCAGGTCGCCAACGGGTTGCAGGCGGGCGGTGTCGAGAAGATGGTGTTGGTGTTGTTCTGGCACCCATTCGGTCTTCTCGATCGGCTCAAAACCGCCGAGAGCCATCACCCGGCATGGAGTCTGCAGGTGATACAGAATGGAGTAGTTCCCCGAGAACCCCTCCATCCCCAAGACCTGCTCGGTCAGCAGCTTTCCGTCTCGCCAGAGTTGGGTGTGGCGTTTGGGTGGCACCTCGCCGAGTCGCATGTACATGGGCATAGAACAGCCAACCTACAGGTGTTTGGCGGCTTCCCGGCGCGACAAACCCGACAGGCCGGCCTCGTTGACCCGTAGGAACTGGCGGACCGCCTCGGGATTCACGCGGGCATATTCCCTGAGGGCCCACCCGATGGCTTTGCGGATGAAGAACTCCTTCTCATGGGCACGCCTGCGGCAGAAATCGAACAGCATTGCTTCATCGGTCGCCTGCTTGTGCCGGATCTGGCAGAGCAGGGCGGTGCGTCGCAACCACATGTCTTCACCGTCGATCCACTCCTCGAGGATTGATCGCATCCGGGCCCGATCGTCGAGAACGACCCGGCCCACCAGGTCAGAGGCGATGACATCGACGAAGTCCCACCACGCACCTTCAGTCACGAGCTGGTGGTATAGGCCAATCTGTTCGAATGTGATCAGCTTCTTGAAAGAGAGGGCATAGCCGATTGCCAGATACTTCTCCTCGCGGTGCGGCAGCGCCCACAAAAGGAGCACATTGGTCCGGTACCCGTCGGGCGATCCGGGGGGAAACTGCAACTTCAACTCCCGGGCGATCGGGCGACGCAACGGACTGGCCACCCCGTAGAAGGGCATGCTGGTCTTCATGTAGGCAGCCATCGGAGCGGCCCGCTCCGGGTCGGCCATCGCTGTCAACGCCGACCTCACAAAAGAGGCGATCTCCGAGGAGCTAGGCAAGGGCGACCAGGTCGAGCAGCGACTCGTCGAAGAAGACCACCCTGCCTTCGGGCATCATCAATGCCCGGTCCGGACCCAAGGACGCCACGAAGTCGGTGTCATGGCTGACCAGGACGATGGTGCCCGAGAAGTGACGGAGAGCTTCCAACAACGCAGCCTTGGCCTGGGGATCGAGGTTGTTCGTGGGCTCGTCCAGTAGAAGGACATTGGGACCGCCCAGCACCACCAAGGCCAGGGCGAGTTTGGTTTTCTCCCCACCGGACAGAGTGACGGCGTCCTGGTCGATTTTGTCGGCCAGGAGAAAGTGGCCCAGCATCGTCCTCAAGGGCTGATCGGGGAGAGCCGAGACCGCCCGGACGTGGTCAAACACAGTGACACCGGCCTGGATCTGTTCGTGCTCCTGGGCGTAGTAACCGAGGGCGGCGTTGTGACCCAGCCGCACTTCGCCCAGATCGGAGGTTTCCACCCCCGCCAGGATTCGTAAGAGAGTGGTCTTGCCGGCACCGTTGAGTCCCATGATGATGAGCCGCTCTCCCCGGTTGAGGTCGACGTCGATGTCGACGAACACAAGATTGTCGCCAAACGACTTGGCTAGACCCGACGCCGTCAAAGGAGTCACCCCCGAAGGGCGGGGCTGTGGGAATCTCACGGCCACCGACCTTCCTCGCCGCTGCACCTCGACCAGGTCCTTCTTCATCCGTTCCACCCGGGTCTCCATGGAACGGGCGACCTTGGACATCTTTTCGGTAGAGCCTTTGAAGCGACGTATGTTGTATTCGAGGCGTCCGATCGCTTCGTCTTGATGACGTCGTTCTCGTTCCCGTTGTTCGCGTCGCCGTTCTCTTTCGAGAAGGAAGCTCGAGTAGTTGCCGCGATATGGCTCCAGCCTGGCCTCGACCAGATCGAGCACGGACGTGATGGCGGCGTCGAGCAAGGGGAGGTCATGGCTCACCATCAATATCCCACCGCGGTACGTGGAGAGGTAGTCGACCAGCCAGGCCTTGGCATCGAGGTCGAGGTGGTTGGTGGGCTCGTCCAGGAGCAGGGTCGCGGTCTCGGCAAAGAGGATCCTGGCCAGCTCGACCCGTCGGCGTTGGCCACCTGACATGGTGGCCACCGGTTGCATGAGCTCGCCCACTCCGATCCCAAGGTTCGACGCCACCCGCTTCGCTTCGGCTTCAGCTACATACCCGCCCTTGGCGTCGAATTCGTCCTGAAGCCGGGCATGACGGGCGATGGCCTGGTCGCGTGCGTCCCCCTCGAGGCGGGCCATCTTGCGCCGAGTCTCCTCGATCTTGCGCAACATCGCCCCGATCTGGCGAGCTGACAGGATCCGTTCCAGGGCGTTCATGTCGGGCCGTTCGAGGTCGGGCAGGGCAGCCTCCTGGGAGAAGTATCCGAGATTGCCGCTGCGGAGAACGGTGCCGGCGGTTGGCATCTGATAACCGCCAAGAGTCTTGATCAAAGTGGTCTTGCCGGCCCCATTACGACCTACCAGACCGATCTTGTCGCCGGCCTGCACTGAAAACGACGCCCCTTCCAACAAGAGGCGCGTTCCCAACTCAATCCTGAGGTCCCTGGCGACCAGCACTTACGTCCCTTGCTACGACCTGAGCCAGACTGTGGCTGATCGTCCCCGTTCGGGGCCAATCGTGAGAGTGTCGCCTTCACAGGTGATGATCGAAGGACTGGCTGACCCGATTGGCAACGGGAAGGAGCGTCCCACCACACCGAGTTCCAGCGGCACTTCGACAAGAGTGCTGGAAAAATCTAACCCGGTCTCGGCCACGAAGGTTGTTCGCTCAATATCCGGAGCCAATACGAGTGCACCCTCCTGAACCGACCAGGTCCCGATAATCGCCCCGGTGAGGGCTGTGTCGATCGGCACCGACTCTTCGTCAAAGTTGGTCTGAACAGTCAAATCTTCGAAGGCGCCCGCGACCTGACCGTTCTCCTCAAAGCTGATGGTGGCCGACCCGGAACTAACCGACACTTCAGGAGTCCTCCCTGTGGCGCGCAGGGTCGCCTCGAAGGAGGCTACGAAACTATCGAGATCGAGGATCCAGCTACCAACCACGCAGTCATCTGCAACGCCGCGCGGAACGGCGGTCGTACTGGTAGTCGTTGCGGGTTGTGCGGTCGTCGATGACCCGTCGCCGGAGCCCGCACAAGCAGCGATTAGCAGCAGACAAAGAGTGAGAAGTCGCTTGTTCACATTTACACTTTTAGGACCGGAGCCAGACCGAGGGGGCGGACCCTTCCACATCGGGCGTGATCGTGAGAGTGTCGCCCTCACAAGAAATTGCAGAGGCGGCTGTGCTCAACGAGGTGTCCGGCTCAACGGGCATCGAAAAGGATTCCCCGTCGACCAGGGCTTCAACGTCAAGAAAGCTCTCGGATCCCGGGGTGAGGATCAGTGTGTCACCTTCCACTGTCCAGTTCCCGACGATCTGGCCCGAAAGAATCATGTCGATGACCGGGGTGCCCGGCCCCAACTCCATCTGAATGTTGAGGGCGTCGTAAACACCGGTGGCGTCGCCCCCTGCATCGAAGGCAAGAGTGGCAGAACCCGAAGTGACGGTCACCGTCGGTGTTGCCCCGTCCCCGCTCATGAGCGCCTCCATGGTCGCGGCAAAACCTTCTGTGTCGAGAATCCAGTCACCCACCACGCAACCCTCCCCGGCACCGCTGGCCGTTGTTGTCGTAGTCGTGGTGGGTGCAGTCGTGGTAGTGGAGGCTGCAGTCGTGGCGGTGGTTGTCGATGCCTCAGACGTGGTGGCGCAAGCAGCCGGCACCAGCAAGAGAAGGGAAAAGAGGCGTTTGTTCACGGGCACACTCTAAGGACCGGGCTGGTCAACAGAAGTTGAATCGGGGACGCTCCACCACATGGTGACGAACCGGCGAAGGTCGTTTCCGAACAGAAACTTTCCGTCCCGCTCGATGATTTCGGGAGCTAGAAGATCCTCCAGCTCGGACCAACGGTTCGCCGGCAGGACCAGCCGCCGGGCATAAAGCTCGATGATCTCCTGGCGAGATTCGAACCACAGATCAGGAGGTCGAGTCCAGCGATCCAGGGTCGGGCGAACGCCGAGGACGTCGATGACCACGTCGGACAGGTCATCGGCGCTCGGACCCGAAGGTCGGGCCAGTCCGTGCAAGGCCTCGTAGTACTGGCCCAGGTGGGTCCACGGATGGGTTTCTGTGAGCTCTATCACGACACCCGCGATGGCTCGGTCCGCCAAACGCTGCAGAAAAGGGCCGACCTCTGCAACGTCATAGACGACATGTGCGCACATGGACACCGCGTGGTCCCCCACCCGGTCGGACACCTCTGGCCAGGAGCCAGTCACCACCTGAACCGGGAGACCGGCAGCTAGCTCGGACAAGCCCGCCAGCATCCCCGGGTTCCGCTCCACGGCGGTGACCGGATGACCGAGACGAGCGAGCGGCAATGACGCCCTGCCAGTTCCGGCCCCGACATCGAGCACCGAGCCACCCTCGCCCGCCAGCGTCGCCACCCTGGTGGTGGTGGGTGTGATCTCCCCGCGTTCGATGGCCGCGGCTGCTCGTCGCTTCCATAGCGTCTCCGGCCAGGAGTATGGAGAATCAGGGACCGCCGACAAGAGGTTTTCCGGCAAGGCCCAGTCAGCGAGCTGGCGCCGCCAATGTTCGGTGGCGGGGGCGTTCAACGCAGACCGGCGAAGAGGTCCGTCTCGGGCAAAGCGCTCTCCACCGATGAGAACAACCGGATGTATGACTCGGTGCCGAAAAAGGTTCGTCTGACCTCCTCGGGCACGGTCAGAAGGAACCAATCGTTGGGAATCTGGCTGCGATGGGCCCTGAGGGCGGCGACTTTGCGCTCGAGGTGATCGCCCACATCGATGACAGCCGAGATCTCCTCGTCCGGGAAGCCCCGGTCCTGACGAGCGAAGTAGCCGTCGTCGTCCGATGCTTCATCGCCGGAGTCGTCGGCACGCAGGGCGGTAAGCGTCTTCATCCGTTCCCTGCCCCAGGCGTTCCAATAGAGCTTCTTGGGGGTCCAATACTCCTCCCCCTCCACTAACGGGTACCAGCCCAGGTCCCGGCTTCCGAAGAAGGCGGCCACTCCGACGCGATGAACCTGGATGTGATCCGGATGCCCGTATCCCCCGAACGGGTCGTAAACGACCATGACCTCGGGCTGATAACGCCGAATGAGAGAGACCAACCGTCGGGTCGCTTCGAAGTGATCGGCTTGCCAGAAGGCATTCGGATCCTGGTTGGCATCGGTGCCCATCATCCCGGAGTCTCGATAGCCAAGGAACTCGTGATGTTTGACACCGAGAATGGCCAGAGCGGCGGCGATCTCCTCGGCCCTCATCTGGACCAGTTGGGATCGCAAAGAGTCGGGATCGTCGTAGTTGTGTATTTCGCCTTCGGCGCCGTCGGTGGCGGTGACTACCACGACCTGTTCCCCGGCCTCGGCGTAGCGGGCGAGTGTGCCCCCCGTCCCGATCACTTCATCGTCGGGGTGGGCGTGGAAAGCAAGCAGACCGGGCATTGCTCCGAAGCTACTTCAGCGGTATCGCCAGACGATTCGGCCTCTGGTGGGGTCGTAAGTCGACACCTCAACATCAACCCGATCGCCGGGGAGGATCCGGATTTTTCGTCCCCGGCTCATGCGTCCGGCGGTGCGAGCCATTACCTGCAAACCACCCGGCAGTTCCACCAAAAAGGTGGCATTGCGCAGGATGGAGAGGACCTTCCCCTCCATCCGCACATATTCTTCCGTATCGCTCAACGAGAATAACCACCCGACCGGCTGCGATTCCGGTCCTGGGGACGCCGATCGCGGTCGCCACCCTGTGGCCGTGGTTTGGCCTCGTTAACCGTCAGGCGACGGCCGTCGATGGCAGCTTCTGCCATCTCGGTGATCGCTTTGCGGGCGGCTTCGTCACCCATCTCGACGAAACCGAATCCACGGGAACGCCCCGTGTCACGGTCGGTCACCACCTGGGCGGATTCCACCGTCCCGAACTTCTCGAACATCGTCTCCAGGTCCCTATTGGTCGTGGAGAAGGGCAAGTTGCCCACGTATATCTTCATCCGTGCTCCGTTCGTCGCGGTGATCCCCGACAATCCGACCGCGGTATCTACATAATGAAACGGAACCCGCACAGACGTCAGGGGAGAGCACGAACCCGTGGACATCGCATCCGATGCCTGAAACCATCATACCTGACATCAGGCGACAGCTGAAACGTGGTTTGGTGGCTTTCTTATTTATCGCCTGTGCCTCCACCCCGGTCGTTTCCACCATCCCAACCACAACAACTGCTTTCCCGACCACAGCTCCGACCACCACGGTGACAACCGCGCCGCCGACCACCACCTTGGTGCCTGTGTTCGAGGTGGTCGTGGATGAGGTGATAGCCGCTGATCTGGGTGTCACCTGGCGGGAAGGATGCCCGGTCGGTCCATCCGAATTGCGGTTGCTGACCTTGTCGCATCATGGCTTCGATGACCAGGTTCACACCGGCCAACTCGTGATCCACTTCGACTGGGCGACAGAAGTCACCGGGGTATTCCAGTTATTGTTCGAAGCTGGGTTTCCGATCGAGCGGATCGAACCCATGACGGTCTTCGGGGCCGATGATGACGCCGCCATGGCCGCCAACAACAGCTCGGGCTTCAACTGCCGGAACGTGGCCGGGACCAACAGGTGGTCCGAACATGCCTTCGGCCGGGCCATCGACATCAGTCCCCTCGTCAATCCATGGGTCCGCGGATCTCAGGTTGAGCCTCCGGACGGACAGGCGTTCCTCGATCGCGATGGGTCAGTGCCGGGCTTGATTGTCGGTGGTGATGTGGTCGTCGAGGCCTTCGCTGCCATCGGTTGGGGGTGGGGAGGTTATTGGTCGTCCTCCAAGGACTACATGCATTTCTCGTCCACGGGCCGCTAGCCACACCAGCGCACCGACGCCGACCAACATGATCAGAGCTGCAACTACCGCAGGCAGGGCGCCAGGCTCGACGACCGAATCGGCCCTCGTTGCCCGAAGAGCAGTCGGAGTTGTTTCCACCATCGTCACCGTGGTTGTGACCTTAGGGGTTGTCGTCGAAGCGACCTGAGCAAATGGCGCGGTGGTGGTAGTCGGGGCGAGGAAGACGATTCCTGGCCCATCGAGTACCGAGGGGTCGAGAAGATATTGAGCAGCATCAGGTGGATAGCGACCGGCCCTGATGTCTTTGACCAGAACCCCTGGCCAGGTGGGCACTAGGGTCGCCCAGAACGGCAGTTTTGCCACCAGCGGTTCGTCCAACGGCCACTCATATTGCGACTCCTCTTGGCCGACGGGGAGACCCACTTTCAGATATCCCCACACCCATTGGAGCTCGTCGCCGGTTTCGTTGACGATCCTGAGACCGTATTCACCCGTGGCCAGATCGGCCGGCACCACGAAGGTGACGTACAGACGGTGGGTCCCATAACCAGACCAGGTAACGGGCGTGATGTGCACCTCTCCCACACGGAGCCAATCTGGTTCACCGGATCTGGCAAAAGACGTCAGGCTCAATTGGGCAACCCAGGGTGCCTGGCTGAACTGGAAACTTGAGACATTTTCGTATGCCACCATCTCGACCGTTTCGCCCGGCTCCACGAAATCGTCGGGTGACCGCATCGAGGTCATCCCTCCGCCTAAGGCTGTTAGGGGCGAGACCAGAGTCACTAGGAACGTCACAATCGCCAATCGACGCATCAAACCCTCCGTGGTCGGATGCTGGTGTGACGAACTGGTCGACCGGTTGGTTCAGACCTCGACCCGGCCGCCCGAACGCCAGTAGGACCCGTCGGCTCTGGTGAGGAAACCTTCGTCGATCAAATAACGACGAAGGGCTGCATAGTCGGGGTGGAAGGTCAGAAGGATCATGTTGACCTCTTTTTCGTCGTAGCGGACCCCGGGCTCAAACTCGTGGGCAAGACGCTCCAGCACGACTCGCCGACGCTGGGGCTGGGCCGGCACCTCGGTCAACCGGCTGCCGACAAAATACCGCCCCAGAAGTTGGCGCTCCTCAGACGACCATGGTCCTTCCAGTACAGACCCGGCGACTGGTTCATTCCCGGGGAGGGCCTCGGCGACTGCCCGTAGGGCGGCCCGATCAAGAGCCAGTTCCTGGTCGAGGAGACCGGCCTCGACCAACCGGCTCACTGCCCGTCTGACCTGTCCAACGGTCATCCTGAGTTGGTGGGCTGCCTTCTCGACATCGAGCGGCCCCAAAGCAGCCAGTCCCAGGACCGCCAACCGGTGCGGATCGAGGACGATCCGGAGAAAGTCCGTCGGGGTCAATGCCACATGTCGCAGGCTAGAACGATTGGGCCTGTGGACTGCCGTAGGTAACCCCCTGAATACACCCACGGGCGCCCGGGGTTATCGTGCCTAACGGTGCCAGGTCGGAACTTCTCCCACCACTCGATTAGCCCCGTTTCGGTTGAGCAGGCCTGGCGGGCCTTGCAAAAACCAGAGACCTGGGGTCGGATCGGCGGAGTGAACAGAATCGAACACGCCACCTTTGACCACGAAAGCAACCTGACCGGTTACCGGTTCGTGGTCGACATCGCCGGTACCGCTTACAGAGGCACCGCGGTGCGGGGCAATTGGGATCCCCCGCATCGGATGGCGATGGCGATCGAAAGTGAACAACTGACCGGCCAAATCAATGTGAAGGTTTCAACAACCCCGTCAGGTACTGAAGTCAAGGTCGAAATGGCGATGGAACCTGTGGGGATTCTTGGCTCGATGGTCTTCCCGGTCCTCACCAATGCGGTCGCGAAGGGGTTTCCAGAGGCGGTCGAACGATTTGTGACCGACCTGGCGAGCTGACCGGGTCTACTCAGCCGCCAATGAGGCGGCGGTCTTGGCGGCCCCTTCCTTGCCACCGGTCGAAATCTGGGCCCGATCGGTGAGCAGTGTCACCTGGTTCTCGTACACCTGGAGGAACCCGCCGTGGACTCCGATGGTGGTGCGAGTGCCGTCGACACCGTCCACCAGGACCGCCGAAGTGACCAGGGAGGCCAGAACCGGCTCATGATCGGCCAGAATCCCGATCTCCCCATCGGGAGTGCGTGCGACGACAAAGGTGGCCTCCCCCGACCACACGGTCGCCTCGGGCGACACCACGTCGACGCGGAAGGGTTTGGCCATCTAGAACCTTTCTCCCGACCGCTTTTGGCGCGTAACAACGACTCCAGGGGAGCAGAACGACGCGCCAAAACGGAGTCGGAATGCCATCTAGGCGGCCTTCTCGATCTCCCGGGCCTTGGCGGCCACATCGTCGGCATCCCCGACCATGTAGAAGGCCTGTTCAGGGTATTGATCCATATCCCCTTTGAGGATCGCCTGGAACGAGGAGATCGTCTGCTCGAGGGGGGTGTAGACGCCGGCCTGGCCGGTGAATTGCTCGGCGACAAACATCGGCTGTGCAAAGAACCGCTGGATGCGGCGAGCGCGGGCCACGATCAGCTTGTCCTCTTCGGAGAGTTCGTCGATGCCGAGGATGGCGATGATGTCGGTCAGGTCCTTGTAGCGCTGCAAAACCCGCTGCACCTCGATGGCGGTGTTGTAATGATCCTCACCAACCACTTGGGGGTCGAGCGCCCGGCTCGAAGAGTCGAGAGGGTCGACCGCCGGGTAAATGCCGAGGGCCGTGAGCGGCCGCGAGAGCACCGTGGTGGCGTCGAGATGGGCAAAGGCGGTGTGGGGGGCGGGATCGGTGATGTCGTCGGCCGGCACGTATATCGCCTGAAGCGAGGTGATCGAGCGGCCCTTGAGAGAGGTGATCCGCTCCTGGAGAAACCCCATCTCCCCCGCCAGGGTTGGCTGGTAACCGACCGCCGAGGGCATCCGCCCCAACAGGGTGGAAACCTCGGAACCCGCCTGGGTGAACCGGAAAATATTGTCGATGAACAACAGCACGTCCTGGCGCTGCACGTCGCGGAAGTACTCGGCCATGGTGAGGGCGGACAGGGCCACTCGCAACCGGACGCCGGGAGGTTCGTCCATCTGACCAAACACCAGGGCGGCCTTGGCGAGGACGCCCGACTCCATCATCTCGAGGTAGAGGTCGTTGCCTTCGCGGGTCCGTTCGCCCACCCCGGCAAACACCGAGACTCCGCCGTGTTGCTGGGCCACCCGCCGAATCATCTCCTGGATGAGCACGGTCTTTCCCACCCCGGCGCCACCGAACAGACCGATCTTGCCTCCCTTGAGGTACGGGCAGATAAGGTCGAGGACCTTAATCCCGGTCTCGAAGACCTCCTTTTGGGAAGCAACGTCTTCGAACAACGGCGGCTGGCGGTGAATCGGCCAGCGAGGCTCGCCGAACTCCTGATCGGGGGCATCGAGGGATTGCCCCCAGACGTTGAAAAGGTGGCCCAGAGTTTGATCGCCGACCGGCACCGTGATTGGTTGGCCGAGATTGCGAACAACGGATCCTCGCTGAAGACCATCCGTAGGAGCCATGGCGATTGCCCGGATCTTGTTGTGTCCCAGGTGCTGGGCTGTTTCTGCCACCACTGTCTTTTTCTCACCACCGAAGGTGAAGTCAATCTCCAGCGCGTGCAAAAGTTCGGGCAGTGCATCCGGGGGGAACTCGACGTCCACCACCGGCCCGGCCACCTTCACGATTCGTCCTGTCGATACATCGTCACTCATTTACTCATCCTTTCGTCAAAGCTTCTGCCCCACCAACGATCTCTGAGATTTCGGTTGTGATCTCGGCTTGCCGGGCCCGGTTGGCCGCAACAGTCAGTGACCGGATCAGTTCGTCGGCGTTGTCGGTGGCCGCTTTCATAGCCCGCCGACGAGCCGAGTGCTCCGAGGCCGACGCTTCCAGCAGCATGTTGAAGATCACCGCCTCGACGTATCTCGGCAACAGCCTGTCGAGGATCTCTTCGGGAGAGGGTTCAAACGAGTAGCCGACCGCCGGGCCGCCGTCCCCGCCGGGGGGTTCGATCGGCAACAGGTCGTAACGAGTTGGCACCTGGTTCATGGCCGACTGAAAACGGGTGAAGAACGCCTCCACCCGGTCGACCTCCTCTGAGGCATACGCCTCCATAACGACGTTG
Organism: Acidimicrobiia bacterium; assembly: GCA_040905905.1. Taxonomy (GTDB): domain Bacteria; phylum Actinomycetota; class Acidimicrobiia; order Spongiisociales; family ZC4RG35; genus JAICND01. Next base: position 22,732 of record JBBDQN010000037.1, read on the forward strand.
GCTAATGCCCGGGCGTCTCCATACCCCGGCGTGTCGGTCACTCCGAGAAAGGCCCGGGCGATTCGGTACCCGCGATATCGGAAGTAGGTCTGAGCCTTCTTTCCTACCGCGAAGATTCGGACCTGTTTGCCTTCGCGACGGAGGTCGATGATGCGTTGCTCCGCCATCCGGATGACGGTGGAGGCGTAAGCACCGGCCAGACCCCGGTCCGAGGAGACAACCATGATGCCGACGTGGCTTACCTCGCGGCTGGCAAGAAGCAGGTGGGAGGTGGATCCGGAGACGCCGCCGACATTCTGGATCACCTCGATCAGCTTGGAGGTGTAGGGCTTGGAAGCAACCACCCGGGCGATCGCCTTGGGTATACGCGACGCGGCGATAAGTTCCATGGCGCGGGTGATCTTCTGCGTCGCCTGGACGCTACGGATGCGCCGCCGGGTATCGCGAAGCTCAGCGCTGGCCATACCGACTCATTCCTTTGCCTGGAAAGATTCCCTGAAGGAGTTGATAGCCTCTTTGAGGCGGTCCTCGTCGGGCAAGTCACCCGTCGATCTGATGTGGTCGAGCACATCGGGGAACCGCTCGGCAACAAAGCGCCGCAGTCCCAGCTCGAAGTCGCGCACCTGCCCAACCGGGATCGAGTCCATCAAACCGTAGGTGACCGTGTAGATGGAGAGGATCTGCTCCTCCACCGGAACCGGTGCGAACTGTCCCTGTTTGAGGACTTCCACCACCCGCCGCCCTCGTTCCAGCTGTGACAGCGAGGCCGCGTCGAGCTCGGAACCGAACTCGGCGAAGGCGGCCAGCTCCCGAAATTGGGCGAGGTTGAGCCGGAGGGGTCCGGCGATCTTCTTCATGGCCTTGACCTGGGCGTTGCCACCGACCCGAGAGACCGAGATACCAGCATTCATGGCGGGCCGAATCCCTTGATAGAAGAGGTCGGCCTCGAGGAAACACTGGCCATCGGTGATCGAGATGACGTTGGTCGGGATGTAGGCCGAAACGTCATTGGCCTTGGTCTCGATGACGGGGAGCCCGGTGAGGGATCCTCCGCCCAATGCATCCGAGAGCTTGGCGCAGCGCTCCAGCAGACGGCTGTGCAGATAGAAGACGTCGCCCGGGTAAGCCTCGCGCCCGGGGGGGCGGCGCAACAAGAGTGAGATCTCGCGATAGGCAACGGCCTGTTTGGAGAGGTCGTCGTAGACAACCAGGGCATGTTCACCCTTGTACATCCAATACTGACCAAGGGCGGAACCCGTGTAGGGCGCGTACATCTGTAATGCTGCCGGGTCGGAAGCGGGAGCGTTCACGACCACCGTGAACTCCATGGCGCCAGCCCGCTCCAGAACATCGACCACCTCGGCCACGGTGGATGCCTTCTGACCGATCGCGACATAGATGCACTTCACCGCCTTGTCGGTGCCCCAGTACTGCTTCTGGTTGATGATGGTGTCGACCAGCAGGGCGGTTTTGCCGGTTTGACGATCGCCGATGATCAACTGGCGTTGTCCCCGACCGATCGGAGTCATGGCGTCGATGGCCTTGATCCCGGTTTGCAGAGGTTCCTTGACGGGTTGACGTTCCACCACGGTCGGGGCTTGAACCTCGAGCAACCGACGCTCCGAGGTGTCTATCGGGCCCTTGCCATCGATCGGGTTTCCCAACGGGTCGATGACCCGACCCAGCATGGCGTCACCGACCGGTACGGAGAGAACCGTTCCGGTCTGTTTGACGGGTGAGCCTTCCTCGATATGGGAGGCGTCGCCCATCAGCACAACTCCAAGGTCGTTCTCGTCGATGTTGAGGGCTACTCCACGCAAGCCACCGGGGAACTCGAGTAGTTCGGATGCCATCGCCGTGGGTAGACCGCTGACCCGGGCCACACCGTCGGCAACCGAGGTCACATATCCAACGGTTTCTTGCTCGAGCTCGGGAGACCAGCCTTTTATGCGAGTTTTGATCGCAGCGGTTATCTCCTCAGGGGTGATGGTCAGCTCAGCCATTCATTCTCCTCAGCTCTTTTTCAGGACTTCGCGCAGCTTGGCTAACCGGCGGGCAACGCTGCCATCGATCACTGTGTCGCCGACCCGGGCCACGATGCCGCCCACCACCGCCGGGTCGACAATGGTCTTGACCTCGAGCGACTTGCCGGTCACCCGGGAGAGCTCGGCAGCCAGGCGATCGACGACCGACGGTTCGAGGGGTACCGCCGATCGGATCTCGGCAACGGCTTTAGACCTGCTCTCAGCGGCGAGGGCCACGAACCGATCGACCATCTCGGAGAACTCCGCCGCTCTCCCCTGACCCACGACGAATGACACCAGACCGACGGTCAAAGTCGACGCCCGTCCACCGAGAAGATCGTCGATGAGGCCCTGTTTACGATCGAGCGGCATTTGGGGATTGGAAAGGCTGTCGCGCAGCTCGTTGGAGGTGGCAAAGGCGCGGGCAATCGTGAAAAGCTCTCTCTCCACCGTCTCCAGGTTGCCTTCGGCTTGCGCAAGCTCGAAGACTGCTCTGGCGTACGCGGAGATGCGATCCGTCACTACATCTTCTCCAGATCGGCGATGTAGCTCTCGACGAGAGACAGCTGGGTGGCGCGGTCGAGGTTTTTCTCGACCACCATCTCGGCCAGGTCGATAGTCATGTTGGCCACCTCCTGGCGAGCTTCCGCCAGCGCACGGGCCTTTTCGGCGGAAGCCTCCTGTCGTGCCTTGGCGAGCAACGAGTCGGCCTCCCCCTGCGCGCGGGCCATGAGATCGGCCTTCATCTGGTCCGCCGTGCGCCGGGCTTCTTCGATGATCTGATTGCCCTTGTTACGCGCTTCGCTGACCTGGCCTTCATAGTTGGCCCGCAGCGCCTCGGCTTCAACTTTCGCCTTCTCCGCCTCTTCCAGCCGCCCGACGATCGATTGCTGGCGGGCTTCGAGGGTGCGGTTGATCGCGGGTAATGCCCACTTCCAGACGAAGAAGAAGACGATGGCAAACGCCACGATCCCCGCTATCAACTCGTTCGTCTCCGGGAGCACCAAGGAGACGTTGGAGCCGCTGGTCTCGGCCTCTTCTTGGGCCAGGATCGCCAATGTCAAAGAATTGAGCACGGGCTACCTCCTAAGCGATGAAGAAGAGAACGAAACCGATCAGCGCCAGCGCCTCGGTG
>JBBDQN010000038.1:0-25822 GCA_040905905.1 Acidimicrobiia bacterium
GCTTCGAGGTCGAACGGCTTGGCGAGGCTCGGCCCCAGCGGAGCGAGCTCGGCGAGGCGCTCGCGGCTGGCGGCTGAGACGAAGACGGCCGGGATCCCGGGCCACGCCGTGCGCAGCAGCTCGGTGATGTCGCCGCCGTCACCGTCGGGGAGCATCACGTCGATGACGAGCAGGTGGAGCCAGGACCATGCCAACCCCGGCACCGACCAGTGCCACTCTCACCACCATGGGCCGCCGTCTGTTGTCCATATCTCCCAATCTACGACTCTTCGTCGAATACTTCGTCGGGAAGTTTGGCGAACAATGCAGCAATTTCACCAAGAACCGTTCCGCCGGGAAGGGGCGGTCGGTTCCAGTCGACCGTCTCGACCCCCAACATCGCTTGCAGACGGTCGCCGGTAAACGGCAAAAACGGAGAGAACGCCACTCCCAATCCGGCAATTGCCTGAAGTGCGGTCCACAGGACCGTGCCGGCCCGGGTCGGGTCGGTCTTCACCAACTTCCATGGCTCAGTGGCGTTGAGATACGCATTAACCGTACCCGCTCCCTCCATCGCTGCTCGCAGGGCGGCTCGCAACTCCACCTTCTCGATCAGCTCACCAGTAGAGGCAAGCGCCCGATCGGCCGAGTCGACGATCTCCTGGTCGGCCGAAGACAAGTGTGCCGGCTCGGGAACCTTTCCATCGAAGTTGCGGGCGGTGATCGCCAGGACCCGGTTGACCAGATTGCCCCAGGTCGAGACCAGTTCGTCGTTGACCCTACGGATGATGTCGTCGTCGGAGAGGTCGGTGTCGTTGGTCTCTGGAAGAACAGATGCGACCGCGTATCGAAGGGCGTCGGGCTCCAGACGCTCGGCATACCAACCGATCGCCCGACCGACACCTCTCGACTTTGAGGCTCGAGCGCCCTTGAAAGTGACGTACTGATTGGCGGGCACGTCGGTGGGGAGATTGTGTTCGGCATAGCCGAGGAGCATCGCCGGCCAGATGACGGTGTGGAAGGGGATGTTGTCCTTGCCGACGAAGTAATAGCTCTCGGCCTCGGGGTTCTGCCACCAGTCCCGCCACGCTTCCGGGGTGCCCATGATCTGGGCCCACTCCTTGGCCGCCGAGAGATACCCGATCACGGCTTCGAACCAGACATAGATCTTCTTGCCGGGACCAAGGGTGTCGGCCTCGGGTGGAATCGGAACCCCCCATCCGAGATCACGGGTGATCGCCCGGTCGGGGAGACCTTCTTCGATCATCCCCAGGGCCCAGTTCTTGACGTGACGCCTCCACGTCGTTTGACCGGTCAGCCAGGCCTTGACCTGATCGTCAAACGCCCCTAGGCGCAGGAACCAATGTTTGGTCTCTTTTTGTACCGGAGTGGCACCTGACAAGCTACTGCGAGGGTTAAGGAGGTCGGTGGCATCGAGGGTCCTTCCGCAATTGTCGCACTGGTCGCCCCGCGCTTGGTTGTAGCCGCAGTGAGGACAGGTTCCCTCGACATACCGATCGGGAAGGAAGCGGTTCTTTTCCGGATCGAAGAACTGAAGGCTGATGCCTTCGACGATTGTCCCTCGCTCCCGATGCTTGCGAAAGATGTCCCAGGTGACCTCCCGGTGGATGTCGGTCATGGTCGTCGTGAAGAGATCGAAGGAGATGCCCAGGGTCTTCCAATATCCGAGGATCTCGGGGTGGTATCGGTTGACGACCTCGATCGGGTCGATCCCCTCCTGGTCGGCTTTGACCGTGATGGGGGTGCCGTGGGCATCGGATCCGGAGACCATCAGCACTTTGTTGCCGGCCAGGCGGTGGTAACGGGCGAAGATATCGGCGGGGAGATAGGCCCCGGCCAGATGGCCCAGATGGAGCGAGCCCGAGGCGTATGGCCAAGCTACGGCGACGAGGATGTGGCGGTTCACGATGGGTCGGTGAGGGTACCCGGGGAGGCAATCTGTCGTCTGGTGATTCCTACCAATGCCACCCCGGCAATCACCAACGCACCTCCGGCCAACAAGCCGAGGGTGATGGGTTCGGCGAACACCAGTGCTCCGCCCGTGACACCGACAATGGGAACCAGGTAGCCCATCAGCCCCGCTCGGCTGGCGGGATTCAATTCGTTGGCCTTGAGCGACGAGATAAAGGTGACCAGTCCTCCGATTCCCATTACTGCCATCAAGGCCCACTGCGCTAAGGAGATCTCGACCACCCAGGGTGCGTAACCGATCACGGTCGCCACCACCACCGACAAGAGTGCCGCGCCGGTCATCATCGGGGCGAGCAGGAATTTTGGCTGGTAAAGGTTGGCGAGGCGCTTCACCCAAACCAGGGAGATGCCGGAAAGCGCGGTCCCAGCCAGGGTAAGGGCCAGGGCGTAACCGGGTCGCTCCCCTCCCGAGGGAAGGCCAGCAAGAAGCCCAACGCCAGTCAGGCTGAGGGCGAGGCCCAAACCCTTGATGGGGGTAAATCGGTCGTCGTGAAAGACGAAGTGCGCCGTCAGAGCTGTGAAGACCGGCCCGAGGGCGAGAATCAGCGTCACCACCGAAGCGGGCAACCGGCTGAAGCCAACGTTGAACATCAACGCGGGGCCAGCGGCGTTGGCCGCACCCATGGCGATGCCTTCGATCCACGGCACCCGATCCGGGTTCCTTGGTCTGATCACGAGAGCAATCAGGGCAGTGATGGAAAAAGGCACCACCGCGCAGGTGAATGGGTCGAGGCCCTGCGTAGTGAGGAACTTGGTACACAAGCCCAAAGTCCCGAACAGCACACCCGTGAGGATGATGTAAAACCAGCCGTTGCTGAGCCAGCCACTTTTGAGTCGGGCCCTCATACGGTCACAACCGGCAGATACCGGCGCCGTTCGGCGCGTTCAGCGATGACAACTCCGGCCAGGATGAGTGCGCCACCTATCACCAGACCCGGAGTCAGGGGCTCTCCTAACAATGTCACGCTTCCGGTCACACCGATCAGGGGTACCAGATAAGCAACCAGCGACGTCCTGGCAGCGCTGGCGAGCTCCGACAACCAGAGGATGGCTCCGAAAGGCAGAGCGGTAGCAACCGCTCCCGACATCAGCAACAACCCCCATTGAGCCGCGTTGAGCTCTCCCAGCCCGACCAAACCACCGGTCGGGAGCGCGGCAACGACCGCGATCGCACCCGCCCCGACGAACTGTGGGACCACAAGGCGGACTGCGGGGATGCCGAGGGCGAATCGTCGACTGAGGGCACCACCCACACTGGCAGCGAGAATTCCGCCCAGGATCAGTATCAAACCCAAGCTGGCGTTCTCGCCGGCTGTCGTATCTCCTTGAATGAGAAAGACGCAACCAATGAGAGCGATCAGAAACCCCGGAAGCAAGGCCGTCCGGAGCTCCTCCCCCTGAACGATGAAGTGGGCGGCAACAACGGTGGAGAGCGGTATCAGCGCCACCAGCACGGCGGTAACCGAGGCAGGGACGTAGACCAGTCCGATGGTCGAGAGAATGGTGGGAGCGGCCATGTTGACCGCCCCCAGAATCAGACCCTGTCTCCAGGCGTCTTTGCCCGGCATCTGCAGCCGGCCCGTGGCGGCCAGCGCCGTGAGGAGGATCACGGTCGCGACAAAATAGCGACCCGGGATCACCGTCATCGGAGCCACCCCGAGGTTGAGGATCGCCTTGGTGATGATGTTGCCGGCCCCGAATCCAAAGCTGGCGAGGACGAGCAAAACCAGAGGTCGGGGACGCATGAAGGTCAGCATATGAGCTCAGGCCCGCATATCGGCCACCCTGCCTACCATCCGGCCCATGGCGCTACCGGCCACAGTCGAAAGAACATCTTTACTCCCGGGTCGCATCAACACCGCCACACTTGGTTCCTATTTGCGTTCGGTGTCGACCGTCGACGAGGTCGGAGTCAACGAACGAGTAGCGGCCCTCTCCACCCGCTCGATCAAGAAGGACTCCAAGCTGGCAGCCCTCGAACTGGCGGTCAGCATGATGGATCTCACCACCCTGGAGGGAAAAGACACTCCCGGCAAGATCGCTCAGATGTGCTCGAAGGCAATGCGCCCCGATCCCGTCGATCCCTCGGTGCCGTCAGTGGCCGCCGTCTGTATCTATCCAGCCATGGTGCCCCATGCGATCGAAGCGGTCAGGGGTAGCACGGTCAAGGTTGCCTCGGTGGCGACGTACTTTCCTTCCGGTCAGGTCGACACGAGATTGAAGATCGAAGAGACTCGCAGGGTCGTCGAGCTGGGTGTGGATGAGGTCGACATGGTCATCGACCGCGGGGCGTTCCTCTCTGGCCAGTACTTCAAGGTCTTCGATGAGATACGCAAGGTCAAAGAGGTTTGTGGAGGCGCGGTCAAGCTCAAAGTGATTCTCGAGACTGGCGAGTTGGGGTCGCTCGATGACGTGCGCCGCACCTCCATGTTGGCCATGAGCGCCGGTGCCGACACCATCAAGACTTCGACCGGCAAGGTGCAGCCCGCCGCCACCCTCCCGGTGACCCTCGTGATGCTGGAGGCGATCCGTGACTTCTACTCGGCCACCGGGGTGCAGGTAGGGATGAAACCGGCCGGTGGTATCAGAACCTCCAAGGAAGCCATCAGGTTCCTGGTGGTTCTCAATGAAACTCTGGGCTCCCCCTGGATGACACCAGATTGGTTCCGGTTTGGCGCCTCCACCCTGCTCAATGACGTGCTCATGCAGATTCGCTGGCTCAAGACCGGTCGTTATCAGTCGGCTGACTACTTCACGAAGGATTGAAGGCGTGAGACGTGAGGTGTGAGACGTGAGTTCGAAAGCTGTCGTTCCGGTGTCGGCTCCGTTGGACTGGCAATACGCGCCGTCGCGCGAGCCAACCGGAATTGTTGCTTTGAAGGAGCGTTACGGGTTGTTCATCGACGGCAAGTTCAGAGCCCCGCTTTCCAAGAAATACTTCCCGACTATCAACCCGGCTACAGAAGAGGAGTTGGCCGAGGTGCCCGAGGCCGGCGCCCAAGACGTCAATCGGGCCGTCGTCGCTGCCCGTCGCGCCTTTGACGAGGATTGGGGGAGCCTGCCAGGCAAGGAGAGGGCCAAATACCTGTTTCGAATCGCCCGCATGGTTCAAGAGCGATCACGGGAACTGGCGGTATTGGAGACGATGGATGGCGGCAAACCGATTCGCGAGGCCCGCGACGTCGACCTCCCATTGGTTGCCGCGCACTTCTTCTATTACGCCGGATGGGCGGACAAACTCGAATACGCCTTCCCCGGACTGCGCCCCGAGCCACTGGGGGTGGCCGGACAGGTGATCCCCTGGAACTTTCCCCTGATGATGCTGGCTTGGAAGCTGGCTCCGGCCCTGGCCGCCGGCAACACGGTGGTCCTCAAGCCGGCCGAGACCACTCCGCTCTCTGCGCTCCACTTCGCCGAGCTGGCCAGCGAGGCCGGTCTTCCTCCCGGGGTTGTCAACATCATTACCGGGGCAGGCGCTACTGGAGGTGCGCTGGTGGCCCATCCCGGAGTCGACAAGATCGCTTTCACCGGCTCGACCTCTGTGGGCAAGCTGATCCGGAACCAACTGGCCGGCAGCGGCAAACGCCTCACTCTGGAACTAGGTGGCAAGGCCGCGCATGTGATCTTTGAGGACGCCCCTCTCGATCAGGCGATCGAGGGGGTGATCAATGGGATCTTCTTCAACCAGGGTCATGTGTGTTGTGCCGGTAGCCGGCTTTTCGTCCAGGAGTCGATCCACGACCGTTTCGTCGACAAGTTGAAGCGACGGCTCTCGACCTTGCGGGTGGGCGACCCCCTCGACAAGAACACCGATGTGGGGGCGATCAACTCGGCAGAACAGCTCGCCCGGATCACCGAATTGGTCGAAGCAGGCCAGCGTGAGGGGGCGGAGATCTACCAGCCGGAGTGTGTCCTGCCTCGCAACGGATTCTGGTTTGTCCCGACTCTTTTCACCGGTGTCTCCCAGAGCCACCGCATCGCCCAGGAGGAGATCTTCGGGCCGGTCCTTTCGATCATGAGCTTTCGCACCCCTGAGGAAGCCGTCGAGAAAGCCAACAACACCCCTTATGGCCTGTCGGCGGGGGTTTGGACCCAGAAGGGGTCGCGGATTCTCTGGATGGCGGACCAGCTCAAGGCAGGCGTCGTGTGGGCCAACACCTACAACAAGTTCGATCCCTCTTCACCGTTTGGCGGATATAAGGAGTCGGGCTTTGGCCGGGAAGGCGGCCGCCACGGTCTCCTTCCTTATCTCAAGGGCATCGGCCTATGACCCGTCTCGATGTTCGCAAGACTTACAAGCTTTACATCAACGGCGAGTTCCCCCGTTCAGAGTCGGGTCGGAGTTACCCGGCACTCGATAGTCACGGCGGGGTGGTGGCCCGGGTGGCCCTCGCTTCCCGCAAAGACCTGCGGGACGCGGTCCGGGCCGCTCGCATGGCTGTCCCCGTGTGGGCAGGCAAAACGGGATACAACCGCGGGCAGATCCTTTATCGCATCGCCGAGATGGTGGAAGACCGTATCGAAACCTTCGCCGACCAGCTCACCCTTGGCGGCCTAACAATTGCCAGGGCGCGGAGCGAGGTGATACGGACCATCGATCGGCTCGTCTGGTACGCCGGCTGGTGTGACAAGTTCAGCCAGGTTTACGGCAACCTCAACCCGGTGGCGGGGCCGTTCTTCAACATCTCCGCCCCGGAACCGACCGGAGTCGTGGGAGTGGTCGCTCCGGCCGAGCCAGCTCTCCTCGGTCTCGTCTCGCGGCTGGCCCCGGCCCTGGCCGGGGGCAACACGTTGGTGATCCTCGCCTCCGAACCAGAGCCGCTACCGGCGATCACCTTGGCCGAGGTGCTGGAGACCGCCGACGTCCCGGGTGGCGTCATCAACATCCTCACCGGGAGCCCGGTCGAGCTGGTGCCATGGCTGGCCGACCACATGGACGTGAACGGGCTCGACGCCACGGGCGCTACTGAAGAACTGCGTATGAGGATCGATCAAGGCTCGGTCCACAATATCAAGCGGGTGGTGGCGGTCGACGACCCTGACACTCAATCCCCATTTCTGATCGCGGCGTTCACCGAGGTCAAAACCGTCTGGCATCCGAAGGGACTTTGAAGTGGCGAGGGTGATCGTGGTGGGCGACGGACCGGGCGGACTGTCGGCAGCGTTATTCCTCGCCAAGAACGGCCATGAGGTCACCGTGTTCGGGCTCGATCAAACCGCAGTCAACTTTGCCCGACTTCTCAACTATCTAGGGATACCGGACATCGATGGTCCCAGCTTTCAGAGAATCGCCCGGCGCCAGGTGGTTTCCCACGGTGCCACCCTCGTGGTCCAGAAGGTCGAGTCCGTAACCGTCTCAGATGACAAAGTGTCCGCGACTACCGACCCCGCAGAGGAACACGAGGCCGATTACCTCATCCTGTCGGAAGGCAAAAACCCGGTGCTGGCCCGCAGCCTCGGACTGGCGCAGACCGACACCGGTGCGATCGACGTGGATCGCGACTACCGGAGCTCCCACGCCCGAGTTTATGTGATCGGGCGCTCCGCCCGCCCTACCAGGAGCCAGGTGGTCATCTCGGCAGGAGCCGGGGCTACCGCCGCCGTCGACATCCTGGCGCGTGAGGCGGGCGAGGACATCCAGGACTGGGACACCCCTCCCAAGGACTAGTCCGGACTAGTCATTCGGCTAGGACGTTCGGGCATTTTTGGGACTTGCTTGTAACAACTTTCCGCCGCAGGCGACCTGAGCAGCAAGAAAGCGTGACAGGGAGTGTCAATGCGGAAGCAATTTGCGGCAATGGTTGGAGCGATCTCGGTATTGGTTGCCGCCAGCGTAGGTCTGGCGGCTACCGGTGAACCGAATTCTCTTCTCACCGAGGGTTACGACTCTGATAACCACACTCTGGTGTGGGGTGTGGCCGATCATCCCGATTCCGAGGACTTCGTCGGAACTGTGGATTGTCGACTGGAAACCGGCTCGTACGACTACGAAGCCGACGAGGACGGCAAGGTCGTGGTCCTCACCGATGATCAGGGAGCCGCGGTTCAATACGCGTCAACCGAGGACGGAGAACCGACCGACGACACCGAGGGCGAATGCTCCCTCACCGCCACCAACGTCGAGGGTCCCAACGGCCAGGTCAATCACGGGTCGGTGGTATCCAGTTTCGTGCACGCCCTCAAGGCCCTGGGTATCACGGGCGCCGGGTGTTATGTCCGCCTCCTCGCCCAGTCCGACTATGGGAAGGGCGACCAGCAGGTGCAGGTGCCCGATGTGGAAGAGCCTGAAGGCGACGAGGTCATCGAGGCTGAGCCGGTCGCCGGCGCAGTTGACCTGACCAGCCACGAAACGACATGTGGCAAGCCCGATCATGCCGGTCAGGGTGGACCCCCGGAAGGCAAAGGCAAGCCCGATCATGCCGGGCAGGGTGGACCCCCCGAGCATGCCGGACAGGGTGGACCCCCCGAGCATGCACAAGGTCGGGGCCGGCCCTAATCGACCCTACGGTTACCCAAAGAGGGCCCTCTCGATGAGAGGGCCCTCTTTCATGGCCTCACCTGCCTGCCGACGCGATCTACTGTGCCCGCGGTGGAATTGGGGCGCCTTAACCTCGACGGACCGTTTGATCTGCGCCGAACCCTTGCTCCCCTGGGCGGCTACTTCCGGCCAGACGGCTGGTGGAAGCCGATGCGCACTCCGGCTGGACCGGCGACTGTCCACCTCCGTCGCGCCGGCACGGTCGTCGAATCCAGGGCTTTTGGAGCAGGGGCCTCGTCGGCCCTGGCTCTCGTTGTGGGTCTCGTCGGATCCGACGACGATCCGGCGACCTTTGTCACCGACCACCCCGTTGTTGCCCAACTGGCCCGGCAGTACCCGGGTTGGCGGTTTGGCCGTACCGGCCTGGTATTTGAGGCGCTGCTGGCATCAATTGTGGCCCAGAAGGTGACGGGTAAGGAGGCAGCCCGAAGCGCTCGCGCCTTGGGACGAAGGTTCTCGGAACCGGCGCCCGGTCCTGAGGATCTGAGGCTTCCTCCCGACCCCGAGCGTTTAGCCGAGGCCCCGTATTACGAATACCACCCCTTGGGCATCGAACAGCGTCGCGCCGACACGATTCGAGGAGCCGCACGAGAGGCCGTCCGCATCGACCAACTCGCGGACGTTTCTGCGAACGATGCCCGGGCCTATCTGGAACGGTTCCCGGGGATCGCGGTTTGGACCTCGGCCGAAACCGTTGCGATCAGCCATGGCGATGCCGACGCCGTTTCGGTGGGGGACTTCCATCTCAAACATATCGTCGCCTGGCATCTGACCGGCCAACCGCGGGGATCCGACGAGGACATGCTTGCGCTGCTCGAACAGTTCCGACCCCACCGGGGCCGGGTGATTCGCCTTCTCGAAACCCTTGGTCACGAGCCGGCCTTCGGCCCCCGCCAGCCGCTGCGCTCAATGGTCGGGATCTAGGCGCCGATCAGGTTTGCAATGAGTGATGCGACTACGTCCGGCTGGTGGACATCGAAGTGGTTGACTCCATCGAGGATCTCCACCCGCACGGAATAACCCTCATCCTGGAGAGCCCTCCCGAAGTCTTTGCTGAACTCCACCGGCACGAAATCATCGGCGGTTCCATGAATCAGCAACACTCGAAGTTCAGGGTTCTGACCCAGATGAAAGAATGCGCTCCCGTCCTCCCATGGCGCGGGATCCACCTCATATCGAGTGCCGAAGAACGAAGGCAAGACCTGGGTGAGCTGGGTCACGTCGTACGGACCTGCCAGACCGACGAACCGGGTCGGCAAGGCTGATCCCTGAAGCGGACAGTCACCCTCAAAGTGGTCCCCGGCGAGGGCGATGACGGAGGCCAACTGCGCACCTGCCGAATGGGCGACGATGGTCGTCCCCGCAGAGCTTTCGGTGAAGTCGCTGGCCCGACTGGCGGCGTAGCGAATGGCGCAAGCCACATCTTCGAAACTCTCGGGATAGCCGCCGTTGGAAGTCCGATACGTCGCGTTGAAAACGACCACACCGGACTCAGCTAGTGCCTCTGCTAGGGGAGCCATGGAGGTCCGGTCGCCTCCGAACCATCCGCCGCCGTGGAACTGCACCACCACCGGCCAGGGTCCCACCTCGTCAGGTCCGTAGATGTCGATAGGGATTACGCCATCGATGGTGGCCGATTCGAGTAGGTAGGCGGACGTTGGTGCCACTGTCGTGGTGGTTGTGGTCGGAACCGAGGTAGTGGCAGTCGTTGAGGTTTCGACGCTCGTGGTCGACCCAACGGTGGGTGTGCATGCCGAGAGGACCAGCAAACCGATGGTGGCGGCGCGCCCAAACATCATGTGGAAAGATTGGCGGCGGCCGCCCGGTCGATCAGCCACGTGGTATCGCTCACACCGTTGGCGACGAGTGCCGCCGGCAGGTCTTCTCCTGCCGCCACTCGCGCCAGAGCCTCAGCTTTTTCGGCGCCGGCCACCAGAAAGCACACCTTCTGGGCGCGATGGAGGAGAGGAATGGAGGCTGTCAGCCGCCAGGCGTCGAGGTGAGGGATTTCGTTGGCGACATACCAGCGGCGTTCTATCGAAAGTGCGGCGGTCCCGGGGAACAGGGAGGCCGTGTGGCCGTCGGTGCCCATTCCAAGCAGGACAAGGTCTGGGCCCGAGGTGGGGTGGATCGACCGCAATACCGCCTCGTAGTGGGCTGCCGATTCCTCGGGTTCCAACCAGGGAGCCCATCGCGGCCGATAGAAAGTGGCGTCGACATGATTCAAGAGAAGCTCTTCTGCCATCAGCCCGTTGGAGTCGGCGTGGTTGTGGGGGACCCATCTTTCATCGGCCAGCCAGGCGTCGACCCTTTCCCACGCGGCGGGCATTCCTCGCAACCGTTGGTAGGTCGCACCGGGCGTGGAACCGCCCGACAGACCCAGGGAAACCCGCTCACCGGGGGCGTCGAGCAGCACCTTGGCAATCCAGTCGGCAGCCGCATCAGCCAATACTTCTGGATTGGCGAAAACCTCGACGTTCACATCCGGAGGCTACCGGGGCTCAGACTTGTGGCAGTACCTCACGAAGGTGGTGCTCGATCTCGGCCAGACCCCGGGTATACGAGTTGAGCTCTTCCCGAAGCTGGCGGACCTCGTCAACCGGTTCCCCGGGGCCGGTGGTGTGGAGGGCGATGGAGTGCGCCTTCAGGGCAAGCGTGTCGATTCCGGTAACCGTGGCCATGATGCGGCCCTCCACCTCGTCCCGGCGCTGGCGGATGGCCACTACCTCCGTAATTTGAGCCTCCAGTTCTTCTCGCACCTGCCCTGCCGCCAGTCCCTGCATTCGGCTGGCCAGCCGGTTCTCGTCAACCGAACCCAGGAATCGATCTGCCCTTTGCAGCCAGGTCACGGTGTCGTACATACGACGCAGGGTCTCGGTGACCCGGGCGATGATCCCTTCGTTCTCGCCTCCGCTCCACGACTCGACCGCCTGCTCCAACCGGTCGCGGGCCTCCAAACCGGCGACCATGAGCGGGAGATGATTCGCATCGAGGGCCGAGAGGTCGCGGTCGAATTCCGGGGCGACCATTTGTGCTGCGAGTTTGGGGTCGCGCAGATGCAACAGGGCCGAGGTCACGAATCCGACGATTCCAGCCACGGCGATCACGATCGGTGACACCTCCAGCAACATCCCGGTCCCTACCAGTCCTCCGGCGGCGAGAACACCTGACGGGGTCAAGACGGCCCGCAGAAGCCGGCGACCTTTTCGGGTGGCCGGGTTGTACCGAAAGACGCTTCCCCAGCGGTCGGCCATCAGAAGTTGGAGATGACCTGTTGAAAGACTCGTTCGATCGTCAATGGATCGGTGGCGGTGTATACCCGCGCCCGGGAGGCGTTGGCGATCTGGGTGAGTTCTTCGATAGAGGCGCCTTCGCCGTATGCGACCGGGAAGACTCGGACCACGTCGCGCTCGTTGGAGGCGAGGTAGGTCAACAAGGGATCGATGTCGCATCCGGGCGGATTGTCATCGCACATTCCGTCGGTCAGCAAGAGAACCGCGTTGATCTTGGTCTGATCGAAGGAGTCGCGCACGGCCTGGACAGCTCCCCGGGTCGAGTCATACAAGCCGGTGCCCCCTCCCGGCAAGAGTGACCCAACCTTCTCCTCGAGTTCCGCCCGGATCTCACTGAGGGGAGCCGGTGGAATCAACTCGAGATAATCGAGGTCACCTTCGAGTTCCGTCGAGAACACCCAGAGCCCGATCTCGTCTTCGGGTTTGAACTCGTCGAGACTTGACAGGACGGCCAGCTTGGCCAGCTCGAGTTTGGTGTAGCCCTCACCCGCAATATCGCTCATCGAACCCGACACGTCGAGCAGCATGATCACGCGTGCGGTCTTGCGGTTAATTTCCCAGCTGTCGACGAGGGCGGCCAGAACCTCAGGCGCTGGAACGGCGAGTTCCGTGTCGGGTTTGTTTGGATTTAGCCCGTTGGCGATGGTGATGGGATCACCGATCGGTACAGCGGGGTTGCCGGGTCGAAAGCCGAATTCGAGGACCGCCGCCTGATTCTCGGGGTCGTCGATCACAAACTCACGAAAGGCTTCGGCCGTCTGACGGGCGAGGTCGTCGACCCAGGCACCGTCGAGAACAAAGGCCGGGTTGTCCGAATAGAGGGTGCCTTCCCGTGGATACACCGCCACGAGGGGCACCCGAGGCGCGGGTCCGGGGGTGCCGGTGTCGGCCGGGTCGCCGCGGTTGTAGGCCAGGATGGAAACCTCTTCGACGGCGATGGCGGAGACGTAGGTGAGGCCCCGTCCCGCCTGGTCCTCCCGGTACATGTTGTCGAGGAAGGTGAGGGTGGTGTCGCCGTAATGGACCGTTGCGGCCTCCACGCCTCTCACGAATTCGATCACCTCAGGATCGGCGATGTCGGCTTGGGTTAGTCCGGTGGTTTTCCCGGTAGCTGCGTAGTAGATGGCGGCCGTGGCGGACAGACCAGAGGTCGAAAAGTTGGGGTTGGTCTTGCCGAGCCGGAATTGCCCCCATTCCGGGTGACCAACCGCCCCCCATCCCTCGGGGTTTGAGGCCAAGGCGAGGATGTCGGCCCAGCCGATGTCTTCCTCGGGCCATCCGAGTGCTTCTGCCATCGGCTGGGGCATTCCCAAAACGAGTGGGGTGATCATGATCCGCTCGAAGTCGTTGGCGATCGGTGCAGCCCCTTGCTCGCTCAATCGGTGATTGACCACGGCGCCCCAGCTGCTGGCTGAAGGGCTCCACAACACCGGGGCTGGACCGGCCGAGCCGTCCTCAGGCCAGCCCTCGATAAGGAGTTGGGCGGCGGCGCCTGACGAGTGTCTGTAGACCGTGATTGCGACACACTCGCCACCAAACTCGGGCCCGGTGGCGTTGAACTCTTCGGCCAGCCTGGTGAGGAGAGTGAACTTCTCAGGCGATGTCGCGGCAGGAACCTCGCGACAGCCGTCGGGAACTGTGACCTGGCCGGGGATAGTGGTACCGCCGCCCCCCGAAACGCACGCAGAGAGGACGGCCACCGAGGCTGCGAGCGCGAGGGATCGGGTCAACCTCACTTCAGCCTCCCATCACTTGGTTCCAGGCCTGCACCAACGTCTCCCTTTGCGATATGTCCACCGGGGCCAGTTCACCGGCCGGGGCTGCCAGTCCATCCATAAGGTCAGAGGCCTCCCCGGCTAACGGGCGCAGACCAAGGCTACCTAGCAATGCCTGCAACTCCGGGGTGGTGAGGTCTTCGATCAGGTTGCGGGCGGCCCGCCCTTCTCCGGAGGCACCGATCGCAACGAACGGCGTGGGATCGGGGTAGAAGACTGCCAGCCGTCCTGCCCTTTGAATGGCGTTCTGCAACTGAGAGGCGATCGCTACCTCTGAGGTGACGACTACGTCGGCCCGGCTGGGAAAGAGGACCAGATCGGCCATCAGGCGGCCATCGTCAGGGGCACTGAGACGAATGTGGTCACCGACACCGGCACCGACTCCTCCTTCGACAAAGAGACGCCACGCTTCGAGATCGGCGATACCTTCAGCCGGGTCGGCCAGACCCAGGGTCACCGTTCCCCACGACTGAGGCCCACCCAGATCGGACCAGGCCACTCCAGCCTGGCTGATAAGACATTGAATCGTGATGTCGCATCCGCGCAGCAGCGCAGGTGACCGCTCCTGCCACATGGCGATGGCAATCGGCGATCTGGCGAACTGGGTGACCGCCAGATCTGGGGGCAGGTCGGCCACGGGAGCTATGACGACCATTCCGTCTGGGATGTCGGCACCGAGCCGGTAGGTGACGTGCGCCGCCTGATAGCGGGTTGCGAGCTGGCCGCAGACCAATTCGTAGGCGGCGGGACAGGCCAGGGTGACGTCGGCATCACCGGGGTCAACTGTTGTCGAGGGTGGGTCTACTGGAGCACCATCCCTGGTTAGGGCCCAGCCCGCAGCCAGGAATACCCCACCGACTGCCAGGGCGACCAACCCGGCGCGCCAACCGCTCATGTGTCAATGATGGTAGGGGTATACGCTCGCGGGGTGAGACGGTCAAAAGCCCGGATCAAGTGGTTGGGTGGTGAAGTGTCCGCCGTTCTCTACGGGGACGACGGTATTCCGTTTTTGCTGTCCCATGGTGCCGGGACCGGCCAGGACCATCCGCGTATGGTTGCCCTGGCAGAAGAGTTGGCAGACCGTGGGCTGCTGGTGCTGACTTTCAACTATCCCTACACGGAGGCAGGCCGGAAGAGCCCCGACCGCCAGGCCGTGTTGCTCGACTGTCACAGAGCGGCCCGGGACTATCTGGGTGAGCTGGCCGGCTCACTGCCAGTCCTGGCCGGTCGCTCGATGGGAGGGCGGATGGGCACCTACCTCGCAGCTGCGCAAGAACCCTGTCGGGCGGTGGTTCTCTACGCCTATCCCCTCCACCCGCCTGGCAAACCCGATCGACTGCGGATCGAGCACCTGCCGGACATCAAGGTGCCGATGTTGTTCTTTCAAGGAACCCGCGATGCCCTCTCGCGCATGGACCTGTTCGACCTGCACATCCGACCGCTTCCCACTGCAGTCATTGAGATTCTTGACGGCGCCTCGCACTCTCTCGATCGCAACCAGGCCACGACCGTATTTCTGGCCGAGCGGACCGCCGCCTGGGTCAGCGGTCTGTAGGCCGCTTTTCCCGTCACCTAGCTCACGCCTACAATGTGACCTCCCCTTTTCCGCAAGGAGCTAATTCGTGGCCCAAGTATCAATCCGCGTCGAAACCGGGCGCCCCATGGGTAGCCGCGCCTCGCGCCGTCTCCGCGCAACCGGCATGGTCCCTGCGGTGGTTTACGGGTTAGGCACCGAACCCAAACATGTCGCCGTCAACCATCACGATCTCACTGTTGCCTTTCACGGCGAGGGTGGTACCCACGCCCTGATCAACCTGGAAATCGACGGCGCCAGCTCTGTCCCGACTCTCATCAAGGCAATCGACCGCCATCCGTTTCGCAATCAGATCCGCCACGTCGACTTTCTCCAGGTTTCGCTGTTGGAGGTCGTGGAAACCGAGGTCACGCTGCACTTCACCGGCATCCCGGTCGGGCTGAAGGAGGGAGGCATACTCACTCCCGCTCGCAACACCATCCGCATCGAGGCATTGCCCACCCAGATCCCGGGTTCGGTTGATCTCGATGTCAGCGAACTCGAAATCAACGACACCCTGAGAGTCTCCGACCTTCTCCCAATCGAAGGTGTGGTGTTCCTCGATGATCCCGATTCGCTGTTGGTGATGGTCTCGCCTCCCACGATCGAGGTTGTACCCGAGCCGACCGAAGAGGAAGAAGGGGCCGAGGAGCCAGGCGAGGAGGGCGAAGCCGAAGCCGAAGCCGAGAACGACGAGTAGCAGTTGCGGATCGTCGTCGGGCTTCGCAACCCGGGATCCGATTACGAAGGCACCCGTCACAACCTGGGATACGAAGCCCTGGCGGCTCTCGCCCAAGGTCGAGACACCAAACTCAAACGAGGTCCCCTGCGAGTACGGGCCGACGTAGCAAAGTTGGGTGACCTGATCCTCGCCTCGCCGTTGACGTTCATGAACGACTCGGGTCGGGCAGTGCGCGCCCTGCTCACCTACTTCAAGGCCACGCCCGAGGACCTTCTGGTTTTGCACGATGACATCGACCTCGCGTTCGGGCGCCTTCGCCTTCAGGTCGACGGCGGCAGCGGGGGCCACAACGGGATCAAGTCGCTGGAACAGCACCTGGGATCGAAGGACTTCTCCCGTCTCAAGATCGGCGTGGGCCGGCCCCCGGGGAGCCGGGAGGCAGCCGACCATGTGCTTCGCCGGCTTTCCAAAGCGGAGCGGGAAGAAGCCGACCTGCTGGTCGCGGACGCGGTCGATGTCGCCGGGTTGTGGCTGGTCGATCCGGCGAGAGCGCAGGAGATGGCGGCGCATCGCCGACCACCCTCCTGACCCAGGTGGCAGAATGCGCCCATGGCAGCCAATCTGGACGCGATCGGAATCATCGTCTCCCACATGGGAGAGGCCATCGACTTTTACCGGCGGCTCGGGCTCGCCTTCTCAGACGATGCCACACCCGAAGACCATGCCGAGGCAAGCGGTCCGGGTGGTTTGCGAATCATGCTCGACACCGTCGAAAGCGTGCAGTCCTTTTCTGCCTGGCAGCCGCCGTCCGGCAGCCACCGGATCGCTCTGGCGTTTCTCTGCGACAACCCCGCCGAGGTCGACGAGCTCCATCTCGAGTTGACGGCTCTCGGGGCGCCGTCCCATCTAGCCCCCTTTGATGCTCCCTGGGGTCAGCGCTACGCGACGGTGTTGGACCCGAGCGGCAACGCCATCGACCTCTTTGCCTGGATCGGATGAAGCCCAGCTTCGTCGGGGCGGTCGATCAGGGGACGACCAGCACCCGATTCATCGTTTTCGACGCGAACGGCCGATCGGTTGCTTCCGCGCAGGAAGAACACCGTCAGATTTTCCCCCAACCCGGGTGGGTTGAACACGACCCGGCTGAGATCCTGGAAAAGACCGACCGGGTCATCAGCACGGCGTTGACCGAAGCTGGCCTCAGCCGCTCCGACCTGGCCGCGGTCGGGATCACCAATCAGAGGGAAACCACCGTTTTGTGGGAACGCGCCAGCGGCCGCCCGGTCCACAACGCCATCGTCTGGCAGGACACCCGCACAGTCGACCTTTGTCGCGTCCTCGAGGCCGATCATGGACAGGATCGCTTTCGTGCACAGACCGGTCTGCCGCTGGCCACCTACTTCTCCGGTCCCAAGTTGTCCTGGCTACTCCAACGGGACCGAGAACTCGCCCATCGAGCCGCGGCGGGTGAGCTGTGTTTTGGCACCATCGACTCGTGGGTCACATGGCACCTCACGGGCGGACGCCACGTCACCGATGTGACCAATGCGTCGCGGACGATGCTGATGGACCTGGCAACTCTCTCCTGGAGTGAAGAGTTGTGCGAGGTCATGGGCGTGCCGGGTGCCTGTCTACCCGAGATCGTGCCCTCGGTTGGCCAGGTGGCTCTCGGGGTAGGAGCCCTTGCGGGGGTTCCGATCAGCGGGATCCTCGGTGACCAACATGCCGCCCTCTTTGGACAGACCTGCTTCGACCCCGGCATGGTCAAGAACACCTATGGAACCGGCTGCTTCATGTTGATGAACACGGGCACGACCCCGGTGGTATCTCGTAGTGGATTGCTGACGACGGTGGGATACAAGATCGGGGAGGAACCCGCGGTTTATGCCCTGGAGGGTTCGATCGCCGTCACGGGATCCCTCATCCAATGGCTCCGGGACAACCTTGGAATCATCGATTCGTCGGCCGAAGTCGAACAGCTGGCTGCGTCGGTGGGAGACAATGGCGACGTCTATTTCGTCCCTGCCTTCTCCGGGCTCTTTGCACCTCATTGGCGCTCCGATGCCCGGGGGGTCATCGTCGGGTTGACCCGATTTGCCACCAAGGCGCACATTGCCCGGGCGGCCCTGGAGGCCACGGCCTTTCAGACGAAGGAGGTCCTGGATGCGATGCGCGCCGACTCGGGCGCCGATCTCGCCGAGTTGCGAGTTGATGGGGGCATGGTGGCCAACGAGTTGCTCATGCAGTTCCAGGCGGACCTGCTTGGGGTACCGGTCATTCGGCCAGTGGTGGCGGAAACCACCGCTCTGGGCGCCGCCTACGCTGCCGGTCTGGCTGAGGGAGTTTGGGGGTCAATCGACGATCTCCGCGCCAACTGGGCCGAGGACCGACGGTTTATCCCGGCGATGGAGCCTGACGTTCGGGAGTGGCTCAACTCTCGCTGGCGTCAGGCGGTGGAGCGGACTCTCAACTGGGTCTGACGCGCGAGCTAAAGGCCCTCGGACGCCAATTCCGCTTCGTGGACGGCGATTTGACGATCCGTTTCAGCCGGGCTCCAGTTGAGCTCCGTGCCCATCAGGCGACCGATGGTCTCCTGGTCCTTCCGCGAATGGTCGCTTGTCAACCACGCCAAGTGGGTGCGACGAAGGGTGAAATCGGAGATCGCCACGGCCGACTCGAACCTGACGGCATGGATGACCTCCGCCATGGTGGTGTGTCCATCGCTCAAGGTTGGGAGAAGGTCGGGGCTTTCCGAAACGAGGTCACCCAACCGCATCGCCTCGACTCCGTAACGCCCGGTGGCCGCAGAAGCCGCTTCTCCCGGATAACCCGCGGACGCCAGTTTGGAGCGGACTTCGCTCAGGTCGCCTCCAGCTCCCACCAGTGGGATCTGTTCGGTCGGGCTTTTTCCCTTGAGGCCAAGGTGCCGGGTGACTCTGGCCGCGGCCTCAGCGCTGATGCGCCGGTAGGTGGTCAGCTTTCCACCCGCGACCTGGACATAACCAGGGCTCGGTTCCGTGACGACGTGTTCGCGGGAGGCTTGGGCGGTGATCGCCTCCCTTCTGTCGACTAGCGCCCGCAGGCCAGCGAAGGTCGAGAGCGGGGTGAAGTCGTCAACGTCCAGATAGCGCCTCACATGTTTGACGAGATAGGCAATATCCTCCTCGGCCGCCACGGGATGTTCGACGTCGCCGGCGTATGGGGTGTCTGTGGTTCCTACGAGAGCATGGCCTTGCCACGGGATTATGTAAAGGACTCGATCGTCTTCGGTCTCGGGCAGTACCACCGCCTGATCTGAGATGCCCAGCAACTCCCTTTCGACCACCAGATGGACGCCTTTCGAGGCAACGATCTCGAGCGGGCGAGCTCCGGGGAGAGTGGGAGCCGGGAAGGCGCCGGTAGCGGACACAACGGTCTTTGCCCGAATACGCACGGGCTGACCACCAACCATATCGGTGCAGATCACCGAAAATCCCCAAGGCTCTCTGATCAGGTCGTTGGCTCGCATCCTGGCGACTGCCACCGTCCGATAGCGCTCGACTGCAGTGCGAGCCACGGCCACGACCATCCGGGCGTCGTCGGTCTGCGCGTCGGAATAGACATAGCCGACCCGCAGCCCTTCGGGGCGGAGCCGGGGAACCAGGGCCAGCACTTCCTCAGGGCGGAGACGCCGGGGTTTGGCTCCCGGTCTATTCCTGCCGCCGAGGAGGTCGTACAGAATCAAACCCACTCGCAAGGCAGCAGAAGCCCGCCGACCACGCGCCGCCCAATCCGGGGCATCGGCGATGCCGTATTGGCGAAATAGAGGGATGACAAACTCAAGTGGGTGGAACAGGTAGTCGGCGATGTGAGACAACACCGCCTGTTCGTGCAGGCCCTCGGCGATGAGCCGGAACTCAAACTGGGGCAAGTAGCGGATGCCGCCATGAAATAGTTTTGTGGAGCGGCTCGAGGTCCCGGAGGCGAAGTCATTTTGCTCGACCAGCGCGACTCGCAGACCCCGGGCGGATAGGTCCAGAGCCACTCCACAGCCGGTGATACCGCCCCCCACAACAACCACATCGAACAGGTCTTCGTCGGCCAGGGAGGCCACATGTTCCGCACGGCTCCAAACCATCATTGTGAGGTTAGGCCGCCATGTCTGGCGCCTCTCCGGGGTTATCATCGCTCCCGGTTCTCCAAGGAGCTTTACCCATCTCTTTCCCAGATTGGCTGGCCATGGGCCGGGTTTTGGTCGTCCCGATCATCATGGCCCTGACCCACGCCCAGGAACAGTTCGAGGATGCCTTGGGTTACGCCGCCATCCTCTTTACGGTCGCGGCTCTGACCGACTTTCTCGACGGTTATCTGGCCCGGCGCTGGCATGTGGAGTCGGCTTTGGGGGCCTTTCTCGACACCACCGCCGACAAACTCCTGGTCACCGGAGCGCTGCTGGCTCTGACCTCGATCGGCCGGGTCTCGATCTGGGCGGCACTCGTCATCATGATGAGGGAGTTCCTGGTGATGGGGCTGCGGGGGCTGGTGGCCATCGGCGGTGGGATCGTCAAGCCTTCGACCTGGGGCAAGATCAAGGCCACCGCCCAATATGCGGCGATTGGTTTGGCGTATGTCCGGCTTCCCGAGCCATGGGGCCCCCTTTACCTCGATCAGTGGGTGATGTGGATCGCCGTGATCGTCACAATCGCCTCGGCGTGGGGGTATTTCGGGACCTTCTCCAAAGTTCTCACCAGCGCCCGGGCCAAGACGCCGGCGTGAAAGCCCTCGTGACCGGCGCCACGGGAGTGGTGGGTGGTGCGGTGCTGCGACACCTGATTCAGTCAGGGCACACCCTTCGAGCGTTGGTGCGACCTGGTCGGGAGTTGCCCATGGGGGTGGAGGCGGTGGTCGGGGACGTCCTCGACTACGAGTCGCTGTTGAGGGCCTGTACCGACGTCGAGGTCGTGTTCCACCTGGCAGGCATCAACCGAATGTGTGACCCTGATCCAACCGAGATGTTCCGGGTCAACGTCGACGGCACCCGCAACGTAATCCGCGCCTGCCGGGTCACCGGGGTGAGGCGGATGGTCCATACCTCATCGGCGGCGACGATCGGCGAGCCGCAGGGATCGGTCGGAAGCGAGGACACGATCCATCGAGGTGGTTTCCATTCGAACTACGAACGGTCGAAGTTCGAGGCCGAGCAGGTGGTCGTTGCAGAAGGGGGGGATCTAGACGTTGTCATCGTCAACCCTTCCTCGGTGCAGGGGCCGGGGCGGGCCACTGGGACAGGAAAGCTGATCCTTGATGTCGTCAACGGACGTCTGCCCTTTCTCGTCGATACCAGGTTGTCGATCGTCGACATCGACGACTGCGCTCGCGGCCACCTCCTGGCCGCCGAACGCGGGAGAAGTGGACGCCGCTATCTGTTGAATTCGTTCTCGATCACCATGGACGAGGCGGTCTCGCTTCTGGCGGAAGCGACCGGCCGCCCGCTCAACGTCCGATATCTACCCGGCCCGCTGGTCGCGGCGGCTGCCGGCCTGATCTGGCTTCCGTTCCGGCTGAGTGGACGATCGGCCCGGGTCTGTCCCGAGATGGTGCGGACCCTCCGACATGGCCACACCTATGACGGCAGCCGTGCCACCAACGAGCTTGGTCTCGTCTACACCTCTGCCGCTGGCACGCTCCGCCGTTTGGTCGAGTGGGCGGCCGGTGAGGGTCTCCTCGTTACATAGTCCCTACTCGCCGGCAAATCAGCGTTAGCCAAGCTCCTGATAGCTCAGGAGCAGGTTGCCGGCGGAATCGAGTGCCTCAAAGGAGATCGGGACCCCGAGATCGGCGGTTTCGAATAGGAGCCCAAACCCACGAAAACCGAGTTCTGCTGTGTCCCCGACTGGCACCGCCACCGATTCGCCTTTGGAAAACGTGATGAGGATTTGTCGGGCGTCGTCCTCGACGATGCCGAGGATCGCCCCCTCCGTTTGGCTCCCAGGCCCGGTGTACACCGTATCAACACGGAGCCGCCCAGGGACACTCATATGGCTGCGGGTGAAACATCCTCGGCTAAAACTTCCGAGCCCGCTTGGCCCCGAGGCGGCGCTTGTACTGGTACACAATCCGGCGCCTCGTTCCCAGATCGAGATGGCCCAACCGGGACCATCGGCCAGCGCCCGCTCATCACCCGGTTCGCTTTGGTACATCTGCACCGACTCCAAATCGCCCTCGACCAGATAGTGGAGAATGGTGAAGTCGTTTTCGCTCAACTCGAAGCTGTCGGACCTCCATGCTGCTTGCACATTGTCGAAATACTCAGACGAACAAGCGACCGATTGGGTCGAGGCCGGCAGCGAATAAAGCCCGGATGCCTCGTCGAACTCCGGGTCAACTCCGGCGCAAGCCGCTGCCGCTTCGGCAGCCCGGCGGTATTCGGTGAAGGTGACTATCCCGTCTTCAAGGGTGGGGCGCTGATACTCGGACGACTCCGGCGCCAGGAAGAGGGCGTACCTGAAGGGCAATTCGATATTCCCCCCTATTTCGCCGGAGACCACCGGCCGCATCTCCAGGCTCGACACTTCGAAAGGTCCAAAGGCGGGCCGTTCGACCTTTACCGGGATGCCTTCTGCGCTGACTTCCAATCGAAAGCCTTCGGCTGCAAATGCGTCCGCGGCCAGAGGGTGGGTGGGTTGGGATCGCTCGGGATCGGCGACGCCGTTGGTGATCTCCAACCAAATTTCTTGGACTGACAGGACCCGGGTCAAGATCCTCCACGGGATGGCGGGATCGGGGGGGTAGCTGATCCGGCCGCCAGTGTCACCGGTGCGAACAAGCTGATCATGGGGGTCATTGATTCCCATTTCGTCCCGTGTCCGGTAGAAGCTGTAGCCGAACGACGGCCCTTGGGGCGAGTTGTCGACCTTGAGGATTTTGTAGAAGTTGAGAGACGCCCACACCAGACGTCCAGTGGTCACAGGCTCGCCGTCCGTGGTGGCGACGACGAATGTCAGGTCGAAGCTAGGACGATCACCCGAAGCTTCTGGCGCCTGCGGAGTTTCGGGAGGCGGCACCTCGGGGAACTCAGGGACTCGGGGAAGACTGGTTTCGATTGGAGGCACATCGGTGCCCACGGTTATGGATTCATTCTCACCCTGGAGTAGAAGTCCCCCTGCCACGATCACGAAGAGGACTGCTGCTGCCGCCACGACTGCGAACATCCATGGCGACCTGCCGGCAGTTACATGAACAGCTGGGGGGGCGATGAGGTCCTCGTAGATCCTCGTCCGGACGGCAACAACGTCGATGTCACAGACGAGACCAGACCGGCATCGCTGACAGCTTTGAATGTGGTTGACGGTTATGTCATCGAGTAGCCAATCTCGCTCCAGCACCGGGTGTCTCATGGTTTCTCCTCGAGCAGAATCTGGCGGGCCCGATGGACCCTGCTTTTGATGGTTCCTTCAGCCACGCCGAGCCTGACTGCGGCGTCGGCGATAGACAGGCCCTCCCACGCCACTGCCACGAGAGCCTGTCGAAGGGGATCTGGTAAACGATTCACAGCGTCCTGGGTGTCGATTAGTGCAGCCCACTCGGTCTCCGTCGATGGACGCCCAGCTATTGCGCCGGTGGCCTCATCGCCCGTTCGGCTTCGGGCCGACGACCGATAGAGGTCGACGAGCTTGCGGGACGCGATCCCCCACAGCCACGCACCCACCGGACCTTCACCCCTATAGGTTGCTGCCGATCGCCACACGGCGACGAACGCTTCCTGGAGCGCATCCTCTGCCTCCGAGATGGAGGCTCCCGACTGCCGGAGTCGGGCAGCGAGCAGAGCCACATGGCGGTCATAGAGCTGACCGAGGGCGCGCTCGTCTCCCGAGGCAATACGCGTCAGCAGCCGCCGATCCCGGATGTCGGACATTCACCTACATTGTCGACGCCGGAGGGTCTGTGGTTCCCAGGTGTTTTTATCTACTCGCCGGCGATAGCGATGATTCGTCCGTCGGCTGTAGTGGCGAATACGGCTCCGTCGACAACCAACAACTCGTGCCGGATCTGACGGGAGCCAGTGCGATATCGCCACGCCTCCTCACCAGACTCGGCGTTGATGGCGTACACGTTGCCGGAGCCAGTGCCGATGTAGATCAAACCGTTGGCGAGGATCGGTGGGGTAGTGATGAGTGTTTCATCCGTGAAGCTATGTGGCCATAGAAAGGGCGTATTCCCCTCCCACCCGTCGGGAGCCAAGGAGACTCCGTGCAAATTCAGCCCCTCCACGTAGTACAAAGCGTCAGGGGTCACGATCGCACCCTCCTCGGTCGGAACCGGGTAGGTCGTATAGCCCGGTGGGATGCCCCAACAGGATCCGATCGAATAAGTCAGAACCGATGAACCAACGGTGCCCATGAACAAGGTTTCGCCCATAATCATTGGATTGGCCTGGATCTCGAAGCGAGTGTCGACTGGCTCGCACGTCGCCAAGCCGGTGTTGATATCGACCGCGTGAACCAGCCCATCAGTCGAAGCCAAGTAGATCGTGTCTCCGTCGAAGGCCGGGGCCGTCCTGAAGGATCCGGCAGGCTCCCCCTCCGGATAAACCCACTTCGGTTGACCACCGGCCAAGAGAAAGCCGAGAAGTCGCCCCTCAGTCGTGGCGACGTACACGGAGTCACCGACAATGAGTGGCGTCGTTACGACTTCGCCAACGTTCTGCTGCCAGAACTGGTTGCCGCGGAAGGCGCTGTGGGCGTGAAGGATGCCGCGGTCACTGACGTAGACCACGATCGTGCCGGACTCTCCGCCCTCCCCGATTGCCAGTGGCGAGCCAAACCTTTCGGTCTGTATCTCCTGCTCAACGTCTCCTGATCGCTGTTGGATGACCTGGATGATGTTCTCGTCGTTGGGCACCATCAGGTATTGCCCATGTGCGATTGGTGGTCGCACGATGATGGGGCCGGGAGGGTTCCTCCAATAGTGGCCGGTGGCCTCTTCAATTCCGCCCGTTCCGACCCCGCTGCGTCCGGCGTCACCCCGAAACAGGGTGCTGCCCAGAATCCCGGCCTCAGGGGCGGCCACCACCATGTCCTCCATCTCTATCACCGTCGTGGTGGTGGTCGCCAGGGTGGTTGTGGTCGGGGGTGGGGCGGTGAGATTCACAACAGCCAGCGCCGCCCCAACCGCGATAACCGCCATGGCCGCGACAGCACCGGCTATGGCCAGGGGACCTCGGCGCCGGGGTGGGCGCCGTCGAACCAGACCGGCGGAGCGGCGCTGGGCGGGGCTGAGGATCATCTCGCCCGATAGGCCGGCAACGGAAAGGGCATGGTCGATCCGCTCCCGCAAGAGGGCCACCTCGTCCTCGCCTACCTTGGTTTCGTCGGCGAGGGAGGCCTGCGCGTCCGGGTTGTCGAGGAAGTCGAGCGACCAGCCCTCCGGCAGCCGACTTACGACCGAGCGCATGGCTGTAGCCACCGGCAACGCAATCGGGTCCTTCCAGAGATCTCCGGCGGTGATGGCCTTAGCCGCCTGGACCGGGTTGCCGAGCTGCATCGCCAGGGCGGCGGCTTCGGCTGCCACCTCCGGGGACTTCTCCCGCCGCGCCCGCACAGTCATCAGATCAGCCGCGGCGCCCAACCATTGGCTCTGCAGAAGCTGATCGGTGAGGTCTTCGGCGACCGATTGGTTCCACGTCGCTCCCAGTTCCAGGCGGAGCTCATCGATCCGGAGTCGCCAACGGAGGCCGTTGCTGCCGGCGGGGGTGGCGGCAAGGGCAAGTTCGGTCTCGCCGAGGGCTTCATCAGCCGAACCCTGACCGGCGAGAGAGCGGGCCCGGAGATAACGGCAGACGTTCTCCCACGACGGCAGCGAAGCCAACGAGAGCTCCAGAGCGAGGTCAGCCGCCCCCCGGGCCATGTCCCACTGCTCAAAGAGAAGCCCGCCTTCGGCGGCCGCCAGGTGAGAAATTAAGATTGGTGCCATCGCATCCACCATCGAGGAAAGCTACCGCGCCCGGTCGAT
>JBBDQN010000039.1:0-13542 GCA_040905905.1 Acidimicrobiia bacterium
CAGAGCGCCTGCTTTGCAAGCAGGAAGTCGTGGGTTCAAGTCCCATCGTCTCCACCCGTTCAGTCGGTCGCAACCGAGTTGCCGCCAGCGGCTTGGGCGGCCTTCAGGGCGGACTCGGCCCGGTGAATGATGTCGGCCGGGTCGGAGCCATCGCCGCTTCCAATGCCGGCGCTCACGGTGACCGGAATGGAGCCTGCCCTTGTTGCGATGGCAGCCCTTCCGATGGCAGCGCCTAGGCGAGTGGCGACCTTGCCGGCCCCCGAGGTGTCAGTGTCGGCGAGGACGATCACGAAATCGTCTCCACCGAGTCGGCCGAGCAAGTCCTCCAGGCGGGTGTAGGCCCGAAGATGGTCGGCGACGGCAACCAGGACGTCGTCGCCAACGCCACGGCCATATGCATCATTGACCAGATCGAAGCGGTCGATGTTCAGCATCACGATGGCCACCGGCTCTTGTCTTCGCCGGGCCAGGCTGCACGCGCGGATCAACTCGCTGTCGACATAGCGCCGATTCCACAATCCGGTCAGCGAATCGGTGAAAACCGGTCCGGGAGCATGAGAACCGCTCACGTCCGTCCTATCGGCGTTCTTCGTGGAATCTGAATGTGGGTTTCGGTGTTGGAGCCGCGATACTGGGAGTAGGTTTCGGAGCCCAAGGAGGTCCGTCTAAATGCCCACTGCTGTCATCGTTGATGCGGTCCGGACGCCGGTCGCCCGCCGCAACGGCAAATACAAAGACATCCACCCCGTTGACCTCGCCTCGATCCCCCTGAGGGCCCTGGTCGAGCGGACCGGGATCGATCCGATCCTGATCGAAGACGTGATCATGGGCTGTGTGTCACAGACGGGGGAGCAGGGGCTCAACATCGCCCGCAACGCCCTCCTTGCCGCCGGATTCCCAGAGGATGTGGTGGGGACCACCATCGACCGCCAATGTGGATCGTCACAGCAGTCGGCGCATTTCGCCGCCCAAGGAGTGATCGCCGGGGCCTACGACGTCGTCATCGCCGCCGGAATCGAGTCGATGACTCGCATCCCCATGGGCATCACCGCCCAGCAAGGACCCGGCATGCCCTTTGGTCCGCTGATGCTCGAGCGTTACAGCCACGGCCTGGTCCCGCAGGGGATTTCCGCCGAGATGATCTGCGAGAAGTGGGGACTTTCCCGCCAGGAGCTCGACCAGATCGGGCTCGACTCGCACATGCGAGCGGCGGGCGCTACCGACGAGGGCCATTTTGAATCCCAGATCGTCCCCGTCACCGTCAAGACCGAAACCGGCACGGAGGTGGTGACCACCGATGAGGGGATCCGCCGCGAAACCTCTCTCGAAAAGCTCGCGAGCCTCCAGCCGGCCTTCAAGGTGGACGGGATGGTCACCGCCGGGAACTCGTCGCAGATCTCCGACGGCGCCGCTGCCGTTCTCATCATGAGTGAAGACAAAGCCAGCGATCTCGGGTTGACGCCGAAGGCACGCTTTGTCCAGTTCTCCCTGGCCGGGGTCGATCCGGTGATCATGTTGACCGGGCCTATCCCCGCCACTTCCAAGGTGCTCGATCGGGCCGGTCTCACCGCCGCTGACATCGATCTGTTCGAGATCAACGAGGCTTTTGCCGCAGTGGTCGGGGCCTGGCTGGCCGAACACGGCGGGGCCGACCCGGCCGGTCTCTGGGAGCGGACCAACGTCAACGGCGGCGCCATCGCCCTGGGCCATCCCCTCGGGGCCTCGGGGGCCCGCCTGCTCACCACCCTCGTCTACGAGTTGGAGCGGAGGGGCGGTCGCTACGGCCTCCAGACCATGTGCGAGGGTGGGGGAATGGCCAACGCGATGATCATCGAGCGTGGGTGACGCAGGCCTTCTTACCGTACTGATTGCGGTTGTAATCGGCGTAGTTATCTGGCGGGCCTCGATCGCGCTGATCCGCATGCTGGGGACGGCGCCGCCCGAGACCGACCCGACCGATGTAATTGAGGTCAACCGTGACTTCCGGTGTTCGGTCTGTGGAACCGAGGTCACGATGCGGACCGCCAACGTCAAGGAAACGGGTCCCCCCAAACACTGCCGGGAGGAGATGGAGCCCGTCTACCGTTAGGTCATATGCCTGAGTCGAAGTCGCGCAAGACCAAAAAACCCCGGCGGCCGCCGCAGCCACGACCTACCGCCGCTTCGATCATCAGAGAGAAGGGGCCTAGTCCCCGGTGGTATGTGTATTTGATGATTGGCCTGATGGGGGTTGGACTTCTGGCGGTTTTGGCCCGCTTCGTGTTTCAACTCCCCCAGTACTGGCTGCTCGGGGGCCTCGCCGCCATCGCCGGCGGTTTCATCATGACTACCAATTATCGATAGATGCGGGTCCTGGTCCTTGACAATTACGACTCGTTCACCTTTAACCTCGTCCAGTACCTGGGGGAGTTGGGAGCCGACCCGCAGGTGATCCGCAACGACCAGGTGACTGCCGAGGAGGCGGCCGATCTCGACTTCGAACGTCTTGTCATCTCACCCGGACCGGGCACTCCCGAGCAGGCTGGTTACTCGATCGATTACATCAAAAGGTTTGGATCCGACGTCCCCACCCTCGGGGTATGCCTGGGCCATCAGGCCATCGCCGTCGCATATGGGGGCAAGGTCGACCTCGCCCCCGAACCGAGGCACGGGAAGACCAGCCAGATCACTCACGACGGCCGGGGCGTCTTCGGGGGCCTCGACAACCCGTTCGTGGCGACCCGTTATCACTCGCTGGCGGCGGTGTTGTTACCCGACGATCTCGAACCTTGTGCCTGGAGCGAAGACGGGGTGGTGCAGGGGATCCGTCACCGCACCCTGCCGGTCGCCGGGGTGCAGTTTCATCCGGAGAGCATCATGACAATTGAGGGCAAGAAGTTGCTGGGCAATTTTTTGAGTGGTGAGTTCTGAGTTCTGGGTTTGAACCCACCACCCACCACTCAAGACTTCCGACTCTCGACTCATGGACAGTTCCCGCCTGGATTGGTGACGCAAGGAGTCGTGGTTGAACTCGCCGTAGTCGTCGTTGTGGTGGACGTGGTCGTCGTCGTGGTTGTCGGAGCGGTGAACTCGCCGAGGGTCACCGTGACCACGCTGCCGGGTTGGGCCTGGGTCCCGGCGTCGGGGAACTGACGGACCACGCGGTCGTCGAGGTCGGGGTCGGTGACGGCCTGACGTCCCACTTCCACCCGCATCTGGAAGCCGGCCTCTTCGAGAATGTCCCGCGCTGCGTTTTCGGTGCGGCCAAACACGTCGGGCACGGCAACCGCACCCCGACCGGAAGACACTATGAGGAGAATGATGTCGCCGGCTTTGACCATGGTGCCAGCGACAGGTTCGGTCCGGATCACCGTCCCATCAGGCACGCTATCGGAGTTTTCCTGACGGGTGTTCCAACGCAGACCCAACTCGGCCAGGGCCGCAAAGACCGTGTTTTCCTCCTGGTTGGAATACTCGGCCAGTGCGAATTCAAGCGGTCCCTGCGACACCACGAGGTTGATGGGGGTGCCCGCCGAGAGTTCCACCCCGGCTACCGGAGTCTGTTCGATCACCTGACCGGCAGGTGCGTTGGGGTCGGGACGCCGGGTCACACTGCCGACAACGAACCTCGCCTCCTCAATCAGACCGACGGCCACCACCTCAGTCTGGCCGACAAGCTGGGGAACCGCGAACTGTTCGGCCCCTTCCGACAAATAGACGATCACGAGGCTGTCCGGATCTACCAATTGCCCCGCCACCGGATCGGTCCGAATGACCGTCAACTCCGGGACCGTGTCAGAGGCTTCCTCACGAACATCGACTCTGAGACCGGCCAGTTGCAGCGTTGCCAGGGCTGTGGCTCGGTCCATATTGACGACGTTGGGAACGGTGACCTGTCCCTCGGCGGGCGTGCGATTGGCAGCAAGCTGGAAGACCAAGAACACCAGGACCCCCAGCAGTCCCAGCAAGCCAAAGGCGGTGAGAATGAACGGCACCTGGCTGGGTCCACGGTCCTCAAGGGTGGGTGAGGTCTGAGTCGGCAACTGCGAGGTTCCACTCTGTGCTGGGAGGACGCGGGTAGCGGCTCCGTGGTCCCCACCCGCCACGGCCATCGGGGCGACGGCGGCCGCGGCCACGGTCACCGGCACCGCCGTTGGAGTTTGTCCGGCCAACACCTTGGCGAGATCGGCCCGAAGTTCCTCGGCCGTTTGATAACGGAGAGCCGGCTCTTTCTGCATGGCCCGCATCACCACGGCGTCCATTTCGGGAGGGACATCGGGGTTGATGCTCGACGGGGGGCTGGCCGTCGCCGAAACGTGTTGGTATGCAACCGCCACCGGGCTGTCACCAGAGAAAGGGGGACGTCCCGACAGCATCTCGTACATAACCACGCCGAGCGAATAGACGTCCGAACGTTCGTCGGCCGGGGCACCCTGGGCCTGTTCGGGGCTGAAATAGGTGGCGGTGCCGATCACCGCACCGGTCCTGGTCAGCTCCTGGGAGTCGTCCCAGGCCCGGGCGATACCGAAGTCGGTCACCTTCACCGAACCGTTGGTGGCCAGGAGGATGTTGCCCGGTTTGATGTCGCGGTGGACCAGACCCGCCCGATGGGCGGCTGAAAGAGCCGAGGCGACTTCGAGGCCGATCTCGGCAGCACGACGAGGGAGCAGCGCACCTTCGCTACGCAACACGTCGCGCATCGACCGGCCATCCACCAATTCCATGACGATGAAATAGGTGGTGTCCGCCTGGCCCCAGTCATAGATCCCGACGATGTTGGGATGGGCGAGGTTGGCGGCAGCCTGAGCTTCACGACGGAAGCGCTTGACGAACGCCTCGTCGTTGGAGTACTGGGCGTGCAACATCTTCACCGCCACCCGGCGACCGAGCAGGGTGTCCTGGCCCTGATACACGTCAGCCATACCTCCCCGGGCGAGGTGGGAAGCCAAGTGGTAACGATCGGTAAGGGCGTTGGGAAATTCCATTAGGAACGGTTCAAGATGAACTCAAGGCTGATTCTACGGGCACTCACCGATTGAGCCATTCCGCAAATACCTCGGCGGCGATGGGGGCTGCCACTCCGCCGCCGGTGGCGGTCTCCCCGACGTTGCCACCTGCTTCGACGAGGACCGCCAGGGCGATGGTGGGGTCTTCGACCGGGGCGAACCCGATGAACCAGGCATGGGGCTGGCCCCCGGGGCCCGAGGCGGTGCCGGTTTTACCTGCAACGCGTTGACCGGGGACGGCAGCCTGGCGACCCGTGCCGGAGGTCACAACCCGTTCCATCAACTGGGTCAGCACTTCGGCGGTGGCTGGGCTGAGGGCCGTGCGGAGCGGGCTCTGCTCGGCCAATTGCTGGTCGTTTCCGTCGGCGTCGAAGATCCGCTCGACCAAATAGGGCAGCATCACCACCCCGTCGTTGGCCACCCCCGCTGCGACCAGAGCCATCTGGAACGGCGTCGCTCTGACATCGCGTTCACCGATCCCGCTCTGGCCGAGGGCAGCCTGGTCGTCGCTCAACTGGGATGTGAGAAAAGTGGAAGTGGCGACGCTCCATGGCGAATCGATGGGGTTGTTGAACCCAAAGCCGTTGGCCACCGCCCCGATCTCGACGGCTCCCACCTGGATGGCGAGGTTGGCGAAGGTGGTGTTGCAAGAGCGGACAAAAGCCTGCTCGAGGGTGACGCTGACCCCGTCGTTGCAGGCGTCGCCGTCGAAGTTGGAGATGGTGGCGTCCGAACCAGGGAGCGGGAATTCAGCCGGGTCGGGGAAACTGGTCTCGGGCCCGGCCACCCCCGACTCCAGCGCCGCTCCGGTAACGAGCACCTTGAAGGTGGATCCGGGCGGGTACAACTCACGGGTGGTGCGGTCGGCCAGGGGTCGGGCCGGGTCATCCACCAGTGCCTGCCAGGCGGCGGCAGCGTCACCACCCAACAACTGCGTCGGGTCATAGGAGGGGAAAGACACCATCGCCAGGATCTCGCCGGTCTGGGGGTTGATCGCCACCACCGAACCGGCCTGACCGTCGAGGGCGGTCAACGCCGTCCTCTGCAACTCGGCGTCAAGGGTGATCTCGAGGTTGTCGGGTCGCAGGTCCCTTCCCAGGATCACCGCGATCAAGTCGGAAATGGTGAGGTCGCGGCGGGAGCGGAGATCGGCTGAGTAGATCCTTTCGAGTCCGTTCTCGCCAAAGAGCAGGCTCGAATAACCGACCACGTGGGTGAACGCCGCCCCCTCGGGGTAGACCCGCACATACGACCCGGGAGTATTGGGGTCGGGATCGCTGCGGGCCAGCACCACTCCGTCGGCCGACACGATCTCGCCCCGCTCTTTCCCGCTCTGAGCCAGGTTGAAGCGGGCATTGCGGGGGTCGAGGCGGTAGTCGTCGGCGGCGAGAACCTGCACATAGGTGGCCATGCCGGCGAGCAGGCCGAAGCAGATCATCACTCCTACTGCCAGACGACGGGTAGGACGGTTCATGTCTGTTCCTCATGAGATATACGAGCCAACAGGCCAATCAGGAGGAAGTTGCCTACAAGGGACGAGCCGCCATACGAGACAAAGGGAAGGGTGATGCCCGTCAGGGGGACCAACCGCAGGACCCCGCCGAGGATGAGAAGGGTCTGGAGGGCGAACACCCAGGTGAGCCCGGCTGCGGTGAGCTTTCGAAATCGGTCTCGAGAACGAAGGGCGATTCCAAAGCCCACCGACACGAGCAAGGCGAAGGCGGCGATGACCGCGATGGAACCGGCGAAGCCCAACTCCTCAGCGATGGCGGCAAAGATGAAGTCGGTGTCGGCGTTGGGGATGAGATCGGGTCGACCGAGGCCAAGCCCCGAGCCGGAGAGGCTGCCGGTTCCCATCCCGAACCAGGCCTGGGCGAGTTGATACCCCGATCCCTCGAAATGTTCGAATGGGGTAATCCATGCTTCCACACGGCGGACCACGTGGTCGAAAACCCGGTAGGCGGCGAAGCCGCCACCCACCGCCAACAACCCTCCTACCACGAGGTAGGCAGGCCGTCCGGTGGCCGAATAGAGCATGCCGACGAAGGCACCGAAGAGCAGCAACGAAGCGCCGAGGTCGCGTTGACCCACCAGGACCCCGAGGCTCAGGGCCCACACGAGGATGAGTGGGAAAAGCTGGCGGGGCTCTGGTAGCTGAAAGGGCCCCACCTTGCGAGGACGGTCGGCCAGAGAAGATTGCCGTTCCGCCAGATAGCTGGCGAGAAATAGGACCACGATCAACTTGGCGATCTCCCCCGGCTGAAACCGCATTTCGGTGATCCCAAAGTCGATCAGCACCCACAGCCGGGATCCGTTGGCCTCCAGCCCGCGGAGAGGTAGTGGTCCGCTGGAAGGAAGCATTGGGAGGACGAGCAGGGTGAGGGCCCCGGCCAACAGGAGGTTGCGATAACGCCTGATGGTGTCGAGACCGGTGGTGGCGAAAACCCTCAGCAGTCCCACCGTCAGCCCGGCCGCGATCAAGAGCCACCACTGTTGCAAGGCCGCCCGGGCCGGGTCGAGGCGGTGGATCTCGGCCAGGCCCAATGCCGTCAGTAGGGCGGCGGGAGGTAACAGTGCGTTGGAGGCAGCCGGCGCCCACCGGCGGATGGCGAGGTGGACCGCCCAGAAGGAGAGCAACATCACAAGGAACGTGAGGCCAACCCGGGCGTCGAGGCTGCCCCCGCCGGCGAGATTGACCAGTGTCACCCCGAAAGCGGCGAGGACGGCGGCTCCGGTGAGGAGGCCGCCCTCTGCAGTCCTGGTCATGGGATGACCTGGACCACCACCACCGTGATGTTGTCGTGGCCGCCAGCCCGGTTGGCTTGTTCGATCAGGGTCCAGACGGCTTCCTCGGGGCTGGCCTCTCCGAGAATGGCGGCGATGCGGGCATCGGGGACCATGTTGGTGAGCCCGTCTGAACAGATGAGAAGCCGATCACCCTCTTGCATCTGGAGATCGATCTCGTCGACCTCCACCTCGTGGCCGAGGCCCAAGACTCGAGTCAACATGCTCCGTTGCGGATGGGTCAGAGCGTCCTGGGTGGAGAGCCTTCCGGCGGCGACATGTTCGGCCACGACCGTGTGATCGGCAGTGATCATCTCCAGCTTGTCATCGTGCAACAGGTAGGCGCGGCTATCACCGACATGCCCGAGCCGGACCGCGCCTTCGGGACCGATCTCGGCCATGGTGAGAGTGGTGCCCATTCCGGCCAACTGCGGCTCGCGCAGGGCTGTGTCAACCACCACCCGGTTGGCCTTGCTGATCCGTTCGGTGAGAGGGCCCTCGGTGATGAGGGCAGTATCGACCGCCAACCGCGAAGCGACCTCGCCACCGGCATGGCCACCCATGCCGTCGGCCACCATGACCGTCACGGGTCCAGGGCCGCGCCCCGATGACTCGGGGGCATAGGCGTCTTCGTTGTTGTTACGCAACCGTCCTTGATGGGTGCCTGCCGCCCACAGGTAGTTCACCGAACCTCCATGACCGTTTTCCCCACCTGTAGCGCGTCTCCTCTTTGCAAAGCGGTAGGAGTTGTGATCCTCCGGCCGTTGACATAGGTGCCGTTGGTACTTCCCAGGTCGGAGACCGTAAGGGCCCCTTCCTGGGACACCAGCCGCAGGTGGAACTCGGAAGCGTAGGGGTCTTCCAGATTCACGTCGGCCTGGTCGCTGCGCCCGATGACCGTGGCGCCGTTGACGGAAAAGGAGAGCCCGGCCTGGCTGTCCGACCGCACTACCACGATTCTGTTGCCGGCACGGCGGCCGCCTCCTTCGGTTCGCCCGAGACCGACGTGTCGGGCAATGGCCCGGGCCACCTGCCAGATGAACAGGTAAACGAGAGCGAGAAATATCAAACGCAGGAGGGTGAGGATTAGTTCAGGCATTGGAGGAGAATCGGAATTCTGCCCCGGCGAGATTCAGCATCGAGCCGTTGGTGATTCGCAGCGGCACTCGACCCACCCTGGTTCCGTCGACGAAGGTTCCATTGACCGAATCCAGGTCGATGACAAATGCCTGTCCGTCTTGACGGAACACGATGGCGTGGTGACGGCTCACCTCGGCCGCGATCAAGACGATGTCGCAGTCTGTTCCCCGGCCCAATAGGGCACGGTTGGGGGAAATCTCATGGGTAGTCGAGCCTTTGAGCCGGGCCCACGGCTGTAGGGGTCCGGGCACGACCGAACCTTGACACTTGGCGGTGCGCGGGGCAAGGTCGGGATCGCTCTCGACGGTCACCGACGCCGGACCTTGCAGCCGCCACCCCCGGTCGGCGGCGTGGGCCGCAAAAGCCGTGGTCAGATGGGCGGCGAGTTCGTTACCCGCGCCTTCCGTCGAAGCCAGGTTGGACGGATGCAGGAGGAGGCGGAAGTGGTTGGCTGTGGCCGGCCCTGCCACGGTGTCGAACTCGGCCAACTCGGCCTCGCGTCCGATCCTGGACGCCAGTTCGGAGGGATGGAGACCACCCCTGAACAACCGACCGGCCAGGCCGTCGAGGGCCGCTTCCAGCCGCCGCTCCAGTTCGCGGGCCAGCTTCATGACCGCCGAACGGTAGTGGCGGTGCGGGCTTGGGCCGGAGGACGGCTCGGTCGAGCACTGCCGTCGCCGCTACTATTACCTACCCCGCACGGGCAGCCGTACGAGGGCGAGTGGCGGAATTGGCAGACGCGCAGGATTCAGGTTCCTGTGTCCGAGAGGATGTGGGGGTTCAAGTCCCCCCTCGCCCACCGATCGCGCTGCATCCCCTGCGACGCAACGCCCGCCAACCCCGCAGAGACCCAACCAGTGATTCTTGAACGTTCCCGGCCCCGGCGCCGTCGTTTCCTGTGGCCTGTTCTGTTGACCCTGGTGTTGTTAGCTGGTTTGGGCCTCGCCCGTATCAACGAACAGGCAGTGGCGGCGGTGGAGTACCTGGAGGGGATCCGCAGCAGCGCCGCCTCCTTGGTCACCCCGGCCGCCTCCTTCTCCGGGTTGTCGGGTCGGGTCGGTTCGATTGACCGCGCCGAGTTCTTCACGGTGGTCGATGCCATGGAGGCCGCCCTCGCCGGGGCCGTTCTGGCTGTCGAAGAGAGTCCAGAGAGCGGACAACTGGTGGGGGTAGCGACCCTGTACCGGCTCACCCTGGAAACCTGGCGGGCCGGGGTGGCGACCTTTGCTGAGGGGGTGATCGAGCTGGCAGACGGCGCGCCCGAGGGTGGCGATCGGATCCACGTCGGGTTGCAGCAGCTGGCGGCCGGCGACCAGCTTTATAACGGACTGCTAGCCGAGCTGGGTAGGGAAACGGTTCCCGACCCGATAACCCCGCTTCCGACCATGAACCTGGTCGACCCCGAGTTCGGAGCGGGCCGGTTGGCGCGGCTGTTTACGGCAGTGGCGAGCGCTGCCAACAGCAACCTGGCTCTGCGGGCCGACCTGGCCGTACGGCAGATCACTTCCGAGCCGGCCTGGGTGACCGACCCCGAGGGCAATTTGGTGATGACCGCCACCGAGTTGATCGCAGTGGCCGTGGTGGTGGCCAACAGCGGTAATGCCGACGCTCCCGCCCAGAACGTTCAGCTGGAACTGGTCAGCCCCGACAGCTCCGAGGTACGAATGGAAGTATTGCCCGAGCTGGCACCGGGGGGTCAGACGACGGTGACCTTCACCGATCTCCCCGTCAGCTTTGGTGGGAGCTACCAGATTGGGGTGACGCTGATCCTGACCGTGCCCGACTCCGACCCGGCCAACAACGGCTCCAACCTCGCCTTTATTGTCCTCGAACCGACTGAGTGATGCTCGTTACCATCGCTGGGCTGTGATCGACCCCGCCATCCTTCGGACCGACCCCGCTGTTCTCATCCGTTCTTTGCAACGGCGAGGCCTCGAGGTCGATGTCGCCTCCCTCGTCGAATTGGAAGAGCGAGCCCGCAAAACTCGACAACGGGCCGAGGAGGTGCGGGCCGTCCAGAAGGAGGCTGGCCGGGAGATCGCGAAATTGGCAGGTCCCGAGAAAGAAGCGGCCATCTCCCGGGGCGCCGGGCTGGCCGAGGAATTCAAACGCCTTGAGACCGAGGCTGAGGAATTGGCTGAGGGATTCGAACGGGTCTGGGCCAAAATTCCCAATCTGGTCGACGAGACCGCGGCCGATGGCTCCACCGATGCCGACAATGTCGAGATCAAGCGAGTCGGAGTGCCGCCGACATTCGATTTCCCTGTGGCCGATTTCGCCACGCTTGGAAGCCGGCTTGATCTGGTCGACATGGACCGGGGAGCCAAGGTGTCGGGGAGCAGGTTCGGTTATCTGAAGGGGCCCGCGGTGCTCCTCGAATTTGGGATGGTCCGCCTGGCCTTCGACCAGCTCATCCGCCATGGTCACGTGCCGATGGTGCCACCGGTACTGGTACGGGAGGAAGCCCTCTATGGCACCGGGTTTCTCCCGGGCGACCGCGAGCAGGTCTATTCCATTCCTGACGACGGTCTCTACCTCGTGGGCACCTCGGAGGTATCGCTGGCCGCATATCACGGTGATGAGATCTTCGATCTGGACGAACTCCCCAAGCGCTACGCCGGGTTCTCGACCTGTTTTAGGAGGGAAGCCGGGACGTATGGCAAGGACACCCAGGGTTTGTTCCGGGTGCATCAATTCGACAAGGTCGAGATGTTCGTGTTCTGCCGGCCGGAGGATTCTCCCGCTGAGCACGAGCGACTCCTGGCTATGGAAGAGGACCTGGTGCAGGCCTTGGAGTTGCCATATCGAGTGGTCAACGTCGCCGCCGGCGACCTTGGTTCCTCGGCCGCCAAGAAGTACGACATCGAGGCATGGTTCCCATCACAACAGACCTATCGGGAGATCACCTCGTGTTCCAACACCACCGATTATCAGGCCCGCCGGCTCAAGGTGCGGAACCGAACCCCGGGCGGCAACCAGATCGTCCACACCCTCAACGGGACTGCAGTGGCGGTGGGGAGGGTGCTGTTGGCGATCCTGGAAAACCACCAGCAGGCAGACGGTTCGGTTCGAATGCCGGCGGCGCTCGTACCCTATCTGGGCTTTGACCACATAGGTCCGTGACCAGCTCCAACCGCAAGATCTTCACCAGGATCGCTCGCCGTTACGACTTCTGCAATCGGGTGTTGTCGGTGGGCCAGGAGCAGAACTGGCGTCGGGCGGCGGCCGACTTTCTTCCGGCCGGTCGGGTGCTCGACCTGGGCAGCGGGACCGGGGCAGCGCTTCCGGTGCTGGCGGGTCGGGTGGTGGTCGCGCTTGACCCGGTGGCGCCGATGCTTGCGCTCAGCCCGATTCATTCTCGAGTAGTTGGCGTGGGGGAGTCGCTGCCGTTTCCCGACGAGTCCTTCGACGGCGTGTTCTCCGCCTACGTGTTTCGCAATCTCACCTCGGTCGATCGAACGATGGAGGAAATCCACCGTGTGCTGCGACCCGGCGGGGTGGCGGCGATCGTCGACCTGGCCCGGCCGGCCCGAGGCTGGCGACGTTGGCTCCATCGTCTGGGGACGGCGATTGTGCTTCCCCTGGCCGGTCTCCTGGTAGGCGCCCCCGCCGAGTACTGGTATCTGCATCGCAGCCTTGACAAGTTGGCCTCACCCGAGGTCTTGCTGGGGATGAACTCGCTTGCGATGGAACGGGTATGGCGGATGGGACCAATGGGGTTTGTGTATGGAGCAGTGTTGAGGAAACCCTCCCTTCTGGCGTAGAAACAGGGCCGTTTCCGGCCCTGTTTCTACGCAAGAAGGGGTTGGAGGTAAGCCCGCCCCGAGATGAAGGGACGCCGCCTTCCCGCCAGGCGGAACTGCGGCGCTCGAGGGATCCACTTAGAGCTGCTTCCTTCCGGACCTGACTCGGTTCGCAGGCCTCGCCGCGCAGGACCCGACAGGCCACGTGCGCCCCTTCCCGGTCAGGCTATCAGCGTCGGGTGGCGAAGAATTCGGCGAGAAGAGCTGCGCTTTCGTCGGCCAGTACTCCAGCCCGCAACTCGCAGCGATGGTTGAGTCGAGCGTCCTGAGGGATGTTGTAGAGCGACCAAGCCGCCCCTGCTTTGGGGTCGGCCGCCCCGTAGACAATCGTCTCCAACCGGGCGGCCACTGCTGCACCGGCACACATCGCACAAGGCTCGAGGGTGACATAGAGGGTGTGCCCACCGAGGCGCCAATCGCCGCGGAGTCGGGCTGCCTGGGTTATAACCAACATCTCGGCGTGGGCGGTCGGGTCGGCGAGTTGCTCTCGCCGATTGTGGTCGGCAGCCACGAGGTCGCCCTCGGGATTAACTAACACCGCTCCAACCGGCACGTCGTCGTGTTCGGATGCCACCCGCGCCTGTTCGAGGGCGACTTGCATCCACTGATGGTCGTCGGTCATCTGTTGCGTAGACTACGGACGATCCCCCGGCAGGTAATCCGTTCAGGCTGGGGTGCCACTGGAGGGATCGCACCAGTCCGGGTGCCAGTCGGTCTAGTGCGCTGCTGGTGGTCATTTAGTGTTCTGCTTGGAGGGATCGCACCAGTCCGTGTACCAGTCGGTCTAGTGCGCTGCTGGTGGTCATTTAGTGTTCTGCTTGGAGGGATCG
>JBBDQN010000039.1:13642-99708 GCA_040905905.1 Acidimicrobiia bacterium
CA
This sequence comes from Acidimicrobiia bacterium, assembly GCA_040905905.1. Lineage (GTDB taxonomy): Bacteria > Actinomycetota > Acidimicrobiia > Spongiisociales > ZC4RG35 > JAICND01. Next base: position 13,645 of record JBBDQN010000039.1, read on the forward strand.
TAGCCCGGTCTAGTGCGCGGCACTGGAAATGCCGTTGGGGGCAACCCCTCGGGGGTTCAAATCCCCCTCCCTCCGCCAGGCGACCCGCCCCACGGGTCGCCCCGGAGGGATCGCATAGGCCGGTCTAGTGCGCGGCACTCGAAATGCCGTAGGGGGTTGTACCTCCTCGTGGGTTCGAATCCCACTCCCTCCGCTAAATCTGGAAATAGCTTCCAATTGCTCGGAATTGCAATCTGTTACTTCGATCATTCGGGTTCGAACATCATCGTTTCTTCATTTGAACCGAGTAGCCGAGTAAGACCGGGTCACCGTGGGCCGTAAGCAAAGGCCCGAACCCGGACACATAACATCGCAGAGAGGCGGGGTTGCCGAAAACAAGCGAGAGAAGCCGAACAGAAAACCCCGAGGTGGGCTTCGACCTGTTGTTCCAAGCTCACTACCGGGCCATCTACCGCTATTGCGTCCGGCGTCTAGGGCTATCCGAGGCCGAGGACGCGACCGCCGACGTTTTTGCGGTCGCCTGGCGACGCCTCGACGAGCTGCCCCCCGATGAGGCTGGGACGGCATGGCTATTCGGGGTCGCCCACCGGGTGGTCGGCAATCGATATCGGAGCCGGCGCCGACAGACAACTCTCTCGGCTCGTTTGCAGGCGACGACCCCTGACCAGAAGGATCATGAGGTTCTGGAGACAAGTGCCGACCCGGGTGTCGAACTGCTGCTGGCAGCTCTCCACGAACTGAGCGCCACAGACCAGGAACTGTTGCGCCTGTCCTCGTGGGACGAGTTGTCGAGGGAAGAGATCGCAACAGTCCTCGGCATCAATCAGAACGCCGTCGACCAACGGCTTCATCGGGCCAGGTCGCGGCTGAGAGTCCGATTCGAGCGGCTAGCCACCGACACGTCACGCCCAACATCTGAGGAGGCTTCGGCATGGATCTTCTAAAACGAGCCGACCCGGCGATTGGTGCCGAAGTGGACGTGGCCGAGCTCCGGGCCAAAGTGGACGAGAGAGTCGGCCTGACAGCGCCCTTGCAGCGGTTTCCGTCACCCACCCGACGACCCTGGCTGATGGCAGCGGCCTCCTTTGCTCTTGTCATCGTGGTCGCCGTCATGGTGGCGGCCGTGCGCGAGCAGCCGGGGGTGATCACGACTCCCACGATTGGAAGTCTTGGCAACCTGCCCGGAATCGAGTCGGTGGTTCCTCTCGCCTCTGGCGGTGTTCAGACGATGGCCGTCGACGGCAACACCATCTGGGTCATGACCGCATTGGCGCATGAGCTTCAGCGAATCCCTGCGACCACCGGGCAAGTCGAGGAAACATACACCATCGATGGCTATGTCGAGGGTGTCATCGTCGGTGGCGGGTACGTCTGGTTGCGGAGCTACGACGACGACGGCGAAGTGCTTCGCTTCGACCCAAGCAACGGCGAAGTCGATCTCCGGATCGCAGTCGGTCCTCCCGGCTTGGGCGCAGCGTGGTTCAACGAAAACCTCTGGGTCGGCAATGACCAGAGCGACCTCATCCAAATCTCCCGAGAGGGCGAGATCGTTTCGACCGGCACGGGTGACATCAAGGGTGTTGGTCTGGGCTACCTATGGATCAACGACCCTGAGACCGGTCTGATCTCCAGCCTTGCCCCCGACGGCACCCGCGGGGAAATCGTGATTCCAACCTACCCCGGACTGGAAACCATGAGCGGTGAAGGTGTTCGGCAACTCACCGAAGCCGACGGCCGTCTCTGGCTGATGGACGACGACTATCCGTGGGGAACCAACCTCAGCATCTTCGACCCCGCCACCGGTGAACTCCAATCGTTTGGCGGACTGACGTTCGGGCTGCTCGACATGATCGAGTTCGAAGGATCACTTTGGCTCACCTCCGGCACCGATCATCTCGTTCTACGGATCGATCCGGAAAGCGGGGAAGTGCGCCGCTACCCCATGCCCGGGAAGGCAGGAGGGCTGGCTGTAGCCGATGGCTCGCTGTGGGTCACCCTCTATCAACCGGGCGCCCTGGTCCGACTCGACCCCGATGCCGGTTTGATCGAATCGGCCCCAATCGTGGCCGATGACTGGAACCGCTTTCCCCACCGCCTGCTTTGCACCGGTAGTCCACAGCCGGGAAGTCCGACGGTCATCCTCGAACCATTCGAATGGATCGACTACGGATCATGGTCTGTGGTCCAGGCGCAGCTTTCGAATCTGGGTTATCAGGTCTGCGCCAACGGATATGTGGAAGGCGAGTCGACTCCAGCGCAGCGGGCCGCGGACCTAAGCGAGGCCCTGACCGAAGCTGGGATCTCCGGACCCTTAGTCCTGGTCGCAAATGGCGACGGAGTTCACGCCGCTCGACTGTTTGCCGACGGCAGGTCCGACATCGTCGGCGTAGTGCTGGTCGACCCAATGCCCATCGGGTTCCAGACACTGCTCGACCAGGAGACCGGCGGCGCGGGCCACCCACCGTGGCCCGACCTGGATCCCTCCGTGTCAGCGGGTTTGGACGACTTTGGCGACGCACTATTGGTCGTCATCGGACAAGACCCGCAATACATCTACGGCAACCCTCAGTTCATTGAATCGTTCGGTAGCGAGGCGGCCCGAAAGCTCGACGACTTCTGGCAGGAAGGGCTTGCTTTCTATGCCAGCCTCTCGACCGATTCGCGGACGGTGACCGCCACCGCCACCGGCACCGGCAGGGTGATCTGGGATCGGCCCGACCTGATCGTCGAAGAGGTGACGAACGTACTGAACCAGGTGGGATCGGAGTAGGCGCCGATCTCAGGGAGGCGACGGGAGCCCTCTATGCCTTTCAGCGTGCGGATACAGATAGGTGGCGCCAACGCTGATTCTTAGAAGATCGTGCCCGTTTGGATTGCGGAGGCAGACATCACGGCGTTTGGCGTCACTTGTGGATTCATGCTTTGGGTGCAGGCCTTCTTCGCGTAGACGCACCAGATCCCATTCGGTGTAGTTCCTGACCCAAGTCCTTAGGTCGCTGGAGGAAACGTCGGGAACTACGTTGCACAGGCCAGGCGTGGCCATCCTCAGATCCGTCGGCTTGACAATGGACAGGTCCATCAGATCATCGAGACCTATCGTCGGAAACACATGAGCTCTGTGGCCTCGGTAACCTACGATCACGGTGCATTGGGGGTGGCCTTGCCCCAAAACCCGGACCATGATGCCCAGCTGTAGGGATCATGTTCGAGGTTGATCGGAGGGGAGGGGATCGCTTGTCACTTCGATCTCAAGACTCCCAAGGCTCAACGCCAAACGAGAAGTACCTAACGCTATATGTCTAGACCAACTTTGGTGAAAGATCCTTTGGCCGATCGATCACCGAAATTCACCCCAAGCCGAATGCCCGCGAAAGCTGCCATCAGCATGGATCGCCACACCGCAGCAGCTTGCTCGGCACGCTTGATCGTGTGCCGCAACGTACTAGGGATGAGGGCACCCCGACTCCCCTACCTGAAGCTCGCAGGCGTAATCAACCACCACCTATTGCGCGTTCGGCTTGATTCGTGATGGAATACGTCTGGCCCTGATTCAGGGATCTTGGTTCGAACATAGTCCCATTAGGGCCGCTCCTGCCTATGGGCCTCACGACTTGGGATTGTTAAGGATCAGTCCAAAGCAGACTGAGTGCAGCCGCATCGAGGTCGATGCCATGAACTCGGACCAAGGCGCTCCCAAGTCGGTCCCCTCACAGGGAGGCGCGTTAGGGTCCGGAGTCCGCCTTGAGGCTGTTGAACGCCGCCACCAGAGCTCTGACCTTCGCGCCGTGGTTTGGCAAAGCCGACGGCGACCCGCCCGCCAAAAGTTGGGCGTGCACCTCTGTGGCGTGGCCCCGCCCGAAAGCGTGGCCGTTACCGTTACCCCGGCCATCAGCGAGCCAGATCGCCTCCCGTGCTCGCGCCAAGCCGGTGGCATGCCCCGGCTTTCCTTGCGCATGTTCTGAAACACCCGTCCCACCGGACCCGCTGGCGGCCAAGGCGGCAAACTCCAATGCCAGCCCCCTGGAGATGTTGACTGCCTCGCGGGCGGCTTGCAGGACATGATCGGGCGCACCCCCATGGTCCGACGCCTGGACGATCACTACCGGAGCCAGCACCAGCACGGCGGTCAAACCCAGCGTCGCAATCCTCGATGTTTTGTTCAAAATGATGTTCCTAACCGTTCATGTTCGTCGACTGGAAAGTCTCTATGGCTCTCACTTTGTTACATGCCGTCGCCCTGCTCGGGGCAGACCACCTCTACCGATACCCCCAAAAGCACCCCCGCCAAGCGCACCTCCTCCTCTGTGGCATCAGCCGCACCACTCTCCGAGAGTCGATCGAGGTACTCACCCAACACCTCGTCAGCGGTCATCCCCCTCTCCAATAGCTCACAAAAAAGCTGGGCGGTTGCGATAAAAACCTCCGGCTCCTCCAGCGCAGCACCCTCATACGATGTGCCCTCCATGGCTGCTTCGATCGTTGCGATCAGCACCGACAGGTCCGGAATACTTTCAGCGGACGCAGACTCCACCGCTGGAATGGACGACGTGGTATCGGACACCGGAGGCATAGCTGCCGTTGAGCCGGCTGTGAGTGGAATGGTTGGGTCTGATGCAGAGGTCTCTGCAGCCCCTCCGGATCCGCATGCAGCAAGCGCCACGGCCATCGCAATCAGCAGCGACTGACGACGCCACCCCCCTCGATGTGCTGCTCCCATACCGCATTATCGGCGATTGCCTCAAGAAGTTGACCACGAACCCCTCTCTGCGCGGCTCATCACTGTCGGCCGATCAGGCGGGAATTCACACAATGTGGCGGGAACCCGGACTCGAGGGTCACCCTTCTTGGTTCGAACTTAGTCCCATTAGGGCCGCTGCGGCTTAGACGGGCTACGGAGAGTGCGGCGCTCATTCCACGCGGTGCGGAAGCAACTTGCTGGTCTGCTCACACTCCGCCCTCGTCAGTTCCGCTGGCCACCTGCCTCGCCGCGTCGGACGCGGTAGTGCAGATGGGTGACACCGTCGCCCTCGAGGACGCGGATGCGCTCGAGTTCTATGTGCTTGGGAGCGAGGTGGTCGAAGAGACGGCGTCCTTGGCCGAGAAGCACCGGGATGAGATGGATCTCGAGCTCATCGAGGACGCCGGCGGCGAGTGCGAGCTGTGCGGTTCCGGCGCCGTGGACCAGCACGTTCTTGTGGCCCGCGGCGTCCTTGGCCTTGGTCATCGCGGTCCTGACGTCGTCGACGTAGCTAACGAGCGGCCACTGGCCCGTGTCGATGTCGGGCTGATGTCGGGTGAGGACAAAGATTGGGACGCCATCGTGGTGGTCGCCTTCCCAGCCGCCTGCGGGCTCGAAGGTCCCCCGGCCACAGACGATCGCTCCGGTGGCCATGAACTCATCGACGACCTGTCCGTTGACGCCGGCCAGACCGCCGTCAAAGGCTTTGTGGTCGGCGTCGACACCCGGCAAGGCCCATTCGTGCAGACGGTGCCCCCCGTCGCCGAGCCCGTTGCCAGGTCCTTCGTTTGGCCCGGCGATGAACCCGTCCAGGGACATGGACATGTAGAGAACGGTTGCGGACATGGCGTCTCCTTAGATCTATGTGTGTGTCTTGATGGTTGATTACACGGCCTCCGCCAATCGAGCATCGACCTGTGAGATGGATTGCAGCATGCCTTCTTCCATTCCCATGTCGAGGACCTTGCTTCATTTCGTCGGGTGACGGGAACGCCGAATAGATCGACATGCGGGTTTCCCGACCGCTTCCGGCTTGGAGGGTAACGGCGCGCTCTTAAAGGGAGCAGCGGCTGAGGACCGACCTCGCCCCAAGGCGCCATCGTCGTCATAGCGCTTGCAAAATCGCTACTGCGCGGACCGATGATGAACTGCTTGCTGTCGCGCCGCATCAGGCAGGCAGACCAAACGGATGACTTCGCTCTGGATCTGGGCGCCGCTTAGCAGCGTCATGAGTCCCTTGAGGCTGTGAAGGCCCCGCTAGTCGTTGGCAGACAACCCTAGGTCTACGTCGTGTTGTTGCATGAAGAAAGCAACTTTGGTTGCAATCGGGTAGGTGAGGACACCGAGAACGATTGCCACGACGCCGGCGATGGGGGCCGTCAAGAACTCGCCGGCGATGGAGTATCCAAACACCAAGGCCGCTCCCACCCACAACACTTGATGGTCTCTGACATAGGCTGCACCGGGTCGAATGCCCTCAAGCCTTGGATCAGCCAGCCACCTCGATAGCTCGCGGCTCAGTGCAAGGCGGCCCGACTCGCGGTACGTCAGGGTGGCTGCAATCAAGATCGACCTCCGGGATCCGCGGCGCGCGGCGATGAATGGATGAGTCAAGAATTGGGGCGGTCGCCGCCACTCGAAGCTTTCGACCTCCACTCGTGACAAGCGACGGGTAACAAGGCCGTTGACGATGACGAGATGATCGGAATGGACCTCCAGCCGAGTCGGCCAGGCCGAAGCAACCAACAAAGGAATCGGCCCGAACACCAAAGCGGAAGCGCCGGCAACGGGCATTCGCCCATAGATCGAATAGAGGAGAGTGATCACTCCGCTCGCAATGAGGGCCGACACAGCCCACATGACCAGGGAGAGGTACATCACAGCAGGCCACGACCTAAAGACCTTGGGCATTACCGGAAGGGCCCGCCGGAGAATCGAGCTCCACTGCTCGAGGCCGCTCCATCGCGGGGTTCTGAATGCTGTCTCCCGCTTTTGAGTTCACGTTGCCGAAGCTAGCCAGCTTCAGGTGGTGACATTGGCCTAGCCCGTGTCACTCGGGATCTGGAACCGGTAGCCCATCCCGGGCTCGGTGATGAAGTAGCGAGGGTTGCTCGGTTTAGGCTCGAGCTTTCGTCGCACCTGGGCGATGAATACGCGGAGATAGTTGGTTTCTTCGCCGTACTGCGGGCCCCACACCTCTTTGAGAAGTTGGGTTTGGCTCACCAGCTTGCCCTGGTGGCGCACGAGGACTTCGACTACCCCCCACTCGGTGGGGGTGAGCTTGACTTCACTGCCTCCCCGCGTCACCCGCTTCACTGCGAGATCAATGGTGAAGTCGGTGGTTTCGATGACGGGAACCTCGTCTTCTTCGTCTATCTCGCGTCGTAGTGCTGCTCTGAGCCGGGCGAGGAGCTCGCCCATCCCAAAGGGCTTGGTGACGTAGTCGTCGGCGCCCGCATCGAGCGCGGCGATCTTCTCGCGCTCCGCCTCGCGGACCGACAACACGATGATTGGTATGTTGGTCCAGACGCGCAGGCCGCGGATCACATCGACCCCGTCGATTCCGGGAAGCCCGAGGTCCAGGATGACCGCGTCCGGTCGATGATCAGCGGCCTTTCGAAGCGCCTCTTCTCCACTGGCGGCCGCCTCGATTTCATAGCCGAGCGCCCTCAGGTTGATTCCCAGGGCGCGGACGATTCCAGGCTCGTCGTCAACAACCAGGACCCGCGGTGAGTCAGGCACGGCCGCCGCCGGCAGTGAGGCTGGACTGCGACTCCTCGACCTTGGCGACCTTGAACTCGATGACCATGGTCGTACCGCCACCGGGCGTGTCTTCTATCGTCAGACGATTGCCCATCGCTTCGAGCAGTCCGCGTGAGACCGCCAGACCCAGACCCACCCCTTCTCGGTGAGAGGCATCCCCCAGGCGCTGGAAAGGTTGAAAAACGAGTTCGCGGGCCTCGATCGGGATCCCTGGACCTCGATCGCTGATCCGAAGATCGACTCGCCCAGCCACCTCCTCGGCTCTGACCTGAACCGACTGTTCGGGTTGTGACCACGTCACTGCGTTCTCCACCAAGTTGGCCACGGCCCGCTCGAGCAGGTCGGGATCGGTCTGGACAGGAGGTAGCGCCTCGGATATGTCAACGGATACCCGGTCCGAGTTGTGGCCCAGGCTCGAGAGAGCCGACGACACCACCTCGTCCAACCCAACCGGGCGAAAGAAGACATGCATTGCTCCAGCCTGGAGTCGGCTGGCATCGAGCAGTCGTCCCACCATGCGATTGAGCCGTTCGGCCTGATCGACCGCCTCTTTGAGAAACGATCGGGTCTCACTTGGGGACCACGCAACCCCGGTTTCGAGAAGGCTGGTGAGTGAGGCTTTGATTGTCGCCAGGGGTGTGCGCAAGTCATGGGACACCGCGCTGAGGAGGGCGGTTCTCAATCGGTCGGTAGCCATCAGCGCTTCCGCTGCATGAGCATCACGTTCAAGCTCCTCTCTTTCCATGGCCTGGACGATTTGTGCGGCGAAAGCCCGGAGGACCATTCGATCGTCGGCAGTCAGCTTCCCATCATGCAGAACCAGGACGGTCTCAGACGTGAGTTCGATGACTTCGGTCCCTTCCAGGGGGGTTCCTAACTCTCGATCTCCGGTCCAGGCCAGAGCCTCCCAACCGCCGTCGGTGCGCCGGAGCACGCTGACCGCCGTGAGCGAGAAGACCTCTCTGATCCGGCTCACAAGTCCGTGGTCGTCGGAGCCGATGACGGAACTCCCGGTCGACACATTCGAGGCCAGTGCCTCCGCCTGAGCCCGGGCCCGTCTCGCCTCGGCGCTTTTGCGTGTAGAGAGTCCGACCAATAGACCAACTGCCAGCGCCACCACTAGAAAGACGAACAAAGAAACGAGGTGGTCGGGATCCCCAACCATCAGGGTGTTGACCGGCTGGGTGAAGTACCAGTTGGCTAGAAGAAATCCGGCCAACGCGGTGGCCAGCGCGGGCAGTACGCCCCCAATGACGCCGACGAGGACTGCAGTGAGTAGGTACAGGAGCAGCACGTTGTGAAGTCCCAGGCGGTCTGACAGCCTGAGGAGAAGCCAGGTCAGGAGCGGAAGGCCAACGACAGCCAGCGCCCAAGCAGTGACCAGTCGCCGGGTGCTCATGATCTCAAGCTACAACCATTTCAGTCGCGTGCCGACGGGACGGGTCGCGTCAGGATTCGCGTCCATCCGTTAAGAACGCGTCATGATCGTCCGTTTGGCTCCGGAGCGGGGTACACCAGAGAACTTCGATGACAGCGTGGACGACTCTGAAACGCCGGGTCATCGGCCAACCTATCGCCTCTCGGGACGAAGACCAGCAACTCCTCCCCAAGCGTCTGGCGTTGCCGGTGTTCGCCTCGGACCCTCTCTCCTCGGTCGCCTATGCGTCCGAGGAAGCGATGCTGGTCCTGGCTCTTGCCGGCGCCGGAGCTTTGCGGCTCCTGACCCCGGTGAGCTTCGCTGTGGCGACACTCCTCGCGGTCGTGGTCATCTCCTATCGACAGACGATCCGTGCTTATCCCGGTGGCGGGGGGGCGTTCATCGTGGCTCACGAGAATCTGGGAGTCGCACCCGGAGTAATCGCCGCGGCGGCGCTTCTCACCGACTATGTGCTTACGGTGGCGGTGTCGGTGGCAGCAGGGGTGGCAGCCATAACGTCGGCGTACTCGCCCCTCCTCCACTGGCGAGTCGAATTGGCTTTGGTCTTTGTAGTCCTACTGAGCGTCGCCAACCTGCGTGGGACCAGAGAGTCGTCCCGGCTGTTTGCGTTGCCCACCTACGCCTTTGTGGCGACCGTGTTCACGATGCTGGTCGTCGGATTCCTCAAGTGTTCCGATGGGGAGTGTCCGGACGCAGTCTCTGCCGGGATCAGCCTCGAGCCGGAAGTCGGTGGTATCACGCTCTTTTTGATCCTGCGGGCATTTGCTTCGGGATCGACCGCACTCACAGGAGTCGAAGCAATCGCCGACGGTGTCCAGGCATTTCGGGAACCGAAGAGTCGCAACGCAGCCGCCACCCTCGGTGCGATGGGAGCCATTTCGATCACGATGTTTCTGGGAATTTCGACTCTTGCTCGCCTATTCGACGTCCGGATCTCGGAGGGCCTCGTCGACCAGCACGGAACCGTGATTTCCCAGATCGGACGTGCCGCATTCGGCGGTGGGGTCGGCTTCTGGATTCTGCAGGTGGTAACTGCCGGAATACTGATCCTGGCCGCCAACACCGCCTACCAGGACTTCCCGCGGCTGTCATCGATCCTCTCTCGATATCGATTCATGCCCCGCCAATTCCGCAACCGCGGAGACCGGCTGGTCTTTTCGAACGGAATCTTCACTCTCGCTGTGTTGGCTGGCCTGCTCGTAGTGGTGTTCGATGCCCAAGTGTCAAGGCTCATACAGCTCTACGTAGTGGGAGTCTTCACCAGCTTCACTATCAGCCAGACCGGGATGGTCCGGCGTTGGCTCCGGACGCGGGAGCGGGGGTGGCGGCGATCGGTTGTGATCAACGCCATCGGGGCGGCGACGACCGGGGTGGTCCTCGTAATCGTGGCCGCCGTCAAGTTCGTCCATGGGGCGTGGATCGTGATCGTGGCCGTTCCGTTGTTGGTCGCCTGGATGATGACAATCCGTCGCCACTATCTTCGGGTAGCGTCCCATCTCGGTCATGCTCCTCCCGGCGACGTCCCCCGATCCCACCGCGTCGTCCTCCTCGCCGCTCATACCGATGCGGCCACCGAACGAGCGTTGCGTTATGCCGCGCTGGTCGATCCCGAAAACATCACCGTGGTCCACGCCGTCGAACCTGAAGAGAGCGAGGATCTAGTCCACACCTGGAGCCGCCTGTATCCCCAACATCCATTGGTTCTGCTGGAACCCGACCGTGACCCGATCGTCAGAAGGATCCGCAAGTACATTCGACAGGAGAGGGATGCCCATCCCGATGCAAGAATCACGGTCGTTCTAGCTGAGCGGTTCCGGACCCGCAGCCTCCGAAGCTTGTTTTCACATCCTCACAGCCTCATTCTTAAGGCGCTGCTTCTGTTCGAGCCCGGGGTGGCGGTGACCGATCTGACTGTTGTCAAACGCCGACGCGGGCCTGTTTCGCCGCAGGCGACAATCACGCGCCATGTCGTCGTGATGACGGTGAGCGAAGTCACTCGGCCGACTCTCGAAGCTCTCGATTACGCAATCCGGCTCCATCCCGATGAACTCTCCTGCATCCATATCGACGTCGACGAGCAGCAACGTGAGCGAGTCGAGGCAGCCTGGCGCGCACAAGGGCTGGAACCGGAACTGGAGATCATCGAGAGTCCTTTCCGGGATATCACCCGCCCCCTCTTGAGGTACGTGAGGCGCCGTCGTTGGGACGAGCCGCCCGGGACGCTCGTCAACGTGTTGGTGCCGGAGTTCATCGTCCCAGGACGGGTGGCCCAGCTGCTGCACAACCAGACGGGCCTCGTGATCAAGGCGGCCCTTGCCGCGGAGCCCGATGTTGCGGTGACGAGCGTGCCGTTCCATCTGGCGGTGGCGGATCAAGTTGACAAGGCCTCACTCAGGTGAGTCGTATCACCCGATGAGTACGACGATCGCCGCAATGATTACCGCGAGGCACGCAACAACCAAGCCGTAGACGGCGCCCTGCAACGCCATCAGCGGAAGGAGGTCCTTTTTGAGTCCGCCCCGCTTCCGCGTCGGGCGGGTTACGGAGCGTGCGACCGAAGTCGAAGGCTGAGTCACCCCTTGGTTGTAGCCCGCTTGCAGGATCTGGATTGCGGGCCTTATGGGTTCCTAACGCGGGTGGCCGAGTCTCTACGGCTTACTAACTGGCAAGTACCCTTGTGTCCTGAGGGCGTAGTCTTTGGCATCCCAGGAGGGATGGCAGAGCGGTCGAATGCGGTGGTCTTGAAAACCGCTAGGTCTCGAAAGGGGTCTCGTGGGTTCGAATCCCACTCCCTCCGCGAATCGAAACCTGGAGAGGTGGCCGAGTGGTCGAAGGCGCTCGCCTGCTAAGCGAGTGGAGGGTGATATAGCCCTCCCGAGGGTTCAAATCCCTCCCTCTCCGCCAATCCAATCCCGCTTTCGCGACCCAGACCCGTCGTTTTACGACGGGTCTGGGTGATAAAAGCGCGGTTTAGCGGGTTCTAGGCCGCCTTGACCCACGCTTCCACCAGGCCTCGCAGCATGGGGAGGGTCATGGGGCCGCTGCCGAGGACCGTGTCGTGGAATCCCCGAATATCGAAGCGTCCCCCTAACGCCGTCTTGGCCTCGGTTCGCAACCGGAAGATCTCCATCTGTCCCGCCTTATAGGCGAGAGCCTGACCGGGAACCCCGATGTAGCGGTCGACCTCGGTCTCGATGGTCGGTTGGTCGATGGCGGTCCACTGTTGGAGAAACTCCACGGACTGGCGGCGGCTCCAGCCGAGGGCATGGACGCCGGTGTCGACGACCAGGCGGGCTGCCCGCCAGGCATCGGCGGAGACCATACCCAGAAGGTCGGTGTCACTGGTGTAGAGGTTCATCTCGTCGGCGAGCCGCTCGGCATAAAGCCCCCACCCCTCCACGTAGGCCGTGGCCAGCGACCGTTTGCGGAACTCGGGGATCGCGCTCAATTCGGCAGCAAGGGTCAGCTGAAAGTGGTGTCCGGGATTGGCTTCATGGAAGGCGACTGCCTCGGCCGCATAGCGAACCCGGCTGGTGGGGTCGTGCGTGTTGATGAAATAGGTGCCGGGCCTCGACCCGTCCGAGGCCGGCGGAAAGTAGTAGGCGGGCGGAGCGTTCTTCGCCATGAACGACGGGACCTCCACCACGGCACAGGTTCCGATAGGACGAAGGTTGAACCAGGCAGCGGCTGCCTCCCAGGAGCGTTCGACGATCTCCCGGGCGTGCTGGACGATCTCATCAGAGGTCTGGTAACGAAGCGATTGATCGGTGCGCAGCCGATGCAGCACCTCGCTCAGATCGGAGGTTCCGAACACCCGCTCCCCGATCTCCCGGAACTCCTCGGCATGTATACCCCGGGCCTGGGAGTCGCCAACGTCGTGCAGATCCTGGGCCGAGTAGGGGAGCGTGGTGAAGAGCTCGATCATCTTCTCGTAGATCTCCTCACCGCCATCGATGTGACAGAGCCCGGAGTGGTCCTCATCCCTGGAAACCGGCAGAAGCGCCAACACCCCCTCCCGGTAGGCGGCGATGGCGGGTCTGATTTCATCCGTGGTAAGCGTTTGCATTCGTTCCCGCCACTCACCGAGCCCGTCCCAATCGTCGGGACCGGCCAGGGTGGCGAAAGGATCGCTCTCGATAGGTGAGCCCAGATACTCATCGACCTGGCTCAGCACCCTTTGCACATTGGCGGCGATGGGCGTCCTCCCCGCTGCAACGTCCTCCTGGTGGAAGGCGATGGCCTCGGCAAATAACCGTGGAACCTGGCGATACCGCGCAAAGAGGGCCTCGGCTTGGGCCGGGTCCTGGGCCTTCGTCTGACCCACGAAGTTCAATACACCGCTCAACGGGCCTGTCAGCGGGTCGCAGGCAGCAACCATGATCCTGGTTTCGAGCATCGTGATCGTGTTGCCGGCTTCCGAGAGAAGCATGTCGCGGGTGAGCTGCTGCTGATGGTCGAAAGAGGAGGCGTCGAGTTGGGTGGCCTCCGTCATGAGATCGCGCAATTGGCCGGCATATCGATCGAGGCCTTCGGGGCTGAGGTCATCGAGCAGGTGGTCGAAGCGGCGGTCACCGAGCAAGGTCGCAGTTGAAGGGCTGTTCTCGAGCGAGAGGTCCCAGTAGCGCTCCGAGAGGGATTCGAGGTCGGTCATGGTGCGATTGTGACACGGCAGGCTCTGACATGTCAGGGGCGGCTGTCGAGGTCGCCCAGCACCCACAACATGAAGAGGAACAGCATCGCGATGAGAGCTCCTCCGACGACAAAGGTGGCGGGGAGGCCAATAATGTTCATCCGGAGAAAGCTAGTTCTCGATGAGCTGCAGAACTGCGTCGACGACCACGTTGGGGGTTTCCCAAATCACCATGTGGTTGCTCCCAAAGGCGGTTGCAGACCGGGAGTTGGTGGAGAGCGCGGCGTAATAGGACAGACCCTCGCGCCAGGCCTCGCCTAGTTCCGCACCCGTCCCCGGCTCCGAGCCTGAGCGCTCGTCGAACGACTCGTTCTCGAAGGATATTGAAAGGTCCTGACCGATCACCCACAGGGGGATATCGCCCAGGTCGCCGAGATCGAGGTCGTCCATCTGAAAAATCTCAGGCGCCTGACCGGGTAGGAGCCGCTCCAAGAGGTCGTTGAAGCCAGCGGCCACCGGATCCACCAGGATCATCCCAGCCACGTCAGACCGACCTTCGGCGAACAGTCGGGTGGAGCCGACGCCGGTGCCGTGCGCAACCAGGACATATGGACCCTCGAGCCCGAACTCGACAAGGGCGCGTTCGAGGTTGTCAACCTTGGCGACCGCATCTCGGTCATCCACAAGGCCGTGTGAACAGACCAGAGTGTTGGCGGAGAGCTGAGCTTGGATCACCGACCAGGAGCCGGGCCCGATCCAGAATTCAGAGTCCAGCAGGACCGTGGGTCCCTCCCCGCCCCCGGTGCAGAGCAGGCGGTAGCCGTCAAAGATCTCGTCGATGACTACCTCGCCGATCTCGAGGAGTTTGGCATTGGAGTCGAGGCGGACCAGCAGCCCGGGTTGATACAAGGACAACCAGAGGTTGTCATCAGCGACGGTCAAGGCTCCGGTGCGGCCGGGCCAGGGCGTCACCGTGAGCACCTCGGCGGTTGCAGGGTCGATCCGGGTCAGAGTCTGATCCCAGATCGAGGTGACCCAGATGGAGCCACCGTGCTCGACGATCGAATGGGCGCCGAAGCCCACCGGCACCGTGATTGGATCGCCGCCCTCTGGCCCGTACCGGTGGACCGCGCCGAAGGTGGTGAAGTCCGCTTCCAAAACCCAAAGAAAACCTTCTCCCTCGATCACCTCGCGGACCTCCATACCTTCGGTCGGGATGACAACCTCTCCCGGTCCGTCTGCAGTGAAGTTCCGCATTACCCGGGTTTCGGGGTCGATCACCCACAAGGTTCCGAAGGCCATCCCCTTTAGTTCACCAGAGGTCGTGGATTGGATCACACCGTCGGCCGAGATCTGAAGGAGTTGGCCGTTCTCGTTGCTGACCCAAAGTTGGTCGGCGAACCAGCGCGACATATGCCCCGGCGGAGCTCCCATGGGGATGGCGAGGTCGACTTCACCCACGGCCGGGTCGAAACGGAGAACCTCACCGCCGTTGTCATAGCTGTGGAGCCAGACATAACCCCCTCCGATCACCACCCCTTCGACGTAGGCGTCGATCGGATAGACCTCTTCTATCTGACCGCTCGGAGCGTCGATCCGGACCAACTCCCGCGACAACGCCTGCATCAACCAAATGGTGTCACCGTCCACGCCTGTGGTGCGGACGCCACCCCCGCCGCTGTCTCGTATCACCATCCCAACTCCCGGAGTGGTCTCCAGAGTTTCCACGGTGGAGCGATAGTCAGGCCCTGTACCGGAGCGGTTCAACATCACCGGGATGAACACCGCCAGAATGACTGCAAAAGCCACGGCTGCTGCGAGCCAGGGCTTTCGCGGTCGGGTGATCGAAGGACGCATCGTGCCGAGCAAACCGATTCGTTCGTCCACCCGGGTCCGAAGCGAAGAGGAGTCGATAGCAATTCCGGCTGCTGGGTCGATCCGCTGCAAAAGGTCAATCATCAGGAAGCCTCTCTTGGTTTGGAGGAAGACGGCGTCAGGCCGAGGAGTTCGAACTGGAGCCGGAGGCGCGCTTGGGCACGGGAGACACGTTTGGAAACGGTGTCCTCCTTGATGCCAAGCACCTCGCCGATCTCTCGATGAGAGAGACCGTCCCAGGAAACGAGACGTAGAAGCTCACGGTCGGTTTCACCAAGCGACTGGAGGGCACGGCGGACCGCGTCGTCCTCTTCGCGTCGGATTACAGCTACATCAGCGGTCTCCGGGTGTTCTGGACGCAGGCCGCTCAGGCGAGCCGAGAGCCTTCCCCGGCGGGCCCGTCCCCGGTACTGATTACCGACAACCCGGTATGCGGCCGCCAGCAACCAGGCTCTGGCCATGTCAGTGTCCGGGATCTGGTCGAGCCGTCGCCATGCAACCGCAAACACCTCGGCGGTGGCATCTTCGGCCTCAGACTGGTCGAGGCGTCGCAGGCAATAGCGAAATATGTCGACGTGATGGCTCACGAACAACTCGTTGAACCGCTGCTCCGCTGCTGCGCTCATGCGTAGGGCTGTCCTCTCCGACACATCATTAGAGTTTCCGGATCAAGCCTCTGCTGACAGGACGGTGGACGAGATTGTGAACTGGACGCTGGAAGTGGTCGTGGTCCCGGTGTCAGACATCGACCGGGCGAAGGCCTTTTATGCCGATCGGCTTGGGTTCAACGTCGACCACGACACGAAAGTCGGAGACGATGTGAGGGTGGTGCAGCTGACACCTCCCGGTTCGGACTGTTCGGTCGTCATTGGCAAAGGGTTTGGAGTGGACATGCCGGCGGGGTCGATCAAAGGCCTGCAACTGGTCGTTGCCGACATCGAGGCCGCACATCGCCAGTTACTGGAAAAGGGTGTGGAAGTCAGCGATGTTCAAGTTGTCGATGGGGACACGAGCCGTCTCAGTAGGGGAGGGCCGGACCTCGACAACGTCGGGTTCGTCTTCTTTAACGACCCCGACGGCAACGGCTGGGCCGTGCAGCAGATCTCTGCCCGCGGCTGAACCCGACCGACCATCACAAGAAAGCGGGCGGGTCGTACTTCGCCCGATAGAGCATGATCTCGGGGCCGCCGGGAACCTGAAGTTGGATCGTCCGGCCGAAATCGAGATCTACCACCTCGCCTGAGAACTTGGCTCCCCGGCTGCGTAGGTCGGCCACCGTGGTTTCGATGTCGTCGCACACGAGTGAAATCTCGTGCTTCTGGTGGGTCGACCACTCTCCCTCCGAAGTGGGATGGACCCCCAACTCGGAAGGACCTGTCTTGAAGATGAGCCAGCCACCGCCTGTGTCGACGTTGGGCCAGCGGAGAACGTCGCGGAAGAAAGCGCGGGCAGCCTCGGGGTCGTCGGCGTAGACGAGCGAGTGCAATGCGGTGATCATCCCGCCACCGTATCAGTGCCCGGCCTGGGGCGCGACTTGGGCGACGCTGTTGGGGTCGATCATTAGTGAGGAGACACGGCCGCTTCGAAGTCCGAGACGGGGTTTGCCTTAACGGTTCTCAACCAATTAGCCAGAGCTCACCTTGCGATCTCGGCGCAGCATGGTGCGAATGGCAGAGTTTTTCCAGATGTTCTTGAACTGGCGCCACTGCCGCCTCTTGTCGATGAGGGTCACTGTCGCCACAACTTCGGGATCGGCTATGCCGAAGTGGCCAGCCACCTGTTTCAAGGTATGGGTCCAGATCCGGTCTTCGAGACGCGAGGTATAGAGCTTGAAGCTGGCCTCGTACAGAGGATCGTTGGCGCGCACCAGGAGATGGATTCGAGCCACCGTCGACTGGTCGTCGGCCTCGTGTGAACTGAACGTGATGATTCCGGCCCAGGGGTGCCCTTCCGGGTTCATGTATGACCACGACCGGTCGTCCGAGTAGATGATCCGCACCCCGCTCGTCATTCGGGTCGGTCCCTTGCCCCCGCCGACGACGGCCACCTGACCCGGGGTCATGCCACCGGCCGGGGCGTAGAACGTATTTGATGGGTACCAGAACTCGCCAAACCGTTCCTTCCATGTTGCGATTACCGTTTCGGGAGTCGGCCCGGCGATCGCCACCTCGTAGGTCTTTTGCCACATACGCCCGAAGCCCTGCAGCGGTCCGATGGGTCGTCTTCCCTCGACGTTCCCGATGGGAGCTCCGGCGGCCATTTCGCCGACGTGAAAGCTATCTGTGGGTTCCGCCCAATTGTCTGCATTTCTTGGATCTGGCACTTTGGGTCCCTCCTTCGTTGTGTGATCGAAACACATAGCCGTTCCGTGATCGTTACGGCCCTGGCCGGGCGCCTACCGGACCGCCTTCAGGGCAGCCTGCTCGTCCTCGAAGATCTCAATTGCCTCGTCAAGGCGGGTGAGGGCGAAGATCTGTCGATAGTGACTGGTCAGGCCATAAGCCAGGAGCTTGTGCCCTGCCCTTTGGGCGCGGATCAGCGTTGTGACCAGCAGACCAATACCACTGCTGTTCATGTAGTCAAGGCCATCGAAATTCAGCACTACGGCGTCGATTCCGCCGGCGGCGGCCCGGTCGTGGGCCCGGGCTATCTCCTCCTCGGCGAAGGCGGTGATCTCTCCCGAGATATCGATAACCCGAACCCCCACTCCGGCATCCCGCACGTCCATGGTCAGATTGGCTGATGGCATGTAGTTCCTCCTCACGTCGTCGCGGCTGCGGCCGACTCATCGTCGTAGATGATCATGAAGTCGGAGAGCCGCGTTATCTGAAAGACCTTCCGATAGTGATCGCTGAGCCCGAAAGCTCCTATCTCCCTCTTGTCGGCCCGGGCCATCGCCAGAAGGCCAACAATCACTGCAATACCTGTGGAATTGATGTATTCGACCGCACCGAAGTCGAGCAAAACCCTGCGACTGCCGGCCGTCGCCTCCCGGTAAGCAGCTTCCATCTTCTCCTGGGCAGTTCGAGTGACGGTACCGCTCATCTCAAGCACTGCGTCCTCCCCCCGCTTCACCACCCTGACATCGAATCCGTTCTCGGTCATCAACCTGCTCCTTCTCTCTTTATCAAAAGTTCCAGGGTGTGAGTCGTGCCCGAGTTGCTGGTTCGCAACTCGTCGACCATCTGCTCAATGAGGAACAGACCCCATCCCCGGGGCGTCTGTTCCCCGGTGATCTTGGCTTCGATGTCAGGGGTGATGACCGCGGATTCCTCTGGACCCTGGCCGTGATCCGTGACGCGCACTATCACCGCGGCGTCCGTGGCCACGACCACAACCTCAACAGGGAGTTCGGACTGGTATTTGTTGCCGTGTTCGATGGCATTCATCACCGACTCGGCGACCGCCGTCTTCAACCGTTCCGTCGTTGCCAGGTCGAGACCGAGAGGGGTCACGGCCTGGGCAACTTTGTCGATAGCCATCCGCTCGTTGCCCTCCTCGCTGGACAACCTGAAAGTGGTGAGAACCGTCTCCGGGCCGGCTTTGAATGCTTCGGCGCTAGCCCGAGCCGAGAATTCCCGCCGGACCACCACCAGGGTGATGTCGTCTTCCTGCTCGGCTTCGGGGCCGCAAAAACGCTCGAGATCCCCTACCAGTGCTGAGACCATGTCCTCTGAGGCTTCAGCAACTCGCTGCATGAGACGCGGGAACCCGTACATTTCACCTTCGGTGTTGTGGGCCTCGGTGATCCCGTCGCTGGTGAGGACCATCACCGCTCCTGGCTCCAAGGTATAGGTGTGCTCCTCGTAGGGCATGCCGGGCATGAGGCCCAGGGGCATTCCCGTCGCTCGGAGTTCGTCGATGTCTTCGGCGGTGCGAACGTAGGGCAGGTTGTGGCCGGCGTTGGCAAAAACCACCTCGCCCGCGGCAGTGTCGATAACGGCGTAGAGGCAGGTCACGAACATCGCCGGGGGGATCTCGGAGACGAGGGCTTCGTTGACTTCGGCCAGAACCGCACCTGGCGAGGAGTGGACGCGTGCCGCGGATCGCAACATCGAGCGGGAGGAGGCCATCACCAGGGCCGCGGGAACACCCTTGTCAGTGACATCCCCGATCACGACCCCGAGCCGCCCGTCGTCCAGAGAGATGAAGTCGTAGAAGTCGCCGCCCACGGCCCGGGCCGGGCGATAGAAGGCATCGATGTTCCAGCCGGCGATCGACGGAAGCTCCCGGGGTAGGAGAGTCTGCTGTATCAGTGCCGCGACCCGCATCTCCTGTTGGATACGCTCCCTCTCCTCCGTCTCCAATTGCTGCTGGCGGACGAGTTGGGCCACCTTGATCGCCGGGGAGACCTGTGAGGCGAGGTTCTCCATAAGTCGCCGGTCATCAGTGGAATAAGGTTGGTCGGAGAGGCGCGGTCCCAGATAAAGCGCACCGAGGAGTTCGCCCTGACCAATGAGAGGTACGACCAGTTCGACCCCCGCCGCCCGGATCCTCTCCAGCGCTTCCGACTCCAGTTCGAGGCCTGCCACTTCCAAAGGACCCCCGGTGGAGAGGAGAACGGTTTCCAGAGGATCGCCCTCGGCGATCGGTATGGGGTCGATTAGCTGAGTCCCCGACTCGGGCGCCGGGGACTGGTCCTCCTCGACGGGGCTTTGTTGGGCCCGACGTCGTCTCATGAGCTGCACCATGCCCGCATTGCTACATCATCACCGTCCCGAAACCGTTACGAGACTCTGTCATCGGAGATTTTCGTACCCCGTGCCTCGTAACGGAGCCGGAACGGGTCCTGTGGACAATTTGGATCGACCCCCCTAAGCACGAGAGCGACGTTAAAAGGTCAAGATGAAAGTAGAGAATTCCAAGCCCGCTCCCACGGAAGGGACGGTCCTCCCTTGACCAGGGTTGGCGTGGCGATACTTGCCATCGCCCTGACCGTGCTCGCGGTCTTCTCAGCGCTGTTGGGTGGTTGGGCCCTGGCGACGGGAGGTGCAGGGGCGGGCATCGTCGGTGCGATCATCTTGGGAAAGCGGCCCGGGAACGGCGTGGGACGTGCCCTTCTCGCTTTCGGCGTCTGCGCGGCCCTCACCGACTTCACCACGGGCTACATGGAGCGATGGTTGGCGACCGGCCCCCTTCCGCTGGACCGACTGATGGTGACGATTGGCGCCTCCGTGTTTGGCCTCGTGGGCACCACAGGGTGTGCATTGTTCCTCGTCTATCCAAGCGGTCGGGCACGTGGGAGATGGCGCTGGGTGCTGAGATCGCTGGTAGCCGTCGGTATCGGAGGTGCCCTCTTGGGCGTTGCCTGGGCGTCCACCAGGTCTGTCGCCGAGGTAGCACGGGCCATGGTCTCCACCACCAACTCGACCAATCCGGCCGAACTGGCCGCGGCCATCACGTTCGCACCCGGGTTCCCGCTGTCGGTTGCCTCGCTTTTCACCCGTTACCGATCGGCCGGTCTAGTGGAGAAGCTGCAGATCAGGTGGCTGGGCTTCGCCGCATCCTTCTTGTTCGTCTTGTCGGCCGGTCAGGCCATTTCTGGAGACTTCGAGAGCACTGCTACGAAGATCGCAACGGCGATCGCATTCGCGTTGTTTCCGATCGCGATCGGCGTGGCCATCACAAGATATCGGCTGTTCGAGATCGATCGGATCATCTCCCGCACTGTCTCTTACGGTCTTCTGACCGCAACCCTTGTAGCGGTTTACTTGGGCATGGTGTTCTTCCTCCGCGACCTGTTGCCCTTTGAGGGAGGACTACCTGTCGCCACCTCCACACTGGCGGCGGCGGCACTATTCAACCCGTTACGGCGGCGGGTTCAGACCAGCGTGGACCGGCGCTTTAACCGACAGCGCTACGACGCCGAGAGGGTCATGGGGGCTTTCTCCAATCAACTTCGTGGTGATGTCGATCCGTCCTCCTTGAATGGCGACGTCATATCGGTTGTCACCCGCACAGTTCAACCGGCCGCAGTCGGTCTATGGCTGAGGGGAGAGCGCTCAACATGATCACGATACGAAGACCCGAAACTCGAATCGTGATCCTCGAGTGGCGAGTCAGGAAGCTGTGAGCCAGGCCAGCAACTCTCCGGCTCGGCCCTGGCTGGGCTTGCTTATTGCCTCCTCTGTGATCGTCCTCCTGAGCGGGGGGATGTTGTTGGCACGGGTGCCGGGTGATGAGGCGGACTTTGGCATCCTGTTTGCCGTCCTTTTGGTAGGTCTGATCTCGGGTCTGCTGGTCGCGAAACGACCGGACCATCGGATTTCGTGGCTGCTCACCGGCGGTGCTCTCGCAGGTGGTATCGCCGGTCTCAGCGCCCAGGCGTTGCCGTCCGGTTTGACCGAGCTGTCCTGGTGGCAAGCCACCCTTGCCATCATCAGCGGCCCGGCCTGGTATGCGCTCCTCCTAATAGTGTTGGTCTTGATCCCCTTGTTGTTCCCGACGGGAGCCCCACCCTCCTCGCGGTGGCGGTGGGTCGGGTGGATCGTGGGGGGATCGACCGCCGTCTTTTCGGCTCTCTGGGCCTTGCAGGAGAGGTTCTGCACCGACTCTGGTGAGAGTGGAAACTGCCTGAGCCAGGCGGACAATCCCATTGGGATCACCGGGCTCACCAACCCAGAAGAGTCTGTCATCGGTGGTTTTCTCTACGTAGGACTGCTGCTGGGAGCTGTCGCCGCTCTGATCTCCCTGCTCATTCGCTTTCGCCGATCAGGTGCGGTGGAACGGCAACAGATGAAATGGGTCGGATTCAGCATTGGCCTCTTCTTCACTGAGATGCTGGCGGTCGAGGTTCTTTGGATCGACGTTTTTGGGCAAACCGAGCCGCCGGGATACGGGGTCGTTCAACAGATCCTTTGGGTGGCGATTCCGACCTCCATTGCTGTTGCCATTCTTCGATATCGGCTGTACGAGATCGATCGGATCGTCTCCCGGACCGTCAGCTACGCCCTGATCGCGGTGGTCCTCGCTGCTGTGTACGCCGGTGGGGTCATTGGCCTCCAGGCGCTCATACCCGATGTCGGCGAC
This sequence comes from Acidimicrobiia bacterium, assembly GCA_040905905.1. Lineage (GTDB taxonomy): Bacteria > Actinomycetota > Acidimicrobiia > Spongiisociales > ZC4RG35 > JAICND01. The sequence goes on from JBBDQN010000039.1 coordinate 36,118, forward strand.
CTGGCCATTGCCGCCTCCACACTGGCGGCGGTGGCCTTGTTTTCACCTCTGCGTCGTCGTATTCAGGGCTGGGTGGACCGTCGCTTTAACCGCCGCCGCTATGACGCTGAGCGGGAGGTGGAGGCTTTCTCGTTTCGACTCCGCGATGCTGTCGACCTGGCCACGGTCACCGCCGACCTCCGCGACGTCGTGACTCGTACCGTCGAACCTGTCGTTGCCACTCTGTGGCTGAGAGACACGGCACCGAGGTGACCAGACGACGCTGGCTGCCCTGGGCAGCGTTGACCCTCGCCGTCGTCGAGATCGCTGTTGCCTGGGTGCTGGTGGGCTCCGTCGATGCCGTGGCCGTGGCGGTGACGATCTACATATTGAGCACGGGATTCGCCGGTGCTGTCGTTGCCTCTCGAGTGCCGCGTCATCCGGTGGGTTGGCTCCTTCTGGCCGCGTCCTTCTGCTTTGCCACCGGTGCGCTCTTGGTGATCTATGTAGACCTGTCGCTCTTTCAGCGGCCCGGGTCTATCCCGCCCAGTCACTGGTTCGTAATGCTGGGTGACGTGTTCTTCGACATCGGGCTGGGCGTCTCGTCCACCTTCGCCCTGCTTTTGTTCCCTACCGGCAGACTGCCCTCGAGACGCTGGACGCCGGTGGCGTGGGCATCGGGGATCGGGCTGCTCGGGCTGGTCATAAGCGTGCCGCTCTCGCCCGACACGTTTGAGGGTATCCCGATCCATAATCCTTTCGCGTTGCCATCCTCGCATCCGCTGCTTTTGCTGGCCGAGGGCGGGGGTTTCTATCTCTTGGCTGCTTGCGTGGTCGCCTCGGTTGCCTCCCTGGTGGTTCGGTTTCGGCGCTCGACGGGGACCGAACGCCAGCAGTTGAAATGGGTGGCCCTCAGTGTGGTAATTCTGGGCATTGGCCTGGCCGGGACAATCCTTTGGGAGTTGTTGAACGGCGCTGCTGAAGTTTCCGACAACCTTGAGAACCTGATCATCACAATCAGTGTCAGCTTGCTCCCGGTGGCGATCGGGATCGCCATCGTGCGGTACCGGTTGTTCGACATCGACCGCATCGTCTCGCGCACAGTTTCGTATGGGGTCGTCGTCATGGTGCTGGGGGCAACCTTCGGAGCGTTGGTATTCGTGCTGGGTGACTTGCTCCCGTTGGAAGGCCAGTTGCCCGTTGCCTCAACCACCCTGGTGGTGGCTGCCCTGTTCAACCCACTGCGTCGGCGCGTCCAGGAGCGGGTCGACCGGCGGTTCAACCGCTCACGCTACGACGCGGCGCGGACGATCGAGCTGTTCACACGGCGCCTCCGATCCTCTGTTGACCTGGTCGAGCTCGGCCGGGATCTCCAGACGGTCGCAGCGGCGACCATGCAGCCAGCGTCGATGTCGATGTGGCTACGGGGTCGCCATGAGCCGTAGGACCGCTTCGATTCTGGGTTGGGCGATGTGGCTCCTCGGTGTTGCAGCGATTGTGGCAGGAGCGCTGTTGTCGAACCGCAACGCTCCGATCTCGACCACTCAGGCCCCCGAGTCAGTGATCGAGGGCGCGATATGGGTCTCCGGCTGGGTCGGCTTTGGCTTGGTGGGGGCGATGCTGGTGACCAGCCGACCCAAGAACCGGGTCGGATGGATCCTGTGTGGAATCACATTCTGCTTGGGGGTGTCTCTCTTTTTGTCGGCCTACGCTCGGTACGCCCTTGTGACCCAGCCCGGTTCTCTCCCCTTGGGATCGGCGGCGGCGTGGTTGGCGACCTGGACGTTCCAGCCTCTCATATTTTTGGTCCTGGCCTTGGTGGTCCTCTTTCCCGGCGGATCGGCGAAGACACGGCTCGGCAGGTGGGCAATTCGACTGCTCGTCCTGCTGGCGGCATTGCAAATGGTCGCATACGCGATCCGCCCCGGTCCGATTGAGGGTGACACGCCGCCTAACAACCCTCTCGGCATACCGGGCACCAAAGCGTTTCTCGACCCAGCGATCGAGACAGTGGCGACCTTGTTCGGGGTCGTCGCCCTCGTCGCCTTGGTCGACATCATCCTTCGCTACCGCAGGTCACGCGGGGTAGAGCGACAACAATTCCGCTGGTTCGTGGCGGCCGTCGCTGCGTTTCCGTTGCTCTTTTTCGCTGCCCTCGCTTTGGAGGAGCTGGTCCTCGGTTACGAGGGCTTCGATCCCGTGGTGGTTGTCTTCGCCCTCTGGGGCAACGGCACCGCCACTGCCATCGGCTTGGCCGTTGCCCGGCATGGGCTCTACGAGATCGACCGGATCATTTCCCGCACTGTCAGCTACGCCTTGATCGCCATCGTCCTCGGTGCTGTCTACGCCGGTGGGGTCCTCGGCCTGCAGACGCTTATCCCCGACGTCGGCGACCTTGCCATCGCTGCCTCCACCCTGGCGGCCGTGGCCTTGTTCTCGCCGCTCCGCAGACGAGTCCAGAGCTGGGTGGACCGGCGGTTCAACCGGCGCCGCTACGACGCAGAAAAGGTGGTGGAAGCCTTCTCCTCCCGGCTGCGAAACGCGGTCGATCTGGCGACGGTGACCGGAGACCTCCGGAGCGTGGTCACTGAGACCGTCGAACCCGCCACCGCCTCGGTGTGGCTCAGGGAACGACTGCGCTGATCGGCCGCCCAGATCGTCGCGGAACTATGGGAGGGGGAGGTCGCGCTCGGTGAGGACCACGATCTCGACCCGCCTGTTGAGCTGACGCCCGTCGGGGTTGTCTTGTCCATCCGCCGTGGCGTTGGGAGCGATGGGCTCGTCGGCGCCGCGGCCTTCGGCGGTGAGCCGATCGCCGGGGATTCCGTTGTTCGTCGTGAGGGCGTTGACCACGCTTTGCGCGCGCTCCTCGGATAGGCGCTGGTTGTAGGAGGAGCTGCCGATGGAGTCGGTGTGGCCGATGACAATGACCTGGTCGCCTTCGAAGTAACGAAGGACATCGGCGATGAGAGCGAGTGCCTGGGCGGCGTCGGGTCTGAGGTCTCGGCTGTTGAAGTCGAACAGGATGCTGTCGGGGAGGGTGAGCCGGAAGCCACCCGCGACTTCGGTTGCTCCAAATTGAGTGAGGGTCTGGGTGATCTGCTCAACCTCGGAACTGGCCAGGACATCGTCGACGAGCCGGCTGCGAGCACTCACCGCAAACACCTTGGCCTCGATCGGCGGTGCGGCCGTGGTCGGTCGATCAAAGACGAACGGCCCGATGCTGATTGACGGATTCTGACTGGTGGGGTCGTCGGGTGAGCCGCCGCCATTGAACGCCAGCGTGATCTGTGTGGCCGGGTCCGCGATGCGACCGGAAAAGGCGAACGTGCCTTCGATGGTTGTGCCGGCGTCGAGGGTGAGCCGCGGATTGTTGCTGGGAGCCACCAGGGGATAGACATGGTCAGTGTCGTCGATCAAATAGGTGGGGAGGGCTGCCAACGCCACCGCGGCACTGCCGCTGTTGACGACGACGAGCTCGGCGCTGATGCCGTCGTAGCTGAACACGATCGCCGCCAATTCGACCCTGACGCCGCTGGGATGGTCGGCCGCGCCTTGCGCTTCGAGACGGTTGGGGAGCGGGGAGACAGCTAAGTCGCCTGTCAGCGGAATCTCTTCAGCAACCAGCCTCGGATAGATGATGTTCTGATCGCCCGTGTTGCCGCCGATGCCCGCGTTGAGGCCCAGGCCCAGACTGGTGGCAGCAGGATGGATGCGTCCGGCGAAGGAGAGGACGCCGCTCCGAGCAGAGCCGGCCGGGATAACAATCGAACTAACCCGCTCGGGAAGTACGAGGGGGTAACGGTTCTCGAGATCGTCGATCAACAGGCTGGGGGCGATGGAGGGGGCGATGGAGGCATCAGTCTGGCCCGGATTGGCAATGCGAACCCAAACACCGATCCGGTTTTCGGTGAAGTTGACACCTTCGATCTGAAGGTCCACCCCACTTGGAGCGGCGGCGGAGCGCCGCACCGGTACCGGATCAGGAAGGGCAGGTCTGCTGACTTGCGCATCGAGCGCAATCGGACCCAGAGCTACTGCTGGTGAACTGGTTGAGGCGTCTGCCGTTGAAGATCCCTGGCCGGAGTTGATTATCAGAGTGACTGCCGATGGGCTTCCAAGGTCAGTGAAGCGCAGCGCAAACGCCACTTCGCTGCCCGGTGGGATGGGCCGGTCGGGAAGCCCCTCGACAAGGCGGGCGACGTCTCCGGTGTCGGCTCTGAGTTCCGTGACTCCCCGATCGATGCTGATTCCGAAAGGAGAGCCGTTGGTGAGACTGACGGATACGACCACCGAATCGGCCAGTAACTCGACCCGGTCGACTCGCAACTGGGTGCCGTTGGGGTGGGTGGCGACAGCAAGCATCTCATAGACCTGGGACCCGGTCGACTCCCCCAACGGAGTGGTTGGCGTCGCGGTGACAGGGCTAGTGGTGGTTGTCGCGGCTGGCGTTTGGCAGGCTGTTACAACCACCAAAAGAAGGAGTCCTCGAGTCAGGCGACGGGGCATATTTCGGCGAAGGCGGGCATCCCAACCGTATCGGCACGTGCTAGATGTGGCTGAGCATGGTATTCAGCCCGTTCATGCGTAGAAACGGGCCCGAAACCGGCGAGGATGTACGCAGGAACGGAGTCGGAGGGACTTCACGGGTCGAGCGTGTCCTGGCAGTTGGTGTCGAGTCCGGTCAGGCCAAGCTCCTCCCGGGCTGTTTCCGGATCGTTGAGGAGAAGCTGGGCGTCGGCCCTGATGCGATCGAGGTCGTAGTAGCGGATGCCGCTCACGGGTGCATCGATCTCGTAGCTGGTGTCGATCGGCAACGTGGTGAAGTTCTCGGTGTCCAGATTGGGGAGCATGTCGACGAAGTCGACCAGGCGATCCTGGGGGATGTCGGTTAGGACGTTGTCTTTGATGGCGCTCGCGATCTGCTCGAAGTTGAGCACCAGGGTGAGGGGGTTGGACTGCTCGATCAATGCGGACATCACACAGCGCTGCCGGTGCATCCGCGCGAACTCGTGGGATTGCGACCGGATGCGAGCGTAGGCAAGGGCGTGGTAGCCGTCCAGAAGCTGACGCCCCTCCTCGATCACCATGGTGGTGCGGGTGGCGGCGTTATGGTCGTCAGCGGTGTCGTAATTACGGTCGACGATTCTCCGCGGCACGTCGATGGTGACCCCTCCAAACGCGTCCACCAGGTCGATGAAGCCTCCGACGGTGATCAGCGCGTAGTAGTGGATCGGTATGTCGAACAACCCGCCCAGGGCCGTCTTGACCGCGTTCTCCCCGGGGCGGCCCGGTCCCGGATATAGCTCGGGGGCAATGTCTTCGGCCCGTCGCCACACGTGTCCGATCCAGTCCCAATCATCGAGACTCGGCGGCACCCCGTACCCCTCCGGCATCTCGAAGTTGGAGAGGAACCGTGGCACCGGTAGCAGGGCGACGTCGTATGGAGGTGACGGGTTGATGCTGACGACGATCATGATGTCGGTGCGGTGGCCTAGATAGCCCCGGCTACCGGGGTCGAGATCCTCCTGATCGGGCCGCATGTCAGACCCGAGAAGAGCGATATTGAGCCGTTCCACCCCATCCCAGATCGTCGGCGCGAGAGTCGTGGTGGTTAGAGCGACGGTCGTGCTCGACCCCGGAGAACTGGTGGTCGGTGAGGGTTGGGTAGTTGTCGTGGGGTCAGCGGCCACCGGCGGTGCGAACACCGTCGTAATCAGGTCGTACTGGATCCATGCCAGGTAGCCGAACCCGAGGTGTGGGACAACCAGCAGGGCCGAGGCAACGACCATCCTTCCCGCCATGGCCGCTCCCGTGTCGCGCACTGGTGCGGCGGTATATGCGCCCGATACGGCCAGGGTTCGATAGATCAACAGCACCGCGTTGAACACCATCAGCGCCAACAACGATTCGGGACTTACCCACATCCGCAGTGCCTCGATCTGAAACCGCGCCACCACCAACACGAGCGATGCCATCAAAATCAGATCAATTACGAAGAGCGGATAGGCGACCATCCGCCGGCCCGTGTATGCCTGGCCCCAGCCGGGGATCACTGCCGAGAGGAGGGCCGCGATGGAAGCACGATGTGCTGAGGTCCCGTTTCTATCTGATTGGGACCCCATCGCCAGCAGAATTAAACAACCCGGCCCAACGCTGCTCGTACACGTGCTCCCGCAATCGTTCCGGATCGAGACCGATCCATTCCAATAGTCGGGGCGCCGGCGCGAGAGCCCGGACAGGACCGGCACCGTTTCATCTCTCCGCGAGAGCTGATCGATCACAACGCGGATCACGTATTCCCGACAGCAGCGCGCACTAGCCGGGATGGTCTCCCAACCGGGTAAACCCTGACAGGTGTTGAGACATGACGTTCAACGTCTCCTCCTGTCCGGCGGCCTGTCTGAACTGGTCGATCATCTCGAGCACGGCTGGAGAAGGTGTCCCGAAGATCCAGGTGCTCTCAGTCGCCTCCAGATACTGGTAGGACTGGGCGATGTGCTCCCCGGCGACCTTCATGTGGAACTCAAAGGAGTCGGCGTCCGGATGCATCTGGACCACAGCAATCCTGGTCCCCTCCTCGTTGATGTAGAAATTGAATCCGAGGAGGCGAGGCTCGTTCTTCTCGATGAAGTCTGGTAGCTCCTTCAGGATCTGCTTGAGTTCCTCCGCCTTCCCGTCCTTGATCTTGTGGACGCCGATCCAGGTGAACGGCTGGGTCATCATGGTCCTCCTTCTCGATTGCGTTGTCGGTTCTCTGCGGTGGAGAGTTGGCTTACGGACCGCCTTGGGTCAGAGCTTCAGCGCCTAGCGCCACCGAGGAACCCTCCTCTTGTAGCTGGTGTACTCGTCGCCAAACCGTTGCTCCAGGAAGCGCTCTTCGCGACTGATCACTCCAAAGCGTAGGTAGAGGATCAGCAGCGGGACTCCGAGCAGGGCCCATGCCGCATTCAGGGCCACTACCGCGCCTAGGTGGATCAGTACCAGGCTGAGAAACATCGGGTTGCGGGTCCGGGCGTAGGGCCCGTCCTGGACGATGACCGATGTGGGCTCGGCATACCGTTCGTCCGTGCCAACAGCGTGGAAACTCTTCAATGCTGTCGCCGCCAGTGCCACTCCCACGGCGACCAGCGGAAGGCCCACGAGCAACTGGATCCAGCCTTCGGGTAGTAGCCGTGTTGGGAAGGCAAAGTGGACACCCAAGCCCACGCCGATCAGCAGGACCGCCACCAAAGGAGGCGGGATTCCAAGCGGCGGCTTCACCATGGTCTTCACATCCACAGGCGATTTCATCTGCAGTCTCCTCCTTGCTATTCCGACGAGGTTCGGAGACGGCACTAACGAATCGCTAATGAAGCCCTGCCTCCGAGGGCGATTCCGCGCCCTGGTACGGTGACCACGGAAGGAGGGCCGGGGTGGAGGTTCGCATCCTGGGACCGACTGAGGTCGTCGACGGCGGTCCGCCGGTGCCGCTGCCTACAGGTCGCGCCCGATCCCTCCTAGGTCTGCTGGCACTGAAGGTGGGCGAGGTGGTGTCCGCGGATCGGCTCATCGACGAGATGTGGGGTGAGTCTCCGCCACCCACCGTCCACACCGCTCTGCAAGGTCTCGTCTACAACCTCCGGAAACGTCTGGAGCCGCAACGGGCCAAAGGCGAGCCTCCGGTGGTCCTCCTCACCCGCCCTCCCGGCTACCTTTTGGATCTTGCCCCGGAGGAGGTCGATTCCAACCGCTTCCGTCGCATGATTGCTGAACCTGCAAAGGCACCGCCCGAACGCGCTGCGGAGCTGCTGCGCCGGGCCCTCGCGCTGTGGCGGGGGCCCGCACTGGCAGATTTCGTCTATGAGCCCTTCGCCCAATCCGAGATTGCCGAGCTGGAAGAACTTCGGCTGGCCACGGTGGAGAGACGGATCGAGGCGGATCTGGTGCTGGGCCGTCACCGGGAGTTGGTCGGGGAACTGGAGGGGCTGGTCGGCGAGCATCCCCTGCGTGAGGCTCTGAGGGGTCACCTCATGCTGGCCCTGTATCGCTCCGGTCGTCAGGCTGAGGCGCTGCGGGTCTTCGCCGATCTCCGCTCCACCCTCATCGACGAGATGGGACTCAACCCAAGCGGCTCGTTACAACGGGTCGAGGAGTTGATACTTCGTCAAGACGTATCCCTGGATCTCGGGCCGGTGTCCTTGTCGCAGCCTGCAATTGGCGAGGAGCGCTGGTTACCAGAGGAGCGCAGGATCGTGACCGTCTTGGCCGTTGATGTCACCGCATCGACCAACACAGGTGAACCTCTGGACACCGAGGTCTCACAGCGGATCCTCAATAGGTACTTCCGCAGAGCTGCTGCGGTGGTGACGGGACACAGAGGCAGCGTCGAAGGTACCGCGGGAGACACGCTGGTTGGGATCTTCGGCCTGCCGGCTGCGAGTGAGGACGACGCCCTCCGGGCAGTGCGAGCCGCCGTCGACCTTCGTCATCTCCTGGCTGCGACCAACATCGAACTGGCCGAGACCGGGAATGTCCGTATGAGTGCTCGCACCGGCATCGAGACGGGCGAGGTGATCGTGGGAGAGGCTGCTACCGACCCAACGGGCGGGCCGCTCCGGGGGGCGGGGCAACTTCACCATTCCGCTGAACAGGGCGAAATCCTGATTGGGGAAGCGACGCGGTTGCTCGTCGGGAGGGCGGCCCTCAGTGAGTCTCGGATGGTCGATCCCGGCGACGGCACTCATCGTGCGGTCTGGAGAGTTCTCGACCTCATGCCCGGCGTAGCTGCACTCCCGCTCACCCTGGAGGCGCCCATAGTCGATCGGGAGGTCGAACTGGGTGAGCTGCGAGCGGCATACGAGCGAGTGGCCAATGAGGGCAAGCCGCACCGACTCATCGTGTTGGGCGAACCCGGCATCGGCAAGTCTCGACTCACTCGGGAATTGGCTGCGATGGTCGGGTCCGAGGCCCGGGTGCTCACCGGCCACTGTCCCGCATATGGGGAGGGGAACACGTTCTGGCCACTGCGGGAAATCGTTTCGGCAGCCGCGGGCCGGGTTGAGATCGGGGCGCTACTCGACCTGCTGCGGGATGAGAATGACGCCGAGCGTGTAGCCAAGCAGGTGATGGCCGTGACGGGGTCGGCGGAGTCGGCCGGACCCCCGGGAGCGCTGTTTCCCATGGTGCGTCGCTTTTTCGAGGCATTGGCTCGACACCGACCGGTAGTCCTGGTCTTGGAGGACCTCCACTGGGCTGAACCCACCTTCCTCGAGCTCATCGATTACCTCACCGCTAGCGTCCAGGGACCGCTGTTCCTGCTGTGCATGGCGCGACCCGAGCTCCTCGAGGATCGTGCCGACTGGGTGCAGGGTGACCGCATCCATTCCCTGGTCCTGGGCCCACTTGGTCCGATTGAGAGCAGGAGACTGGCTGCGAGCCGTCTCGGGGGGAGGATGGTGCCAGCCGAGGTCCTCAGTCGACTCCTGGACAATGCCCAAGGGAACCCGCTCTTCGTCGAACAGCTGGTGGCCACGATCGGGGAGGAGGGTGATTTCTCCGTCCCCGCCACGGTGCAGGCACTCCTCGCCGCTCGCATCGATCGTCTAGGCCCAGCAGAGCGCGACCTGATCAGGTCCGCCTCGGTGCTGGGCCACCGATTCCCGGTTGCCGCCCTCATCTCGCTACTGCCCGAGCTGGCGCGTCGACATGCTCCGAGGCACCTTCACACCTTGGAAAGAAAGGACTTGATGCTTCGAGGAGCCGACACAGAGCAAGGTGAGTCTGGGTTCCGTCACGTTCTCATACAGCAGGCCGCTTACCGCAGCATGACCATGCAGACACGAGCGAAGCTGCACGAGCAGGCCGCAGACTGGATGGAAGCCGAGGCTGGCGGGGACAGCACGGAGCTCGAGGAAGTCGTCGGATATCACCTCGAACGGGCCTACGAGTACCAGCGTGAGCTGGGAGTTCTTGCCGACCACACCCGGGGACTCGCGATCCGAGCGGGTGAGAGGCTGGCCGGCGCCGGACTCCGCGCCTTCGGTCGCTTCGACGCCGCCGGAGCTGAGAACCTTCTCGGTCGAGCCACAAGGCTTCTGCCCACCGAGCACCGGGCGCAGTGGGAGGTGAGCTACCGGCTCGCCGAGGCGTACGAGACCATGGGCAGACACGGTGACGCTCACGACGTGCTCTCGGACCTACTGGAAAGAACTCCGGAAGACGCCGATACCAGACAGCTTCTTGAGCTGGAACAGGTGCGGGTCCGTCTCGCAATCGGCCCGGATCCCATGACCCTGGAAGCGATTCGCGAACAGGCCATGTCTGCTCTGGCGCACTACGAGGCCACTGGTGACGAGGCCAGCCAGGTGCAGGCGCTCTTTGTTCTGGCCGAGCTTCACCTGCGCAGCGGCCGGATGGACGAGATGAAAGCCGTCGCTCGTCGCGGTTTGAGTCACGCTGATCGCTCTGACGACGCTCGGGCGCAGCTCGGCGCCAGGAGGATGATGGCCACCGCACTCGAAGCAGGGCCGACCCCGGTGTCAGAGTGCATCCATGAATGCGAAGACCTGGCTATGTGGCGAGGGACGGAGAATCCAGCCGTGTTACCAATCTTGGCACGACTGCTGTCGATGGTCGGTGAGTTTGACAGGGGTCGTGACCTGATCACTCGTGCCGAGGTGCTCCTACGCGAGCGGACGCGGGCTCGTCGTCCCTTGGTGCTCCTCAGGAAGAGGCATGCCGAGGTCGAGACGCTGGCGGGTGATCTCGGCGCAGCGGAGTACCAACTGAGACAAGCCCTCCACTTGAGTCTCGACATGGAGGGCCGGGAGGAGGCAGCCGCGATTGCCGCCTTGCTGTCACGCGTGCTCTCCAAGAGAGGGGCCGTCGACGAAGCTGCCGAGATGGCCGAGCTGAGCCGGGCTCAGGCCCCCTCGGAGAGCTTGACCCCCCAGTCCCTATGGCGCTCGACACGAGCGCTGAGCCTGGCAGTGCGCGGCAAAATCGAGGACGGCACTCGGCTTGCCCAGACAGCCATCGACCTGGTACCGGCCACCATGCTCGACCTTCGCGCCGACCTTTATGTCGACCTGGCCCAGACACTGATGGCGGGTGAACACAGGGAAGCGGCACGTGAGGCAATCGACGACGCGATCACCCTATATGAGCGAAAGGGGAACCTGGTGGCTGCCTCTCAGGCACGCCTGCTGGTAGCGGTTGTTCGTTAGCGACTTGCTGGACAGGTCGTCCCCGCCGACGCCACGTGCCGACTCGGGGGCTTCGGCGGTGCAGCCAAAGAATCGAAGCAGTGCCACCTGGTGGACCGAGCGCACCTCATCCGGACCGCATCCCATCTCTCGAGCCAGCGCAACCGCCAGCATGCATGTGCGCAGCCCATGGCCCAGCGCCTGGCCGGTGCCGAGGTCGGCGGCAAGCGACAGCGATGCAAGCAGCTCGGCGAGGCGGGGTCTTCCCGAGAGCAGTGCCACGGGCCGAACCTAGCCGTGAGGAGTCCCCCACCACCAAGCCCTGTACTGGCGCGGAGAATCGACACCAGAGGAGCAGAACCACGTGCCAAAACGTCTGATTGGGTCCCCCGCGGGGGTGGCCTCGTACGAGTATCTGACCGTGGTGACCGATGATGCGATCGTCGTTCGCGCAGTTCAGCCTTTTGGGGTCTTCTATCGAGCGAATTACCGCCTCGTTCTGGCCTGCGTCTACGCATTAGCCGGACCTGCCCTAGCTGAGGACCTCACCCAAGAGGCCTTTCTCGTGGCTAGTCAGCGATGGGACGAGGTCGGTGTCCTCGAGAATCCTGGAGCGTGGGTTCGACGGGTGGCGATCAACCACGCTGCTTCTGCCTATCGGCGTCGACGGGCCGAGGCGCGAGCGCTCCGGCGTTTCGCCGGTGGCGACCACGAGGCCATTCCCACATTGTCCGAACACAGCGAGGAGGTGTGGGGAGCAGTCAGATCTCTACCCAGGCGTCAACGGGAGGCGATTGTGCTCTGCCTGGTGGCTGGCTATTCGCGAATGGAGGCTGCCGAGTTGATGAACGTCGGAATCGAAACAATCAAGACACATCTTCAAAGAGGGCGACAAGCGCTGGCAATGCTTCTGAAGGAGAGCACCATATGAGTGTTGAGTCACGCCTCCGCGAGGCAAGCTCTGAGTTGGACGCCGTGCTGTCCCGTGTGCCGGTCCCACCATTGGCGGAATCGCCGAGGACGAGCGGCCCATTAGTCGCCTCAGTTGTCGCCCCTGCTGCCGTGATCTTGCTTGTCGTGTCTTTGCTTTTGTGGATCGACGAGCCGAGCAACGTGGCGACAACGGTGGGGACAACGACTGTCACCACCGAAGCAGTCACAACCGCACCCAGAACTTCGGCATCGGGGACCACCTCTCCCCGAGAAATGACGGGAACCATTGAAGTGATCGATCCAAGTCTGGCGCGCCCCGACTTACTGGCCGGACTGGCTTTCGATCCAGACTCCCTCGGCCAGGAATATCGACTAGATGCCGTTGACGATCCCGACTCCGTCCGGTCGTGGTTCCAGCCCATCGTGTGGAGCGATGAAGACGATTGGGAGTGGACCATTGTCGGACAGGTCGCTGGTTTCCAGATGCCGGTTGTGGTGGCGAAGAGCAAGGCTGACACCGTTGTGTGCGCGGGCCGTGAGTCCGAGCCGTTGTCGTGCGCGGGAGAAGGGTTTCTGGCTCTCGCCGGCGGCGAAAACTCGCCCGCGGTGTGGTTCGTCCCCGCGTCGACGGCCGTCGTCGGTTTCGCCGAGCACGACAATTTTGCATGGCAGATTCCGTCGCGGGGTGCCGTCGCCTTTCCCCGTTTCCACCTCACAGGTACCGCCACTCTCACGGCATACGATCGCGACGGGCAAGTGATCGCCAGGGTGGCATTTGACCGGCTCGAGGAAACCAACTCCAGCTTCGACATGCTTCCCCAACCCCCGATGGTCGATCTGATGCGAGCACTTCTCGACAGAGGCGTTCCAGCCATCGCCAACACGAACGTCATCGATCACAATGCGCCCGTCCAGGCAATTCTGGGGGTGGCGGACTCGCTGCAGGTTGAGTTCACTCACGTCGACCGCTCTACAAGCTACGCCATGATCGTCGGTGACGGAGTTCGCGGCGTGGCCATCTGGTCACAAAACTCAGCGCAACTGACCCTTCCTCTGGAAGATGCCCTGACCAGTGAGGATCAGGGCGAATATCAGACTGTCGATATGGGAGATCGATTGATCGTCAGCCGGGGTGTTGCCATAGAAAACATTGTCGACCTCTGGAACGAAGTGTTCGGCGACGGGTAACGGCTGGGGCTCAGCGGCGCCAACCAGCTCCTGCCGCGACCTACCGGCCCAACCTACCAAGCCGTCGAGTCGTTACGATCCCGGGCCGGTTGGAGGAACGAAGACTCGATATCAGACTGCTCGGCCCGCCCGAGATCCTCGTGGATGGTGACCGGCTCGAGGTCGACACTCGCAAGGCGATAGCCCTGCTTGCCTACCTGGCTGTGGAGTCGTCCTCGACCCGGGACGGTCTGGCTGCTCTTTTCTGGAGGGACTCCGATTCGGAGCGAGCTCGAGCCACGCTGCGTCGCACTCTGTCGGCCCTGCGAACAGCTGCCGGGGCCGACACAGTCGAAGCTGATCGGCTGCGTGTGAACCTCCGCCCCGGTGTCACCAGCGACGTCTCCGAGTTCAAAGACGCCATCAATGCCACGGGCCGCCACGGTCACGATCCGATCGACGTCTGTCCTGAATGCATTCCGGGTCTCCGCCGGGCTACGAGCCTCTACCGGGGAGACTTCCTCGAAGGGTTCTCGGTGCGGGACGCGCCGGAGTTTGAGGATTGGGTCCGGACCACTGCCGAGCATCTCCGGCTGCGGGTGGGGGAGGCGTTCAACCGGCTCGCTAGCGCACTGGCAGCGGAGGGCGATTACCCGGGGGCGATCATCGCCATCGCTCGTTGGATCGAGCTCAACCCCCTCCATGAGCCGGCGCATCGTCAGCTGATGCTTTTCCACGCATGGGCCGGGGACCGACCTGGCGCCGTGGAGGCGTACCGCCGCTGCGTCGCCATCCTTGGCGAAGAGCTGGAGGTGTCACCTTTGGAGGAAACCACAGAGCTCTACGAAGCCATCCTTGACGAGGACTTACCACCGGCGCCCGGCATCCGCCGTCGCGTCGCGATGGCGGCGGGGCCAGTTAGAGCGATCGTGTCGAGTGGTCTGATCGACCGAACAACGGAGCTGGCGCTGCTCGAGCGCGAACTCGACTTGGCACGGGAAGCGGGACGCTTAGTGGTCGTGACCGGCGAGCCGTGGATGGGGAAAACCCGCCTGGTCGAAGAGTTTGTCGCCGCGACCATCCGAGCACCGAGCTTGCGGGCGAGGGGGTTCCGCGCCGAAACGTCCCTGCCTTTCGGGGTGGTCGTGCAACTATTGCGAGCCATGCCCCGCCTTCCCGACGGAGTGCCGGCCTGGGCGGTTCGCGAGGTGTGCCGGCTGGTTCCCGAGATGAGCTCCGGAGGGCTCGAGCCTGCCTCTCCGCCCACCATCCACGGCGAGACCCGTCTCTTCGATGCGCTGGTGGTCGCGTTCTCGGCGTTCGCTGGCCCGGCGGTCATCTGGGTTGACGATTCTCAATGGTGTGACCCGGCGTCAACCTCTTTCCTCGCTTACCTGGCCAATCGCATCGAGCGGATCGAGCACCTGCTGGTGCTCTCCTTGCGGTCGGGCGAGATGGAATCGCCTCAATTACTCCGAGACGTGATCAGGCCAGGTGGGTTGAGTCGACTCATCCATCTTGGGCCTCTGTCGGCTGGTGACCTGACCGGGTGGACTTCCGATTCGGAGGCAGCCGCCGCGGCTGTGGAGGCGACCGGAGGTGTTCCGATCCTTGTGTCCGAATATCTGGCAAAGGGCGAAGGGGGTATCGGCCTCGGGGTGCAGCGTTATGTCGAGAGCCACCTCGCCGAACTGGGTGGCTTGGAGCGTCAGGTGCTGACGTCGGCTGCGGTCCTCGGCGGGCTCTGCGACCTCGACTTGTTGCGATCCACGTCGGGGCGCAGTGAGGAGGAGGTAGTAGAGGCGGTAGAGCGACTGGTCGGCCGCAACCTGTTGCGGGTGTCAGCCAGCGGTGATGCTGTTGCCTTCGCCCTTGAGGCGGTCGAAAGCCAGGTGTACGAAAGCGCAAGCCTGGTGAGAAGGCGTCTCCTCCACGGCCGGGCGGCGGCCGCGCTCAAAGATGTCGCCAAGACTTCAGACGATGCCCGCCTGGTCGCGGCCATCGCTCGTCATCTCCAAATGTCTGGAGGAGAGATGGAGGCGGCGGACTGGTATGCCCGGGCCGGGGATCTCGCCTTCAAGGTCTACGCCCACGCCGAGGCTGAGACCTCCTATCACCTGGCCCTGGCCCTGGGTCATCTGGATCCCGCCAGAATCCGACTCGCGCTGGCAAGGCTCTACCTGCTGACGGGTCGCTATCGCGAGGCCATGGCTGAGTTTGAGTTCGTGGCTGCAACCACGGGCGGAGCGGAGGCAGCCCTCGCCGAGCACGGGATCGGCGAAGTACACAGGCGTTTAGGCCGTTTCGAGCTTGCCCGCAGCCACTTCGAACGGGCCCGGCCAGACCACCCCTCGCCGGGGGGGCTCCACGCCGACTGGGCGCTGCTCGCTTATCGCTCCGGGGATGTGGCGATGGCCAAGGACATGGCCAAACTCTGTCTGGACGAGGCTCTGGCGAGCGGAAGCGACGCGCTCATGGCCCAGGCCCATCATCTCATGGGAGTCGTTTCCTCGGAGCCTGCCGAGGCCAGCGCCCACTTTGAGAACGCGCTCAAGCTCGCCAGGGATGATCCCGTCCAAAGGATGGCGTCATTGAATGGCCTGGCCCGGATGATGAGTCGGTCGGGCGACCATCACGGAGCTATGTCGCTGGTGAAAGAGGCCATGGAACTCGCAACGAAGGTGGGCGACCGTCACCGCCAAGCCGCTCTTCTCAATCATCTGGCCGACCTCTCACACCAGGTCGGCGAAACCCGTCGCGCCGAGGACCTCGTCACAGAATCGGTTCGCTTGTTCGCCGAGATCGAGCCCGATGCCTGGGAGCCCGAGATCTGGCTCCTGACCGGTTGGTGAATTTAGCCTTGGACCTCCCGCAACCGCCTCTGGCTTAGGGGAGTTCCACTTGCCGACTCCCGCGATTTCAGTCCGGAGCGGTTAGGCGGTGTTGCCTAAGTGTCACTCCTCGGGGTGAGCGAGCGCCGGGTAGTCCGTGATGGGATAGATGCCGACGACGAACCCGTAGACCGTTTCTCCCGAACGGGGAAGCCGATCGAACTCCTGTACAAGCGCCATGACCTGATCCCAGAACTCGGCTACGAGTTGGCGCGGAGTCCGGGCGTGCCGGTTGAACGACCATAACTGGTGGGCCTGATACGCCACCTGGGACTCCCTCGCCGCAAGATCAAAGTCGTTGAAGTCCAAAGGCAGCTTCTCCACACCCTGCCCTCTTCCCAGCCCGACGTAGAACATGCGCGCCGTCCGGCCGAAGTAGCGCTCCTCGATTGCCCGCACCCGACGGGTCCGCACCACCCGGACCAAGCCAGCTCCGTGGAGCACGTTGACGTGGTAGGCAACGGTGCTCTTGGGCCGACCGACGGCGCTGGCCAGCTCGGTCACCGTCGCCGCCCGCTCGTGCAGCAAGCCGAGGATCGTCGACCGGAGTTGGTGCCCGATGGCCTGGACCTGAAGAGGGGCGGTGAGTTCCATGCTGTCGACCAGGTCGTAGTCGGGGGGAGCGGACGACTTGACTGTCATGCTTCGACCAGACTAGTTTTCCCGAATGATCCAAGATTCTGGATCATTGGAGAGGAGGGTAGTACTCATGGCCGAAATCGTATTGTTCCACCACGTTCAGGGGCTGACTCCCGGGATACGTGCCTTCGCCCAAGACTTGCGACTGGCGGGTCACGCCGTCCACACCCCGGACCTGTTTGACGGCCGGACCTTTTCAAGCCTGGAGGAAGGGATTGCCTATGCCGGCAAGCTGGGATTCGACACCATCCCTGACCGTGGGGTAGCCGCTGCCGACGCGTTGCGACTGGAGCTGGTCTACGCGGGCTTCTCGATGGGCGTCATGCCCGCCCAGAAGCTTGCCCAGACCCGGGAAGGAGCCCGGGGGGCGTTGTTCTTCCACTCCTGCTTACCGGTGAGCGAGTTCGCCGACAAGTGGCCCGTAGACGTTCCGGTCCAAATCCATGGGATGGACGCCGACCCGATCTTCGCCGAAGAGGGCGATCTCGATGCCGCACGGGCGTTGGTCGACTCCACGGATCTGGCCGAGCTGTTCCTCTACCCAGGCAACGCCCACCTCTTCGCCGACTCTTCGCTGCCCTCCTACGACCGGGCCGCAGCCGAGCTGATGACCGGTCGTGTCATCGATTTCCTCGCAAGAGTCGCCTGAGCGTCGCCATCGACCGCTTGCGCCCGTAGCTCAATTGGATAGAGCGTCTGACTACGGAGTATCCGGGACTGAGCGCAATGCTGACCAGGGAAAACCGTGCTCAGCGACGAGCGTAACCCCCAGAATCAGACGCTGTATCGAGCGTGGCTCCGACGTCGTGATATCAGGCGACACGGGAGTGGGCAAAAGTCGCCTCTTGCGTGAGATAGTCAGCTCCCTCGCCATGTCAGGGAGGGGGTCGCCTGGCGATCGCCACCCCACCGCGGCTAACCAGGTCATGACGGCGACGCCTGCGACGAGTCCGATGGATCCAGCGAGGATTTCCCCCTGGCAGGCCGTTGGTGCGTAATGCCCGGAGTGGCTATGCCCCACAGCTGCGCAAGCCCTGCGGTAGCGTTTTCGGGGATGGACGCCGCGCTGGTAGGGAGAGATACCGAACTCGACGCCCTGACCACTTCCATCGAGAAGGGTCCTGGGGCGGTGCTAACAGGTCCTGCAGGCATCGGGAAGACTCGTCTTGCCTTGGAAGCAGCCAACGGGTCGAAGCGACAGGTCTGGTGGATGGCGGTGACAGCCGACTCGGAGTTCATACCGTATGGCGCCTTTCATCACCTCGTGCCCGAGTTGGGAGAAGCACTCGCCTCCGAGGGCCCGGCAACCGCGTTCTCAGTGATAAGGCGGAAGTTGACCGAGGGGCCGTCCCCCCGACTCTTGGTCGTAGACGATGCCCACCAGCTCGACCAATCCTCGGCAGCTGCGGTTCACGCCATCGCCAACGGCGGCGAGACGAAGGTCGTGGCCA
Source organism: Acidimicrobiia bacterium (assembly GCA_040905905.1). GTDB lineage: Bacteria > Actinomycetota > Acidimicrobiia > Spongiisociales > ZC4RG35 > JAICND01. Next base: position 54,364 of record JBBDQN010000039.1, read on the forward strand.
CGATCAGGGACGGCGAACCAGTGACGGGAGCAATCACGGCCTTGTGGAAGGACGTGGGGCTCAAACGCATGGAGATACGACCACTGCAACGAGCGGATGCCGATGCCCTCGCCCTGTTCCTGCTCGGCGGAGCAGCTGATGGGCGAACCCTCGCCAGCATTTGGAGAATGTCACAAGGCCACCCAATGGAGCTGCGCGAGGTGGTCCTCGCCGGCCAAGAGTCGGGCACGTTGGTACAGGTGGACGACGTATGGACCATCGGCGGCTCCTTCCAGGCAACCTCTCGTCTCGTCGAGCTCGTCGAAGATCGACTGGGCCGACTCGACGAGGAAGAACGATTCACCGCGGAAGCTCTGGCCTATGGGGAGCCGCTCGACATCCAGCTCCTGGCCACGGTCTCCGAGCCCGACGTCATCGAGCGCCTGGAGCGTGCCAACGTGATCCGCGTTTTCACCACCGGAGCCAGCGTCACGCATGCAACGCTGGCCCACCCGCTCTATGGGGAAGTGCTCCGAGCGACTCTCCCCGCTACTCGAAGATCCGTCCTCGCCTCCGCACTGGCCCAGGCAACCGCCCAGGACGGGGCTCACAGACCGGACCCGCTTCGGGTTGCGACATGGCGTCTCGAATCGGGTAGCGCCAGCGCCGAGGAACTCGAGGCCGCCGCCATCAGTGCGGTTCGTAGGATGGCATGGGACGTGGCGCTGCGGTTCGGCACTGCCTCACTGGAGCTGGCGCCGTCCTACATGGCCCATGGCTGCGTGGCCGCAGCCCTCGCCGAACTGGGCGACCCCCAGCAGGCCGAAAGCCACCTCCTCGCTGCCAGAGATCTCGTCAGCGATCCCGCCATGCTGGCGTGGAACACGATCTCCCTCGCCGACGTCTGGTTCTACCACGCGGGTCGCATGGAGGACGCCCTCGAATTGGTGCGCAAGGAAGTGACCCGCAACACGGATCCGGAGATACGAGAAGAGGTGATGAGCGCCCTGGCGATCAACCTCATGATGTACGGCAACATCCAGGAGGTGACCGAGCTCTCCCGGGACGTCTTGGAGAGCGCCGAGCCTTCCTCGTCGGCACGTCTGATGGCGTTGGTTGCCTCAACCTCGGTTGATGGGCTGAGACTCCGGCCGGGAGAAGTCCGTTCGGCCGTCGAAGTGGCCGTGCCCCTGATCGAGGAGAACCGTCACCGCTTCGCCAATGCCGAGGACATCCTCCACATAGCGCTTTGTGTTGCCGACCTGGCCGCTGGAGACCTGGGGGCGGCAAGGGCCACCGTCGAAGAACGGCTACGTCTGGCCCTCGAGAATGACAGTGGCGACTTGCCAGGCATGTGGACCCTGTACAGCGGGCTGGTTCTCCTCTATGAGGGTGCCGCCCAGAGGAGCTATGAGACTCAGCTCGAGGCTCAGCTACTTCTCGATCGGTACGACTCCTGGCTCTCCAAGCCCCTGGCCCTGGTCGGAGCCGCCCACGCCGCCGCTGTGATGGCGAATGCCAGCGCCGCCCGTCAGCAAATCGGAGGGCTGGCGGTGGAAATGCGCCAGACACCCAGGATCAGGTCGAGGGTGGCTCATGTCGAAGCCCTCCTCGCCTCGATCGAGGAGGGACTGTCCGCAGGGGCGACAGCTGCTGTGGCCGCAGGCGATCGGGCAGCCGAGGACGACAATTCGCTGTGGGCCGTCGAGGGGTGGCACTTGGCCGTGAGGCTGGGGAGACCAGAGCTCGTCGTTGGTCGGCTCGCCGACTCGGTTGCCGAACGGCCGGGAACCGTGGCGTCGCTCTACAACGCTCACGCCCAGGCCCTGATGGCCCAAGACACGGTTGCCCTGGAACGGGTGGCGCAGGACTTCAACCAGGGCGGGTTCAGGCTGTTCGCCGCTGAAGCAGCCTCCCAGATGTGCGGCATCCACCGACGCAGGAATCAGGCGAATCGGGCACGACGTGCCGCCGTCCTGGCTGGCGAACTGCTCCCCGAGCACTCAGGAGTGCTGACCCCTCCCTTCGCCGAACTGGCCGACGTCGTTCCACTGACCAGACGTGAACGGGAAGTGGCGCTCCTTGCGGCGCGTGGAATGACCAGCAAGGACATCGCCGACCGCCTCTACATCTCGGTCCGCAGCGTCGACAACCACCTGTCGAGGGTGTACACCAAGCTGGGCGTCACCGGACGATCAGAACTGTCGACCGTCCTGATGGCTGAAGGCTGATCCTGCCGATTGAGTAGTCGACTACTCAGGTCCTCTCCCGCCCTCCGCGGTAGATCTGGACAACGAGGAGGGCTCGGCCGCGAATAGCCGCACGTATGGTGCCGGATCAAGCCCGCATCTCCTCTGAAGGTCAAGGAGGTTGGGATGAAGCGTCTGGTGGTGTTGATCGTCTCTGTGATTTTGGTGATCGGTGCGTGTGGCGGCACGTCTGGTGAAGAAGAAACCGAAGAACCGGGGGGCCCGACAACTGAGGTGACCGGAGAGGACGCTGGCGGAGACACGGCGGACGGGAGCACCACCGGACCGCAAACTGAAATGAACGAAGAGACCACGACGACCTCCTTCGTGTTCGTGCCTGCGGACCGACTGGGAGGCAGCGCAACGTTCAACGTCGAGGGCACCGTCCTCACCTACAGCATGGACGAGATCGAGTACTCACCCAACGAGGCGATCTCAGACGTCACACTCGAAGAGTGCAGCCCAAACTTCTTCGGCATCGGAACGTTCCGGGCAATTGGATACCCGGTGGACGAGAGTGGCGAGCTGTTGTTGCTTGAAAACGGTGGCATCGCCGGAATCGTGGACTTGATCGTTCCCCCGGACGATTGGGAGGCTCGGGGCCTCGATGACGGTGAGGTCGAACTAACACTTGACTCGGAGGCGGCGGGCATCGACCTTCGGATCGCCTCTCCGGAGCAGGCAGCCCAGATCGCACCGAACGCCGTCCACAGCTGGAGCAGAACCGACATTGGAATCTCTGGATCGATCGTGATGACGGATAGTCGTTCCGAGCCGTTCGTTGTCGAGTTCGAGGCGGTCTGCGAGTGAACCGACCAAACCAGCTTCCGGCGGGTAAATCCGGGGTAGGAACTCACGAGATTCCGACGCCAGCAGGAAAGGAGAGGGCATTGAGATGCAGAGTGTTGCTCCTCGCAGCGGTGGTTTCGATCATCTCCGCATGCGGAGGCGAGTCGGGAGGCCGCAGTACGGATGAAACCACTGGAGGGGGGGAGAGCACTGCCTCCGGGGACAGCGATTCGACTGGAGCGGCCAGCGGCGCCAACGTGATCGATCCGCCTCCTCCCGGTCAGGCCACCGTGTCTGTTGACGGCCAGGAGTTCAACTTCGAGGATCTGGGCCCAGTGACATGCACAGTTGAGGCTGGAGAGTTCGGTTTCTCGTTCTTCATCGGGGATAACGAAGTGACCCTCGGTGGCGGTGGCTTCTACTCCGAGGGGGTTGGATGGGGAGGGGGTATCAGCTTGTTCGTGGCTGGGCCTCCGGAGGAAGGTCAGGAGGGCAACTCGACATATCGGGTCGCCCTGCCCGAAGTTGACGAGTCAACACTTGCATTCGACGAGAAGAGCATGTCCTACTCCGGCCCAATGGAGAGACAGTTCTACGACCCCGATTCGGAGAGCGGGAGCGGAGTCGAGGAGGTCGGGAAGGGGACCATCAGCGTCACCTGCCCCTAGGAAGGCGTGAACAAGATGACTCATGGCCCCCATTTGAATTGGAGGCCATGGCGTGTGACGCGGCTTTAGGTTCCGATGGGAGAGCCAGAACTCCAGGATCTCGCTGACCCGTGGCAATCCCGCGTCGGTCGTGCTCCGTATAGGCTGGCCGTAGCCGGAAACCCATGCGATACTTGACGATTCCCGCGCCCGTAGCTCAATTGGATAGAGCGTCTGACTACGGATCAGGAGGTTGGGGGTTCGAGTCCCTTCGGGCGTGCTAGGCAAGTACCGACCGGAGGGATTTCTCGACACAAAGACGCCCTCCCCCTAAAATAGGTCGCAAGACCCGTTGACATGGGAGGTCGGGGCGGATGGGGCAACATCTTCTGAGTAGGCGCGATGGCTGGCGCATTGATTCGTTTGGTATCCGGTTGGTAACAATCGCGGCCCTGTCGGCTCTGGTCGCCTGGATCGCCTTTCCAACCCCGAGCGTCTTGTACCTTGTCGCCACCCTTCTGATTTCTCACAAAGTGATCCAGGATATTGGTGCCTTCACCGAAGAATCCCCGCGCCGGGTGGACTGGTTCTCGATTCTCATTATCGCGTTTCTCGTCATTTGGATCGCCATGGTCATTCCCAGAGCGCAGGCTGAACCGATTAGCGTTCCCTGCATCGAGTCGATCTGCGTGATCCGTCCGGTGGCCTAGACGCGGTCAGGCCCCCTGGCAGCCTTCATTCGCAAATCGAAATAGCCGAAGGTCCGAGCGACTAGAAGAGAATCGACAGACAGGTCAGTCCGCCGTCGGCGGCCTGAAGCTCGGAGACGTTGATTGCCACCGTCTCATATCCTGCTGATTCCACTGTGGCCGTGGTCCGAGGTGAATTCTCGGTGACCAGCAGCCTCCCATCACGCAGGGGCAAGGCACTGAAGCGAAAGCGCTCGACATCGTCTTCGTAGATGATGCGGAGCCCGAGTAGCTGTTCTTCCTCGACGCTGTTCGGGGTCACCACAACGGTGTCACCGTCCACGGGGAGGACTGCGGACTTGAGATGGAGCGTGTCAAAGACACCAACGGTCACCACCTCAAGCCCTTGGCCGGCAGCGATCTTGTGCAATTGTTCGATTCCTTCGCGGTTCGTCCGCCGCGATCGGCCGACGTAGACAGTCCTGTCCATCCTGAAGACGTCGCCACCGTCGATAGTCCCGGGTTCCGTAATGGCGACAGTCGGCATGTGGGTTTGGAGGGCCGCCGATACCGGGCCGGTTTCGGGACGACGGGAGCGGGCACCGGGTCGGGTGATCAACGCCACCGATCCGATGATGACCGCCGTATCTTCAATGAAGACACAATCCGGACAGTTCTCATCGGTAGGGACTTCCTCGATCGTGTATCCGGCAGCTGCCAGCAGGTGCTGGTAGTTCTGGTGCTGCTGACCGGCAACCAAGGGATTCAAAGTCGGGCTCCCGTCTCTGACCAGGGCCTGGGCAAATGAGGCCGGCACGGGTCGAACCAGGGCATGGTCGTGGTTCACTTCCGGGATCGTAGGATCCATCAGCGGGGGAGAAGGGCCGTTGACAGATCGTTCAGCACTGCCTTATATTCAGACCCTCTGAACATCAAAGGCTGTTGAACATGGCTCGGATCAAGGCAGTTTTCGAGATCGACGACATCGAAACGCTCAAACTGCTTGCCAATCCCATCGCGATGGCCGTGGTCGAGTTCCTAAGCCGTCCTCTTTCTGCGACTGAACTTGCTCGCAAGCTCGAGGTTCCTCGCACCCGTCTGTATCACCACCTAAACCGGCTGGCGGACAGAGGCATCATCAAGGTGGCGGCCACCCGCAAGGTGGGTGCAATCGAAGAGCGGCTCTATCAGGTGGTGGCTCGCACCTATCGGGCCTCGGCCAAACTCGTCGGGTCAGCCGAGTTCGGTGAACAGATCGAACTCGTGCTCACGGCGATCCTCGATGCCACTCGGAGCGAGTTGGCGCGGGCGCTCCAACTCGGGGTGGCCAAGCTCGATCAAAGGTCAGGATTGCGCAGCACCGCACTTGGTCGCTCTCGGGTCAATCTCGCACCGGAGGCCGCTCACGCGTTTGTGGCCGAACTGGAGGCCCTCGAGCGGCGGATGGAGAAGGCGGAGGTCGAGGACGGGGCTCCCTATGCGTTGGTCTTCACGATGTATCCGGTTCCGGTTGCGGAGGAATGAGAGAACTTTTCCGTCTTCGTGACTTCCGGGTGTTCTGGAGCGCACTCAGCATCTCTGCCTTTGGTGACGCCCTCACCAGCCTTGCGCTCCTGCTGTCCGCCCAACAAATCACAGGATCGACGGCGGCTGTGGCTCTTACCGCGATCGCAATCGCTCTCCCCAGCTTGCTATTCGGGATGATCGCCGGCGTCTACGTCGATCGGTGGAACCGCAAGCGAATTACTGTTCTCTCCGACTCGATCCGGGCGTTTCTGGTGCTGGCATTCCTGCTCGTCGATTCACCCGACCGAATGTGGTTGCTCTACGTGGTTGCCTTCGCACAGGCGGCGATTGGCATCTTCGACGAACCGGCCAAGTCGGCTCTAATTCCTGAGATCGTCGGCGCCGACAAGCTCCTCGGGGCCAACTCGTTGTCGATGACCTCACGGATCGTGGCAGGCGTGGTTGGCACCGGCTGTGCCGGCCTCGTGGCTGGCCTGGCCGGAACCGTTGCCCCGGTCTATGTCATCGACGGAGCAACGTTCGCGGTCTCGGCGTTTTTGATGTCGCGGCTCCGGCTTTCGGGAGTAGCGCCCGGGGCAAGCTCCGAGCACCACTTCTGGGCGCAACTCGGGCAAGGTCTCGGCCTGCTCCGTTCGTCCCGGCCGCTGCGAGGTGTGCTGGTGGGAGCCACGGTGGTGATGCTCGGTCTCGGGGCCGTCAACGTTTTGTTGGTGCCATTCGTTGTCGGAACCCTGCAGATCTCCGAGACCTGGTTCGGAGCGCTCGAAGCGAGCCAGGTTGCTGCCATGGTCATGGCCGGGGCCCTGGTGACGGCCCTCGCCAGGGCGTTACGACCCCCGACGATGGTGGTCCTGGGTCTCGGTGGGGCCGGGGTGGTGGTCGCGGGTATGGCGGCGGCGACGTCAGTCTGGCACCTGATGGCTTTGCTCTTTCTGGTGGGATGGTTCGTGGCACCGGCGCAGGCCGGGATCTCGACCATCTTTCAGACTGAAGCTCCACCGGAGCTTTTGGGGAGGGCGGCCGCCAGCCTGAGTACGGCGGTCACGGCCGCCAGCGTCACGTCGATGGCCCTGGCCGGGGCGGCGGCTGCGATAATCGGCGTGCGCGGTGTATTTGTGGTGGGAGGTGCCTTGACCGCATTGGCGGCGTTGCTGGCGATGTTCTTGTTCCGGGAGCCCAAGGCGAAAATGGTGGCCGTCTGAACCTTCTTGCGTAGAAACTCGGCCGCAAACGGCGTGGATCTACGCAAGAAGGGTGGGGTCTTACCGGGAGGCCTCCTCACTCTTGGCGATGAGATACCCCTCTGCCCTCTCACCCAACTCGTACCGCCCGACCAGGGCCTGGAACTCTTCCCCGTGATCGGTGACGGCCAGGTGGGCCAACTCATGCACCAGCACCCAATCGAGCACCCAGGTGGGCATGGTGGCGAGACGGCTGGAGATTCGCACCTTGCCATCGGAAGGCGTGCACGATCCCCATCGGGAGAGCTGGCGGTCGGACCATTCGATATGGGAGGGTTCCGGGAGCCCGTATTTGCGGGCAACGTCCCGAGCCCGTTGTTCGACGTCCACCGCCTGCCTCGAAAGACGTCGGGTAGTCCTGGCCACCATGTCGTCGACGATCTTCTGCTCCTCGTCGCGGGCGAGCCCGGCGGGGATCAGCACCCGCACCCGGCCGTTGACGACATAGGCCTGAATGGTGCGCTTGCGCCGTTTGCTCCGCACTACCTCTACCGGGAGGTCCCCGACCGGGTTCTCAGTCATCCGCCCATCGTATGAAGGCCGTGTGACAGATTCGGGCCGTCCGTCACGCAAATAGAGCCCGGGTGTGGTGATTGAGAAAGATCCCTTTGGGGTCGAGGCGTCGTCGAACATTGACGAAATCGTCGTAACGGGGGAATAGCCGGGCAACGCGGTCGGCGGTCATGAAATGGATCTTGCCCCAGTGCGGGCGTCCCTGGAATTCGGCAAACAGGCTGTCACAGGCACGCAGGTAAGGCCAGTACTCGGTGCCAGGTTCGCCCGATATCGAGACCACCAGGTTGTCTCGTTGATAGTTGGGGCTCATCCAGGCGTCGTCAGCGGCCACCACCCTGACCTCCAGTGGATACACGCTGAGGGGAAGCCACCTCATCATCAGTCGGCGCATCTCGGCGAGGACTTCCCGGGCCTGATTCAACGGCAGGAAATATTCGACCTCGTGGAAGTTGGGGTCATAGACCATCGGGTAGATCTGATATGCCGGACCGATCCGCTCGTGGGGCCCGAGGCCTTCCCGGGAAGCACCGAGCGGCACCTCTCGATATCGCTTGACCACGCAATCGTCGGCCCCGGCGCCTTTGAGGTTGTAGAGGCGGGCCGAGCCGTCGGTCGGCATCCAGAACAAACCGAAGTGGCGGTATTCCTCGAGGTCTGACTCGAACCGCTCCATCATCTCGTCATAGTTCATGATGTCGGTGCGGGCGTGGAGTTCGTAGGCGGGAACCACCTTGATGGTTACCTCGGTCATCACTCCGAGGATCCCGATCGAGGTCTGGAGGGCTGGTAGCAACTCAGCATTGTGCTCGCGGGAAACCTCGATCAGGTTGCCGAGGCCGTCGACGAACCTGGCGCCCTCCATCACCGCCGAGAAGTTCGGTTGCCGTTTGCCGGAGCCGTGAGTGGCCGTGGCAATGGCACCGGCGATCGCCTGGGCGTCGATGTCGCCCTGGTTGGAAAGAGCGAGACCTCGACTCCAGAGGGTCTCCCCAAAGTCGGCGATTATGGTTTTGGGTCCTGCCTTCACCAGACGTCGATCGATGTCGACAGACGTGATCCCCCTGAGGTTCTCGAGATCCAGGAGGACACCATCGGTCTCCACGATGGGGGTGAATGAGTGACCGCTCCCCGCGGTGCTCACTCCCGTTCCCTGGGCGGAAGCTTCGGTAACTATCCGCCGTACGTCGTCCTCGGAATCCACCGCTACTACCCGGAGGGGCGTGAACGACTGGTTACCGACCCAGTTGGTCCATGTGCTCACCGGAGCCGCCTCATCCTCGAAGCGTAGAACCACGACGTCGCTCGGTACCCTGGCCCATGGTGAATGCGTGACAAATATCGGACTGGTTGGCTGCGGTCATTGGGGCCAGCACATCCTGCGCGATCTCAAGATCCTGGGCTGCCGGGTATCGGTGGTGGCGCGTTCGGAGCAGAGCCGGAGCCGGGCCGAGACGGGCGGGGCCGACCTCGTTGTCGCCCGGGCGGAGGATCTCGATGAGGTAGAGGGTGTGGTGATCGCTACGCCCACGTTCACTCACGCCAACTCGGTCGAACAGGTCCTGGATCGTGGTGTGCCGGTGTTCGTCGAGAAGCCTCTCACCAATGACGCCGCCCGGGCGTTGATTATCGCAAACGCGGCACCGGACCGGGTATTTGTGATGGACAAGTGGCGTTATCACCCCGGCATCGAGCTGCTCGGAAGGCTCGGCCGGAATGGAGACCTTGGTGATGTTCAGGGCGTGAAGACGGTCCGCAACGGCTGGGGCATCTCCCATAGTGACGTCGACGCGATCTGGATCCTCTTCCCGCATGATCTGTCGATCGTTCTGGAGATTCTGGGGCATATCCCGGCGCCGACAGGGGCAGTGGCAGACGTGGCGGGTGGTTCGGCTCGTGGAATCGAGGCGTGGTCGTCCGGGCCCCCGTGGGCGGCGTACCAGGTGTCATCGCGTAGCGCCGAGCGCATCCGCAGCATCGTGGTTTATGGCGAGGAGGCGACTGCCGTCCTCTCTGACAGCTTCGCCCAACATGTTGCTGTATACCCGACTGTTGATCTGACTGTGATCGAGGCGCCTGAGCCGCGCCTTCTGCCGATATCTAACGAAATGCCCCTGCTGAGGGAACTGCGGGCCTTTGTTGAGCACGTCCGCGGTGGTCCTCCTCCCAGATCGTCGGCCGAGGAAGGGGCCGCCAACGTTCAGGCCGTGGCCACCTTTCGGAGTCTCGCTGGTCTCGATGAGGACGTTGAGGGATGACCGACGTGCTGGTGCTGATGCCAACCTTTGACCATCGCGACACCCTCCGCTACAGCATCCCGTCGGTTCTGGCACAAACGGTCAAAACCCTGGAACTCGTGGTTGTTGGTGACGGGGCGCCGCCGGAAACCGCAGCGATCGTTGAAGAGATCGCGTCCAGGGACTCGCGGGTCCGTTACGCCTCCCACCCCAAGAGCCCCAGGTTGGGCGAGCCGTATCGGGACCCGCTTATCCGCGAGTCCACCGCTGATGTCGTCGCCTACTGCTCCGACGACGATCTGTGGCTTCCCTGGCACCTCGAGGAGATGATCAGCTTGCTCGCCAAGGCCGATTTCGCCCACACCCTGGGCGGGCAGGTGGATCCGGATGGGCGTCTTCGCTGGTGGACGATCGATCTGGGACAGGCCGAAGATCGCCGGTACCTGCTGGAGGTGGAAAACACAATCGGTCTTCATGCGGCCGCTCACACACGTTCCTCCTATGTGGCGCTGCCCGAGGGATGGGACACGACTCCCGCCGGCATTCCGACCGACTATCACATGTGGCGCAAGTTTCTTTCCCAGGAGTGGGTGCGGGCGGCGAGCGGAGTTCGTGCCTCGATCGTCCACTTTCCCAGCAGTCTTCGGAAGGACTGGACCCTTGACCAAAGGGTCGCAGAGATATCCTCGTGGGCTGCATTGGTGGCAGACCCGGATTGGTGCGAAAAGGCTTGGCCTGGGGTGGTGGCGACGGCCCAATTCGAGTCGTGGCGCGAGGCCCAGTCCAATCTGCGCTCGATTCGCGAGTACCTCACTGAGGTTCTGGAAGCAAGGGATCAGGCTCGGGCCGAGCTCGTGATGGAGCAAGAGAGCGGAGCCGAAGCCATCAACGCTCTACGGCAGAACGCGGCCGCCGCACTTGAGATCGAACGAAGCAAGGCAGCTGCCGGCCTCGCCGCCGAGCAGAAGGCGACCGCCGCCGCGACATCGGCTGAGGCTCAGGTCGCCGCCCTTCGCGAGCAGGCCGGAACCGCGGCCGCCAGGCTCAAACAGGTCGAAGCCCACCTCTCCTGGATACAAGACACCCTCACCTGGCGGATTCGGGGCAAACTTCTACTAACGCCGGGCCTGGGCCTGCTCCTCAGACGGTGGCGTTCTCGAAGTCGATCATCTCCCTGAGGCTGCCGGCGGTGGCGTCCCGGTCAGACAATATGGGATCGACTGGCTCCCAGTGAAGCTCCAGCTCCGGATCATTCCAGCGGCAGGCAAGTTCATCGTCGAGGTCCCAATAGTGCGTGACCGAGTACACGTGCAGGCTCGGTTCGGCGAACCAGAACCCGTGGGCAACGCCGGGAGGTATCACCAGCGCAACTGGTTCTGCCTCATGCATCTCGAATGTCGTGGCGAGATCCTCGGTGGGCGAGCCCTTGCGGAGGTCGCGCAGGCCCACCTGGGCGCGGCCGATAACCACCGTGAGATAGTCGCCGTGACGCGGATGAAGATGGACACCCCGCAACACGTTGGCCGCCGACCGCACGTAGTTCCATTGGATGGGTTCCACTCCGGTGTTCCACTCTTGGCGAAACATCTCGACGAAGCGACCCCGGTGATCATTATGGGGGTGCAAAGGGACCAGGTGCACTCCGTCGGGCAAGCGGGAAGGGTCAAACATCCGCTAGACGATAACGGTGATGGGGCTGGCCAACATTCACAGGTTCTGCTGGCCAGCAGGCTCTGCCTGTCGGATCCACCCGGCCCACAAGGTCAAGGCAGCTGCGGAGCAGATGTGCCAGAACCCGTGTCCCTGCCAAAACGAATCCGGGTTGCAGAGCGGCCACCCCGTGCGGGAAAGGGTCCCTATCACCGCCCCCACAGCTAGGAGCCCGATGCCGATTCGCCGTTGGGTCGCGTGGTCTTTGGAGCGAAGCTGGATAAACAGGACCGTGGCCGCCAACAGTGCTTGACCCGGGTCAGCCATGGCGGGTGTCAGCGCCAACAGCCCACTCAACGGAAAGGCAAGAAGCCACCACCGCCAGAGTCGGAACTCAACCAGGATCACCCAGACCAATGCCCAGACGATGGCGAGGTCGTGCACGAACTCTCCCCAGAACGGCATCGGCCCATGAAAGGCGATGGATCCAATTCCGATCATGGCCACAAGTGCCGCCATCACCCGGTTGGTGTCTTTCCACCAGATAACTGCAGCGCCGACCAGGAACGCTGCGCAGGTGGCGGTGTTGACCGGTTGGCCCCACCAGCTCGCGAGGATGCGTTCGCAATCCACCGCAGCTCCGGGGTTCACCCCGGCCGCCTAACTACGAGGGCGTCGGAAGTACCACTCGAGGTACTCGCGGCAACGGCCGTCGTCATCGAGACGAATTATGAAAAGGTTGCGCCAGTCGTCGGTGTTGCTGCCGGCGGTGTAAGTGATCCACCCCTGCACCACTCCGAGGTCGCCGTCGACCGCCACCACCTCGTGTTTGAACTCGAACTGTTCCTCGGGGTCCTCTTCGAAGGTCTCCCGCCAATCCTCGACGATCGCCTGGCGTCCAACGACAGGGTCTGCAAAGGGATTGGCCGTGTAAACGGCGTCGTTGGTGAAGAGATCGCCGATGGCGTCGCGGTCATAGGTGCGCCAGGCCTTCCCGTAGCGGTCGAACCACTCCGAGAATCGGGCAGCATCCATATGTCACGTACCTCCGGGTTGAGCTAAGAAGGTCAAGACGCGCTGCCAGGCATCGGCCGACTCGGTCGAGAACTCCGCGTATTTGCGATCAAAGAAGGAGTGGGGCGCCCCTGGATACACAATTACTTCATGGGGGACTCCGGCCCGTTTGAGGGCTTGGTCAAAGCGGTCCACCACCTCGGGGGGGATGCCGGGATCGTCCCCACCCATCAGGGCCAACACCGGGCAGGTCATCTCGTCGACAACCTCCAGGGGTGGCCGCGCCCCTACGGGCCGGGCCCCGTCCGGTCGTCCATAGAACCCGATCGCTCCCGCCAGACCATGACCGTTGGCTGCCTGCTGCCATGAATTGGAGCCCCCGAAACAGAACCCGACAGTGAAGACGCGGCGGCCCGGGTTCGTTTCGCGAACTCGTGCTACCGCCGCGGCCACGTCGGACCGGAGCCCGGTGTGGGTGACGAGGGGCACATGTTCCTGGTAGGGAAAGTCGTCGTCCCTGGCCTTCAGCCCAGCCGTCCGCCCGAAGTAATCGATCGCAATCGCATCGTGACCGGCTTCGGCGAGGCGCACTGCGAGTTCCTCGTAGAAGCCGTACAAGCCACGCACGTCGGGAAGTATCACCACGGCGGTGTCACCGGGTTGGTCGGCAAAAGCCTCGAAAGCGAGGAATTCGTTGCCGTCATCACCGGTCAGGGTTAGCCGATGCTCGCGGGTGGAGGCGCCGGTGACGGCTTGGATGGGAGGGGAGGAATCGGGTTCAAAGCACATTGATCATGTCTACCACGACGGCCGACTCTAAACCTTTCAACCCTGTCGCCATACCGCGAACCCCGGGTTGTAGAGCCCATTTATGGGTCCGTGAACCCGGGGTTCGCGGTTTTAGGAGTTAGCGGCCCTTGTAGTCAGGTGGACGCCGTTCAACGAAGGCAGCCATCGCCTCGCTGAGGTCGTCGGAAATGAGGAACGCCGAATTCCACACTGCGACGTAGTCGAGCCCCTCCTGTACCGATCGGCCCTCACCGGCTCGGAGAACTGCCTTGGCCCCCTGCACGACCAGGGGTGAATTGGCGGCGATCTCGGCTGCCAGTTCTGCCGCTCCTTTCAACAGACCGTCGGTATCCGGGAACACTCGATTTACCAACCCGATCGTCGCCGCCCGATCGGCCCCGAAATCGGCCCCTGTATAGACCAATTCGGCAACATCGCCAGGTGGGATGATCCGGGGAAGCCTCTGCAACGTGCCGACATCGGCCACCAATCCCATGCGTGTCTCCCTCACCCCGAAAGTAGCGTCCGTAGCTGCGAGCCGGATATCGCAGGCAGTGATGAGGTCGAGACCCGCCCCCAGACAGAATCCGTGGACCGCGGCAATCACCGGCTTGGGGCAATCCGCCAGCGCCGACATGGTCCCCTGCAACTCTTTGACGGTCCGGAGGAGATGGAGACGTCGATCTGCTTCCGAGGAACCCTGGGGCGCAATCGCAGCCAACATCTCGAGGTCGATTCCTACGGTGAACGAAGGGCCGCGGCCCGCCACGACGACCACGCGGACTCCGAGGTCGTCTCCGAGTTCGCGCATAACGACTGGGAGGTCGGCCCACATGTCGGCTGAGAGGGCGTTGTGTTTGGCCGGTCGATTGAGCCAGACCGTGGCCACCGGTCCTTCGTTCTCTACTTCGAGGTGGGCAAAAGCCATAGCCAGAGGTTATTGGCTCAGAGGCCGGCCTGGCGCCAGGCTTCTCGGATCTTGATCCGGGCGTCGGAGTGCAACACGCCTCCCCGATAGATGCGACCCGAAGACGCCGTCGGTCCTGGGTCGCTTAGGCTCGGTAGCAATGGAACTCAACCATGCTCTCTACACCACCAGGGCCATGCGCAGGGTCCGCCCCGACTCTATTCCCGAGTCAGACGTGGCCGCGATTCTCGATGCGGCCGTGCGAGCGCCGTCGGGTGGGAACACCCAGAATTGGAGGTTTCTCACCGTCACCGTTCCACCCGTCCGCAACCAACTTGGGCCCATCTATCGGGAAGCGTTCGCGATCCTGCAAGAGACGGTTTACAAAGATGCCTATGTCCGGGCCCGCCAGGAGGGAGACCAATCAGCGCTGGCAGTGCAGAAGTCGTCGGCCTGGCTGTCAGAGAACTTCGAGCAGGTTCCCCTTTGGCTGTTCGCTTATTCCCGCAACGACCCCTCCGGTGCATCGATCTACCCGTCGGTGTGGTCGGCGATGTTGGCGGCCCGGGGACTGGGCATTGGTAGTTGTCTGACCACGATCCTCGGGTTCTTCAAGGCACAGGAAACTGCCGGTGTACTCGGTGTGCCCCTTGACAAGGGTTGGATGCTCGATGCCTCGGTTTCGTTTGGATACCCGCTCGGCAAGTGGGGTACTGCTTCCCGTAAACCCGTTGAGGAGGTGACCTACGCCGAGCGCTGGGGCAATCCGGTGACCTGGAAGTCACAGCCTCTCGAGTTCGAGTGAACCAAGCCATGTCCGGGTCCGTCACATTGACAGCGGGAAGACGGAGACCACATCGGCAGGACAATCAATGGAAGAACCCGAACCAGCCCTGATAAGGGCGGCGGCGGCCGGCGACCAGAAGGCCTTTGCCGAGTTGGTGCGTGCCTACCAGGCCCAAGTGTGGAGGTTTCTCCGCCACCTTCTCGGCGACCCTGCGCTGGCCGAAGATGTCACCCAGGAGACGTTCATCCGGATCTTCCTGAAACTTCGCACCTTTCACTTTCGATCCAAGTTCTCGACCTGGGTCTTTTCGGTTGCGCGCAACGCCGGCATCGACGCCATCAGGAGCCGCAACCGCCGGGCCCGTCTTGCCGAGGGTTTGGTCCCGCTCACCCCGACCTCCGGTGGCGCCGATCGCAGTCTCGAAGTGGAGATGGCCGTCGCCACGCTGTCACCGAAGCTGCGGGAGGCGTTCCTGCTGGTGGAGATAGTGGGCCTTCGCTATCGCGAGGCGGCGGCGGCATTGCGGGTACCGGAGGGCACCGTCAAAAGCCGGGTCTTCCACGCCAGGTCTCAGTTGATCGCCTGGATGCGCGCCGACGGAGAGGACGCCGATGAGATGTGAGCGCGCTCGGCCCCTGGTTTCGGCCATGGTGGACGGTGAGGCCGCTCCCGGTCTGAAGGAGCACCTTGATACGTGCCTTGATTGCCAGGCCTTCTGCAACGACATCCAAAGGTTGCGGCGAACAGTGCGCATTGAGAGCCTTGGAACGGTTCCCGACCTGGTGCCCCGGGTGCTGGCTCGCCTGCCCAAGAAACGCCCAAGCCGGTGGTTGGTCCCGGCTGCCGGCGCGCTGGCAGGTCTTGTCATCGGTATTTTGGTGACCGGAGGTGGGGCCGGTCCCCGGGTCTCGCTGGCGGCCACCGTGCCAGAAGAGGTGATGGCCGGTCAAACCGGGGTTGACCAACTCTCTGGCTCGTTCACAGTGACGGAACGCATTCGCCCGGGGGTGGCGCGCCTCTATTCGGGTGAACTCATCTTTCACTCGCCTGAATCGCTGTCGCTGATCGTCACCCAAACCTCCGGACCCCCCGGTTGGCTTGACAACTCATTCGAGGTGACAGTTGACGTCGACGTGGCGTTCTCATCAGAGCCATTCCCATGTCCCTCCCTGGATGGATGCACCGGGGCCGACTCGCGCCAGGTGATGACGACCGGTCGCGACCCGTTCTCGGCGGCAACCGCCGCACCGCTAGATCTGGTGGTCCCCGCCTCGGTCTTCCGCAACTCCGAAGAGCCGGCCCGCCTCCCTGACAGCGAGGTGGCCGGCCGCGAGGTGATTGGGATGGAGGTGACGGCCGCGCAGGCCCGGCCGTTGCTCGAAAGTCTGTTTGGGCCAGGCAACTGGCGCGAGATCCACAACTCGGATCGGGTGAGCCTGTGGCTCGACAC
Organism: Acidimicrobiia bacterium; assembly: GCA_040905905.1. Lineage (GTDB taxonomy): Bacteria > Actinomycetota > Acidimicrobiia > Spongiisociales > ZC4RG35 > JAICND01. The sequence continues at coordinate 70,832 of JBBDQN010000039.1, forward strand.
CGAGAACTACACGCCGCTGGCCCTGGCCATCACCGCCGGACAGACATCCGACCGGGCGATATGGGGGGCCCGCCGTGGATACATCGACCCGGCTGAGACGCCCTATCTGGAGCTGAGCTACGAGCGGATTGTCTATACGGGAGCCCCCGAGGTTTCAGTTGCAGCTGTCTCTGGCGACATTGAGGTGGACGCGGGATTCCGTCCGGTCGACCTAGGCACCGAGCCTGGCTCTCCCGGGATGCCGTTGGTGATCTCGGGGAGGGTGGAGGGCCCGGTTCCGGTGGAAGTTTGGGCATGGAGCGACGGTCGCGCCTGGATGCGCCTCGACCGCACGACCGAATGGACTGGTCGTGGTCTCTTCGGAAACTTCGGAGGGATCGTCGAAGTGATCGACCTGGGCGAGGGAACCGCGTATCGGGCCGGTGACGGGTCAGCGGTGTTCGTCCATGGCGACGGGGTCGATCTGGTTGCCCATGGATCGGTTGATTATGAGATCCTGTACGAGGTGGCGGCTTCGACCGGAATTGATGGCCTGGAGGTTCCCGCCGATTGGCCGGAGAACTCAGTGTCGGGGGCGGCGAGCCCGGATGCTCTGCTGCCGGGAGAACTGCGGGGGTTTGGCTCTCCCATTGTTCGCATGGTGGGCGATGCCGTGGTGATCGACCTGGTCGGCTCCGCCAGCCGGGCTGCCCGGGTAACTCAGCAGCCGGGCACATTCCTCCGGCCTCCGCTTGACCCCGACGCCCGGACCATCCGGGTTCGGGGGGTTGATGCCCGGTTCTCACCAGCGCTGGGGCTCCTCGAATGGATTGAAGACGGGGTGGCTTTCAGTGTCGGTGGTGAGTTCCTCGTGCTGGATGAACTCTTGGAGATCGCCGAGTCGTTGGACAGGTGATGAGAAGGGTTTTGAGATTCGGCGCCGGTCTCATCGTTGGCATCGTGATCGGAGGAGGGGCAGTCCTTCTGACCGGAGCGTCGCCGGCCCTGGTCACGCTCGTGTCCACTACCCAGACGGTGCCGGTGACGACCCCGGTCCCGACCACATCTGTTGCTACCGCCGCGGCGCTATCGATGTACCTCGTCTGGACCCCGGGAGGGCTCCCGGCCGATCTGGCAACCGGGATCGAAGACATGGCGGGCGTGTCGGTCGTCTCGGTGGTGAAGTCCGACCTGATCGAATTGACCACGAGCCGCGACGCCCTCGGCGTGGTCATCGATCAACCAGACCCCGGGCTGGTAATCCCTGTTGAGGTTGCCTCGATCGACTCCGCCCTGGCTGAGCTGGTCCCGGTCGACTGGCATGACACCATTGAAGGTGTTGCCGAAGACGGGTTGCTTCTCACCGAGAGCTCGGCGAGCGTTCGCCAGCTTGGAGCCGGAGGGACCTTGGTCTTGAAAGGCTCCGACCTGCGGGTGGAGGCGGTCGTTCCCGATGTCGTGCTCGGAGCGGCGGAGATCGTGGTGACAGAAGCTACCGGTGAGTCGTTAGGCGTCACCACCCCCCGCTACCTTCTGGTCGCGTTCACCGGGGACCGTGCCAACTTCGAACGGCAGGTGAGGGCTTTGCTGCCTTCCGATCAGGCGGTGCGGATTCGTGCTCCCGGCGAAACGCCGTTCCTGCGTCAGGGTGACGCGGTGCTGCCGCAAGTGATAGTGAAGGACACGTTTGGGGAGTTCGCAATCCGCGAGGTCGGAGGCGGAGAGTTCGAGATCGATCAGGACTGGACCGCGGCCAACCTGACCACAGAGGAGATCCCGCTCATCGGCGCGGCCACCTGTCACGTAGGAGTGATGTCGGCGCTGCGATCAGCGATGACCGAGCTCGAGCAGGCCAACCTCGGATTCCTAGTCGAGACCTTCCACGGATGCTGGAACCCCCGGTTTATCGGTGGGACCCGCTCGATCTCCCGCCATGCCTGGGGGGTCGCTGTCGACATCAACTACCAGGCCAACGTCACCGGCCAGACCACGACCCAGGACGCTCGACTGGTGGACACTATGGAGCGTTGGGGATTCACCTGGGGTGGCAACTGGCTGATCCCCGATGCTGCCCACTTCGAGTGGGTGAGCCCACCCCTTCCCTAGGCTCGGATTCGTTTTGGCGCGTTCCCCTGCTCCCCTGGCGTCGAAACGACGCGCCAGAACGGGGGCCTTTGGGCGGGTGGTGGTTAGTCGAACAGAGTCGGGCGGAACAGCCGGTCGTGGAGCCGGAGCGCATAGCGGTCGGTCATCCCCGCCACGAAGTCGATGGCCCTGGTGACGGGGGCGGCGTCGGGAACCGTGGTTGATTCGGGAACTTCTTCAGGGTGGGCGATGAAGTAGTCCATCAGATCATTGATCACGATGATCGCCCGCTCCTTTTGGAACTCGGCCTCAGGGCGCAGATACACGTGATCGAACATGAACTGACGCAAATGGTTCATGACATCGAGGGTGGCCGGGTCCATCGAGACCGAACCTTGCCGGTGGGAGTTGTCGATCACAGCGCGGATCATCTGATTGATCCATTCTCTGCTCGAGCCACCAAACCGGTGCCGCGCCGGTTCAGGAAGATCAGAGAAAGTCAGAATCCCGGCGCGAATGGCATCGGCGGTGTCATGGGTGAGATAGGCGATGCGATCGGCAAGTCGGCAGAGCTGGCCCTCGGCAGTTGCAGGAGGTGGCGCAACCCGCCAGCTATGAGCCCGGATGCCATCGATCACCTCACGGGTCAAGTTCTGAGGCTCGAGCAGCGACAGCACCCGGACACTGTGAGCCGAGTGGAGCCAGTCGTGGCCGACGTAGGGAGTCAAAGCTTCTTCTCCCGTGTGACCAAATGGGGAATGACCCACGTCATGACCCAGACAGATCGCTTCGGTCAGATCTTCATTGAGTGCCAGACCTGCAGCCATGGCCCGTCCGATCTGGGTCACCTGGAGGGTATGGGTCAACCGGGTTACGAAGTGATCACCTTCCGGATTGATGAACACCTGGGTCTTGTGTTTCAGCCGACGGAATGCCTTGGTGTGGAGGATTCGATCGCGATCGCGCTGGAAGGCAGTGCGGAACTCGTCCTGTTCCTCTGCTTGCTCGCGGCCGGCGCTCTCGGTGGACCGGGTGGCGGCTGGTGCCAGCAACTCGTTTTCAAGCCGTTCTCGCTCTACCCGCTGCCGGCGGAAAAGAGCGGGTCGATCAGACGTAGCGCTCACGGATCTTCGAGCTGAGAGCATCCATGGCCGCGACCACGAGGGCGATGGCAAGGATCTGGGCAGCGGCTCCCCGGTAGTTGAGCAGGTTGATGTTCTGTTGAAGCAACAAGCCGATGCCACCGCCTCCCACGAACCCGATGATGGTCGACATGCGAACGTTGATGTCCCATCGGTACATCGTGAAGGAAATATACGGTGGGATCACCTGCGGCACTACCGCGTACACGACGGTCTGCAGCCTGGTAGCTCCGGTGGCACGGATTGCCTCGAGTGGCCCCGGGGAGATGCTCTCGACCTGCTCGGAGTAGAGCTTGGCCAGAGCGGCGATGGTGTGGAGGGCTAGCGCCAGGGCTCCGGCAAAGGGGCCTAGCCCTACCCACACCACGAACACGATTGCCATAATCAACGGCTCAATTGCTCGGAGGACGTTGAACACGGTACGGGTCAGGTAGTAGGTCGCGAGACCGACGTTCACATTGTCGCTCCGGAAGGAGCGGGCGGCGATTACCAGCCCCAACACACCGCCCACCCCGACGGGAATCCACAAGGTGCGAGGTGGGTCAGTCCATTGGTAGAACCAGGCGATGACCCGGGCGATGAGCAGAGTCACCACTGCCCCCGCGGCCATGGCCAAGGGGACGTTGAGTAGCTGCAGAGTCCTGCCCAGGAGATGCTTGCGGATTGCATGACCGAAACGGTTGCCGACTATTACGAGCGCCCCGGCCCCCCCGACGGCCGCGACCACCACTGTTCCGAACTCCGCCAACTCACCCACCGTGGACAAGAAGGTCCCGAAAAACGCGAACAGGCCGAGCTGGGGAGCTAGCCAGTCACCCGCCACCTGCAAGAGGTCGGCAGCGAGATAGAGAGCGGTGATGCCGGCGAGAAATGCTAAGCCGACCAGGAGGCCCTGCTTTGCCCAGCGGGTGATTCCGCCGCTTCGCCCATCCTCTTCGGAGGGCAGGCCCTGTCTCAAGAGCCACCAACCGACGTATGGCACCACCACCAACCCGCCGGCCGCGAGGAGAGAGTTGGAAGCGGCGCTCGAACTGAGCTCGGAGGCAAGCCTGGCGATCAGGATCCCGGCACCAGCGCCCAGGGGAACGGCGATGATGCCTATCGCGACATTGGCCAGCGGACTCGTGATGTCCTTCATGAGGTTGCGGGCGGCGAAGAAGCTGAGCGGGATGGCGAGGGCAATGGCAAAAGTGGTGGCAATCAGCGCCAGGAAGACCGTTTCGATAATTTTGTCGAACGTGTCGGTGGCCGTTTGAGTGAGTCGGGGACTGCCACTCGGCTCAGTGGTGCGGGCCAGGATCATCTGCGGCTCGTCGGCGGGACGGTTGGGGAGGCGGACGTCAATGGCGAAGGCCCCCGTTGAGTCGGTGCGGACGTCGCCTAGCCGCAGCTCCACCTGGGAGGTGGGGACGAGCGCGAGCCGGACGGTCTGATTGGCGGGAAAGCCGGAGCCCTCCAGCAAAACTTCGGCCCGGGGCTCGGCACATGGAGGCGTTGCCTGGATGAAGCGGTCTTCGCTCGGTGGGATCGGCAACTCGCCATTGGAGGAGCATGGGATCCTGAACTCGAGTTCTGTGACGGTCTCCGCCAGGTCGTACTCAACCAGGTCGGGCCGGGCCAGCGCCCGCACGATGTTGACTAACCGCTCCTGACGACTTTCGTCGCGGATCCGGGTGAGGTCTACTTCGGTTGCGTCGAATCCATAGGCGTAGATCAGAACGCCGGCGATGACCGCCACACCGACCCAGAGGGAACGCTTGCCGTCGGTGGGTTTAGCCAACCCGCTCTGCTTCCTGTCCGTATATCGACTTGAAGCGGGCGTCGTCGATGCCAATCGGAGTTCCGTCGTACACCAGTTTCCCTTCATTGAGTGCGATGGCCCGGTCGGCGTAGCGGTGCACCAGATCGAGGAAGTGAAGGCTGCACAGCACGGTCACCCCGTCCTCGTCGTTGATTAGCTCGAGGTACTGCATGATCGAGTGCGCAAGCACCGGATCGAGGCTGGCGACCGGTTCATCCGCAAGGATCATCTTGGGGTCTTGCATCATCGCCCGGGCGATTCCCACCCGTTGCTGTTGTCCTCCTGACAGTTCGTCGGCCCGGGCGTTCGCCTTTTCGGCCAGCCCCACCCGATTCAGTTGAGCGAGGGCCTTGTCGACGTCGGCTCGAGGGAACCGGTTGATGACAGCTAACCCGGGGTTCACATAGCCGAGCCGTCCGGCGAGGACGTTGGTGATGACCTTGGACCGATGGACGAGGTTGAAGTGCTGGAAGACCATGCCGATGCGGCGGCGGATCTGGCGAAGATCCTCCTGAGGGGCGGCGGTGATGTCTTCACCATCCCAAAGGATTCGACCCGAGGTGGGCTCGACCAGACGGTTGAGGCACCGAAGCAGAGTCGACTTGCCTGATCCGGAGAGCCCAATCACGGCGAGAAACTGGCCGTCGGGTACCTCAAATGACACATCGCGCAAGGCGACGGTGCCGTCGTCGTAGATTTTGGTGAGATTCTCAACCGTAAGCATGAGCCGAGACGCAGACGGTAGCTAGTGGTGACAAGAGAAGACCGGGCAGAAGCTGATTTGCACCTGCCCGGTCTTCACCGTTCTTGAGTCGCTATCAGATGTTGTCGAGGCTGATGCCGACCAGTTCAACGATGGTTCGGAGACCGTCGTATTCGCTATCGCTGGCGGCACTGATCCCGGTCCAGCCATAGAAGTCCTGGTTACCGATCGACTCTTCCCAAGCATCGGTATCGGCAAATGCCATGAGGGCGGCTTCGATGTCGGCGCGCACATCGGCAGGGAATTCGGGTCCGAACGACAGAGTGTCGTTGGGGATGCCCTGGGTGATCGACAGGATCTTCACCTGTTGGACGATGTCGGGGGCGTCGGTGCGGGCGGAGGCGCGGGCGTCGAGCACCCGATAGTCGCCACACCACAACTGGTCCTCGGCGGTGACTTCGCAGGAATCGACTAATTCATCGGGGATGTCCGGCGGATCGCCCTCGGCCCAGTTGCCATCTGGCAGCAAGGGCGGGCTGTAGAAGGTAGTGGCGAAGTCGACGTCACCTGCGTAGACGGCCAGGGCAGCCTGCGGATGTCCGCCGGCCTCGGTTGTCTCACCGGGCTCTACTCCGGCATCTTGTAGCGTCAGCAGCGGCACCATGTAGCCCGAGGTAGAAGTGGGGTCCGGATATGCCCAGCTCAAACCGGCCAGTTGGTCCAGAGAGTCGATTCCCGAGTCGCGCTGGACCAGGAACTGGGCCCAGTAGACGTCGTATCCGAATCGCACTGCCTTGAAGGCAACGTCAACACCGCACAGGTTGGACGCAAGCACATACCCGAGCCCGGGGATAAATCCCATCGTCGAGTCCGGGGCAGCGCACATCTCTTCGATGGTGGCCGCATACGACGTCGGGACCGAGACCTCGAAGCTGAGACCTGTGGCCTCTTCGAGGGCACCCCTCATGACCTCGCCTCCAGAGACGATGACGTCTGCTTCCACCGAGGGCACAAAGAGCACCTGTATCGGCTTTTCAGGCGATCCCAGGGTCGGGGCGGCGGTGGTGGTCGGCGCCGCGGTGGTGGTCGGCGCGGCCGTAGTGGTTGGGGCGACGGTAGTGGTGGTGGCACCGCCACCACAGGCGACAACGATCATCGCCATCACCGCCAGAGTTATCGGTACACGTGTTCTTAACACGATCTAGCTCCCTTCTTGCGGGGATTGGGGTCCCCGGCCCGAGACGTCAATGTACTTGCTCCCGGGGCGTCAGCGTCCTTCAGAGGCAACTGATTGTACGAATTCGGGCCAGTCGATGATGTCGTTGGCGCCCTCGATCGGCGAGTTCCAGGGCCGGACAAACCGGCACACCACCCGGTCGGGTCGCTTAGCAACCAAATTCCGGAGGTTGTGGGGGGCATCGTCCAAATATACGTCACAGTCGACCCGCCACTTGTCTTCAAGGATATGAACCTCGCGGGTCCTAATTCGATGTTCGCCTAGCCAGGTGTATGTGTCGGAGATCGCCCAGTCGGGCTTGGTAGTCAGGATCACAATGTCGTGACCGACCCGATCTAGCGCTTCCAGGGCCTCAAGGGCACCCGGATAGGTTTCGAGGTGGTGAAACAGGGTGTGGCCGTCGTGATCACGGGCCCAATCCCAAAAAACACCCATATCCTCAAAGTGGGTCAGATGGGGGATCGCGTCCCAGGATTGGACCGCATCGAAGGGGAGTTCGGTCCCGTATTGACGGTTGTAGCGATCAATCCAGCCACGATTGAAGTCGGCCACAACTCCGTCCAGATCGATGCCAAGACGCATATCGAGAGACTAAGAGACTGAGTCTCTCATTTCACCTGGACCCAACCGACCACTTCAGGAACCCGTCGTCTGAGAATCGCTCCACCTACCCAGAGTGAAATCACGTAGAGAAGCAGCCCCCAGACTGTGCAGATCAGCGACGCAATCACGGGGGACACCACCTGCCCGAAGGCCACGGCCAGTACCACCGCCACTGCCGGGGGCACCAGTAGAAGACCGATGACAAAGAAAGAGGCGAGCTGGGCGGCCATCGCCAGCAGTCCCTGCTCGGTCGACTGGGAGAAGACGTCGGTGCCCTCGCGGGCCAACCGGAGGGGCGCTATCACCGACACGATGTTGCCAACGGCGAGCTGGCAACCGATCGCCGCCGCGGCCAGCCCCGGAACCATGTGGACAACCTCCCAGCTCCGACTGATGACGGCCAACAACAATGCCAGGAATACGGTCTCGAGCATCAGGCCCGCGGCGATCGCCAGGTTTTTCCCATGCAGGAGATGACGTGGTTTGACCGGCAAGACGAAGAGATAGCTCGCGGCGTTGCGTTCCCATCCAAATTGGTTGAGGGCAATCGGCAAACCAACAAACAGAACCATGGCGGGGGCCAGCAAGGGCAGCCAATACGAGTCGCGGATCTGGCCCATCGACTCGGTCCCTACCACCAGAACAGCAATCGCCAGCCCTACAAAGATGACAGTGCCGGTCCAGACCAGCCGCATCCGTGGATCACGGACGAAAAACCGCAGCTCCTTGCGGGCGAGTATCGCTCGCGTGCTCCACAGCCCCGATTCGGCTAAACCCCGTCTTCGTCGGGTTTTGTCAGGGCGGGGGCTGTGGTCGGGAGTGACCAGCCTCCAAGCAAGCAGCCGACCCCACAAACCTCCCAGGATCCCAACCCAGGCGACCGCCAAGATCAGATAAGCAATCGCCTGAGCCCATTGGCCGTTCCCCGCCGCGACCACAGCCATCTGGGGTGCCACCGGCGGGATCAGTGGGGCAACGCTGGCCAAGGAGTTGGTTTGGAGCGCCGCTTCTAGACCCAGGGAGTCAACCCGGGCTGACACAGTTTGGTACGAGGCGAAGCTGAAGAGGCCTATGGCAACGACGAGAAAGACCGCCAGGTCACGTCCCCGCCGACTGCGAAGAATGGCCGAGATCGTCGCGGTAAATAGTTGGGCTGCTACGGCCAGCAGAGCCAAATAGACGACTGCGGCCAACAGTCCGAATATGGCGACCCCGGGAGTACGGACGCTCAGATTCGCGATGATCGCCATCACCGGCACCACGGCGCTCGGACCGACCAGCGAGGCAGCGGCCAATCCGGCCAGAAGGCGTCGTCGGGGAATGGCGAAGACCCCCATCTGAGCGGGATCGAGACCTTCGTCGAGGGGAAAGATCACCACGGGGAGGGTCACCCAGGCAACGAAGAACAGAAGTGAGGTCCACAGGCTGAACTCGTCGGCGGCGGCGGCAGGGAGAGTGGCGTGCAGTTGCACCAGGCGGCCCGATAAATACCAGCCCAGCCACAACATCAGACCCAGAACCAGGGGAAACCCGATCTGACGTTGGCGATCTGTCCGCAGACCGTTCCAGGTCAGTCGGGTCTTGAGCCAGACGAACCGTCCAACCATGCCAATCCTTTGTTTATCAATTCCCCCCCTACCGCCAGGATGAATGCATCTTCCACCGATTGAACTCCCATCCGGACGCAGAGTTCCTGGGGGGTGGCCTCGATCACCATGCGGCCCCGCTGCATGATGCCAATGCGGGTGCAGAGCCGCTCGACCAGGTACATCTCGTGAGAAGAGAAGACGATCGTTGCTCCCTGCGAGGTATATCGCCGCAGGAGGTCTTGAATCAGGCGGGCCGAAACCGGATCCACCCCTTCGAACGGTTCGTCAAGAAACAGGACGGGTGGGCTGTGGATGATGGCTGCGGCCAGCGCCACTTTCTTGCGCATACCCCGGGAGTAGTCGCCGACCAGTTTTCCGGCGGCCTCGTCGAGGTCGAGCATCGTCAACAACTCGTCACGGCGGGAGATGGCATCCCCCCGATCAAGACCATGCATAGCGGCGGTGAAGTCAAGCAACTCGGCCCCGGTGAGCCGTTCATAGAGGTTGAACTCCTCGGGAAGGACCCCTATCCGCTTCTTGACTTCGAGAGGGTGGCGCCAGGTGTCGAACTCACCGATGCCGGCAGTTCCTTCGTTCGGTCGCAGAAGCCCGACGATCATCTTGATGGTGGTGGTCTTGCCGGCGCCGTTCTGGCCGAGCAGGCCGTAGAACTCACCGGCCCGGATCGTCAGGTCGATCCCATCGACCGCGGTCTCTTTGCCGAATTTCCGGGTGAGCCCCTTCGACCAGACGGCTGGTAGAAGATTTGGGCTGTTGTGGACGGCGTCGGCCAGGGGTGAGGTGATCAGATTCACGACGAAGTATCGGCCATGAGGAGCAGTAAATGAACCCTAGAGGAGTTTTGGGTGGTGAGTTCTGGGTACCCGGTGGTCGATGTCCCTCGCTTGGCGTACTCTTGCGCCACCCACCACTCAAGACTCACAACTCAACTTATGTATCAGGCGCTTTATCGCAAATATCGCCCGCAGTCCTTCGAGGACATCGTCGGTCAGAGCCACGTGACCACCACCCTGGCCCGGGAGGTGGCCGAAGGCCGCGTAGCCCACGCCTACCTATTCGCCGGACCCCGCGGAACCGGCAAGACCACCACCGCCCGCGTTCTCGCCAAGGCGCTCAACTGCGAGAACCGAGCTCCCGACGGTTCCCCGGACAACACCTGTGCTTCCTGTGAAGCCATAACGGTTGGCAACTCCTTCGATGTCCAGGAGCTCGATGCCGCCTCCCACAACTCGGTGGAGGACATTCGCGAGATGCGGCTATCGGTTACGACCGTTGCGACGAGCGCTACTTCCCGCCGGATCTACATCCTCGACGAGGCCCACATGTTGTCCAAGGCTGCCGGCAATGCCCTCCTCAAAACTCTGGAGGAGCCACCCGAACACGTCCACTTTGTGCTCGCCACCACCGAGCCCTACAAGCTCGCCGACACCATCCGCAGTCGCACTCAGCGGTTCGACTTCCATCCGGTTGGAGTCGAGGCGCTGGCCGGGCATCTGGCCCGTATCGCCGACGCCGAGGGCTACAAGGTCGATCCGGCCGGGCTGGTGGGGGTGGCTCGCCATGCCGGGGGTTCGGTACGCGACGCCCTGTCGCTTCTGGAGCAGGTGGCGGCGTTGGGAGCGGGCAAAGTCGATCAAGCCGGGGTGCAGCGGGCTTTGGGGATGGCCGATGCCGATACCTACACCAGGGTGGTCGATGCGATAGCCAACAGCGATGCCCGGGGAGCACTGGAGCTGGTGGCCGAGTTGGCCGCCCAGGGAATCGACCTCCGTCGTTTTGTGGGTGAGTCGATTGGATTTCTGCGGGGAGTTTTCCTCGCCCACTACACGCCCAACGTGGCCGAAATCGCCGACGAGCCGGCCGAGGTTATCGAAAGCTGGAAGAAGGCCAGCACGCGGATTGGCTCAGCCGACGTATTACGAGCCGTTGATGTTCTCGGGGAAGCGCTGGTCAAACTCCGGGAGGGAAGGGAGGAGCGGCTGATGGTGGAGTTGGCCATGATCCGGCTCACCCGCCCTGAGACCTCGGGCGACACGGAGGCTCTACTGGCCCGGGTCGAGAGGCTCGAGCGACACGGAGCGGAGTCTCCCAGGGTGGCGGCTCCGGTCCCCGGCGTGGTCCAACCTGTTCCACAAGACGTGCCCGAGGTTCCCAAGCCGGTTGTCACCGCCGCCATTGGCAATGGACCGAGCCTGGAACAGGTCAACGAAATGTGGCCTGCGCTGTTTGGCGGGCTGCGCCAGTTGTTGGGCGCCCGTCGATGGGCGTATTTCCGGGAGGTCACCCCGGCCGCGGTGGAAGGCAACCGGCTCGTCCTCCAGGTTGGTGAGGACTTTCTGCTGGAGGGACTGCAAAAGGACTTGGTGGTCGGACCGCTAGTGGCAACCCAGGCCTCCGATCTCCTCGGGCACCCGATCGAGGTCGAATTCCGGAAGTCATCGGTTTCGGGGCACGCCGAGGCCGAGTCGCTCGACTCAGTCGAACTGGACAAAGACCGGTTGTTCGACGCTCCCGCCGAGACCACCGACCCCACCGCTCTATTGCAGCGAGAGCTCGGGGCGACCTTGATCGAAGAGATAACCACCGGCGAGGACTGAACTACCCTCGTCGTTGATGGACCGTCCCTCCGAACTGAGCCAACTGCTGCAACAGGCTCAACAGATGCTCGCCACTCAGCAGGAACTCGCTGCCCGTGTCTATGAGGGCATAGCGGGGGGTGGAGTGGTGCGGGTAGAGGTGACCGGGGGCTCCAAGGTGATCTCGGTATCGATCAACCCGGAGGTAATCGACGCTTCCGATCCCGGGCTTCTGGAGGACTTGATCCTGGTAGCTACCAATGCGGCTCTCGGTGCCGCCACCGCCGAGGCCGGCGAGACCATGAAGGGTCTCACCGGGGGGCTTGATTTGGGTGGTCTGCTCGGTTGACCTTCGAAGGGCCCTTGCAGCGTCTCATCGACGAACTCGCCCGGCTGCCCGGAGTCGGGAAGAGGAGTGCCCAACGGATGGCCTTCCACCTCTTGTCGGTCGAAGTAGAAGATGCACGCCGCCTCGCCCAGGCCGTCACCGATTTGCGTGAGCAACTGCGGACGTGTTCCCGCTGTTTCAACATAACCAGTTCGGAAGAGTGCTCGATTTGTCGCGACCCCCGTCGGGAGAGTGGGCTCATCTGTGTGGTGGAACGGGCGCAGGACATCGCCGTCGTTGAGCGGAGCCAGGAGTTCCGGGGCCGCTATCACGTTCTCGGTGGGGCGCTGTCACCGATTGGCGGGGTCGGACCAAGCCAACTCCACATCGCGGAATTGGCGACACGGGTGACCGCGGAGGAGATCAAAGAGCTGATCCTGGCGACTAACCCCACGGTCGAGGGTGATGTAACCGCCATGTACCTCGCCCGCGAGCTGAAACCGCTCGGGGTGAAGGTGACCAGATTGGCGATGGGTCTACCGGTCGGGGGCGACCTGGATTATGCCGACGAAATCACCCTGGGTCGGGCTCTTCTCGGCCGCCAGGAGATGTGATCTCCCCATACCCCCTTCTTGCGTAGAAACGGCCTGTAGAACGGCGCGGATCTACGCAAGAAGGGAGGGGGTAGGCGAGGCGGGGCCTGCGCGGTAAGCAGGGGGTGTGAGTCGCGACGAATACAGGAAGCTGGTGGAGGTGGCGCGCAACCGCTTCGGAGTAACTACCGATCTGGAGGCACGGCTCTGCGGTCTCAGCACCGGACAGGTCACCCGCCTGCTCTCCAAAGGAATGTTTCTGCGCCCCCAGCCCGGTGTTCTCATAGTGGGTGCGGCTCCGCCGACCTGGGAGCAGGGCGTTGCCGTGGCGGTACTGTCCGCAGGCCCTGGTGGCGTGGCATCACACATGACTGCGGCAGCTTTGTGGGGGATGCTCAATACGTCAGGCGGCCGGATCGAGGTGACCGTACCGCGTTGGGACCGCACTCATCGTGACTACGTCATCCATGAATCGCTGGACCTCGCCCCCCAGGACGTCACCTACTTAAACGACACCCCAATCACCTCGCCTGCCCGCACCATTGTCGATCTCGGAGCGGTGTTCCGTTCAGCTCTGAAAGAGGCCTTCAACAGGGGGAGGCGAGCAGGACTGGTCGAACTCGTGGATGTTGTCGAAGTCGTTGGCCGGGTGGGACGCAAGGGCCGGCGTGGCGTCGGGCCGGCCCGGGAGCTGATTCGGGATCAACGTCTTCATCTCGACCGGACGGAGAGTCACGCCGAGGACGTGTATCTGAACATCAGTCGCATGGCAGGCTTACCCGAACCCATACAACAGTGTGAGATTCGCGATGACCAAGGATGGTTCATTTGTCGGGCCGACTTCGCATATCCATCGGTATCGCTGGTGGTCTTCATCGACGGGTTCGCTTATCACTCGGACCAGGAGGCGTTCCAGCGGGACCGCACACAACAGAACCTGCTCGAGCTGATTCGTTGGCGGTACCTCCGCTTCACCTATCGCGACCTGATCGATCATCCGGTCGGCGTCGTCGATCAGGTTCGGCGGGCTCTCTCCCTCTCCGTTCTTGCGTAGAAACCTGGCCGAAAACGGCGAGGATGTACGCAAGAAGGGTTCGGTTTCAACTCACCACCACTGTCTTCTGGTTGACGAATTCGCGGATGCCGAGGTCCGACAGTTCCCGGCCATACCCAGAGGTCTTGATGCCACCGAAAGGCAACCGCGGGTCGGACGCCACCAGCGCATTGACAAAACAGCACCCGGCTTCGATCCGTTCGGCGGCCAGCCGTTCGGCTCTTTCGACATCCTTTGAGAAGATCGCTGCGCCCAGGCCGAACTGGGTGTCGTTGGCGACCGCTACGGCCTCGTTCTCGTTGGCAACGGTGATCAGCGCCGCGGCCGGTCCGAAGATCTCGTCGTGATAGGCCGGCATCCCTTTTTCGACCCCGACTAAAACCGTCGGCGGGTAGAACGCCCCAGGGCCGTCGGGCACGGTTCCTCCTAACAACAAACGAGCCCCGGCCTCCACGGTCCGTTTGACCTGGTCGGCCACCTCGTCGCGGAGGTCGTGACGGGCCTGGGGCCCGAGCGTGGTCCTCTCCTCGAGAGGATCACCCATCTCGACTTTGGCCATCTCGGCCACAAATCGGTCCGTGAACTCCTCTGCCACCTCCTCGACGACGATGAATCGTTTGGCGGCGATGCAACTCTGTCCCCCGTTGATCAAACGACTTGCCGCACAGGTGGCAGCGGCCAGGCCCAGGTCGGCGTCCGCCAGGATGAGATAGGGATCGCTGCCCCCCAGCTCCAAGACCGTCTTCTTGAGAAGCGCTCCCGCCCTGGAAGCTACCGCCCGGCCAGCCGGGTCGCTGCCCGTGAGGGTGGCGGCAACGATGGCGGGATGGTCAAGCACCGCTCCCACCATCGAGGACGGTATTACCAATGTTGCGAAGACGCCTGCAGGAAACCCGGCCTCGGTCATGATTTCTTCGATGACAAGGGCGCTGCCGGTGACGTTGGAGGCGTGTTTGAGGACACCGGTGTTTCCGGCCATCAGCCCGGGGGCAACAAAACGAAATGCCTGCCACAACGGGAAGTTCCAGGGCATCACCGCCAACACGGTCCCCAGCGGTTCATGATGGACGTAACTCTTCGGTCGGCCGGTGGCGATGGCCCGATCGGCCAACATCCGCTCGGCTTCGTCGGCGTAGTAGCGGCAAACCCAGGCACATTTGTCGACCTCGGCCCGACCTGCCGCGAGGGGTTTACCCATCTCCACAGCCATCAGTCGGGCGAGCTCCTCCTTGCGGGCCTCGAGGCGATCGGCGACGCGTCGCATGGGTTCGGCCCTGGTGCCGATCGGGACACGCCGCCACTCCTGAAACGCCCGCTGAGCGGCTTCGAGACGTGCTTCCACCTCGCTCCATGTGTGGTCCGGGTACTCGGCAACCAATTCTCCGGTGGTGGGGTTGATCGTCTTCATCTGCCTCCTTGCAAGGCGCGACGTTAGGCCAGCTGGTGGCTTCGTACCATCTGGGAGTGCACTTCGTGTGGGACTGGAACGGGACGCTATTCGACGACCTCGAGATAGTGGTCGACGCCGTCAGCAGAGGACTCGCCACTATGGGCGCCGCCCCGATCGATTTGGACATTTACCGCACCCATTACACAAGGCCCGTGAAAGTCTTCTACGACCGCGTGATCGGCCGTCCCGTGTCCGAGGCCGAATGGGAGGAGCTCGACCGCGTCTTTCACGACGGTTACCGGACCCTGTTGGAGCGGGCCAATTTGACCCGCGACGCTGCCGCAGCTCTGGAAGCAGTTAGCGAGGGGGGCCACACCCAGTCGCTTCTTTCGATGTTCCCCCACCAAGAGTTGATTCCTCTCACCCATCGTCTTGATGTCGCCCGATACTTCGATCGGATCGACGGATTGGTCGGGCCGCCGGGAGCCCCGAAAGCGGCTTATCTCGAGAGCCATTTGCGGCTGCTCACCGCTGGCGAGGACCCCGCGACAGTGGCGGTGATCGGTGACACACCCGACGACGCCGTTGCCGCCGCCCATGTGGGAGCTGTTTGTGTTCTTTACGACGGAGGCTCCCATCACCGCGCTGACCTGGTGGCCAAGGGTGTGCCAGTGGTGGGAACGTTGTTGGAGGCGGTGGAGGTGGCGCTTCAGGAGCCGCCGTATCGCTCCTGATGGACGAAGTCGCTGGCCGGTTTGCGACCGCCCATCCGACCAGCCCTAGCGTCGCCGGCTGGATATCCGAGGGCGATGGCATACCGGGTGGTCTTGCCTTCGGGAACGCCCAGCACCATGCGGGCATCCTCTGATCGATGGAGCGTGACCGGGCAGCTGGCGACTCCAAGGGCAGACGCCGCCATCATCAGGTTCTGGGCAACCCGGCCTATGTCGAACTCGTAACCCTGATCCTCCTGCACCAATGCGAGGGTGACCGGGGCACGCCGCACCGGGTCGGTGAAGTCGCCACAGGCAGCCACTGACTCTCGTTGGGCGGGATCTCTGATCACTACTACCGACCAGTTCTGGCGATTTTTCGAGGTGCCGGTCCACCGTCCCGCTTCGATGATTCCGATCAGGTCATCTTCAGTAATCGGTGTCGACTGATACTCGCGGATAGCGCGCAGACCCAGAATCCGTTGGTAGAGGTCGGGCCGACGATCCATTAGTCGAGTACAACCGCAGAGATCGTCCGTAGACGATCCAAATCATGGTGGGCGTCCATGTACCGAATCGATCCGGTCTTGGAACGCATGATCACAGAGTGGGTCACCACGCGGTCCCCCAGAAAGTCGACCGCTCGCAGATAATCACCTCCGGTGACTCCAGTGGCGGCGAAGAAGACGTTGTCGGATCCCACGAAATCGTTTGTGGTGAGGATCTGGTCGAGGTCGAGGCCATCGTCAAGGGCATAGCGCCGCTCTGTCTCGTCCCGCGGCCACAGCTTCCCTTGCAGCTCTCCACCTATACATTTCATGGCGGCGGCGGCAATCACGGCTTCGGGCGAACCGCCGATACCCAACAGCACGTCGATAGTGCTGTCCTCCCGAGCGGTGGCGATCGCCCCCTGCACGTCGCCATCTCTGATAAGCCGGATGCGGCCCCCGCAGCTGCGAACTGCGTCGATGTAGTGCTGGTTGCGGGGCCGGTCGAGGATGATGACCTGGAGGTCGGCGATGTCCTTCCCCTTGGCCTTTCCTATCCGCTTCAGATTGTGCTCGATCGGGGCGTCCAGTTCGACCAGTCCGGCGGCTTCGGGTCCGACGGCAATTTTGTCCATGTAGGCAAGACGTCCAGGGGCGTACATGAGGCCCCTTCCTTCCGATACTGCGATCACCGCCAGCGCTCCCGGTTCCCCTTTGGCGGTCAGCGTGGTTCCGTCAACCGGGTCAACCGCTACCTCCACCTTGAGGCCCTTGCCGGTGCCTACCCGCTCCCCGTTGAACAACATCGGGGCCTGGTCCTTTTCCCCTTCCCCGATGATCACCACGCCATCGATGTCGAGGGTTGCCAGGTGCGCCCTCATCCCGTCGACCGCAGCCTGGTCGGCTGCTTCTTTGTTGCCCCGACCCATCCACCGGGCCGCCCCCATCGCCGCGGTTTCAGTAACCCGCACGAGGTCCAGACCCAGGTTGCGCTCGACGGGTTCGGCCATTGCGGGAGAGTACCCTCCCGTACCCCCGAAGATGAAGGCCTACAACCTCGACCACGTCGGAATTGCCGTCAACGACCTCGACGCCGCCGTGGCCGGGTATCGCCGCCGTTACAACATCGACGTGATGCATCGGGAAGTGGTCGCCGAACAGGGCGTCGAGGAGGCGATGCTTTCCCTGGGCGGTTCCTTCGTGCAGTTGATCGCCCCCCTCAGCCCCGACAGCCCGGTGGGGCGCTTCCTCCAGAGAAGAGGAGAAGGTCTACATCACCTTGCCTTTGCCGTACTTGACCTGGAAGTGGCACTCGCCCATCTCGAAGCCGAGGGCGCCCGGCTGATTGATTCCCGGCCGCGTCCGGGTGGTCGTGGGTCTCGAATCGCCTTTGTCCATCCGGCCGATCTCTCCGGTACTCTGATCGAACTGGTGGAGCATGCCGGAGCCTGACAAGCCACTTCCTATCGAAATCGCCGGTGGAGCTGGTCCCTATGAAGCCGCGGCTATCGTCGCGGTAATAACCCGGATCCGGGCAGAGGAGGCGGCGGCCATGGCCCAACTACCCAGACCGCCGCGACCATCGGCCTGGGTCCGTTTCTACCAGGGATTTCATGCCGACGATCCGTTGCCGGTGCTCTTACCCGAGCGCCAGCTCCGGCAGGCGTAACCAGCGGCCCACCACCCAGTAGACCCCGACCACCGTGGCGGCACCGATCAGAACGGTGGGTATCACCGAGAGAGGCCCCACCCCCCCGAGTTGTCGGACCACCACGAGTCCAGCCGCGGTCGCTGCTGCTCCACCCGGTAATGCTCGCAACACCCCGTCCAACAAACCCCGACCCAGCCGCCGGTCGGTGGCACCAATCCAGGCGCCTACCAGACACAGGGTGTAGACCCAGATGACGATGGTGGAGGCGCCGGCAATACCGACGAGTCCCCAACTCCTTCCAGCGAACAAGGTAAGGGGAATCGCCGCCAGCGTTGTGGTGGTGCCGATCACCACCGGCGTCCACATGCGTTGATTGGCGTAGAACCAGCGGCCGATCACCTGGTGGATCGCCCAGGCAGGAATCGAAAGGCTGAAAGGCACAACCAGCCCGGCGACCAGGGTGGCGTCATCGCCTGTGAAAGCACCCCATTGATAGATCAGGCGGACCAACGGCTCGGCGATGGCAATCAACAGGGCGGTGGCACCCACTCCAGCCACGGCCGCCGCCCGTACCGCCTTGAGGGTGGTTTGACCTAGCTCGACCATCTCTCCCCGGGCGGCCAACCGGGCCAGGAACGGATAGCTCGCCACGCCAGCTGCTTGGGCGACCAGCCCGACCGGGAGCATGTTGAGCATCCGTGCGAAGGTCAGGGCCGAGGTTCCTCCGTCGCCGACCAGTTGTCCAAACAACCGGGGGAATTGTTCGTCGAGGACCGTGACCGATTGTCCGATCATCAATGGCAGGGCGAGCACCACATACTGGCGAACCGCCTCCGGTGATCCGCCTCGATGCCAGCGGAGGCCGGCCCGGCGGGCGCCGAACCACTGGAGGGCGAAGTTGCCGATGAAAGCCCCCGCCACCGCCCCCCAAACAAAGGCATGGGGGGAGGGTTCATCCAGCGCCCCTCCCACGAGTCCTCCGGCGATGATGCCGAGGTTGTAGACCACCGGGGCCAGGGCCGGGTAGAGAAATCGCCGTTGGGCATAAGACACCGCCATGAAGAGGGCGCCCAGCACCAGAAAGATCTGGGCCCCCAACGCCACCCGGGTGAGTTCGACAACCGTGTCGACGTCGGCGACGGCCAGGCGCGGGAACAGCAGCCGAACCAAGGGTTCGGCAATGAGGACCAGCACCACGGTGAGGGCACCGATCGCCAGTCCGATGGTGCGGAACACTGCCGTGAAGTCCTGCCAGGCCCTTTGATTCTCCCCGGCTTCAAAGCGTCGGGAGAGCACAGGGATGAGGGTGATGGACAGAAACCCTCCAGCCAGGAGGTAATTGAGAAAGTCGGGGACCACGAAGGCGTCGCGATATACGTCGCCGTCGGCGGAGACTCCCAGAGTCGCGGCCAAAACCGTCTCGCGGAGCACGCCCAACAGCCGAGAGACGAGTATCGAGACTGAAACAACGACGGTCGCTCCCCCAATGCCGAGGACCTTGCGCCGCATCAGTTTTGCCGGTTCATCTCTGCAGGTTCACTTGGGCCTGAGCTCCTCAAGGACCGAGTCGGGCACCATCAGATCTCCCTTGCCAACTCCCAGCTCGATCCCGGCCTTGTAGGTGCCGTGGTAGTCGCTGCCTCCCGATGGCACCAACCCAAACCGGCGTGCCAGGTCTGCGTATCCGCTCCGCTCGGCCGGTGAATAGATCGGGTAGTGACACTCCATGCCGATGAGCCCGGCTTGGCGGAGGCTATGGAGGATGGTGGCCATCTCCTCGGAGGAGTCGACTCCCAAGGTGTGGGGATGGGCGAGTACGGGAACCGCCCCCTCCTGGCGGGCAAGCGTGATTGCCACCTCAGGTTGGAGACGGGTTCTGCCCACATAGGCAGGTTTGCCCTTTCCCAACCACATGTCGAAGGCCGCCGGGATGTCCTCAACGTGTCCGCGCCGGGTCATCACGGCCGCGATGTGGGGTCTTCCCACCGAACCTCCTCCAGCTTCGGTCAACACCTCGTCGTATTCGATCGACATTCCCAGGCTATTGAGAACGTCGACCATCTTCTGGTTGCGTTCGTCTCGGCCAGACTGCAGCTCGGCCAGGCGGTCGCGCAGCGGTCCATGTCCGGGAGGGAGGAACAACACCAGCAGGTGCATTCCGCCTCGATTCCATTCGAGTGATAACTCGACACCAGGGATCAGCTCGAGTCCAGTGTCTTGGGCGGCGGTCTTGGCCTCGTCGATTCCTTCCAGGGTGTCGTGGTCGGTCAGGGCAATGGCATTCAGTCCGAGCCCGGCGGCCCTCTTGACCACCTGAGATGGTCGATCGGAGCCATCCGATGCGGTTGAATGGGTGTGGAGGTCAATCGCCATTACGGCGAATCTTGGATTGTGACTTCCTCCACATAAACAGTCTCGAGCGGCCGGCTTTGTTCGCTTGATCCTGCCTGGACAGTTGTCGGTATGGCCGCGATCTTGTCAAGGGTCTCGTCACTATCCACCACCCTGCCCACAATGGAGAAGGCGTTGCGCAGGCCTGAGGCATCGTCTCCTAGGACAACGAAAAACTGGCTGCCGGTGGTTCCAATCCCTCTGTTGGCCATGGCGACCACGCCTCGTTCGTAAACAAAATCCGCCGGGGGAAACTCGTCCGGGACCGAATAGCCGGGACCGCCGGTGCCGTTGGCGTTGGGATCGCCTCCCTGGGCGACGAAGCCGGCGGCGACCCTATGGAAAACGGTTCCGTCGTAGAAACCCTGCCGGGCCAGAAAGACCAGCGAGTTGACGGTCTCTGGATAAGAAGCCGGGTCGAGGGCGATCGTGAAGTCGCCGCAACTGGTGGAAAAGACGGCGTACACAGGAACTGCCGGGTCCAATTGTTGATCCTCGGCCCCGGTGTAGGTGGTGGGAGGAGACGGCTCGAGGGGAGCCTCCGCCTCACAGGCCGTCGGTTGGTCCCGATAGGCGAGATAAGAACCTGCCAGGACCGGTGGCCGGTTGGACAAAACCCCGGTCAGCAACAGGACACCAGCAAGGCCAAACCCGATGACCAGCGCGATGGTGATCCGTTTCCGCATCTCGCGACGGCCAGCCGCTTTGCGCTCCTGTTCGAGGCGAGCGGCGCGGCTTTCCTTCTGTCGTTGTCGTCGATCAGTCATAAGGAGGGAGTGTCGAGGGCCGTAAGCTATCGGTCCGGCCCACTGACACCAAGTTGGTTGAACACCGGAACTCCCATGTCACTCATCGTCCAGAAGTACGGCGGAACCTCCGTCGCCACGCCCGAGCGGATCAACGCCGTTGCCGATCGCATTGCTGCCACGCGCCGCCGGGGTGACGACCTGGTGGTGGTGGTGTCGGCGATGGGCGACAGCACCGACGGACTCCTCGAGCTGGCCCGAGGGGTCAGCCCCGACCCACCTGCCCGAGAATTGGACATGCTTCTCACCGCCGGAGAGCGAATCACGATGGCTCTCACCGCCATGGCGCTCCATGCGCGCGGGGTGGGAGCCATCAGCCTGACCGGATCACAGGCGGGGATCCTCACCGACGCCGCCCACGGCGCTGCCCACATCACCGAGATCAGGGGAGAACGGGTAAGGGACGGATTGGCGAGCGGCAAAGTGGTGATCGTCGCAGGATTCCAGGGTGTCGACCCTAGCTCTCGCGAAATCACCACTCTGGGCAGGGGAGGGTCGGATGCCACCGCGGTGGCGCTGGCGGCTGCCCTCGGTGCCGACTTCTGCGAGATGTACACCGATGTCGACGGGGTGTTTACCGCCGATCCTCGCATCGTGCCCGATGCCCGCATGCTGAGCGAGATCTCGTTCGACGAGATGCTCGAGCTGTCCGCCTCGGGGGCGGAAGTCCTGATGACCCGATCGGTGGAGTTCGGCCGCCGGTTCAACATACCGATACATGTACGTTCTTCATTTCACGATCGACCCGGAACCTGGGTCAAGGAGACAACGATGGAACAAGCCATCATCAGCGGCATCGCCCACGACCGATCAGAGTCGAAGGTGACGGTGCGGGGGGTGCCGGATCGTCCCGGCGTGGCTGCCGCCCTCTTCGAACCATTGGCGGAGCGCAGCGTCAATGTCGACATGATCGTGCAGAACACCGGCACCGATGGGTCCACCGACATCAGCTTCACGGTCCCCCGGGAGTCGGCGCGTCATGCCGCCGAGGTAGCCGGCAAGGTGGCAGTGGAATTGGGAGCGGTCGCCGTCGACCTCGACGAGAATGTCGCCAAGGTGTCACTGGTCGGTGCAGGCATGAAGTCCCATCCCGGGGTGGCCGCCGGGGTCTTCCGGGCCCTGGCCGAGGCCGGCATCAACATCGAGATGATTTCCACCTCCACCATCCGGATCTCCTGCGTGGTGCGGGGCGATCAAGCAGCCGCGGCAGTGAGAGCGCTGCACGCGGCCTTTCTGCCGACGGTCGCCATTGAGGAGGAAGGGATATGAGCGACTGGCGGGTGGCAGTGGTGGGCGCTACCGGGGCGGTGGGGCGAAACATGATCCGGACTCTGGAGGAACGATCTTTTCCGCTGGCCGACCTTCGTTTGTTGGCCTCCGCTCGCACCGCCGGTTCGAAAGTATCCACCCGGTGGGGTGACGTAATCGTCGAAGACCTGGCCGACGCCGATCCGGCTGGAATCGACATCGCCCTGTTTTCCGCCGGGGGTGATCGCTCGAGGGCCTATGCGCCGGTATATGTGACTGCCGGTGCCGTGGTCATCGACAACTCATCGGCCTTCCGGCAGATGCCCGACGTGCCCCTGGTGGTGGCCGGGGTCAACGACCATGCCATCGCCGGCCATCGCGGCATCGTTGCCAACCCCAATTGCACGACCATGGCTTTGATGATGGGTGTTGCCCCGCTTCATCGCGCGGCCGGTCTCGTCAAGTTGGTAGCCACGTCCTATCAGTCTGTATCAGGCGCTGGGCAACGGGGAATGGACGAACTGGTGCGTCAAAACGAGTCGCTGGCCAAAGATCATGAGGCGCTGGCAGCCGGGGGTTGGACCGACCCGGGCGGCGACCTCTTTCACCGGCCGATCGGTTGGAATGTCATTCCCCATGCGGGCAATCTGGATGACTCTGGGTACACCGACGAGGAGTGGAAACTTGTCAACGAAACCCGCAAGATCCTGGAGGCTGGCGCGATCAGCGTTGAGCCCACCTGTGTGCGGGTACCCGTCATGGTGGGTCATGCAGTTGCTGCCTCGATGCACTTCGAACGGCCCCTCGCAGTGGAGGAAGCGCTTCAACTTCTCGAGAGGGCAGCCGGGGTCGAGGTCTGGACTGAGCGTGCTCCCACCCCCCTCGATTGTGCTGGCCGGGACGAGGTGCTCGTCGGCCGGGTGAGGCCGACCCTGGGCGAAACGGGAGGCATCAACCTCTGGGCGGTCGGCGACAACCTCCGTAAAGGCGCCGCACTGAACGCCGTCCAGATCGCCGAGTTGCTGAGTTAGAGAACCGCCAACCGAGGGTTCGGGGTTTGGTCAGCTAACCGTTGGATGGTGGAGGAGTCGCCACTCTTCCTCCGGAGTGAAAGGTGAAGCTCCCAGAAGAAGGGAGATCGTCCCTTCCCTGTTGA
Source organism: Acidimicrobiia bacterium (assembly GCA_040905905.1). Taxonomy (GTDB): domain Bacteria; phylum Actinomycetota; class Acidimicrobiia; order Spongiisociales; family ZC4RG35; genus JAICND01. The sequence continues at coordinate 94,386 of JBBDQN010000039.1, forward strand.
GAAGGGGTCCCTGTTCCCAATACAAGACCGGCGGTTTTGGTTTGGGCGGGGGCGGTGGTGGGGGAGGTGTCGACGGAGCGGAGGGCGCAGATGGCGCCACCGGTGCCGGCGCTGCGGGGGGCGGTGGCGGTGGCGGCGCGGCGTTAGCAACAACGCAAAACACGACCGACACCCACAAGGTCCCGCCTCCATCCCTCACGGCACCGGTTCCCATAGCGGTCCACTTGCTGTTGCTGATGATCGTCCAGTGACTTGAGCTCGCCCGGAAGGCATTCATGATCGAGCTGATATCGGGGCCGTAGCCGATCACCTCACCGACCGCCTGGCAGTGGCCGAGGAGGTTGCTGATGTTGGAGTGGGTCAGGTCTCCGGCGTTGGCGATCCGGTTGGCAGCGCTCTGAGCAAAGTCGTCGACGACACCGTCGACGGGGAGATCGGGGTTGCGGACGGCGTTGACCGCCGAGGACAGGTCATCAGCGAAAGCCGGTGTCGCCAGTCCGAAAACGGACGCGACAAACAAAAGAAATGCTGCTTTTCGCATTAGGGAGTGGCCGGAGAGTAGGTCGCTAGACCTATGCCCGCAAACGCATCCCAAGAATTCTTCGAGGTCGCGAAACTAAACCTAGGGCCGACTCGATCGTGCTCGTCTAATAATTGACAACCATGTCGGTGGGGCAATAGGTTGTATTCAACCAGATGGTTGAATACATGGAGGACTCTCTCTCTGATCCGTTGTCCCGGGTGTTCGCGGCTCTGTCCGACCCCACCCGGCGCGACATGGTGGTGAGGCTGGCCGTCGGAGACGCGACCGTCACCGAACTCGCCGAACCCTACGACGTGACCGTGCAGGCGGTCTCCAAGCACCTCAAAGTGCTGGGGGAGGCTGGTCTGGTGAGCCGGACCCGGGACGCCCAGTTCCGGCCGGTGCATCTTGAGGCGGAGGTCTTCGAATTGATGACGAAGTGGATCGAGCGTTACCGACGCCTCGCCGAAGAGCGGTACAGCCGTCTCGATGACATCTTGCGGACGATGCCGGAAGATGTCCAGCCAACCCCACCGCCCATACCATCCAAGAAGGGAAAACGACAATGACGACCAGCACTCACGAGACCGAGATCGCCGCTGACCCCGATGTTCCCCTCATTCGGATCACGCGCGAGTTCGACGCCCCACCCGAGAAGGTATTCCGGGCCCACACCGACCCTGAGATCTTCGCCCAATGGAGCGGGCCCAGCCGCCACGAGATGCGCGTCGACCACTTCGACTGTCGGACCGGAGGGTCGTATCGCTACGTGCATGCCAGCAATGGCAACGAGTATTGGTTCCGTGGTTGTTTCCATGATGTCCGTCCCTCAGAGCTCATCGTCCAGACCTTTACCTTCGAGGGTGATCCTGACGGGGTGGCCTTGGAACGATTGGTCTTCGAGGATCTCGGCGAGGGCCGCACCAGACTCGTGGCCACATCGCTGGTAGATACCTTCGAGGGCCGTGATGCCTTCCTCGCCAGTGGAATGGAGGAGGGTGTTCGCGAAGGCTACGAACGCCTCGACGACCTTCTCGCCCGCTGAACCAGGCCGACCAACGATCAGAAAGGGCGATCTGTGGCGAACAAGTTCGAGACCATCGATGACTACATCGAGTCGTTCCCGACCGACGTTCAACCCATCCTCCAAGAGGTCCGACGTGCGATACGGAAAGCCGCATCCGAAACGGAAGAGACCATTAGCTACCAAATGCCCACGTTCAAGCTTGACGGCAAATACCTGATTTATTTCGGAGGTTGGAAGAATCACGTGGGCATCTACCCGATACCCACGGTCGATGAGGCATTCGAGAAGGAACTCGCGCCATACCGGGCTGCGAAGGGAACTTTGCGGTTTCCCCTGAGTGAGCCGATTCCATATCAACTCGTCGAACGGATCGTGGCGCTCCTTCTCAAGAAGAGACGAACCGCATGAAGGCGGCGTGGGGTTGGTGAGTTACAAGGCTTGCGTGCTCTCCCAGCATCTCGATCTTGTCTTGGACCAAGGCGAGCGCCCTGTCGCTGGGTCGGCCGTAGATCTCGATCGTTCGTAGCGTTACGAGTTCTGTGAACTTGCGGAAGGCAGGGCCGGCTATCTCTAAGTGGAGTTCCAACGAGGCAGAGTCCGGATGGATCGCGACCACAGTCATATTCGTTCCCATCTCGTTGAAGTAGAAGCCGTACGCGATCAGCCGGGGCTCGTGTGCCTTGACGAACTCAACCAACCCGCCTATCCCTGCCTTGACTTCCTCGAGCTTCGTCTCCCGAATGTCTGACCGGTCGATATAGACAATGAGGTCTGACATGTTGTGTCCTCTCAAAGACGACCAATCCGCGCGATCCTACGGGCGGGCGCTTGGGCAAGGAAGGCCGATGCGCCTCGCTAACGACCGGTGATGGAACTGGTTGCTCCCGATTGGTCCTGGTGGTTGGCTCCCGGTCGATCAGGGCGATTCTTCCCAAGCCGACCCGCGATCGTGTCGGCGATGTGGGCTGCGTCCCGTCCTACCCCGTGGATCTGTTCCGATGAGACTGAATAGAGGAATTTGAGGCCGACGAAATAGAGGCCGGGCATCTCCTCGACGACGCCACGACGATGATTCGGCTCCCGCATGCCCTCCTCGATCACCGGTAAGTCGATCCAAGAGAACCCAGGATGGAACCCGGTGCACCAGATCACGTTGGCGACATCGAGAACGTGGCCGTCTTCTAGTTGGGGCCTGCCTCGCTCGACTCCCGTGACTCGAGGTACACGTTCCACCCCGGCTTCTGCCAAGTCTTTGGGCTTGACCCTGAGCAAGGGCTCACCGCTGGACACCATCTTGGGCCGGGCCCTCCTTCCAATCGGCGTGCTGGTGGTGAGCACTCGGTGGAAGATGACCCTTCCAACGAAGCGCATGAGCACTCGCGCCGCCACGCTCTCAGGGCGGAAGGGAATGGTCCCGGTGTCGGGCCCGGACAGCCACACCTCGTGGGTTCTCGATAGCTCCTTGGCGACCTCGGCACCTGAGTTGCCCGCTCCGACCACCAGGACACCCCCATCCTGGAGCTGGCCGGGGTTGGCGTACTCGGCGACGTGAAGCTGGACAATGCTCGGATCGAGCTCGCTGGCGAACGCAGGGACCCGGGGTTTTTGCCAGCTCGACATCGCCACGACCACGTTGTCGGCTTTGAACCGTCGGTCTCCCGCAGTGGCTACGAAGAAGTCACCCTCTCGGGACAGTCTCTCCACCCTCACACCGGTGCCGACAGGAATGTGGAAATGCCGGGCGTAATTCTCCAGATAGTCAGCCATCTCGTCTTTGCTCGGGAATCCCCAGTGGTATCCGGGAAACCGCATTCCGGGTAGCCCGTTGAACCAACCTGGGGTGAACAGGCGGAGCGAGTCCCACCGGTTGCGCCAAGCGTCACCGATCCGGTCAGTGGCGTCGACGATCGCATAAGAAAGCCCGCGCTGGGATAGGTGGTAGCCGACTGCCAGCCCGGACTGGCCCCCTCCGATAACGAGAGTCCCCACGTAGTCGCTTCCAGATCGATCGGTCATGTCGTTACCTCCTTGGACGGCGCCTCGAAATGCCTATACTCCATATTGGAGTAACCATATACTCCAAGTTAGAGTAAGTCAAGAGGCAGGGATGGAAGATCAACTGACGACCACTTCGTATGCGGTGCTCGCCCAGGTCGCAGTGCGACCCTGGTCGCCATACGAGATGGTTCAGCAACGAGTTCGCTACTTCCGATATGTCTGGCCGGCCGCCGAGAGTGCCATATACCGGGAGGTGAAGCGTCTCGCCGCCATGGGACTGATCGAGGGCGAGAAGGAATACACCGGAAAGCGAGCCCGAACCGTCTACTCGATCACCGAAGATGGCAAGCAAGTGCTGCGGGATTGGCTGGGAACTCCGGTCGCACCGTTTTCGATGCAATTCGAGGCGATGCTGCGCGTCTTCGTCGCTCCGATCGGGACTAAAGACGAGCTCGTCGGGACCATCAAACAGGTGCGGGCCGATGCCCAAGACATGCTCCGATTCGCAGGCGAAGTCAAACAGGAGTTCCTCGAAGGAATCGCCGTCACCCAGGATCAGGTCTACATCAGAGCCCTGGCAGTCGACTTCTTCATCAACCTCCTAATCACCGTCGAGGCGTGGGCCGAACGCACCCTCGCAGAAACCGAGACCTGGGACGATCTCATGCCTTCCCAGGAGAAAAACAAGAGAGGGCTCGAAAAGATACGTCAACTTCCGGTCGACACCCCCGACGAGTCAATCAAGGACATCTCCAAACCCCCCAAGAGACAGATGCGGACCTGATCCCGAGGAGTCTTCCAGATTCCGTATGGGCGATAAATGTTCGATAGATCTCGAGAGTGCTGGCCAGAGTCTCGACTGCAAGCCTCTGACCAGCAACTTGGGTCGGGACGGCGGGACTCGAACCCGCGGCCTCAGCGTCCCGAACGCTCCCGGTGTGGACTGAGACGGACCCATGCGGACAAAACCCAGGTCAGGGCGTTTCGGCGACGCGTGCGGACCGGCGTGAATGGCTGTGGACGCGCGATGGACGCGCGATGGAGCGGAGCTGACTGAGCGGAGCTGACCTCGATCAGGCGACATCGAGGAATCGGCGAATCGCTTGGCGGATGACCTCGCTGGTGGTGGTGTGCTCGGCTTCGGCGCGGGCCTCGATCGCCGCCCGCAACTCGGGGTCGATACGTACCGGCACGACGTCGGCCGGGCCTGACCCCATCGAGGGTCGACCCCGACGCCGGGTCTTGAGGGCTTCGACGTCGTAGTCGGTCTCGGCGACCTCGGTGGAGAGGGCGTCGATCTCTTCGTCGGTCAAGGCGCGACCGCTGCGGGTGCGATGGGTTTTCGGTTCGGTCATGGCATTTCCTCCCTCGTTTGGGGAGCAGGTGTAGAACGTCGGGCGGAGAGGCATGGCGTGGATCACCAGGTTGACGTCGTCGGCGAGTTCGAGCCAGATGATCTCCAGCAGGTTGCCGGCTTTGTCGGGTCCGATAGCGAGGACCTTGGGTGGATCGGCGTCGGGATCGAGATCGATGACGGTGATGGCATGGTCAAGGGCGTGGCGGATGGTGCGTCGTCGATACCGTGCTTGCGTGCCGACCGGTGGATCTCCACATCAAAATATTGTAATACGAAAATGGGGCGAAAGGAACCGACCGCCCAACATCTCTGCAGTACGTCTACGTGTCAGCGTGTCGCCCGAAGCCGATCCTAGAAGTGCCCTTATGTACCTGGCTGTTGTCACCGGTTTGTCCGTCTGGTTCGTCTGTTCTCATGT
>JBBDQN010000040.1:0-99216 GCA_040905905.1 Acidimicrobiia bacterium
ACCCGCGACCTCAACCTTGGCAAGGTTGCGCTCTACCAACTGAGCTACTTCCGCAAAACGAGGTGCCAGTGTAGAGAGGGCCCCCGCACTGCTCAACCCTCCCTCACCGCCCGGTGCTACCGAATCCACCCGCTCCCCGCTCTGAATCGCCGAGCACATCGACCTCGTTGAACTCGATCTGTGGCACCGCCACGATCACGAGCTGGGCGATGCGATCCCCCTTTTTGAACATCACTGGATCCGAACCGTGATTGATCAACAAGACCTCGATTTCGCCCCGGTATCCCGAGTCGATAAGGCCGGGCCCATTGACCACCGTTACCCCAGAACGCCTGGCATGTCCACTCCGCGGCAACACCAAACCGGCGTAGCCGGAGGGGATTTCCAGGGCTATCCCGGTGGGGAGAGCCGCCCGTTCACCCGGTCCGAGCACATGATCGACCCGCGTGCTCAGATCATGGCCGGCGTCGCCGCTCCGGGCAGGACGCGGGGACAATGCTTCTGGATAGAGCCGTTGGAGGTTAACCTGCACGTGCTGGACACAACCGATGTGGGGTGACTGGGCGGACCTACCACGGAGAATTACGTGGCTCTCGCCTACTGTAGTAATTGTCGATCGGCCCACATTCCAGGGGAACACAATCGCCGTCCATCCTCGGGCGGACGCCATATGGCGGTTGCGCCCACAAAGGTTCAGCGGCCCCCCCGCAAGATCTCACCCCGGTTAAACCTCACGGCGGAAGACATGGGCCAGCCAGCCCTTGAAGCGATCCGACAAGTGGGGTCCTGGTTGGCACGTGGTGCCGAGCGGACTACCTATATCGGCAAGCGCGTCGCCCGGGAGACTGCTCATAACCTCCAGGAGGGTTGGACCAAAGCAGTCGAGTTCAGCGGCGTGCTCGATGTCGAGACGAAGCCGGCACGCTCGCTTGGAAAACACGTTCCTCGCCAGAACTCTGCCGCCGAACCGGTACAACCATTCGTGGCCGTCACGCCGGGTGGCGTGGGACTGGTCGAGTACACACCCACTCGTCAGCACCTGCTCGAAGTGTCAATGTTGGAGAGCCTCGGCTTCTATGACCCCAGCACGGTTGTGGTGGCGGTGACGGCGCCAAAGACGGCCTCAGCCGCGCTTGCCCAGCCCACTGTTCGCAAGGCGCCGCTGATCCCCGACCTCGACCTGGTTGGGTGGAAACCCCACGTCATCGCTCGCTCCAAGCTGAATCCAGGTTCGTTCCGGCTCACCACCGCCGGCATCTTGGCCGTCATCACAGTGGTGGTGGTGACCCTCGTCCTCGCGGTAATTCGCACGCCCCAGATCTCACAGTCCAGGCTTCACCAGACGGTGGCCGTCCAGGCGACAACATTGCAGACCGCTCTTACCTCCCTTAGCGAAGCCCTTGACTCCGGTGACGGAGCTGCGGCCGCTTCCACCACCGCCCTGGTCGACGTCGACATAGCTGCCCGCGGCCTCTTTGAAGCTGCCTCTCGGCTCGACCCCAGCACCGACCAGGCAATGCGAAGTGCGGCGATATCGATCTCGGAACGATCCCTCGAAATGGAGAGCGGGATCACGCAGGCTCTCAGCTATCGGCTGGCCCTGGGCCCCCTCTGGCGCAGCCCTGACCTCGACGCCATCACCAATCCCATGGAAGCGGCAGAAGCTCTTGCTCCCTGGCAGGTGCAGATCACCGACCTCCAGTTATCCCTACCTGACACCGACGTCCTCGCCGAACATGCCACCACCGTCACGGCTTTCGTGACCGGAGTGGAGACCTGGGTTCCGGTCTATATAGATGCTCTGGCGGGCGGCGATACCGCTGCCGCCGTGATTGCCGTTGAAACACTCGAGACCCGGTTGGCCGACCTCGCCCATTCGGCAGAGGCGGTCATCTCAACGATCGTGAGCAACGCCAACACCGAGAGTGGTCTCCTCGTCAGTGAGCTTGTGGGGCTCGCCGGCTGAGCTAGCTCTGCCCAGGGCGGCCATTTCCCGCCCGAAATCTTCGGCGTCCTGGAAGTCTTTGTAGACAGACGCGAAACGGAGGTAGGCGACGCTATCCAGATGGCGGAGGCCCTCGAGGACCAACCGGCCGATCTCTTCTGAGGCAACCGGGCTACCATCAGCGGTAACCGCTACCTCAACCTCTTCCACCAGGTCAGCCACTGCCTCTCTGGGCACCGGACGATCGGCCACGGCAGCCATGACTCCATTGTTCAGCTTCTCTGACGAGAACGGCTCCAGCCGACCGTTGCGTTTCCGCACCATCAGCAGCAGGGTGCCCCGTTCATAGGTGGTGAAACGATTGCCGCAGCTTGCGCACATACGACGGCGTCGAATCGAATTGCCCGCCTCGGCAGGACGGCTATCGATCACCTTGGTTTCGTCCGCCCCACACACCGGACATCGCATGGAGGAAGGGTAACGGGCCATCAGGCCTTGCGGCCAGGTGGCAAAGAGAGTCAAGTAGCAGGGATCAGCAGACTCTGGCCGCTGCGAAGGCTGCTCGTGTCGAGATCATTGAGGCGTTTGATCTCGGCGATCACCACACGCACGTCGACGTCCTCATCGGAAATCTCTGAGGCAATCTCCCATAGGGTGTCGCCGGGTTGCACCCGGTATGGACGGGGGGCCTGCTCCGATGTCGAGGCGTTTAGCCGACCAGAGACAAGGAGGAAGACCGCGCACGCCCCGGTGAGGAGGATCAGCAGTCTGAGGGCAAACGACTGATGGCGGGCGTACATTCGGTCTTCCTCCTTTCTCCGGCTCTTCCGTCCCGGTTTCCCGGGCTCGGGTTCTTCGCAAACATACGGGATGGGTGTGACAGAAACCCGAACTGACGTTCGTAGAGAATAGCGAACACCTGTTCGCCCTGTCAAGTCGTACCAGCGTGGGCGAAAATACCGAACAGGTGTTTGGGGAGGTGGTAGATTTGGGGAACGTCAGTTCGGAGGTGTTTGAAGTGGCTGCACTGAGCGACCGGCAACGACAGGTCCTCGACTACATCAAAGAGATGGTGGCGCAACGGGGCTATCCCCCGTCTGTCCGCGAGATCGGCGAGGCGATCGGCTTGTCGTCGCCTTCCACCGTGCATAGCCATCTCTCGACGCTGGTTAAGGCGGGGTATCTCCGCCGTGATCCCACCAAACCTCGCGCCATCGAAGTCCTCGACGCCGCTGCGCCTGCTCGAAGCTCCGAGCGGTCAAAAACCCGGGAGGTTCCGCTGGTTGGCCGCATTGCCGCCGGTTCACCCATCCTGGCTACCGAAGACATCGAAGATGTGTACGACCTGCCCGCCTCGTTGGTTGGAAGGGCCCCGGTCTTCATGCTGCGAATCAAAGGTGATTCGATGATCGAGGCGGGAATTCTCGACGGTGATCTTGTCGTCATCGAAAGAAGCGGAGATGCCCGCGACGGGGAGATCATCGCCGCCCTCATCAACGGGGAAGAGGCCACCATCAAACGTCTGCGTCGCCAGGCCGGCGAAGTTGTCCTCGAGCCTGCCAACCCGGCACTCTCCCCGGTTCGCTACCGGTCGGGGGTCGAGGTGATCGGCCGCGTCGTGAGTGTGCTCAGGCGTTTATGAGTCGAACTCACCGCTGAACACATAGCGGGCGGGGCCCGTGAGCCAGGAGGTGTCGCCGGCCAGGGCCACTTCTGCTTCGCCGCCTCGAACCATCACAAAGACCTCCTGCTCGCTTAGACCGAGACAATGAGCCGCCGCCGCGGCGGCCACCATCCCGCTTCCACAGGCGAGCGTTTCGCCCACGCCTCGCTCCCAGACCCGCATCTCGAGGTGTGACCGATCGATCACTCGCACAAATTCGACGTTGATTCCTCCCGGTGTTGCCTTTTCAAGACGGGCACCTACACCCGCCACGTCTGCCGAACCGACATCTTCAACGATCACCACTGCGTGGGGATTGCCGACCAGCACCCGGGTGAGCGCAAGACCCTCGAACACGACCACATCCCCCACGCTGGTCGGGCCGGTCTCGACCCGGGGACTTTCCGAGACAAACACCCGGCGACCGCCAACTGGCGTGAGCACCTCAAAAGAGTCGGAGGAGGCGAAGCCGTGGTCGAACGCAAACCGGGCAACACAGCGCAGACCGTTGCCACACATCTCGGCGGTGGAGCCGTCGGCGTTCCAATACCCCATCACCACCACTCCGTTGGCCAGGCTTACCTGTAACACCCCGTCAGCTCCAACCCCGCGCCTGCGGTCGCACAACGTTCGGACCAAAACGCCGTCGACCGCAATCTCGGGTCCCAGGACGACGAAGTCGTTGCCCAATCCCTCCATCTTGGTGAAATTCATCCGAGACCCCAGGCTCGACGAACTAGCTCGACCCGAGCCTCAAGAGGATCTTTCCAGTCCACCCAACCGACCCGAGGATCTCGACGAAAATAGGTCCGTTGACGGCGGGCAAGCCCCAGAGTGGCCTGGTACACCCTGGCCCAGGCGGCCTCCTCGTCGCTTCTGCCTTGAAGATGGTCGAGCAGCTGACGATATCCGACGGCATTACTACTGGTCCTTCCCAGCCGGTTCTGGAGAGCTCGCACCTCATCCACAAATCCCTGGGCGCGCATTTGATCGACCCGGATGGCGATGCGTTGTTCCAGACCCGCACCAGGGTCGATTCCTGCTGCCCGGAATGGGTAATAGGGTTGATATCGCCGCAAGGCGTCGGCCTCGCGACTGGCCGCTCGAACCGTGGGAGTGAGACCAGTCAGCCGGTGCACCTCTAGCGCCCGTACCACCCGCCGCCGGTTGGCCAGGTCTACCACTCCCCCGGCAGTGGGATCCACCGCCACCAGCTCCGCCACCGCGTCGGAGAGATCGTCAACTTCGAGCCGGGTCGCCGGGTCATGGGGAGGAAAGTTGTGGGGGTCGATGACTGCCCGGAAGTGAAAACCGGAGCCACCCACGATGAGAACCGTTTCGTATTCATCCGCGTCGAGGATCTGGCGGGCCTCGCGCTGGAACTCCGCAGCGGTGTATTCGGCCTCAGGCGGCACCAGGTCGATCATGTAGTGGGGGACTCGGTGGCGGTCCCCCTGAGTGGGTTTGGCGGTTCCGATATCCATGCCAAGGTAAACCTGCATGGAATCGACGGAGATGATCGGTGCACCCAGCGTCTCCGCCAGTGCCAGGGCGACTTCGCTCTTGCCGGACGCCGTCGGCCCCAGCAGGGCAAAGATGCGGGTCAGGCCAGCCTCCCGATCAGGTGATGAGGGGCAGCTCCGATGATCTCCGTCTGAAGGAATTCACCGGCTGGCCAGGTCCCGTCGACATGAACCAGTTTTCCGCCCCGGGTGCGGGCGGCCACCACATCTTCATGTTTCTTCGATGGCCCTTCGACCAGGATCTCCTCAACCAGACCGACCCGTTCGCGGTTTCGCTCCAACGAGATCCGGCCTTGGAGATCGACCAGACGATCGAAGCGCTCCTTGATCGCCTCGGGTGCCACAAACCGATCAGACATCTCGGCAGCCCTGGTTCCGGGCCTGGGCGAAAAGATAAACATAAACGCCTGGTCGAACCTGGATGCCTCGACCATTTCAAGGGTGGCGGCAAAGTCCTCTTCCGTTTCTCCGGGAAATCCGACGATGATGTCGGTCGACACGGCCAGGTCGAGGATCGTCTCCCGGGCCATCACCAGCTTCTGGCGATAGCGGTCGACGTTGTATCCGCGATGCATCGCCGCCAGCACCCGATCAGACCCGGACTGGAGTGGAAGATGAAGCTGTTCGCAAACTGCCGGAGTTTCGGCCATCGCCAGCGCCACCTCGAGCCGGAAATCGGCCGGATGCGGGCTGGTGAACCGCACCCGCCGCACTCCATCAATCGAACCAACCTGTCGAAGGAGCTCGGCAAAGAGGGGACGACGTCGACCGTCAAGGGCGAGATCACGTCCGTAGGTGTCTACGTTCTGGCCGAGGAGGGTGATCTCGACGACTGCGCTGGCAGCGAGGCTCCTCACTTCCTGGAGAATGTCACCCGGTCGGCGGCTGATCTCAGGACCCCGTACCGATGGCACGATGCAAAATGTGCACGAGTTGTTGCAGCCCACCTGAATCGAGACCCAGGCAGAGTGGGTCAATTCCCGCCGTACTGGCAATGAGGAAGGCATCACCTGGAGCTCGTCTACCACCTCGGTGATCCCACCCCAGTTCTCGGCGTAGTCGAGGAGGTCGAGAATCCGGTCGAGGTTGTTGGTCCCCATCACGACGTCGACCCAGGGTGCTCGTTCCCGCACGAGCTCACGATCCTTTTGAGCCGCACAACCGCCGACGACGAGCAGGCCTCCAGGACGGGCGTCTTTCCACTCCTTGAGCTGTCCCAGGTTTCCGTACAACCGGTTGTCGGCGTTTTCCCGGATCGTGCAGGTGTTGATGAAGAGGACGTCGGCTTCGTCGAGCTTGCGCGTTTCGACCATGCCATCGGCGACCAAGAGCCCGGCGATGCGCTCGGAGTCGTGCTCGTTCATCTGGCACCCGAACGTGCGGATCAAATAGCGCTGGCCGGACCTGGTCGGACGTCTCTCCGACAAGGTGCGGCGCGCCGGGTTAGAAAGAAGAATCGTCTCGCTCATCAGCCATTGCTCAGCGGGCGTGATCGGAGGCGCGGAACTCGCGTATCACCGTTACTTGTATCTGACCAGGGTACTGGAGGTCTTCTTCCAGCTTCCGGGCGATTCGACGAGCAAGGTCGCCAGCCCCGAGGTCGTCGACTTCGCCCGGGTCGACCACCACCCGAACCTCCCGTCCTGCTTGCATCGCAAACACCTGCTTGACGCCGACGAAATCTCCGGCCAGCGCCTCGAGTCGCTCCAGGCGTCGAACGTAGGACTCGAGCGCTTCCCGCCGGGCCCCGGGCCGGGCGGCCGAAACCGCATCGGCGGCCTGGACCAGCACAGCCAGGAGGCTGCGGGGTTCGACTTCGTTGTGGTGAGCTTCGATGCCGTGAACAACCGCTGCGTCTTCGCCGAACCTGCGGGCGATCTCGGCACCGATCAAGGCATGACTGCCTTCGACCTCATGGGTCACGGCTTTACCGATGTCATGAAGCAGAGCCGACCGTTTCACCGGCCCCGGTTCGATTCCCAGTTCGCTGGCGAGCATCGAGCCGATGTGCGCTGACTCGACCAGATGGTTGAGGACGTTCTGGCCGTAGCTGGTCCGGTACTTGAGACGCCCGAGCAGGGTGACCAACTCGGGGTTCATCTTGGTGAGACCGACCTCGAGTAAGGCCCACTCGCCTGCGTCGCGCACTGACTGTTCGACCTCGGTACGGGCCTTCTCGAAGGCCTCCTCGATCGAGGCAGGGTGGATGCGGCCGTCGGCCACCAACTTTTCGACAGTTATCCGGGCCACCTCGCGCCGGACCGGGTCGAAAGAAACTACCGACACGGCTTCGGGGGTGTCGTCGACGACCAAGTTGACGCCAGTGACGGCTTCCAGTGTTCTGATGTTCCGACCCTCACGGCCGATGATGCGGCCCTTCATGTCGTCGGTAGGAAGAGTGATGACCGACACGGTCGATTCGGTGACGACCTCCGAAGCCAGACGCTGGATGGAGGTAGCGAGGATTCGCCGGGCGCGGCGATCGGCTTCCTCCCGGGCTTTCACCTCCAGGTCCCGCACCAGGATCATGGCGTCTCGGCGACCCTCATGCTCCACCTGGGCGAGGAGTTCCTCCTTGGCGGCCTTAGCATCGATGCCAGCGATCCGCTCCAACTCTCCCCGGGCGTGTTCCCGCAACCGCTCGAGCTCGCTCTGCCGGCTCGACAAGTCGTTCTCGCGTTGGATCGACACCTGCTCACGAGACGCAAGATTGGCCGCCCGCTGTTCGAGGGTCTCCTCGCGGTGGGTCAGACGGGTTTGGACAGCGTCGAGTTCGAGGCGTTTGTGCTCGAGAGCCGCGTCTTCTCGCTGGCGGTAGGTCTCCGCCCGCGCTCTACCTTCCTCTTCCGCGGTGGCTAGAAGCCTCTGGGCTTCGAACCGGGCACCGGCCACCGGGTCGTCGTCATTGATGATCCGACTTGGTCGTCGGTCCTTGGCAAGCAGGTAACCGACCACGCCGGCGAGGGCGGCGGCCAGGGCGGCGATTGCGACGATCCAGAAGTTCTCCATAATCGGCTTCCTTCCGGTGTCTCTACTTCACAAACGCGTGTGCCGAGCCCTAGAGCCCGGCACACGAACCAACATTTGGACGAGGGCGATCAGCCGGAGCGGCGGTCTTCCCTTGGCGGATCTGCTGGCAGTTTGAAGTACGACACTGTGGGTTTCAGGTTGTTGACTCGTGTGGAAGAGTCAGTGTAACCGCCCGAGGCGTCGGCTTAGAACGCGAATTCCGAACCTAGCTGTCAATCCTCAGATACCTCGGCTTCTTCCTCCTCGGAGGTGGCCGAAGCCGGCTTCTGACCAAGACCGACCAGTTCGAACACCTTGGCCTGGAGTTGCATCGCCACCTCGGCGTTCTCACGGAGGAACCGTTTGGCGTTCTCCCTTCCCTGGCCGAGCTGATCGCCATCAAAGGTAAACCAGGCACCGCTCTTCTTGACCACACCCTGATCGACCGCGACATCGAGCAGGCTGCCCTCCCGGGAGATTCCCTCGCCAAAAACTATATCGAATTCAGCCTGGCGAAATGGGGGCGCTACTTTGTTCTTAGTCACCTTGACCCGAACTCGGTTGCCGACACTCTCGGCACCGTCTTTGATGGTCTCCACCCTTCGCACTTCCAGACGGACGGTCGAATAGAACTTGAGCGCCCGACCCCCGGGGGTCACCTCTGGTGAGTTGTGGACCATCACGCCGTCGGCGAAGTAGTTGTGGCTCCCTTCTACCTCGAGGTCGAAGCGGTGGGTTTTCTTCGAGGGAGGCTTGTCGTAGATATCCACGATCGGATACGCCTCGAGTTCGTTTCGCATATCGATCTGCTGTGGGGTCACGTCGAACCGACCCTGGAATCTTGGCAACAGCTTGTAGGCCATCGAAGGATGTACATATGGCGCGATGAGCTCCTGGAAGCGGTCGGTCGACCCTCGATCGAAGACCAACATGGCTTTGCCTGCTTTGCCTGCTTTGCCCGAACTGCGAAGACACACCGTCATGCCCCAACTGTCGGTCAGGTAGGCGACCAATCGATCTCTGCTGTCAGGCGTCATGGCCTCGACGCATATCTCGATTCGACCGCTCCCACCCTCAGTTCGGGTTTGGGGGCCCGTCGATCGGACCGCGAAAGAGGCGTCATCCATATACCAGATGGCCAGGGAGAGCGGGGATAGCCGCTTGAAGAAGTCATCGTCAAAGCGCTTCTTGCCGTCTACGTAAACAGAGTTGCGGAGTGCCGCCAGTTCGGTCATCGGGTGCAGGTCGTGAAACACCGCCCCCACGGCGTTGGTCGATCGGCTCACCTGGATGTTGGCGAAGAGTGAGGCCTTCCAGTCACCGTATTCGACCTGGCGCCATCCCTGACCCATGCGGAAACGAGCGGAGTAACCGTTCCGGCTCATTGACAAGGCGCCGTCTCCCATGATCGAGCCACGGATCACTTCCCACTGCATCTCGGAGAGGTAGTGGGGAACAGCTTCGAGTACACGATCTCCAACTCGAAGATCACCCGCTTCCTTCCAGCCGGAGGGAGTCATGATCTTGTGATTGGGAGTGGCTGCAAACTGGGCTTTGCCGTTCTTGCCAGGCTTGGCCACGGTGATCTGGAGGAACCGATCGGTTCGCCCGTTGTCGAACCAGTTGACCACTCTCTTGGGGACAATCTCCCCACTGGCAAAGTCGTAAGAGAGCACTTCGACCGGTAGCCGCTGGTTGACGATCTTGCCGATCTTCTCATGGTTGCCGTCGGCCAGAACCACCCTGGCGTCGTAGGACAAGCAGCCGAAAATCACCCCTATCTTCTCTCGTAATTGGTTGATGAAGATCGCAGTGGTACGGGAGCGGCTGAGGCTCCCGGTCAGTTTGCGCAAAGCCTGTGACATCAGCCGGGCCTGGAGGCCCATGTGGGAATCACCCATCTCCCCTTCGATCTCGGCCCGCGGCACCAGGGCCGCCACCGAGTCGATGACCACAACGTCGAGGGCGCCGGAGCGGATCAACATGTCGGCGATCTCCAGCGCCTGTTCGCCCGTGTCGGGTTGGGAGATCAGAAGTTCGTCGATGTCGACCCCGATGGCTTTGGCATATCCAGGGTCGAGGGCATGTTCGGCGTCGATAAAAGCCGCGATGCCGCCGTTGCGTTGAGCCTCGGCGACTATATGGAGGGCGAGCGTCGTTTTGCCCGAACTCTCCGTCCCGTACAACTCGACCACCCGTCCCCGGGGGACCCCACCCACTCCCAAAGCCAAGTCGAGCGCCAGAGCTCCGGTGGAGATGACCTCGATCTTGCGGTCAGCGTCATCCCCCATTTTCATGATGGCGCCTTTGCCAAACTGGCGATGGATCTGTGACAACGCCATCTCGAGTGCCTTGTCCGCCTCCACGTCCAACTCCTCTCTAAGTCCTCACCCATGCATGCTGTGTCTCGTCTACGAATCTACGACCCGGCACCGACAAATAACAGCCTTGCAACTATACACGAACGTCTGTTCGGGAGCGAGGATCCGCACGTGGCGCATCTAACGTCGCCCCTGTGACGGTTTCGTTGGTCTTGGCCGAGGACAGCTTCATCGTTCGGGAGGGCGTGAAGCTGGTCCTCGAACATGCCGGGGGCTTCGAGCTACTGGCCGTGTGTGAAGACCTGGACGGACTCCTGGCCGCCGTCGAGCAACATCATCCCAACGTTGTCATCACCGACATCCGGATGCCGCCTACCCGGACCGATGAGGGGATCCGGGCGGCCCGTCAGATCCGCTACGAACATCCCGATATCGGTGTCGTGGTCCTAAGCCAGTACGTCGAACCCGACTATGCCATCAACCTCTTCTCAGAAGGATCCGCCGGTCTCGCCTATCTGCTCAAGGAGAGGGTCGGCGACATCGACCATCTCGTCAACGCCATCAACCAGGTAAAGGCCGGTCAGTCGGTCATCGATCCGCAAGTGGTCGACGTGTTGGTGCAGGCGCGGGCCAATCAAAAACAGAACAAACTGATGAGACTTACCAACCGGGAACGAGAGGTACTCGGGGAGGTGGCAGGGGGGATGTCGAATTCGGGCATCGCCGAGAAACTCTTCCTATCTGAGAGAGCCGTGGAGAAACACATCAACTCGATCTTCACCAAGCTCGACCTGCCCCAGGAAGCCGACAGCAACCGGCGGGTGCAAGCCGTTCTCATGCATCTGGCCGACATGAACGTTGGCAGGACATGACGGTCCGCGTTCTAATCGTGGACGACCAGGAGCCGTTCCGGTCTGCTGCCCGACTGGTTGTCTCCCTGACCGAAGGCTTCGAGGTAAGCGGGGAGGCTGCCACCGGTGAGAGTGCCGTGACAATGGCTCAAGACATGTCGCCCGATCTGATACTGATGGACATCAACCTCCCGGGTATCGACGGGCTGGAAGCGACCCGTCAGATCGTGCAGGCCCGACCCTCAGCGAAAGTGATCGTCATGTCGACGTACGAACCCGACGAGTACGAACAGCGGGCCATAGAGGCCGGGGCGGTCGCCTTCATGTCCAAATCCGATCTCGATCCGGACACCCTATTGGCCGGCTGGCACCGGCTCAGCTGATAGCTCTCGATCAACCAGCGGGAGTCTGGCCTTGATGCGGGTTCCGTTGCCCGGTTTCGATTCAATGGTGAGGATTCCGCCAACCGCGTCGATGCGATCCGACATGTTCCGAAGACCACTTCCCATTCGAGCCGTGGACCGGTCAAAGCCTGGGCCATCATCGCTGACCTCGAATTCGAGTTCGCTTTCGGATGCCGTGATCCGCACCGCTACGGGCTTAGCGCCTCCATGTTTAGCCGCGTTGGTGATGGCCTCCGAGATGCAGAAAAAGGCTGCTGCCTCCAGCTCACTATTGAACCTGCCGACGTCGTTGGAGTGGACTGCGACCGGGACGGGGGCGACTTCGGCGATGGTTCGGACAGCTGACACCAGGCCATCTTCCTCGAGCAGAGCAGGGTAAAGACCGCGGGCTAATGACCTGATCTGATTGATCGCTTGCTGCGCATCCGCACTCATACCCTCAAGCATCTGAGACAGCGATTCGGACGCCTCGGAGTGAGCCAAACGGGAAGCCACATTGAGCTTGACCTTGAGGGACACGACCAGCTGTTGCGCTCCCTCGTCCAGCCCACGCTCCATCCTGCGCCGCTCGAGGTTCTGAACTTCCATCATCCGGCGGCGGGAGACTGCTAGCTCTTCGGCACGATCACTGAGGTCGTTCTGCAGTGCCAGGTTCGTGAGTACCGAAGCCGCCGATCCGGCCAGATCGTCGATCAACCGCTGTTCGGTGGGCGTCAGCGAGTCGCCTCGGTGTTTTTCGACAGTCAGAGCACCTAGGCGTTCATGCGGTGACTCGATCGGGACCACATGGCCGGTTAGATCTTCCCATCGATATTCCCCAGCCGGCGGCTGGTCCTCGGGCCACCAACCGGCCGGCTTCAGCGAATCGTCTTCGGCAACCCAGACAACTGCTCGCTGCGCGCCCGTCCCATCGGCAATCCGTCGAGCGGTGCGGTCCAGCAGTCCGGAGGCCGACTCGGTTCCCGCGAAACGTTGGGTCAGATCGGACAAGACCTCGTATGGGGTTGCCCGTTTGCCGTAGGCGACCCGGTCGGCCCAGCGTTGGGCGCGAAGCCGAACCGGCTCGAAGGCGAGGGCGACCACAGCTGTCGCGGCAATCGACGAGGCGAGCTCGCCCTGTTGGCCAAGGGCGCTCAGACCGACCACAATCACCGAATAGACGACTGTGATGAACGCGGCCAAGAGGATGAAGAGAACCGTTCGGTTGATGACGACGTCAATGTCATACAGTCGGTAACGAAGTACAGCGACACCTACCGCGATCGGGACCAGGCTGAACGCACCTCCGACTGCCCAGACTTCCCACCCGCTTGAGGGATTGGCGCTGACCAAGATCAGGACACCAACCAGGATGGCTGCAACGTAAACCAGCCATTTGAGCTGATGACGTTCTTCACCTCCCGCCCTCCGATAGCGAACGACAAGAGACACGGCAGCCGCTGCCATGCCGCTGACCATGAGCAGGTAGAAGATCGTCGCCGCCACTTCACCCCACGGGGCCGTCGCCGTCCGGAGGGGGCTCGGAGCAATAGCCTGAGATTCGTCACCGCCCCACCCACCATTCAACAAGGCTGCGGCGGCACCCACGACCATGGCGGCAATTACGGTCCATTCGGCGAATCGCCAACGTGGACTCGGTAGCCGGCCATCGGGAAACCTCAGCATTATCAACGGGAGGAACTGAACCCCCGCGGTGTTGATGGCATTGGCGATAGCATCACCCCAACCGGCCGCTTCCGCACTCAAGCCTGGCAGCCAGGCGATCGAGGTGCCGCTGAGGAGCGTCGAAACACCCAGGGCGATCATGAGCCGACCAATGACATTGCCCCGCGCTTGCGTGGCAATAAATGCCCCAAGTATCAGCGCGACCGACGGTCCGATCATCCAGGGAAGGTCGTCGAGGGACACGAGGAGGGTTGAAACCAATCCAATTGCCGTGATCGACACAGCGAGTATCCAGGTTGCGATAGTTCGACTCACACACGGACTCTCTGTTCAACGGGGATGGTCCCATGGACAGTGGTGCCTTGTCCGGGGGAAGAGGTGATTTGGAGGTGGCCGCCGGTGGCGTCGAGCCGGTCAGCCATATTGCGCAGACCGGAGCCCAACTCGACCGTGTTGCGGTCAAAGCCCGGTCCCTCGTCCCGCACAGAGAACAGCAGATTCCCATCAGACATATCAAGCTTCACCTTGACCAAACGGCCGGGAGCGTGCTTGGCGGCATTAGTGATCGCCTCCGAGATACAGAAGAAGGCAGTCGCCTCGAGCTCGGCGGGAAACCGCCCGATACCTCCCGCCTCGACTTCGACCGGCACGGATCCGAAATCAGCAATGGACCTGACTGCGGCGGCCAAACCCTCTGCCTCTAACAGTTGCGGGTAGAGGCCTCTGGCCAGGGATCGGATCTGGGCAATGGCCCCACGGGCATCCTGATCCATCCCATCAAGCATGGCCGCCAATTGTTCGGCATTCTCTGTCCGAGCCAGTCGGGCGGCCACATTCAACTTCACCTTCAATGACACCACCAGCTGCTGGGCTCCTTCGTCCAGAGCTCTCTCTAGCCGGCGCCGCTCCAGACCCTGAACCTCAACGAGGCGTCGGCGTGAAGCTGTCAACTCCTCGGCTCCCGCCTCCAACTCTGCTTGCAGGCCTAGGTTCTGCAGCAAAGGAGCCGAGGAGCCGGCCAAGTCTTGAATCAAGCGGGTCTCGGTTGGCGTGACCGAATCCCCCCGACGCTTCTCAACTGTGAGTGCACCAAGCCGCTCACCGCCTGCCTCGATTTCGACCACCGTCCCGGGGAGATCTTGCAGCTGACTGACGGCTGCCGTCCAAGCATCCTGTGGCCATTGACCCGCCAACAAGAAGCCACCTTCTGCCGCCACCCAGACACCGGCCCGCTCGGCACCGGTGCCATCGGCCAACCTTTGGGCCGTACGGTCGAACACGCCACGGGTCGACTCGGTGCTGGCAAGGCGCTGCGTCAGATCGGACAACACTTCGTAGGGAGTGGCCCGCTTGCCGTAGGCAACCTTGTCGGCCCAAAGTTGAGCTCGCAACCTGAACGGCTCAAAGGCCAGCGCGATCACGGCGGTGGCAGCGATCGCAGGGCCCAACTCGCCCTGGGTTCCAAGTGTGGTCAGCCCCACCACGATCCCTGAGTAGACCGCAGTGATGAATGCCGCTAACAGCAAGAACAGAACTGTCCGGTTGATCACAAGGTCGATGTCGTAAAGGCGATAGCGCAAAACTGCCACCGCAACGGCCAAAGGAATTCCTGCCATCGACAAGCCAAGGAGCAGGTCGTAGAACGAGCCCGACATCCTCAGACCCAAGGGGTAGATCACGGCGAAAATGACGACGGCATAGGCCAGCCACTTCACCTGCTGACGGTCATCCCCCCTAGCCCGCCTATAACGGACGACTGCGACGGTAACGCTGCCCAACATGACGATTAACAGCATGAGCCCGAAGACGACCTCGAATCCACCGAAGGCCATCAACCCGCCTTCCGAGAATTCGACGGGGATAAACCCGACCGGATTGGCAATACTCCAGTCCCCGGCCGTCGGAGTGAGCCTCTTCGCGAAAGCAGCTAGGAAGATCGACGACGCGGCCAGCAGCCCCTCCAACACCACCAGCCACCGCCAACGCGGCGAGAGGATTCGCCCAGTAGGGAACACTTGAAGGAGAACGAAGATTGGAAAGATGACGAGCAGCCACGACCAGTTCTGGAACCACAGGGTCAGATAGAGCCATAGATCCACCCTTGAGGGCGCCTCGCCGCCAGGGATCTCGGCCAGGAGTATCAGCGCGGTACCCAGTGCCGAGGTCATCAACAGCCAACCGATCGTGTTCTTCGGCCGCTGGGAAAGAATGAGCATTCCGCAGCCAGCAGATATCAGCGGCAACAGCACCCAGATCGCATCACCAGGGATTACCGACCCATCAGTCTGTGCGCTCAAAGAGCCGAACACCGCCATCACCGTCAATGACAACACAGTCACAAGAAGGACCCACGCGAGGATGCGGTGTCGTTTCATACGGTGATGCTCTCGTGGGTGGGGAGTCGGCCGGTGAGGGTGGTGCCTCCTCCGGGGGTGGTGTGAAGGTGGAGGCTGCCACCGGCGGCGTCGAGCCGGTCCGAAATGTTGGTCAACCCATGCCCACGAGGTCCGGAAGAGTCGAATCCGGTCCCGTCATCAGCCACCGTGAACGTCAAATGGCCGTCGGCTTCCCCCAAAGTCACATGCGCCGAGGAGGCCCGGGCATGTTTGACCGTATTAGCCAACGCCTCCACGATGCAGAAATAGACCGTGGCTTCGGTCTGCTGACCGAAACGACCGATCCCACCCACCTCGACCGAAACCGGAATCGGACACTTCCGGGCATGAGCCCCCACCGCCGCCGCCAAACCCTCCGACTCCAACAACGGCGGATAGATCCCCCGGGCGAAATCCCGCATCGACTGGATCGCCGCCTCCGCCTCCGAGTTGAGACCCTCCAACACCTCCGAAGTCCGCGGAGCCGCCCCATTCGCAGCCAACCGCCGCGCCAACGCCAACTTCACCTTCAACGCCACCAACTGCTGCTGCGCCCCATCATGCAAATCCCGCTCCAACCGCCGCCGAGTCTGATCCTGCACCGCCACAATCCGCCGCCGCGACTCCCGCAACTCGGCAATCCGATCACGCAAACTCTGCGTCAACACCGCATTCCGCAACGCCAAACCCATCCCCGCCGCCAACTCCGCCAACAACCGATCATCAACCGAAGTCGGAGCCTGACCCCGCGGAAAAGTCAACGTCAACGCCCCCAACCGCTCCCCATCATGAGTCACCCAAACCGTCCGATCCACCCCCGGAATCTCATCAACTGGAGACTCATCCACCCCCACCGGCACCGGATCCACCGCCTCACCATCGGGCGGCCACACGCTGCTCCGCTCAAAACCATCCCCCACCCGCACCCACACCGCCGCCGACTGCGCCGAAGTCCCATCCGCCAACGACCGGGCCACCTGATCAATCAAACCCTCATCAGTCGCCGCCAACCGCCGAGAAAAATCAGACAACACCTGATAAGGCGACGCCCGCCGCCCAAACACCAACCGATTAGCCAACCGCTCCAACCAGCGCCGCACCCCCTGAAACCCAATCGCCACCACCGCCGTCGCCACCACCGACAACACCGTATCCCCCTCCCCCACCCCACCCACCAAACCCCCCACCCCCACCACAATCGCCACATACACCCCACCAATAAACAAAGCCAACAACCCATAAACCAACGTCCGCGAAATCACCACATCAATATCAAAAAGCCGAAACTTGAGAATGGCGACAGCCACAGCCACCGGAATCATGGTGAATCCGAGGCCTCCCACTAGGTTCTCCCACGCCTGGGTGAAGGTCCCGCCGGCGGCCACGGCTCCCGCAAAGGCCACGGCAGCCGCCACCATCAGAAACTTCAGCTGCTGGCGGGCTTCTCCGGCCGATCGGCGGTAGCGGATGAAGATCGAAACTGCAGCACCAGTAAGTGTTGCAAGTAACAACGGTGTGAAGACCGCCGCAAGGATGTCGCCCATGGGGTAGGTAACCGCTCGCAGCGGACTTGGACGCTCCGCCACCGAGACGTCACCACCCCATCCGCCATTGAGGAGAGTGGCTAACGATCCGATCACCATCGCAGCAATCGCAATGCCCTCGGCGATCCTCCATCGCCGAGTGATCGGCTTCCCATCGGGAAAGCGAAGAATGATGAAGGGCACCAAGAGTCCTCCGACCAGACCACCCATGGTAAAGACCGCTTCGGCCCAGGCCGACTGTTCGGGGGTTCCGGTTATATCAACCACACTCCACGCGAGGATCGATCCGACGAACAGCAGGGATGCGGCCATCATGAGTCGTCCCAAGAGATTTCCCTGCGAATGGGTCAAGATGAGAGCGCTCATCGGCGCTGCGATCACCGGGGCGAGCAACCAGGGCCAGTAGGCGACCGATCGGGCGAACGGCGAAATGATCATCGTGGCGACAAAGCCTGCGACCGTGAAAGCTGCCAGGGTCCAGATGAGCAGCCGGTGGGTCATACCAACACGTTTTCGTGGGTGGGGAGTCGGCCGGTGAGGGTGGTGCCTCCTCCGGGGGTGGTGTGAAGGTGGAGGCTGCCACCGGCGGCGTCGAGCCGGTCCGAAATGTTGGTCAACCCATGCCCACGAGGTCCGGAAGAGTCGAATCCGGTCCCGTCATCAGCCACCGTGAACGTCAAATGGCCGTCGGCTTCCCCCAAAGTCACATGCGCCGAGGAGGCCCGGGCATGTTTGACCGTATTAGCCAACGCCTCCACGATGCAGAAATAGACCGTGGCTTCGGTCTGCTGACCGAAACGACCGATCCCACCCACCTCGACCGAAACCGGAATCGGACACTTCCGGGCATGAGCCCCCACCGCCGCCGCCAAACCCTCCGACTCCAACAACGGCGGATAGATCCCCCGGGCGAAATCCCGCATCGACTGGATCGCCGCCTCCGCCTCCGAGTTGAGACCCTCCAACACCTCCGAAGTCCGCGGAGCCGCCCCATTCGCAGCCAACCGCCGCGCCAACGCCAACTTCACCTTCAACGCCACCAACTGCTGCTGCGCCCCATCATGCAAATCCCGCTCCAACCGCCGCCGAGTCTGATCCTGCACCGCCACAATCCGCCGCCGCGACTCCCGCAACTCGGCAATCCGATCACGCAAACTCTGCGTCAACACCGCATTCCGCAACGCCAAACCCATCCCCGCCGCCAACTCCGCCAACAACCGATCATCAACCGAAGTCGGAGCCTGACCCCGCGGAAAAGTCAACGTCAACGCCCCCAACCGCTCCCCATCATGAGTCACCCAAACCGTCCGATCCACCCCCGGAATCTCATCAACTGGAGACTCATCCACCCCCACCGGCACCGGATCCACCGCCTCACCATCGGGCGGCCACACGCTGCTCCGCTCAAAACCATCCCCCACCCGCACCCACACCGCCGCCGACTGCGCCGAAGTCCCATCCGCCAACGACCGGGCCACCTGATCAATCAAACCCTCATCAGTCGCCGCCAACCGCCGAGAAAAATCAGACAACACCTGATAAGGCGACGCCCGCCGCCCAAACACCAACCGATTAGCCAACCGCTCCAACCAGCGCCGCACCCCCTGAAACCCAATCGCCACCACCGCCGTCGCCACCACCGACAACACCGTATCCCCCTCCCCCACCCCACCCACCAAACCCCCCACCCCCACCACAATCGCCACATACACCCCACCAATAAACAAAGCCAACAACCCATAAACCAACGTCCGCGAAATCACCACATCAATATCAAAAAGGCGATACCGCAACACCGCAATCGCTATCGCAAGAGGAATCAGGGCAATCGACAGACCAAAAAAGATGTCCGCGAACTGCGGCAGGTTCCAGGAGTCGGCAAAGAGGGCCATGCTCGAATAGACGGCGGCGAACAATGTCACCGCATAGAGGAGCCACTTGATCTGTCCGCGCTCCTCCACCCCAGCTCGGCGATAACGCACAATCAAGGAAGCCAACCCTCCCATCGTGAGGACTAGAAGGCCCGCGGTCCACGTAATGCCAAAGAGTGGACCCTCAAAGAAGCTCGCGGGTACGAAGCCGATGGGATTCTCAAGGGTCCAGGGGCTCTGTTCATCGAACTGCGGACCCAGCTCCTGCGCCAAGCCCCCCAGAACCAACAACAGGGCCACCATGAAGAACTCGAGCCGCATCAACCACCGCCACCGGGAGCTGAGGACACGGCCGGTGGGAAAGACCTGGAGAAGGTGGAAAATCGGGAAGATCAGGAAGACCCAGGCGTAGTTCTGTAGCAGCAGCAGGAAGTAAAGACCGATGGTCAGCCGGTCGCGTGGTTCTTGGAGTGTGAAGTCCGGAATGGCGGCGAAGGCGTCGGCGCCGATGCCGACGGCCCAAATCATCAACAACCATCCAACCCCATTGTTCGGACGGGCGAGAAGGATCAGCAAGGCGGCCACGACTGTGATGGCAGGAAGAATCCCCCAATAGAGATCGCTTACAGCAACGGCGGTGCTGCTGGTTAGAGCCCCCGTAACAAAGACGGTCAATTCCGCACCCACGACCACTGCCAGAAGCCAGGCCAAAGGACGCCGCCAGTCGAAAGCCTTGGCTGTCACGATGTCCGCCGCGGGAATCGATAGGCGGCAACCGGCGCCGCCCGCCCTTTGACGAGGGCGGGCTCAAGCACATCGGCGTCTGGTGGATCCGCCAAAGCGTCATGCGTGCCTTGGCTCAACACGGTCTCTCCTGGTTCGGCCCATTGCTGGAGCCGTTGGGTCAGGTTGACGGTGTCACCGACGACGGAATACTCGAGTCTCTCATCTGATCCAAGGACAGCGGCCGCAACCCGACCCGTCGAGATGCCGATGCCCAGGCCGAAGGCTTCTTTGCCCTCGCTGGCCCATTCACTGTTGACCTGATCCTGCGCCTGATGCATGGCGATGGCGGCGGCCACGGCCCGGACCGCATGATCGGCCACCGGCTCGGGCGCTCCGAAGACCGCCATCACGGCGTCGCCCACGAACTGCATCACGGTGCCGCCCTCATCGAGGATGGCCCGGTTCATGACCGCCCGATGCCGGTTGAGTTGGCCGGCGAGTAGAGATGGGTCGGTGCGCTCCGCAATCGTGGTGTATCCGCGGATGTCGGCCATCAACACGGTGACTTCGAGCTCTTCGGTCTCACCGATCCGTCGACCCTCACGTCGCAACTTGGCCGCCAGACCTCCGGGAAGAAGGCGGGACAACGTCTCGCCCTGCTCCTCTCGGTCGACGATGGCGCGGTGTAGAAGCCGCAACCGATCGACCGCGGCACCATTCCCTGCCGAGACCCCATCCGCCAGACGCTTGAACAATCGCTCAATTCGAGTGTCGATGTCAGCCGGCGTCGTCCGCAGCGCCAGGGCAATGGCTTTGATCGGAGTACCTGCGGCAATTCGCTGAAGCAGGTCTTCGTCTCCGGCATCCAGATCTCCCTGACGCTGGATGGGACGAGTGAGGGCAGCGACGATGGCGGGATCGAGCATAGAGCCGCCGGTCGCCACTTCTCTGATGGCGCGAGCCAGTTGATCACCTTCGGCCACCCGATCTTTGAGCAGGTACGCGTATCCGGCGGCTCCATCAGCGAGGAGGGCGATTGCATACTCCGGGTCGTCGTACTGGGAGAGGATCACCACTCCGGTGCCTGGGTGGCGCTTGCGGACCAACTTGGCCGCCTCGATTCCTTCCCGCAGGAAGGAAGGGGGCATGCGGATGTCCGTCACCACCACTTGTGGTTCCGCCGCCATGGCGCCATTGACGAGACCGTCGAAGTCGGAGGCCATCCCGACCAGATCGAAGTCACTCTCCAGCTCGATCAATGCCTTGACCCCTTCCCGAATGAGAAGGTTGTCATCTGCCAGGAAAACTGAAATTGTCACCAGCCCAGCCTGCCAGGAGATGGACGGCTTGGGCAGTGTGCAGGCCGCACGCTCGCGGTGTGGATTTCCACACGTAAAGACACACGCCACCACCCTTTCGTTACGCCCACGATCGGACAATGATTGCTTCACGGAGCCAAAAGGAGAGCACATGCGGTACGAGTCTTCGGTCACGTCAATTTCGTGGATCCCTTCGGAGGCAATGACCGGACCCCTCCGACTGCCGGTGGATATGGGGATCGGCCACTATGACGTCCCCCCTCCCGACCGGTTCGATGACCTGGTTGAACTGCGCGATGGGGACCGATTTCGTTTCGCCAACTACCTCAAGGCATTTATCGAGGTGGTGGATGGGAAGGTGATTCAGGCCGGCTACCTCGGGGGAGGGCTGATCGGTTCCACCATCATCAAAATGGGCACGCGGAGCGTCACCATTCCTGCCGTTTCGTATACAGACATCAACCGCGATCCCGAGATCACCGAGAGTGGAGTCCGGTTCGTCCAGACCGCCGGTGGCAGAACCGGAGCGCCGCTCCCCCGTCGTATTTCCCGCCCACCTTTTGTCCAGATAACCGCTCCCACCGCCTGGACCACGCTCTCGCTGACGATCGGCGTCGACGGCTCGTCCAGCTTTGAACTCCTTGGGGCTTCGCCCTTTCCCCGGCACTGGATCTATGGGGAGGATGGAGCGCTGGCGCTCAAGAGTGGCGTAATCGACTTCGCCGAGTGGGCAGCCAAGAACACCCATGACCGATCCCCCTGGTTCGATCACGACCAAACGTCTCCCGTGAGCGAGGTCGAAAGCGCGGCCGAACGTGCCATGTCCGTCGAAATCATGGGAGGAGAGACGCCTGCCCTGAGGCGCTATCAGACGGGTGACCCACTGATGACCCAGGGCACCCCGGGTCGTGAAGTGTTATTGATCCTGGACGGCATGACCGAGATCTCGATCGATGGCGAGGCCGTCGCTGAAGCCGGCCCCGGGTCGATTCTCGGAGAGCGGGCTGCCCTGGAAGGTGGTCTCCGCACTGCCACTGTCACCGCGACAACCCCGGTGCGGGTGGCCGTGACCGAGGCTCATGAGCTCGATCTCAACGACCTGGCCGAGGTGGCCCGACTTCACCGTCGAGAAGAGGGCTGAGGCCGATGCAACAGAAACCGATCCACCTCTGAATAGACAGCACCTGATCGGCTCTCGTAAAGGATCAGTTCGTTGACGGTCCACCGGAACGGCTGGGACTCGTAAGAGTCGATCAGGGCGGTCACATTCAAGGGCGGGCGCAACCGGCTCAATGTGAGGTGGGCCGAGAAGGGTCGCTCCTCTGGCACCAGGCCTGCACTCCTCGCCGCCTCCTCGACGGTTGCGTTGAGGCGAGCCAGGCCGCCGTCTTCGTCCTCAACCCCCAGCCACAACACATTGGCCCGGTTGCCGCCCGGAAACGCACCCATCTCCGTCAGAACCAGGTCAAACGGTCGACCAAGATCGGCTTGATCGACCAGCCCGACGAGAATCTCGCCCCGGGTCTCGTCCATTTGTCCGAGGAATCGCACGGTCAGATGCCAGTTTTCGGGCGGCACCAGCTTGCCCGGTGGATCCCACCTCGACAGGTGTTGCGCCAACATCGATCGCACGCTCGCAGCGAGCGGCACCGCTAGAAAGAGTCGCCTCAGCTCGGCCACCACTCCCCTGCCACCGCCAGGCGGATCAGATGCAGGGCAGCGGTGGTGGTGTAGGTGCGCACCCTCTCCCGGTCTCCCGGCATCCGCATGGTCCGCACTCCCGACCCTTCCGGCGTGACGACAGCCACGATCATGGTCCCCACAGGCTTTTCCTGCGGCTCGGGTCCAGCCGAACCGACCACCCCCACCCCCACATCGACGCCGAGACGCTCTCGCACGCTGGCCGCCATTGCCATCGCGGTTTTCTCGCTGACGACCCCCGACTCAAAACTGGCGATCCCCAGGAGCCTGGTTTTGAGATCGGTGGCATAGGTGACAATTCCCCCCCGGAAGTAGTCGGATGACGCGGGATGACCGGTAAGACGGGCGGCCACGAGGCCTCCCGTGGCGGACTCGGCGGTGGCGATCGTCCAACCCTTTGCGCTCAGCAAGGCTCCTAGAACCTGCTCGATGGTCTCGGCGTCGGCGGCAAACACCCCCGGCGCTAACCGGCGCCGAATCTCGGCTTCCACCGGGGCGATCAGCGCCTCCGTCTCGGCCCCGGTCGTGCCCTTGGCGGTAATACGCACTTTGATCTCGCCGCCCGAGGCCAGAAATGCGATCGAAGGGTTGGTCGATTGATAGAGGTCATCGAGCATCTCTCCGACCTGTGACTCCGACCGCCCCCAGGTACGCAGCAACCGGCTGGTCAAGACAGTCTTTGCCGCGGACTTGGCCCGTAAGCGCGGCAACACCTCTTTCTCCAACAGGTATTCCATCTCTTCGGGTACACCCGGGATCGCAAACACCACGACGTTCTCGTGTTCGAGGACCAATCCGGGGGCACTCCCCTTGGGGTTGGCGAGCAAATGGGCGCCTTCGGGATACTCGGCCTGGCGCAGATTTGAGAGCGGCATCTCTCGGCCGCTGGCTGCCCAACGCTCGGTCAACTCGGCGGCGTATTGCTCGGAGGACTTCATCTCGCGGGAGAAGGCCAGGCACATGCCCTCCCGGGTGAGGTCGTCTCGGGTGGGGCCAATCCCTCCGGTGATCACCACGGCATCGGCTCGTTCGATCGCGGTCCGCAACACGGTGCCGATCCTGGCGATGTTGTCGCCCACAACCGACTGATGATGAGCATCGAACCCGTTCTCGGCCAGAGCCGCTCCGATGACGGCGGCGTTGCCGTTCACGATTTGTCCCAGCAACAGTTCGGTTCCGACCGCCACGACCTCGACGATCACGCCGATTCCACCACCGTTGCCGACAACTCGGCTCCGTAGGCTCCGGTGATCTCCGCAATCAACCACTCCCCTGGTTGACCGGCATCAAGGTTGATAACCCCATCGATCTCGGGCGCCTCTCGATAAGACCGGGCTACCGGTACGCCCTCCTCGACCTGATCGACCAGTACCACGACCTTCTCTCCCACCATGGCCGCGTTGGTCCCAGCAGTGATGTCTTCCTGGATTCCTTGCAAATACCGGAGCCGCTCCTGCACGGTCTCGGGATCAACCCGGCTGTCGAGGGCAGCCGCTGGAGTGCCGTCTTCGGCCGAGTACGGGAAGAAACCGGCCCAGTCGAGACGCACCTCATCGAGAAACGACGCCAGCTCTTCGACCTCGTCGTCGGTCTCTCCAGGAAATCCGACGATGAAAGAAGATCGCAGTGCCGCCTGGGGGGAGGCCGCGCGAATCGACTCGATCAGTTCCCGGTAACTGTCGCCACCACCGGATCGTTTCATCAGACGTAGCAAGCGGGTCGAGGAGTGCTGTAGCGAGAGGTCGAAGTAGGGGGCAATGACCGGGTTGGTGCTCATCTGCTCGATCAGGGCGGGGCGGATTTCTTTTGGATACAGATAGAGAAGGCGAAGCCTGCGCAGACCCTCGATCCCATCGACCAGTTCGAGCAGCTCAACGATGCCGCCCGGGGCTTCGATGTCACGTCCATAGGCGGCCAGGTCCTGGGCGACCAGCACGACCTCGCTGACCCCATCAGCCACCAGGCCGCTGATCTCTTCGGCGATGTTCACGGGCCGGCGGGAGCGCTGCGGCCCCCTGATCAGTGGAATCGCGCAGAACGTGCAGGGCTTGTCACAACCTTCGGCGACCTTGACGTAGGCGTATGGAAGGGTAGGACGGGATCGGTTGACGGCATGAAGGATATCCATCACCGGGCGGCGGAAGCTGACAGGCCGCCAGCCGGTCAGACCATCGAGGGTGGAGACCAACTCGCCGTACCGGTCGAGACCGAGTACCGCATCGACTTCCGGCAACGCCTGTTCGACCTCGACCCCGAAACGTTGTGCCATGCATCCCAGCACGATCGTTTTGGCATCGGGCCGTTTGTTGTCCTGCATCTCAAGGATGGTCTCGACCGACTCGCGCCGGGCATCCTCGATAAAGGCACAGGTGTTCACCATGACCACGTCTGCCGCCTCGGGCGAAGCGGCAGACTCGTAACCCGCCTCGGCCAGCATCGCCTCGAGTTTCTCCGAATCGACCTGGTTTTTGGCGCAACCGAGCGTGGTCAGCCAGACAGTGGGGGCAGACATGGGTAGATCGAAGTCTACGGAGTTCCCGCAGTCAGGCCAGACGGCGGTAGCGGCCCCGGAAGTAGATCAGGGGGTCGTCTACCTCCCCGAGGTGGAGGTCTTCGATCTGTCCGATCATCAGGATCTGGGTCCCGACCGCCATGGTTGACTCCAAGCGGCACCCCGCCCAGGTGTCAAAACCACCCAGCCGAGGCCCCCAGGCGGTTTCGATCACGTCCAAACCGGCAAACAGCCCTCCCGGGGATGGAGCAATCTCGGCAAAGCGGTCGGAGAGGGCGCGGTGTTCGTTCTCGCCAACGTGCATCACGAAGCGTCTGGTCTCGTCGACCGCGTGGCGAAAGTCGGCGCTGTCGCTGATCGCCATCACCACCCGCGGTGGCTCGCCTTCCACCACCAGTACCGCCGAGGCGGTCATCCCGTCGCTGCCGGCGGTGACAATCGTCACCGGGCCGACCAGACGACCTCGCAACCGACGGGCCGGGTCCCGGTCCGCCGGCGGAGTTTGGAAGGGGTGTTCGCTGTGAATGGTCATGACCGCTCGATCGAGGTCAACAATGGCACTTCAAACGGCCGCCGTGACTCGAAGCGAAGATGCTCCGTGTAGCCGGCGGCGCGGGCAGCCTCCACCACCTCATCATGGGCATGGCCGGCGTCTTCTGGGTGATGGGCGTCGCTGGCCAGGGTGACCTTGACTCCGGCGCCGTGGAACATCTTGAGAAACGTCGGTGACGGGTAGACCTCGCCAACCGGTCGCCGTAGACCCTGGCTCGACACCTCCACCGAAGTGCCGGTGCGAGCGGCCGCATTGACCACGCGTTCGTACAGGTGGGTAGGTTCGGTAGCGGGCCGGTAGCCGTATTTCTTGCAGACGTCGACATGGGCAAGGACATCCACCGCCCCTCGTTCGGCAAGGTCGACGACCAGGGCGAAGTAGTCCTCCCACGACTGATCGACACCGCGCCGGTCGAATTCGTAGGTGACATCCCCAGAGTCGATGGACCAGGCGCCGACCCAATGAACCGAGCCGATCAGATAGTCAAACGGATAAGGCGCGAGAAAGTCGAGAACTGCGTCGACGGTCTGGGGGAAGAAATCGACCTCGAGCCCGAGTTTGACCGGGAGCCCTCCCTCCTTGGCCGCCTGCACGGCCTCGACGTAGCTCTCGATCGACAGGGTGCGGTCGTCTGCGACCATCTGGGCAGCCTGGGCGGAGAGGTCCGAACGCCAGTCCCACTCCCAAAACGGCCCGAGCACGTCATTGGCTTCGACACACCGATAGAGATGCTCGGTGAATCCCAGCTCGGTCACTCCCCGTTCAGCCGCGAACTCAACATATGACTCGATCAGGCCTGGTGGGTACTGCCCGGTCGGCGGCGCCGCCCGATGGGTGTCGCCAGCATGAGGATGAAGGTGCAGGTGGTAGTCGGACACGCTCAGACACCCCGGGCAGCTTCGACCAGGCCTTGCAGCGGACCGGGGCCTACGGCGTCTGCCAGCGTGTTCCAGGTGGCGTCGGTCAGTTCACCAGTGCTTTCCAACTGGGCGGCTGCGAGATGGACCGCATCGGCGAGGGCGCCAAACAGGCCCACCTGGTCCCGTTCCACCGCGGTAGAAATCGCCATCCGGGCCGCGGCTGGATCCTTGCGTCCGAGGGCTTCAATGGCCCGCTCGGCGGCGTTCAGGGCCTGGCGCTGGAGATGTCCGTCCATTCCGGAAGGATAAGGCGGGTAGACGACCGCTTGGTCACACCTCGGCGAACAGATAGGGACGGATGATGTCGATGCGGTCGTCGACCTCGGCGGGATGGAGGTACCAGAGAGTGGCGGTCAGGCTGGAAAGCAGCGGATTGCCGTCCTGGGGCGTGAAGCAGAATCCCACCAGGGTGTTGCCGTTGCGAACCGTCAGAGTGTCGACCGCAACGACGGTCTGGGAGAGGATCCGACCGAAATAGCCGTGGTCGCGTCCGAAGGAGAACACCGAGTTGGTCGACTTCTTGTAGGTGATCGCCACCCGCTTGTTGGCGGCCAACCGATCCCGGACCTCGTCAAGGGTGATGTCGCGGTCGAGAGTCAGGGAGAAGTGCATGGCATGCATGTACTGGCTGTTCATCTTGAGGGCCGACGAGAACAAATTGAGGTCGTAGCCGATGGTCTCAAAGAGCTCATGGGCATCGCGGGCGTGGTGGGTCCCAAACCGGTCGTCTTTATGCTTTTCGACCGTGGGCGATGGGGCAAATCCAGAATCCTGGCTGATGTCGTTGGAGCGGCGGATACAGATGAACCGCCCATCGGTCAGATGGTTGGTTCCGTCCTCGTCCATAGCCAGCGTTTTGACCAACACGGCGATGGTGTGCGTGTTGCAGGAGACGATATGGAGGAAACGATCCTCGCCGTGGACGAGTGCCTCGTCGTTGATGCCGCGGGCATACATCTTGCCGAACCCATATTCGCTGCCCTGGGCCAGGAACCCCAAGGGGTAGGGCGCCGATTCGTAGAAGTCGGTCTTGTTGTCGTTGCCGACCGGAGTGCAGTCGATCACCACCTTGGCGCGTTCGATGGCCTCGCGGGTTTCGAACTTGGGAGCGTGGCCGAGTTCCTCGAAGGTGGTCCGTTTGTCCTCGTCCACAACCAGGACCGCTCCTCGCCGTACGAGGTCGTTGACCTTGCCCCGCTCGGTGATGAGGGGAGAGCGCTTGTGAAACGTCACCTCATCGATGCCGAAGTCGTGTTTGTGATCGGCCAGCAACCCAATGAGGGGCTCACCGATGGTTCCGGTTCCGACTACGTGAACGATATTCATGGGTGCTCCCAGTTTAGAACTGTTCAGCCTCCGTGCTTCCACGCAAAGCCAGCGTGGAGGCATCGCCGCCTCCGATCACGGTCGACACCCGATCGAAATACCCGGCCCCAACCTCACGCTGGTGCCTGGTGGCGGAGTAACCCTCCGGTTCGAGACCGAACTCGCGCTCCTGGAGCTCCACGTATGCGGGCATGCCCAAAGCGGCGTACTTCTTGGCCAGCTCGAACATCGAGGCATTGAGCGCGTGGAAACCAGCCAGGGTGATGAACTGGAATTTGTAGCCCATCGCCCCCAACTCCTTCTGGAACGAGGCGATGGTCGGCTCGTCGAGGTTCTGGCGCCAGTTGAACGACGGCGAGCAGTTGTAGGCCAGCATCTTTCCCGGGAACTCGTCATGGATAGCCGCGGCGAAGCTACGGGCCTCGGCCAGGTCGGGGCGGGCGGTTTCACACCACAACAGGTCAGCGTAGGGCGCGTATGACAGCGCCCGGGAGATCGCCTGGTCGAGACCATCCCTCACCCTGAAGAACCCTTCGGCTGTCCTTTCCCCTGTACAGAACTCCTGGTCGCGAGGGTCGATATCGGAGGTCAGGAGATTGGCGCTGTTGGCGTCGGTGCGGGCCACGATGATGGTGGGAACGTCGAGTACGTCGGAGGCAAGACGGGCGGCGTTGAGAGTCCGGATGTGCTGGGTGGTGGGGACCAGAACCTTGCCTCCCATGTGCCCGCACTTCTTCTCCGAGGCAAGCTGGTCTTCGAAGTGGACTCCCGCTGCCCCCGCTTCGATGAAAGCTTTGGTCAACTCGTAGACGTTGAGCGCACCACCGAATCCCGCCTCACCGTCGGCGATGATCGGGGCGAACCAATCGATGGATTCATCCCCCTCCGACCAGTGAATCTGATCGGCGCGGCGAAGTGCGTTGTTGATCCGGCGCACCAGGGCAGGCGCCGAGTTGGCCGGGTAGAGCGATTGGTCGGGATAGACCTGTTCGGCCAGGTTGGCATCGCCGGCCACCTGCCAGCCCGAGAGGTAAATGGCTCGCAAACCGGCTTTGACCATCTGTACCGCCTGGCCACCAGAGATGGCGCCCAGGGCATTGACGTATTCGTTGCCTTCGAGCAGGTCCCACAGCTTCTCGGACGTGACCCGGGCCAGGGTGTACTGCTCGCGCAACGACCCCCGGAGACCCACCACGTCTGCCGGTTCGTAGTCGCGCTTGACTCCTTCCCACCTACGGTTGTTGACCCATTCCTTGCTGAGCTGTTCGACTTCGGCGTTGTCTTCTACGGCCATTTCTTGTCTCCTCAGTCGATCAACCCGTACGCGGGCAATGTCAGGAACTCTATGAAGTCGTCGGCGAGGGCGACCTCTTCGAAGACCTTCCAGGCAGCTGACGTGTCGAGAGGGATTCGAGCCATCTCCTCCTGGGCCAGGCTTCTCACCAGGGCGCGGTCGACTAGTCGACCGTCCTCCAGGCGCGCTCCCCCGTGCACCCACTGCCAGATCTGGCTGCGGGAGATTTCGGCGGTGGCGACGTCCTCCATGAGGTTGTCGATGGCGGCCGCCCCCGTCCCCCCCAGCCAGGAGGCGAGGTAGTGGATGCCAGCCCGCAAGTTGGTTCTCACCCCGGCTTCGGTGATCTTGGCGTCGGGAATGGTGAAGTCGAGGAGGTCTGCGGCACCCGCCGCGACATCCTCGCGCAGCCGATCCATTTGGTCGGGCCGATCGCCAAGCACGGCGTCGAAACAGGCCTGCGCAACCGGCACCAGGTCAGGGTGCGCAACCCAGGTCCCGTCAAAGCCCTGACCGGCTTCCCGGGTTTTGTCGGCCTCCACGTTCGCCAGGGCGGTTTCGGTCACCGCCGGATCTCGCCGGTTGGGGATGAAGGCGGCCATGCCACCGATAGCCTGGGCGTGGTGGCGGTGACACGTCGCCACGAGTAGC
Source organism: Acidimicrobiia bacterium (assembly GCA_040905905.1). Classification (GTDB taxonomy): domain Bacteria; phylum Actinomycetota; class Acidimicrobiia; order Spongiisociales; family ZC4RG35; genus JAICND01. The sequence continues at coordinate 30,174 of JBBDQN010000040.1, forward strand.
TCCGAATAGCTCCGCATGAACGGCACGGTCATGGTGATCTGGCTGCGATCCGGCAGCAGAAACCCGGGGCGATCTCGCCGCACCTTGATGGTGGAGAAGATGTAGTCCCACCTACCGGCGTTGAGACCGGCCGAATGCTCCCTCAACTCAAAGAGGATCTCGTCCATCTCGAACGCCGCCGGAAGGGTCTCGATCAAGACTGTCGCCTTGATGGTGCCTGGTGCGATACCGAGCCGTTCCTGGGCAAAGACAAAGACGTCGTTCCACAACCTGGCCTCCAGGTGACTCTCCAGCTTCGGGAGGTAGAGGTAGGGCCCGCTCCCCGCTTCGAGGGCGGCGCGGCCACCGTGAAACATGTACAGCCCGAAGTCAAACAGCGAAGCCGACACCATTTCGTCGTCGATCAGAACATGCTTTTCTGGGAGGTGCCACCCGCGCGGGCGCACAAAGAGCCGGGCTGGATTGTCATTGAGGCGATAGGACTTCTCGGGCGTGTCGAGACTCAGGGTGCCGCGATAGGCCTCAACCAGGTTCGCCTGACCCGATACCAGGTTGTCCCAGGTGGGCGTCGTGGCGTCCTCGAAATCGGCCATGAACACCCGCGCGCCCGAGTTGAGGGCATTGATCATCATCTTGGCGTCGACAGGGCCGGTGATCTCGACCCGGCGGTCGGCGATTTCGGTGGGGATCGGAGCCACCTCGAAAGATCGATGTGGACCCGGGGCTGGCGGGATCAAGAGTTGGCGTGGACGACGGGCCTCCAACAACGTTGCCCTGTTGGGTTGGAAGTTCCGGTGGAGTTCTGCCACAAACTCCAATGCCTCGGTAGAAGCGATGACGCCCGCAGGTGCCAGCAGCTCGACCTTTTCCGCCATAATGTCTTATTCTCTTAGAAATAGTTGAGCATTGACCCTAATCTTGCCTCAAACTTCGATGAAACTTTCGTTATGACCAATACACCGATGAACTTCGACGCCGTCACTTTTGGACACCGGGTGCGGCATTTCCGCAAGCGGAAGGGACTGACCCTCGATCAGCTCGGCGGCCTGGTCGACCGACCGGCCCCGTTTTATCCCTGGTCGAGAACGGCAAAAAAGAACCTCGCCTGAGCCAGATCTCTGCGCTTGCCACCGCCCTGGGAGTCACGATCGAGGAACTGCTGTCCTTGGAAGCTCCCAATCGCCGCGCCCAACTCGAAATCGAGCTGGCGCGATACCAGACTCGCTTTCAAGAGCTCGATCTCCCCTATCTGCGCTCCTCAGCCCGACTTTCCGACGAGACCCTCAGCCATCTCGTCTCGCTATACCGGGTCCTGGCTGAGACCGGTGGACCGGGACCGGTGACGGCAGGCGAGGTTCGCCGGATCAACGGGGAGATGACTGCCGAGCTCAAAGCTGTCGATGGTTACCTGGCGGAGGTAGAAGAAGTAGCCGTCGGCGCCCTGACTCGAGCCGGTTACGGCGGGACTGGCGCTCTCTCCTCCCGTCACATTCTCGATCTGGCTGCTCTCGCCGGTTTTGAGATCAAACCAATCGAGGACATCCCGGCGTCGCTGCGATCTGTCACCGATCTGGTGAACAAGGTCATCTACATCGCCCAGCGCAATGAGCTTCGCACCCGGCAGGCTCGCAAGGCGATTCTGCAAACCCTGGCCCGCACTTATCTCGACCTGGAAGAACCCGCCGACTACGACGAATTCCTCCGCCACCGACGCCTCACCGCCTATTTCGCCTCGGCGGTACTGGTACCCGAGCAGCCGGCCACTGCCCTTTTGGTCGACTCCCAGCGCCGCCGCGACCTGTCGGTAGAGGATCTGCGCGAACTCTTCTACGTATCTTTCCAGACCGCCGCCCATCGCATGATCAATCTCGCCACCACCCATCTGGGGATACAGACCCACCTGATGGTTAGCGACGAAGAGGGAGTTGCCTTGAAGGCGTATGAGAACGACAACGTCCCCTTCCCGCGAGACGAGGACGGTGGAGTGGAGGCCCAGCGACTATGCCGGGAATGGTCGGCCCGGGCAGCTTTCGCCTCGACCGACAAGTTCACCCTTCGGTACCAATACACCGACACCCCGGCCGGCACCTACTTCTGTTCGACCTATGTCGATCCCGACCCCAACACAGCGACCGCCGTAACCTTCGGGGTGGGGTTTGACGACGCCCAGTATCTCCGTGGACGCGATTCTTCCAACCGCCGCCGGTCCAATTGCCCCGATGGGGCCTGTTGCCGGCGACCCAGCCGGGAGCTGGGTCTGCGCTGGGAGGGCAAGATCGTGGCCTCACCCCGGGCCCAGGCACGGATCATCGGGATGCTCGCTCCTGACCCCTACCCCAAGCTCGACCTGGCCGAGATCTACGAACTGGTCGAACGCCACCAGCCGCGCCCCGCTCCGACCGCTGACCATTAGGCCCAGCGCCCCATTCACCAGAACTTGCCGAAAACCGGCTGTGAGCTAGCTTTATGAGACCCATGCAACAGTTCAATGGTTCGTTGCGGATGCCAGGCGAGGTGGGGCCCGGGTTGCGTGTGCTCATTGACCTCACCGATGGGGGCAACATCCATATCTCTGCCGCTACCGATGTCATCGGCGACTGGCCGATCCAACAGGTCGGGATCCGCGCCGCCGACGACGGTTTTCACCTGCAGGCGGAGGGCGACGAGGTGATCATTCGCACAGACAACGACCCGGCGTTTGCCGTGGCGGTGGGTCTGCGCAACGCCCCCACTCTTCTGCGCCGGCAGATGTCGGAGCTTCTCCGCCATGACCCGGTTTGGCACGAAAAAGCTCTGGACTGAGAAGACCTCAAGCCAGAAACAGCGCCGGCTCGGCCAGGTTCTCGATCACCATCGCCATAAACCGCCGGCCCAAACCGCCATCGATCACCCGATGATCGTATGACAACGACAAGGGCATAACCGGGACGATCTCGACCTTGCCGCCGACCGCCACCGGCCTTTCGTTGGCCCTTCCCACCGAGAGGATGGCGGTCGTACCGGGAGGAACGATCGGCGTACCGAAACCCCCACCCAGGGCCCCGATGTTCGAGATGGTGAAACCCTGGCCGGTGAGCTCGCTGACCTCCAGGGTGCGCTCCTTGGCGCCGTTGGCGAGCCTCTGCACATCGGCCGCAACTTCGAGCAACGATTGTTGGTCGGCCTTGGCCACCACAGCCACCATCAGACCTTCCGGGGTGTCAACGGCCACTCCAATGTCATAGCGACCTTTGACCACGAGATCGTCGCCGTCGAGACTCGCGTTGAACTCGGGGAAGGCCCTCAGCGCCGGCAACACAGCCTTGATCATCATCGCTTCGAGGGGAAGTTTGACTTGATGCCGCGATTCGAGAGCCCGGCGAGCTGCCAGCAGCCGGCTGGCGTCAACCTCGTCGAAGGTGGTGACATGAGGAATCTCGGTCCAGGATCGCGACATGTTGGCCGCGATCGTGCGGCGCAGCCGTGACAGCGGGCGCCGCTCCCCCTCTCCGCCCAGGGAAACAGGTGGCAGGCTGATGGTGGTTGGCTCGGGCACAGCGGCAGCGGGATCGGCCGCGGCCAGAACATCCTCCCGGCTGATCCGTCCGCCGGGTCCAGTCCCGGAGAGCCGGTTGAGGTCCACCCCCATCTCAGCAGCGAGTTTGCGGACCAGCGGAAGCGCCTGTACCCGGGTGAGGGCTTCCTGGGTCTTGTGCAGTCGCGGCGTCAACTCCTCGGCCGCTTCACTGATGGTGCCAACAATGGGTGGTGCTGACGGGGGGCTCTCCGCCTGTTCGGCAGTCGGAGGCCATACCTCCCCCGCTTCACCGATGACGACCAGGATCTCGCCAACCGCCAGGGTCTCTCCCCCGGCGGCGCCGTGGTGAAGGACCGTGCCGCTCCGGGGGGAAGGAATCTCCACCACCGCTTTGTCCGTCTCCACCTCGACCACAGGCTGATCAACCTTGACCTCGTCGCCAACCTCAATGAGCCAGCGGACGATCTCGGCTTCGGTAAGCCCTTCACCGATATCGGGAAGTCGAAACTCGTAGGCCATCAGGCCTGCAATGTCCGCCGGACGGCTGCGGCAATCCGCTCGACCGAGGGCAGATAGAGGTGCTCGCCCCGTTTTAGGGGGAAGACCGTGTCCCACCCGGTGACCCTTTCCACCGGGGCTGTCAACTCGTAGAGGCATTCTTCGGCCAGCACGGCCGCTACTTCCGCACCGAAGCCGGCCGTGCGAGGAGCTTCATGCACCACCACCGCCCGCCCGGTTTTGACCACCGATCCCACCAGGGTCTTGCGATCGAGGGGAACCAGGCTGCGAAGGTCGATGACCTCGGCCTCTACACCCTCGGTGGCAAGGAGGTCCGCGGCCCCCCGGGTCTCTTTGGTCATGGCCCCCCAGGTGATGAGGGTGACATCGGTGCCGCTCCGCTCCACCCGGGCCTCGCCGATGGGAACCGTGTACCACCCGTCCGGCACCTCTTCCTTGACGGCCCGATAAAGCCGGATGGGTTCGCAGAAGATCACAGGGTCGGGGTCTTCGATAGCCGCCAACAACAGACCCTTGGCGTCGTAGGGGGTGGAGGGAATCAACACCTTCAGCCCGGGGGTGTGGGCATATATCGATTCCATGGACTCGGAGTGGTGCTCGGCGGCGCCGATTCCGCCCCCAAAGGGGATCCGAATCACCATGGCCGCCGTGAAGCGGTGACGGGATCGATTGCGGATGCGGGCGACGTGGTTGACGATCTGGTCAAAGGCCGGGTACGAAAAGCCCATGAATTGCAATTCCGCCACCGGCCGCATTCCGGCGATGGCCATCCCCAGGGACACCCCGATAATCGCCGACTCGGCCACCGGCGTGTCGATGACCCGATCGTCGCCATATCTCTGGAGGAGCCCGTCGGTGATCCTGAAGACGCCGCCGGTGCGGGCAACGTCCTCGCCGATCACGAGGACGGTGTGATCTTTAGCCAGTGCCAAGTCGAGGGCATCGGTCAGCGCCTGGGCCATGGTGCGGACGGTCACGTCAGCGCAACCCCGCCCGATCGTGCTGATTCACGAGATGCGCCGGCATCGACTCGAACATCCCCTCAAACATTTCGCTTGACGTCGGAAGCGGGAGACCTTCGGCCAGCCCGACCGCCCGGTCGATCTCATTGCCGGCTTCCTCTTCAATCTGATCCTGCCACTCCTTGGTCCACGCTTCACGTTCTGATAGGAAGATCCTGACCCGCTCGAGAGGGTCTCGCCGCCGCCATTGGTCGGCTTCGGCCGGGTCGCGATAGCGACCGGGGTCATCGGCGGTGGTGTGGGGACCTACCCGGTAGGTAACGGCCTCAATCAGGGTGGGTCCACCACCGCTGCGGGCTCGAGCCAGGGCATCGCTGGTCGCTTGGTAAACCGCAAACAGGTCGTTGCCGTCCACCTGCACGCCTGGCATGCCAAAACCGATTGCTTTCTGCGCGATGGTTTCCGAGCGGGTCTGTTCTGACCGGGGCAACGAGATCGCCCAGCCGTTGTTCTGGCAAAAGAAGACGCAAGGCACGCTGAACACTGCTGCGAAGTTCATGGCCTCGTGAAAGTCACCCTCAGAGGTGGCTCCATCGCCGAAGTAGGTGATGGCCACCCGCCGCTCGTCCAACAAGCGTGACGCCCATGCCAACCCGACGGCATGGACCATGTGGCCGCCGACCGTGATCGAGGGAGGCAGGACGGGGCAATGGTCGGGGGGCGAGCCACCCCGCTCGTCGCCGGTCCGACCGGCGAAAAGCAGCTCCAAGGGGTATCCCTGCATCCACATGGCGGCGGCGTCCCGATAAGTCGCCACCATCCAGTCGTCCGGTTCGAGCGCAGCCGCACTCCCCACCTGGGCCGCCTCCTGGCCTTCGAAGGGGGCGTAGGTGGCGAGCCTTCCCTGTCTCTGGAGGGACATCCCCTTGCGATCGTAAGTGCGGGCAAAGACCAACGCCCGGTACAACCGGCGCGTCATGGTGAGGTCCAGAGGTGATGGTCCGGTCAGGTCACCGGAGGGAGTGAGAAGCTGAAACATCCGACTTGTTGAGGGTAGCGGTGGCTCGGAGAGTTGTGAACGGGCGACTGTCCCAACGGTCACACGCCGGCTCGTTCCGAGGTCAGTTCTTCGATAGTCATCAAAACCTCGCGGGCTTTTGACCCCTCAGATGGCCCGACGACCCCGCGGTTTTCGAGGATGTCCATGACCCTGCCCGCCCGGGCAAAACCGATCCGCAACTTCCGCTGCAACATCGACGTGCTGCCGAGTTGGCTGCGCACGATGATGTCCATGGCCTGACGGACCAGTGCCTCCTCTTCGTCGTCCTCGGCATCGGCCACCACCCGGGCCGCTTCGGCGGCGAGGTTCTCGATCACATGGTCGTGGTATTCGACGTCGCGCTGGGCTTTCACCCATTCGACCAACGCGTGGATCTCCTCTTCCCGCACCCAGGCACCCTGATAGCGAGTCGGCCGCGGTTCGGCCGCGGTCATCACCAGCATGTCACCCATCCCGACAAGTTTCTCGGCGCCGGCCCCGTCGATGATCACCCGGGAATCGGTCTGGCTGGCCACTGAGAAGGCAAGCCGTGAGGGGATGTTCGCCTTGATGACGCCGGTTATCACATCCACTGACGGACGCTGTGTGGCGATGACCAGATGGATTCCAACCGCTCGTGCCATCTGGGCGATGCGGACGATCGCTTCTTCGACATCGCGCCCCGCCACCATCATCAAGTCGTTGAGCTCGTCGACGATCACCACGATGTACGGGAACCGATCAAAGCCCTCATCGGGAAGATTGCCCGCATCCAACTTCTCCCGGTAGCCAATGATATCGCGCACCCTGGCATCGGCCAGCAGGTCGTAACGGCGATCCATCTCCGCCACCGCCCACTTGAGGGCGTCCGCCGCCTTCTTCGGATTGGTGATTACCCGGTGCAGCAGATGGGGAACACCGTTGTACTGGCCGAGCTCGACCCTTTTTGGATCGACCAGGATCAGGCGCACATCGTCGGGGGTGGTCCGGGCAAGCAACGAGGACACAAAGGCGTTGATGCACGATGACTTGCCCGCCCCGGTGGCCCCGGCGATAAGAACATGGGGCAACTCGGCCAGGTTGAGAAGTCTCGGCCTACCCGAGATGTCAACCCCGAGGGCTACTGCCAGCGGATGCTGGTCAGCCGCAGCTTCGGGGCTGCGAAGAACGTCACCGAGAGTCACCAAGCGACGACGGCGATTGGGGACTTCCACCCCGATGGCGGACTTGCCTGGTATCGGCACCAGCAGCCTGACGTCAGGCGTCGCCAATGCGTAGGCGATGTCGTGGGCGAGGCTGGAAACCCGGTTCACCTTCACGCCGGGCGCCAGTTCGATCTCGAATCTCGTAACCGTGGGGCCGGGGACGATCTTGGTGAGCTGGGCATCGACCCCGTGCTGGCGGAGGGTGTCTTCGAGTTGGGCGGCGGTGTCTTCGAGGGCTTTGCGGCTTTGCTCCTCACCCCCGCCAAACCCGAGCAGTTCCAACGGAGGCAATTGGTATCCCGACCCCGCGACTACCGGAGTGGCCGACCTGGATTTCTTCCTCGCCGGTCTGATGGTGGGCATGGGTTCGACCGGCGCTTCAGACTCATCTTCGGCTTCCGGCTCGGGGATAATCGGGCGGGCCAGGTGACGGGGTGCATGGGTCCGGTGCCGGGTGGTTTCAAGTTGGGCGTTGCTGGCGAAGTGGCGCACGTTGCGACCGATCTGGGCGATAGCTCCAAAGAGTTCTTTGACAGTCGTCCTGGTCAGGAGAAGCACGCCCATCCCCATCACAGCGGTGAGAACCACAAAAGCGCCCCAACTGCCAAGCAGGCGGCGGAGGGGAAAGGCAATGAGCGCGCCCAGCGCCCCTCCCCGCTCCTCGACCAATTCCACGTTGGGCACCAGGGCTAGCCCACCGGTGAGAAGATGGAACATTGCCAGTGATCCCACAAATGAGGTGATGGCTCCGCTGACCACCCGCGCTGGACCCTGGCGGGGACGGCCGAGGATGAGTCCGGCTCCGATGCCGATCATCACCACCGGGACCAGATAGCGCCACCATCCAAAAGCAAACCGGGTTCCGGTCTCGACCGCGTCTCCAAAGGGTCCGGCTAACCCGAGAAAACCGAGGACGATGAGAATTGCCACCACCACGATGGCCAGGCCCCAGACATCATCTGCCTGGCGTCCCAACCGTACGCGGATGCGTTCCCGCAGCGTCCCCAGCGAGAGGCGCGACGTTCCCTGGCTTCCGCTTTTCCTGGTCTTGTGTGTGGACACCCGCTTCCGCCCGCTGCCACCCCGGCGGGTGGGCGTCCTCTTGGTCATGTAAGTGGGGAGACTACCTCACAAACAGCCGAACGGCGGGAGCCGCCAACCGGTGACTCAGAGCTCGAGGACTACCGGCAGGATGACCGGTCGGCGAGAGGTTTCGGCCTTGATAACGCGGGCAGCGGCCTGGCGGACCACCTGTTGCAGCGCCGACCCGTCGTGGGCATCGGCAGTGAGCCTCTCCTGCACGGCCTGGCGGACCGCCTGCGCAGCTTTTTCGAGTACTGCCTCGGGGTCGTCCATCATCCCGTGGCTGTCCAGGTCGGGGCCAAAGATGATCTCCCGGGATTGCGGACTGACGGCCACCGTCACCACCACCACGCCCTCATCGGCGAGGTGGCTGCGGTCCCGAAGTACGGCCTTGACATCGCCGATGCTGTCGCCATCGAGGTACACATAACCGGCCGGGACCGCCCGGCGGGACACCCGGGTTTCGTCACCCTCAAGTGAGATTGTGTCACCGTCTTCACAGACATCCACCTGCGGCACTCCCACCAGCCGGGCCAGTGCGGCGTGGGCGGCCAGATGCCGGTATTCGCCGTGAATGGGGACAAACGCTTGGGGACGGACCAGGTTGAGATAGGTAAGCAGTTCGTCGCGACTGGCATGACCAGAGACGTGGACGGGGGCATTGCGTCCATGGATCACTCGGGCGCCGCGGCGCAGAAGCTGGTTGATCACCCGGGAGACGGCGGTCTCGTTGCCGGGGATGGGAGTCGCCGAAAGAACGATGGTGTCGCCTTCTCCGATCTCGACGAACTTGTGGCGGCCCTGCGCCATCAAAGAGAGGGCCGCAAACGGTTCACCCTGGCTGCCGGTCGTCATCAATAACTGGCGGTGGGGAGGCATCTTGAGCAACTCGACGATGTCGATGACCGCGTCCTCGGGGATGTCGAGCCGGCCGAGTTCCTTGGCGACCGCCGTGTTGCGCTGCAAGGAGCGACCAAACACCGCGATCTTGCGACCGGTCGCCACCCCGGCGTTGGCGATCTGTTGAATGCGGTGGATGTGGGACGAGAAACAAGCGGCGATCACCCGACCCGGGGCGCCGCCGATTATGTCTCGCAGCGAATCGGCCAATGACATCTCTGATGGGACGAACCCCGGCCTTTCGGCGTTGGTCGAATCGGAGAGAAGCAGGCGCACCCCGGTCCGTCCCAATTCGGCGATCGTCTGCAGATCGGTGGTCCGTCCGTCGATCGGGGTGGGGTCGAGCTTGAAATCACCGCTGTGGAGGATCATTCCTTCGGGTGTGTCAAAAGCCACGGCGCAGGCGTCGGGTACGGAGTGGGTCACGTTGATCATCCGGAACCGGAACACATCGTGGGTCACCCAGACTCCCGGCTCGACGGGGCGCAGGTCCGCCTCCACCCCCAACTCGTCGATGCGGCCTTTGGCCAGATCGAGGGTGAGCCGTGTGCCAAAGACCGGTACGTTGAGGTCCGCCAGGAAATAGGCCAGCGCTCCAATGTGATCTTCGTGACCGTGGGTCAGTACGACACAGGACAGATCGGCGGAACGTTCGACCAGCCAGCTCCAGTCGGGGAAGACGAGGTCGACCCCGAGCATCTCCTCTTCTGGAAACATCAACCCGCAGTCGATGACGGCGATCCGGCCGTCGATTTCGAGAGCTGCACAGTTGCGGCCGATCTCTCCCAGTCCTCCCAAGAACGTGACAGTGACGGTCACAGGCCCTGCACCGCCCCCAGTGCCTCTTTGACGGCGGCCAGAGTCGCCTCGCTGGCCGGTAGCAGCGGCAGGCGCGGAACGCCCACCGGCTCCCACAACGCATTGAGCGCAGCCTTGACCGGAGCGGGGTTGGGCTCGAGGAAACAAGCGAACGCCAACGGCAGGAGCTGGTGGTGGAGACTGCCGGCGGTTACGAAGTCCCCGGCCAGGGCCGCATCGACCATGCGCCGGACCACGTCGCCGGCGAGGTGCGAGATCACGGAGACGACTCCGACCGCGCCGACCGACATCATCGGCAGCGTGTAGGAGTCCTGCCCGGAGTACACGGCCAGATCGGGGACCTCGTGACAGGTGGAGGAGGTGAAGTCGAGGTCCATCACCGCGTCTTTGACGGCCAGTATGCGCGGGTGCTCGGCCAGACGCTTGAGCGTCTCTACCTCGATTCGGCGGGCGGTGCGGCCGGGGATGTTGTAGAGCATGACCGGAAGGTCGGAGGCGTCGGCAATCGCCTCGAAGTGGGCGACCAGACCTTCCTGGCTCGGCCGGTTGTAATACGGGGTAACCGCCAGGATCCCGTGGCATCCGGCCCCGGCCGCCAGTTTGGTCAAATGGACCGATTCGGCGGTGTTGTAAGTGCCGGTGCCGGCCATGACTTTCACGTCACGGCCCTCAACCGCTTTCGTAACAGCGTGGTAGAGCGCCACCTTCTCCTCGGGGGTGAGGGTGGGTGATTCGCCGGTGGTTCCGGTTACGACCAGGCCATCGGAGCCATGATCGGCGAGGTAGCGGGCCAGGTTCCAAACCCGTGTGTAGTCGAGCCCACCGTCTTCGGTGAACGGAGTGATCATGGCGGTCAATACCCGACCGAAGGGCTGCATAGAGTCTCCTGAGCGACGGCGTGTCGAGGATACCCGCCGGGAATGGCCGAACAACGGCGGGCGTTACCCTCACAGATGATGACTCAATTCGTATTCGATGTAACTGAGGCCGATTTCCAGACGGCGGTTCTGGAACGATCCAAGGAAGTCCCGGTCGTGGTCGATTTCTGGGCGTCCTGGTGCGGCCCCTGTCGCACCCTCGGACCCCTCCTGGAGAAGGTCGCCGGTGAGGGCGAGGGCTCCTTCGAGTTGGCCAAGGTCGACGTCGACGCCAACCCCCGCCTGGCCCAGGCCTTCGGGGTGCAGAGCATCCCCATGGTGGTCGGTTTCAAGGACGGGAAACCGGTGAGCAGCTTCGTCGGCGCTGTGCCTGAACAGGCGGTCCGACAGTTCGTGGCGGCGCTGGTGCCCCCGGCGATAGACCCACGGATCGTCGAGGCCGAGAAGCTGGCCGAGGATGGTTTTGCCTCTACGGCCGAGGACCGTCTCACCGAGATCCTCGAAACCGAGCCGACCAACGTCGAAGCAGCGCTGGTCCTGGCCGGGCTGATGATCGACCGGGCTGCCTCGGAGGAGGCGCTGGCGGTGCTTGGGCGCCAGGCACCCACCCCGGAGGTCCGCCGGCTCGAGGCCGCTGCCCGGCTACTTGCCGCTGGCGTGATCGATCTCGACTCCCCCGAACAGGCGCTCCCGGAGCTGTTGGAGAAGGTGAGCAACGGCGGCGACGACCGCGCCGAGGCCCGCCAGACAATGCTCGACATCTTCGAACTGCTCGGCAACGACCACCCGTTGACCGCGCAGTATCGCCGGCAGTTGGCCAACGCCCTGTTCTAAATCCCGCGAACCCCGGGTTCACGGAACCATTTTCGGGTCCCACAGCCCCGAGAACGGAATCGCCGCTCAGGTCGGGGCTTCGGGGGTGAGGTCCTTGTCCTCCATCTCCCAAGCGTGGTCCAGAACGTGGTAGGCGCTGTGGCGGATTAGGAACGGCAGCGTCCACGTCCGCATCGTTTTCCCCTCGTTGTTGTAGTCGCGCATCGCCGCGACAAAGGACTCACGATGGGTGCGCAGCCCTTCGGGGGTTAGCGCCCCTTCTTCAGGTATCCGCAAGCCCACCTTCCTGGCGAAGTCCTCACTCTCGTTTCGGATGGTGTGGCGGATGATCCGGTCGCGGTCGCGCCCGCCACCCCGCGGGCCCTTCTGCATCTCGGCGGATACCCGCCCGGCCACGTCGTCGAAGTAGGCCCAGCAGGCCTCCAGCAGTCTGATTTTGCGATCGAACTCGCTCTTGTCCATTGGCTCTTGTTCAAGGCCCGACGTCGAGAAGGAGATGCCCCAGAAGTCGGTCATGCCAGAACCGACCCTTTCTTCGGCAATCTCGAGAGGCCCGGCTGAGTCGAACTCCTTGACCATCGCGGCGGCGACAGCGATCGGCCGGTAGCGAGGCCGGTACGACTCGAGCGTTTCGAGCGCTAGATCGGGTGTCTTCGCTCCCCGGTTCCAGCCGGGCCAGTCGACGGCGAAGGCCACCGCCTTCTTACCCTTGGGACCCCGCTCGAGGATCGTACGAACCGGCATTCCGAGGAATGCTACGAGATCCGCGAACCCCGGGTTCAGGCGTCCGCTAGCGGACACCACAGCCCCAAGAACTTCCGGTCTCGGGCTGGTTAGAAAGACGCCCGCATCGAACTCATGACGCCCACGGACTCGTGCTGGGTAGAGTCAAGAGGGTCCGTGGGAGGTTTCTCGGTTGGCCATTGCCACACGACGAATGTTGGCATTGCTGCTGATCCTGGCGGCCTGCACCCGCTCGGGGGTAGTAACCACAAGCCCAACAGGTGATCCGGAGTCAACCGGCACCACACGACTACCCACTACGACTATGGGGCCGACGACACCCACCAGCGGCGCCGACGAGCTCATGCAGTGGGTGCTCAGCCTCGAGACCCTCCCCGGTATCACCGGCTATGGAGACTTCTCGAACGTCGATCCGGTAGACGTCAACCTCTTCTTGGTCGCAGAACTCATCGTGCAGTGCGCCAACGACCGCGACGTCCCGATCGAAATGGGGGCTGACGGCACGACCTACAAGTCCGTCAAGCCGGAAACACAATCCCGGGAAGCACAAGAGATCGTGGCAAGGTGTCGAAACGGTCTCAACGTGCCCTACGCCACGGACGGTCCCTACGGCGGCTACACCCTCGAGCAGGCACAACGCGTCTATGACCATCACCTGTGGGTGCGCGACTGTCTGGCCGAAGCCGGATTCACCCAGGCCGAACCTCCCAGCTTCAACATCTGGCTGGAGGATCAGAGCTGGAACCCGTTTGGTGCCGATACCGAACCTGACATCCACGCCGGTGACGTGCCGGTATTGACCCGCCAATGCCCGCCCTTCCCCGGCGGCCGTGGCGACGGATGACCTCCAGTTCGAGATGATTGTTCAAAAAAAGCGTTCTCGCTGACGGTCGAGATGCTTGTTCCTGTCGGTGGCTTCTTGTATGCTTCGAACATCAGTTCGATAGGGGTGTTGGGGTGACACTGGATTTCATCGAGGGGATGGCACCGGGTCCTGAACTGACGGCGGTGCTGGCCGCGGTGGAGCGTGAGGGTTTCACCGAATATGACCGGGTGGCCGCATTGCAGGCTTACACCCGTCTCGTTTCCCACTTTCAAGCCAAGGCATACGAGCAAATGGCTTTGCTCTTTGACTTGATGGCGGAGTGGGACGACGACGCTGAATTCGCGGGTGAGGCGGCCGAGGCGGAGATTCGAGCCGCTTTGCGCCTGACACGGTCGGCGGCAGCCAATGAGTTAGGCATGGCACTCGGCCTTCGCAAGCGTTTGCCGCGGGTATGGGAGGCTTTGGTGAATGGAGACATCGATCTACGTCGGGCTCGAGTGATCGTGGCGGGTACCGGTCATCTCCCCTTGGAGATCGCCCGGCGAGTGGTGGACGAGGTCATCGAACCGGCCCAACGACTCACGACCGGCCAGCTCCACGCCCTCATTCGCCGTGTCAGCGTCCAGGCCGACCCGGACGAAGCCGCCGAGCGGTACGCACAGGCCGTTGATGGTCGTCGGGTCATTGCCGAACCGACGGTCGAAGGGGCTGCCAACCTGTTGGGTCTCGATTTGCCCCCTGATCGGGTTGCTGCGGCCATGGGCAGAATCACCGAGCTCGCCCGGAGCCTCCGTCGTGACGGCGAAAACCGCACGATGGATCAGCTCCGCGCTGACGTCCTATTGGATCTCCTGGAAGGTCAAGGCAATGTCGGTCGGGCCGCCAAGGGAACGGTTGACCTCCACGTCGATCTGACCACCCTCACGCGCCTAAGCGAGGACCCGGGCGAGTTGGCCGGTTATGGACCGGTGATTGCCGACATCGCCCGTCAGGTCACCGAACAACAACAGGAAAGCTCCTGGCGCTGGACCGTCACCGACCCCGAGTCCGAACAGGTCATCCACAACGGGACCACCCGCCGCCGACCCACCGCTGGTCAGCGCCGCGACGTCGAGACCCGCAGCCCCACTTGCATCTTCCCCGGTTGTCGGATGCCCTCCTCCAACTGTGACCTCGACCATCGCATCCCCTGGTTCGAAGGCGGACCGACCGCAATCGACCACCTCGATCCCCTCTGCAGGCATGACCACGTGATCCGACATAAAGCAGGGTGGAAACACGAACCCCTGCCCGGTGGCGACCATCTCTGGACCAGCCGCCTCGGACACACCTATACCACCAGTGGTCGATCGCCCTAGACGAAACATGCCCCCTAAGGTCAAAGGCATGGCTAAGAAATACCCGCAAGCCCCTCCGCTGGACATCGACCTCTCCAAGACCTACACGGCGGATCTCGATACCAACCACGGCCCGATCACGATCGAGCTCGATCCGGCCCGATCCCCCCTCACCGTCAACAACTTCGTGTTCCTGGCCCGCGATGGCTTCTACGACGGCGTCATCTTCCACCGGGTGGTGCCGGGTTTCGTCATCCAGGGAGGCGATCCCACCGGTACGGGAAGCGGGGGTCCCGGTTACAAGTTCCGGGATGAGCTCGACGGTCCGGGGTCCTATTCACGCGGCACGGTGGCAATGGCCAACGCCGGGCCAAACACCAACGGCAGCCAGTTCTTCGTCTGCCTCGACGACGTCGGGCTTCCCCATTCGTACACGATCTTTGGCAAGGTCACGGCGGGAATGGAGGCGGTGGACGCCATCGCCGCCCTCGAACGCAAGCGCGAGAAGCCTCTCAACGATGCGGTGATCAAGTCGGTGACGATTACCGAGGCCTAGAGCCCCAGCAAGGGCTCGAGCCCCACCGTCACCCCGGGAGAAAGCCCTCCCACCGATCTGATCGCAATCAGGATCCCGGGTACAAAAGCTGTCCGATCGGTGGTGTCGTGGCGGATCGTCAGCACCTCTCCCTGGTTGCCCAACAGTATCTCCTGATGGGCGAGGAGCCCGGGCAAGCGGATCGAGTGAATCCAGACCCCGTCGACCTCCGCACCTCGAGCCCCCGCCCGTAACTCGGTCGACTCGACGGCCCGAAACCCGGCCGGATGCATCCGTTCGGCCGTCGTGAGGGCGGTTCCGGACGGTGCATCGGCTTTGCGGTCATGGTGAAGTTCGATCACCTCGGCGGCGGTGAAGTAGGGGGCTACTTTCTCCGCCACCCACATCATCACCACCGCCCCCAACGAAAAGTTGGGAACCACCAGACATCGGTGTTCGCTGCCGGTCCAGAGCCGCCGAACCTCGTCGAGGCGGCCGATGTCAAACCCCGAGGTGCCTACCACAACATGTGCATTCATCTCTCGCCACAAACCGAGATTGTCCATCACGACTTCGGGCCGGCTGAACTCGACGATTACATCGGAGCCCGTCATGGCAGCAGCGTCATCGAGTTCATGACCCGGGGCATAGCGGCCGGTCAGCTCCAAGTCGGCAACCGACTCGACCGCCTCACAAGTCAAAGAACCCATGCGCCCGAAGGCGCCCGAGACGCCGACCTTCAGGCCACCCATCGGTCCAGATCGCCTTGCTTGAATGGCCCGACGACGCCCATGACCCGGCGGCTCCGGAGAACGGCCCGGGCCACCGTCACCACTTCGGTGGCAGACACCGCGTCCAGCCGCGCCAGACGCTCGTCGATGGAGAGGTGGGGTGCTCCGTTCAACTCATCGCGGCCCAGCCTGATCATGCGGCTGTTGGCATCTTCCATGGAGATGGCGAGCCCTCCCCGCATGTTTCCTTTGGCCCGTTCGAGTTCTTCGTCGGTGATGCCGTCTTCGACCACGGCATTGATCTCCTCTTCGATCAGACCGAGACACGTCTCGGCCTGGTCGGGTGTGGTTCCTACATAAACGCCCCAAGCGCCCGTGTCGGCATGAGCGAGCCGGAAGCTGTAGACGGCATAGGCGAGGCCCCTCTCCTCCCGAATCTTGAGAAAGAGCCGCGATGACATGCCCCCGCCCAGCACGTGGTTGAGGATGTCGAAGGCAAACCGCCGCTCGTCGAAACGATCCAGGCCGGTGCCTCCGATCACCAGGTGGGCCTGCTCGGTCTCGCGGTGGACCATGCGCACCGCCGCCGGAGTGTCGGAGGGCCCGAACTTGTGATCGTTGGCTTCCCCGCCCCAGTCCCCGAGGAGTTTGGTGGCAAGGTCGACCGCCTCGTCGTGGCTGATCGAACCGGCCATGGCCAGGACGGTCGAACGCGGGCCGTAGCGACGAGCCCAATAACCCTGGAGGTCGGCACGACTCATGCCGCGGATGGAATCGCGGGTTCCGAGCACCGGCATCTCCAGCGGGTGTCCGGCGAACACAGCTTTGGTGAACTCTTCGAAAGCGACATCGGAGGGATCGTCTTCGTTCATGTTGATCTCTTCGACCACCACCTGTCGTTCCGAATCGATCTCATGCGGTCGAAAGGCGGGACGTTGCAGCATCTCGGCCAAAAGATCGAGACCCACCGGCAAGTCACGGTCGAGCAGCCGGCCCCAGAAGCAGGTGTTGTCCTTCGAAGTGAAGGCGTTCGACTCGGCCCCGATCGAATCGAAGGTCTCGGCGATGTAGCGGGCCGAATAGCGCTCGGAACCCTTGAAGAGGAGATGTTCGAGAAAGTGGGAGGCCCCGGCCTCGGGTGGTTGCTCGTCCCGGGTTCCCGTGTCCACCCACAAACCCAGGGCGATCGAGCGGACCGCTGGCATCGCCTCGGTGATGATCCGGAGACCGTTGGGAAGTTCGCTCAATTGATAGTGCATGCGGCCGGGCAGTGTAAGGCAGCTGGAGATAACGACAGACTTGACCAGCATGAGACAATGGTCGGTCATGCGCGACCGCAGCCAATTCCCCAACCGCCACACGGTATTGCGGGAGATGCTCCGTCCGGACGAAAGGGCTATCGAGTCCGTCGTGGGCCGCTATCAGAAGGTGGCTCCGGCGGTGACCCGGTTCGCCCGCACCCTGGCCGGCAACGACAAGTTGCGGGTGGTGCTGGGACCGGAATCAGCCGCCTCAGCTGACGAAATCGTTTGTGATCCCCGGCTGTTCCAGGCGGCCGCCAACCGTGCTGCTCCGGTTACCGCCGATGAGATGGCGCTGGCCTCCGCTCTCCATGAGGTAGTGCACCTGGTTTCGACCAATCTCGAGAAAGACGAACCGGATCTTCTTGCACGGCTCGAAAAAGATGGCGGGCCGGTGGGCGAGATCCTCTTCTTCTCCCTCGAGGATGCCCGCCAGGAACGCCAGGGCCTGGCCAGATACGCGGGAGCCCGGTCGGTGCTGGCCGACGTCTATCTGGCCGCACTGCCCGCCGCCCTCTCCCAGGCCGGGGCGATCGGGCAATTCACCCTGGGGTGTTTTCTCCTGACCGGCGACTACTGCGAGAGGTCCAACCTCGAGCGGCGGGTCGACCCTCGGGCACAGCGAGCCCTCAGCGAAGCAAGCATGCTATGTGCTGCCGCCGCCGTCGCTACCACGAATTCACAGGTGACCGATCTTGCCCTCGAGTTGCTCGAGATCGCACGGCGTCACGGCCTCCTCACTAAGCTTTCGAGTGGCGCCACTCCCGCCCAGGAGCGCGCCGTTGAGAGAGCCGACGCCGCCGAGGCCGCTGATGGCGTCGACCTGGTCCGCCTCCCAAGTCCCTCGGTGAAAGACGCCGAGAGCTACCAGGACACACGCCGCGCCGCCCAGGCAAGGGCAGGTCTCAGCGATCGCAAAGGCGCCTCCGAGCTCGCCGGTGATGCCTCCACCGACCAGCTTCTGCGGGTCAGCCAGGCTCCCACTGTCTATCTCCCGACCGGAATGGCAGGCAAGCTCGTGGTTGGGCCCGCACCTGCCAAATTCGCCACCTTCGCCCCCGACGGCATGGCGGCAATGGCCACGGCCGCCCGCAAGTGGGGCATCACCCAGCGCCAGGTGTCCGGTGAGCTGTACCCGTTGTTTGCCGCCAACCAGCGACGGGGACTCCGATCGGGATACGACCAGGGTGATGTGTCCCCGCACGCGGCACTTTTCATCGGCGCCGGGCTCTATCAACGCATGTACGAACGGAGAGCGTCCCGCACCAGGCGCTCGTACGCGGTGAGCCTGCTGGTCGACGCATCTGCCTCGATGTTGCAACCCCGGACCAACGGCTCGATGCGAACGTCATGGGGTATGGCTGCCGCTCTGTTGGGGGCGGTGACGCTCGCCCGTCTCTGCGACGAACTCCAGGTGGACTTCGAGGTAGCTCTGTTCAACCGGGGCTTTGCAACCAGACCCGACGACACGGAATGGAGCTACACCAGGGCCGGAAGCCAGACCGCAGCCGGTCTTCGCCAATCCCATGGGACTGCCGCCGACCGTCTCACCACCACCATCAATCACTACCTCGTCAAACCCTTCGATCGCCGCTGGCGTGAGGCCGAAGACGTCCTTGCTGGCATGTTCTGGACCGCCCAGGAGCCCGCCCAGGCCGCACTCGCCGCCCGCCGCGACCCCAAGAAGTCACCCCCGGTGTCGATGTTCGAGCGCGCAGCCAACGTCGACGAGTTCAACCTCATCCACGCCGCTGAGCGGATGGGTCGGCTGGGAGCCAACGTCCGGGTGCTGGTGGTGCTGGCCGATGGCATGACAAGGGGCTCGGTTGATGCGTTGGCCGCTTCGGTCGAAGCGGTGGAACGGTCTGGCACGACAGTTTTAGGCATCGGGATCGGCGACGACACCGTCACCGACGCCTATCACCGGTTTGAAGTCGTCAACCGGCCCGAAGACCTCACCCGGGCCATGATCGATGGAACTCGCAATGCTCTGAGGCGGGGCCTGGCGCTGTGGGGGATGGACACCTGGTGGCTGCGGCCCGCCCGCCAGGTCGGCATCCAGCTTGACTACGGAAAGGAGTTGGTAGGTGTCTGAAACAGTTGTATTTGACGATCCAACCGGGGATGGCAAACCGATCGAGCTGGAGAAGTTCACGGTCACCAAGGAGATCACCGACCGTGTGCAGAGGCTTGGGAAGATACCCGAGCCCGATCCCCACTACATCGACCTCGGCATGCTCTACAGGTTTGCCCAGATCGAACAGGTCAGGCGTGAGAGCCCGGAGGGATTCGCGCCCCTGCACGTGGCCGTGCGTGGTCACATGGGCACGGGCAAGGATCACGATATCGAACAATTCGCCGCCCGACTCGGTCTGCCGTATTACCGGATTCCCCTCACCGGCGAGGTGCGGGACGTGACCCTCATTGGCTCGACCCGTCTCCATGGCGACGGCAAGGGAGGGACCGAAAGTCGGTGGGAGGACGGGGACATCACGAGGGCACTGCGCGGGCCATCATTGGTCAACCTCTCCGAGCTCAACGCGGCCGGTGCCGAGACTTTGTTCGCCCTCCATGGGGTCCTCGATCGCTATGCCGCCCTGGATCTTCCCAACGGCGAAACAGTGCGGCTGCGGCCCGACATCCGGCTCTTCGGCACAATGAACCCCACTGACATTCGCGACTACGCCGGCACCCAGACGCTCAATAAGGCCTTCGCCGACCGCTGGGTGATCTGGGAGAAGAACTTCCCCGACGCCGAACAAATCGTCTCCATGCTCAACCGGCGTTACCCGGCAATGGGGGCCGACTATGTCGAAGCGATTTCGCGTCTGGCCAGCGAGGTCAACGCTTCATTCGTCGTACCCGACACCACCACGAGGGTGGAAACTCCCCTTTCGCTGCGATCGGTCCTCGACCGCATCCCCACCGGTCTGCGGGTGCATCAGGAGCGGGTCGACCCGCTGCGACGGGCATGGGAGGAGTTCGTGCTTCCTCACATTGACCTCTACGACCGAGACCACTATGAAACTGTGTGGAACGCGGTGGTACGCAAAGGTCCCACCAGTCGACCTTTCGCTCGCTGATTGGACCAGACATGGCTGACCGTCCCCTTCGCAAACGGCCCGACTACGGTCCGGGTGTGCGTCCGTACGATCTGGGGAATCCGGATCTTGACGAACGGGTCCGCCAACTCGTAGCCAGTACCGGCGACGGCTCCAACCAGGATCTGGTGGCCGAAATAATCACGACCGCTCTCAAGTTTCACCGCGATCGGCCGACCCGCGGCGATCTCAAACTTGTCAATACCGCCTTGAAGGAGATGCGCTACTTCCTGCGGGTCTTTGCCCGCCACACCGAGCCCAAGGTGACGATCTTTGGTTCGGCCCGTCTCAATCCGCCTGACCCCAACTATGACTTGGCGGAAGGTTTCGCCCGCCTCATGGCCTCCAAGGGATGGGGCGTGCTCACCGGAGCCGGTCCCGGGATCATGGAAGCCGGCAGCAAGGGGGCCGGTCGAGAACACTCATACGGGGTAAACATCCGCCTCCCCTTCGAGCCGGACTCGAATCGATATCTCAGCCCCGCCCAGACCGTCAACTTCAAGTACTTCTTCACCCGCAAGCTTGCTTTCGTAAAGGAATCGGCTGCGTTCGCCCTTTTCCCCGGAGGATTTGGCACGCTCGACGAGGCGTTTGAGTTGTTCACGCTCATGCAAACGGGCAAGAGCGACCCTCACCCGATCGTCCTCATGGAGGCACCGGGCACCGGCTTTTGGGAGCCACTTCTCCGATTCCTCGACGAGGTGCTGGTGGCCCGGGGTCTAATTTCTCGGCCCGACCTTTGTCTGTTCACGCTGGTGGCCGACGCTGACGAAGCCAGCGATCACATCCTCGGCTTCTACTCCAATTACCACTCCCAACGATATGTCGGTGGCCGCCTCATCCTCCGTCTGCGCCAGGGTCCCGACGAAGCCACCCTTGAGGCATTCAACCGTGAGTTCGCCGACATCGTCGGCTCCGGCCAGATCGAGGCGGTGGAAGCCTCGCCGGACGAGGTCGAAGACAATGATGCTCTTGAGTGCGCCCGCCTGGGGATGACGTTTGATCGGCGCAGCTTCGGACGTCTCCGTCAACTGATCGATCATCTCAACCAGTTGGTCGTAACCCCCGACCGGGTAGAACCGCCGGCTCCGTTTGCCGAGGAGCAAGCCGAGCGGCCCTGGTAACAGACAGCTCAGCAGCCGTTAGGCCACCGCAGATGCTGGTCGGCATCTACTGCCGATAGTTCGAATCGCTCGCCTCCAGGGAACTCGATGACGACGTCAACCCTATCGGCCTCGCCGAGACCGAAATGAGCAAAGGGCTGCCGTCCGGCGCCATAACCCACACCCACCCCGATCTCCTGAAATCCGATCGCTGCCCCCGGCTCACCGAGGGCGCCCGCCTGGTAAAGGGTGACCGTGCTCCCGACGCCGGTGTTGGCACCATCGACCGACACTTCCAGCCAGTGCCCGCCCGTGCTGGTGTTTCGAAGAAGGCGGGAGGGCAAGGATGGTTCCCATTCGACCAGAAACACATCAACCCGCCCATCGCGATCGACATCGGCTGTGGGCCCGGCAACCCAATATTGACGGTCACCGAGACCCCGGGGACCTTCAAACCGGGGTATTCCGTCCGCCAGCCCCTGGTTGCGGAACACCGCCACCAATTCGCCATCGTCGGCCGAAGCGGTTGTCAGGATGTCGGGCCAGCCATCGTTATCGAGGTCGACCACCTCGACATGGGGCGCCTTGGTGGGCAGGGCGCTCAACCCGCTTTCATCGGTCGACTCCTCGAACTTGGGATCGCCGCCTGCATCGAGGCCCTGATGAAGAAACAGGCGCACCGGTGCGGGACGATCCTGGTTGATGGTTGAATTGAAATGGTGGCCGATCAAAATGTCGGGCCAGCCATTGCGGTCGACATCGGCGATGGCGACTGCAGCGACATCGTCCTCGTCGCCAGTCGGTAACCACTCGAAGACTTCAGAGTCCGCCAGGCGAAAGGTGCCGTCAGCCTGATTGACGAATAATTGCTGGGCCCCGCCCACGAACAGATCGGGAGCCTTGTCCCCGGTGAGGTCGGCGGCGGCCAGACCCAGGCCGAACAGTTTCGAGGGGAGACCGCTTTGGTCGGTCACATCGACGAAGACCAAGCCTCCTTGATTGAAGAGGAGCCTGGTGCCGGATTCGCCGAACCGGTCCTCGGCCACCGCCAGGTCGAGGTCGGCGTCGAGGTCGAAATCGGCCACCGCCACCGATCGGCCCGAAAAGTCTTCGGGGAATGGCAGATCGGTCGCGAGCGACAACTGACCGTCCTGGTTGAGGAAAACCTGCGACGGTAGGGAGGCAATGTCGTTACCGGCGTTGCGGATCAGGACCAGGTCAAGGTCACCGTCCTGGTCGAGGTCGGCAAACACCGATGCCGAGGTCCGTCCCAGCAAGTCGGAAAAACCGGCCACCCGGTCAAAGGGCTCTCCACCAAACAACAGCACGTCCGGGCTGGGACCTTCAGCACCACGTTCCAGGTAGGCATCAGGGTTGCGGGTGGCAAAGGTCCCGACGACCAGGTCGGGTCGGTCGTCGCCGTTGACATCACCCCAAGCCGCGGCATGCCCAAACATCCCGGTCAAGGGTTCCACCAGGCCGAACTCTGACGTGGCCTCTTCCCATGAGATCGCGCTCGCCCCGGTGGTCGCAGGTGCTTGCCAGCAGGTGAGGGAGCCTGCCGGACCGATGGTCGAAGGTGTCATGGTTGTTGACGAATTTGTAATGCTGTCTACGGTTGTTGAGCCCACACAACCAGCCAGCATCACACATACCATGATGCACAACCGCCTCACGGCAGGTTGATTATCGCCAGGAACACCCGGCCGAAAGTCTCGTCGCCCTCCCCCGCGTTGAGCCCGACGTAAAGGCGGCGCTGTCCGGGATCCAGAACTACGTTGTAAGAGCCGCCCAGCCGCACGCCAAGCGTCTCTGCTGCGGCCCCGAACAACTCGACCAACGTCCTCTGCTGACCCGTTTCCGGATCGAGATCTATTAACGGCGTACCCATATCCCCGGACGAACCATGTGCCCCTGGCACGTAATAGACGTGGTTGCCGTCAGCCGACATGGCAAGTGAGGCGGTGTAACCGGCCGCACTACCCAGACTCCTGGTATGACCGCCTGGCTCTAGTACAAAGAACTCCGCCGGTCTCCTTGTCACCCCCACAAACGATCCATCTGGCCGGGCAGGGGTCGCCGCTCGCAGGAAGTCGCCGGGCAGGCTGGCACCTGAATCGCTCACGTCGCCAGTGACGGGGTCGTAGAGAGACAGGCGCGATTCACCGGCCGAGAAATAGACCCGATCACGGCTGTCCACTGCCAAGGCCCTATTTCCAGTGTGGTAGTCGGTCAGTGACGCGACCTGACGCCGAGCTTGAACGTCGTAGATCACCAGCGCAGGGTTCTTTTCAAGCGGCTCGACCGCTTCCAGGTATAGCAACGATCCGTCGGCCGACCCGGCCATCGAGGCGGTGCCCCGTCCCTCGGCGGTGACCCCAACCACGTCGATGGATCCGGGATCGATGCGAATGAGCACGTCGCCCCGATAGTTATCGTCGTATTTGAGATCGCGCCGGGTTCCCCAATAGGTGTGGGCGTAGACCTCACCGCACGGTCCGGGCACCATCTGAGCGTGCACCTTGCCGTAACCGAACCCACCATTCTCGTGATCAACGAGGGACAACACGTCGGCAAACCGAGTGAGGGTGGCGGCGGCAGGATCGTACGCGTAAAAGAAGGAATTGCCATCGGGCCCCCGATGGTCACCGACTGCCGAGATGAAGGTCCCGTCGGCCATTATGGCTCCCTGCCCCCACTGCGACCACAGCTTGGCCTCATACTCGGGTAAGGGATATTCGACTATGTCGACAGTGACTCCCGCATCTGTCTCCATCAGGCGGATCGGGCTGGCGGTGGCCTGGCCTTGCCAGGGGGTTCCGGCCGGTGGGGAACAATCGGCCGAGGCGACTCCGGTTGCCAGAGCCGTGGTGGCGGTCGCGATTGTGGTTTCGGTGGCTATCGGGTCACTTCCCGGGGCCGGATTGCCCGGCGTTGCGCAACCCACCAGCATGATCAGGCCGACCAGCGGCCCCATTGGTCCCTTCGATGTCCACCCCACCCGGACACTTTATCCGAGACGATTTGCAACGAGAAGGACGCCGTAACCACCCTCAGAGAGAACTGCCGCCACTGGATTCGAGTTTCCTGGGAGCTATTACCATGGGACCGTGCGCGAAATCCTGTCCGACCTCGTGGCCGAGCAGCAGTTTCTTGACCAGTTTCTCCAACGTCTGGTAGCCAAAGATTGGGAGCGTCCCACCCCCGCCAAGGGCTGGAGCATCCGGGACACCATAAGTCATCTCGCCGACACCGCCGAGTTAGCGGCCGACGCCCTCAACGGCGGCAACCGGATCGAGACTTATCGAACGGCTCCCAATCTCGACACCCTCCGCCAGGAGGCAGTCAAGAAAGGCCGCAAGATGCGCTATCAGGACGTCATCGAATGGTGGCGTGGTGGCCGGGCCAAGGTGATCGAACCGCTTTCCCGGATGGATGCCGACCTGCGCATCGATTGGATCGCCGGTTCAATGAAGGCCCGCACGTTCGCGACGATGCGCCTGATGGAGACCTGGGCCCATGGCCTCGACATCTATGCCGCCATGAAGCACCCGGTCGAAGACACCGCCCGGCTTCGCCATATCTGCTTCCTCGGTTGGAAGACGCTGCCGTATGCCTTCAAAGTCGCCGACATGGACTATTCCCCGGTCCGGGTGGAGGTTATGGGCCCGGGCTACGCCAAGTGGGTGTATGGACCGGCCGACACCGACCAGATGATCAAAGGCCCCGCCGGCGAGTTCGCCCGGTTGGCGGTGCGTCGCATCAAGCGCAGAGATGCCAAGAATCTCAAAGCGACAGGCGAGTCGGCCGAGGCCGCACTGGAAGTAGTCCGCGCCTACCTATGAAACCACCATCCCTGATCGGGATGGTTCATCTCTTGCCCCTACCCGGCTCCCCGGCTTTTGCCGGTGATATGAACCTCGTCCTCGACCGGGCAGCTACCGACGCCACGATTCTGGCGAAGGCTGGGTTTGGCGGGCTCATGGTGGAGAACTTCGGCGATGCTCCCTTTTTTCCCGATGACGTCCCCGCGGTCACGGTAGCGGCGATCACTGCAGCGGTGACGTTGGTCCGGGCTGCGGTCTCGATTCCTGTGGGGGTCAACGTGCTCCGCAACGATGCCTTGGCAGCGCTGGGTGTGGCGGCGGTGACTGGTGCGTCCTACATAAGGGTCAACGTCCTCACCGGAACGATGTTCACCGACCAGGGCGTCCTCAACGGGAGGGCCGCCGAGGTGGCCCGGGACCGGCAGCGCTTGTGCCCGGAAACCGGGATCCTTGCCGACGTTTTTGTCAAGCACGCCGCTCCCCCGCCGGGAGTCACCATCGAACAGTCGGGGGCAGACACCTGGGAGCGGGGAGGGGCCGACGCCCTGATCGTGTCTGGAACGGGGACCGGTGCCGAACCCGATCTTGATCTTGCCCGGCGGCTGCGAGTGGCGCTACCCGAGGCGACCATCCTGATCGGATCGGGGGCCACCTCCACCAATCTCTCGCGCCTGGCCAAAGTTGCCAACGGCGCCATCGTCGGGAGTTCGCTCAAACAAGGCGGCCGGCCCTCACAACCTGTTGAGTTCGCCAGGGCCGCAGCGCTGGTGGAGGCCGCTTCCGCCATCGGCTGGGTTTAGCGACAAAACCGGGAATCCGACCGTCGCAGGCTAGGGTCGCAGCCGGTCGGCGAGCCTTATCCAGGACTAGCGACCCATTGGGCCAAACACCCATGTAACGGAACCTGGTTATTCCCTACTTCCCCTGTGGACAAATGGACGAAAGTCTCCTGCTGGCAATGCAAAATGTGGTTGAGGACCTGTATGGCCACGTTCATCGGGTGAGCGACCTGGCAATGGCCCTCGGCCGGTCAATGAACCTGGCCCAGGATGACGTCGACCGCCTGGGTCTGGTAGGCCTCCTCCACGATGTGGGAAAGGTCCATGTGGATCCCGGGATACTCGCCAAGCCCGGCCCTCTCGACGATTTGGAACGCGACCATGTCCGTCGCCACCCCGAACTGGGCTTTGCCATGACCAGCGCCCGATTCGACCGAAGAGTGGCCGAAGCAATCCTCCATCATCACGAACGATTCGACGGCGCCGGTTACCCCTTTGGTTTGGCCCGCCAGGAGATACCGGTTCTCTCCCGGGTGGTGCTGGTGGCCGACGCTTACGACGCCATCACCTCTGATCGTTCCTATCAGCCAGCCTTGCCGCCGGTGATGGCCATCGACGAGATCACCATTCACTCCGGCACCCAGTTCGACCCCACCGTGGTCGAGGCGTTCCTGATCATCGCTGGGGCCGGCCGGCTCCCCCTGCAGATACCGGTTCATCCCGGGGCCGCCGCCCGCTGAGGCCGGCGTTGTTTGTCCTAGTGGGGCCCTAGCCTGCGGTGATGACGCCCGGCCCTCTTCACCAGCCCACCCGGGCGTGGTTCGATGCGTCATTTCCCGCCCCCACGCGGGCCCAGGAGGAGGGTTGGAAGGCAATCAGCCGGGGAGGCCATGTCTTGATCCATGCTCCTACCGGTTCCGGAAAAACCCTCGCCGCCTTCTTATGGGTGATCGACCAACTTCTTCACGAACCGGTGCCGGGAGCGGCGAAACGCTGCCGGGTCCTTTACGTCTCCCCCCTGAAGGCGCTGGTCTACGACGTCGATCGCAACCTGCGAGCACCCCTGGCAGGGATTCGTCACAGCGCCTCCCGCTTGGGGGGGGCGGAAATGCCCGAGCTGACCACCTTCCTCCGCACCGGTGACACCCCCGCCGACCAGCGACGCTCCATGCTCCGTCATCCACCCGACATCCTCATCACCACCCCCGAGTCTCTCTTCCTCATGTTGACCTCTGAGGCACGACGCACGTTGTCCCCGGTCCGCTGGGTAATCATCGACGAGGTTCACGCGGTTGCAGGCAACAAACGGGGCGCCCATCTCGCGGTGTCACTTGAGCGTCTCGAGGAGATAACCGAGCATCCGCCCCAACGTATCGGGCTCTCAGCCACTCAAAGACCCTTGGAGACGGTCGCTCGCTATCTGGGAGGCGGAATCCTGGTCGGCGACACCTGGCAGCAACGCCCGGTCACCGTCGTCGATGCCCCCCTCCCCCGCGCTCTCGATCTCGAGATCATCGTTCCCGTGGAGGACATGTCCGCCCCCGCCCCCCAGGATCCCCTTTCCGACGACAAACCTCAACCGCTGTCGATCTGGCCTGCTATCTACCCCGAGATCCTCGAGTTGATCCGGTCCCATCGCTCCACCATCGTCTTTGCCAACTCCCGTCGCCTTGCTGAGCGGATCTGCGCCGAGATCAACTCTCTCGCCGGGGAGGAGATCAGCCGGGCCCATCACGGTTCGGTGGCCCGAGAACAGCGGATCCAGATCGAAGAGGGCCTCAAGCGGGGTGACCTCAAGGCAGTCGTAGCAACGTCGTCCCTCGAGTTGGGCATCGACATGGGAGCGGTCGACCTGGTCATTCAGGTTGAAGCGCCGATATCGGTGGCCTCCGGCCTCCAGAGGGTGGGGCGATCGGGCCACCACGTCGGCGGGGAAAGCCGGGCCCGGTTGTTCCCCAAGTTCCGGGGCGACCTGCTGGCAGCCACCGTCGTGGCCAAGCAGATGACCGATGGTGAAATCGAGCCGACCACCATCCTGGGCAACCCTCTCGATGTCCTGAGCCAGCAACTCGTTGCAGCATCAGCCCTCGAGTCGACCACAACCGAACACCTCTTTGAGATGGTGCGGAGAGCTGCACCTTTCAGCGAGTTGGGCCGCGATGTCTTCGAGGCCACCCTCGACATGCTGGCTGGCCGTTATCCCTCCGAGCTCTTCGCCGAACTGCGGCCCCGTCTCAATTGGGATCGGGTGACCGGCGAGGTGAGTGCACGGCCCGGGGCACGACAGTTGGTGATCGCCAACGCCGGGACCATCCCCGATCGTGGTCTGTACAGGGTGGTCTTGCCCGACGGCAGCCGCGTGGGCGAACTGGACGAAGAGATGGTCTACGAGTCGCGGGTTGGCGACCTCTTCATCCTCGGGGCCAGCACGTGGCGGGTGACCGAGATCAGCCACGACAAGGTCGAGGTGGTCCCCGCCCCGGGAGAACCGGCTGCCCGAACCCCGTTCTGGAAAGGTGACAGCCTCGGCCGGCCTTTCGCCACCGGCAGCCGCATCGGGCGGTTCGTCAGGGAAACCCAGGCGATGGGAGCCGAGCAAGCGGCGGCGGTGCTCGCCACCGACTACCACCTCGACCCGCTGGCGATACGAAACCTGCTGGCATATCTCGAAGATCAGACCGCCGCCGGAGTGCCGCTCCCTACCGATCAGACGTTGGTGGTTGAACGATTCCGCGACGAGATCGGCGACTATCGGGTGGCCCTGCTCTCCCCGTTCGGCGCCAGGATCCATGCGCCGTGGGCCATGGCTCTCACTCAGCGCTTCCGCGGCCGGTACGGCAGCGACGTCGACGTCGTCTGGAGCGATGATGGAATCTCGTTTCGTTTTCCCGATGCCGACGAGGTTCCGGGAGCGACCGAGTTCGCCCTCGACCCCGAAGACGTGCGACCCCTTCTCGAAGAGCACCTCGCCGATACAACTCTGTTCGGGGCGAGGTTTCGCGAGGCTGCCGGTAGGGCCCTCTTGTTGCCCCGGCGGCGACCGGGAAGCCGCACCCCTCTTTGGCAACAGAGACGCAAGGCCGCCGATCTGCTCAGGGTGGCTCGACAGTTCTCAACCTTCCCGATCGTCCTCGAGGCGTATCGCGAGATCCTCTCTGATGACTTTGATCTGGCCGCCCTCGAACGGGTCCTGACCGACATCCGATCCCGGCGCATCCGCCTGGCGGAGGTCGACACCAACTCGCCCTCGCCCTTTGCTTCGTCGCTGTTGTTCGCGTTTGTGGCCGCTTTCCTATACGAAGCCGACACCCCGATGGCCGAGCGACGGGCGGCTGCTCTCAGCGTCGACCGCGACCTGTTGCGGAGTCTGCTGGGCGAAGGTGAGCTGTCCGAGCTCATCTCGGCCGAGACCGCAGCGGCGGTCGAACTCGAGCTGCAACACCTCACCGCCGAGCGCAAGGCGCGTTCCGTTGATTCACTGGCCGACCTCCTCCGCTTGCTGGGACCACTGAGCCTCGCCGATCTCGAGGTCCGCTCGGAGAACGTCGATGTGATTGCCGCTCTCGATCAACTTGCTTCGAGCCATCGGGTCGTGGCAGTGCGTCTTGGTGGCCGCGAAGTATGGGCAGCAATTGAAGACGCTTCCCGTCTGCGCGACGCCCTTGGGGTCCAGCCCCCACCGGGAGTG
The DNA here is from genome assembly GCA_040905905.1 of Acidimicrobiia bacterium. GTDB lineage: Bacteria > Actinomycetota > Acidimicrobiia > Spongiisociales > ZC4RG35 > JAICND01. The sequence continues at coordinate 59,902 of JBBDQN010000040.1, forward strand.
CCTTTCGTCTTCCTGGAGCCGGTGGCCGACCCCCTCGGGGACGTGGTCGGGCGTTATGCCCGCACCCACGGACCCTTCACTACCGAAGAAGCCGCCCGGGCACTGTCGCTGCCCACCGGGGTGGTCGAATCCGCCTTGCGCCAGTTGGAACAGGGTTCGCGGGTAGGCCGGGGGACCTTCCGAACCGGCTCGGAGCGGGAATGGGTCGATCTCGAGGTGCTGCGTCGTTTGAAACGTCGCACCTTGGCGGGTCTTCGGCGCGAGATCGAACCGGTGGACCAAACTGCCCTGGCCCGGCTGCTGCCGCGTTGGCAGGGAGTCGGTCCCGAACCGCGACGGGGTCGAGCGGCGTTAACCGACGCCATCCGCCGCATCCAGGGAGCCGAGATTCCCGCCTCAGTGTTAATCCGTGACGTTCTCCCCCAACGAGTGCACGAACCAGACATGATCCTCGACCAGTTGATGCTCGAGGGTGAACTGGTTTGGGTTGGCCGGGGCCCGCTGGGGGCCCGGGAGGGCAAGGTGACCCTGTACTTCCGGGACCAACTTCGGATCCTCTGGCAGCAGTCTTCCGCTGATCGCCCCGGTGACGACCTCCACCATCGTCTGCGATCCCACCTGGGAGACCGCGGAGCGTCGTTCTTTATCGAGCTCTATGGAACACTTGGTGGTGGAGACCCCCAGGTAGTGCTCGAGGCGCTTTGGGACCTGGTGTGGGCGGGTGAGGTGACCAACGACACCCTGGCGCCGTTGCGGGCGATGTTGAGCGGCCGGGTCCGCCAACCCAGCGGTCGGTCGAATCTTCGCTCCGGGTTCCCTCCCCATAGTGCTGGACGCTGGTCACTTCTGGCCGTACCGGTCGAACCGGCTACTACCCGCGCCGCCGCCCTCGTCGAACAACTGCTCGATCGACACGGGATCGTCACCCGGGCCGCGGTCGCGGCCGAACAGATCCCGGGGGGGTTCGCGGGTTTGTACCCGGTGTTCACCCATCTCGAGGAGATCGGCCGGATCAGAAGGGGCTACTTTGTCGAGGGACTGGGTGGCGCCCAGTTCGCGTCGCCCGGGGCGGTCGATCGGCTCCGCTCGGATCCCGACACCGGTCTCGTCGCTCTTGCCGCCACCGATCCCGCCAACCCCTACGGTGCGGCGCTCCCCTGGCCCGACATCCCGGACCTGTCGCTAGCCCGAAGTGCGGGCAGCTATGTGTTCCTGGCCGAAGGCAGGCTCGCGGGCTATCTCGAAAGGGGTGGAAAACGCCTCACCTTCCTCGACCTCGAGCCGGACCGTTACAACGAAGCTGCCCGTGAACTGGCCCGCGTTGCCGCCCGGCATCGCCGTTTCGTAGTGGAGACCATTGGCACCGAATCGGCTTCCGCCAGTCGGATGGCGCCGGCGTTGAGCGAGTGGGGCTTTGTTCCTGCTCTGCGCGGGCTCACCTTTCGTCGCTGACGCTCTAATACCAATCCTTAAGCTGACCTCGTGGCTCTCCAGCTAACGATCCGACCCGGACATCCCGACTTTCTCGACCTTCCATGGGATCAACCTCTATCGACCTGGAGCGTCACCAATCTTCTCGAGCTTCCCATGGGGATCTCACGCCACATTGTGAGATTCCTCTCCTATCCGGAGGGAATATATGTCGTCAAAGAACTGCCGCTGGCCCCGGCTCGCAATGACTATCACGTCCTCCGCACTCTCGAAGCGTTGGCGGCTCCCGCGGTGGCTCCGGTGGGCCTGGTTGAAGGCCGCTGTCCCGATCCAAGCGAGGAAATCGCCGCCGCCCTCATCACTTCGTACGAGCCATTCTCATTTTCCTACCGGGAGATGCTGGCAGGGCCAGGTTTCGGTCCCCGCCGGACTCAGATGCTGGACGCTTTTGCAGGTCTGCTGGTCCAGCTCCACGTAGCTGGTTGTTTCTGGGGCGACTGTTCACTCTCCAACGTCCTCTACCGCTTCGACGCTGAGGCGATCGAGACGATCATGGTCGATGCCGAAACCGCCTTCGTCATCGATGGTGAATTGAGCCGGGGTCAACGAGAAGAGGACGTGTCGATCATGGTCGACAATGTCGCCGGGGGAATGGCCGACATCGCCGCCGAGATGGGTCACGACCTCGACGCCGCCGATCTGTCCCTCGGCGACGACATTGGCGACCGGTATCACAACCTCTGGGCAGAGTTGAGGGCCGAAGAAACTGTCCGTCCCTCCGAGCGTTACAAGATCAGAGACCGGATCGACCGCATCAACCGCCTTGGCTTCGACGTGGAAGAAGTAGGGCTCGTCCCCAACCGCGATGACACCGCCGAGTTTCGAATCTCGGTCAAGCTGGGCGGCCGCAACTTCCACTCCAACCGGCTCAAGGAGCTGACCGGCATCGACGCTCTCGAAAACCAGGCCCGTCAGATCCTCTCCGACCTTCACTACTTCTCCTGTGCGGTCGGAGGAGAGTCTCCCACCGGCAAGGCAGTCCACGCTGTCCGCTGGCGGGCCACCGAGTTCGAGCCCACTCTTTCCCGGATTCGCGGGCTCCAAGGCATTGTTGACCCGTTGCAGGCTTACAGCGACCTGCTTCACCACCGCTATGTGCTGGCGACGGGGCTGGGGCGGGACGTTCCCACCGCGGAGGCGTTCGAAGACTGGGTGGCGCAGGGCCGACCCGGTTACCCCCTCGACTGAAACCTCAAACCGACTCGAGAATCTCGTAGGTGGTGTTGCGGCGGGCTGGATGTCGTCGGGCAGCCCGGATCACAGCCCGGAATTCCTCTGGCGTCACCTCCTGGCCATGTTCGGCCCCGGCCGAGCGGGTGATGATCTCGCCCATCAAGGTCCCGCCCAAGTCGTTGCAGCCCGCATCGAGAAGTCGCCGTCCCCCGTCGAGACCGAGCTTCACCCACGATGCCTGGATGTTGTCGATGAGACCTGCAAAGGCGAGACGTGCAACCGAGTGAACGAGGACAGCTTCGTCCCAGGTGGGGCCTGGTCGGGAGTGACCTCGGAGAAAGATCGGGGCCCCCATGTGGACGAAAGGCAGCGGCACGAATTCGGTGAAGCCACCCGTCCGTCGCTGAATCGAGCGGATGACCTCGAGATGGTTCGCCCAGGCGCGGGCGTCGTCGATGTGCCCAAACATGATGGTGGCAGTGGCCCGTAGACCGAGTTCGTGGGCAGTGATCATCACCTCCGCCCACTGCGAGGTGCGGATCTTGTCGGGGCAAAGATGGGTACGGACCCCGTCATCGAGGATCTCGGCGGCGGTGCCGGGGAGGCTCCCGAGACCGGCGCTTTGCAGACGTTCCAGCAACTGGCGGACCGACACTCCCAGGGTGTGGGCGCCCTGCCAAACTTCGAGAGGGGTGAAGCCGTGAATGTGCATCGCCGGCAACCGGGCCTTGATCGCCTCCACCACTTCGAGATAGAAGTCTCCGGTGAAGTCAGGGTGGATGCCTCCTTGCAGCGTCACTTCGGTGGCGCCGCGGTTCCAGGCCTCTTCTGCCAGCCCGATGATGCCTTCCACCGGGATCAGGTACGGATCTTCACGCAAGTTGAGACTTCGGGGGCCCTTGGAGAACGCGCAGAAGCCGCAACGGAAATAACACTGGTTGGTGTAGTTGATGTTGCGATTGATGACATAGGTCACCGTGTCGCCGACCGATTCGGCCCGGAGCCGGTCGGCTACCCACGCGACCGCGTCCACCTGATCACCCCTGGCCTTGAACAGATCTACCAGCTCGTGATGTCCTGGCGGGGTTCCTTCGAGGGAACGTTCCAGGATCGGACGCAGAGCCCCCGCTCCGTCTAGCTCAGGGGGCGATGCCCCCTCGGTCCAAAGTGCATCGGTCCATTGCGCCGAGAATCGACCTCGCGGAGCGGGTACTGGGAGGTCCTTGCCAGGCGCCCATGGCGTTCGGGGCCGCACCGCTCCAGCCGCGTCGACCAGGCCCAGCCATGCGCGGAAACTCTCGCTACCCAGGGTTGAACGCACGTCGTCGATGGGGACTCCGGGTGGCAATGCCGATCTCTCCACCAACTCATACCCCGCCAGTGCCTGTCGCAGGAACCCGACGCCTTCGGTATCCCAGTCGCGCAACAGGAGATCGTTAGCACCGGCTGCTACAGCGGCAGTCGCCTGGTCGAGGTCGTCAACAAAAACCGACAGCGCCACTCCGAGACCGGGCAGCCGACCAAAGTCTGACAACTCTCCCACCCTGCTTCGCGGGACCCGCAAGTAACAAGCCCTGGTTCGGGCGACCGCGTCGAGGATGTCCTCGCGACCCCAGGCTGCGGCATTTACCGTGAGCTGCCAGCCCAGGTGTCCAGTCTCGAGGGCATCGGCCGGGTCGAGCAGCACTGCCGGAGCGAGAAGGCCCCCTGGCCCCACCCCTACGATCATCAACCCGCCTGCAGCAACCGCCTGCAAGTCTTCGGGACTCACGTGCTCCATCTCCAGCGCCACGGTCCCTTCCCGACGACGGGTGGAAGCGGTGAGTTCGCTCGCGGCCGTGGCCGGACGGATTCGCAAGAAAGTAACGATCATCTGTGGGTCCGCTGCACTCGGCCCGCCAAAGCGTAGCCACCACCGTCGACTGACATTCTCACCTTGCCCAACACGTTAGGAGCCAGCCATTGAGGACCGATGTACTCGGGATAGACCGGGAGCCGGGGTACCAATTCAAACCCAGCGTCCGCCGTGCGGGCTCTCAGCTCATCGAGATGGGGCCAGGGTTGTTCCGGATTGACCCAGTCGATCGTCAAAGGGCTGACTCCGCCCCAGTCGTTGATGCCGGCCTCCAGATAGATCTCAAACCGCTCGGTGAGGTTGGGCGGCACCTGCAGGTTCATCTCGGGTCCCAACAACCAGCGAGCAACCGCTACAACCCGGGCGAACCAGGCGGGCAAAGGCTCGGCGTGACCCCGCATCGGCGTGTCGGCTTTGGCCCGGAAGTTCTGCACGATGACCTCCTGGACACAACCCCAGCGCCGGTGCCTGTCGGCGATGGCCAACAGCGACTGGATGATTTCGAGATTGGTCTCCCCGATTCCCACCAGTATCCCGGTGGTGAAAGGGATTTGCAGGACCCCTGCGCTATCGACCACGTCGAGACGGACCTGCGGGTCCTTATCGGGGCAATCGAAGTGGGGCATGCCCTTTTCCATGAGACGGGGGGACACGTTTTCGAGCATGAGACCCATCGAGGGATTGGATGGGCGCAATGCCGCCATCTCCTCCCGACTCATCACTCCCGGATTCGCATGGGGGAACAGCGGGGTCTCCTCCATGACCAGACGGCTCATGGCCTCGACATACCCGATCGTGCTCGCCTGGCCATGAGCGACCAGGAAGTCCCTCGCCTGCGGCCAGCGATCCTCGGGGCGGTCGCCCAGAGTGAAGAGCGCTTCGGTGCAGTCCTGAGACGCTCCGGCGCGGGCCACAGCCAGCACCTCGTCCGGCTCCAGGTACATCCCCCCGGCTCCCGGGGGTTTGGCGAAGGTGCAATAGGTGCAGCGATCACGGCATAAGGTGGTGAGGGGGATGAAGACCTTGCGGCTGTAGGTGACCACCCGGCCTTTGCCTTCGTCACGGAGGCGGCCAGCTTCTGCGAACAGCGGTTGTGGGTGCCGGCTCCCTTCGAGGTAGGCGAGGGCGAGCTCGGGGTCAGGGGAGGGGTGGGTCACGAGATGGTTGACATCGACGCACCCCAAACCCCGCCATCGACCGGAAGCACCACCCCGGTGATCCATGAGGCGGCATCGGACGCCAGGAAAACGATGGCCCGGGCGACGTCGGGGGGCTCGCCCAACCTCCCGAGCGGATGTCCCGCCGCGGCCACCTCTTCCCGTTCTTGCCAGAGGGATCCAGCCAGGCGAGTCTTGACCACCCCCGGAGCCACTGCATTGACCCGGACCACCGGTGCCAGCTCGGCGGCGAGCTGATGGGTGAGATGAATCAGGGCAGCCTTGGAGATGTTGTAAGCGCCGAGGATGGGTGCGGGTCGCATCCCTCCAACCGACGCCACGTTGACAATCGAGCCGCCGTGATCTGCCATCCACTGTTGCACCGCCTGCTGGCACCACACCAGCGGACCCCGCTGGTTGACGGCCCAGGTCTTGTCGACGGCTCCCATTTCGACCGTGGCCAGGGGTCCCGGGGACGGGTTGGTACCGGCGTTGTTGACCAGGATGTCACAGGAGCCAAATCGTTCGATGGTCGCCGTCACGGCTGCGGCGGCGTCCTGGTCGGAGTCGGCCCGCGCCACCAGGATCTCGACCCGATCGGACGGAGCACCGGCCGCCAGAAGCTCCGTTCGCGCCTGCTCGAGATTGTCCGGTTTGCGGGAGGTGATCATCACACCCTCGGCCCCCGAGTTGACAAGCTCCAGGGCGGTGGCCTGGCCGATTCCCCGGCTTCCCCCCGTTACCAGGGCAACCTTGCCATCAACACGAACGTCCATGGCGCGACGTTAGTGACCGCCCCGCTTGACGCCGCCGTACTTCATCCGGGTGTCGGAGATAGCAGCCGCCCGTTGTTCGGTGTCTTTGATCGCGGCCGCCACCACCTGGCCGACAAAAAAGGTGTGAGTGCCAAAGTCGCTGGCGTGCCGAAGTTCGCAATCCATCCACGCCAGTGCCTCTTCGAAGATGGGGGCGCCGGTGACTCCGGTGAATACCACCCGCCCGTTGAGCGTGGAGTCCGACCGCACCGCCGGCTTCGAGAACTTCACGAACACCCTGGTGTCTTCCGCCGACCAGAGATTGACGCTGAACCGACCGCCCTCCTTGATGAGGCGATGGGTCACGGCGCTGTTGTCCACCGCCACCCCGATCAGAACCGGTTCCATCGACACCTGGGTCACCCAGGAGGCGGTCATTGCATTCCATTCCTCGCCAGCCGCCGAGCCGACCAAAACCAGGGCATTGGGGATCTTCCAGGTGACCTGGTTGAGGAGTTCGTCTGTGAGCGGTTGCATCCAGTCATTCTGTCATGGCCACTCTCCCCGGAGGGACACATGGCAATGGTCGCCCCTAACCTGACGTTCCTTGCACATACTCGTCGCCACTACCGGGGTGCTGCCGCCAACGGCAGTTGCCGACCTCTGTGACTTGATCGTCCAATCCGGCACCGTGACCGTTATGACCGTTGTGCAAGTGCCACGGACCTTCCTGTCCTCCCTCGACGACGAGGAAAGACGATCGCTGCTCGATGACGACTTCCGCCGCGAGGGCCAGGCCGAGTGGAAGGCTGCCCGGTACCTGGAGGAGCGGGGCAAGAGAATCGTCGACCCGCTGATCTCCGCCCTGGCCGCCCGCGGGCGCCCGGCCGTCATCCGCCTGGTGGAAGGCGACGATCCCGCCGAGGCCATCATTACCACAGCCCGCGACGTGGCAGCCGATCTCATTGTGATGGGGGCCACCAGAAGACTCTTTACCGAACAGGCCTGGACCTCGGTTTCGGCCCGGGTCATGGAGAAAACCCAGTGCCCGCTGGTGCTGGTTCCCGGTCTACGGAGCGAGGACACGGGGGAGATCCCCCGCGTCGAGGCGTAGGTTGCCGAGGCGGCGGAACTGGGTCTCGAACAACTCGGCGTAGAGCCCGCCCTGACCGAGCAACTCGACGTGTCTCCCCTGCTCGACAATCCGCCCTTGATCGAGAACGATGATGTTGTCTGCGGCGAGGATGGTGGAGAGCCGGTGGGCGATGACGACGCTGGTGCGCCCCACCATCAAATGCTCCAGCGCATCCTGGATCAGAGCCTCCGAACGTGAGTCGAGGTGACTGGTGGCCTCGTCGAGGATCAGCACTGCCGGGTTCTTGAGGATCACCCTGGCGATGGCGATCCGCTGACGTTCACCACCTGACAGCCGGTAGCCCCTCTCCCCCACCACGGTCTCATACCGATCGGGCAACGAGTTGACAAACTCGTCGATGTTGGCGGCACGGCTGGCGGCCTCGATCTCGGCGAGGGTGGCGTCCTCTTTGGCATAACGCAGGTTGGCGGCGATGGTGTCATGGAATAGATAGGTCTCCTGGGTAACTACGCCGATCCCCCGGGCCAGGGTTTCAAAAGTGAGGTCCTTGACGTTGTGACCGTCGATCCTGATTGCCCCCCGATCGACGTCGTACAACCGGGGGATCAAATACGAGATCGTGGTCTTGCCGGCGCCGCTGGGCCCCACCAGAGCGACCAACTGGCCGGGGTTGATACGGAAAGTGGCGTCTTCGATCGCCCACTGCCGGCTTGCCACCTGTTGGGGAACGAGACCCTCATCGGACGATCTACCCCGACGGCCACTCCGCCGAACCGCCTCCAAGCCGGTCGGCTCGGCGGACTGGTAGCGGAAGTAGACGTGATCGAACTCGACCTCCCCTGCGAAGGCAGGCAGAATCACCTCTCCTTCCACCAGTTCGGCACGCAGGTCAAGCACCTCGAAAACCCGCTCGAAGGACACGAGCGAGGTCGCCAGTTCCACCCGGCTGTTGGTGAGGGCCATGAGGGGCCCGTAGAGCTGGCCGAGCAGCAAGGCGAACATCACCACCTCCCCCACCTCGAGCTCTCCCCCGATCACGAGCCGACCCCCGACCCAGAAAACGGCGGCGCTGCCCACCGCCGCCACCAGACCCAGGGCCGCAAAGAACCACCGACCCGCCAGCGCCCGCCGTACCCCGAGATCTCGCACGGCCGCCGCTTCGGTGGAATAACGCTTGGACTCCAGCTCCCCCCGGCCGAATAGCTTCACCAGCAACGCGCCGGAGACGTTGAACGTCTCCTGGAGGATCGACGACATGGCGGCGTTCTTCTCCATCTGCTCGTTGGTGATGCGCCGCAAGACCCGCGCCACCCGGCGGGCGGGCAGAGTGAAGAGAGGCAACGCCAGCACGGCCAGCCCGGTCAGCCGCCAGTCGGCCTGGAGCATGACCGCCGCGGTGACCAAAACCGAGACCAGGTTCGAGACGATGGTGATGAACGTCCCGGTGATCGCCTGTTGTGCCCCGACCACATCGGTGTTCACCCTCGAGATCAACTCGCCGGTGCGGGTGTTGGTGAAAAAACGCAGCGACATCGCCTGCAGATGGCGGTAGAGCTGCCGTCGGAGATCGAAGATGATCCCCTCCCCTGCCCGAGAGGACCACCACCTCTGCAACACCCCGATCACGGCGTTGATGATCGGGATCGCCACCATCCCTAGACCAAGCAGCGAGAGCAGGCCGATGTCTCCATTCGGGATCGCCTCATCGATCATCCCTCTCGTGAGCAGTGCCGGGACCACGCTCAAGCCGGAGATGACGAGCACCGTCAACAGGGTCCCCAGGAGGAGTAGGCGATAAGGTCGGCCGTAGGCCCACACCCGGCCCAGCAAAGCCCGGTCTATGTCAGGGCGTTCATCGGTGTCGTCGTGACCCAGGTAGCTGTGCCAGCCAAAAGTTGGGAACATGAGAGGCGCAGGCTAACGGTCCGCCAGATTTGGCTTGAGAGGCGCTACTCGATGAGATGGGTCACTCGATGAGGTTGCCGAGCGGCCGGGCCGATTCGGCCATCTCTAGAGCAAGGTCGGGATCAACCCCCACCCGCAGAAAGAGCTCATAGCGGAAGTCGCCTTTGAACCATATGAGGGTTATTCCGGACTGATCACTCAAAGCCCAGGCAGGCGTGTCCTCGACCTCGCTCTCCACACATTCGCCCCCAAAGCTCGAATAACGACTGCATGAGGTGTCGCCTGCCCCCGAGGCCATCAGGTCAGCCCCGGCGGGATCGATTGCCACCGTCAGTATTCCCTGCTGCCCGACTGATCGGCTCCGGGTGTAAGGCTCGACGATCCACAATCCAAAGGCCGCCGCCTGGTCGGTGGCGAGCTGGCCGGTGGAGCGGTCGTAGACGAGCTGGCTGGTGATGTAGCCGACCTCGGGTGGCAGGGCCGCGGGAAACCAAAGATCCGGAAGGGCGGCTGCGATCTCGGCCGGCGTGGCCTGGGCAAATCGGTCCTGTGGAGAGCTGCGGGCGAAAACTCCGGCGATGATCTCGTTGGGAGTCGTGCCGGGTACCTCCGATAGGTTTTCGTTGTACCAATCGGCCTCCCGGGTTGCTACCAGCCCACTCCCATTGTCGTTGGCGACTGGCAGGGTGGACACGACGGGTTCGCCTATCCAATCGGAGGCACCCTCGCCCACCCCGGCCAACGGGTTGGGCCCGCAAGCAATGATCAGGAGGCAGGCGCCGAGCAGGAGGGCGGTCCTCCAGGATGTCTTCACCCTCTCATTTTGGCCCAATCGGGGTCGACTGCTGCACCTATCGCGTTTGGGGGGTCGTAGCATCTTCCGCCCATGCGCCGGGTTCTGGTCCTCAACGGTCCCAATCTCGACCTGTTGGGCGTGCGCGAGCCCGAGGTTTATGGTCGGACCTCGCTGGCTGAGATGGCTGACACCGTGCGGTCGTGGGGTCACCACCTCGGGTTCGAAGTGGAACATTTCCAGACCAACCATGAGGGTGAACTGGTGGAACGAATCCACGACTCCCGGGACCGGTTCGACGGGTTGATCATCAATGGCGGGGCCTTGACTCATTATTCGTACTCCCTTCATGACGCTTTGGCTGCGGTGGAAGTTCCGGCGGTGGAGGTCCACATCTCCAACGTCCGGGAGAGGGAACCGTGGCGCCGGCATTCAGTGATCAGCGCGGCCTGTGTTGCCAGCATTTACGGCCGGGGGATCCCCGGTTACCGATGGGCCCTGATCCACTTGCGCAATCGGGCCGCCTGTCAGGTGGAGTCGCTGCGGTACGGGTACTTCCCGGATCAGACCATCGACGTCCGACGCCCGGACCTGGGGTCCGAACCGGCTCCGCTGGCAGTGATTCTGCACGGGGGGCTGTGGCGTCATGAGTGGGGCCTCGATACCACCGAGACCTGGGCCGTCGAGCTGGCCCGCCGCGGCTGGGTGACGGGCAACGTCGAATACCGGAGGATGGGCCGGGGAGGGGGGTGGCCGCAATCTTTTGCGGACGCCGCCGCTGCCGTCACCGTAGCCTCCGGGCTTGAGGGCGTTGACAGCGATCGTGTCCACCTACTCGGCCACTCGGCGGGGGCAACCATGGCCCTCTGGGTGGCAGGCGAGGAACTACCCGTCCATCCGACCAGTGTGATCTCGGTGGCGGGAATCACCGACCTCATCCGGGCCGGGGCGGAGGGTCTCGGCGACTCGACGGTCACGCGTCTGTTGGGCCGCCGCCAGCCGCGAGCGGAGGAGTTCAGCCCGCGTCACCGGCTCCCGACGGGTGTCGTCACCAAACTTATCTCTTGTCGCCAAGACACCCTGGTGGACGGCTTGTATGCCTCCGAATACACAGCCGCCGCCAGCCTGGCAGGCGATGAAGTCACCGAGGTGGAGATCGACGCCACCCACGGGGCCGTTCTCGATCCCCTCGACCCCGCTCTGGCCTGGGTTTTGGAGTCAATCACCGCCTAGGAAAACACCCCTCCAGGTTGCCCGGGCCGACACCCTGTGTATAACCTTTTGAAACCTTCGGGCAGACGTCCAGGTTCCCCGGGACGACGAGGGGCGGAGTATGAGTTTTCATCGGTTCGTTTACCTGTGCGGGTGGACCGCGGTGGCGTTGTTGGCCATCGTCGGTTTTGCTGCGTTTTCGGCCGATTCCGGTCCCCCAGAGCTCAGCGCTGTCACCACCAACAACTCCTGGGGTGTCGCTGCCGGGGCGGTGTCGGGCCAAGGTTGGCTGGCCCTGGCGGGGACCGTCGACACTGCCTCAGTCGTGACCGCACCCGATTCCACCCCCGGTTCCACCTCTGTCCCTCCCTCTGGCGGAGCCACCCCTCCAGTGACAATGGAAACCGGATGGCTCGACTCGGTGGCGGTTCGCGACCTCGTTGAGACCTTCTTTGCCTCCGGGGATGTCAACCGGGCAGTTCGTCTTGCCTGGTGTGTGTCCCGGTTCGATATCGACTCGATCAATCCCTCCTCGGGAGCAGCGGGGTTGTTCCAGATTGACCCGGCAGCCTGGCCCGATCTTCTCTCAGATGCCGACCTCTCTGGTTCGGCCGACATTTTCGATCCTGCTGCCAGCACCCAGGTCGCTGCCCATATCGTCTACGAGGGTGAGGGCTGGGACTATTGGAACTGTCAGGACTGAGTGGTGGGTTTTGAGTTGTGAGTGGTGAGTTCCGACCCACCACCCACCACCCAGCACTCATAACTCCTAGCGGAAGTCCCGCGACTTCAACCCCGTCGCGTTTAGCGGTCGGAAGCGATGGGCCATCAGATTGGTGACCCCGTCCCTGTACTCGAGGCGCCCCCCGATCACCACGGCCGGGTAACGACGAGCCTCCTCCCGATATTTTTCCCAGACCTCGGGTAAAACCACCACGTTCAACATCCCGGTTTCGTCTTCGAGATTGAAAAAGATCACTCCCCGGGCAGTTCCCGGCCGCTGGCGATGGGTCACCATCCCTCCTACCTTGGCTGGAGCCCCGTTGCGGCGCATCTCCAGAGCCTCCATCACGGTGAGGCAGCCCTCCCCCGCCAATTCTTTCCTGATGAATTGAATGGGATGGGTGTTGGAGACTCCCGTCGCCCACAGGTCCGCTCGGTGAGCCTCCTCCATTCCCATGGGCGCCAACAGAGGGGGTTCGATCCCCGGCGCCAGTGACAGCTTCTCGGGAGAGATCTCTGCCAGCGCCCCCGCCGCCCATAGACCTTCTCTCCGCTCCAGACCGAGATCGGCGAGCGCCCCGGCCGCCGCCAGACCCTCCAGGGCATCCACCGGCAACCCGGTCCGATGCGCCAGATCCTGGGAATCGGCGAAGGGCCCTCCCAGTTGGCGAGCGGTCTCGATCCGATCGATCTCGGATCCCCCCAGATTGCGGACATATCGCAAACCCATCCGCACCGCCACCGCCGGCCGCAGTGGATCCTCGACCGGGCCTCTTCCTCGTCTCCAGGAGGTGCCGTAATATGAGACGGTGTCGTCGGGATCGGCCTGGGCAGCTTCGATGGTGCAGTCGTGGAACGACCGGTTGATGCAGGGCTCCACCACGATCACGCCGTGGCGCTGGGAGTCCTGAACGAGCGAGTTGGGGCTGTAAAAGCCCATCGGCTGGGCATTGAGCAACCCTGCCAGGAACTCGGCCGGCCAATGGAATCGCAACCAGGCAGACATATAGACGATGTAGGCAAAGCTGACAGAGTGGCTCTCGGGAAACCCGAAGTGGGCGAAGCCCTGCAGCTTCTCCCAGATCTCCTCCGCAGCCGCCCCCGTCACCCCCTGGCCTGCCATCCCTGCAAAGACTTCCTCCCGCAGGCGTTCCATCGCCTTCTCTGAACGCTTGTGGGTCATGGCCTGGCGCAGGCGGTCGGACTGACCACCGTCGAAACCGGCGCACACCCTGGCCAGTTCCATGAGCTGTTCCTGGAAGATCGGCACCCCCAAGGTCTTCTCGAGGATCGGCTCGGTAAGAGGATGCGGATACCTGATGGGCTCCTCCCCGTTGCGTCTCCGTAGATAGGGGTGAACCGACTGACCCTGGATCGGCCCCGGTCGGATCAGGGCCACCTCCACCGCCAGGTCGTAAAAGGTGCGGGGCTTCATCCGCGGCAACGTCGCCATCTGCGCCCGCGACTCCACCTGGAACAGGCCCACTGTGTCGGCTTTGGTCAGAGTGTGGTAGATGGTCGGCTCCTGGGGAATGGTGGCGAGGTCGATCACGACCCCGTGGGCGTCGGCTATGTAGTCGACGGTGAGGTGGAGGGCGTTGAGCATCCCCAACCCGAGCAAGTCGAACTTGACGATTCCGATCGACGCGCAATCGTCTTTGTCCCACTGGAGGACGGTGCGACCCTCCATCCGCCCCCATTCCATGGGCACCACCTGCCAGAGCGGGCGATCGGCGATGACCATGCCCCCCGAATGGATCCCGAGATGGCGGGGAAACCCGTCGAGACGCCAGCAGACGTCGTAGAGAAGATCGGCGGTGAGGCCCTCCGGCAAGGGTGCGTCGAGACGAAGTTGGGCAGGATCGTGGGTGTCGACGAACTTGGAGAGACCGTCGACCTGGGCCTGGCTGAACCCGAAGGTCTTGCCGACGTCTCGCAACACCGACCGGGCCCGATAGGTGATCACGTTGGCCACCATCGCCGCCCGTTCCCGGCCGTAGCGTCGATAGCAGTACTGGATGACCTCCTCGCGCCGGTCCGCCTCCAGGTCGAGGTCGATGTCGGGGGGGCGGCCTCGCTCTTCGGACAGAAACCGCTCGAAGGGAAGCCCGAGCCTGATCGGGTCGACCCGGGTCAGGTTGAGGCACCGACAGACCGCCGAGTCGGCTCCTGACCCGCGGATCTGGCAGTAGATGTCCTGGCTGCGGGCGAAGTTGACGATGTCCCAAACGACCAGGAAATAGCCGGGGAACCCGAGCCGGTCGATGATGCGCAACTCGTGCTCGAGACGGCGGCGGGCACCGGGTTCAATCCCCCCGTCTCCGTCACCCGGATAAACCGTACGAGCCCCCTCCCAGGTGAGATGGGTGAGGTACTCCATCTCCGAACGAAAGTGCCCTGGCATGGGAAAGTCGGGAAGCCGGGGGGTGACCAGACGGAGGTCGAAGGCGAGTTTCTCCGCCAACGAGACGGCGTTCTCAACCGCTCCCGGGTAGCGGCGGAACCGTCGGGCCATCTCTGTCGGGCTCTTGAGGTAGCGCTCGTCGGTAGCCGGTCGGAAACCGTCGGCCTGGACGAGGGAACGGCGGCCGTCGATGGCGGCGAGGACCTCGGAAAGGTCGGCCTCCTCCCGGCGGTGGTAGTGGACATTGTTGGTGGCGACCACCGGGAGGTTGAGCCTCCCCGACACCTCCCACAGCAGATCATTGCGGGGGTCGTCCTCGGGCATGCCGTGATGCCACATCTCCAGGAAACACCGGCCACCAAAAACCTCCCGCAGTCTGATCGAGGCGGCCATGGCTCCGGCCAGATCGCCCTTCTGAGCGGCGGCCGGCACCGCTCCCTGCCAGCAGCCGCTGAGAGCGACGATGTCCGAGCCCGCCGCCACCTCAGTCAGGTCTTCCCATAGATAGATGGGGCGATCCTTCTCCCCCCGGAATTGGGCGGTCGTCACTATCAGGGAGAGGCTCCGATATCCCTCCGGTGAGCCGGCCAGCAGGATCAGGTGGTCGGTGGGTGGGAGATCAACCGGCTTGGAGCCGTGCATACGTTTGCTCCGTCCCCTCCGGTTCCGGAGCAAAGTCGGAACTCGGAAATCGGAAGTTAGATCCCGCGACTCCGCCTTCTTGATCGGATCGGTTTCCGCCGTCCTCCCACCGCCTTCCGTCTTGGAGAGCCCGATTTCCACCCCGAACACCGCAGGCAACCCTGCTTCGCGGGCGGCGTTGGAGAACCGCACCGCCCCGTAGAACCCGTCGTGATCGGTGACCGCCAGCGCCCGATACCCAAGGTCGATCGCGGTCTCGACCAGGGCTTCGGGATGCGAAGCCCCGTCCAGGAACGAGAAGTTGGTGTGGCAATGGAGTTCGGCGTAGGCATCGTCCACCCACCCATACTATCGAACAGACGTTCGCCCTCAAACCCCCGTTCTGGCTCGGAGAAACGACACCAGAGGAGCAAAACGACGCGCCAAAAGCGGAGGGATGGGATCTACCGTTGCCCGATGGCCATCTCCAAGACAATCAGGCTCTCCGGCGGCTCCTCCGACTCAATCGAGGACGCCATCCGCACCGTCCTCGCCCGGGCGGCGGTCACCATCCGCGACATCTCCCGCTTCCGGGTGGTAGAGGTCGGGGGCAAGGTCGACAGCGCCGGCGTCCCCACCAACTTCGAGGTGACGGTCGACATCACCTTCAACGTGCGCGAGGCGATCCAGGGTGAGTGACCTTCCCCCGGCCCGCTCACTGGGCCAGGGGATCTCGATAATCACCCTCCCCCTCCCGTTTCGCAGCCCCCCCTCCATCAACGCCTATGTCGTCGAAGGCTCAACAGGGCTGACACTGATCGACTGTGGGGTCGACTCGCCCGAATCTCACCAGGTCCTGATGACCGGGTTGGACAACCTGGGCCACGATCCCACGACCATCAACACCCTGGTCGTGAGCCACCTGCACCCGGATCACGTGGGAATGTCGCGGCGTCTGGTGCGTGACCTGGGTCTTCACACGGTCATGCACAAGCGAGCCGCCAATCTGGTCACCCGCTACAACGACACCGACGACTTTCGACGGCGCACAGCCGCCCTCGCCGACCGTCACGGGGTGCCCCCCTTGGCGCGCTCCGCCTTTGTCGACATCGGAGAGAGACCTTCCTGGATGCCACTGATCGACCCTCCCGAAGTCACCGTCGACGATGGGGATTTCATCGAGGTCGACCAGAAGCGACACCTACAAGTGCTGTTCACCCCCGGGCATGAGCCATCGCACATTTGTCTGCGCGACTCTGCGACCGGAGCATTGTTTGCCGGCGATCACATCCTTCCCCGCATCACTCCCCATGTCGGCTACGACGAGATGTACGACGATGTTCTCGGAGACTTTCTCGACTCACTGTTGAAGATCGAGCGGCTGCTGGTGACGACTACCTACCCGGCGCATGGGGACGTGGTCGAGCATGGCTCCGCCCGGGCCGAACAGATCTTCCTTCATCACCAACGCCGACTCGAGGGGATGGTCGACGCCATCGAACCCTTCGGCTCAACCGCCTGGACGGTGATGGAAACGGTGTTCCGGCCCAACCTCTCCCCCATGGATCAACGCCTCGCCCTCCGCGAAACCATCGCCCACCTGGAACACCTGAGGTTGAAGAATCGGCTGCGATTAACCGAAACAGCCGGCGCGGTTTCGTATCACCGACGCTGATTCACCTACCAAATAGACCACCAATCCATTCGATGGTGGCCCGACCAATCTGAATTAGTCCCAGACCGATCCCCGCGAGCACCACACAGATCAACGCGAAGACAAGGATGAGCACGAATATTCCGGCCGCATTTCCCAACTTCGACTCTGGACGGGTCGGCATTCCCCTCTGCCCCGCCGGCCACGCAAAACCAGTTGGAAGCTGATCCTTCAAGTGGGCAGCCCGCTTCGCGGCAGCCGGTGGCAGTTCCGAACCATCTAGTGCTCTCCCCACCGCCAAGGCGCGCACGACCGGGTTTGGGAACTTGCTTTCGAACGCGGCGATCGAAGCTCTGGCAGCCTCGTCGTCACGATCGGTCAGATACCAAGCTCTCCCGGCCATGGGCCAGTCCCCCATTCGATAGAGGACTTCGCCGTAGAGGTCTCGAACCGCTGGGTGGACCGGGTCGCCCTTGAGATAGCTACCAAGGCGATCCCGTGCCATCCACAGACGACCCTGCTCGATGTCCACCAGGGCGCGCTCCAACGCCTTGGGACGCGAACTCGGCACGTTTGGGATCTCCATGTCTCAGAACCTACAAATAT
Organism: Acidimicrobiia bacterium; assembly: GCA_040905905.1. Taxonomy (GTDB): domain Bacteria; phylum Actinomycetota; class Acidimicrobiia; order Spongiisociales; family ZC4RG35; genus JAICND01. The sequence goes on from JBBDQN010000040.1 coordinate 77,347, forward strand.
CGCCCCGGACCCAGCGTCATTTATTCACTTAGCTGGCGTCCGCCGGGTTCTTCCAGACCACTTGTCCGTAGCTCCCGATCTAGTTCCCTGCCTCGGCCCACAGTGAGCGCATCAACTCGGAGCGCCGGAGGAGCTCACCAAGCCGACCCCGATCGACGACGTGACCGCCGTCCATCAGGAGGATCTGGTCGGCTCGCTCCAATGCCGCCCGTCGGTGGGACACGACCAGGCATGTCACCTCCCGCTGTGCCAGCAAACGGCGCCACAACTCGGCCTCGGTGTGAAGGTCGAGAGCCGACGACAGATCGTCGAACACCAGCAGCTCGGCTTCGGTCGCCAGCATCCGGGCCGCGGCCGACCGCTGCACCTGACCACCCGACAACTTCACGCCCCTCGCACCGACCATGGTCTCGAGCCCGTGCTCCAATCGTTCTAAGTCGGGATCGAGTACGGCTAACTGCACCGCCTCGCGCAACCGCTCCCGGGCCGCGCGGTGACCCATGGCGATGTTGTCGGCCAGCGACTCGGAGAAGAGCCGCGGAACCTGGGCGGTGTAGGCCGAGCGGGGCGGAACGAAAAACGAGGCCGGGTCCTCCACCAGCTTTCCGTTCCACCGGATCTCGCCCTGGGCGGGCACCAATCCGAGCAGCGCACGCACCAGGGTGCTCTTGCCCGAGCCGATCCTTCCGCTGACGACGGTGAACGAACCTCTGTCGATCTCGAAATCGACTCCTTCGAGACCTTCACCGCCATCGGGAAACCAGTGGTTGAGGCCATTCACTTCGAGTTTCTCCAATGGCTCTACTCCGATGGTCGGCAGGTCGATCACCTCGTCGCCCACCAGGGAAACCCGCTGACGATCTAAGAGCATCTCATCGGTGGCGTCCACTGCCAGAGCCCTGATGCGTTCGTAGGCCACCCCGGTCCGGCGATGTTGGGCAACGATGTCTCCGACAAAGGCCATGTAGTCGGTCAGCCGGGGGAGGTAGGTCAGGAATATGGCGAGGTCCCCAACCGTGAACTCACCGGTCTGGATCGACCCGACGGCCATCAGCAAAGTCAGCGCAATCGAGATCGTCGACATGTTGCGGTTGATGCCGCGCAGGACCTCGGTCAGGAAGGTGTCGCTGAGAGCCGCTTTGTGCCTGATCGAGTTGAGCTCGGCAAATCTCGCCAGCAGGGGCTGTTCCGCCCGGGCCAACTTGATGGCCTGGACGGCCCCGAAGGTCTCGCCGATGAAGCCGGTCACCTCATCGGTTGCCTCTCTCATCGCCCGCCGGCGTTTGCGGATCTCCGGGCTTAGCGCCTGGGTCAACAACGTCGTGACCAGAAGCGGAACGATGAGGATTCCCGTAAGCCGAAGGTCGATGATCGCCATCACCACCACCGCTCCAACTCCAAACGTCACCAACCCCCCCATGTCCACCCAGTTCTCCATGTATTCAAGAAGGCCGTCGACGTCATCGCGGAAGGTGCTGACCGCCTCACCCGGGGCGAGCGGCACCACCCTCGATCCGGGTGCCTCGAGCAGCCATTTGAGAAGGTTGCGACGCAACTGCAGGGCTTGTTCATTCCAATGGTCGATCCAATAGAGGTCGCCCAGCCAGATGATGCCGTTGCGCCCGATGGCCAGCACCGAGAAGACGATGGCCGGGCCCCAGGCGGTCCGGGCGACCGGGTTGCCGGCCGCCAGGCGGTCGAAGACCGCTCCAATCAGGATCCCGAAAACGAGAGGCGATCCGTGGACGAGGGTCCACATCAAGAGGCAGAAACTAAACCGCCCGGGCCTGTACTTGATGAGCTCCCAGACGAGGCGCAGAGTGCTCACGGCCGGGTGTCCTCCAGGAGGGAGCCTTTGCCTGCGGCGAGCAGCCTGGCGTAGTGGCTCCCAGGGTTGGAGGCCAGCTCCTCGCGACGACCATGTTCGACGACTCGTCCCGTGTCAACCACCATGATCTCGTCGGCGGTGCGTACCGTCTCGAGTCGATGAGCGACGATGACCACCGTGCGACCCGAGAAGAGGCGTTCGGTGGCGGCGGCCAGCAACAACTCGGTGGCAGGGTCGAGCCGCGACGAAGGTTCGTCGAGAATGACCACGCCCGGGTCCTGAAGGAAAACCCTGGCAAACGCCAAGAGCTGCTGCTCTCCGGCTGAAAGGCCTTGACCGCCAGCGCCCAGCTCGGTTGCCAGGCCCACACGTCGCACCCACTCGCCCAAACCGGTTGCGTCGAGCACCCCCAGGATCTCATCGTCTGATCGTTTGGCGAAGAATGTCAGGTTGTCCTTCACCGTCGCCCGGAAAAGCTGGACGTCCTGGGTCACCACCCCGACGGCGCGACGCAATGACTCAGAGCGCACGTGTCGGAGATCCATCCCACCCAGGGCGACCACCCCCCGATCCGGGTCATAGAGGCGGGAGATCAATCTGGTGATGGTGGTCTTGCCGCCACCGGTGCGACCAAGCAGGCCCAACACGCTGCCGGGGGCGAGCCGAAAGCTCACATCGTCGAGCACCCCGCGTTCTTCATACGCAAAGGACACGTGGTCGAACTCGATCTCCAAAGGACCGACGGGGAGGTCGAGATCACCCTCACTGATGTTGGTCCGCAGTTTTCGCAGGTGGTCAATGCGGATTATTCCTCCGGCCGCCTTTTGCAATTGCTGGAGCTCCTGGGTCACCTGTTCGATCGGTCGGCGGACCAACTGAACGTACTGGAGGAGGAGATAGGCGGTGCCAACCGAGATCGAACCCCGGACCGCCAGCCACACGCCGACGAGGATCGCGAGCGCGTCGCCTGCCCAGAAAGCAGTATTGGCCGATACCCACACGATCACCCGTTTGCGCCAGGCGGCCGTGGTCCTCGTGAAGAAATCCCGCATCACCGGCACGAACCGGGCCATCGTGAAGCGGCCGGCGCCTAGCGCCCGAATGTCGTCGATTCCGGCCAGGCGCTCCTCGATAAAGCCGTAGAGCTGGGCCGATGTCTCCCGTTCCTCTTCGGCCGCACGCACTGCCAGCTTGCGGAGCCGATACAGGAAGGCGAGCACCAGCACGACGTAGATCGAAATGGCCACCCCCATGCGGAAATCCTCGACCCAGGAAACCACCACGACGCCGGCCAGCAGCACGGCAGCCCCGAGCAGGCGCACCAAGAATCGAGAAATGAAATCGGAGATGGCGGTCACATCACCGTCGACCCGTTCGATCATCTCGCCGGGAGTGGTGTCGTTGTGAAAGCCCATGTCGAGGGTGAGTAGGTGGGCACCCAACTCCTCCCGGAGCCGGTTGGTGGCACTCCAGCCAATGTCGGCGCCCAAATAGGAGGCACCGGCGTCGAGAAGCTGGTTGATGACCCCGGCGACCAGGTAGGCAATACCGGCGGCGACCATCCCGCTTACGGCGGACTGGACGACGGCGGCGTCGATGAAGGTCCGCAGGATGAGCGGGACGATGAGTTGTAACCCGATCGAGCCCAATAGCAACAACGACAGGACTGCAACCCGGCCCCGCAGAGGACCGAGATAGTTGGTGAGGGTGGCGCGGTAGGAAGGAGCGGTCATTGGAACCGCCGAACGCTATCGCACCTGGCTACCGCCCCCGGTCGAATTATCCGTCGAATCAGGAAGGGCGATCTAGCAGCAACGCCTCCAGGGCGATCTTCACCATGTCGCCGAAGCTGCTTTCTCGTTCCTCTGAACTGGTGGCTTCACCGGTGCGAATGTGGTCACTGACGGTAACTATGGTCAGCGCCCGTGCCCGTTTCTCTGCGGCCACTCCGTACAAGCCGGCGGCTTCCATCTCCACTGCAACCACGTTCATGGAATCGAGCACGTCCCAAACGGCGGGATTGGGGTTGTAAAAGAGGTCGGCCGAGTGGATGTTGCCGACCACCACCGGAAACCCCCCTTGGGCGGCGGCGTCGACCGCGGCCCTGACCAGACCGAAGTCCGCCGTCGCCGCAAAGTCCCACCCGTGATAGCGGAGCCGGTTGACGTTGGAGTCCGTGCAGGCACCGGTGGCGACGATCACGTCCCTTAACTTGACCGATGTCGACACACCTCCGCACGACCCAACCCTGACCAGGCGCTGGCATCCGTATTCTGTGATCAACTCGGTGGCGTAGATAGAAGCCGAGGGAATCCCCATTCCGGTACCTATCGCCGATACCGGCATGCCCTGGTAGGTCCCGGTAAACCCCAGCATATTGCGGACACCCGTCACCTGGCGGGCCCCTTCCAAGAACGTATCGGCGATGTATTTGGCCCGAAGCGGGTCACCGGGAAGGAGGACCGCCTCGGCGAAGTCACCGGCCCGGGCTGAGATGTGAGGTGTGGGCATGACCCCCCTTTTATCACGGTTGGGGAGGTGGTGGAGACTGGCCAGCAATGTGTTGCTCGCATGGGCCGTTGGACCTAGTGTTTGACCTGAGGAGTCAGGAGATCTCGGATGAGTGTTTTTCAGGGTCAGTTGCAGCGAGGAACCGCTCCCCCGGAGCGGGCCAGCGTCCAGTTCGATGACGGTCGCTGCCGGGTGTGGAACGAGCGCCGACGGATAGGTTCGTGGGAAGTAGCCGATGTCCAGACGGAACGGACCGGGGTGGCCCGGTTCCACGTATCCGCAGGTGACATCGAGTTTTTCTTCATCCCCGATGACCCGCCCGGCTTTTCAGAGGAAGCGGGTGCCGTGGTTGACCTCAGGGCGAAAACCGGGCGGTTTGGTCTGGCAGAGAGGATCCGCCAGGTAACCGGGACCTGACACCCCCGCACCGATACCGGTCCTAGATGCCGTCCCGCGGCCTTGAACGAAGCTGAGGCATATCGCCTGATCGGGTCTGTGCCGGTCGCCCGATTGGCCACCGTTCGCGCCGACGGATCGCCCCACCTGGTGCCGATTGTGTTCGCCCTCGACGGTTTCCGCCTCATCACCGCTATCGACGGCAAACCAAAACGGTCTGGTAGCCAAACGCGGGTGGAGAACATCAGGGCCGAACCGCGGGTGAGCTTCCTCGCCGACCACTATGACGACGATTGGTCGAGGCTCTGGTGGGTCAGGGTGGACGGGCTAGCCGATGTGATTGACCAGGGCCCGGAGTTCGGCAGGGCCATCGCTGCTCTGAGCAGCCGGTATGTGCAGTATCAGAAGGTGAGCCTCCCGGGCCCGGTGATACTCATCGACCCGGTCCGGGTGGTCGGATGGACCTCCCGCTAGAACGAAGCCACTTCAGAAAATCCGTGCTCGGTGATGACCGCGTCCATGCGCACGTCGTCAGGGAGCATGGGCACTTCCGGCACCACTCGCCGTTCCAGGGTGACGCCGATCAAATAAGGTCGGGGTCTCATCGCGCCGAGCAAGCGGTCGTAGTAGCCCTTGCCGCGGCCGAGGCGTCCCCCTTGCCGGTCAAAGAGAACGCCCGGGACCAGCACCGCTTCGACCAGAGATGATGAGACGGTGGGTGCCCCATCCACCGGCTGACGGTATCCAAATGGGTGGGCTTCGGTGGGCCCGTCCAGGTCGTGGATCGTCAAGTCGCCGGCGGCGGGGGTCCGGGTCACTACGAACCTGTAGCCGGAACGACGATGGAGATCGTCGAAGTCGACTTCACCGGGCATGGCGAGAAAGGTCAACACGGTCGTCCACTCGTTGCGCGCGAGAACCTCGGAGGCGGTGGCAGCAATGCTGTTTGACTCCTCTGCGGTGGCAGGCGGCAAGCCGGAGGCCCAGCGTCGCAACTCGGCCTTGTCGTGAGGCATCTGCCCAAGGTAGCGGGCGGGGGCCACCGCTAACGTCGTTGGTCGATGCGCGCCCTGATCCGCAACGTAATGTCACCGTTTCGCACCGTTTTGACATTGGTCGTGGGGGTGACTCTCACTGTGATCGCGGCGCCAGTGGTGATTCTCATCACCAAGTTCAACCCGACCAGCCCCGTGATCGAACGAATCGCCCACTACTGGAGCCGGGCCTGGCTGCTGGCCGCCGGGAGCCCTATCGAAATACGCGGGCGCGAGAACATCGACAAAAGCATTTCGTATGTGGTGGTGGCTAATCACCTCTCCAATCTCGACGTCATGGCCTCGTTCCTGGCGGTGCCGCTCCCCATCCGGTTCCTGGCCAAGAAGGAGCTTTTCTCGGTGCCGATCCTGGCACCGGCCATGAGGGCCATAGGGATCGTGGAGGTTGACCGCGCCGCCCGTTCCGCGGTTCATGAAAAGGTCAACCAACAGGCAAAGAATCTGGTCGACACCGGACGCTCGCTCATTATCTACCCGGAAGGGACCCGCAGTCGCGACGGCAAGCTGAAGAGATTCAAGAAGGGGGCTTTCACCATGGCCGTCAGCGGCCAGATCCCGGTCTTGCCGGTCACAATCCATGGCACCCGCGAGGCGTGGCCACCCGGCCCGTCTTTGGTGAAGGGAGCGAAGATCACAGTGATCGTCGACCAACCAATCCCCACCAAAGGGATGGGCAAACAGGACGTCGGGTGGCTGGCTGACGAGGCCCGATCCGTCATCGCCAAGCGTCTCGAGGAACTCGAGGCGGAGAGGTCGGCGGCACCCTGAACAACGGTCGTTAGGGCGCCAGACCCAACCTCAACCTGGGTGCTAGACGTCATCCAGATTCTTGGTATGCTTTTTGTGATGGCGGGAGATATGGGCACCAACCTGACGAGGCGCGACGCTTTGCGTCGCGGAACCCTTTTGGGAGCAGGAGTGGTTTGGGCCGCCCCCGCCGTTCGAACCCTGACCATGTCCTCTAACTTTGCTGCGGCGACAAGCCCCGTGGTGGACGACGAAGAGGTCGAGGTTTCCCCCACCACGGCTGAAGGGACTACCTCTACAACGGCGGAAGAGACCACCCCACCGGCCGGTGGTCCCAACACCGGCGACGATGACGACACCACTGAAGTCGGCGGGGTCGTTGTCAGCCAGCCCGGAGCCCCTCAGGTGTCCTCTGGAGCCCCGCAGGTGTCCGGTGGCCAAATCCAGGTAGCCAGTGGTCAGCTGCCCTTGACGGGCATCGAAGCCGGTGAAGCAGCCTTGCTCGGTGCCGGGTTGCTGGCCGTAGGTGCAGCCATCGTCCGGACGACCAAACAGGCTGTCGAACCGCCCGAATCCGAGTAGTCACCTCTTAGTCGTAGATCCCGATCAGGTATGCCCTGGTCGCGCGTACAACCACCAGGAACGCCCCCGCCGATGTGACCAGTTGATACCGGTCAGCCGCCTCCTCACCTTTCCACCAGCGCCCGCTCAATCTCCAGGGACCCGACCAGTTGAGCACCGGTTCCCAACGGCTCCCCAATCGAATCCGGGTGGGCATGCCGGCATCCCATTCCACTTCAAGACGATTGGACTCGGGAGGAACCAGGGCCGGGGTGGGACCCGGGGTGTTTCCTGGCCAGGGGCTAGCCGGGTCACGCTCAGGGATGCCAGACTCTTCCCCCCAGCGTCGCCAAAGCACCTGTTCACCGGGAAGACGCCCTCCCTGGCGGGCTGCTTGTAAGACTGCATCGGGTCCCAATATTGCCTGGGCCCGGGCGAGGGCCCGCTCCGCTTCGGGACGGGCCGGGTCGTATCCCTCCCAGGTCCCTCCCACGGCCTCGAGCAAGGCCAATTGACGTCCGTCTCCGGAAAGATCGGCAGGGTCGAGCCGGAGCCGGACCAGACCACCACCCACTCCCCCTTGTTCCACCCAGACCCGGAGTTGCCACCACACCCGCTCGTTCAAGCTCGACTCCAAAAAAGGGTCGGATGACCGCCACACCCGGTTGCGGACGGTGTTATCAGCAGCTTCGGCCTCCACCTCGACCCGGTGGGGGGCGATCCCTTCCCGCCGCAGACCGTTCATCAAACGGGTCGATAGGGCCCGGGCGGCAAAAGCCACCTGATCCAGGGTCTCGAGGGGGTCGTCGTAATGAGCTTCGACGGCCAGATGGGCTGAGATGGGTCGTGGGTGGGGAGGACGGTCTTCACCACTAGCCAACCGATGAGCCGTCAAACCCTCTGCCCCAAAACGGGAGGCGATCGCCTCGCGGGGCAATCCGGCCAGGGAACCAAGGGTGGTGACTCCCAACCAGCGAAAAGTATCGATGAGCTCCTGGCGCTCGAGGACCCCTACATCGAGGTTGGCCAGGAACCGGGCGGTGTCAACGACGATCCCGGGCTCTTCAACGGCGTTGATGGCCGCCCAACGAGCCGCAAAAGGGCCGTCGGCCAGACCGACCCTGGCGCCGGGGGCCAGGTTGGCCAACTCCTTGGCGACCTTTTTCACCAGATCCTCTTCCCCACCGTGATAACGCAACGCTCCTTGTACCGGGAGGAAGGCCAGACCTGGTTCGACGACCTCAACATGAGGAATCAGATTCTCCAGTGCCTCGATCACCAACTCGAACCGGCGTGACTCGGCTCCGAGGTCACGTTGAAAAACTCGGGCGGTGGGGCAAAGTGCCTCGGCTTCACGGCGTCCCATCCCGAGGTGGATTCCCGCCTCCTGGGCGGAAAGATCGGCTGCCCGCACCACCTGAGTTTCACTCCCCCTTGATCGATCCGATCGTGGCTCCACCACCAGACAGGGCCGATCCAATTCGACCTCGAGGACCTGCAAGGGCCAGTCGGGGTACCAGACACAAAGGGTCCGCATCAGGCGAGGCGTGAGACGTGAGGCGTGAGACGTGAGACGTGAGTGTCCAGGTCTTCGATCTCTATTTCTCGGAGCGGGAGGGACTTTCCCGAGATCATGAGGGAAACCCGACGCCGGGTGAGTCGCCCGTGTCCACGATCAACTCCCTCCCATGCCACCCCGGTGCCCCTGATACGCAGATGGGCCAGACCGGCAGGCAGGTCACCTCGTAATGGCCGCAACATCAGGGCAGCCCGGCGGGCCCGATTGAGGGCAGCCAGACGTCGCAACTGTTGTTCACCCACCCCGACGGGAACTTCGGCGTAAACGGCAGCCACCCCTTCCAACACCGCTGCCGCTACCTGGGGCCACAACCTCCGGTCGTCACAACGGATCAGCACCAGACGATCGGGTATCACACCCACTTCCCAGGCCGATATCGGCGACAACCATCCCCTGGCGTCGAGAACCACCACCATGCCCACTCGAGAAGGGACAGCGAGAAGGGACAAACCGAGCCGGGTCAGACCCAGCCCGGTTGGCCCCTCCAATCCCACCACCTGCCCAGGTGACAGAGCCGGCAATACCGGCTCCGTCCTGTTCGGCTGATGCACAGCCCCCTGGGGCCCCATGCTGACTCCACTCGCTCGGGCGAACATAGTATCGAACGCCTGTTCGATGTCAAGGGAGACGATGCGATGCCTGCCAGGATAAAAACATGGACACCGTCGGCCTGATCCTGGTCGGATTGGCAATCGCGGCCGGGCTGGTCGGGATCGTCGTCGCCGCCATTCCGGGTCTCATCCTGATCTGGGCAGCAGTCGGGGTCTGGGCCTTCTTTGAGCAGTCCTTCTTGAGCTGGTTCATCCTTGCCCTCGCCACCCTTCTGGCCATCGCCGGTCAGGTAGCTAAGTATCTGATTCCCGGCAAACGTCTGAAAGAGGCCGGTATCCCCACCCGTTCCATGTTGGTGGGGGCGTTGTTCTCCCTGGTCGGGTTCTTTGTGATCCCGGTGATCGGATTCGTCATCGGGTTTGTATTAGGGGTCTACTTGTCCGAACGTTTGCGACTCGACTCAAACGAACAGGCATGGCCAAGCACGATCAAAGCGCTGCGAGCCGCCGGGCTCTCGATCGTGATCGAGTTGATCGCAGGCCTTTGGATTGCCGGGATGTGGACGATCACGGTCTTGTTCCTGATCTAGACGCGGCGGCGCATCTCCTCAAGCTCCTCAAGAGTCCGGGGCCAATCTTGTCCCAACAATCTCGACAGAGCCCGGTCGGCCAGGACCTTGCCACCGGTCTGACAGGTCGGGCAGTAGTTGGTCTCGTTGGAGGCGTAGACAATCCGCTGCACCGGTGATCCGCACCGCGGACACGGTTCGCCGTATTTTCCATGGACTGCCATCTCGGGCCGAAACGCCGTCACCTTTACCGGCCACTCCTCCCCCACCACCTTCCGCAGGAGGTCGGTCCAGTGTTCGAGCTGGGCGACTGTCGCTTGCTGGAGCCGCTCGATTTCCGCTTCATCAAGCTGGCGGGTGCGGGCTACCGGTGACAAACGGGCAGCCCACAAGATCTCGTCCGAATAGGAGTTGCCGATCCCTGAGAAGATCGTGGGGTCGGTGAGCGCCCTCTTCAATGTGCGATTCTCCTTCGTCAGTGCTTCCGCAAATTCCGGAACCGAAGCAGTCAATGGCTCAATCCCACCCCGGTTCTCCGCCGACAGAGCCTCGCGTCCGGACAACACCCACATTCCCGCCCGCTTCTTGGTCCCTTGTTCTGTCAAGAGGAGCGTTCCGCCGTCAAAGTCAAAGCCAGCCAGACCCACCTTCTTGGGCACCTTCGTCCCCGTCTTCATCCATTGCAGCCTCCCGGCGATCATCAGATGAATCACCATGAACCGAGCCTCGGGAAACTCGAATACCAGCCGCTTCCCCAAGCGCTCCAGCCCGACCACGGGTTTTCCCTCTAGCGATTGATAGGGAGGGTCATAGGTGCGCAACACAGCAGGAGAGGCGACGCGAATCTTGCGGAGGATCTCTCCCTGCACCCTGGCGGCCAGGGCTTCCAGGTAAACCACGATGTCGGGTAACTCGGGCATGGCGACCAAAGGTACTCCGCACCGGTTACCTTCCCCGCCACATGCCGATAACTACTGAACACTGGACTCTCAGCCGGATCCCGGTCGGAATTCCGCAGCCGACCGATTTCGAAGTCGAAGTCGTGGACCTGCCTGATATATCCGAGGGTGAGATCGTTGTTGCGAACCGCTTCATCTCGGTGGACGCCGGGGTAAGGGATCGTCTTTCCCGTGACAGCTACGCCCAGCGGGCCGAGCCGGGCGAGGTAATCGACGGCTTCGCCGTCGGGGAGGTGTTGGCTTCGCTCAACGATCGATTTCAGGCCGGTGATCTGGTCAGCTCCGCCAACGGCTGGCGCCGACACTACGTCTCCACTGGCCGCGGGGTCATGCGAATGGATCCGGCTGTGTTTTCTCCACCGATCAGCGAGTCAGCCGCGATTGGCGTGTTGGGCGTATCCGGTCTCACCGCCTACTTCGGACTCCGCGATGTGGCGATTCTCCAACCCTCAGAGACCGTCCTGGTGTCGTCGGCGGCGGGCACGGTCGGGGCCACCGCCGGACAGATCGCTCGCATCATGGGCTGCCGAGTCGTCGGGATTGCCGGTGGGCCGGTGCGCTGTCAATACGTGGTCGAACAACTCGGCTTCGACATATGCCTCGATCGCCACGCTCACGAGAACCTCGCGGGTGCCGTAGCCGATGCCTGTCTCGACGGGATCGACGTCTATTTCGACAATGTCGGCGGAGAGGTATTGGACGCCGCCCTTCTCTCGATGAAGCAGGGTGGCCGTATCGCCGTGGCGGGCCAGGTCTCCGAGTACAACCGGGAGGAGCCGCGGGGGGCGCGTCACCTGCGCGAAGTCGTGGAGCGGCGCTTGCGCCTGGAGGGATTTGTGGTTTGGGACTTCCTGAGCGGGTTTCGGGACGCGATGACCGAAGTTGCCGGATGGATCAGAGATGGACGTCTCACCTACTACGAACATGTGGTTGACGGGTTCGAGCTCGCCCCCGAACTCTTCTGCTCGCTGTTCTCTAGCTCAGCTTTGGGGAGATCCTTGATCCGGCTTTGAGGTCGAGTTCCCTCACCATCGCCAGCCCGATCACGATCGTCACCGCCGTGCTCCAGAACATCGCTCTATAGCCGAACCAGGAGATCGTCAACCCAAGAACGGGTGCCATCCCGATCAACCCCAGGTCGAAGATTGCGGTGAAGATGGCAGTGGCCGCCCCCCGGTCGACCCGGTTGGTGCGGATCGTCGAAAGCGTCAGCATCACCGGATAGCCGATGCCATGCCCGAGCCCGGTGACAAGTCCGGCCAGAGCCAGGATCGTTTGCGAGCCCCCCACCCCGAGGATGGTCATGCCCAACGCGTAGAGCAGGAGAGCGGGAGTGATCATGCGGGCGGGCCCGACCCTGTCGGGCACCCACGAGAAAACGAGTCGCCAGAGGATGGCGGTGCTCCCATAGGCCAGGAAAAAAGGGCCCACCGAGCCTAGCCCCGAGGTGGTGACATAGGTCTTGACGAAGACGAATGCAGCGGTGAAACCAAGCGACAACGCAAACGTCCCCAACCAGATCGGCGTCATGTGACCCGACCGCAGGAGGGCCCAAAACCCGGTGGCGGTGGCACCGCTATGGACTCCAGTTCGTTCCAGGAACAAGGTGAGCAAAAGCGCCAACAAGGCAAGGCCACTGGCAATGAAGAACAACCCGCGATAGCCAGCCGCGCCCAGCAGAAGGTCGCCCAGACCGGGACCCACCGCCAGCGGCAGCAGTCCCGAGATTCCGAACAACGCAATGCCCTGGGTGCGTTTCTCGGTTGGGAATCGATCGGAGATGTACGTCCAGAAAGCGGTCGCGGTCATCGCCTGTCCCAGGCCCTGCACTAATCGGGCAACAATGACCAGCGCCCCGATCTCGTCGACAAAGGCGTAGGCGAAGGTCCCGGTTGCGGTGAGCAGCGTCCCCCAGCGGATGATGAGCCTGCGACTGCGGCGGTCCATGACCCTTCCCATCCAGGGTCGGGCTCCGATCGAGGCGACCCCTGCCAGGGCGACGATGATCCCGATCCGGGCCTCGTCTGCTCCGAGATCGAGGAGAAAACCGGGGAAGTGCACCAACAGGCTGTTGCTGAGTTCGGTGGCCAATGCCGCTGCGAACACGATCGCGAACCAGCGCGTGAACAGGGATTGGCGGACCACCGGGCCGGGAGTTTAAGGGCGGCGCTTAACGCCCCTGGAAACGGGGAGGTCGCTTCTCTGCCATCGCCGCCAGGGCCTCGCGATGGTCATCGGACAGAAAGGTGACCAGCTCGTGTCCGGCGGCGAAATCGAACGACGTGTTGAGAGCGTCTTTGATCAGTTTGTTGACGGCGGCTTTGGTGTACTGAACCGCCAGGGGGGGAAGAGCCGCCAACCGGGCGGCTATTTCAAGGGCGGTCTTGGAAAGATCGGCTACGGAAACCACCCTGTTGATCAGGCCAATCCGTTCTGCCTCCCGAGCCGTCAGGGGATCGCCCGTGAGGAGGTACTCCTTGGCCCGGGCGGGCCCGATCAGCAATGGCCAGATAGCGGTCCCACCATCGCCGGCAACGATGCCGACCCGAACGTGGGGGTCGGAGATGGTGGCAGTGTCGGCAGCGACAATCACATCACACAACAACGCAATCGAAGCACCCAGACCTACGGCCGGCCCGTTGAGAGCCGCAACTAGTGGAATCTCGATATCGACCAGGTCCCAGATGAGCTGCTTGGCATCTCGACGCAGGCTGTGGAGACGCTCGACTTTCTGAAGCGACGGAAACCATCCAAAGTCTCCCCCGGCCGAGAAAGCCTTGCCCGTCCCGGTCAGGATCACGGCGCGGGCAGCCTGTTCGCGCCGCAGGAGTCCGAAGACGGTTGTCAGCTCGTGATGTAGGAGATCGTCCACGGCGTTGAGGGCACTGGAAGGGTGTGCGATCGTCAGGCGGAGAACCTCGCCGATTCGCTCGACCTTGATCGCCTCCAGCCCGGCAGTGTCCACCGTTACTCCAGTCACCGCGGCGACGATAACCGCCGCTTGTACGATGAACCGCGTGAGCGGTCTGGATCGGGACAAGGTTTGGAAGTTCATCGAACATTTCACCGACCTGGCTGCCGGAGCCGCCACGGTGGGGGTTCTGGCCGTAGCCGATCGCGCCGGCCTGCTCTCAGCGCTTGCCGAAGCCGGGTGGATTACACCTGCCAGGATCGCCGAAGACCGATTCGATGCCCGCTACGTCGAGGAGATCCTGTCGGCCCTCGCCTCCGCTGGGGTCGTTGAACACGATCCGGAGACAGGGAGATTCAGGCTTCCACCTGAGACGGCAGCCTGTCTCTCCGATGCGACCAGTCCCTATCTGATGGCAGGCTGGCTCGATCTGCTCCCGGCGGTCATGGGGTCCATCGACACACTGGCGGCCGCCGCCGTTTCCGGAGGTGGCCTCCCCCTCAATTCGTTCGACGACCGGGTCGTGGTGGGGATCGACCGGTCCAACTCTCCGGCTTTGCGGATCCTCCTCACCCGCCGTTGGCTGCCTATGTTGCCCGAGTTGGTGTCCCGTCTCGAGCATGGGATCCGGGTGGCAGACATCGGGTGCGGTTCGGGCACCGCCGCCTTGAGCATGGCTCGCGCCTACCCGGCTTGCACAGTTGTGGGTTACGACATCGATCCCAGGGCGATCGATCGAGCGCGCCGCGAGACCGCAGCGAGCGAACTCAGCAACGTCAGTTTCGAGGTAGTGACGGGTGAAGACATTCCCCACGGCTTCGACCTCATCACCACCTTTGATGTAATCCACGACTTGCCTGACCCCTTTGCGGTTCTGGTCCGCATCAGAGAGGCTCTCAATCCCGGCGGGACGTACTTCATGATGGAACCGAACGCTGGTCCCACCATCGCCGACAACGTCAACCCATGGGGGACCTTGCTCTACGGGATCAGCGTTCTCTATTGCCTGCCGCAGAGCCTGGTCGGCAACGGTCCTGGACTTGGCGCCGCCTGGGGTCCGGTGCGGGCCGAAGAACTATGTCGACGGGCAGGGTTTACCCACTTCCAGCGGCTGGAGATTGATAACCCGTTCTCGGCGTTCTATGAAGTGCGTCCGTGACAGGCTTCGGAATCGACAACCTGGCCTACGGTGTCTACTCGGTCGAGAATGGCCCGCCCCAGGTCGGAGTCCGTCTGGGTGAGGACGTCATCGAGGTGACCGCGGTCCGCCCTGACCTCTTCGAAGAGGGAGATCTCTCCCTGCTCCTGGCGTCCGGGACGGACGTTTGGCAGCAGGTCAGAGCCACGATCCGGACGATGGTGGAAGGTGGCCCCGACCCCGGCCTGGTGACGCCGGTGGCTCGCGCAACGATGCACGTGCCGTTTCCGGTAGGTGATTACGTCGACTTCTACTCCTCGGTTCATCACGCCACCAATGTGGGCAAGTTGTTGCGTGCCGGTACCGACCCGTTGACCCCCAACTGGCGGCATCTGCCGATTGCTTATCATGGCCGGGCGAGCACGATCGTGGTCGATGGCACGCCGATCCAGCGGCCGTCCGGCCAGAGAGGTCCAGGCGACTTCGGCCCATCCCGCAAACTCGACTTTGAACTCGAGGTGGGCTTCGTGACTGGCGACGGTCCCCCGCTCGGCACGCCTATTCACGTGGAGGAAGCTGAGGATTACATCTTTGGCCTCGTATTGATCAACGACTGGTCTGCCCGAGACATTCAGGCATGGGAGTATCAGCCGTTGGGACCCTTCCTGGGCAAGTCCTTCGCCACCACAATCTCGCCCTGGGTCGTGCCACTGACGTCGCTGGAAACGGTCAGGATCGACCCACCGGTCCAAGAGCCAACGCCGCTGCCATATCTGCTACCGGCTGGAAAGGGAATCGACATAGACCTGGAAGTAACCATCAATGGGACCGCGGTAAGCGGTTCCAACACCCGTCACCTGTACTGGAGCATGAGCCAGCAGTTGGCCCACGCCACCAGCAACGGTGCGTCCATCAGGGCCGGTGATCTGTTTGCGTCTGGCACGATCTCCGGGCCTACCCCCGACAGCCTCGGGTGTCTACTCGAGATCACCGAAAACGGGCGCACGGGCGACTACCTCATCGACGGGGATTCGGTTGTGATGAGTAGCGGCATCCTGGGAACGTGTTCTGGGACCGTGGTCGGCTCAACTCCTACTTGACCCTTCTGCCGGCCTTCCAGACATGGGTCACCCGTTCGGGTATTCCCCACACTCCGATGTCGTCAAGAGGATTGGTGTCGAAGGCGATCACGTCGGCGTCGTAACCCTCAGCAAGCCGGCCCGATTGAGGGCCCTGGGGGCCAAGGGTAAAGGGTCCGGTAGCGGTGGCGGCTTCGATTGCCTCGAGCGAGTTCAAACCGGCATCTACAAGGTGGCGGATCTCCCGCGAGGCCTGGCCGTAGCGATGACCG
The DNA here is from genome assembly GCA_040905905.1 of Acidimicrobiia bacterium. Taxonomy (GTDB): domain Bacteria; phylum Actinomycetota; class Acidimicrobiia; order Spongiisociales; family ZC4RG35; genus JAICND01. The sequence continues at coordinate 93,503 of JBBDQN010000040.1, forward strand.
CTGGCAAAGATGTCCGTACCCATCGCCATCGTCACACCGGCCGCTGCCGCGATCTTCATCGACTGGGCGTGAGTGTCGGCCAGGGCAACGATCTTTCGGAACGCATAGGCCGGGACCTGGGCTTCTAACCCGAGCAGTTCCTCCACGATGAACCTGGTGGACACCAGGATGGCTTTGGAGGTCTTCATCAAATCGGCGGCCTCCTCGTCGAGATAACTTCCGTGCTCGATGGTGCGAACCCCGGCTTTCAAGGCGGCCATGATCCCTGGTTTGCCGTGACAATGAGCTGCCACCACCCGGTCGGCCCGAGCGGCCTCCTCGACGATCGCCTTTAGCTCCTCGTCGGAGAATTGCTGATGGATCGGGTGGTCAACCTCCGACATCACCCCACCCGAAGCACAGACCTTGATGACCCGGGCATTACGTCGAAGCTGTTCCCGAACCGCTCTGACACACTCGGCCGGCCCGTCGGCCAGACGCCCGACAATCCGTCCCCGGGCGTTGACGCCTTCATAGATGTCGAGGGGAATCGAATGGATGTCGCCATGGCCACCGGTGGTGGAAAGTACCTCTCCGGCGCCGTAGATCGACGGGCCGGCCACGCTCCCTTCGGCGACTACGGCCGCCAATTCGACCCCATATCCCCCCACCTCGCGTACCGACGTCACTCCCCCGTCGAGGTAGCGGCGGAGGTCGGCAGTGGCCCTGGCTCCGGCGGTGGCAGGAGCGAGCCAAGCCGCGGTTTCTATATTCCAGGCCGGAGAACCAAAGAGATGGGCGTGACAGTCCCAGAGACCGGGCATCACCACCTGTGCTTCTTCGGTGACAACGTCGGCCACGGAAGGGGCCGAGCGGCTCGGGCCGGCATAGGTGATCACTCCACCGTCGAAAACCACGACGCCGTCCTCGATCGGATCGCCCTTGCCCGGAATCAGTACCTCGGCATGGACCTTGATGGTCATTTGGACTCAGGCCGCCTGGGAGCTGGCCGGTTCGGTGGTCGCCTTGATGCTGGTGCCCCGCTTGGCATACAGGATGGCGCCCCCGAGGATCAGCAGGGCAACCAGGGCCACCGTGAGTCGTACCCCGGTGTTGTTGCGCAAACCGATCACCGCCGGCAACGCCAGCAGCGAGACCAGGTTCATGACTTTGATGAGCGGGTTCAGCGCAGGCCCGGCGGTGTCCTTGAACGGATCTCCAACAGTGTCGCCTATGACGGCCGCCTTGTGGGCATCCGAACCCTTGCCACCGTAGTGGCCCTCCTCGATGTACTTCTTAGCGTTGTCCCAGGCACCACCGGAGTTGGAGAGGAAGTTGGCCATCAACTGACCGGTGAGAATCACGGCAGCGAGGAACCCGCCAAGAGCCAGGTACCCGAGACCGAACCCGACGATCACCGGGGTGAGAACTGCCAACAGGGCCGGAGTGGTCAATTCCCGTAACGACGCAGCAGTGCAGATGTCGATGACCGGGCCATAGTCGGGGCGCTTTTCCCCTCGCATGATCTTGCCGTCGGCGAACTGGCGGCGGACTTCCTCCACCACCACCCCTGCGGTCTTCCCCACCGCTCTGATCGCAAGGGCGGAGAACATAAATGCCACCGAGCCCCCAATCAGCATCCCGATGAAGGTCGTCGGATTAGCTACGTTGATCGAAGTGGCCGGGTCGGTGAATAGCTCCGAGCCGGTGAGTTCGAGTCCGAGTTCGCTGGCGATTGTCTCGATGAACGACGCAAACAGAGCGACCGCGGCGATCACGGCCGATCCGATGGCGAATCCCTTGGTAACAGCTTTGGTGGTGTTGCCGACTGCGTCGAGGCTCACCATTACCTTTTGGGCTTCATCGTCGAACTCGCCTGACATCTCGGCGATGCCGGCGGCGTTGTCGGCCACCGGGCCGAATGTGTCCTCAGATACCACGACGCCGGTTGTGGCAAGCATGCCCATGCCGCACAAGGCCACGAGGTAGAGGGAGAACTGAAGATTGCCTCCACCCAGCAACACCGCGACTCCGATGGCACCCGCGATCGCGACGATCGCCCACACAGAGGACTCGAGCCCGGCCGAGACGCCGGAGAGCACCGTCGTGGCGGGACCCGTCCGGGTGCTGGCAGCAATCTCCTGGACGGGTTTCGACTCGGTCGAGGTGAAGTATTCGGTCAAGCGGGATACCAGTTGCGCCAGGATGAGACCCACCACAACCGCCGCAAAGACCTTCCATCCTTCGTTGCCGTGGTCGTTGCCGACGTAGAACATGGCGACGAGGAACGTCCCGATGACCGTCAGGATGCCGGCGGTCAGGAAGCCGCGGTTGATGGGAGCCAGAGCCGACCGGTCCTTGGGGGTGGCCCGGACCATGAACACGCCGGCAATCGACGCGAGGACCCCGATCGCCCTGGCGATGACCGGAAAGATCAGACCAAGGACGGGGTTGGCCCCGATGGATGCAAAAGCGGCGACTCCCAGGATGATCGATGCGACCAGGGTGACCTCATAACTTTCGAAGAGGTCCGACGCCATGCCGGCACAGTCACCGACGTTGTCACCGACGTTGTCGGCAATCGTGGCCGGGTTGCGAGGATCGTCCTCGGGGATACCTTGTTCAACCTTGCCGACCAGGTCGGCCCCCACGTCGGCAGCTTTGGTGAAGATGCCTCCACCAACCCGCAGGAAAAGCGCGAGCAATGATCCACCGAAGCCAAACCCGACCAGGATCGCCGAGGAGGTGTTCTGAAAGAGCATGATGATCAGGGTGGCGCCGAGCAGACCAAGACCGACTGTGAACATCCCGGCAACCCCACCTGTCCTGAACGCCACCTTGAGCGCGGCAGGTAGTGATCCCGAACGCGCCGCGGCAGCGGTGCGGACGTTGCCCCTCACAGCCAGGCTCATGCCGATGAATCCCGTCAGACCAGAGAGAAAGCACCCGGCGAGAAAGGCGCCCGTCCTGGAAAGACCGGACTGAAAGAGCGAGAGCGCAACCGTGCCATCGGGCCTGGTGACCTCGGTGGAGGTGAGAAACACCACGACTACCAACGGGATCAGGATGACGAGGATGGTGCGAAATTGCCGCCGAAGGTACGCCATGGCACCCTCCTGGATGGCCGCGGCGATCTCTCTCATCTTGGGGGTGCCCTGGTCGGCCTTGATCACATTCCGCGCCAAGAGGAAACCGACCGCAAGGGCGATGACGGCCGTTGCAGCGGACACGATCAGCCAGGTCCATTCGGTCGAGCCGAGCGTGAAGTCCTGGTAGCCGCCCTCCGCGGCCAAAACGGTGCTCATCGAGGTGTCACTCCTTGCAATAGTCTTCTGGTCGGGGGGTCCGACAAAAGCGGCACCCGTGGATGCCGCTTGCCGACCAGGGAAGGTTAACAACCGAACCCGGGCGCCCGGCCGTTGGGTGGAGAGAACCTCAGCTGGTTCGATTGAGCCGGTCGACGCTAAGCAGCAATGCAGCAAGCACGGTGCCTACTCCGGCCAACAGAACACCATCCGATATCCAGGAGAAACCGGTCAATCCCGAACTGATCAAAGACCCGATCAAGGCAACCATTCCGATCGCGGTGCCCGTTGTGACCAGGGCCCGGGCGCCCCGGTATTCGGCGAGCATCGCAAACCCGCCAGTCGCCAAACCCAACGCCGCGGCCACCGACCAGGGCCACATCGGCACCCAACCAAACAATTCCATCGTCGACCCACTGGCGACAGCAAAGACCGCACCGATCAAGACCAGGGCACCGGCGGCGATGATGCCCATTGCCACCGGCGAGGAGTCGCGGGGCATTTCGACGGGTTGGGGTTCGACCGCGACCTCAGGCATGAAGTCGAGAGCGATGACCCCACCGTCGGGGCCTATGTCGTTTGCAGCGGCCAGTTGCCGGATCAGACGGGGCGACGAGGTGGAGCGGATACCCAGCGCCATCGCAAATCGGGCATCGTCACTCGTCGACAGGACTAGTTCTTCTCCCTCGATGCGAAGGTGGAAACCGTCCACCCGCGCGCTCACCCCGATCTGACTGAGTGGCCATTGGCCCAGGGTTCCGTTGGGGGAGACAAGGAGCAACTCCTCCTGGTCCAGGTGAACCTCCACCCGGACTCCGGGCTCTCCTTCTCCGGCCATCTTGATCGTGCCGACGAGTTCGGCGTCCACGGTCCAGACCCTTTCCGCCTCCCTCCCGCCTCGATGCAATCGCGATATTAGGCGTCCTCTGCCGATTTGAGAACGATCTTTCCTGGTGGTCCCTGTGGGCTACCCTGCCGGAGCCCCGTGCCCGAATTCATCTATTCCATGCGCCGCGTCACTCGGCACTACCCGCCGGATCGCGATGTCCTGAAAGACATAACCCTCGGCTTCTTCTATGGAGCCAAGATCGGAGTCATCGGGCCCAACGGTGCCGGCAAATCATCCCTGCTCCGGATCATGGCGGGCCTTGACGACGGTTACACGGGTGAGGCGCAGCTCATGGAGGGCTACACCGTGGGGCTGCTCGACCAGGAGCCTCGCCTGGACGAACACAAGGATGTCCTCGACAATGTGATGGACGGCGTCGCCGCCACCAAGTCGTTGCTTGATGAGTACCAGATGGTGATGGATGGTTGGGCCGACCCCGATGCCGACTACGAGAAGCTGGGGGCTCGCCAGGAGGTACTGGAGAAACGGATCGAGGCGGCCGGTGCGTGGGATCTCGACCGCCAAGTCGAGATTGCAATGGACGCCCTCCGGGTCCCCGATGCCGAGAGTCCGGTCACCATTCTCTCCGGAGGCGAACGCAGGCGGGTGGCGTTGTGCCGGCTGCTCCTCTCTCATCCGGACCTCTTGTTGTTGGACGAGCCCACCAACCATCTCGACGCCGAATCGGTGGCGTGGCTCGAGCGTTTCCTGGCCGACTATCCGGGAAGCGTCATCGCCATCACTCACGATCGCTACTTCCTCGACAATGTTGCTGGCTGGATTCTCGAACTCGACCAGGGGCGAGGTCTTCCGTTCGAAGGCAACTACTCGAGCTGGCTTGAGCAGAAGCGGGCCCGGCTGGCACAGGAAGAGCGAGAGGAATCGGCGCGCCAGCGGACGCTTGGCCGGGAGCTGGAGTGGGTTCGGATGTCGCCCAGGGCCCGGCAGGCAAAAGGCCAGGCCCGCCTTACCCGGTATGAGGAGCTCGTGGCCGACGCCCAGGCGGTGGACAAGCGAGCGAGCCGGCTCGAGATCGAGATTCCCTTCACCCGCCGTCTCGGCGACAAGGTCATCGAGGCGATCGACGTCCGCAAAGGTTACGGCGACCGGCTCCTCATCGAGGACTTGAACTTCAACCTTCCTCCAGCTGGGATCGTCGGAGTCATCGGGGCCAACGGTGCCGGCAAAACCACCCTGTTTCGGATGATCACCGGCGCCGAGACACCCGACTCGGGCACGATCGACATCGGCCCCTCCGTCGAGCTGGCCTATGTCGACCAGACCCGCGACGCTCTCAACCCGACCAACACCATTTACCAAGAGATATCGGGTGGGGCGGAGCTTCTCAAGATCGGCACGAGGGAGATGAACTCCCGGGCCTATGTCGCCTCACTGAACTTCAAAGGCTCCGATCAACAGAAGAAGGTCGGCACCCTCTCGGGCGGGGAACGGAACCGGGTCCATCTCGCCATGATGTTGCGCACCGGCGGAAACCTGGTCTTGTTGGACGAGCCCTCCAACGACCTCGACGTCGACACCCT